>CAVVON010000026.1:0-152570 GCA_963749815.1 uncultured Alphaproteobacteria bacterium | reverse complement strand
AGCGCCGCTTGCACCTCGGCGGATCACCGGCGGATCGGGCACCGGGATTGCGCTCAACGATTGGCCCGCCCGCAGTCCGGCCACGATCTTCGGTACGTCCGATATCAAGCTCTGTGGTAGGTAGCGCACCTCCGCGCGAGGATACGTGATGATCTTCTTGCCCGGGCCGTCATAGAGTTCCTGCGCCAACGCGAGTGTCTTGCTCGCCGGCCAACCAAAGCGCGACCCGCAGAGTTTTTGCAGCGATGGCAGATCGTGCAGCTTGGGTGGTCTGCTTGCCGCTTGTCTTCAACGCGTGACAGCAGAGTGCGCCCCTCGAAGCCTTGAGCGGCTTTGACCACGTCCTGAAGCAATCCTCGCGCCCGAACGATCCGGTCGCTGGCAGCGCGTGCCGCATCTGGAAATGGGCCTCCCGGCAACATTCGCGGTGGCGACAAATTCAAAATAGGCGATCGGCACGAAGTTGCAGGATTTCCAGCTCCCGCTTGCACACGATCGCCAAGGTCGGCGTCTTCACACGACCGACGCCGATGACTGCCGCGCACCTCGACCCAGAAGCACGGTAGCGGTGCGGGTGAGCGACAGATTGTAGATCTGGTCGGACTGTCGCCGCGCAACGGCCGCGGCGTGGAGCCTGCATACGCGATATTTGGTTTCGCCCGGCGAAAGCGTCACGGATCGTCTGCGGATCCTGCGCGGTGAACATGCACCCGCATGACCTGGCCGCGGTACCAATAATGCTCGAGGATCTCCTGACCGATGAGCTGACCCTCGCGATCGCAGTCGGTCGCCAGCCAGACGCCTCGCGCCGTGCGGAGGGCGCGACGGATGGCTCGGAGTCTGCGGCCTTGTTTCCGCCGCTCCGCCGGGCGAGTGCCGTAAAGCCCGTCAGGCCGCAGAAGGACCGCGCGACCAGCGCTTCCAGCGGGGACACATCCTCCGGTTCGACCAGAGTCGAACAGATGACCCTCGGCCGGGAGGATAGCGCCGTATCGCGGTCCCAAGAGCGGCACGAACGTCTCTGGCCTGACTGATCTTCTCGGTGATGACGATATGATCGGCCATAACGGGTCATTCGGAGCCGATTCGACAATTTCGAATAAAGAACATATAGGAACAAGAGAACGGTCGCAAGCTGCCCTTTGTCGGATTGCGCCTACGTGCGCCAGTTCCAGGGGATTGCTCGTCCCGCCAAGCGCAAGCTTGAGGCAGTCAATGCGGCGAGCCGTTTCGGGAGGACTCAACGGTGCCGCCATCGAATTGGCTTGAAAAGCTTAAGGGTAACCTCAAGGACTTCCACTCGATCCGTATCAATGATCAGTGGCGAGTTATCTTCAAATGGCTTGACGGTGAACCCCACGAAGTCCGGATCGTCGATTACCACTGATAGGGAGATGGCCATGACGGAGAAAGAATTTGCACCAGTCACCCCGGGTGAAATGCTAAAAGAGGAATTCCTGACCGAATTCGACCTCTCGCACAATCAGCTCGCTAAGGCAATTGGCATCTCGCCGAACCGGATCGCTGAAATTGTCAACAATCGACGGCGCATCACGGCCGATACCGCCCTGCGGCTGAGCTTGTACTTCGGAAATAGTCCGGAGTTCTGGATGAATCTTCAGTCCCACTACGACTTGAAAATGGCACGACGGAACCTGAAGCCGAAAGATGTAAAACGCATTAAGGCACAGCGGGCTGCCTGATGCGCATTCAAACCTTCTTGCGCACCTTGGGCGTGGAAATCCGCCGCCCGGGGCCCTAAGCACGCAGATCATCAGGCTGAGGGCGGCGTACGAAACTCCATGCTGCGAGACCGTCTACACCGTCAGCACGCACCCGAGGAGACGGTGGCCTAAGCCTCGTCCAATGAATGGTCGCAACTGGATCGGAAGATGAAAGCCTCAGGTCCGCTGACGATGCAGACGGTGCTGACACAGATTGAGCGGATTGATATCCACCGCTTCCGGAAACGAATACTAGTCTACGCCGGTCAACGCCAGAGTGTTGATGCGCCGTTCGGCTCCGCCGGCTATCGAAGCAGCTATCTTTTGGGGGAAATCCTTAGACATTGCCGCGCGGGTCTGCTCGATGTTTTTTGCTGCCGTGTCGCGGAGCTCCGCGATCACGTCCGTCACCATCTTATCGGGCAGGCCGGCAGCTCTTCGCCGTCTGCACGAAATGCCGCCCGGAGAACGGTGTGAACGGCGTAGTGACGGTTGGTGCCGACGCCATCGCCAGCTTCATCTGGTTTTGCTTGATTTGACCGGCATCCAGACTCGGCTGCGTCGACACGATGTCGTAGAGCGGCGTCAGGCGGAAGCGCCCACCGGGAGCGAGCCGGATGCTGAAATTCTTCGCATGACCGTCCGTGGCGCCGAGCAGCCAGAACACGATCTGCGCTTTGAAGAACGTTCGTTGGTCGGCGTCCGGCGTATCGCTGCCCTTGAGGAAGTCCACAATCGTGCGGATGCCGGGGCCGCCGTCGGATTCGTATTTGCGCGTCGGCGGCACCGACAGCGCCTGGCAGCAATCCTCCTGCGGCAGGCGCAGAAGTCGCCCGTCGCGCGTCCAGGTCCGATCGAAGCGCTCGATCGCGAGCACGCGCTTGCCGGCAAAGTCGATGATCTTGGATTTGGCGACCGGCAGGCCGAGCGCGGCGACGAGCTCAAGGCAGAAATGTTCGTTCTCGACGCTGTTGGTGAGGTCGATGCCGTTGGGCAGCGTGCCGATCTGCGGCTTGATGATGTGCGTGGTCGCGGTCGTGCCATGCGGGACCGTGCCACTTGTCCTTCCAGTACAGCAGCGCGGTTTTTTCCTGCGCGCCGGCGAGCGAAATCCGAAACTCCTGGTCGTCGCCGATGCCGAGCGGATTGCGCGCGAGATTGCTGACGATCTCGGCGATGTCCTTGTCGTCAACGGGCGACGGCATCGAGCGCGCCCGCCTTGCCGGGCTCGGTGCCCTTCGGGCAGGAATTGCAGCGCGCCGACGCAGTCGCGGCCGATCGCGGACAGCAGACTGTAGGCGTCCGAGCCGTCCGCGTGCGCACGTTCAGCCACGCGGCGGCGGATGTCGTCGTTGTCGGGCAGGAGGTTGTCGAAGACGGCGATGACCGGATCGCCGATATACCGATCCTCGCGCAACGGCAGCGACACCGAGACCGGGATGGCGTTGTCCCACGCGAGCCAGTCCCTGTCGTACTGGAAATCGATCGCGCCGCTGCTCTCGCGCCGCAGCCGTCCGACCAGCCGGGCGTTGAGATAGACGTTGAGCGGCGCGTGGGTGGGCCGGCGCGCCATCAGAACAGATCCTCGATCTCTTCGGTCGAGACCTTGGTGCGCGGGCGGATCACCAGTTCGAGGTCGAGCGCGGTCAAGCGCATCCATGAGGATGCGCAACTGCGTGGCGGGCTCGCCGGCTCTCCAGCTTGGAGACGGTCGCCTGTCGTGCGTGCATTTTTTCCCCCAGATCGGCCTGGGTGAGGTTCTTTTGGCGCCGGTAGCGCCGGATGCCGGCGCCAAGCTGCTTGGGCGTGCGTGCGATGGTGTCCATAAGACGATGGAATACGCGATTGCGTATAAATTGTCAATATGCGCGATCGCGTATAACCGGCCAATATGCGCGACAGCGTATAAAAAATACCAATGCTGCAGACCACCGGCGTCGACCAAGCCGGTGGCTTCGTCAATCTGACCACCATGCTGGCGCACGCGTCCGGCGAATGGATTGCCTCGGACTGGCCGGTCTGCCCGATCACCGACATGACGTCGCCGCAGCGCATGGGGCGGCGCTCACGTACGCGCGGCGATACGCGCTGTTCGGTAAGTGCGGCACCGACCGTCCTCCGCACACTTGGGATCGAGGTCGACTTCCGCTCGCGAGGGAGGCGGGAGTGCGACATTGGTGTGGCCTGTTCGGCGCTTTTCGATCGCTGCTTCGCTTGAACGGCCCGCGCAGATGCCTACATATTCCGACGGGTACCGGTTGGTGCCCCGGTCGTGTTATCGGGGCGCCTGATGGTGTCCCTAAGAAACGAAAATGAAAACTAAAAACAAGGTTATAAAAATAATGAAGACCACATCCACCTCCCCCAACTATCGTAATCCGTCGGTCTCCTGCGTGTCGCAAGACACGCATCGCGAAATCCAAAAAATTCCGTCGAGAGCAGTTTATTGCATGAGTAGCGATGTCGTGCTCGCATGGCGTATTGAAAATCTGGGTCCTGGCGTTGTCGAAGTCGCACACCATCGCCACACTCGGGTGCGCGTGGCGCATGCCACTGGCACCAACCATCAAATTACGAGAACGCCGCTGCGCTCTGGCCAGTGGACGAAATTGCATGGTCAGGGGCCCGTCTCCCTGACGACGTATGCGAAAGGCGCGACCGTCGAGATCATCCGCGGATAGAACGGGACCCGCCAGGCGTGAATTAGAGCGTGCCTCGGTCTTCTTAGAAAACCGGAGCACGCTCGACCTTTTTGGGCGATCGAGTATCCCGCTCTTGTTGATTGTCGTGTTTGGCGCGACCTTACATTGGCCGCTGACGGTTACGACCAGCCTCCGCACAATTTTTGCTCGAGAGACCCGGAGAGGCCAGGTCGTCGGCCCGGGACTGCTGTGAGTGCGTGACCGACTGTCCTCCGCACACTTGGATCGAAGTCGACTTCGCTCGCGAGGGAAGCTGGAGTGCGACATCGGGGTGGCCTGCTCGGCGTTTTCGATCGCTGCTTCGCTTGAAGGGCCCGCTCAGATGCCTACATATTCCGCCGAGGTGCCAATCGGTGCCTCGGCCTGGGTTATAGGGTCGCTTTTGGCGCCCTTAAGAAACGAAAACGAAAAACTAGTAATATAGGAAATAAGAAAATGAACACTAATTCTACCTCTCCGAACTATCGTAATCCGTCGCTCTCCTGCGTGTCGCTAGACGCACATCGCGAAATCCGGGATATTCCGCCTGGAGAGATTCATGCCACCGTGACCGACATCGTCGTCGCCTGGTGTATCAAGAACCTGGGGCCTGGCGAGGTCGAGGTTAAATACCATCGGTATACCCCGGCGCACGTGCCGCGCACTGTCATCACTTTGCGTGAAGTGGCGGTCACCTCGTTGTGTCCTGGCGACAGTGGAGAATTTCGTGGCCAGGGCCCCGTAATCCTTAGGGCGGACGAGGAGGGCGCCACCGTCGAGATCATCCGCGGATAAAAGGGGCCTGACCAGCCAGGTGTGAATGCGAGCGTGCTCCGGTCGCTAGGAAACCAGAGCACGCTCGATCTTTTTGGGCGATGGAGTGTCCCGTTGATCGTCATGTGTTTCAGTCTCAGGGGTGTCGATCCAGCTGCCCTCGGCGAGTTTTTGGAACAACGCACGACCGAGGCCGCATGCGGCGCGGTAGTCAACATCCTCGACGGAAGCCTGATGGCACAGTCTGGCGTAGCGCAAACGGGCGAGTAGCCGCTTGTCGCGCCGATAGCTGAGCTCGCGGTCGAGTAGCAGGCCGTGCCATTCAGGGTGGGTCACGGTCGCGACATCACCGGATGCTGCGATCTCGTCGAAGGCCTTGGCCAAGCCGGCAAGGTCGAGCTAGTGCAGCAGATCGAGCGTTCGGTGGGTGAGCAAGGTGGTCTCTCCTATAGCGCGAGCCGCGGATGTTCAGCTCGTCAAGGCTGTAAAACCGCCGGTCGCGCAGCCGAACGATCAGCCAGCGTCCGACGATCAGCACGCAGGCCTCGACGTTGGCCTTGTCGTGCGGCCGACGGGGGCGGCCCAACAGCACCGCCGTGGCCGTATGGGCTGCCATCTCCGCACAGGTTCGGTTGACCTGCGGCTCGTACAGTCAGGCTTTGATGGCGGCGATCCTGGCGTTATCGAGAGCGATGAAACGCGGCACGGCCGCCAATGCCGCAAAGGCATCCGTGGGCGCCCCGATCCAGTCGCCAAGCGTTTGGGTCCAGGTCGCCTCGACGTAGGGTGAAGTCCGACGCGCGCATGACAGTGACGAAGCGTTCGCCCCTGGCGCACCTCGCCGGTCAGCCGGTCGACAATCACCGGCACAGTGTCGCTGGTCGGGCAAGGATCTGCAGCGTGTCTTACAACGGCGTCGACCGGCAACCCTCGCGCCATCGATCGCCACGCGAATAGTCGACGGGAGCGGTCACGCGCTTAAAGCGTAGCCAACAAGTCGTGCCCTTGCACCTTTGTGATGATTTGCTGCTGAAAGCGCAGTTGCTCGGGATGGCTGCGTTCCACGATCGTCGCGCCACGTCAGCCGTATGAGTGGATATGGCCCCGCTGTACATGCGCGCCTAAGTTAAAGAAGGAGGAGTGCAATGTTAGTTGACTGTATTGATGCAGACGAACCCTCAAAGGCGACACTTATGTCGAGCGGCTAGGGTAATTGCTGAGCAAAGATACCACGCTCGCCGACAATGCCGGCGAGCGTGAGTGGAGCATGACGTCGGTGCGAGCCGAATGTTAGGAGCTCACCCATCCCTTGGATTTCAGAAATGGCGAGTTGAGCATCCTGCCGCTGTGACCAGATAGCACACCCCCCTTGAGCTGCATCGTCGGCGCATTTCCAGACTGACGCACGGGGCGACCTTGCGAGTCCATTGCTTGTGCGGTCGCCATTGGCGGTCGCTTCTGCGGGTTCGGATTCGCCGTGATCCAGGCGAGATACTGCGAGAGCGCGTCCACTTGGTCGTCAAAGGGGCTGTACGGGAACAGCGTGGCCTCTTGGAGGAAGTCCTCGCGCCACAAAGCGTCATGCGGCAACTGCACGAGGCGGTCGCGAATGATGCGGCGGTGCTTGCGCAAGCGCTCAACCTTGTTTTCCGACGGCGTCACCAGCTCGACCTTCATGCCGTTCTGCGGCTTGAGATCAGAACTCAGTGCCGGCCCCTGTCCGGTCGCTTCGACCAGAACGACGCTCGGCCTATACCTGCGCACGAAACTGCCGCACGGCCGAGCGAAATTCGTTATAGCGCGCCTGTTCGCGCCACTGATCGAGCAGCAGGTGCACGCCACCGTGCGGCGCCCATGCCTGGATCACGCTGAAGCTGTTCGTTGCGCCGCCCTTCTGGCCGGGGTCGATGCTCAGGACCACAGGCCGATCTGCCGGTAGCCCAGACGGATCAAAGAGAGGGAAGCAATCCGCCTTGATTCGGAGCCGCTCGTTGCGGCCCGGATTCTGCTGCTGCAGCGTCTCGAAGCCGGGCCGCTTTGATGCACGGAGCTCTTCAATGTCGCGCCGCGTGAATGCGTCGGGCCTGAGCAGCTCACCCTTTCTGCGTTCCCAGATTTCGCCGTCGCTTAGCTTGTAGCGGCGAACACGTGGCGCGATGAGTGGCAGCTTGAGTTCCTGCCAGCCGGGTTTCTTCAAGACGTGCCCAGGCAGATCGTCCTCGCTGATCCGATGCGCAATGACGACGATGCTGCCTTTCTTTGGGATTGTCGAAACGAGTCTTGATCTCACTGTCGAATAGTTCGTTGACGCGGTCGAGACGCTTGACGTTGTCGCAGTCCTTGATCTCGACCGGATCGTCGATGATGATGAAATCCGCGCCAAGGCCGGTCACGCCGCCTTCAATCGAAAGCGAGCGAACGCCGCCGCCGTGCGTGGTGACAAAATCCATCACCTTTGCGCGATTTTTGGAGAGCCTGGTCTGGAATGATTGCTGGTACCAATCGCATTGCAGGATACCGCGAATGGCGTACGCAATCTTGTCTGCAAGGTCCTGACCATAGGACAGCAGCAGGATCTTGGCCGAGGGATCGTGCGCCAAGATCCACGCTGACAAGCAGATCGAGCCCAGGAAGGTCTTGCCATGACGTGGCGGCATGCTGATAACAAGCCGCCTGATTTCGCCGTCGCTAACCCGCGCAAGTCGGTCGGCGAGGAGCCTGAGATACGGTTCGCGCGCCCTAGGCTTCGCCCCTTGTTCAGGCTGGCAAAGGCCTTCATCGCGAACGCAAGGAATTCGGTACGGATCAACTTCTGCGTTGCCTCATCCATGGTCGACCTCCTTCGACTTGGATGGACTGGCGCTCGATTTATCGCCGCGGCGTTTGGCGCGACCACGGGCGAAAGCGTCGATGATCTCGCGGTCCTCCGGCGCCTGCTGCTCGTCGTCAGTTTCGTCGCCGAAGGCGCGCGCGCAAAACGACATGACGCTGTTCATTGCGCGCGCGTCCCCGCCGATTGCGAGAGCGACGAGCCGCTTGATCAATGCCCGCTGCTTTGAGATCGCAATGTCACGGTCGCCGTCGCGGACGGTAATGATTTCGTTTAGTTCGTCGCGGAAATCCGTCTTGAAATTCCGGACGCCCTTGGGGCGACCGTGAGGGTTGCCGCTCTGACCGGGTCGAAATTGGTGCTGCTTGGGGGGCTTCCCGTGACCGACCGATTCAATTTGATTGTTAGGCATTTGGTTTCCTTCTTATTTTTTGCTCTTGGCTTCGTAACCGGCGGTCAACCCCGCAAGGTCGTGCCTCCGCGAGTGCGTCGTACTGCCAGTGAGATAATTGGAGGTTAATCCTATCGTCCCTACCGAATCGGGCCGCGTGACAAAGCAAATCGATCGCAGGAACAGCCTTCGGTGTGTCGAAGTGAATTGCCGCCGGGCGTCGCAAAAGCGCCCTGACGTTTGCCATGCTGCTGCTCGGACAGCCGTGCGGCTGCCATGATCACGGCGCAACCCTACGCTCCGCCTTCGATTCACGCCCAACCCGGCGCGCTTGCGTAATCAGTGCCGAGTTGCGGTCCCGCTCTGCCGTGTCATCAATGCGAGGCCTCATCGTTCCGGCAACGTACGTGCCTGGTCGAAGATCATTGCGCATCAAGCCGATCAAGATCGCCCGCGAACTCAGAAAGGTCCGACCGGATGATGGGCAAGGACGTCCGCGGTACGCTTTGCCACCGTTGCCGTCGCGCAGCGAATCGGCTTTAGCCTGGATGAGCGCCCAACGTGGCGCGCCGTGCCAGCCCGCGCCAGCCTTCGCAATCTCGACGCCGAGACGGCGTCGTCTTGGAAACGGTCAATTACTGCTTCTGCCGATCGCGCTCACACACGCCTCACCAGCTCGTTCGTCCTTGCCCGCTAGATAATGTGCAGATGGTGCAGATAGTCCGGGTTGAAATACCCGAGCGCCATGAATCCCAGGCCGCAGAAGCCGAGCCCGATCGCCACCCACGCGAGCACCACCATGCCGGTGATGACCGCGGCCGACGCCAGCACGATGCCGATCTGGTAGGCCGCCGAGGCGAACTCGTAGTGGTGATACTTGGCCAGCGAGGTGTCGCGCTGGTGTTCGTAAGCTTTCGGCCTGCGCGCGCAATTCCTTGCGGCCGTCCTTTTCCTTCGGATCCGAATCGTAGCGCGCTACCGTCGCCATCCAGTCATCGGCCTGCTTGAGCATGGCGGCCTTCTTGGTCTCGTCGGCGGTGGCCGCGGCCTCGAGCCTCATCCCCTGCGCGGCGACGCGCAGCGTGGTCTGGCGGATGGTCTTGGCCTGAAAGAAATTCCAGGTGTCGGAGGCCCTGATGTTGAGCGCGATGCCCTCGGTCTGCGCGCTCTTGCCGAGCGTCTCGGAGATCGCCAGGAACAGCGCCATCACCGAGATCAGCAGCGCGATCCGCTTGTTCAGGCTCGACGCGATCCCGCCGCCATGGCCGCCTGGCCCGCCGTGGCCTTCTTCATGCTCGATTTGATGCTCGACCTCATGCTGGACCGCATGCGTACCGTGGCTCACGTCGCCCTCCTCGGTTGAGTCTCAGGCGGCGACGATGGAGCGAACCGGCCGGCTTACGCAAGGGGGAGGGTGGGCGATCCCGAGCCTTGTCACACCTTCTTCACGCCCGCGGATGGGCGTTGCGATAGGCTTCGAGCAGGCGTTCGGTGTCGACCGCGGTGTAGATCTGCGTGGTCGAGAGCGAGGCGTGGCCGAGCAGTTCCTGGATGGCGCGCAGGTCGCCGCCGCGGGCGAGCAGGTGGGTGGCGAAGGAATGGCGCAGCGCGTGCGGCGTCGCCGTCTCCGGCAGGCCGAGCGCGCCGCGCAGCCGCGCCATCGCGAGCTGGACGATGCGCGGCGACAGCGGCCCGCCCTTGGCGCCCACGAACAGCGGCCCGTCGTCGGTCCGCTTGTGCGGACAGAGTTTGCGATAATCGGCGACCAGCTTGGCGACCTGCGGCAGCACCGGCACCATGCGGCTCTTGTTGCCCTTGCCGGTCACCGTGATGACGTCGCCCTTGCCGGGCGCGGGAAAATCCTTGCGGGCGAGGCCGAGCGCCTCCGAGATGCGCAGGCCGGAGCCGTACAGCAGCGCCAGCACGGCGGCATCGCGCGCCAGGATCCACGGCTCGCGTTCCTCGCCGGCGCGCAAGTCGGTGTCGGCCATGCGCTTGGCGGCGCCGATCGCGAGCGGCTTGGGCAGCGTCTTGGCGACCTTCGGCGCCCGCACCGCCGCGAGCGCGCCGACCTTGCCCTTGCCGTTCTTTTCCAGGAAGCGCGCGAACGAGCGCGCGCCGGCGAGCGACCTCATGAGTGATCGTCCGCCGATGCCGTCGGCGCGCCGCGACGCCATGAAGGCGCGCACGTCGGCCGGCGCGAGGCCGCTGAGCGCACGCGAGGCTGACGCGGCGGCCGAGATGCTCCGACAGGAACGTCAGGAACTGGCGCACATCGCGGCCGTAGGCCTCGACGGTCTTGGGCGACATCCGCCGCTCGCTCGCCAGATAGCCGAGCCAGCGCGCCACTTCCGTCGCCACATCGGCGGCGGCGAAAGGCATCTCGATGGCGGCTTTTTCGTTCACGGCGTCCGGTTCCCGTCAGACGCCATTATGGCATTGCCGTCCTTCACCGTTCCTTAAGCAGCCGCAACCCGGTCGGCAAATCGATCACTCCGGATAGCGCTTGAGCGCCTCCTGAGCGTTTGCGGGCAGCGCGGTGCGCGTCGTGTTCATCACGATCGCCAGGAAATTGTAGTAGCCGACGACCCCGAGCAGATCGATGACGCCCTGTTCGCCGAACTTGGCGACTGCCCGGCCGTAGGTGGCGTCGCTCACCCGCTTGAGCCGCAGGATCTCGGTCGCCAGGTCGTAGGCAGCCTCCTCGTCCTCCGCCATGCCGGCAGGGCGGCGGCCGTCCGCGATGGCGTCGGCGATCTCGCGCTTGAGCCCGGCTTTCATCGCCTGCGGATAGTGCGCAGTTCCAGACATATTGCTGGGTCCATTCGCGTGCGGTGATCAGAATCAGCATTTCCACAAGGCGCTGCTCCAGCACGTTCTTGAAGCGCAGATAATCGCTGATCGCCTTGGCGCGCAGCATGACTTCCGGGCTGCGCAGCAGCGGTACGAACGGCCCGCGAATCTGATATCCGCGCCCTTCCGCGAACGCCTCGGCGGCGCGCTTCTGGGCCTCGGTGAGCTTGTCGGCCGGGATCGGCGGCATCCGGTCCTGCGCGGCGAGCGGACCGGCGACGAGGCAGGCGACGAGCGCGAAGCCGATGGCACGCATGGTTTCCTCCGATGTTTTTTGCCTTGATCGAGCTTAGGTTATCTACGCGTTCAAGCGAATAGGCTCTCCATGAGTGAAAGGCTGGCATCCGCGCTGCGGCCCGCGTCGTTCGTCGACGTGCTGGTGCCGGTCGCGCTCGACCATGCCTATTCCTACCGGGTGCCGGCCGATCTCGATCTCAAGCCAGGCGACATCGTCGCGGTGCCGCTCGGCGCGCGCGAGGCGACCGGCGTGGTCTGGGCCGACAATGTCGAGGTGCGGCCCGGCCTGCACAACCGCCTCAAGGACGTGGCCGAAAAGCTCGATATCCCGCCGCTCAAGGACGAGCTGCGCAACTTCGTCGATTGGGTCTCGACCTATACGCTCAGCTCCCGCGGCATGGTGCTGCGCATGGCGCTGCGCATGGGCGAGCATCTCGGACCCGCGCGCGTGCGCGTCGGGGTGCGGCTCGCCGGTCCAGCCGCCCAAGCGCATGACCGCGGCGCGCAATCGCGTGCTGGCGCTGCTCGCCGACGGGCTTGCGCGCGGCAAAAGCGACGTGGCCGAAGAGGCGGGCGTCTCGCCCGGCGTCGTCGACAGTCTCGTCGACGAGGGCACGCTCGAAACGCTGATCCTGCCGCCCGAGCCGGTGGCGCGCGCGCCCGATCCGGATTTCGCGCAGCCGGAATTTCCGGCCGCGCAGCGCGCCGCCGCCGATGCGCTGCGCGACAAGGTGCGCACCGGCGGCTTCGGCGTCACGCTGATCGACGGCGTCACCGGCTCCGGCAAGACCGAGGTCTATTTCGAGGCGGTGGCCGAGGCGATCCGGACCAACAAGCAGGCGCTGGTGCTGATGCCCGAGATCGCGCTCACCACCCAGTTCCTGGACCGGTTCGCCGCGCGCTTCGGCGTGCGCCCGGCCGAATGGCATTCGCAGCTGTCGCCGCGGCTGCGCGCCCGCACCTGGAGCGCGGTGGCGGCCGGCGAGGTGAGCGTCGTGGTCGGTGCGCGCTCGGCGCTGTTTCTGCCTTACGCCGATCTTGGCCTCATCATCGTCGACGAAGAGCACGACCCGGCCTACAAGCAGGAGGACGGCGTGCACTACCACGCCCGCGACATGGCGGTGGTGCGCGCGCGCGGCGCCGGCATCCCGATCGTGCTCGCCTCCGCGACGCCCTCGGTCGAAACCGAGGTCAACGCCCGGCGCGGCCGCTACACGCGGCTGCATCTGCCCGAGCGGTTCGGCGGGGCGCATCTGCCCGGCATCGAGGCGATCGACCTCAAGCGCGAGGGCCCGCCGCGCGGCCGCTTCATTGCGCCGCGGCTTGCGGAAGCGGTGCGCAACACCATCGAGCGCGGCGAGCAGGCGCTGTTGTTTCTCAACCGCCGCGGCTTTGCGCCGCTCACGCTCTGCCGGGCCTGCGGGTACCGGATGGCATGTCCGAACTGCGACGCCTGGCTGGTCGATCATCGCTTCAAGCGGCGGCTGGTCTGCCATCATTGCGGCTTCGGGATGCCGCCGCCGGCCGCCTGCCCGCAATGCCAGGCGGTGGACTCGTTCGTCGCGGTCGGCCCCGGCGTCGAGCGGCTGGAGCAGGAGGCGGCCGAGCTGTTTCCGGAGAGCCGCATCCTGGTGCTGTCGAGCGACCTGGTCGAATCGGTCGAGCGGCTGCGCGATGAGCTGAACGACGTGGCGGAGGGCCGCTTCGACATCGTCATCGGCACCCAGCTCGTCGCCAAGGGCCACCATTTCCCCAAGCTCAATCTGGTCGGCATCGTCGATGCCGATCTCGGCCTCGCCAACGGCGATCCGCGCGCTGCCGAGCGGACCTTCCAATTGCTGCATCAGGTGGTCGGCCGCGCCGGCCGCGAGGAAGGGCGCGGCTTCGGCTTCCTGCAGACGCACCAGCCCGATCATCCGGTGATGCGCGCGCTGATCGCCGGCGACCGCGACGCGTTCTATTCGAGCGAGATCGAGCTTCGCGAAAAGACGCACTATCCGCCGTTCGGACGGCTCGCCAGCCTGCTGATTTCGGCCGGCGACCGGCCGAC
This sequence comes from uncultured Alphaproteobacteria bacterium, assembly GCA_963749815.1. GTDB lineage: Bacteria > Pseudomonadota > Alphaproteobacteria > Rhizobiales > Xanthobacteraceae > VAZQ01. The sequence goes on along the minus strand of CAVVON010000026.1, from coordinate 139,030 downwards.
GACGGAAGGCTATGCGCGCCGGCTGGCGGCGCTCGCGCCGCGCGCGGACGAGGTGCGCGTGCTCGGCCCCGCCGAGGCGCCGCTCGCGGTGGTGCGCGGGCGGTATCGCTTCCGGCTGCTTGGTGAAGGCGCCGCGCAACTTCGACCTCTCGGCCTATCTGCGCGAGTGGCTCGCGGCCGCGCCCAAGCGCAAGGGCACGGTCAAGCTCGAGGTCGACGTCGACCCGCAGAGCTTTCTTGTAACTCGGACGCGAAGCCTCACGGCTTGGCGCAGAGTCCGGTCACGCCGGAGGCGGTGCACTTGGCGTTGCGGCCTTCGATGGTGGCGGCCGCGCCGTTGCCGCAAACCACCGAAGCGAGCACTTCGCCGTCGTTGCAGGACAACGTGTCGCCGGTGCCCTGCACCACGCGGATGGCGGCGGCACCTGCGGGTCCCGCCGGTCCTGCCGGACCGGCAGGTCCAGCCGCCGTTCGCCCTTCGACCTTGCGCGCCGGTCGGCCTTGCGGCCCCGCCGGTCCGACCGGTCCCGCCGCGCCTTGCGGTCCTGCCGGACCGGTCGGTCCTGCGGGTCCCGCCGCGCCGTCGCCCCGGTTGTCCGGTCGGCCCCTGCGGTCCCTCGAAGCACCCGGTCAACAGCAGCATCGCGGCGAATGCGACGAGCAGCCTAGCCCTTTTCATGATGTTGCCTCCTGCGCGTACCATCCAAGCTTCACGCCTTCGCCTGTTCATCGTCAAGCTCGTTGATGCATGCGGGCCGGAGCACCTGCTGCCCGCGTTGCGCGCAAGCGGAGGCGAGTGCGAGCTTGAAACGTGAGCCAGACGTCGAAATCATGATCCGTCAGTTTCAAAGCTGTCGGCGAGCGACCCGGTCTGTTCGGAGCCCATTCTTCGCCGGCCTGAATTTCGCCGCGGTCGCGAGCGAGAACCGCGCCATGCCAAACATCGGGCATCTACAGGCTTAGCTCCCTTTTTTAACGGCAACGTCGCTGACGAATTGTGCCGACAGCACAAATGCGTCTGCGCCGCTGCAACCGCCATGCCGGCGGTTTCGGATCGAACCGACGTTGGAAAAAGGAGATGCCGATGCCAAACCATCGACGGCCGCCGCGCGGCCGTCCTCAGCCTGAATCCTCATCCGCACGCCCGCTCTCGGCCGAAGAACGGGCCAATCTGCACAAGCTCGCTCTGCAATGGCGTGCCGAGTGGCGCGCCAAGACCTGCGCCGTCGAGCCGCCACGGCCGCGGCGTACCGCCCGGAAGCCAGTCAAGCCTGAGAGCGCGACCGGCGACGCAGCATTCGCGGCGGCCATCGCTCGCGCCGAGTTCGGGCGGTTCTATTGGAACGGGACCCTCGACAATCGGCTCAAGGCCGCGATGCGGCCCCGCCTCAAAGATGGCGGCAACGCCGGAGCCACGGACAAGCCCAACGGCAAGGCGCGCCGGTGACTTCGGCGAACTCGTCGCTGATGCCGGAGGCGCTTTACGGCGCCTTCGGCCCGGCGGCGAGGTACCAGTCGAGAATCTGCGCGCCGGTCCAGAACAGGACGCCCGGGCTTCTGCCGGATGGTGTCGAAGATCCTGCGGAAATATTTCAGCCGGTGCGGCGCGCCCATGATGTAGGGATGCAGCACGAACGCCATCACGCGCGCGTGGTCGGGCGAGGCGTCGGCGTAGATCTGCTCGAACTGGTCGATGCCGCGCTCGTAGTATTCCGGCGCCTCGTGGTGCTGGATCAGCATCATGGCGACGTCGTTGCATTCCTGCGTGTAGGGAATGTTGACGATCGGCTTGCCGCGGGTCTTGAGCCAGACCGGCTGGTCGTCCATCACCCAGTCGGCGACGTAGTCGTAGCCTTCCTCCTTGAGCAGGTCGGGCGTCTCCCAGGTTTCGGTCAGGCCCGGCCCGAGCCAGCCGCGCGGCGGCTTGCCGGTCGCCTTGATCACCGCCTCGCGCATCTTGCGGATGTCGGCGCGCTCGTCCTCCACCTTCTGCATGTTGCGCTGGGTGAAGCCGTGGCCGATGAACTCCCACTTGCGGTCGATGGCGGCGCGCACGATCGGCGGGAACGCCGCGATCGCCGAGCCGTTGATCGCCAGCGTGCCGGGAATGGCGAAGTCGTCGAACACCTTGAGAATGCGCCAGAAGCCGACGCGGTTGCCGTATTCGTGCCAGCACCAGTTCGGAATGTCGGGCGACGGCGCGCCGCCGGCCGGCGGCGTGATGACGGTGCGCGGCATCGTCTGCTCGGGATCCCATTCCTCGACATTGACGATCACCCACACCGCCATCCGCGCGCCGTTCGGGAGCCGGAGCGGCGGACGTTCGCTGATCGCCGAGTAGGCGATGCGGTCGGTCGGCAGCATCGGGCCGGTGCGGCGGGCGGGCTTGGTCGCGCGCGGCTTGCTCGACGTACGCGCGGGCGCTGATTTGCGGCGTTTGGCCATGTGGGGATGAACTCTCGGGCTGTTGGTGGGTGAGGCGCACCATACGCGGTGCGCGCGAAGACGCAACGGATGGCCTCGGACGAGGTAGGCGATTCGTGAACGCAACGCCTACTGCACTAGTTTGATGCCGCGTTCGCGAATGACCTTGCCCCACTTTGCGCTCTCCGATTGGGCGTGAGCGTCGAGCGCAATATGGTCCTTTGCCAAGATTTCGAAGCTGAGTGCGCGGAGCTGGTTTGCCACTTCCGGGCGCCGTAGCGCTGCAATGACCTCATGTTCCATCCGCTGAAGGATATCGGATGCCAGCCCTTTCGGCGCAAACACACCGGTGGTGGTCGCCATCTCAAACCCGGACAAGCCGGTCTCGCTCACCGTCGGCACGTCAGGCATCAGGGGATGCCGCGACAGTCCGCTCACGCCAAGGACGCGAAGGTGTCCGGCGGCCATGAGTGCCTGGGCGGCATGGATGTCGACAAAGGCGAGCTGAACGTCACCGGCCACAACCGCCTGGACCGACTGGGAACCGGCGCGATAGGGAACGTGGCTCATGCGGATCCCGGACATCGACATGAACAGCTCGGCCGCAAGGTGACTGGTGGCGCCGAGACCCGCCGAAGCGAAACTGAGTTCTCCAGGCTTGGATCTCGCGAGGGCGATGAGCTCGTCCACGGTACGCGCCGGTACGGCCGAATGCACGCACAGCGCCATGCCGCTCGACGTGACGAGAGCCACCGGAACCAGCGCACCTTCTTCGTACGGCAGCGAGCCGTAAAGGTGCCGCGCGATCGCGAAGGTACTGTTGGTTGCCATGACGTAGGTGTAACCGTCGGCCGGCGATTGTGCGGCCAGTGCATGTGCGAGGGTGCCGCCGGCGCCGGCCTTGTTCTCGATGAACACCTGCTGGCCGAGCGCCTCCGGCAGCTTGCCCGCGACAATGCGCGCGACCACGTCAGCCGTGCCCCCGGGCGCAAAGCCCACCAGCATGCGGATCGGCCGGGACGGATAGGTCTGCGCCAGCGCCGCCACCGAAGCGGCCAGCAGGACCATGACCGCGACAAGATTTCGCAGCGCCGTCAGGCCGGAGATAGACATCTTTGCCACCGATTTTGCCACCAATCCTGAAACTGCATCTCGCTTGATCCCCGGTGCACCTTCCCGGTGCATGCTCAACCTGGGTGCTGCTCGAACCTGTACGCGCCCGGATGACGAATCTCGACGGTACGCGCCTCGACAACGCTGCGTGCACCGATCTGGCCGATCGCCGCCTTGGTCTCTTCCATCAGCAGGTCCATCGCGTGCAGCGGGCCGCCCTCGCCAAGGGCGCCGAGGCTCCACATGAATCCCTTCCCGAGAAACGCCGCATCGGCGCCGAGCGCAACTGCACGGACCACGTCCATTCCGCTGCGCACCCCGGAATCCATGAGCACGGTGGCGCGATTTCCGACTTTCGCCGCGACGGCGGGCAGCGCGTCGATCGGTGCCGGCAGCGCCTCGACTTGCCGGCCGCCGTGGTTCGATACCACGATGCCGTCGCACCCGATGGCCACCGCACGTTCGGCGTCGCTCGGATGCATGATGCCCTTGACCAGCAGCGGGCGCTTCCAGACGTTGCGATACATCGCAACCTCGTCCCAGGTAAACGCGCCAAAGGATTGCTTGCGAACGAATTCGGTCATTTCCGCCAAACCGGCGTTCGGGGCGTAGCGCTTGAAGCTGGCCAGCCGCGGCACGCCATATCGCCGCATGGCTGCAAGCCAGCCCGGCGAAGCGAGGATGCTGGCCATCATTCGCAGGTCCGGTTTGAACGGTGACCTGATCCCGCTCTGCACTTCGCGCGGCCGCGTGGTGCGAATCGGTGTGTCCATGGTCAGCATGAGCACGTGCGCGCCGGCCTCCTCGGCGCGGTGAACCATATCGAGGCCAAGTTTGTGGTTCTCCCGCGGCAGCCGGGGCAGCTGGAACCACAGCACGTCGGGCGCGATCGCTCCGGCGTCTTCGATCGTCATGCCGCCCACCGCACTCAGCGTGTAGGGAATGCGAGCGATCTGCGCCGCCGCGGCAAGATGGCGATCGGCGCCCGGGAATCCGAGCGACGGGCTTCCCATCGGCGATACGCCGAACGGACCGGCATAACGCCGGCCGAACAATTCAATGTCGATCGGCGGCAGTTCGACGGTGACGCCGTAGCGCGGCATCAGTTCTACGGCATCGAGCGCGCGCCAGTTACGGGCAATGCCCGCATCCGCTCCGGCGCCGCCATCCAGATACTCGAAGGCAAAGGATGGCAGCTTCTTGCGCGCCGCCGTTCGCATCGCCGGAATGGTAGGGAAGCGCCGGTGCAAGTCGCTGTCGCGGCTTCGGGGAAGAACCGGAGCGTTTGGCGATGCGGCGGCGACTGCTGGCATGATGAGCGCGCCCTGCTACACCGTCGGCTCGATCGTCGGCGCCTCGCGCGGTGCCGGCGTCAGCAGCACGCAGGCGGCCGCCGTCAGGATGAGCGCGCAGCCGATATAGTCGGTCAGCGTCGGCCGCTCGCCGAGCATCAGCGCCGAGGCCGCGATCCCGATCACCGGCACGCTCAGGATGCCGAGCGACACGGTCATCGCCGGCAGCCGCCGCACCGCCGTGAACCACAGGAAATAGCACAGCCCCGAGCCGATAAAGCCCGAGAACACCAGCGCGGCGGCCGTGCGCGGCTGTGTCGGCCACAGGTAGAAGCTGCCCTCGAACACCGGCACCGCCACGCAGGTGATGGCGAACGCCCAGATCAGCTGCCAGGCGGCGAGCGCGATCGGGTCGCCCGGAATCCGTGCCCATTTCAGATAGATGGTCCCGGCCGCCCAGCACATGCCGGCGGCGAGCGAAAAGATCAGGCCGTGCAGCGCGGCCGTTTCCAGGAGCGGCGTCACCATCGTGACGATGCCGGCAACGCACAGCACCAGCGCGATAGCGCGCGTGCGGTCGATCCGCTCGCCCAGCACCGGCACCGCCAGCAGGCAGGCCCAGATCGGCATGCTGTAGCCCAGGATGATGACGCGGGACGTGAGCGTTCCGATCTGGCCGAGCGCGGTCAGGATCGTGAAGGCCGCGATGTTCAGGGTGCCGGCGACCGCGACGTGCAGCCAGTTCACGCCGTGCAGCCCACCTTGCGGCGCTGAATCCCGGCCAGCGTGAACAGGAACAGCGCGCCGAGCAGCGAGGTTATCACCCGCATGCTGAACGGCGGCATCTCGTCGAGCGCGATCCGCAGCACCGGCCAGGTCAGACCCCATGCCAGGCTCAATCCGACCAGCATCAGCCGGGCAGAGCGGTCGGCCGCGTCATGCGCTGTGGGATCGGACAAGGACGAGGGCTTCGGGTTGGTTCGGGACCGGCGGCGGGGCCTCAAGCTAGATTGCGTGTCATATCGGCGCCAGCGGACCGCACAAGGCCATTTAGCGCAGATTGGCCGTCCACGATCTGCCCTTCGGTCATGTTGCACCGCCGTGGCCGGTGTGTTAGCAAAACCGCGATTTTCGTGGGGTTTTGAGGGCACGCCGGTGCCCTCTCCGAAGATCCGAAGTCTCACTTGCATTTCAAGGGCTTGTGCCCACCGTCCGGGACGGGGCCGAGCCTGCGGAATTGCCCAAACGAGCACACGACGTGGCAGGGTCTCAAGGCATCGTATCCGGCATGGCGGGCCGCTATGCGACCGCACTGTTCGAACTCGCTCTCGAAACCTCCGAACTCGATGCCGTCAGGGCCGATCTCGAGCGTTTCGATGCCATGCTCGGTGACAGCGCGGACCTCTCGCGGCTGGTTCGCAGCCCGGTGTTCTCGGCCGACGAGCAGGTCAAGGCGCTCGACGCCGTGCTCGCCAAGGCGGGCATCGGCGGGCTTTCGGCCAAATTCCTCAATGTACTCACCGCCAACCGCCGGCTGTTCGCCGTGCGGGCGGTGATCCGCGATTTCCGCCGGCTGGTCGCCAACCACAAGGGCGAGGTGACCGCCGAGGTGACGCTCGCCGAGAAGCCGTCCGACGCGCATCTGGCGGCGATCAAGAATGCGCTCAACACGGTCACCAAGAAGGACGTTCAGGTCGCGATCAACGTCGACCCGGCGATCATCGGCGGGATCGTGGTCAAAGTCGGCTCCCGCATGGTCGATAGCTCGCTCCGCACCAAGCTCAATGCGATCAAGCACGCGATGAAAGAGGTTTCCTGATGGATATCCGCGCGGCGGAAATTTCCGCGATCCTGAAAGAGCAGATCAAGAATTTCGGCCAGGAGGCGGAAGTCTCCGAAGTCGGCCAGGTGCTGTCGGTCGGTGACGGCATCGCCCGCGTGTTCGGCCTCGACAACGTGCAGGCCGGCGAAATGGTCGAGTTCGAGAACGGCGTGCGCGGCATGGCGCTCAACCTCGAAACCGACAACGTCGGCATCGTGATCTTCGGCAACGACCGCGAGATCAAGGAAGGCCAGACCGTCAAGCGCACGCGCGCGATCGTGGACGTGCCGGTCGGCAAGGGCCTGCTCGGCCGCGTGGTCGACGCGCTCGGCAATCCGCTCGACGGCAAGGGCCCGATCCAGTCGACCGAGCGCAAACGCGTCGACGTGAAGGCTCCGGGCATCATCCCGCGCAAATCCGTGCACGAGCCCATGGCGACGGGCCTCAAGGCGATCGATGCGCTGATCCCGATCGGCCGCGGCCAGCGCGAGCTGATCATCGGCGACCGCCAGACCGGCAAGACCGCGATCGCGCTCGACACCATCCTCAATCAGAAGCCGCTCAACGCCTCGAACGACGAGAAGATCAAGCTCTATTGCGTCTATGTGGCGATCGGGCAGAAGCGCTCCACCGTCGTGCAGTTCGCCAAGGTGCTGGAGGAGAACGGCGCGCTCGATTACTCGATCATCGTGGCGGCGACCGCGTCCGACCCCGCGCCGATGCAATACCTTGCGCCGTTCGCCGGCTGCACCATGGGCGAGTATTTCCGCGACAACGGCATGCACGCGGTCATCATCTACGACGATCTGTCCAAGCAGGCCGTCGCCTACCGCCAGATGTCGCTGCTGCTGCGCCGCCCGCCGGGCCGCGAAGCCTATCCGGGCGACGTGTTCTACCTGCACTCGCGGTTGCTCGAACGCGCCGCCAAGATGAACGACGCCAACAAGGCGGGCTCGCTGACCGCGCTGCCGGTGATCGAGACGCAGGCGAACGACGTGTCGGCCTACATCCCGACCAACGTGATCTCGATCACCGACGGACAAATCTTCCTCGAGACCGATCTGTTCTACCAGGGCATCCGCCCGGCGGTGAACGTCGGTCTGTCGGTGTCGCGCGTGGGCTCCGCGGCGCAGACCAAGGCGATGAAGAAGGTCGCCGGCAAGATCAAGGGCGAGCTCGCCCAGTACCGTGAAATGGCGGCGTTCGCGCAGTTCGGCTCCGACCTCGACGCCACCACGCAGCGGCTTTTGGCCCGTGGGGCGCGGCTGACGGAATTGCTCAAGCAGCCGCAGTTCTCGCCGCTCAAGATGGAAGAGCAGGTCGTCGTCATCTACGCGGGCGTCAACGGCTATCTCGATCCGATCCCGGTGAACCGGGTGCGCGCCTTCGAGCAGGGGCTGCTCGGCCTGTTGCGCGGCCAGAACGCCGACATTCTCGACTCGATCCGCAAGTCGAACGATCTCGACGACGCCACCGCCGGCAAGCTGAAGGCCGCGGTCGACGGCTACGCCAAGACATTCGCGTAATTTCTTCGATGATGCAGTCAGCGGACTAGCGATGGCCTCTCTCAAAGACATGCGCGTGCGCATCGCCGCCACCAAGGCGACGCAGAAGATCACCAAGGCCATGCAAATGGTCGCGGTCTCGAAGCTGCGGCGTGCGCAGGCCGCGGCGGAAGCCGCGCGGCCCTACGCCGAACGCATGGAGAAGGTTCTGGGCAACATCGCGGCCTCGGTCGCGAGCCTCGAATTCGGCGCCCGCGCTCCTGCGCGGTACCGGCAACGACAAGGTCCACCTCCTGCTCGTCTGCACCGCCGAACGCGGCCTGTGCGGACCGTTCAATTCGGCGATCGTGCGGCTCGCCCGCGAGCGCGCCCAGTCGCTGATCAACGAGGGCAAGGAGGTCAAGTTCTTCTGCGTCGGCCGCAAAGGCTACGAGCAGCTCCGCCGCCTGTACGAGAAGCAGATCATCGAGCACCTCGAGCTGCGCGGCGTGCGTACGATCACCTTCGAAACCGCCGAGACGATCGGCGACAGGATCGTGCAGCTTTACGAGGAGGGCGTGTTCGACGTCTGCACGCTGTTCTTCTCGCGCTTCAGGTCGGTGATCGCGCAGATCCCGACCGCGCAGCAGATCATCCCGCCGGTGTTCGAGAGCAAGACCGAGGCCGCGGGCGGTGCGGCCTACGAATACGAGCCGGAGGAGGAGGAAATCCTCGCCGAGCTCCTGCCGCGCAACATCTCGGTGCAGCTCTTCCGCGCGCTGCTGGAGAACGCCGCATCGTTCTACGGCGCGCAGATGAGCGCGATGGACAATGCGACCCGCAACGCGGGCGAGATGATCCGCAAGCAGACGCTGAAATACAACCGAACCCGTCAGGCGATGATCACCAAGGAACTGATCGAGATCATTTCCGGCGCCGAGGCGCTGTAATCCGAAAGCGCCAAACTTTTAAAGCTGTAGCTAGCAAGGACCACCATGGCCACCTCAGTTGGACGCATCACCCAAGTCATCGGCGCCGTCGTCGACGTGCAGTTCGACGGCCATCTGCCGGCGATCCTGAACGCGCTCGAGACCAAGAACCAGGGCAACCGTCTGGTGCTCGAAGTGGCGCAGCATCTCGGCGAGTCGACCGTGCGCACGATCGCGATGGACACGTCGGAAGGCCTCGTGCGCGGCCAGGAGGTCAGCGATACCGGCAAGCCGATCGCGGTGCCGGTCGGCGACGGCTGCCTCGGCCGCATCATCAACGTGGTCGGCGATCCCGTCGATGAGGCCGGCCCGGTGCCGCACAAGGAGACGCGGCCGATCCACGCCGATGCACCGCTCTATACCGACCAGTCGACCGAGGCGCAGATTCTGATCACCGGCATCAAGGTCGTGGACCTGCTCGCGCCCTACGCCAAGGGCGGCAAGATCGGCCTGTTCGGCGGCGCCGGCGTCGGCAAGACCGTGCTGATCATGGAACTGATCAACAACGTCGCGAAGGCGCACGGCGGCTATTCGGTGTTCGCCGGCGTCGGCGAGCGCACCCGCGAGGGCAACGACCTCTATCACGAGATGATCGAGTCGGGCGTCAACAAGGACCCGAAGAAGAACAACGGCTCGACCGCCGGTTCGAAATGCGCGCTGGTGTACGGCCAGATGAACGAGCCGCCGGGCGCGCGTGCCCGCGTCGGCCTCTCGGGGCTGACGGTCGCCGAATATTTCCGCGACCAGGGCCAGGACGTGCTGTTCTTCGTCGACAACATCTTCCGCTTCACGCAGGCCGGCTCGGAAGTGTCGGCGCTGCTCGGCCGCATCCCGTCGGCGGTGGGCTATCAGCCGACGCTCGCCACCGACATGGGCGCGCTGCAGGAGCGCATCACCACCACCACGAAGGGCTCCGTCACCTCGGTGCAGGCGATCTACGTACCGGCCGACGACTTGACCGACCCGGCGCCCGCGACCTCGTTCGCCCACTTGGACGCCACCACGGTGCTGTCGCGCGACATCGCCGCCAAGGGCATCTATCCGGCGGTCGACCCGCTCGACTCGACCTCGCGCATGCTGTCGCCGGTGATCGTCGGCGAGGAGCACTACAATATCGCGCGCCAGGTTCAGCAGGTGTTGCAGCGCTACAAGGCGCTGCAGGACATCATCGCGATCCTGGGCATGGACGAACTGTCCGAGGAGGACAAGCTGACCGTGTCGCGCGCGCGCAAGATCGAGCGCTTCTTGAGTCAGCCGTTCTTCGTCGCCGAGGTGTTCACCGGCTCGCCCGGCAAGCTGGTCGATCTCGCACGACACGATCCGCGGCTTCAAGGGCCTGGTGGAAGGCAAGTACGACTATCTGCCCGAGGCGGCGTTCTACATGGTCGGCACCATCGAAGAGGCGATCGACAAGGGTAAGCGGCTCGCGGCCGAGGCGGCGTAAGGGCAAGCGAAAAACATCATGGCCACCTTCCAGTTCGATCTCGTCTCACCGGAGAAGCTTCTGTTCTCCGAAGCCGTCGACCAGGTCGACGTGCCGGGCTCGGAAGGCGATTTCGGCGTGCTCGCGGGCCACGCGCCGTTCGTCAGCACGCTGCGGCCGGGCATCCTCACGGTCTATCGCGGCGGCGAAAAATTCCGCGTCGTCGTCAACGGCGGCTTTGCGGAAGTCAACCCGGGCGGGCTGACGGTGCTCGCCGACACGGCGGTTCTGGAGGAAGAGTTCGACATGGCGGTGCTCGCCGGCGTCATCAAGGACGCCGAAGAGGATGTCGCCGACGCCAAGAACGAGCAGCAGCGCGACAAGCTCGGCCACAAGCTCGATCAGCTCAAGGCGTTGCAGGCGGCGCTGGCCGGCGCGCAGGCGCACTAGCCAAACCAGCTAGCGTCGAATTCCGCGGAGAGGGTGCTTCAATCTGAGCCGATCAGAGGCTAGCTGTCGTCCATCGGCTGGCCGTCGATCGCGCGCCGGATGACCTGCCGGACATTCGCATTCGACAGGAACAGATCGTGGTTGACGACGCCCCAGCCCATCTGCGAGGCGTCGATCACGCGCAGTCCGAGCCGTTTGAGTTCGTCCTTGTCGGCGGCGCCGACGCGCTTGATGCCGCCGGCGATCCAGCCCGATACCGCGAGTGCGCGGTCGTTGGTGGCGGTGATGATGGTGATCTTGGAGGCAAGCGGACGCACGCGCGCGACCGTCGACTTGAACACGTCCATGTCGATGTCGGGCGAGGCGAACACCACCGCGCCGAGCCGCTGGATCAGCGGAATGCCGCGCGCCACATAGCTCTGCCGCAGCGACTCCATCGTCACCATGGTGCCGACGCGAGTGCGCGACCACGTGGATCTTGCCGACATTGGGGTTCTCGATCAGGCGGGCGAACACCTGCTCGAGCGCGTCGCGTGACCACATCGCGCTCTCGCGGTCGTAGCCGTAGTCGAACAGCGTGCCCTTGGACGGCCAGGAGAACACCATGGTCTCGCCCTTGAACTTGATCTCGTCGGAGAGCTGGGCGGCGCTGAGCGCGGCGTATTCGAAGGTGTTGTTGTAGCCGTGTATGTACACGAGCAGGTCGCGCGGCAGCGGCGCCTGCGGAATCAGATCGCGCAGCTTCGGGGCGACCTCGACTTTGGTGACCCGCCAACCGTCGAGTCCCATGGCGGCCAGCGTGAAGCGGCCGCTGTCGGGCGCCAGCAATTTCGCGCGGCCGACCGTGAGCTGCGCGCGCTCCGGCCCGAACCAGGGGCTTTCGGTGGCGCCGTTGACGGGCTTGCGGTTGGTGGCGATCAGCAGCGTCGGATTGGCTGAGAATTCCGAGACGTCCATGCCCGGGACCGCGGACATAGCCGCGCAGCCGCCGAGCGCCAACAGTGAGGCGCTTGACGACAAACCCCGAAGCACGGCCCGGCGAGAGGCCGTAGTGTTACGCTCGAACATTGTACTGCTCGCGCCCGGTCGATTGCCGGACTCCCCAAATCCCCGGCCACTATGGGTTCGGATGAAGGCAAGACCTGGGCCGGAACCCGCGCAGGGAACCGGGATTTTGCCCGGGAAATGCGTGAATCCATGCGTGCTCGTGCTCCAAGCCCTGGTTTCCGGTCAAGCGGACCCCTCCGGCGGCCTTGAATCCGATCGCTTCCCGATCGCAAGGTTGCGCTTCCGGGAAGGTCAATTGCCCCATGAACCCTCAGCTCTATGTCTCGCGTGCCGCGCCATCGTCGGTTCTTCCGGTCGTGGCCGCCGTGCTGGCGATTGCGATCTTCATCGCCGACATGTTGACCGAATTGGAGATCGCGGTTGCGGTCTTCTACATTTTCGTCGTGCTGATGTCGGTCCGGTTTTTGCGGCGGCGCGGCGTGGCGCTTGTGTCGGCGGGCTGCATGGCGCTGACCATCTTGGCGTATTTTCTCAGTCACAGCGGTGCGCCCTATCCCGGCCTGGTGAATTTCGGAATCAGCCTTTCGGCCATCGGGGTCACCGCCTACCTGGCGCTGAAAATCGAATCGGCGGTGATGACGGCGCAGGAAGCGCGCGTACAGCTTGCGCATTTTGCGCGCGTGACGACGCTCGGGGAGTTGACCTTGTCGATCGCCCACGAGGTCAACCAGCCGTTGACCGCGGTGGTCACGAGCGGCAACGCGTGCTTGCGCTGGCTCGATCTGCAGCCGCCCAATCTCGACAAGGCGAAACAGGCCATGCAGCGCATCGTCGAGGACGCGAGCCGCGCCAGTGAGATCATCCGGCGCGTCCGCGGGCTTGCAAGGCAGGCTCCGGCACGAAACGAGCCGCTGAGCATCAACGAGACGATCCTCGAAATCCTGGCGCTGATGAAATCCGAACTCGACAAAAGTCATATTTCGCTGCGGACGGAGCTTGCGCATCACCTCCCGGCTCTCGTGGGCGACCGGATTCAGCTGCAACAGGTGCTTCTCAACCTCATCATCAATGCGACCGAAGCGATGAGAGAGACCAGCAGAAGGCCCTCGGGAGTTGACCGTCAGTACGGCACTGGGCGACTCGGATAAGGTGGTCGTCGCGGTTCGTGACACCGGCGCTGGCCTCGATCAGCGCCAGCTCGACGGCATGTTCGAGCCGTTCTTCACGACAAAGAGTGAAGGCATGGGCATGGGCTTGACGATCAGCCGCTCGATTATCGAGAATCACGGCGGGCGCATCTGGGCCACCCCGAGCGCGCCACGCGGGGCGATGTTTCAGTTCACGTTGCCGCTCGGCGGCAAGGACGCATCATGAGCAGGCCGCCCGCCGATAGCGCCGAACAAGCCGTCGTATACGTGATTGACGACGATCGGTCCGTTCGGGTCGCGCTGAGCGACCTGCTCGAATCGGTCGGCCTGAACGCACAATCGTTCGAATCGCCCCGACAGTTCATGCAGGCTGACCGGCCCGACGTGCCGGCCTGCATCGTGCTCGACGTCAAGATGCCCGGCATGAATGGCCTGCAATTCCAGCGCGAACTGGAAAAGCTAGAATATCCGGCTTCCAATTATTTTTATCACCGGCCACGGCGATATTCCGATGTCGGTCCAGGCGATGAAGGCCGGGGCCATCGAGTTCCTGACCAAGCCCTTCAGCGACAAGGATTTGCTCGACGCGATCAAAGCGGGGCTCGACAAGGACCGTGCGCGACACAAGGACGCAGCGGTGGTCGCCGGCATCCGGAAACGTTACGAGACTTTGACGCCGCGCGAGCAGCAAGTGATGGCGCTCGTGGCCGGAGGAAATCTCAACAAGCAGATCGCCGCCGAGCTCGGCGTCAGCCTGATTACGGTGAAAGTCCATCGCGGTCATGTGATGGGTAAGATGGACGCGAAATCTTTGAGTGAGTTGGTCTGGATGGCGGAGAGGCTCGGCGTGATCTCGCCGCAGCAGAATGCGATGGCTGCGCGTCCGGCTTCCTATACCCCGGTATAATCGTCTTTTCCAAAAATCTGTCTGATCCTTCTTTGCGTCGTCGCACCTGCGACGGCTGAGGGAGGATCACAATGCGAATCGTTTTGCTGGCCGCTTTGGCGGCTATTGGGGTTGGATTTCTTTCGCCCACGAGTGCTTCCGCGATGCCGGCGAGTGGATCGGCGATCAGCCAGGCGGCGGGCGAAGTTCAGGTCTTGCAGGACGTCCGATTGGCGGCATCGTCATCACCGGCATTTCATCGGCGTTGCTGGCGCTGCTGGTAAACGGCACGCGGCGCGCTCACAGCGCCTACCGGCATGATCCTGCGCAGGCGGCGGGCATTTCGAGGGAGTCGACCATGCTTCAGAAGACATTCTTAGCGCTCGCTGCTGCTGCAGCAATCAGCTTTGCGGTGATCGCCGCGCCGACGGAGGCCGCTGCGCGTGGCGGCGGCCATGGTGGCGGTCACGGCGGCGGCCATGGTGGCGGCCACAGTGGTCATAGCAGTCACGGCCATTCGCATAGTTCGAGCTTTCGCAGCGGCAGCTCCGGCTACGCGTACTGCGACTACCGCTACAAGGGGAAATATTGCTGACCGGGCGCGTGCGGCGTCCCGATCAGCGCATTCGCCGGTGTCTTGAGGATCTCGTCATGGTTCTGATCGCGTACTATGTTGTCTTCATGATCGCCGGCGACCTGGCGGCATACTTCATCGGGCTGTTTGTTGAGTATGAGTGGGGCCTGCAGGTCAGCCTGGTGGTTTTCCTCTGTCTTTACTTCCTGTTCCTGTGGGTGGCGTGGATACTGGCCGTCTGGATCACCAAGCCAAAGGAGGCGGCGGTGCGTGAGCGGCTGGGATCGACTACATCGGCAGATGAGAGCGCAAGGCCGCTCGCGGTTGAGCCGGCGCGTCCATAGCGCGCCGGACTTCGCTCAGACGAGCTTCGAAAATTCCTTCACCACCCGCTCGTAGACCGCCCGCTTGAACGGGATGATGAGCTTGGGCAGATTCTTCATCGGCTCCCAGCGCCACTCGATGAATTCCGGATCGTGCTTGCCGCCGGGAGCGGTGATGTCGATCTCGCTTTCGTCGCCGGTGAAGCGCAGCGCGTACCATTTCTGCGTCTGGCCGCGATAGCGTCCCCGCCACGCGGTCTTCGCGAGCTTGGGCGGGATGTCGTAGGACAGCCAATCCGCGATCTCGCCGAGCTTCTCGACCGAGCGGATATTGGTCTCTTCAAACAGCTCGCGCAGCGCCGCCGGCCACGGATCCTCGCCCTTGTCGACGCCGCCCTGCGGCATCTGCCAGGCATACTGGCCGTCGCCATGCTCGGGCCCTTCGGTGCGGCGGCCGATGAACACGAGGCCCTTGCGGTTGAGCACCATGGTGCCGACACACGGGCGATAGGGCAGGGATTTTTCTGTGGCCATGAGCGGGCAGTGAGTTGAGTGAGAGGGTAGCGATTAGTGATAGCGAGATTGCGCCGGACTTTCTACGTCCTGTTCGCCACTCGCCGCCCTGGTCAGCTCGATTTCGGCCGGCCCGCGACCGCGCTGATCGGCACCAGCAGCACGCCGCGGCCCTCCGCGCCCTTGGCCCAGCGGGCGATGCGCTCGACCGCGACCGGCAGCGGGCCCGCGACGCCGATGGCGCTGCCGCGCTCCCGGGCAATTCGCTCCAGGCGGCCGAGCGCGCGGTCGATGTCGACCGATGTCGGCACGCTGTCGAGGATCACGTCCGCCTTCGCAAAGGCGAGGTTGCCGGTGGTGGCGATCTGAGGCGCGAGGCTGCGCTGCGAGGAGCCGTCGTCGAGATAGATCAGGCCGCGCCGGTCCAGTTCCTTGAGCACCGGCGAGAGCGCCTGCTCGGAGGAGGTGAAGCGTCCGCCCATGTAGTTGGCGACGCCCACATAGCCGCGCATCCGGCTCATCAGCCATTGCAGGCGGTCGATGTTGTGTGCGGAGTCGAGCGTCGTCAGCAGCGTCTGCGGGCCGGGATCGTTGTCGGGATAGTCGAACGGCTCCATCGGCAACAGCAGCAGGAGCTCATGCCCGTCGCCGCGGGCGCGCGCCGCGAGCTTGTCGACATTGTTGGCGTAGGGGGTGAACGCGAAGGTCACCGGGCCCGGCAGTTTCAATGCGTTGCCGGTGGCGGTGCCGCTGATGCCGAGCCCGCCGACCACGATGGCGATCCGCGGCGCGTCGGGCTTGCCGGGGATCGGCTTGACCGGGCGGGCGTACATGTCGGCGGGGCGGGAGCCGTCCTGCGCGACCTTCGGGATCGGCCCATGCCGCGTCTCTTCGGCGGCCTGTTTGTCCGACTCGTCCGGCTTGCTCTCGGGCGTCGAGCCCGGGATGACGACTTCCTGACGCTTGCCGCTGGTGCCGTCGATGATGGTGATCGTCCTGGGCGCCGGGCCGCTCGGCGGAGCGGCCTCGGCCGGTGCGCCGTCATGCCGGCTGGGGCGGTCGTTTCCGGCCGGGCCGGCCAGGCGCGGAGCCGAATCGGGCGCTTTCCGCTCGGCCGTGGTGGCCGGCAGGTCGAGCCGTGCCACTGCCGCAGGCTCGCCGCCGAGCGGGTTCTCGGCGAACATGGCCCAGCCGGCAAACGCGATGACGAACAGGCTCAACAGGCCGGCGATCGACCAAGGAA
Source organism: uncultured Alphaproteobacteria bacterium (assembly GCA_963749815.1). Classification (GTDB taxonomy): domain Bacteria; phylum Pseudomonadota; class Alphaproteobacteria; order Rhizobiales; family Xanthobacteraceae; genus VAZQ01. Next base: position 122,338 of record CAVVON010000026.1, on the reverse strand, counting down.
CGGCGGCCGGCACCGACCACCGGGCTTTCGGTTTCCTGTCCTGGCCAAGCGGAGCGCTCAGATCATCCACGGCCCAATTCCTCGCGAATCAGCAGGCGAGAGTGCGTTGCTTAAGATTTGCACCGGGAGTCGTTAACCGGGCGTTAACCCATCGCTTTGGGGGTCTGGAGGCCGCCGCCCAAAACGAAAGGGGCGGCCCGAAGGCCGCCCCTTGTGTCGTTCGCGATGCCGATGGTTAGTTCGGTGCCGCACCCTTCGGATTCGGCGGATAGGCCGCGTTCTTGGTGATGCCGCGGATCAGGTCGAGGGCGGTGTGCAGCGCCTTGTCGTCCTTCGGATCCGGCGGGATGTAGGACTGCGAGCCGGTCTGCTCGTCGCCCTCGGCCTTGAGATGGCCGCGCAGCGAAGCCTCGCCCTTGGTGTCGGTGCGGGCCTTGAGCTCGTCCGGCACGTCCTGCAGCACTTCGATTTCCGGCACGATGCCCTTGGCCTGGATCGAGCGGCCGGACGGCGTGAAGTAGCGCGCCGTGGTCAGCCGCAGCGCGCCGTTGCCGGAGCCGAGCGGGATGATGGTCTGCACCGAGCCCTTGCCGAACGAGCGCGTGCCGATGATGGTCGCGCGCTTGTGGTCCTGCAGGGCGCCGGCCACGATCTCGGATGCCGAGGCCGAGCCGCCGTTGATCAGCACGATCACCGGCTTGCCCTTGGTCAGGTCGCCGGCGCGGGCGTTGAACCGCTGCGTCTCGTCGGCGTTGCGGCCGCGAGTTGAGACGATCTCACCCTTCTCCAGGAACGCGTCCGAAACGGAGATTGCCTGGTCAAGGAGCCCGCCCGGGTTGTTGCGCAGGTCGATGACGAAGCCCTTGAGCTTGTCGCCGGCCTGAGCCGAGAGGTCGGTGATCGCCTTCTTCAGGCCCTCGGTGGTCTGCTCGTTGAACTGCGTGACGCGGACGATGGCGACATCGTCGGCTTCCATGCGCGAACGAACCGAGCGCACCCGGATGACGTCGCGGGTGATCGACACCTCGACCGGCTTGTCCTGGCCCTTGCGCATGATCTTGAGCTTGATCTTGGTGTTCACCGGGCCGCGCATCTTCTCGACCGCCTGATTCAGGGTGAGGCCCTGGACGGCTTCGTCGTCGAGATGGGTGATGATGTCGTTGGCCATGATGCCGGCCTTGGCGGCGGGCGTCTCGTCGATCGGCGCCACCACCTTGATCAGGCCGTCTTCCATGGTGACTTCGATGCCCAGACCGCCGAACTCGCCTTTGGTCTGGAACTGCATGTCCCGGAAGCTCTTCGAGTCCATGTAGCTCGAGTGCGGATCGAGGCCGGCCAGCATGCCGTTGATCGCCGATTCGATCAGCTTGCCGTCGTCCGGCTTCTCGACGTAGTCGGCGCGAACGCGCTCGAACACGTCGCCGAACAGGCTGAGCTGCCGATAGGTGTCGGCGGTCGCAGCGCGTGCGCTCGATCCGTCGAACACGATCCGCGGCTGGGTTGAGATCAGCGTCAGAGCGATGCCTGCCGCCGCGCCAAGCAATATGAGAGTCGTCTTGCGCATCATCCGCGAACCTTCTCGCCTTCACCTGCGGCCCACCATGGGCCTGGGTCGACGGGTAAACCGTCTTTTCTGAACTCGATGTACAGCACGGGCTTGCTGCTGCCTAGCGCGATGGCGATGGTCGAGAGACCACCGCCTCCCATCACCGCAACGGGCTCGCCCGTCACTACGAACTGCCCCAAGTCAACGGATATCCGTTCCATCCCAGCAAGCAGAACATGATATCCGCCGCCGGCATTTAGGATCAAGAGTTGGCCGTAATTGCGGAAGGTTCCGGCATAGACCACCCATCCATCACACGGAGCCGTGATCTGGCCCCCCGGCCGGGTCGAGATCGACAGGCCCTTTTCGGTCCCGCCCATGCCGTCCGGGGCCCCAAACTCCTTGATTCGCACCCCATTCACCGGCAACGGCAGGGTTCCCTTGGCGGACGCGAAGGCGACCGCCGGGGTCAGCCGTCCGGGGTCCTTGAGTGCGGCAAGATCGGGTCTGATATCGAGCACTTTCTTGTCGTCCGGGGGACGCCCCGCGAGCCGTGCGGCGCGGGCGGCGGTGTCCAATCCGGCTTCGAGCTTGCCGATCAGATCCCGCAGATCGGCGGCCTGGCGGGCGAGCTGTGCGGCCCGCTGGCGCTCGTCGGCCAGCACCTTCTCGACGTCGGCCTGCTTCTTCTGCCGCTCGTCGATCATCAGCGACAGGCGCTGGCGCTCGTCGGCGATGATCAGCAGATCGCGGGCGAGCTTGTCGCGCTCGTCGGCGATCTGCTTGCGCAGCTGCACCAGTTCGGCGAGGTCGGCGGCGACCGATTCGGTCTGAAACCGCATTTCCGGCAGCACGGCGCCCAGCATCATCGCCGAGCGCACCGACTGCAGCGCATCCTCGGCGCGCAGCATCAGCGCCGGCGGCGCATGGCGGCCGATGCGCTGCATGGCCGCCAGCACTTCGGCGATGACGGCGCGGCGCTCGTCGAGCGATTGCCGCAGGCCCTGCTCGCTCTCGTCGTAGAGGTTGAGACGCTCCTGCGTCTTGGCGATTCGCTCGTCGACGGCGGCGACGCGCGCGGCGGTGTCGATGAGCTGCTGGTTGAACTTGCGCCGGTCGTCGCCGATCGATTCGATCTCGCGCTTGAGCTTGGCCTCGTTCTCCAGCGTGCGGCGCTGCTCGGCGCGCAGCGCCTCCAGCTCCTTCTCGCGCTGCTGGATACCGTCGAGCGAGGGCGGGGTGATCGGGCGGATCTCGGCTGGCGCCGGCCGCGGGGTCTGGGCCAGCGCGGCAGGGACCCCGAACGGCAGCAGGACGGCGATTGCCAGGGGCATCGGCCGGAAAGCTGCGAGGCGGGGTGCTTTGTCCATCAACTCTGTTTTATGACAGGGCTGTCCGGCCGCAAGAGGACACCCCGAATCGTACGGGATTAAGACTAAGGCCGGGCGCCCCGAGGGGCCAGGGTAAACGGCTCAGGCCCGGTGGTAGGGATGCCCGGACAGGATGGTGACCGCCCGGTAGATCTGCTCCAGCAGCATGATTCGGACCAGCTGATGCGGCCAGGTGGCGGCCCCGAACGACAGCCGGAGGCTGGCCCGTTCGCGCAGGCTCGCCGCCACCCCGTCGGCGCCGCCGACGATGAAGACGACCGACGGCCGGCTTTCCGACTGCCAGCCCTGCAGCCGGCCTGCGAACGAGGCGCTGTTCATGCTCTCGCCGCGCTCGTCGAGAATGACCGTGACGGCGCGTTCGGGGATGATGTTGGCGATCGCGATCGACTCTTCCAGCATCCGGCGGTGGGCATCGCCGGCGCGGCTTTCCTTGATTTCGACGATGTCGAAGGCCTGCAGGCCGGTGCTGCGGCCCGATTGCGCCGCCCGCTTGCGAAAGCGCTCCGCAAGCTCACGCTCGGGACCCTGCTTCAGGCGGCCGACGGCAGCGATCATGACCCGCATGGACCATGACGATACGCGCGAACCCGGTACCGCCTCAAGCGGCCGTCAGCTCGCTTTCCGCCCCGCCGACCGTGCCGGCGCCCACATCTTTTCCAGGCCGTAGAAGGCGCGAACCTCCGGCCTGAACACGTGGACGATGATGTCGCCGGCGTCGATCAGCACCCAGTCGCAATTCGGCATGCCTTCGACCCGAAGGTCGGGCACGCCCGCCTTGCGGAGGTCATCCATGACGCGGTCGGCGACCGCGCCGACATGACGGTTCGAGCGCCCGGATGCCACCACCATGGCGTCGGCGAACGATGATTTGTCGGTGAGATCGAGGGTGAGGGTGTCCTCGGCCTTCATGTCGTCGAGGCTCGCGAGGACGAGGCGGAGAATCTCCTTGGCGTCAGGACGCGTCTTGGAGACTTTTTCGGAGGCGCGACGGGCGCCGATCCGAGGAAGTGCGGATGTTGGCAGGGGTGCTCCTTTCGCTTTCGGGTCCTTTTGCTTCCACTCGCGCATTTCACCGCGTCTTCGCGACGCAGCACACGCTTAAGATAGGCACGGCCGGTTAACGGTTTCAACCGGTCGCCGTTCCGCAATCGGCATACTGTGGCAGATTGGCATCGCTTTTATGACCGCCGGCGCATGGCCCGCAACGCAGTCGAAGACAGCGGCGACTTGAGGCCGTGCAGATAGACCCAGACCGGCGGCTTGCGGTTCGCGAGCGAGCGGGCCGCGATCTCCGGAATGCGCGCGCTTGCCAGCGCGTGGCCGGCGGTGCTGGCGGTGGCGTAGAGGCTCGGGCCCAGCCGGTCGATCACCGCGATCGGAACCATGCCGGCGATGCCGCGCCACTTCTGCCAGCGGTCGAAGCTGCGCAGATTGTCGGCGCCCATGATCCAGACGAAACGCACGCCCGGGCAGTGGCGGCGCAGATAGGCGACGGTCTTGTAGGTGTAGCCGTTGCCGAGATCGGACTCGAAGCCGGTAACGTCGATGCGCGGATGATGCGCCAGCTCGCGCGCGGCGATCATGCGCTCCTTGAGCGGGGCAAGCCCGCGGGTGTCTTTCAGCGGATTGCCGGGCGTGACCATCCACCAGACGCGGTCGAGCCCGAGCCGGTTCATGGCGATCAGGCAGGCCGCGCGATGCGCGGCGTGCGGCGGATCGAAGGTGCCGCCGAACAGGCCGATGCGCATGCCCGGCGCGTGAGGAGGGAGGCGGACCATCAGGAGTACCGAAGGTGAAAACTCAAGGCCTGATCTGCCCCGATCCGCGGACGCGGTACTTGAAGGTGGTGAGCTGCTCGACCCCGACCGGGCCGCGCGCGTGGAAGCGTCCGGTGGCGATGCCGATCTCGGCGCCGAAGCCGAACTCGCCGCCGTCGGCGAATTGCGTGGAGGCGTTGTGCAGCACGATCGCCGAATCGACTTCGCGCAGAAATTTTTCCGCCGCGGCCTGGTCGTCGGTGACGATCGAGTCGGTGTGGTGAGAGCCGTAATGCTCGATGTGAGCGATGGCGGCGTCGACGCCGTCGACGACCTTGGCGGCGATGATCGCGTCGAGATATTCGGTCGACCAATCCTCCTCGCTCGCGGGCTTCACGCGCGCATCGGCGGCGCGCACCGCGGCGTCGCCGCGCACCTCGCAGCCGGCGTCGAGCAGCATCGCGATCAGCGGCTTGAGATGGGTCGGCGCGGCGGCGCGGTCGACCAGCAGCGTCTCGGCCGCGCCGCAGACGCCGGTGCGCCGCATCTTGGCGTTGAGCACGATCGACTTCGCCATGTCGAGCGAGGCGGCCTTGTCGACGTAGACGTGGCAGATGCCTTCGAGATGCGCGAACACCGGCACGCGCGCTTCGGCCTGGACGCGGGCGACCAGGCTCTTGCCGCCGCGCGGGACGATGACATCGATGCTGCCGTCGAGACCGGCGAGCATCATGCCGACGGCGGCGCGGTCGCGCACCGGCACCAGCGAGATCGCGGCCTCGGGCAGGTTCGCCGCTTGCAGGCCCTCGACCAGCGCGGCATGGATCGCCCGGTTGGAGCGTGAGCTTTCCGAGCCGCCGCGCAGGATCGCGGCATTGCCGGCCTTGAGGCAGAGCGCGGCGGCGTCGGCGGTGACGTTCGGCCGGCTCTCGTAGATCATGCCGACGACGCCGAGCGGCACGCGCACGCGCTCGATGGTCATGCCGTTCGGCCGGGTCCAGCGTTCGGTCACCGCGCCGACCGGGTCGGCAAGCCCACGCACGACCTCGAGCCCGTCCGCCATCGCGGCGACGCGCTGATCGTCGAGCCTGAGCCGGTCGAGGAAGGCGGCGGTTGCGCCGGAGGCCTTGGCTTCGGCCAGGTCCTCGGCATTGGCCGCCAGGATCGCGGCCTTGCGGGCGCGGATCGCCGCCGCCATGGCGGCAAGCGCTTCATCCTTCTGGCCTGACGGCGCCAGCGCCAGTTCGCGCGCAGCCGCCCGCGCACGCTGGCCGATGTCGTGCATCAGGCCGGCGGTGTCGGAGGTGCCCTCGACGGACTTGAACGGCGCGGTCATTGACGGTGGAGCCCGGGGTAATCCACGTTTTGAGCATTAGTCCTTAGCATGTTCGGCGGTTGGCCGCGAGGGTATGCTCGCTCCGGTGATATGCGCGGAGCGCTGGGGCCGAAGGAAACTGCAATGAAGCTTAAAAATCAGGTCGCCGTCGTTACCGGCGCCGGGCGCAATATCGGCGAGGAAATCGCCAAGCTGTTCGCCGCCGAGGGCGCCAAGGTCGCGGTCGTCGACCTGGACCGGCCGCGCGGGGAGCGGGTCGCGGCGGCGATCAAGGCCGCTGGCGGCGACGCCGAGCTGTTCGTGGCCGATGTGTCGAAGGGTGCGGACGTGGCCGCACTGGTGAAGGCGGTGGTCGCCCGCTTCGGCCGGATCGACATCCTGGTCAACAACGTCGCGATCTCCGACAACAAGCACATCTTCGACATCACCGAGGAGGAGTGGGACCGCGTGCTGGCGGTGACGCTCAAGAGCCAGTTCCTGATGGGCAAGCACGTCGGCCAGCAGATGGCCGCGCAGGATACCGGCGGGCGGATCGTCAATGTCGGCTCGACCTCGGGTTTCATGGGCCGCAGCCGCGCGGTCGCCTATTCGGCGGCGAAGGGCGGCGTCGCCAACCTCACCCGCGCGATGGCGGCGCAGCTTGCGCCGCACAAGATCCGGGTCAACGCGATCGTGCCGAACAAGATCGGCTCGCCGGTCGGCCGGGACGAGTTCGATGCGTCGCGGCCGGTGCCCAACATGGTGAGGCGTCCGGGCCAGCCGGAAGAGGCGGCGCGCGCGGTGCTGTTCCTGGTCAGCGACGATTCGTCGTTCGTCTACGGCGCCAACCTGTTCGTCGACGGCGGCGTGTCGGCGATGGATTTGTCGTAAAGCCGTGTCCGCGTCTACTTCCCCGTCCATTTCGGCGGGTTGGCCGCCTTGATGCGGCGCGCGTCCTTGACCAGTTCCTTGATTGCGCCGGTCACCGGGAGCGAGAGCCCGGCCTTGTCGGTCATCTCGGCGACGATCTGCATGTCCTTCAGCGCCCAGGTGAACGAGATCATGTCCCATTCCTTGAGCGCGTCGGAAGCGCCGGAACTCATCAGCAGCGCGTCGCGCAGTTTCGCGAGATCGATGCCGGTGGTTTCGGCGAGCCGGCCGGCCTCGATCAGGCCGACCGCGTTGATCCAGAGCAGCAGGTTGTTCATGGTCTTGCCGACTTGGCCGTGGCCGACCTCGCCGAGATGCGCGTAGTCGGAGCAGAACGACCGGTAGACCGCGCGCCCGCGCTCGACCACGTCGGGATCGCCGCCCACGAGCGCCAGCAGCGTGCCGGAGTCGGCCGCGAACCGGCCGCGGCAGATCGGCGCGTCGAGCACGCCGATGCCTTTCGGGCGCGCGACTTCGTCAATCGCCTTCACGGTATCGGGCGCGACCGTCGACGAGACCGCGATGATGGAGCCCGGTGCGAGCGCTGCCAGCAAGCCTCCCTCGCCATAGACGACCGCGTTGACCTCGTCGGTGTAGCCGACACCGAGAATGACGAAGTCCGAAGCCTTGGCGAGCGCCGCGGGGTCTTCGGCGATTGTCGCGCCGGCGGCCTGTGCCTTGGCCCGCTGCTGCTCGTCGATGTCGCAGGCGGTGACGGCGTAGCCGTGCTTGACGAGGTGCTTGAGCATGGCGAGGCCCATGCGGCCGGCGCCGACGATGCCGACGCGGTCCTTGGCTTCACCGCCGCTCATGACGCTCAGCACCGCTATCGCTGAAAGGGGTCACGCCCGCAGCGCCACCAGCATCTCTTCGATGTACTCGTCGCCGGCCGCGACCACGAGCATCGAGGCATAGGGGCGGAGACTCGCCAGCGTCCGCGACAACGCCGCGTCCGAAGAGCGCTCGCTGTCGATGATCAGTGCGGTGGTCATGACCTTGCGCGCGGCGCAGGCCTCGCCGATCACGGCGGCGGCCTGGGCGCTGGTCCCGGCGCTCGCCACCATCACGACGAGATCGGCGGCGGCGACCTCGTCCATCAGCGTCTTGGTGCGGCCGGCCAGATCGGACAGCCAGGCCTGCATCGACCAGCCTTCGCCGCCGCGCGCGGCGTCGAACTTGAGCGAGGCGAAGAAGGTCGCGCGCTGCCAGGTCCGCTCGGCGACCCGCTTGACCACGCGTTCGCTCGGGACATCGAGCGCGATCACCTTGACGACGCGCGGCTTGGAATTCGGGTCGTCGATGCGGAACCGCGCCTCGGCCGCCGATGCCATGCGCGCGCTTTCACTTTGCATTGCGTTTTCCTCCGAAAACCCAATAGAAATAACACTTACCGACACCGGCGTCAGCGAGGAATTGCATGCCAGAAGAGCGGGCCAAACGCGAGCGTATCGATCTGTGTGCCGCCGAAGAGGTTGCGCCGGGCGGCGCGTTGCGGGTGGAGGCGGCCGGGCTGGTGCTCGCGGTGTTCAACGTCGACGGCGCCTTCTACGTCACCGACGACCAGTGCACGCACGGGCCGGGCTCGCTGTCCGAGGGCTTCATCGACGGCGACGTGATCGAGTGCAACTTTCACAACGGCCAGTTCAATGTCAGGACCGGGGAGGTGGTGTCGCCGCCCTGCATGGTGCCGGTGAAGACGTACCAAGCGGTGGTGGAGAACGGCCGGGTGATGATCGAGGCGGAGTGAGCCCACGCTCTGTTTCCGATCGTCCCCGCGAAAGCGGGGATCCAGCCCTTCTCAAGAACTGAGCGGTAGAGGGAGCCGCTCAACCAAATTTACACCGTCGTCTGCGCCACGCCGGGCCGCGAGGTCAGCGCTTCCTTGGCGGCGTCCTTGAACGCCTGGTCGGGCGGCAGCACGAGCGCGGCCGAGCGCACGCGCTGGTGCGCGGGATCGACGCCGGGCGGCGTCACGCCTTTCTCGGCCAGCGCCTTGGCGGCGCGCATCAGGCGGTGGCGGGCCATGATGATGCCGTTGTCGGTGGAGACCAGGTTTTCCTTGGTGCGGTCGCAGACCGGACCCATGCTTTCCTGCAGCGAGGAATCCTGGATCGCGATGCCGGATACGCCGCTGTAGGTGCGGCCGGCCTTCTGGGCGGCGCGGTCAATCAGGTAGTCGTTGTCCTTGTTGGCGAGCGGCCGGAAGGTGCCCGGCACGTACTTGCAGTGCACGCCGGCGCCGTCGCGCATGGCGTCGACCTCGCGCCGGGTGAGCGCGCGCACCGGATGGAAGTCGTAGCTCCACGCCCAGCAGTTCTGGTCGTCGACCGGCACCCAGAAGTGGCCGTGGATCGGGTGGTCGGCGCGCGGCGGGATCATGGTGAAGCACGGCATCACCCAGGGCGTGATGCGCCAGTAGTAGTTGCCGGCCTCGGCCTTGCGGCGCGCGCCGATGTAGAGGCCGCCGGGCTGCTCGACGACCTCGAAATGCGGCTGCATGTCAGCCATGTTGTATTCATTGCCCTTGGCGCCCTTGAACAGCGGGTCGGAGCCGAGGTCGCCGCGGTGCAGGAACGAGACGTGGCTGGAATCGATGCCGCCTTCCATCGCCTGCAGCCAGTTGGACTCCTGCTCGCGCTTGGAGACGAAGCACTGCTCCGCCGGCACGGTGGCGAATTCCCACTCCGGCAGCGGCGGCTGCTTCTCGGGCGGGCCGAGATAGGCCCACAGCACCGGACCGCGCTTCACCAGCGGGTATGACTTCAGCTTGATCTTGCCGCAGAAGCCGGACTCGACCGGCTCGGAGGGAACCTCGGTGCACTGGCCGGTCACGTCGTACTTCCAGCCGTGATAGGGGCAGCGCAGCCCGCCTTCCTCATTGCGGCCGAACCAGAGCGACACGCCGCGATGAGCGCAGAATTCGTCGATCAGGCCGTAGCGGCCCTCGCTGTCGCGAAACGCGAGCAGCCGCTCGGACAGCATCTTCACCCGCACCGGCGGGCAGTCGTCCTCCGGCAGCTCCTCGGCCATCAGCGCCGGCATCCAGTAGCTGCGGAACAGCTGGCCCATCGGGGTGCCGGGGCCGGTCTGGGTCAAAAGGTCGTTCTGTTCTTTTCGGAGCATCGCCGGGGTTCCGCGATCGGTCGTGTTGGCGCGAGTATCGGCCGATTTAACAGCAGTCGCAACCGAAGCCCTTGATCTCGATCAATGCGTTCTTCATCCAGGGCGGCGGGAAGTCGTCCAGGACCACCTCGGCCACCGGCTTGAACACCTTGAAGTGGTGGCGCTCATCGCCCTCGGTCCAGAATGCCACGATGGTCTCGAGCGGGGCGCAGCCGGGCAGGGCGCAGGCGACCTCGGACACCAGCACGGTGGTCTCGTCGGGCAGCTTGAAATGCGCGCGCGTCCAGTCCCGGACCCGGTCGAGGGCCGCCGTCTGGTCCGGGCTTTTCCTGATGAAGCCGAGCATGGCGCGCTCTAAGATGGCCGACGATATGGGCTTAAGACTACCGGAAGGAACGACCTTTGGAAAAAGTGCTTGCCGCGGTGCGAACGGGCCCGAGCCGGACCGAAATCCGCGAATACCCGATGCCGGACGTGCCGGCCGACGCCGCGCTGATGAAGATGGAGGTCGGCGGCATCTGCGGCACCGACGTGAAGCTCTACGCGCACCCGCCGAACGACAAGCCCACCATCATGGGCCACGAGAACATCGGATACATCGCCAAGGCCGGGCGCGAGTTCACCCAGCGCAAAGGCTTCAAGGAAGGCGACCTGGTCTTCGTCGAGCACTATGTCAGCTGCGGCAAGTGCGAGTGGTGCCATGCCGGCCAGTATCGCCACTGCGAGAACACCAACTGGCGCACCAACCCGGACGCGATCCGCTACGGCTACACCTCCGCCGAGAAGGCGCCGCACCTGTGGGGCGGCTTCGCCCAATATGTCTACCTGCCGTGGAATTCGGTCGTCCACCACGTGCCGAAGGGCGTGACGCCGGAACTGGCCGGGCTGGTGACGCCGATGGCGAACGGCGTCGAGTGGTCGCTGTTCGACGGCGGCGTCGGCTACAATTCGACGGTGCTGATCCAGGGCCCGGGCCAGCAGGGTCTCTCTCAGACGGTGATCTGCCGGCAGGCCGGGGCTTCGCTGATCATCGTCACCGGCACGTCGAAGGACGGCGCACGGCTCGCGGTCGCCAAAAAGCTCGGCGCCGACTATGTGATCGACGTGACCAAGGAGGACCCGCTCGCGCGCGTCATGGAGATCACCGGCGGCAAGGGCGTCGACGTCTCGCTCGATTGCACCGCGGGAGCGGGGACGATCCCGATCCTGCTCGGCATCGAGGCGCTCAAGCGCAAGGGCGGCATCATCGTGGCTCAGGGGGAGATGGCGGCGTTTCCGAATTTTCCGCTGGAGAAGTTCACGGTGAAGTTCATCACCATGAAGAGCGCGCGCGGCCACAGCTATCGGGCCTGCGAGCTGGCGTTGGAGCAGCTGGCCTCGAAGCGCTTCCCGCTGGAGCTGGTGACGACGCACAAGTTCGGCCTGAAGGACGTCGACCTCGCCATCCGCTCGGTCGGCGGCAAGGGTGTGCCCGACGTAATCCACGCCTCGCTGATGCCCTGGGAGTGACTGGCCATTGAGCGAGAAGGCCACCATAGCGATTCCGGTCGGCGATCCGGCCGGCATCGGGCCGGAGATCAGCCTCAAGGCCGCGCTCGATCCGAAGGTGCGTGCCGCGTGCAATCCGATTCTGGTGAGCGATCTCGACCTTCTTGAACGGCACGCCGAGCTTTGCGGGATCAGTACCGGCTTTCATGAGGTTCCGCGTGTCGCCGACGCCGACTGGTCGGATCTTCGCGTCAACGTGCTGCAATGCCCGCAGCCGCAGATGGCCATGCTGATGCTTGGCCAGGTCAACGCCGACGCCGGCCGTGCCTCGATCGCCTTCTGCCGTGCGGCCGTGCAGGCCGCTCTCGCGGGCGAGGTCGATGCGGTCGTCGCCGCGCCGCAGCACGAGACCTCGATCGCGCAAGCCGGCATCAAGTACGACGGCCATCCGTCGTTCGTGGCGCGCGAGACCGGCACCGGCGAGGACGACGTCTTCATGATGCTGTGCTTCGGCGATATGAAGATCGCGCATGTCACGCTGCACCAGAGCGTCCGGCAGGCGATTTCGGCGATCACGCGCGACAAGGTCGAGCGCGTCATTCGCGTGACCGCGCGGACCCTAGAGAGCCTCGGCATCGCGTGGCCGAAGATCGCCGTCAGCGGCATCAACCCGCATGCCGGGGAAGGCGGGCTGTTCGGAGACGAGGAGATCGAGATCGTCGCGCCCGCGATCGACGCGGCGTGCGCGCATGGCATCGCGGTGTCCGGCCCGTTCGGCGCCGACACCATGTTTCACATCAAGGGCATCGACGCCTTCATCGTCATGCTGCACGACCAGGGCCACATCGCCGCCAAGCTCTTGGCGCCGAACGCCACCGCCGCACTCACCATCGGCACGCCGATCCTGTTCTCGTCGGTCGCCCACGGCAGCGCGCACGACATCGCCGGCCAGGGCATTGCGGATCCCACGGCCATGATCGACGCGATCCTGCGGCTGTCGAAGGTTCAACCGCAGTCCATGACACGCTAGAGTGTCGCGTGCTCTTTCGTCCGTTCGTCCCCGCGAAGGCGGGGACCCAGCGCAAGAAGGTCTGTAGCAAGGAAAGTCCGGGTGCCCGCCTTCGCGGGCACGAACGGAGAGACGGGGACAGATCGGCGAACCATGCGCAACCTTAAAATCAATCCCGAGCGGCTGTGGGGCGACCTGATGGAGACCGCCAAGATCGGCGCCACCGCGAAGGGTGGCATCTGCCGGCTGACGCTCACCGACCTCGATCGCGAGGTGCGCGGCTGGTTCCGCGCGCAGGCCGAGGCACTGGGCTGCCGCGTCACCGTCGACGACATGGGCGCGATGTTCGCGCGCCGCGAGGGTCAGAACGAGGTGCCGCCGATCGCCATGGGCAGCCATCTCGACACCCAGCCGACCGGCGGCAAGTTCGACGGCGCGCTCGGCGTGCTGGCGGCGCTCGAAGCGCTGCGAGCGCTGGTCGAGGCCGGTTACGAGACCTACGCGCCGATCGAGGTCGTCAACTGGACCAACGAGGAGGGCTCGCGCTTCGCGCCCGCCATGATGGCGTCGGGCGTGTTCGGCGGCGTGTTCACCCGCGACTGGGCGGCGGCGCGGCAGGATCGCGCCGGCGTGATGTTCGGTGATGCGCTCGACGCCATCGGCTATCGCGGGCCGGAGCGTTGCGGCGCGCATCCGCTGTCGGCGTTCTTCGAGGTGCACATCGAGCAGGGTCCTTATCTTGAAGCCGAAGGCCGCGACATCGGCGTGGTCACCGGCGTGCAGGCCATTCGCTGGTTCGAGGTCGCCGTCACCGGCCAGGACGCCCACGCTGGCACGACGCCGATGGCCCGGCGCAAGAACGCGCTGATCGGCGCGGCCCGGCTCATCGAGCGCGTCGACGCCATCGCCAACAGCAAGCCGCCCGGCGTCGGCACCGTCGGCCTGCTGGAAGTGAAGCCGAATTCGCCCAACGTGATCCCCGGCGAAGTGTTCTTCATGATCGATCTGCGCCATCCGGACATGGCGGCGCTCGACGAGATGGAACGCGAGATCGGGCGCGCGGTCGATGAGACATGCGGCGCGCTCGGACTGTCCGGCGCGGTCAAGAAAATCTGGGACCAGCCGCCGACGCAATTCGACCCCGGCTGCATCGCCGCGGTGCGGCGTGCCGCCGAAACCTCCGGCTTTTCGTCCCGCGAGATGATTTCCGGCGCCGGCCACGATGCGGCCTATGTGGCGCGTGTCGCGCCCGCCGCCATGATCTTCGTGCCGTGCCGCGACGGCATCAGCCACAACGAGGCGGAATTCTCGTCCAAGGAGCAGTGCGCCGCCGGCGCGCAGGTGCTGTTGCAGGCGGTGCTGGACTACGACCGCCAGCTCGCCGAGCGCAGCGTGAAAAGTTCTCCCTAGGCGAACGGATGGAGAAGAAATCGCTGCGGCCGCGGGCGATTGGGGGAACGCAAATCAGGCATGCTGGCTTCGCCGAGGTGCCTTCGATCATGCTATTATATGTAACGGGCCGTAAGACCCGCCGGGAAAGGATACCGCCATGGCGCAGCTTGCCGAAAAGGAAAAGCCGCTCGAAGCCGTCACCGCGACGGTCAACTATTTCGCCGACCTCGGCGAAATGCCGTACACCGAGACGGCCGCGCCTGGCGCGACCGACGTGCGCGTCGGCAGCGCGCCCGATCCGCGCCAAGTCGTGATGCATAACGGCCGGCTGCACGCCGACGAGTTTCAGCTCGAGAAGAACGGCTTCCGCTTCGTTCGTCACGACACCAGGATGAAGGACTTTTTCGACGAGGCCGAGGTGCGGCGCGTCTACTATGCGGAGATGGAAGCGCTGATCAAGCAGGAGTCCGGCGCGAAGCGCGTGGTGGTGTTCGACCACACGCTCCGCACTGCCGACGACGAGGCGCGCGAGAAGCACAAGATCCGCGAGGTCGTGCGCCGCGTTCACAACGACTACACTGAATGGTCCGGCCCGCAGCGTGTGCGTGATATCCTGCCGGACGAAGCCGAGGAACTGCTCAAGCGCCGCTTCGCCATCATCCAGGTGTGGCGGCCGATCCGCTTGCCGGTCGAGAGCTTTCCATTGGCGATGTGCGACGCGCGCAGCATCGACCCGAAGGACCTGGTGGTGAACGAGCGCCGCTATCCCAACCGCATCGGCCAGACCTACGCGATCACCTACAATCCGAACCACCACTGGTACTGGTTCCCGCTGATGCGGCGCGACGAAGCCTACGTGTTCAAGGTCTACGACTCGCTCAAGGACGGCCGCGCCCGCTGGACCGCGCACACCGCGTTCGAGGATCCGACCTCGCCACCCAATCCGCGCCCGCGCGAAAGCATCGAGATCAGGACGCTGGCGTTTTTCTGAAGCGGGCGATGAATCAGCTTGATCTCAACGGTCGCTACGCGGTCGTGACCGGCGGCGGTGCCGGCCTTGGCTTTGCAATCTCGCAACGCTTCAAGGCCTCGGGCGCCGACGTCGTCATCTGGGACCGCGACCGGAAAGCGGGGCAGGCGGCTGCGACGGCCTTGTCCGGAAAAGCGGTCGGCGTCGATGTGAGCGACCTCTCCGCCGTGACCAAGGCGGCGCAAGAGACACTCAAGCTCGTCCCCCGGATCGACATCCTGGTCAACAATGCGGGCATCGCCGGCCCGAACGTGAAGCTCTGGGACTATCCGGTCGACGCCTGGAACGAGGTGATGGCGATCAATCTCAACGGCGTGTTCAACTGCTGCCGCGCCATCGTGCCGCTGATGCGCACGCAGAACTACGGCCGGATCGTCAACATCGCCTCGGTCGCCGGCAAGGACGGAAACCCGAACGCTTCGGCCTACAGCGCCAGCAAGGCCGCGGTGATCGCGATCACCAAGTCGCTCGGCAAGGAGCTTGCCGACTGCGAGGTCCGCGTGAATTGCGTCACGCCGGCCGCGGTCAAGACGCCGCTGTTCTCCCAGATGTCGCAGCAGCATATCGACTACATGCTGTCGAAGATTCCGATGGGACGTTTCGGCGAGGTGGAGGAGGTCGCCGCCATGGTGGCTTGGCTTGCGACCGAAGAGTGCTCGTTCAGTACCGGCGCGGTGTTCGATCTTTCGGGCGGGCGCTCGACCTATTAGACGGCGACGTGTTGCTCAGGTCCGTTGAATAATCGCATCGAGAGCGGCACAGTCCTGGCCCCGTCACCCTCCCGCCGAGGACCGTCCATGTTCCAAAAGCCCAGCATCGCCGATCTGCGTGAAGCCGCGCACAAGCTCGGCATGAATCCGAGCGACGCGTATCTCGCGGCGGTCGAGCAGATCGTGACGCCGCTCGCCGGCGCCTATGCGACGCTCGACGCGACGCCGGACGAACTGCCGCCGGTCAAATATCCGCGCAGCAAGTACCATCGGCCCGGGCCGGAGGAAAACCCGCACAACGCCTGGTACGTGAAGACCGCGATCAAGGGCGCGCCGTCGGCGCAAGCTCGCGGGCCGGCGGGTCGCGCTCAAGGACAATGTCTGCCTCGCCGGCGTGCCGATGATGATCGGCGCCCAGCTGCTCGAAGGCTACGTGCCGGAGGTCGACGCCACCATCGTCGAGCGCATCCTCGATGCCGGCGGCGAGATCGCCGGCAAGGCGGTGTGCGAATATTACTGCGTGTCCGGCGGCAGCCACACCAGTTCGACCGGGCCGGTGCACAATCCGCACAAGCGCGGCTACACCACCGGCGGCTCGTCGTCGGGCAGCGCCGCGCTGGTCGCCGCCGGCGATGTCGACATGGCGATCGGCGGCGACCAGGCCGGCTCGATCCGCATCCCGGCGAGCCATTGCGGCATCGTCGGGCTGAAGCCGACCTTCGGGCTCGTGCCGTATACCGGCATCGGGCTGCTGGAGATCACCATCGACACCGCCGGGCCGATGACTGCGACCGTGCGCGACAACGCGCTGCTGCTGGAGGTGATCGCCGGTCCCGACGGCCTCGACACCCGCCAGAAGGGCGTGCCGGCCGGCCGCTACACCGAGGCGCTCGCGGGCGGCGTCAAGGGCATGCGCATCGCGGTGGTCAAGGAAGGCTTCGGCCATCCGAACTCCGAGCCCGACGTCGATGCCCATGTGCGCGCGCGCGGCGCAGCGCTTCGCCAAGCTCGGCGCGATCGTCGAGGAGGTGTCGATCCCGACCCACGCGCTCGGCTTTCCGGTCTGGGCTGCGATCCGCGGCGACGCCGCCTGCGTGATGCTGCTGGAGATGAACGGCGCCGGCATCGGCCACGAGGGGCTCTATGTGACGAGCCTGCTCGACCATGCGATGGGCTGGCGCAAGCGTGCCGACGAGTTCGCCGACACGCTGAAGATCGCGTCGATCTTCAGCCGCTACACGATGGACCGCTACGGCGGGCACTTCTACGCCAAGGCGCAGAACCTGCGCCGGCGCGTGCGCGCGGGCTACGACGCCGTGCTGGCGAACTACGACCTGCTGCTGATGCCGACCGTGCCGATGAAGGCGACGCCGATCCCTGCCGAAGGGACGCGACGCCGCAGGAAATCACGCGGCGCAGCTGGGAGCCGACCCGCAACACTTGTCCGATCAATGTCACCGGCCACCCGGCGATCAGCATCCCGTGCGGCATGGAGGACGGCCGGCCGATCGGCCTGATGCTGATCGGCAAGCACTACGACGGAAGGCACGATCTACCGCGCCGCGGAGGCGTTCGAGCGCTCGGGCGACTGGACTACGTTTTGAGCGCGATGCTTCGTCATTCCGGGGCACGCCCAAGGCCTCGCTGCGCTCGGCCCCGGAATGACACTGGTCATGCATGATGTGGCCTTTTCCGGAATTCGATGCTTAAATTCGCGCCGCCGGTTCTCATCGCCGATCACGAAGCGAGGACGTTCATGTTCACCCGCCGCCGTACCGTTCAGACTGGCCTTGCGACGCTCTTGTCCGCCGCCGCGCCGTTCCGCGCCTTCGCACAATCCAAGCCGAAGACCAAGATCCGCTACAGCGAAGTTGTCCATTCGATGCTGTACACGCCGGCCTACGTGGCCATCGCCAAGGGCATGTTCGAGGAGGCGAACCTCGACGTCACGATGACCACCGCGCAGGGCGGCGACAAGTCGCTGGCGATCATGGTCACCGGCCAGGCGGACATCGGCCTGATCGGCCCGGAGACCGCGATCTACGTCCAGAACAGCGATTCGCCGACCAAGATTCCGATTTTCTGCGGCCTGACCTCGACCGACGGCTTCATGCTGGTCGGGCGCGAGAAGATCGACAAGTTCGACTGGGCGATGCTCAAGGGCAAGGAGATCCTGGGCTTCCGGCCCGGCAGTACGCCGCTCTTGTTCCTCGAAGCGGCGCTGCGCAAGAACGGGCTCGATCCGCAGAAGGACGTCAAGCTGATGAACAACGTCGGCATCCCGGCGCGGGTCGGCTCCTGGCTCGCTGGCCAGAACCAGTACGCGATCTTCATCGAGCCGGACGCCGCGCAGCTCGAGCTCGACGGCAAGGCGCACTACCTGGCGTCGATCGGCGAGACCGTCGGCTTTGCCGACTACACCACCTTTATGGCGACCCGGGAATACATCGGCAAGAACCCGGAGGTCCTGCAAAGCTGGACCAACGCGATAGCCAAGGGCATGAAGTGGACCGCCGAGGCGCCGATCCCCGAACTCGTCAAGACGCTCGAGCCGTTCTTCCCCGGCGTCAATCCGAAGGCGATGGCGGCGTCGGCCGAGCGCTACCGCCGGCTCAAGATCTGGAAGTCCTCGCCGGTGGTCGAGCCGGCCGCGATGGAGAAATTCCAGGACATTCTGATCCAGGGCGGCGTGCTCGAAGCCGGCAAGCGGGTAAAATTCTCGGACCTGGTCGTCACCGAGTTCTTCAACAAGGTGAAGTGATCCGTGGCGGCATCGGTACGCGCCGCCACGCCGAAGGTCGAGATCCGCGATGTCAACCTGCGCTATTTCGGCCTCGAGGGTGAGACCGAGGCGCTGAAAGACATTTCGGTTTCGATCGCCGCGGGCGAATTCGTCGCGATCATC
This sequence comes from uncultured Alphaproteobacteria bacterium, assembly GCA_963749815.1. Lineage (GTDB taxonomy): Bacteria > Pseudomonadota > Alphaproteobacteria > Rhizobiales > Xanthobacteraceae > VAZQ01. The sequence goes on along the minus strand of CAVVON010000026.1, from coordinate 103,742 downwards.
GGCCAGAGCGGCTGCGGCAAGAGCACGCTCTTGTCGTTGATCTCCGGCATCCTGCAGCCGACCGACGGTGCCGTGCTGGTCGACGGCAAGCCGGTCAAGGGACCGAGCCGCAAGGTCGGCTACATGCTGCAACAGGATTACCTGTTCGAGTGGCGAACCATCCTCGAAAACACCGTGCTGGGCGCCGAGATCCAGGGCGCCGATATGACCAAGGCGCGCGAACGCGCCACCGTGCTGCTCACGCGCTATGGTCTGGGGCAGTTCCTGCATTACCTGCCGCGGCAGCTGTCCGGCGGCATGCGCCAGCGCGTCGCGCTCGCGCGCACGCTCTGCACCGAGCCTGAGATCGTGCTGCTCGACGAGCCGTTCGCCGCGCTCGATTCGCAGACCCGGCTGGCGCTGGCCGACGAGGTCACCATGATCCTGCGGCGCGAGGGCAAGACAGCGATCCTGGTCACGCATGACATCGGCGAAGCGGTGAGCATGGCCGAGCGCGTGATCGTGCTGTCGCGGCGGCCCGGACAGGTGAAATCGGATCATGCGATCCGGTTCGCGACCTCCGACGGCGTGCGCCCGGCGCCGTTCGCGGCCCGCAACGCGCCGGAGTTCAACGGCTACTTCAATACCCTCTGGCAGGAGCTTGAAGTCCATGTCGAAGGCTGAATCGATCGCGGTTGCGGTTCAAAGCCCGCAGTACCGCGCCTGGCTGGCGCGCGAACGGCGCGGTCACCTGGTCGTGCGCCTGACCCAGTTGGCTATTCTGCTGCTGTTTCTGCTGCTGTGGGAAGTCTTGCCACGCGCCCACATCATCAACCCGGTACTCACCAGCTATCCGTCGGCGCTGTGGCCGACCTTCCTGGAATTGCTGAAGGGCACGGCGCAACAGGCGAGCATCCTCGCGCACACATGGGCGACCGTGCTGGCGACGGTGCTCGGCTTTACCGGCGCGATGGTGATCGGAACCGCGGTTGCGGCGGCGCTGTGGTGGTGGCACGCGCTCTACAAGGTGCTCGACCCGTATCTCGTGGTCGCCAACGCGATGCCGAAGACCGCATTCGTGCCGATCTTCTACATCTGGCTCGGCGCCACCATGTCGATCTACGGCATGTCGCTGGCGATCTCGGTGTTCATCACCATTCTGATGATCTATTCGGGGTTCCAGGGCATCGATCCGAACAAGATCAAGCTGGCGCAGACATTTGGCGCAAGCAAATGGCAGATCCTCACCAAGGTCGTGCTGCCGGGCAGCGTGCCGACGCTGGTTGCGGCGCTCAAGGTAAATGCCGGGCTGTCGCTGGTGGGCGTGGTGGTCGGCGAGTTCCAGTCGGCCAGCCTGGGGCTCGGCTATCTCATCCAGTACGGCAGCCAGATCTTCAAGATGAATATCGTGATGACCGGGATCACGATCCTGGCGATCGTGTCGTCGGCGATGTATCTCGCGATCTCGTGGCTGGAAGCCGCGGTGATGCGGCGGCGGTGACGCGGCCAAGTCTAGGGTTGATCGAGCCGCACACACGGTGGTCACCCCTCCCCCTTGTGGGGAGGGGCCGGGGGTGGGGCCTTCCACTCTGAAGCAAGCCCCCACCCCTAACGCCTCCCCACAAGGGGGAGGGGAACGCACCGAGTGCACCGAGAGGCCGCACGAGACGCTACTGCTTCTCCAGCCCCGCGGCCGCGCGCACCTTCTCCCAGCGCGCATATTCGGCCGCCATGAACTGGCCGAACGCCTCGGGCGTGGAGCCCTTCACGACCACGCCGGCGGTGGTGAGGCGGGCGCGGACGCTCTCTTCCACAATGCTGTCGAGGATCGTCTTGTTGAGCTTGGCGATGACCGCCGGCGGCGTGCCGCGCGGCACGAAGAAGCCGTACCAGGTGGTGACGTCATAGCCGGGCAGGAGGCCGGACTCGATCGCCGCCGGGACGTTCGGTACCGCCGGAAAGCGATCCTTGCCGGTGACCGCCAGCGCCTTGAGCTGGCCGCCCTGGACCTGCCCCAACACGGCCGAAACCGTATCGACGATCAGGTCGACCTGTTTGCCGAGCACGGCCGTGATGGTTTCCGGCGAGGTGCGGAACGGCACGTGCAGCATGTTGATGCCGGCGACCTGCTTGAACAGTTCTCCCGCCATGTGCTGGGTCGCGCCGAAGCCGGCGGTCCCGAACGTCAACTTGCCGGGACTGGCCTTGGCGGTCGCGATCAACTCCTTCACGTCGTTGATCGGGAAATCAGGGCGGACGGACATGATCAGGCCCGCAGTCGCGACCTGTGCGATCGGGTCGAACGCCGTCAGCGTGTCGTATCGGAGCGATTTGCTCATGACCGCGGCGATGATCTGGCCCGCTGTCATGATCCCGATGGTGTAGCCGTCCTTGTCGGCGCGCGCGACTACCTCGTTGCCGAGCGTGCCGCCGGCCCCCGGCCGGTTCTCGATCACAACCGGCTGGCCGAGCTTCTCCTGCAGCGACTGCGCGATGATGCGGGCAACGATGTCGCTGCCGCCGCCGGGCCCGAACGGAACGACGATGCGGATGGTTTTCTGCGGCCATTCCTGCGCGGAAGCGGGAGCGACAAGACTGAGGACGACAAGGCAGGCGGCCGCGAGCGTTCGCATCGGCATGTTTCCATCCCCTTTGGTCGTTTTGACTGGCATTATGACATACAAACCGGCCCCGTGGCTCTCGCCAGGACGACGCAGGGTCGGGAGATGATCCTGCACGCCAACGCGGCGCGGCTGCTGCAGCTCGAAGCGATAGGGAAAGCTGGCCATGCGCACCCTTGCACTCGCCATCGTCATCGCGCTGCGCGCTGCCCCCGGCGTGGGGGAAGCAGCCGAGATCAACGCGTTCATCTCGACCGCCATCAAGGCGGTGACGGACGAACTGCTGCCGCCGTTCGAGCGCGCGAACAGCCACAGCATTCGCGCAGCCTACGCACCGTCCGGCGCGTTGATTCCCCGCTTCGATCGTGGCGAGCCGGTCGATGTGTTTCTGACCGACAGCACGGCCATCGACGGTCTCATCACGTTGGGCAAGATCGTTCCCGGCCGCACCGATCTTGCGCGCACCGGCATCGGCATCGCGGTGCGCAAGGGTGCGCACAAGCCGGACGTGTCGACGCCCGAGGCGCTCAAACATGCACTGCTCGCCGCGAAGTCCGTCGCGCACGCCGCGCCATCGGGCGGCAGCATCACGGCGGCGCATATCATGCGGATGTTCGAGACGCTCGGCATCGCCGCCGAGGTGACGCCGAAGGTCAAGCTCGCGGCCGGCGGCCCGAACGGCCGGGTCAGCGTGCTGGTGTCGAGCGGGGAGGCGGAGATCGGGCTGCAGCAGGTCTCCGAATTGCGGTCGAATCCCGAGGTCGAGGTGATTGGCATGCTGCCGGCCGAATTGCAGTTGACCACGATCTATTCGGCCGGTGTCACAGCGAGCGCCCGGGTGCCGGATGCGGCGCGGGCGCTGATCAAGGCACTCGCTGCGCCGTCGGCGGCGCCGATCTACCGGGCCAAGGGAACTCGATCCGACATGAATGGAGGAAACCCCATGCGCATATTTGCAATTGCGGCCGCGCTGCTCGTCGCCGCTGGCTCGGCGCCGGCGGCCGAGGTCGACGCCCTGATCACCACCGCGATGAAAGCCGCGTTCGACGAACTGGTGCCGCCGTTCGAGCGCGCCAGCGGTCACAGCGTGCGCGTGAGCTATGGTCCATCCGGCGGCGTGGCGCGGCGGTTTCTGGCCGGCGAGCCGGCCGATGTCATCATGGTCGACAGCGCTGCGCTGGATGACCTGATCATGCAGGGCAAGGTCGTTGCCGGCCGCACCGACGTGGCACGCACCGGCATCGGCATCGCGGTACGAAAAGGCGCGCCCAAGCCCGACGTGTCGACGCCCGAGGCGCTCAAGCGCGCGCTGCTCGCGGCCAAGTCGGTGGCGCATACCGCGCCGGCCGGTGGTGGCATCACGGCCGCGCATGTCATGCGGGTGTTCGAGCGGCTCGGCATCGCCGCCGAGGTGACGCCGAAGGTCAAGCTTGCGGCCGGCGGCCCGAACGGCCGCGTCAGCGTGCTGGTGTCCAGCGGCGAGGCCGAGATCGGGCTGCAGCAGGTCTCCGAGCTGATGTCGAACCCGGACGTCGAGGTGATCGGCATGCTGCCGGCGGAGTTGCAGCAGATTACGACCTATTCGGCGGGCATCACGACGGGCGCCAAGCGGCCGGATGAGGGCAGGGCGCTGATCAAGGCGCTGACGGCGCCGGCGGCGATGGCGATCTACAAGAGCAAGGGGTTGGGGCTGTAACTAGAATGCGCGCGGCAGCTTGCAGCTCGCGACGCGTACGCGTCCGCGTCGTGCCGGGCGTATTGCGGCTCCTGCCGACGAAGCGCGGCTCGCCGGCGGTGATGACCGCGCCGACCGCGGCGATGTCGCCGTTGCGGATCGCGGCGAGCGCCGTGTCCTGCGTGCCGCCGTCGGGCGCGTCGATCAGCACGATGTCGGCGGCCTTGCCGGGGGCGAGATAGCCGAAGTCCAGGCCGTAGACCCGCGCATTGCTGCCGGTCGCAGCGGCCACGCAAAGCTCGGGCGGGATGTCGGCGAGGCCTGCGAGATGCGACATGGTGTAGAGCATGCCGAGCGGCATGACGCCGGAGCCGGTCGGCGTGTCGGTCGCGATGATCAGCCGCTCGAACGCGCCGAGGTCGCGCGCCAGCCGCGCGCAGAGCAGCGCGGTGCGCAGGTTGCCGGCGGTGCAGATCTGCAGCGCGATGTCGCTCTCGCGGATGATGCGCTCGAAATCCCGGTCGGGCATCGCGGTCGGGCCGCCGTTGACGTGAAACGACACGTGCGGCCGCATCGCCAGCAGATGATCGCCGGTGATCGCGCCCGAGCCCGGGATCGACGAGCCGCCGGTGTGCACGGTGGTGATCATGCCGTGCGCGCGCGCAGCGTGCACCAGCGGGGCGTATTCGAACGCGCGTCTTGAAGTCGCCGAAGCCGGCCTTGGCGAGCCACACGCCTTGGCGTTTCAGCTCGGCGAAGTCGGCCTGGTTCAGGCCCGGCTCGAGGATGACCGAGCCGGCGTGCACCTTCATGCCGCCCGGCCGATAGTGCTCGAAGCACTTGAACGCGGCGAGCGCCAGCGCCTTGACGCCTTCGGGATCGCGCGGCCGGCCCGGCACGTGCACCTCGGACGCGCTGATCGCGGTGGTGACGCCGCCGTGCACGTAGCTTTCGAGATAGCCGACGGTGTTCTGCCGCGGCGTGAAATCGCCGAAGGTGATGTGGACGTGGGAGTCGATCAGGCCCGGGATGGCGGTGGTGCGGTCGGCGTCGATCACCACGTCGCAGGTTTCGATCTCGCTCGCGGCGGCAGTCCCGACCGAGACGATGCGGCCCTGCTCGCAGACGATGCTGTCGCCTTGCGCGAACGGCGCCTTCCAGTCGCCCGAGACGATGGTGCCGATATTGGTGATCGCGACGCGCATGGATCAGTCTTCCACTTGCAGCGGCAGGCGCACCGAATGGCCGGTCGCGACCGCGCGCTCGATCGCGATGGTGGTCTCGAGATTGATGCGCGCCTGCTCGGGCGTGGTGTGGATGGTCGGCGCGCCGGTCACCAGATGATCGAGCCAGGCGCGGGTCTCGTTGCCGAGCGGGCCCCAGAAATCGTCCATCGCCCAGTCGCCGGCCGTGTTGCTGCCGAGGAACGCCATGTTGACCGCATGGTCCGGCACATAGGCGTGCGGAATGCCCTTCTCGGAGAACAGCAGGTGGTCCATGTGGTCGTCGTCGATGATCATGGTGCCTTCGGTGCCGAGCAGCTCGACGCGGTCCGACTGGCCCGAGCGTCGGATAGCGCGCCGGCAGCGCGTAGCTGACGCCGAAATTGATCACCGCGCCGTCCGCGAACGTCACGATCGCCCAGGTGACATCGTGGGCGCCGTAGCCCGCCTCCTTGAAGATGCCGTGCTGGCCGCGCGCCACCACCTCGACCGGCCGGTTGCCTTCGAGGAACCAGCACATCAGGTCGACGTAGTAGGTGAGCACGTCGAGCACCGGCGTGGCGTGCGGATCGCGCTTGAGGATCGCGAACGCCTGCGCGCGCGAATTGTAGACGCGCGCGGTGCCGCCGACGACCTTGCCGAGCCGGCCGTGCCGCATCTGCTCCTTGGCGCGCAGGAAGCACTCCTTGTAGCGGCGGCTGTAGCCGACGCGCAGCTCGCCCTTGGTCCGCCGCAGCGTGTCGAGAATGATGTCGGCTTCGGCGAGCGAAAATCCGATCGGCTTCTCGACCAGCACCGGCTTGCCGAGCTCGAGCGCGCGCAGGATCGGCTTGGTGTGCTCCTGCTCGGGCGTCGAGACGAAGACCGCGGTCACGTCCGGATGCTCGATGACCTCGTCGTTGCTGCCGGAATGAAGGTCGGCGCCGGCCTGCTCGGCCAGCGCCTTGGCGCGGGCCGGGTCCTTGTCGGAGATCGCCAGAAAGCCGACCGAGGGATGCTTGGCGGCAGAGCCGCGCGCGCAGCGTGCCGATGCGCCCGGCGCCGACCACGCGCGATGCCGATGCTAGAGCGCTTCATGGGAATGGCGAACATCACGCCACCTGCCGTACCGGGATGTCGCGCCGGTAGCGGCGCACCCGGTCCTCGTCGACCTCGATGCCGAGCCCGGGACGATCGGACACCGTCACGTGCCCGCGCTCGCTGCGGATCGGTTGCGCGGTCACATCGTCGGACAAGCCCTCGTTCGACAGCGTCAGGCCCCAGGCGATCTGCGGCAGCGCGGCGGCGATGTGGATGCCGGCCGCGCAGGCGATGCTCGATTCGCCGGTCTTGCAGGAGACGTTGACCGCCATGCCGAGTTCCTCGCACAGCAGGCCCGCCGCCATCACGCCGCGCATGCCGCCGAGCTTGATGGTCTTGAGGCTCGCGCCGCGCGCCGCCTTGCGCTCGTGGTGGCGGCGGATGTCCTCGAGGCCGTGGATGCTCTCGTCGGCGCCGATCGCGCAATCGGCCGCCGCCGCGACCGCTGCCATGCCGGCGATGTCGTCGGCCAGCACCGGCTGCTCGAAGAAGTCGAGCCCGCTGCCGGCGACCGCGCGGACATATTGCACGGCGTCGTCCTTGCTCCAGCCCTGGTTGGCGTCGGAGCAGATCAGCAGGCCCGTGCCGAGCAGTTCGCAGATCTTGCGGGTGCGGTCGCCGTCGACGAGCGGCTTGTCGATGCCGACCTTGATCTTGAAGGCGCGGAAGCCCTCGGCCTTCTTGTTCTCGGCATCGCGCAGGTCCGCCGCCAGTTGCCCGTTGCTGATGACGCCGAGCAGCGCGATGCGGTCGCGCTTCCTGCCGCCGAGCAGCGCATGCGCCGGCTGGCCGGTGGCGCGGCCGACCAGATCGTGCAGCGCGATCTCGATCGCCGCCTTGGCGGCGCTGTTGCCGTACATGCGCGACGCCATCGCGGCGCTGGCGCCGGCGATGTCCTCGGCGATGCGGCCTTCGACCGCCGGGCTGATGTAGTGGACTGCCGCCATCATGCTCTCGACCGTCTCGCCGGTCATGGTCGGCGCCGACGCCGCCTCGCCCCAGCCGACCGCGCCATTGTCCGCTTCGATGCGGACCAGGATGTTGTCGGCCTGCCTGATCTCGACGCCGGCCATGAACACGGGCTTCTTCATCGGCAGGCTGACGGCGATCGGTTCGACGCGCTTGATCTTCACCGCTTCCTCCTCAGCCCTTGTGCTCTTCGAGTTCCACCAGCGCGCCGAGAAAATCGCCCGGATGGATGAAGGCGATGCGGTCGCCTGCGACGTTGTGGTGCGCCTTGCCGTCGCCGAGCACGCGCACGCCGTTCTGCGCCAGGCCGTGCACGGCGCTTTCGACGTTGTCGACGCTCAGGCAGAAATGGTGGATGCCGCCCTTCGGATTGCGTTCGAGGAACTTCGCCACCGGCGAATCCGGCCGCGACGGCTCCATCAGCTCGATCTTGGCGGTTCCGAGTTCGACATAGGCGAGCCGCACGCCTTGCTCGGCGTTGAGCATCGGTTGTCCGACCGCCAGGCCGAATTTCTGCTGAAGGTGCCGCGCCGCGGCTTCGATATCCGGCACGACGATCGAGACATGGCTGAAGGCGGTGGTCATGATCGCGTCCTAGATGACCTTCTGCGCACGCAGCGCGGCGATCGCCTTGGCGTCGTAGCCAAGCTCCTGCGTCAGAATCTCGTCGGTGTGCTGCGCCGAGTGTCGGCGGCGGGAGGCGCACCGAGGCCTGCGTGTCGGAGAACTTGTACGGAATGCCGAGCAGCCGCAACGTCCCGGTTGCGGGATGCTCGACCGTCTCGACCATGCGGCGCGCGGCGGTGTGCGGGTCGTCGAGCGCCTCGGCGACCGAATTGATCTTGCCGCACGGCACGCCGACTGCGACGAGCTTCTCGAGCCAGATCTCCGCCTTGTCGTGCGACAGTGCCTCGTTGATCATCCCGTCGACGACGATCACGGTTGACGACACGCGCGCGGTTGCTGTTGAAGCGCTCGTCCTGCGCCCATTCGGGATGGCCAAGAACCTCGGCGAAGCGCGAGAACTGCCGCTCGTTGCCGATGCCGACCGCCATCATGGCGTCGGCGGCCTGATAGGTCGTATAGGGCACGATGCTCGGGTGGCCGTTGCCGAACCGGCCGCCGTCCGGCCGGCGGCGAGATAGTTCTGCGCCACGTTGATCAGCATCTGCAGCGATGTCTCATAGAGCGACATCTCGACCTTCTGGCCGCGGCCGGTGCGGTGTGCGGGCATTGAGCGCGGCCAGGATCGCGTTCGCAGGCCAGCATGCCGGTGCAGACGTCGACGATCGCGACGCCGTATTTGGTCGGCACGCCGTCGGGCTCGCCGCAGATGCTCATCAGGCCGGACTCGGCCTGCAGGATGAAGTCGTAGCCGGGCAGCGCCGCCTTCGGGCCGCTGGTGCCGTAGCCGGTGATCGACGCGCGAATGAGCCTGCGGCGCGTGCTCGGTCGAACCAGGCGTCGGTGAAGCCCCACTTCTCCAGCGTGCCGATGCGGAAATTGTCGATCAGCACGTCGGCCTTCTCGATCAGGCCGGCGAGGATCTTCTGGCCTTCCGGCACCGCCATGTTGAGCGTCAGCGAGCGCTTGTTGCGGTTGATGGTGAGGAAATAGGCCGCGACGTTGCCGACGAACGGCGGCCCCCAGCTTCGCGTGTCGTCGCCGCCGGTCGGCGGCTCGACCTTGATGACGTCGGCGCCCATGTCGCCGAGCATCATGGCGCAGAGCGGGCCGGCCAGGATGCGCGTCAGGTCGACCACGCGGATGCCGGCGAGCGCGCCTTCGGTGGCGTCGGTCATCGGGCTACTTTCCCGCGCATCGAGGGCGGCGCGTTGAGGTCCTTGGCGCAGCCGTCGAGATAGTTTTCGAGCTCGCGCTTGTTGCGCATGCGGAATTTCTGGAAGTCGGGCTTGCGGCCCTCCAGGAAGGCGTTCATGCCTTCGAGGCTTTCCTCCGAGCCCCAGACATGGGCGAGCAGCTCCATGCCGTGCTGCCAGGACGAATAGAGCTGGTCGGATTCGGAGTTCAGGCTCTTCTTGGTCATGCGCAGCGTCTGCGCGCTGTGGCCCTTGATGGTCTCGCACCAGACCAGCGTCTCCTTCAGCAGGTCCTTCTGCTTGACGCATTTGTTGATCAGCCCGATCTCGACCGCCTCCTTGGCGGTGAAGCGCCGCGCGCAGAAGATCATCTCGCGCGCGAGGCGTTCGCCGATGATGCGCGGCAGGTACTGCGTCGCGCCGACCGTCGGGCAGGCGCCGACCTTGGCGCCGGTCTGGCCGAGCATGGCGTTCTCCGACGCGATCACCAGGTCGCACCACAAGGCGAGCTCGTGGCCGCCGCCCATGCACCAGCCGTTGACCATCGCGATCACCGGGATCGGCACGCCGCGGATCGCCATGGCGAGCCCCTGCATGCGGTCGTTCCACATCGCGCCGTTGATCCAGTTCAGCCGCTTCATGGCGAAGAAATCGCCGCCGGCGGAGAAGGCCTTGTCGCCCGCGCCGGTGAACACGATGCAGGCGATCGACGGGTCCTCGCGCGTCGACTTCACCGCGTCGATCATCTCGTCGAGCGTCTGCTCGCGGAACGCGTTCATCACGCGCGGCCGGTTGATGGTGATCCAGGCGACCTGGTCCTTCACCTCGTAGAGGATGTCGGTGTAGCGCCGCCCGGCTTTGGCCGCTTGCTTTTTTGCCGCAGGTTTCTTGGCCATGATTTCTCCCTTGCAAACGTACGCCGGTCTCGGTGTCGCGGATGATGTTATTGGCTGAGCTTGAGGTCGACTTGTTCGACCAATTTGCGGTGCAGATCAAGCTGCTCGCGCACGAAGGCGGCGAATTCCTCCGGCCGGCTGCTGGTCGGCTCGATGCCCTGGGCGCGGAAGCCGGCGATCACGTCCGGGCTCTTCGCCGCTTCGGCCGCAGCGTCGCTCAGCCGTGCCACGATCGCCGGCGGCGTGCCGGCCGGCGCCATCAGGCCGTACCAGCCGACCGCCTTGTAGGCGGGCATGCCGGCCTCGCTCATGGTCGGCACATCCGGCAGCGACGGCGACCGCCGGTCGCCGCTCACCGCCAGCGCTCTTATTGAGCCGCTTTCGATGAACGGCACCATCCCGGCGATCGGCCCGAAGTAGAACTGCGCCTCGTTCGCCAGGGTCGCCATCGTGGCGGGCGCGCCGCCCTTGTACGGCACGTGCACCGTCAGGTCTGTGATGCCGGCGAGCGCGACGAACATCGCGGTCGCGAAGTGGCTGGTCGAGCCCGGCCCGGCGGAGGCGTAGTTGAGCTTGCCGGGCTGCGCCTTGGCGAGCGCGATCAGTTCGGCGACGGTCTTCGCCGGCACCGCCGGGCTGACCACCAGCACGTTCTGCACCATCGCGAACAGCGAGATCGGCTGCGAAATCCTTGATCGGGTCGTAGGCGAGCTTCGGCGTGACCACCGGCGCGAACGAATGGGTCGAGACCGACGCCGGCGAGCAGCGTGTAGCCGTCGGGCGCCGCGCGCGCGACCGCTTCGGCGCCGATCTTGCCGCCGGCGCCGCCGCGGTTGTCGACCACGATCGGCTGGCCGAGCAGCGTGGACATCTTGGCCGCGATGATGCGCACGATGGTGTCGTTGGCGCCGCCGGCCGGATTGGGCGAGATCAGCCTGATCGAGTGGTCCGGATAGCTCTGCGCGAGCGCGCCCGACGCGTACAATGCAAGCGCGAACAGCGCCGCCGCTCCAATCCGCCCTGTCATTCGTCTTCTCGTTCTTGCGCCTGCCGTGGCATCATAGGCGGGGCGTCGCGCGGCGGGCAAGTTCGTGCGGCTGCAGCAGGAGAGGGAAGGCCATGCAGGATCTGATTCCACGCGCCGAGAAGGCCGGCGGTCTGCTCAAGGCGCGCGGCGAAACCATCGTGGTCGCCGAATCCTCGACCGGCGGGCTGATCTCGGCGGCGCTGCTGGCGATGCCGGGCGCCTCGGCGTATTTCCTCGGCGGCGCGGTGGTCTATACCCAGGTTGCGCGCGCCGCGCTGCTCGATCTCGGCGACATAACGGCGCGCGGCATGCGGGCCTCGACCGAGCCCTATGCGAAGCTGCTGGCGCAGACCGCGCGCACCCGCTTCGGCGCGACCTGGGCGATCGCCGAGAGCGGCGCCACCGGCCCGACCGGCAACCGCTATGGCGACAAGGCCGGCCACAGCTGCATCGCGGTCACGGGTCCGGTGGAGCGCGTCATCACGCTCGAAACCGGCAGCAGCGACCGCGTCGCCAACATGCGCGCGTTCGGCACCGCCGCGCTCGATCTCTTGCTGGAGGTGCTGGCCGCCGCTCCGAAGGCTTGAGCGCTTAGGCGGGCGGCGAGCGCTCGATCAGCCGCCGCGCCAGCGGCTTGAGCAGTTGCGGCGCGATGTAGATCGGGAACTGCGACAGCGCGAAATAGAGCCAGACGAAATCGGGCAGCGCGCCGCCGGTCGCCGCCAGCATCAGCCCCATGTTGCGTTGCGAGGCCATCAGGGCGAGCACCAGGGCGCGCGCGCTACCGGCTCTGGCGAACAGCACCGCCGTGATGGCGAGCACCACGTACGACACCGCGAACGCGAGGATCAAGAGGCCGAGCGTGAGCAGAGGCTCGGCGGCGAATTTCGGCGCGACGCTTTCCATCAGCGCGGCGACGAACACGAACACCATGATGATGTTGAAGCCGTCGAGTTCCTCCTTGTAGCGCACGATTGCGGCGGCGCCGACGATCCGGCGGATGATCGCGGCGACCGCGACCGAGCCGGCCAGCAGCAGGAACAGCTTCACGCCGAGCGCGACCGGCGAGAGCGCCAGCGTCGGCCCGATGAACAGCCAGGCGAACAGCATGGCGGTGAACGGCGCCAGCGCCGCGCAGGCCACCATCGCGATCACCACCAGCGTGGCGTCGAGCCCCATCAGCGCCGCGAACGCGGGCGCGGCCATCATCGGCGGCGCGATCGCCTGCAGCATCAGCGCCAGCAGCAGGTCCTCGGAGCGCGCACCGATCCCGAACGCCAGGCAGAGCACGCCGATCAGCGCCGGGACGATCAGCATGGTCCAGACGGTGATCGCCAGCACCACGAACGGCCGCTGCAGATGATTGCGCAACGCCACCAGGTCGACGCGCACGAAGGCGATCACCAGCAGCACGAAGATCGCTTCGGTGACCCACGGCTTGAGCAGCCGCCCGACCGGCGGCACCGCGATGCCGAGGAACACGACCGCCGCAATCGCACGGGTGCCCTGCCGGCCGAGCCAGGCCAGCACTTTCGCCACTGCACCGAAGGCGGTCACGCGCGCGATTCAGCTGTTTGCCAGCAGCACCGGCCTCAATGCTTCGCCGCGCCGCCGTTCTTCGCGCGCCTGATCGTCTCCCACACCCGGCCGGGCGTGGCCGGCATGTCGATCTGGTTGACGCCGAGCGGCTTGAGCGCGTCGATCAGCGCATTGATGATGGTCGGCGGCGCGCCGATGGTGCCGGATTCGCCGATGCCCTTGACGCCGAGCAGGTTGGTCTTGCACGGCACCTCTTCAAGCGTCGCGTCCACGTCCGGCATCGTGTCGGCGCGCGGCATGCCGTAGTCCATGAAGCTGCCGGAGAGCAGCTGGCCGGACTGGCGGTCGTAGACCTGGTGCTCGATCAGCGCCTGGCCGATGCCCTGCACCACGCCGCCGTGGATCTGGCCGCGCACGATCATCGGATTGAGGATGCGGCCGAGATCGTCGACCACGAAATAGCGGTCGATCGTCACCTCGCCGGTGTCCGGGTCGACCTCGATCTCGCAGACATGGGAGCCGTTGGGGTGACTGGGCGGCTCGGCGCTATAGCTGCCGGTCGCCTCCAGGCCGACACCGAACTTTTGGGTGAGCGGACCCATCGGCGCATAGGCGGCCTTGGCGAGATCGACGATGGTGATCGCCTTGTCGGTGCCGACCACGCGATACTGGCCGTCCTTGAATTCGAGGTCGGCGGCGTCCGCCTCCATCAGCATGGCGGCCATCGCCTTGCCCTTCTCGATCATCGCCTCGGAGGCCTTCACCAGCGCGTTGCCGCCGACCATCGCGCTCCGCGCACCATAGGTGCCGCGGCCGATCGGCACCTGCGCGGTATCGCCCTGGATGTAACGGATGGTCTCGAACGGCACGCCGAGCATGTCGTGGACGATCTGCGGGAACACTGTGGCGTGGCCCTGGCCGTGCGAATGGGTGCCGCCGAGCACGTTGAGCGTGCCGTCCGGATTGAAGCGCAGGTCCATGCGCTCGTTGAAGATGCCGCCGAACTCGATGTAGTAGCTGACCGCGCGGCCGCGCAGCTTGCCCTTGTCCTTGGACGCCTTCTTGCGCGCCGCGTAGCCCTTCCAGTCGCTGTTCGAGATGCACTTGTCCATCAGGCGCACGAACTCGCCGCTGTCGTAGGTCCACAGCGTCGGGGTGGAGTAGGGCATCTTGTTCGGCGGGATGAGATTGCGCCGCCTGATCTCGGCGGGCTCCATGCCGATCTGGTGGGCGGCGTGTTCGATCAGCCGCTCGATGAAGTAGGCTGCTTCCGGCCGGCCGGCGCCGCGATAGGGCCCGCTCTGCGAGGTGTTGGTGAACAGGCCCTGCGAGGTCAGCAGCATGGTCTGGATGTCGTAGGCGGCCGGCACGAACCGGATCGAGAACGCACCCGCCGCCAGCGCCGCGCCGACGAAATAGGCGCCGACCTGGAACATCATGTGGGTCTTGAGCGCGAGGATCTTGCCGTGCTCGTCGAGCGCGAGCTCGCCGAAATAGATCATCTCGCGGCCGTGGTGGTCGGTGAGCATGCTCTCCGAGCGGGTCGCCAGCCATTTGACCGGCCGGCGCAGGCGCTTGGCGGCCCACAGCACCAGCACGTCGTCCGGGAAGGTGCCGCCCTTGAGGCCGAAGCCGCCGCCGACATCGGGCGCGACCACCCGGATCTGGTTCTCCGGCACGTGGAAGACGTGCGACATCTCCATGCGCGCGCCGTGCGGGTTCTGCGAGGCGGTATAGAGCGTGTAGAAGTCGTCGGCCTGGCTGTAGTCGCCGACCGAGACACGCGGTTCCATCGACACCGGCGACAGCCGGTTGTTCTCGACCCGCAGCTTGACGACGTGCTTGGCCTTGGCGAAGGCCGCGTCGGTCGCGTCCTTATTGCCGAACATCAGCCGGAACGCGGTGTTGCCGTTCGGATTGTCGTCCCAGACCTTGGGCGCATCCGGCTTGGCGGCGTCCTCGAGATTGACCACCACCGGCCGCGTCTCGTACTCGACCTCGACCAGGTCGGCGGCATCGCGTGCCTGCGCCAGCGTCTCGGCCACCACGAAGGCGACGCGGTCGCCGACGAAGCGCACGTACTCGGCATTCAGGATCGGCAGGAAGGTGCGGTGGCCCTTGGGCGCGCCGAAGTCCTCCGGCATCAGGTGTGCGGTCAGCGCGCCGAGATGGTCGGCGGCCACGTCGGCGCCGGTGAGCACCGCGAGCACGCCGGGCGCGGCCTTGGCCTTGGCGGTATTGATGCGCTTGATCTTGGCATGGGCGTGCGGCGACAGCACGGTCACGCCGTGGCAGAGGCCGTGCAGGTCGAGATCGTCGACGTAGCGCCCCTGACCGGTGAGGAAGCGCTGATCCTCCACCCGCCGCACAGCTTGTCCAATGCCGAACTTGGCCATTGCCGTCCTCGCTCTCTTGAAACCGTTGACGTCGGCCGAATGTTAGTGGAGCGCCCGCGTTCGCGCCAGCGCACGAGCGCTACCGGAATGGGTGTCGGGCGCCTACCGGTTGAGCCAGCGCCGCGCGAAGCCGAGCAGGCCCTGGGGCAGGAAGATGACCATGATGATGAAAATGATGCCAACCGGGATCAGGTACGGAAACTCCGCGATCTGCGGCAGGCCGAAGGTGACGGCGGCCCAGGGGAAGAAGCGCGACAGCCCCTCGCGCAGCAGCAGGAAGAACGCGGCGCCGAGGATCGGGCCGACCAGCGTTCCGATGCCGCCCATGATGTTGAAGATCACGACCTCGCCGGACACCAGGAAGTAGACGAAGTCGGGCGCCGCGAACCGGTTCTGGACGGCGTACAGCACGCCGGCAAGGCCGGCAAAAATCCCCGACAGCATCACGGCCACGATCTTGTAGCGCTCGACCGGATAGCCGATCGCGCGGGTGCGCGGCTCGTTCTCGCGGATCGATTGCAGCACCATGCCGAACGGCGACTGGGTGATCCGCCGCAGGATCAGGTAGCTGATGGTCACGACCGCCAGCACGAACCAGTGCAGGGTCTCGGTCGTGAACGGCGTGGTCCAGATGCCCGGGGATGCCCAGCGGCGGGCGGCGGAAGCTCAGCCCGTTCTCGCCGCCGGTCACTTCGGTCCAGGTGAAGATGATGACGTAGAAGATCTGCGAGAAGATCAGCGTGGTGATGGCGAAATAGATGTCGCGCAGCCGGGTCGAGAAATAGGCGACGAACGCCGACACGATCACCGCCGCGATCAGCCCGAATATGATCGCCAGCAGCAGGTTCGGCGCGAACAGCAGCAGCGCCGCCGCCGCGCCGTACATGCCGAGCCCGAAGAAAGCAGAATGGCCGAACGAGACCATTCCGGTGTACCCGATCAGGATGTCGGACGACATCGCGAGCAGGCCCCAGATCAGGATCTCGGTCAGGAACCGGCGCCAGAACTCGGGCAGCACCAGCGGCGCGACGATCAGCAGCGCCAGAATGACGCAAAATCCGGTCCAGTAGATGATTCGATGTCGCGTCATTTGGGTGTCGGAACGAACAGGCCGGTCGGCCGGAACAGCAGCGTGAGAATGAGAACGATCGAGGAAACGATCACCGCCTGGGCCGGGCTCACCCAGATCGCCGCATAGGCTTCGAGCAGGCTGATGAAGATCGCCGCCGCGATCGAGCCGCCGAGGCTGCCCATGCCGCCGACGACCACCACGATGAACGCCTTCAGGATCCAGTCGAGCCCCATGGCGTGATTGACGCCGACCAGCGGGCCGAACAGCACGCCGCTCGCCGCCGCCATGCCGGCGCCGATCGCGAACGCCGCGGTGTGCACCCACGGCACCGGAATGCCCATGGCCTCCGCCATGACCCGGTCCTGGGTGGTGGCGCGGATCCAGATGCCGTATTTGCCGTATTTCAGGAACAGCCAGAAGCCGCCGATGATCGCGGCCGACAGCCCGGCGATCAAAATCCGGTACCAGGGATATTCGAGGTAGAAGAGGTTGAAGTGGCCGGTGAACGGCTCGTTGATCTTGCGCGCCACCGGGCCGAACTGCCAGAGCGCATAGTTCTGCAGCACCAGCGACAGCCCGAACGTCGCCAGAATAGTCATCAGCGGATCGCGTCCGACCAGCGGCCGCAGCGTAACGATCTGCATCGCCGCGCCCAGGATGGCGACCACCAGGATGGCGAGGACCAGCGCCAGCCAGAAGCTGCCCGATGTCGCCAGCACGAGCACGCCGATATAGGCGCCGAGCATGAACAGCTCGCCGTGGGCGAAGTTCACCACGTCCATGATGCCGAAGATCAGCGTCAGCCCCGAGGCGATCAGCGCCAGGATCATGCCGGTGACGATGCCGTTCAACGTCTGGACGACGATCAGTTCCCAGGGAATTGCGTCGAGGAATCCCACGATTACAC
Organism: uncultured Alphaproteobacteria bacterium; assembly: GCA_963749815.1. Taxonomy (GTDB): domain Bacteria; phylum Pseudomonadota; class Alphaproteobacteria; order Rhizobiales; family Xanthobacteraceae; genus VAZQ01. The sequence goes on along the minus strand of CAVVON010000026.1, from coordinate 86,538 downwards.
TCCCAGATACTGCTTGATGACGGCGTCGCCGAGCTTGAGCTCGGAGGCTGCGCAGTGATGCCGCACCGCGCCCTTCTCCATGATGTAGATGCGCTGGCTGGCTTCCAGCGTCAGCGGCACGTTCTGCTCCACCAGCAGGATCGCGACGCCCTCGTTGTGCAGGACGTTGATGATGCTGCTGATCTGCGAGACCATGCGCGGCATCAGGCCTTCGGTCGGCTCGTCCAGCAGGATGATCTTGGGCTCGAGCATCATCGCGCGCGCGATCGCCAGCATCTGCTGCTCGCCGCCCGAGAGCGTACCGCCGGCCTGGTTGCGCCGCTCGCCGAGCACCGGGAAATAGGCGAAGACCTTGTCGAGCAGCTCGCGCTTGCGCGCTTCGGTGACGCCGCCGCGGTCGAGCCCGGTGCGGAGATTCTCGATCACCGTGAGCAGCCGGAACACGCGCCGGTCCTCGGGCACGTAGCCGATCCCGAGCCGGGCGAGCCTGTGCGAGGGCAGGCTGGTGACGGTATTGCCAGCGAGCACGACCTTGCCCTGGGTCGGATGGACGAGGCCCATGATGGTCTTGAGCGTCGTGCTCTTGCCGACGCCGTTGCGGCCGAGCAGGCCGACGACCTCGCCCGGGCCGACATGCAGCGACACGCCATGCAAAATGTGGCTCTTGCCGTAAAAGGTGTGCAGGTCCTCGACCGAGACGAGGGGCTCCGTCGAGCTGGTCGCGGCGGTGCTCATGTCTTGAGATAGACCTCCAGCACGCGCGGGTTCTGCTGGATTTCCTCCGGCGTGCCTTCTGCCAGGATCTCGCCGTAGTGCAGCACGGTGATGCGGTGGGCGAGCCCCATCACCACCTCCATGTCGTGCTCGACGATCAGGATGGTGAGATTCTTGGCGATGCGGCGCACCAGCTCCACGGTGTCGTGGGTCTCGGCCGCGCTCATGCCGGCGGTCGGCTCGTCGAGGCAGAGCAGCTCCGGTTCGGTCGCGAGCGCGATGCCGATCTCGAGATTGCGCTGCTCGCCGTGCGAGAGATTGGCGGCGAGCTCGTCGGCCTTGTCGCCCAAGCCGATCGATTCGAGCACCGCGTCGGCCTTGTCGATGACGTCACGGAAATGGTTGTAGTGCCTGACCATGTTCCAGGCGTGATGCCGCGATTGCACGGCGATGCGGACGTTCTCCAGCGTGGTGGCGTTCGGCAGGATGTTGGTGATCTGGTAGGAGCGGGCGATGCCCCGCTGCGAGATCAGATTGGGCGGCAGCCCGGTGATGTCGGCGTCCTTGAACAGGATGCGCCCGGACGTGGGGCGCAGCACGCCGGTCAGGCAATTGAAGAAGGTGCTTTTTCCGGCGCCGTTCGGTCCGATGACGGCGCGGATCTCGCCGCGCGCGACCGCGAAATTGATTCCGCTCAGCGCGCTGAGGCCGCCGAAACGCATCGACAGGTCCTCGGTGCGGAGCACAGGGACCGTGCCGTCTCCCCGGCCGGTCACGGCCGGGGAGGATTGCAGCGCAGGGTCGGCCTGCACTTAGACGAACTTGCAGGCCGGCGGGAAGATCGTCTTGTCCTTGTCGACCACCTGGACGATCTTGGACTTCCCGTCTTTGATCTCGAAGATGAACTGGCGCAGGAACGCCTGGTGATCGTCCTTGCGCAGCGTCTTGTCGCCCTGCGGGAAGTCGTCGCCTTCCTTCATCTCCAGGCCTTCGAGCGCGCCGATCAGCTTGTCGGTGTCTTCGCGGCCGCGGAAGCTCGACTTCTCCATGCCGATCTTGAGCGCGTTCATCGCCTCGTAGTTCGACTGGACGTAGCGGTCGGGATCGGGGCCGGAGGAGTCGATCTGCTTCAGCCGGATCTTGGCCTCGTCGAAGAACTTCTTGTGCGACGGCGTGTTGAGCGGGGCTTCGAGCACCGGGATGTAGCGGTTGATGCCGATGAAGCCTTCGATCTTGTTGCCGAGCGCGGGCAGATTGGTCGATTCCGCGATCGCCCCGTCGCCGGCCCATTTGTACTTCTTGGTCAGGCCGAGGTCGAAGGCCTGGTTGCCGATGGTCACGCCGTCCTTGCCGAAGAAGATGCCGAACAGGCCGTCGAAGTTGCCGGTGATCTTCGAGAGGAACGGCGTCATGTCGGCGGTGCCGAGCGGAATGCCGGTGGTGCCGACGATCTCGCCGCCCAGCTTCTTGATCTGCTCGGCATAGGCGTCCTTGGTGGACTGGCCCCAGGAATAGTCCGCATAGGCGATGTGCCACTTCTTGCCCATGCTGATGAGCTTGGGCGCGAACGCGACCGCCTGCGAGGGCGCGTAGTCGAACGGCCGGAAGCTGTATTTGTTGCACTTGGTCGTGGTCAGCGTGGTGTCGAGGCACACCGTGATCATGTTGACGATCTTGGCCTCTTCGAACACCGGCATGCAGGCGAGGCAGATGTTGGACAGGAAGCCGCCGACATGGACGTCGACCTTGTCCTCGACCAGCAGCTTCTCGACCTTGCGGCGGCCGACGTCGGGCTTGGATTCGTCGTCCGCGACCACGAGCTCGATCGGCCGGCCGTTGACGCCGCCCATCTTGTTGATGCGGTCGGTCGCCATCTGGATGCCGACCAGTGCGGTCTTGCCGCCGGCCGCGCCGGCGCCCGACAACGGCTGCAGCGTGCCGATCTTGTAGGGCTTGGCCTGGCCGAAAGCGGCCTGCCAGGGCGCCGGTACCAGCATGGTCGCGCCCAGCGCACCCGCGCCCGCCGCGCCGTATCCGATCAGGCGCCGGCGCGTGACCTTGCCGCTGTGCCAAAGCTCTTCGCTCGCGTCGCGTGATTTCTCATGGTCCGACATCGCGGAACCCTCCCTCTGCTCAAGACCGATACGTTCCCGGGCTTTTTCTTAGGTCCTAGCAAACGCGATCCCGCGGCGAGATTCAACCGGTTTTCCGTTACCGCGGCGGTGATAGTATGCGCATATTCGTCTCAACCCGCGCCGGCCCAAGCACAGAGGAAACGCCATGTCGCTCGCAACAATGCGCAACGCGCCCGTCGTCTTTCAATCAGGCCGCGAAGCCCGGCTGGCGAGCCGCCGCGGCGATTTGACCGGGGTAACCTCGGGCGTCGCGCCGGGCTACGTGCAGGGCAATCTCGCCATTCTGCCGGCCGCGCTCGCGACCGACTTCATGCGGTTCTGCCAGCTCAATCCGAAGCCGTGCCCGCTGCTCGCGGCGTCGGCGCCCGGCGACTGGCGGCTGCCGACGCTCGGCGAGGACCTCGACATCCGCACCGACATCCCGCGCTACCGGGTGTTCAAGAACGGCGAGGTGATCGACGACCCGGTCGACGTGCGCGCCCACTGGCGCGACGATCTGGTCGCCTTCGTGCTCGGCTGCTCGTTCTCGTTCGAGGAGGCGCTGATCGAGGATGGCATGGAGCTTCGCCACATCACCTGCGGCACCACCGTGCCGATGTACCGCACCTCGATCGCCACCAACGCGGCCGGGCCGTTCCACGGGCCGATGGTGGTGTCGATGCGGCCGCTCAAGCCCAAGGACGCCATCCGGGCGGTCCAGATCACCACGCGCTTTCCGGCCGTGCACGGCGCGCCGGTCCATATCGGCCGGCCCGACCTGATCGGCATCGCGGACATCAACAAGCCGACCTACGGCGATCCGGCGCCGATGAAGGATGACGAAATCCCGGTGTTCTGGGCCTGCGGGGTGACGCCGCAATCGGTGGTGGCGACGGTGAAGCCCGAATTCTGCATCACCCACTATCCGGGCAGCATGCTGGTCACCGACCGCCGCAACACCGAATTCGCGATCATGTGATCGCGAATTCGATCCACCTCAGATCGGCTTGTCCTTCGGAAGCGTGCGCTTGAGCACGCTCTTGCAATCCTCGCACCGGTACGACGCTTCGTGGCCGCCGCCTTCGGTCGACAGCCGCGTGCGCACGCCCGTGAGCGCCGCGGTACCATTGCAGCGCCAGCACAGGATGCGCTTGCGCACGTTGGCGACGGTTTCCTTGCTGTCCATGAACGGGCTTCCGAACGCCTGCACCGGGCGACTCTCGGCGGCGAATGCAGCCAAAATGTGTAAGCGTGGCTTACGGCTCAGGACCGCGTGCCTGCGATCATGTCGTGCTGCACGGCATTGTAAAGCGTCGTCCAGGCGTCGTGTTGCTCGGGCGTGAAGGCGGCGCCGAATTGCTGCTGCAGGCCCCAGATCAGCGCCTCCCCAAACGCCGCGAAGTGCTCGGGCCTGGCGCCGAACCGGGCGTGGTCGCGGCCGGAGCGCGTGATGATCGAGCGGAACACCTCACGATGCTCGATCGCGCCGACGATCGCGGCGATCATGTCCATGAGCTTGCGGCTCTGGCGTTCCATGTCGTCCGGAAACAGCGCTCTGGCGTCGGGCACGAGCGCGAAGAACCGCTCGTAGAAGAGGTCGGAGAGCTTGCCGCGCACCGGCCAGATGGCGTCGAACGACTGCCGGATCAGCGCAACCTGCTGAGGCGTGATCTTGGCGAACTCGGGCATGACGCGCCTCGCGACCGGTTCCGATTGCTCGGATCGATCCCGTTACACGGGATGCTTTCAGGTCTGCTTACAAATAACAAGTATTATGCGTTATTAACACGGCCGGTTCGGTGAAAGCAAAGAGGCGCGGCCTTGGGCGCCGCGCCTCTTTGTAGTCTTGGAGAGTGATGGCTTTGGCGAGCTCGATCTCAGTATCCGCAGCTCGAGACCCAGGCCCGGCGCAGGCCCCAGCGGGTCGAGACCCACGTCAGCGACGACCCGCACGAGCGGTAGCCGACGGACGCGTAGCTGTACGCGGCCGGGTAGTCGTACGAGGCGTAGCTGTACGCAGCCGGATAGCTGTAGGACGCATAGGCATAAGCCGGATAGCTGTAGCGATCGTCGTAATAGCTGTAGTTGGAGTAGGGGTACCAGCCGCCGGTCGACGCATAGGCGGCGGTGCTCGCAAACGCCGCGGCGGCGCCCCAGTACGGACGGTAGCCATAGCGATAGCCCAGCGAACGATATCCGGTGGATGCGTATGCGGCGGTCCGGAACGCAGCCGCGCGTACCGCCGGCCGATAGAGCGGTGCGCGGAAGCCGGCGGTGCGCACGCCGACGCCGACGCCGCCCACGCGGATGCCGGCGCGGCGCTGCGCGCTGGCGTCTTGCGGGATCAGCGTGAGACAGACCGCCGCGGCGGCGGCAAGAGTGGTGACGAGCTTCATGAATGGTTCTCCCGGTTAAGCAGAGTGCGGTTGTCTTTCGCGGCCAGGCCTGCATCTCACCCGGTGCGCTTGTGGAACTTGTGCCACCGTTGCGAGGGCGCTTCGAAGCAATTCGCCGGTTAACCTAAATCCCGCGCTTAGAACCGCGTCGCGTGAACAACGGTGCGTAAAGTTTCAGTGTGCAAGCTCATCGCCGATGACACCGAAAAATGGGGTAAGATGGTCAAGTTCTCCGGCGAGAAACCGGACTAGTCGGGACAATTCCGTCAGAGGGGAACCGCGCTCATGGCCGACCCAGCACACGACCGCCAGTCCGCCGACGACTGGTCCGCCCGGCAATACCTCAAATTCGAGGACGAGCGCACGCGGCCGCCGCGCGATCTGCTGGCGCAGGTGCCGTTGCGGTCGCCGAGGTTCGTGGTCGATCTCGGCTGCGGGCCCGGCAACTCGACCGAACTGCTGATCGAACGGTTTCCCGACGCAGAGGTGGTCGGCGTCGACTCCTCGCCCGACATGCTCCGCCAGGCGCGAGAGCGGCTGCCACGCTGCACATTCGTCGAGGGCGATCTCGCGACCTGGAAGCCTAAGCCGGACACCGACCTCTTGTTCGGCAACGCGGTCTTCCATTGGGTGCCGGATCATCCCAATGTGCTGGCGCGGTTGTTACAGGCGCTGCCGCAGGGCGGCGTTCTGGCGGTGCAGATGCCCGACAATACCGCCGAGCCCGCGCTGATGCTGATGGAGAAGGTTGCCGCCAACGGACCTTGGGCGGCCACGTTCGCGCAAGCCAATGCGGCGCGCAACGATCTGCCGCGGCCGCAGGCCTACTACGATCTGCTGCGCCCGCTTTGCAGCCACTTCGACATCTGGCACACCCACTACAATCACGTGATGGCGGACCATGTCGGCGTGGTCGAATGGTTCAAGGGCTCGGGGCTGCGTCCCTTCCTCGCGCCGCTTGATCCGGAGATGCGCAAAGAATTCATCGCCAACTATACGGACGAGATCAAACACGCCTACCCCGGATGTTACGACGGCAAGGTGATCCTGAAATTCCCGCGCCTGTTCATTCTGGCGGTTCGATAGCCGGCGCTGCACTCGCGAGCCGCTTGAGCGTGCCGTAGCCTTCCAGCACCTCGGCGACCGGCAATCGCTGATTGGCGTCCGCTCCCACAAGCGGCGGAAAGGCGGACATGCCGGAGGTCCAAGAAGGGCCCAGGAAGAGACCTTCTGCCTCTTGTCAGACGGGTGTAGTCTGCTTGTGCCATCTCTCGCTGTGGTTTGTGGTGCGGATTGCTTTGGACGCCTCACCGGGCCGCACGGGCCGCGCGTCAACTTGAAGGAGCAAACAAACAATGAATCGGACACTGACCATTCTCGCCGCTGCTTGCGCGTTCTCCGGTCTCGCGGCGCCCGTGCAGGCGGCGCCGGACATGGCGCTCACGCGTCTCGACTGCGGCACGCCGCAGGCGCCCACGGCCGTCAATCAGCGCTTCTCGGACACCTATGCGTACGGCGATCTGAAGCTTCAGTTCGTCTATAGCTGCTATCTGATCAAGCACGACAACGACTATCTGCTCTGGGACACCGGCCACGCGATGACGGCGCCCAACGTGGCGCCGAAGGTGAGTCTGGTCGATCAACTCGCGAAACTCAACGTCAAGCCCGAGCAGATCAAATATGTCGGCATCAGCCACTACCACGCCGACCATACCGGCCAAGTGGCCTCGTTTCCGAACTCGACGGTGCTGATCGGCGCCAAGGAATGGGAAGCGATCACCGCCCCGAAGCCTGCCGCAGGGGTGAACTTCAAACCGTTCGAGAGCTGGATCAAGGGCGAGGGCAAGGTTGAGCCGCTCGCGCTCGACAAGGATGTGTTCGAGGATGGAAGCGTGATCGTGTTGCGGACGCCGGGCCATACGCCGGGCCATCAGGCCCTGCTCGTGAAGCTGCCGCAGACCGGGCCCGTGATCCTCAGCGGCGACGCGATTCATTTCCGCGAGAACTACGATGCGTTTGGCGTGCCCGCGTTCAACTACGACCGGGCGCAGACGGTGGCGTCGATGGAGCGCATCAAGAACATCGCATCGAACCTGAAGGCCAAGGTCATCATCCAGCACGACGCGCGCGACATCGAAAAATTGCCGGCGTTTCCCGAGGCTGCGAAATAGTCGCCGCGGAAAATTCAAAGCTGACGATCAGCGAACCACCGAGAGAGCGCTGCCCCGGTTTCGGGGCGGCGTCAGGCCTTCGCTTCCACGTCAAGCCGGACGACGAAACCTTCCAGTCCGGGCTTGGCGGCCGGATAGCGCTTGAGCACCGCGGGATCGTGACCCGGCACGACGCGGTTCGCCGTACCCGCGAGCTTCTTGAGCGTGCCGTAGCCTTCCAGCACCTCGGCGACATTGTAGGTGGTGGGAAACACGCGGCCCTGGTCCAGGTGCGTGTAGAGATGCGCGCAGTCGGCGGCGAGCACCACCGGCCCGATGCGCGTATCGACCCGCACGCATTGCAGTCCCTTGGCGTGGCCGCCGATGTGGTGGACGGTGATGCCGGGGGCGATCTCGCCGGCGCCGTCGTGAAACGAGACGCGGCCGGCGAACACCTTGCGCACCATCGCCACCACGTAGTCTTCCTCGAATGAATTGCGCATCTGCGCGTGGCACATGCAGCGGCCGGTGCAGTACTCCATCTCGCGGTCCTGCAGGTGGTAGCGCGCGCGCGGGAACAGGTCGAAATTGCCGCAGTGGTCGTAGTGCATGTGGCTCACGATCACGGTCTCGATCTTGTCCGGCGCGATGCCGATCGCCGCGAGCCCCTCGCGCAGCGGCTTGGTGGTGGTGCGGCCGCGGCGGGTGCCGACCGTCTCGTCGAAGCCGGTATCGAGGATGATGGTCTCGCGCGTGCCGACGATCGCCCAGACGTAGTAGTCGAGCGGCTCGATCACGTCGTGCGGGTCGCCGCCGATGTAGTTCTCCGCCGCCTTGCGCGGATGATGGCCGTAGCGGATGGCGTAGAGTTCGTAGGTGTCGGGCATGTGCGGATCTCCCCTGCAATTTCTCCGCGCGTCTGATCAATTGCAAACTCACTTCGGTGCGCGCACCTCGACGCCGGCGCGCCGCTCGATCGGCTGCACGATGGTGGTGAGGTCCTTCTCGGCGCCGATCTCGTCGCAGGCGAGCTTGAGCGCGCGCATCACCGCCTCGGCGACGTCCATCGGCACGCCGAGCGCCTTGGCCTCCGACAGCGCAAGGCCTACGTCCTTGGCCATCAGGCCGTTGGTGAAGCCGAGATCGAAGGTGCGCGGCACCACGTTCTTGGGAAACTTGCTCTCGGACGCCGTGCTGCGGCCCGACGCGGAATTGATCACGTCGAGCATGATGCGCGGATCGAGCCCGGCCTTCACGCCCATCACCATCGCTTCCGACGTGGCGGCCATCGCGGCGGCGGAGAGGAAATTGTTGCAGAGCTTCATGGTCTGCCCGGCGCCCGGCCGGTCGGAGATGTAGAACACCTTGCCGATCACCTTGAGCGCGCCCTCGACCGCGTCGGCCTCGGCGCGCGGGCCCGACACCATCACGGCGAGCGTGCCCTTCTCGGCGCCGGAGACGCCGCCCGACACCGGCGCGTCGAGCTGCACGATCTCGCGCTGCTTCAGCGTGTCGAAGATCTTCGCCGCCATCACCGAGCCGGTGGTCGAGAGATCGACGAAGCGCCGCACCCGGTTGCCCTCGATCACGCCGCCCTTGCCGGTCACCACCGCCTGCACGATGTCGGGCGTCGGCAGCGACGCCAGCACGGTCTCGGCCCGGTCGGCGACCTCGCGCACCGACGCCGCCCGCTCGGCGCCGAGCGCGACGAGCTTGTCGAGCGGCTCGCGCCTGGTGTCGTAGGCCACCACCCGGTGGCCGGCCTCGATCAGGCGCCGCGCCATCGGGAAGCCCATGTTGCCGAGGCCGATGAAGCCGATGTCCATGTGCGTTGTCCTTCTTGCTTTTGTCATGTCGGCGTGACCCGGGCATCCGGTTTACTTTGCCACGATGTCCGTGAGGATCGCCATCAGCGCGTCCGGCGCGGTGATGTGCGGGTTGTGGCTCGAGTCGATCTCGAAATGGCGCCAGCCCTCGCGCTGCGCGCGCTCGTAGAACGGCCGGAAAACGTCGCCCGGCCCGAACCGCTTGCAGTAGATGTAGCTGCGCGGCGGCGGCGCCTTTCCGGACAGCGCGAGTTTCTGCTCGAACGTCTTGAGCGGCTGCGGCAGCCGCCGGTGCGCCGCCCAGGCGACGTCGTCCTGCGGCGTGTCGGCCGGCATCTGGCTCGACGGGATGCGCCAGCCCTCGCCCTGATCGCGGGCGAGCTCGCGCATGCGGTTGGCGCGCTCGGCCGGCTGGATGTCGAACACGCTCTCGCCGTTCTGCGGCACGAACGCGTCGAGATAGACGAGCTTGCCGATCCGCTCGCGCGCGCGGTCGGCGACGCCGGTCGCGACCGCGCCGCCGTAGCTGTGGCCGATCAGCACGACGTCGCGCAGGTCCTCGATCTCCAGCACCGCGGTGATGTCCTTGATGTGGAAGTCGAGGTCGATCGCCGGGATTGGCGAGATGCGCGCGCTCGCCCATGCCGGTGTAGCTCGGCGTGAAGAAGTCGTGGCCGGCGGCGCGCATCAGCGGCCGCATCTTCTTCCACGCCCATGCCGACGACCAGGCGCCGTGCGCCACCAGGATTGTCGCCATCCTCCCGCTCCTTTTCTTCTTAGACGAAAGCCGAGGCCGCGGATGTCAGCGGCCGCCGGCGACCAGGTATTTGAGGAATTTGAACAGCGTATAGAGCGTGAGCTCGACGGTCGCGGTCAAGAGCAGCAGGAACAGCGAGCGCTGGCCGAGGTCGTCGCTGATGGCGCCCCGGATTTTGTACTTCACGTCGTCGGGCAGGTAGGCGTCGACCATGGTGTAGAGGAACACCGTCAGCGGCTGCAGCTTGACGTAGATCCAGCCGAGCCAGTCGAGCCGGTAGGCGTGCAGATAGGCGTACACCGTCCAGACCACCACGATGGTGACGGCGAGCAGCAGCGCCTTGGCCAGGAACAGCCAGATGAAGCGCGGCTCGCGCCGGACGGGACGGGGAGGCATCGGCCGGGTGGTGACGGTCGTCATGGCGGGCTCGGGCGGTGAGTGGTGCGGATCGCGCTCACTATAGCGGATCGGCCCGCTTGGAATCTCGCCCCGCGGGCGGTGCAACCCTCTCCCACAGGGGGAGAGGGTGACGAGCGTGTGGCGCGGCCGGCCCCGCTTGCACCGTCCCGCTTCTGGATTATATTCCTTTCATGCCACTCATCCCCCGCTCCCCCATCGTCCGCCCCATCGCTCCGCCCGGACGAACCCGACGCCTTCGCCGCCCCGCGGTCGCGCGGCTCGCGCCGCCCGCACACCGACGCCAGGGTCGCGGCGGTGCGCCGCCTGATCGAGCAGACCCCGCTGACCTACGGCGAGATCGCCGCGCGGACCGGCGTCGGCCGCGCCAGCATCTGCCGCTGGACCCGCGACGGTGGGTGGCAGCGGCATGCTTCGCGCCGCGCGCCACCGACACCGTGCCGACCGCCCGCGCCGGCGCCAGGCTCAAGCTGCGCACGCTCTTTGCGCGCCTGGCCGCGCAGGCGGAACGCGCCATCCGCGAGCTGGAGGCGAGCGCCGGCGTCGACCTCGACAAGCTCGGCGAGGCGCTGGAGCTGCTCAAGATGGCGAAGCTCGCCGCCCAGGGCCGCCGGCGCAGGCGCAAGCCTAGCGCGCCGGACCTCGACTTCAGCGCCGTGACCGGCGAGCGGCTGCGCCCGGTCATCCAGCTCTGCGCCGCCGGCGTCGACCTGCACCGTGCCCCGCGCGCGGCGGTCGACGACTTCCTCGCCCACCGCGAACCGCCGCGCGAGAAGCCGCCGCCGCGCCGGCGCAGCCTTCGCGGGAGACTCGCCCGCGAGTATGCGTGGATGAGGGAGAAGGAGTGATAGCCGTAGCCCGGATTGAGCGAAGCGAAATCCGGGGCAGCGTGGTCGTGCCGCGAGAAACCCGGATTGCGCTGCGCTCCATCCGGGCTACGCTTGCTTCGTCAATCGTCAAAGGCTGCTCGCCATGGCATCCGCCGGGTCCATAATGCCCGGCCGAGGTCCGGCAACAGGAGACGAGCCATGAGCAAGCGCGTGTTGAACCCGTCGTCGTTCAAGGTGCGGGGCAGCTACAGCCCGGCGTGGGAGGTGTCGAGCGGACGGGTCATCTTCGTCGCCGGTCAGGTGCCGTGGAATGCGGAGGGCCGCACGGTCTGTCAGGGCGACGTCGCCGGGCAGACGCGGCAGGTGTTCGAGAATATCCGCGTCATCCTGGCCGAGGCCGGCGCAACCCTCGACGACGTGGTCAAGCTCACGATCTTCGCCGCCGACATCCGCTACCGGGATGCGATCAACAAGGTTCGCAGCGAGACGTTCAAGCCGCCCTATCCGGCCAGCACGCAGGTGGCGGTGGCGGCGCTGGTCGATCCCGAATGGATGGTGGAGATCGAGGCCGTGGCGTTCGTCGACGCCGGACGGGCGTGATCGCTTTTCGTTTGCTGTCCGGACGATTAACCCGGATTGCGCTGTCGCGAGGCGCGGTTCGCAATGAACTCGTCGGGCGGCCCGTTAGCCACCTCGCGCTCGATCAGCGTTCGTAGCTTCGCCGCCGCCAGCTCCGGCCGCGGCACGGGCTCCGTCGGCTTAAACCGAGGCATCACCTCCCGCGCGAACAGCTCCGCCGACTCCTTGCAGATGTGGCTGGTCTCGCCGTCGATCTCGCCAAGAAAGCGCAGATGCAGGTGGTGGACGCCCATCTCCTCCAGCTGCCGCACCTTGGCGGCCACCGAGTCGGGCGTGCCGGAGATGGTCATCTTCATGTCGCCGCCCTTGGCGTATTCCTCCGGCCGCGATTGCGCCGACGCGGACTTCATCGCCGGCCCATCCGTCGGGCCGTGCCGCTTCACGTAGCCGGTGCGGATCGCCATCGTCTCGGCGCGCGCGCGCGTCTCGCGCTCCAGCGCCTTCTCCTCCGTCGCCGCCACCGTGACGCCGACCCAGTCGTGCGAGCACCAGCGCAGGCAGTTGTCCTTCACGTGCTGCGGATGGTTGGCCGCGTCGAGCGCGCGCCGGTAGATCTGCATCTGCTCGCGCAGGTCCGCGCCCAACACCCCGACGAACACCGGCCAGCCCTTCTGCGCCGCGCGAACGATGCCCGCCTCGCGGGTGGCAACGCGAATCAGCGTGGGGTACGGCTTCGAGTACGGCGCCGGCGTGACGCGCCGCTTGATCCGGCCGCTGAAATTCCCGACCGCGAAGCTCATTTCCGGATCGCCGTACTTGAAGGCCCACAGGCGCTCCATGATGTCGAGCGTCTCCTCGGCGAGCCGGCCCGAGGCGTGGGCCTCGGCGTCGATGCCGAGACCGTTCGGCTCGGTGCCCTGCCAGCCGGAGCCGACGCCGATCAGCACACGGCCCTTGGTCAACTGATCGAGCAGGTTGATGCTCTCGACCAGCCGCACCGGGTGATAGAACGGGATGGAGAGCACGCCGAAGCCGATATAGCGGTCGCGCGGGATCAGCGGCGCGATGTAGGACGCAAACTGCAGCGGGTTTGAGTGCCACGGCCCCCGGAAGTGGTGATCGGTGAACCACACATGGTAGCCGAGCTCGGCGAACCAGATCGATTGCTCGGCGGCCATCTCGATGATGCGGTGGTCGTCGTCCCCGTCGTCGTTGGTGGGGAACCACATGTTCATCGTCATTGCGGAGAATTGCATCGATCAATCCTGTGTCCTGTTCCTTTTGTTGTCACACAGTTAGTAATCAGCCGCACGCCGCCAGGGGCGCATGATGGGGTTGCGCGCGAAGCGGCGAAACACCGCGTGGATGTCCGGCACCATAGGCGAGCGACGCGACGCCGTCCTTCGGACGGCACGGCCGATGCACGACGTGGAGAGCTTGGCAAACTGCGTTCTGCATTCCGGGTTCGCGCCTTCAGCGCCCCGGAAATGATAAGGAAGAGAGTTATTCCTCCTTATACCCATACGCCTGCGCATTCCCCGTCGCGCCGTAATACTTGAACGGCAAAAACTTGCCCGTCATGCCGATCTTCACCCGGTCGCCCTTCGGGTCGGGCAGGCGCTCCATCGTCATGTCGAAGTCGATCGCCGACATGATGCCGTCGCCGAACTCCTCCTCGATCAGCGCCTTCCAGGCCGGGCCGTTGACCAGCACCAGTTCGTAGAAGCGGTAGATCAGCGGGTCGGTCGGCGGCATCTGCGAAGTCACGCCGCGCATCGGCACCTCGTTGAGCATGGTCTGCTCGCTCTTCGACAGGCCGAACAGTTTTGCGGCGGCGGCCGCCTGCGGCTTGGTCAGCTTGTGGTTGCCGAGGATCGCGCCGGTGATCATCACCGGCGACATGCCGCCGATCTGCTCGCAGATGTATTTCCAGGTCCAGCCTTTCTCGCGCTTGATGTCGAGCAGCTTCTCGGTGAGGGCGGCGCGTTGCATGGTGGTGTCTCCTTTTCCCGGCTTCGGTCTCTCAACTGATCATGTTCTCTCCGCCGCTCGTCCCCGCGAAAGCGGGGACCCAGCCCTTGTCACGAACTGGATGCCCGCTTTCGCGGGCATGAGCGGAAAACTCGTGGCCCCAGTCCACATCGCTCAATGCCCCGCCGCGAACCGCATCACCGGCGCCTCGGCGCTCGCCGCGCCGCCGCCGCCCGCAGGCGGCGCGACCGTCGGCTCGGGCGCGCCCGGCCGCACCACCGGCACGTGGCGCTTGTCGAACGGCTGGTCGCGGGTCTCGCCGGCGAAATTCTTGCTGCGCGTCACCAGGAAATCGATGATGTGGTTGCGCACGCCGTAATAGAGCGGGTGCTTGTGGAAGTCGGTGCGCTTGCGATCCTTCGGCAGCGGGTTGTCGACGATTTCGGCCAGCACCGCGTCCGGGCCGTTGCTCATCATCACGACGCGGTCGGCGAGATAGATCGCCTCGTCGACGTCGTGGGTGATCATGAACACGGTCTGCCCGGTGGTGGTGCAGATGCGGCGCACCTCGTCCTGCAGCGTGCCGCGGGTGAGCGCGTCGAGCGCCGAGAACGGCTCGTCCATCAGCATGATCTTCGGCTCGATCGACAGCGCGCGCGCGATGCCGACGCGCTGCTTCATGCCGCCGGAGAGCTCCGCCGGCCGCTTGGTCTCGGCGCCGGTCAGGCCGACCAGGTCGATGAATTTCTGCGCCTGCGCGGCGATCTCGGCGTGCGAGCGCCGCCGCCACTTCGACGACACCGCATAGGCGACGTTGCCCATCACGGTGCGCCACGGCAGCAGCGCGTGGCTCTGGAAGATCACCGCGCGGTCGAGGCTCGGGCCTTCGATCGCCTGGTTGTCGACGATCACGGTGCCGTCCGACGGCGTGTCGAGCCCGGCCAGGATGTTGAGCACGGTGGTCTTGCCGCAGCCGGAGTGGCCGATGATGCAGACGAACTCGCCGCGCGCCATCGACAGCCACAGGTCCTGGAACACGGTGGTCTCGCCGCCGCCGCGCGCCGGGAAGCGCTTGGTGATGCCCTCGATCGAGATGAATTTGTCGGCGGACACTGCGTTCACTCCGGGAACGTGACCAGGCGCGTCAGCCGCGCCAGGACCTGGTCGAGGATCATCCCCACCACCCCGATCAGCAAAATCGCGTTGATCACATTCGTAATCGACAAATTATTCCATTCATTCCAGACGAAGTAACCGATGCCGGTGCCGCCGACCAGCATCTCGGCGGCGACGATGACCAGCCAGGCGATGCCGATCGAAATCCGCATGCCGGTGAGGATCGTAGGCGCTGCCGCGGGCAGAATGATGGTGAACGCGCGGCGGAAGGTGCCGACCTCGAGCGTGCGCGCGACGTTGAGCCACTCCTTGCGCACCGCAGCGACGCCGAAGGCGGTGTTGATCAGCATCGGCCACAGCGAGCAGATGAAAATCACGAAGATCGAGGACAGCGAGGAATCCTTGATGGTGTAGAGCGCGAGCGGCATCCAGGCGAGCGGCGAGATCGGTTTGAGCACCTGAATGAACGGGTCGAGCGCGCGCGAGAACAGCGGCGACATGCCGATCAGAAAGCCGATCGGGATCGCAACCGCGACCGCCAGCAGATAGCCGATCATCACCCGCGCGATCGAATAGGCGAGCTGGATGCCGACGCCCTTGTCGTTCGGTCCATTGTCGTAGAACGGGTGCCTGAGGTGCTCCCAGAGCTTGGTGGCGACATCGAGCGGGCCGGGCATCGCGGATTTGCCCTGGGTGGCGGTGACGCCCATCAGGGCGGCGTATTCGGGGTCCATCTGCGCGACCTGGCCGGTGCCGCGGGTGGCGAGATGCCAGATCGCGATGAAGGCCGCGAACAGCAGCACCGACACGATGGTGGCGCGCACGCTCATCGGGATGCTCATGGCAGGGCCTCCATCCCTCCCCCGTCGGGGGAGGGTGGACGCGCGCGTGGCGCGCGGCCGGGTGGGGAGCGGTGCCTTCGTTGTTGGGTTCCCCACCCGCCTCGCTTCGCTCGGCACCCTCCCCCGAAGGGGGAGGGATAAGCGGCGAGTTTGCGGGGAGACCTACGAATGCCCGGCAGCATTGCGTGTCACGTCGCTCGCTTGATCGCGAAGCTCTTGATGTAGTCCTCCGGCTTCGACGGATCGAAGGTCTTGCCCATCACCACGAAGCTTTTCGACGTGGTCGCGGGCGGCGTGAGCCCGAGTTCCTTCATCAGCTTGGCGGTGTCGGTGGCGAGAAAGACCTGCTTGGCGATGCCGGCGTAGTCGACCTCACCTTTGACCTGACCCCAGCGCTTCATCTGGGTCATGATCCAGATCGCGAACGATTCCCACGGGAACGGATCGAAATCGATGCGATCCGGGACCTTCTTCACGTTGCCGAGACCGTCCGCGAACGTGCCGGTCAGCACCTGCTCGACCACCGTGACCGGCTGGTTGAGATAGTTGGGCGGTGCGATCGCCTCGGCGATCTGCTTGCGATTCTCCGGTTTGGTCGCGAATGCGGTGGCGTCGATGATCGCCTTGAGCAGCGCCGCGTAGGTGTTGGGCGTGCTGGTGACGAACTCCTTTGACGCTGCGAACGCACAGCACGGATGGCGGTCCCAGATGTCCTTCGACAGAAGGTGGATGAAACCGACGCCGTCGTAGACCGCCCGCTGGTTGACCGGGTCGGGCGCCAGAAAGCCGTCGATGTTGTCGGCTCGCAGGTTCGCGACCATTTCGGGCGGCGGCACCGCGCGAATCTGGATGTCCTGATCCGGATCGAGCCCGGCTTCCGCCACGTAGTAGCGCAGCAGGTAGTTGTGCATCGAATAGTCGAACGGTACCGCGAACTTCATGCCCTTCCAGGATTTCGGATCGCGCTTGTCCTTGTGCTTGACAGCGAGCGTAATCGCCTGGCCGTTGATGTTCTCGACCGCCGGCATGGTGTAGGGAATCGGCTGCGAGCCAACGCCGAGCGTGATCGCGAGCGGCATCGGCGACAGCATGTGGGCGGCGTCGTATTCCTTGTTGATGGTCTTGTCGCGGATCACCGCCCAGCCGGCGGTCTTGATCACTTCGACGTCGAGTCCATGCTTCTTATAGAAGCCCATCGGCTCAGCCATGATGATGGGCGTCGCGCAGGTGATCGGGATGAAGCCGACCTTGAGCGCCTTCTTCTCGATCGCGCCGCCTTGCGCGAATACCTCGGTCGCGGTCTTGAGCGGGAAGAACTGCGAGAGCGCGGCGAGTGCGGTCGAGGCGCCGACCGATTTCAGGAACGCACGGCGTGCGGCATCCTTGGGGAACACGGCGCGCATGATGGCCGAGGCGACGACGCCCTCGTAACGCTTGTCTTCGTTCTGGGCCTCGACGGGCGCGCATTGCAACTGGGCGGCGGTCTCCCGGTCGTGAACGGTCTGATCGGCGTGCCGCCCGCACGAGCATCCCGAGCGATTCAAGCCGCGCCGCGGGTCAAAGGGATTGTCGAACGTGGACATCGGAACGCACTCCATCGTTGTCGTCGTGCCGGCATGCTCGAACCGGCAGGCCTACCGAATTTGCAATGGACGTGCCAATCGAAGCGCTTGACCTGGTTTGGGATTTTCGCACCTAGGCGGTTGATTGCGCGAACAATGCGCAAGCCTTCGCCTGTTTATTGGGCAAGTGATCAATGTTCGGACAACGCGTGAGTTTTCACCGAGTGAGCGGCTCGACGCAGGGAGGTCCGATCCGCCGAACGAGGGTGCGACATTTCGACTTCAATCGTTGCCGCCGGTGGCCGCTCGGTATCCGAGGTACGGCCGAGCCAAAGATTGCTGCCCATCGAATAGGCAAACGCGTCGCGGAATCGGTGCAGGGGTCGGTTAACGGTCGGCGCGGCGAGCCGCCGCTGAGTCTCCGCGTGAGGCCGATTTCACATGTCGTACAGTTGGTTAGGGCGCCCGGTGCGCTAGCGCCGCCGTCTGGCACGACCTTTGCGGAAACCTGCAACGAACGTCCGTTCGCACCGGGAGGTTTCCTCATGAAGCGTCGTGATTTTCTGAAGTCGATGACAGCCTTGGGCGCCAGCGCCACGGTGACGGCCCCGGCAGTCTGGTCGCCCGCCAAGGCGCAAGCGCGCGCGGAGACCTTGCTGGTCATTTCCGAGAGCGGGCCGAACAACATCGACATTCACGGCGTCGGCACCAACGTCCCCGGTTATGAGGTGTCGTGGAATTGCTACGACCGCCTCATCAGCCACGAGATGAAGACGCTGCCCAACGGCGTGCAGTACTACGACAAAGACAAGTTCAAGATGGAACTCGCCGACGACATGAAGCTCGGCGACATGTCGGCCACCTTCAAGCTCAAGAAGAACGCGGTCTTCCAGGACGGCACGCCGGTCAAGGCCAAGGACGTGAAATGGTCGCTCGACCGTGCGGTGACGGTCGGCGGTTTCCCGACCTTCCAGATGAGTGCCGGCTCGCTCACCAAGCCCGAGCAGTTCGTGGTGGTCGACGACGACACCGTGCGGGTCGATTTCCTGCGCAAGGACCGGCTGACCATTCCGGATCTCGCCGTGATCGTGCCGGCGATCTACAACTCCGAACTGGTCAAGAAGCACGCCACGGAGAAAGATCCGTGGGGCATGGACTACACCAAGCAGAATACCGCCGGCAGTGGCGCCTACCGCGTGGTGAGCTGGAACGCCGGCACCGAAGTCATCCTCGAGCGCAACGACAAGTGGGTCGGCGGGCCGCTCCCGAAAGTCCGCCGCGTCATCTGGCGCATGGTGCCGTCGGCCGGCAACCGGCGCGCGCTCCTGGAGCGTGGCGACGCTGACATTTCCTATGAGCTGCCGAACAAGGACTTCGTCGAGCTCAAGGACGCCGGCAAGCTCAACATCGTGTCGACGCCGTTCTCGAACGGCATCCTCTACCTCGGCATGAACGTGAAGAATACGCCGTTCGATAATCTGAAGGTGCGGCAGGCGGTCGCCTACGCGCTGCCCTATCAGAAGATCATGGACGTCGTGCAGTACGGCCTGGCGAAGCCGATGTTCGGTGCGCCCGCCGACAAGCAGACCGAAGTCGCCTGGCCGCAGCCGCACAAGTTCAACACCGATATCGACAAGGCAAAGAAGCTGCTGGCGGAAGCCGGTTATCCGAACGGTTTCGAGACGACGCTGTCGTTCGATCTCGGATTCGCGACCGTCAACGAGCCGACCGCGGTGCTGATTCAGGAAAGCCTCGGCCAGATCGGCATCAAGGCGACGATCAACAAGATCCCGGGCTCCAACTTCCGCACCGAGTTGAACAAGAAGGTGATGCCGCTCTATCTCAACGTGTTCTCAGGCTGGCTCGATTATCCCGAATACTTCTTCATCTGGTGCTACCACGGCCGGAATTCGATCTTCAACACGATGAGCTATCAGTCGAAGGAGATGGACGCCTTCATCGACGGCGCGGTGACCGCTGCCGCCGAAGGCGACAAGGCCACCTACGAGAAGGACGTCAAGGGCTTCGTCGATCTGGCGTTCGCCGACATCCCGCGCATCCCGATCTTCCAGCCGTATTCCAACGTCGCCATGCAGAAGAACGTGTCGGGTTATCAGTACTGGTTCCATCGGCGGCTCGATTACCGCGCGCTGGTGAAAGGCTGAACCGACATCGCGAGCTCGTCGTGGCCGGGCTCCTTGGGGTGTAGACAGACCCGGCAATCTGTGTCCCAAAAGCCCGGCCATGACGACCCATTGAAGGAGCGGGATCATGCTGCTCATGATCTTCAAGCGCATGTTGGTCGTCGTGCCGAGTCTTGTCGGCGTGGTGATCGTCTCGTTCCTGCTGACGCGTGCGCTGCCCGGCGATCCGGCGGCCTACTTCGCCGGACCTGCGGCCACCACCGAGGCGATCGAGCAGATCAGGGTGAAGCTCGGTCTCGACAAACCGCTGTATATTCAGTTCGGACGCTACGTCGCCGACCTGGTGCAGGGCGATCTCGGCAATTCGCTGACCACGGGCCAGCCGGTCGGCCATGAGATCAAGACGCGGCTGCCGGCCTCGGCGGAGCTGACGCTGCTCGGCCTGATCGTGTCGATGCTGGTCGCCGTGCCGCTCGGGATCCTGGCGGCGACACGGCCGAATTCTCTCATCGATCACACCTGTCGCATCGTCTCCACAGCAGGCGTGTCGCTGCCGGTGTTCTTCACCGGGCTCATCCTGGTCTACGTGTTCTACTACCTGCTCGGCTGGGCGCCGGCGCCGCTCGGGCGCCTCGACGTGTTCTTCAGCGCGCCGCCGCCCGTCACCGGGTTCTATCTCATCGACAGCGCGATCGCCGGGCAGGGCGAGACATTCCTCGCAAGCCTCAAGCAGCTCGCATTGCCGGCGCTCACGCTCGGCATCTTCTCGCTCGCGCCGATCGCGCGCATGACGCGCGCCTCGATGCTTGCGGTGCTCTCGTCCGATTTTGTGCGGACGGCGCGCGCGAGCGGACTGACGCCGATGACAGTCGTCGTCACCTATGCGTTTCGGAACGCCATGCTTCCGGTCGTCACCACGCTCGGCATGGTGTTCTCGTTCCTGCTCGGCGCCAACGTGCTGGTTGAGAAGGTGTTCGCCTGGCCCGGCATTGGCTCGTTTGCAGTCGAAGCCCTGATCGCGTCCGACTTCGCGCCGCTGCAGGGCTTCGTGCTCACCATGGCGGTGATGTACGTGCTGCTCAATCTCATTATCGACATCCTCTACGGGGTGATCGACCCGCGCGTGAGGATCGAGGCATGAGCAACATTGCGCTTCCGACCGGCGGCGCGGCCGCCGCTGCGCCGCGAGCCAACACGGGCCTCGGCGCGGCGCTGCGGCACGCTCGCTATATCCTTTCGGACAATGCCGTCACGGGCTTTGCGTTCGGGCTGTTCGTCCTGATCGTGGTCGCGGCCGTGTTCGGGCCATACATCGTGCCCTACGACCCGCTCGCGAGCGATACCGCCGCCGCGTTGAAAGGGCCGTCGGCGGCGCACTGGTTCGGTACCGACCAGCTCGGCCGCGATGTACTCAGCCGCGTGATCGTCGCCACCCGGCTCGATTTCATCATCGCCGTCACCTCGGTCGTGCTGGTTTTTCTCATGGGCGGGCTCGCCGGCGTCGCGGCCGGCTTCTTCGGCGGCTGGACCGACCGCATCGTCGGGCGCATCGCCGACACCATCATGGCGTTCCCGCTGTTCGTTCTCGCCATGGGCATCGTGGCGGCGCTCGGCAACACCGTTCAGAACATCATCATCGCTACCGCGATCGTGAACTTCCCGCTTTATGCGCGCGTCGCCCGCGCCGAGGCGAACGTGCGCCGCGAAGCGGGCTTCGTGCAGGCGGCGAGACTCTCGGGCAATGGCGAAATGCGCATCCTGCTGGGGCAGGTGCTGCCGAACATCATGCCGATCATGATGGTGCAGATGTCGCTGACCATGGGCTACGCCATTCTGAATGCAGCCGGCTTGTCCTTCATCGGGCTGGGCGTGCGCCCGCCGACCGCTGAGTGGGGTATCATGGTCGCCGAGGGCGCGGCGTTCATGGTGTCCGGCGAATGGTGGATCGCTTTCTTCCCCGGCGCTGCGCTGATGATCGCGGTGTTCTGCTTCAACCTGCTCGGCGACGGCTTGCGCGATATCGTCGATCCGCAGCGGCGCACGTGAGACGCCGATGACCGATGCCCTGCCATTGCTCGACGTGCGCGACCTCACGGTCGAATTCCAGACCCGGCGCGGAATCGTGCGGGCCGTGCAACATGTCGACGTCAGCGTTGCCAAGGGCGAGACGCTGGCGATCGTCGGCGAATCCGGTTCGGGTAAATCGGTCACCTCGTACGCCGTGATGCGCATCCTCGACCGCGCCGGCCGCATCGCCGAGGGCGCGGTGCATTTCACCGGCATCGACGTGCGCGGCGCAAGCGAAGACGAGATGCGCAATCTGCGCGGGCGGGAGATGTCGATGATCTTCCAGAACCCGCGCGCCGCGCTCAACCCGATCCGCAAAGTCGGACATCAACTCGAGGACGTGCTGGCGCAGCATTCGCAGGTCGATTCGGCCGAGCTGAGCGATCGCGCGATCGACCTGCTCGATCAGGTGCGCATCGCGCGGCCACGCGAGCGCTATCACGCCTATCCGTTCGAGCTTTCCGGCGGCATGTGCCAGCGCGTGGTGATCGCGTTGGCGCTGGCCTGCCGTCCCCAGTTGCTGATCGCCGACGAGCCGACCACCGGCCTCGATGTGACGACACAGAAGACCGTGATGGATCTGGTGATGGAGCTCACGCGCCAGCGCGGCATGTCGACCATCCTGATCACGCACGATCTCGGCCTCGCTGCGACCTATTGCGACCGCGTGGTGGTGATGGAAAAGGGCCACGTGGTCGAGACCGCGACCGCGCGCAAGATTTTCACTGCGCCGGCTCATCCCTATACGCGCAAGCTGATGCTGGCGACGCCGCGGCCCGGCGTGACGTTGCGCGACCTGCTGCCGGAAGGCGAGGCGACGGAGGCCGCGCTGCCGGCCGCGGCGCCGAAGGCGACGAACGGCGCGGCAATGGCTCCGCTGCTCACGGTCGAGAAGCTGATCAAGGAATATCCGCGCCAGGGAGTGATCAAGAGTCTGTTCAAGCGCAAGCCGGCGGCCGAGCCCGACACGTTTCGCGCGGTTGACGGCATCAGCTTCACGGTGAACAAGGGCGAAAGCGTCGGTCTTGTCGGCGAATCGGGCTGCGGCAAGTCGACCACGTCCACCATGGTGATGCGGCTGATCGACAAGACCGACGGCGTCATCATGTTCGACGGCGAGGACATCGGCTCGATCCCCGCCAAGAAGTTCGCCAGGCTGCCGATGCGCAAGCGCATCCAGATGGTGTTCCAGGACCCGACCGACAGTCTCAATCCGCGCTTCACCGCGGTGCGCGCGATCGCCGATCCGATCATGCGGCTCGGCGGCATCTCGGGCCGCGACGCGGTACGCGCGCGTTGCGAGGAACTGGCCCGTCAGGTCGGGCTGCCGCTCGATCTGCTCGACCGGTTTCCGCACCAGCTCTCCGGCGGGCAGAAGGCGCGCGTCGGAATTGCGCGCGCGATCGCGCTCAACCCCGACCTGGTGATCCTCGACGAGCCGACCGCCGCGCTCGACGTGTCGGTCCAGGCGGTGGTGCTCAATCTGCTGCAGGAGCTCAAGGATACGCTCGGCATGAGCTATTTGTTCGTATCGCACGACCTCAACGTGGTTCGCCTGCTGTGCGACCGCGTCATCGTCATGCAGGCGGGCAAGATCGTCGAGCAGGGGCCGAGCGAACGTGTGCTCAATGCGCCCGAGGCGCAATATACCCGTGACCTCCTGTCGGCGATTCCCCATCCCACGTTCGAACGCGCGTGATAGTGTGCTATCAGACGGCTACTGGTTCACGCGCCGAAGGCGGGGACCGGGTGCCGGGCATTCGGCTTGGGGAGACCAGTGGGCCAAGGGGGAGAGGATTGAAATCACGTCGGAAGAAGCAGCCGGTGAAGCGCAGCAAAGCCGCGCCGCGCCGCAAGATCGTCAAGGCGGCCAAGCCAACGGCGAGCGTCCATACGCCCGATCCGCTGGATGATCTCATCCTGTCGGCCGCCCGCAGCCTCGGCCTTGCGATCGAGCCGGCCTGGATGCCGGCGGTACGCGCCAACCTGCAGGCGACGCTGACCTTGGGCGCAATCGTCGGCGAATTCCCGTTGCCGGACGACGCCGAACCGGCGCCGGTATTTCGGGCCTGAGGCGGCGGCATGGATTGGTCCACCGCGAGCGAGATCGCCTCGGCCGTGCATCGCGGCGAGGTCAGCGCGCGAGCCGTCATCGGCGGCGCGCTCGATCGTATCGGCAAACGCAATCGTGCGCTCAACGCCTTCACAGCGGTCGTGAAGGAGCGGGCTCTTGCCCGCGCAGCGGCGATCGATCAGGCGCGCGCTGCGGGCGTGCCGCTCGGACCGCTCGCGGGCGTGCCGTTCGCGGTGAAGAACCTGTTCGACATCGAAGGCCTGAAGACCATTGCGGGCTCAAAAATCAACCGGCGCAACAAGCCTGCGCCGCGCGACGCCACGCTGGTCACACGGCTCGAAGCCGCGGGCGCGGTGCTGGTCGGCGCGCTCAACATGGGCGAATACGCCTACGACTTCACCGGCGAGAACGTCCATGACGGCCCCTCGCGCAACCCGCATGACACCACGCGCATGACCGGTGGCTCGTCGGGTGGATCGGGCGGCGCGGTCGCGGGCGGGCTGGTGCCGTTCGCGCTCGGCTCGGACACCAACGGCTCGATCCGCGTGCCGGCGTCGCTGTGCGGGATTTTCGGATTAAAGCCGACCTACGGACGGCTGTCGCGGGCTCACACTTTTCCGTTCGTCGCGAGCCTCGACCACGTCGGCCCGCTGGCGCGCTCGGTGCGCGACCTCGCGCTCGCCTATGACGCGATGCAGGGCCACGATCCCGACGATCCGGTCTGTGCCGAGCGCCCGGTCGAGCCGGCGCTTGCCGCTCCTCCACAGAGGCGCCGAGGGTCTGCGCATCGCCATCGCCGGCGGCTACTTCCGCACCGGCGCATCCGAGCCGCAGACCGCGCTCGCGCGCGTCGCAAAGGCGCTCGGCGTGACCGACGAGATCGAGATCCCGGAGGCGCGGCGCGCGCGCAGCGCCGCCTATGTCATCACCGCGACCGAAGGCGCCGCCCTCCATCTTGGCCGCCTGCGCAAGCAGGCGAACGACTTCGACCCGGCGGTGCGCGACCGCCTGATCGCCGGCACGTTCGTGCCGTCCTCGCTGGTCGTCCAGGCGCAGAAATTCCGCCGCTGGTATCGCGAGCAGGTGCTGGAACTGTTCGGCAGCGTCGACGCCATCCTGGCGCCGGCGACGCCGTGCACGGCGCCATTGATCGGGCAGGAGATGTTCACGCTCGACGGCGTCGAGATGCAGGTGCGCCCCAATCTCGGTATCTACACCCAGCCGATTTCATTCATCGGCCTGCCGGTGGTCGCGGTACCGGTGCCGTTGTCGCCGATGCCGATCGGCGTGCAGATCATCGCCGCGCCGTGGCGCGAGGACGTGGCGCTGCGGATCGCGCACGCGTTGGAACAAGCCGGAGTCGCGGTCGCACCGCGGCCCAGCCGCTAGGGAGAAAGCGAATGGAGATCGACCTGCCGGAGGTTCTGGCCGAGGTCCAGGCGGCGTTCGACCGCTACGAAAAGGCGCTCGGCGAGAACGACGTCGCGGTGTTGGATGCGACCTTCCGCGTCTCTCCGCATACAATTCGCTACGGCATGGCGGAAATTCTCTATGGCCATGACGAGATCGCCGCATTCCGGTCGGCGCGCTCGCCGGTCGGGCTGACGCGCAAGATCTGGAAGACCGTCATCACCACCTATGGCCGCGACTTCGCGGTGGCTTCGACGCTGTTCCATCGCGAAATCATGGGCAAAAAAATCGGCCGGCAGATGCAGACCTGGGTCCGCTTCCCCGACGGCTGGTTCGTGGTCGCCGCGCATGTCAGCGCGATCGACCCGCCGCCGGGCTATCAGAGCTAGCGCGCTACGCGCGCGCCTTCGCCTGCGCCATGAAGGCGCGCCAGCCGCCGAACGAGGAAATGTCGCGCGCGCCGGCGACCGCCTCGGCCTCCACCAGAAATCCTTTCACCGCGCGGCCGTCAGCTCGTGATGAGCGTGCCGATCGACAGCGGTGATGGAACGGCCGCGACGAAGCGGCCGAAACTCTCCGCCGACATCGTCCAGATCTCGATAGCAACCGCGCTGCCGCGGCCGGACGCGACGCGCAGCAATCCGGGTTTCGGCGGCTCCGTGCCAGGTAGCGCAAACAGGCGGTAGTCGGCTGCGGTCGTGGTGGCCTCGACCAGCCGCGCGCCGAGCGCCGTAAGCTCGGCGTTCAGCGGCATCCCGGAGAGATGCGCGCCGACCACCGCGATTGCGATGTCGGCATTGGCGGCGCGTTGCTCGGTCGGCGCGAGCGGCGGCTGCGGCGTGCGGGTCGCGCCGAGCGGCAAGCCGGTGTCGGCGTGGAAACGGCGGCCGATCGTGGCGAGCAGCGCGTCCCGTCCGGCGAGGCCAAGCAACGTGATGCCGAACGGGGTGCCGTCAGGATGCATCGATGCCGGAACCGCCAGCCCGCACAGATCGAGCAGATTGACGAAGTTCGTGTAGGTGCCGAGCCGGCTGTTGAGCTGGATCGGATCGGCGAGCACCTGCGCGACCGTGTAGGCGGTCGGCATGGTCGGCAGCACGAGTGCGTCGATCTGCCGGAAGGTGTCGTCGCGGGTGCGGCGCAGCT
The DNA here is from genome assembly GCA_963749815.1 of uncultured Alphaproteobacteria bacterium. Taxonomy (GTDB): domain Bacteria; phylum Pseudomonadota; class Alphaproteobacteria; order Rhizobiales; family Xanthobacteraceae; genus VAZQ01. Next base: position 60,423 of record CAVVON010000026.1, on the reverse strand, counting down.
CTTCGAGCTGGTAGAACGCCGAAAACGTGTCGGCGGCGCTCTTGTGCGCGCCGGCGAGGATGATCTGCCGGGTGACGGGATGCATCGCCTCCGGCGCCGACGCGATCAGCGAACGCACCGTGAGGTAGCGCTCCGCCACCCACGGTCCCTCGTAAAGGAGCCGCGCGGCTTCGTAGAATGGCTCGATGTCGATCTCGGCGATCGTCGCGCCGAGCGCGGCAAAGCGTGCGAGCGCCGCCTCATAGGCCGACGCCGACATCGTATCGCCGAAGAACACCCGCTGGCCGGGCATCGGCACGCCAAGCCGTGCAGGCGTCGGAAACGCTCCCGGCGCGCCGGGCGGCCGCGGCCGGGAATAGGGGTCGGCCGGATCGGGGCCTGCCATCGCCAGCAGGGCGGCGAAGGCGTCGTCGGTGGTGAGCGCAAACACCGAGATGCAGTCGAGCGTGCGGCAGGCCGGCACGACGCCGGCGTTCGAGACGAGACCGCAGGTCGGCTTGAGACCGACGATGTTGCTGAGCGCCGCTGGAACTCGCCCGGAGCCGGCCGTATCGGTTCCGAGCGCAAGCGGCACCAGACCGGCGCCGACCGCGATGCCCGAGCCGGAACTCGATCCACCCGGGATCAGCGCGGGATTGAACAGGTTGCGGGGTACGCCGTAGGGCGAACGCGTACCGACAAGGCCGGTCGCGAACTGATCGAGATTGGTCTTGCCGATGACGATGGCGCCGGCGCGCCTGAGACGCGCCACGCAGGTCGCGTCACGGCCCGGCTGGTAGGAGAAGGTCGGGCAGGCGGCGGTGGTCGGCAGTCCCTTGACGTCGATGTTGTCCTTGACCGCGACCGGCACGCCGTAGAGCGGCCGATCCCGGTGGCCCTCGGCGGCCAGCGCCTTGGCTTCAGCCAACGCGTCGGCTTCCGCGCGCAGCGAAATGAAGACGGCGGGATCGTTGTGCGCGCGGATACGGGAAAAGCATTGCGCGACAGTGTCCTCCAGCGAGGCTGTGCCGGCGCGATGGGCTGCGACGATCGAGGCGACGGTCATCAGGTTTGTCGCCTGCAAGGATGATGCCATTGGCGGTCATCGGCTTCGCGGCTCATCACACCACCGTCTGGTGCCGCTCGATGCAGATCCGCAGAACCTCGTCGGGATCGCGCTTCCACCAATTGTCGGCCGAGAGGATCTCCACCTCGCAGTGGCCGGCATAGCCGGTCGCCTCCACCATTGCCCGAATGCCGCGCAGGTCGATGACGCCGTCGCCCATCATGCCGCGGTCGAGCAGCAGATCGGTGGTCGGCACCAGCCAGTCATTGACGTGGTAGGCGACGATCCGCTTGCCGGCGCGGGCGATCTGCCGCGCGAGATCGGGGTCCCACCACACATGATAGGTGTCGACCGCGACGCCGGCGCCTTCGCCGAGTCGTCGTCGCAGAGATCGAGCGCGTGCGACAGCGTGTTCACGCAGGCGCGGTCGGCGGCGAACATCGGATGCAGCGGCTCGATCGCGAGCGGCACCTTGGCCTGCCGTGCATAGGGCAGGAGAGCGGCGAGCGCGTCTTTCACTTGCTGGTGCGCGCCGGCGAGGTCGCGCGAGCCTTTCGGCAATCCTCCAGCGATCAGCACGATGCACTGTGCGCCGATGCCGGCCGCCTCGTCGATGGCGCGGCGGTTGTCGTCGAGCGCGGCGCGGCGTCCGGCTTCGTCGGGCGCCGTGAACAGCCCGCCGCGGCAGTAGCCGGTGACGGTGAAGCCGCTGTCTCGGATGAGCTTGCCGGCGTGCGCGACGCCGCAGGCCTGCACGATGTCGCGCCACGGCGAGATCGCCGTGATCCCGGCGCGTAGGCAGCCGTCGATCAGCTGCTCGAACGACCACGACTTGACGGTGATCGAGTTGATGGAGAGGAGCGAGCGATCGTGCGAGAGATCGCGCATTACGCCGCCACACCCCGCGTCGCCATCACGGCGCGCATGCGTGAGGTTGCCTTGTCGGGGTCGGCCAGCAATCCGGCGGCGTCCGCCAGCCGGAACAGTTCGGCGAGATGCAAGGTCGAACGCGCGCTCTCCTGGCCGCCCACCATGGTGAAATGATCCTGCAGCCCGTTGAGATACGCCATGAACACCACGCCGGTCTTGTAGAAGCGCGTCGGCGCCTTGAAGATGTGGCGCGACAGCGGCACCGTCGGCGCGAAGATCTCGTGGAATGTCTTCGTTCTCGCCGCGCGTGAGCGCGCCGAGTGCGGCGGCGGCGGCCGGCGCGATCACATCGAAGATGCCGAGCAGCGCGTCCGAATAGCCACGCTCGTCGCCCTCGATCAGCTCGGCGTAATTGAAGTCGTCGCCGGTATACATCTTCACGCCTTGTGCGAGGCGCCGGCGCATGGCGATTTCCTTGTCCTTGTCGAGCAGCGAAATCTTCACGCCGTCGACCTTGGCGGCATTGTCGGCGACGACGTCGAGCGCGACCGCCATGGCGGCGGTGTGGTCCGCGTAGCCCCAATAGCCGGCGAGCGCGGGATCGAACATCTCGCCGAGCCAATGGATGATCACCGGCTCTTTCACCTGCCGGAGGATGCGGTTGTACACCTTTGCGTAGTCGTCGGGCGAACGTGCTGCTTTCACCAGCGCGCGGCTTGCCATCAGCACGATGCGCCCGCCGAGCTTCTCGATCGCGGTGCATTGCTCCTCGTAGGCGCGGATGACGTCGTCGACGGTGACGCTGGCGCTCGCTTCCAGATGATCGGTGCCGGCTCCCGAGCCGAGCAGCGCGCCGGGGAAATCCCTGGCGGCGTCGATGCTGCGGCGGATCAGTTCGAGCGAGGTCGGCCAGTCCATGCCCATGCCGCGCTGCGCGGTGTCCATGGCTTCGGCGACGCCGAGACCGAGCGACCACAGGTGCCGGCGGAACGCGATGGTGCGCTCCCAGTCGATGCGGGTGTCGAGCCACGGATCGCCGTCGGCGAGCGGATCGGCCACCACATGCGCGGCCGCATAGGCGATGCGGTTGAACGGCGGCTGCGCGGCGGGAAAGCTTTTTGCCGGCTGCGTGGTGTAGGGTGCCAGTGCGCCGGTTGAAGTTGGAAGATGGATCGTCGGCATAAGTCCCTCACACCTTCAGCGCCGGGATATCGATCCAGCGGCGTTCCTTCCAGCTCCGCAAGCCGGCTTCCGCAAGCTGCACGCCCTTGGCGCCCTCCAGAAGCGTCCACTTGAACGGCGCGCCGTCATAGAGGTGCCGGATGAACATCTCCCATTCGGTCTTGAAGCCGTTGTCGTATTCGTTCAGTCCCGGCACTTCGCTCCAGGTCTCGAAGAACTTGATCGGCTGCGGAATGTCCGGATTCCACACCGGGCGCGGCGTGTTCACCCGCGCCTGGCTCCAGCATTTCTGCAGGCCCGCGACCGCCGAGCCGTGCGTGCCGTCGACGTGGAACGTCACCAGATCGTCACGGCGCACGCGCGTACACCACGACGAGTTGATGTGCGCGACGACCCCGCCCTCGAGCTGGAAGGTCGCGTAGGCGGCGTCGTCGACATCGGGCTTATAGGGCTTGTCGTTCTCGTCCCAGCGCTTGGGAATGTGCGTGGCGCCAAGGCACGACACGCTCTTCACCTCGCCGAACAGGTTGTCCAGCACGTAGCGCCAGTGGCACAGCATGTCGAGAATGATGCCGCCGCCTTCCTTCTTCTTGTAGTTCCAGGACGGGCGGTTGGCGGGCTGCATGTCGCCTTCGAACACCCAGTAGCCGAACTCGCCCCGGATCGCGAACAGGCGCCCGAAGAAGCCGGAGTCGATCAGCATCTTGAGCTTGAGCAGACCGGGCAGGAAAAGCTTGTCCTGCACCACGCCGTGCCTGACGCCGGCCTTCTTGGCGGCGCGCACGAGATCGAGCGCGTCGGCGAGCGTTTCGGTGATCGGCTTCTCGCAATAGATGTCCTTGCCGGCGGCGATCGCCCGCTTGACCAGCTTGTGGCGGAGCTTGGTGGTGGCGGCATCGAAGAACAGCGTGTCGTCCTTGTTCTTCAGCGCGCCATTGAGGTCGGTGGTCCAGCGCTGGATGCCGTGCGCCTTGGCGAGCGCCTCCAGCTTGTCGGCATTGCGCCCGACCAGGACCGGGTCCGGCATGACGCGATCGCCGTTCTTGAGGGCGACGCCTCCCGCTTTGCGGATCGCCACGATCGAGCGGATCAGGTGCTGGTTCATGCCCATGCGTCCGGTGACGCCGTTCATGATGATGCCGAGACGATGTTGGGCCATGCTTCTGGAATTCCTCGGGCTTCGCGTTATGCGGCCATGCTAGGGCAAGCGGCACGCCGGGGCCAGCATCGCCTTCACGACAGCCATCGGTGCAGGTTCGCCCGCACGAACGCATCGTCGTTGAGATGCGGGTAGGCGGCGCAGACCCGGTCGATCTCCTCCTTCTGCCCCGGTCCGAGGCCCTCGCCCGGATCGAGGCACCAGATGCCGTCGAGCAGGCCCTGCCGGCGGAGGATCTCGTGGCAGCCGGCGATCACGCCCTGGAAATTGTTGGCGGCGTCGAAGATCGCGGCGTTGCAGTCGGTGATCTGCGCTTCGAGCGCGAGCAGATCGGCAGGGATGCCGCCGGCGGGATCGACGGCGTGGACGCGGTCCAGCAATTCGACCGCGTTCTTGACCCACACGCTCCAATGGCCGAGCAGCCCGCCCTTGATGCGCATGGTCATCTCGCGGCCGCCGGTCACGATCGTGAACGGCGTCATCAGATCGAGCAGGATGTGATCGTCGTTGCCGGTATAGAGCGTGATGCGGTCGGCGGCGCCGGCTTCCGCGACGCCGCGGATGACGTCGAGGGTGCGATAGCGGTTGAACGGCGCGATCTTGATCGCGACCACGTTCTCGATCGCGGCGAATCGGCGCCAGAACGACACCGGCAGCACGATCCCGCCGACCGCCGGCTGCAGGTAGAAGCCGACGAGCGGCATTTCGCGCGCGACGGTTTGCGCATGCTCGATCAGTTCGTCCTCGGACGCGCCCGTCATGGCGGCGAGCGACAACAGTCCCGCGTGATAGCCGAGATCGCGTGCGACATGCGCTTCGCTCACCGCCTGTGCGGTGCGGCCGACCAGCCCCGCGATCATGACCGGGTTTGCCTGCGGGCGCTCCGACGCGGTCCGCATCGCCAGCTCCAGCACCGGCCGGTAGAGACCGGCTTCGCGGATCGCGAACTGCGTCGTGTGCACGCCGACGGCGAGGCCGCCCGCGCCGGCATCGAGATAGTAGCGGCTGAGCGCGCGCTGACGGCGGCTGTCGAGCTTGCGGTTCGCATCGAGCGCAAGCGGATGCGCCGGGATCACGACGCCCTTGCGCAATGCCGCCAGCACCGGCGCGGGCCAGTCGATCCAGCGTGCCATCAGCCCAGCTCCGGTCCTGCCACCGCAAATGTGCGCGCGGGATCGTCGAAACCGTCACGCCGGTCGTGCACCATGCGGATGTAGGGACGCTGCGTCGTGAAACCCGCGGCTTCGAGCCACGCGCGGACATTGGCGTGCACGTCCGGCGAGTCGATGTAGATCGGCCCCGGCACGGCTGCGAGCGCCCGCGCCAGCAGCGCCAGCGCGATCGCTTCGTCTTCGGCGACCAGCGGGCCGAGATACGACGACGTCCGTCCGTCGCGGCCGAGCAGGAAGCCGACGACTTCGTCGCCGCGGCGTGCAACCAGTTCGGCGGCCGGCAGGCGGCCGCGTAGTTGCGTCAGCAACGCGCCGCGATCCGCGCCGAACGCGGCCAGCGTCGTAGCGGCGCAAGAGCGGGCCAGATCGCGTCGGTGATCGGTTCGATGGTGACACCGGCCGGCATCTGCGACGGCAGGCGGCGTCAAGCGCTTGTGGCCCAGCGTCAGTCGGCGAAATCGCCAAGTGTCGTGGAAGTCGATCGCCTGATAGACCTCGCGGCCGGCCGGCGTGGCGTCGAGTACCGGAACGAGCCCGGCAGCGACCAGATCGTCGACGCAGCGGTGCATCAGCCGGGTGGCCAGTCCCTGCCGGCGAAACTCCGCCGTCACCAGCACCATGCTGATCCACGCGAAGCGCTGATATGGCAAGCGTCGCGGCGGTCGCGACCACGCGGCCCGAGCCGGTGCGGACCGCGTAGACGGTGCCGAGATCGAGAAAGAGCTTCCAATCCGCCGCGACCTGGTTCCATCCAGCCTCGCGCACCAGCGCCAGGCCGCTGTCGATCTCGTCGGCGCGCAGCCGCGACTCGACTGAGAGCGCCGGATCAGAATGTGCCATCGCGCGTATCATAGTGCGTGTCCTTGCCGAGGCTCGGCAGACCGCGTGCGATCCAATCGGCCGTCCAGTCGACGAGGCGCGCGCGTCGTCACCTCGGGCGGCCCGAACAGCTTCATCGCCGCTGTCGTGTTGACGAGCCAGGCTTCCGGCGCCTCGGTGCCGATGAAGCGCGGCTTCTTGCCGAAGCGCTCGCCGAACTGTTCCGCCAGCCAACGCACGCTGATCGTCTCCGGCCCGCTGACATTGATCGGGGATGTCGGCTGCGTGCAGTGGCCGAGCGCGCGCAGCACCATGGCGTTGGCGTCGCCTTGCCAGATGAAATTGACGTGGCCGGTTTCGAGATTGATCGGCTCGCCGGCGAACACGCGCGCGGCGATGTCGTGCACGACGCCGTAGCGCATGTCGATTGCGTAGTTGAGACGGATGATGCGGCCCGGCGTGCCGCGCGTGCGCGAGAAATGCAGGAACATCGCTTCGCGCGCGGCGCACGAATAGGCGTAGATGCCGGGCGGCGGCACCGCGGGCGTCGCCTCGGTCGCGCCGCCGCTCGCGCACGTCGACGAAGGGGTACACGCAGCCGGTCGAGTACGCGACGATGCGCGAGCCGGCGAATGCTTCGGCCACCAGCGCCGGGCACATGCGCGTTCATCGCCCAGGTCAGGTCCTCCTGGCCGCTGGAGCCGAACTTGCGCCCGGCCATGAAGATCACATTGGGGAGCTTCGGCAGCGCCTCGACCTGCTTGCGGTCGAGCAGATCGGCCTCGATGCATTCCACGCCCCACGCCGCGAGCTTGTCGCGCAAGCCTTCTTCGCTGAAACGCGCGACGCCGACCACGCGCTTGCCGGGCGCCGCGCGCTTGGCGAGCCGCGCGAGGGTCGGCCCGATCTTGCCGCCGACGCCGAGGATGATGAGATCGCCGTCGAGCGCGCCAAGCTCGGCGGTCAGCACCGCCGACGGCGTCGTCATGACGTCTTCGAGGTGCTCCACGTCGCGGAAGCGATCCGGCAGCGCCGCGCGGGTTTGGAGCATGCGGTTTCATCCAGGCGGTGGGCGAAAGCAAACCTTGCTACGAGTACCCCGCTCAGCGGCTTTTCGCCACAAATTCAATGGTCTTGGCGATGATCTGCCCATCCGGCGGCGCGCCTTGCCCACCAACCGGGGCCTGTATACGATCCGCCCGCCGCCAAAGAAGCGGCATGATCCGGATTTGCCTGTCGTCCTGGCGCGCGTCGCGGGTCAATCAAAGTGACCCGGACTATTTTCAAGCTGCCGGGAGGAGATGGGGATGAACGCACCGATACCGCGCATTCTGATCGAAGAGATGTGGCGCGGCCGCCTGTTCGGCGCGCAATGGCGGCCGGCGATCGGCGGCTCGCTCGACGTACTGGAGCCCGCGACCGGTGCGGTCATCACGCGCGTCGGCAACGCCACCGCCGAAGACGTGCGCGCAGGCCGCCAAAGAAGCGCGCGCCGCGCAGCCCGGCTGGGCCGCGACCCCTTACGATCAGCGCGCCGCCATCCTGCGCAAGGTCGCGCGCCTGATGGAGGAGAACCAGGCCGAACTGGTCCCCTGGATCATGCGCGAGACCGGCGGCATCGAGCCAAGGCCGGCTTCGAAGTTCAGATGGTCATCAACATCCTGTATCGCTCCGCCGCCATGTGCACCGAGCCGCAGGGCTTGATCCTGCCGAGCGACGGAGACCGGCTGTCGCTGGCGCGGCGCATCCCGCGCGGCGTGATCGGCGTCATCTCGCCGTTCAACTTCCCGCTCATCCTGTCGAGCCGCGCGGTCGCGCCGGCGCTCGCGACCGGCAACGCGGTCGTGCTCAAGCCCGATCCGCGCACCGCGCTGACCGGCGGCTTCATCATCGCCCGGCTGTTCGAGGAGGCGGGGCTGCCCAAGGGCGTGCTGCAGGTGCTGCCGGGCGGCGTCGAGGCCGGCGAGGCGATCTGCACCGATCCCGATATCGCGATGATGTCGTTCACCGGATCGAGCCCGGCCGGCCGCCGCGTCGGCGAGCTTGCCGGCCGGCACCTCAAGAAGGTGCAGCTCGAACTGGGCGGCAAGAACGCCGTGATCGTGCTCGACGATGCCGACCTCGACGGCGTGGCGTCGGCGATGCGCCTTCGGCGCCTGGTTCCACCAGGGCCAGATCTGCATGACCACGGGCCGCATCCTCGCGCACGAGAAGATCGCCGATGCGCTGACCGAAAAGCTCGTCGCCAAGGCCAAGCACCTGCCGGTCGGCGATCCGGCCTCGGGGCAGGTGGCGCTCGGCCCGGTGATCAGCCGCAAGCAGGTCGACCGCATCCACGGCATCGTCAAGGACACCGTCGCGGCCGGCGCCAAGCTCTGCGCCGGCGGCACCTTCGACGGGCCGTTCTATCGGCCGACCGTGCTGTCCGGCGTCAAGCCCGGCATGCGCGCCTTCGACGAGGAGGTGTTCGGGCCGGTGGCCGCGATCACGACCTTCGCGACCGACGACGAGGCCGTCGCGCTCGCCAACAACAGCGAATACGGCCTGTCCGCCGGCGTGTTCTCCGGTCGCGTCGGGCGCGCGATCGCGGTCGGCAACCGGCTACGCACGGGGCTCCTGCACATCAACGACCAGACGGTCGCCGACGAGCCGCACGTTCCGTTCGGCGGGACCGGCGCGTCCGGCAACGGCACGCGCATCGGCGGGCCGGCCAACTGGGAGGAATTCACCCAGTGGCAGTGGGTGACGATCAAGGACAAGCCGAACCCCTATCCATTCTGATAGGCGGCCGGCTGATCTTGCGTCCGGCGGCAGGCCTGCAGTCGCCGGACGGTATATGCGGGCGCCGCGTTCGGCGCCCTGTTTGCAGGGGGCGATGGAGGAAGCAATGACGATGCAACACGCACTCGCGCCGTCTGGCTCTGGCCATGGCGGCAAGTTTCGCGCGGCGCGCTTGCTGCGCCGTCGGCGTTCGCCGCCGACCCGCCGAAAAGCGTGCGGATCGGCTACGTCATCTCGCTGTCGGGCGTGAACGCCCAAGGCGCCGCGATCACCACGCTGTCGGGCTACGAGCTGTGGGTCGATGACGTCAACGACCAGGGCGGCCTCATGGTCCAGGAATTCGGCAAGCCGATCCCGGTCGAGGTCGTCGAATACGACGACACCAGCAACGCCGAGACCATGGTGCGGCTCGACGAGCGGCTGATGACCCAGGACAAGGTCGACTTCGTGCTGCCGCCCTGGAGCACCGGCTTCAATCTCGCCGCGGCGCCGATCTTACGCCCGCAACGGCTATCCGCAGCTCGCCGTCACCGCCAACACCAACGACGCCGCCAATCTCGTCAAGCAGTTCCCGACGCTGTTCTTCTTCCTCAACCAGCCGCGCAACTACGGCGCCGCGCTGGTCGAGGTGCTCGGCAAGCTCAAGAGCGCGAACAAGATCAACAACAAGGTCGTGATGTTCAGCGTCGCCGATCAGTTCGGCGCGGAAGCGTCGGCCGGCATCACGCCGGTGCTGCAGAAGGCACGGGCTTCGAGATCGTGGTGCGCAAGAGCTATCCGCTCGGCGCCGCCGATCTCACCAACGAGATCAAGGAAGCGAAAGCTTCGGGCGCCGACACCTTCCTCGCCTACAGCTATCCGCCCGACACCTTCATGCTGACCAACACGGCGATCACCCAGGGCTTCAACCCGAAGGTCTTCTATACCGCGGTCGGCACCGCGTTCGCCGCCTACGGGGCGAACTTCAAGGAGCAAGGCCGCAGGGCGTGTTCGGCATCGGCGGCTGGGATCCGAACCTTCCGGGCGCGCAGGACTATGTGAAGCGCCTGGTCGCGCTCAACGGCAAGCCGTCCGACGGCTGGGCGGCGCCGGTGACCTACGCGAGCCTGCAGGTGCTCGAGCAGGCGATCGAGAAGGTCGGCTCTCGACCGCAAGAAGGTGCTCGATGCTATCGAGAACGGCGGGCCGTATCAGACCATCGTCGGCCCGATCGATCTCAAGACTCACGTCCGCGGCAAGCAGTGGGGCGCTGGGCCAGTGGCAGAACGGCCAGTTCGTCGGCGTCGCGCCGACCGATCTGCCGGGCGCGCAGCCGATCGTGTTCCCGAAGCCGGCGTGGTGACGACGTCCGTTCGTGGCGTCAGGCGGCCAGACGAAGCTGTCATCGCCCGCGAAAGCGGGCGATCCAGCTACGGGCGGTGCACGAAATCGCCGATTGCGCGATACTGGATGCCCCGCGTTCGCGGGGCATGACAGTCGAGACTGCGGTCACGTGCGTAGCATGCATCTGCTCGAAGTCGTTCTGAGCGGCGTGATCCTCGGCGGGCTCTACGCGCTCGATCGCGATCGGCTTCAATCTGCAATACGGCGTCGCCCGCATCTTCAATCTCGCCTACGGCGAGTTCCTGATGGCCGCGGCGTTCGCCGCGTTCTGGATGTACACGCTCGTTCAGCATCGATCCGATCCTCGGCATGGCGCTGTCGGTGCCGGCGACGTTCGCCGCCAACTGGCTGATCTATCGCTTTCTGATGCTGCCGCTGGTGCGACGCGCGCGCACCCGCGACCACCTCGAAGGCGAGACCATCCTGGCCACCTTCGGCCTGCTTGTTCGTGCTGCAAGGGCGCGGCGCAGCTCGCCTTCACGCCCGACAACCGCTTCTACGACTATCTCGGCGAGCCGGTGCAGATCATCGGCTTCACCTTCGCCGCCAACCGCGTGCTCGCCTTCGGCGTCGCCTGCGCGTGTGGTCTCGCGATCTGGCTGATCCTCAAGCGCACCCGCTTCGGCGCCGCGATGCGGGCGCTGGCGATCGAGCCGGTCGGCGCCGGCTGGTCGGCGTCGACGCGCGCCGCGATGTCGGCGATTGCGTTCGCGTCCGGCGGCGCGCTGGCGGCCGCGGCGGGCACGCTGGTCAGCACGTTTCTCTCCTTCAATCCGGCCGATCGGCGTCGAGTTCACCATGAAGGCGCTGGTGGTGGTGATCATGGGCGGCGTCGGCAATATGGTCGGCAGCCTGGTCGCCGGCATCCTGCTCGGAGTCGCCGAGGCGCTCTGTCTCCTACTTCGTCGACTTCGGGCCTGACGCTCGCGGTCGCCTATGCGCTGTTTCTGGTCGTGCTCGCTGGTCCGGCCGCGCGGCCTGTTCGGAACGCCCTGAATGGCCGATGCCGCAGAAGCGCGTGCCCATCGCGCGTCGTCGCGATCTGCGCCGCTCGCGCTGGTCGCCGCGCTCGCCGCCGTGCCGTGGCTCGTGTCCGACTACGGCCTGCCTTCATGGTCAACGTGATGTGCTACCTCGTGCTGACCGATCGCCTGGGCGCTGTTCTCCGGCACGACGCGTCTCGTGTCGCTCGCGACCTCGGCTTTCTTCGGCGTCGGCATGTATACGGTCGCGATGCTGGTCAAGGTAGCTGCCGATCTACGCCGCCTTCGCCGTCGCGCTGGCGGTCGGCAGCGGCGCTCGCCTTCGTGGTCGGCGCTCGTGACGCTGCGCATCTCCGGCATGTTTTTCGTGATCTTCGGCTTCGGCCTGTCCGAGATGATCCGCCAGGTGTTGATGTGGTGGGAGATCAACCAGACCCACACGATGGGCCGCTATGTGTTCGTGCCGTTCGACGCCACGATGATCTACGTGCACCTGCTCGCGCTCGCGGTGCTGGTGTTCCTCGTCCGGCTGGCTGCTCGCGGCGCTCGCGGCTCGGCCTCGCGCTGCTGGTGATCGGCGACGACGAGACGATGGCGCGGCAGGTCGGCATCAACGTGCCGTTCGCCAAGGTGATGATCTTCGTCGTCTCGGTCGTGTTCATGACGATCGACCGGCGCGATGATGGCGCCGCGTTTCGGTTATCATCAACGCCGAATTTCGCCTTCAACCCGCTGATCTCGTTCCAGGTCGTCATCATGGCGTTGCTCGGCGGCATGCAGCGGCTGTGGGGCGCCGGTGCTCGGCGTCGTGCCGCTGATCGTGCTCTCCGAGTTCCTGCAGAGCGGAGTTTCCGTTCTGGTTCAGCGTCCTGCTCGGGCTCGTGTTCATGGTGATCGTCTATTTCCTGCCCCGCGGCGCGACGGGCTCATCGAGGTCGTGCTCGGAGGCGCTGGCCGGCCGCTCGAGCTGAACGCGGCTCGCCGGTCCGCTCATCGACGCCTGGACGTGGCTCTCGCGGCCGATCGTGCTGCCGCGCGGGCTCGCCGGCGCGATCGTGGCGCTTCGGCGAAGATCCTGCCGCCCCGAGCGGAGGCGCTGATGCGATGGCCGCGCTCCTCGAAGTCGAGGGCTTGACCAAGGCGTTCGGCGGGCTCGTCGCCGTCAACAGCATGTCGCTTTCGGTCTCGCCCGGGCGAGGTGCTGGGGCTGATCGGACCGAACGGCTCCGGCAAGACCACGCTGCTCAATCTCATCGCCGGCGCGATTCGTCCCGACTCCGGTCTGATCCGCATGGACGGCGAGGACGTCACGCGGCTCGCCCAACCACTCAGCGCGTGCGCAAGCGTATCAACCGCACCTTCCAGCTCGTGCGAATGCCGCCCAACCTGCCGGCGATCGTCGACCGTGATGGCGGGCGTGCTCTACGGCGCCGGCGCAAGGCCGCTTCAAGGACGCCGAATACGAGGCCGCGGCGTCCTGGGTGAGCTCAATCTTCTGCTAAGGCCGGGCACCGGCTCGATCAGCTGACCTACATCGAGCAGAAGCGCGTCGAACTCGCGCGCGCGCTCGCCACCGGACCGCGCGTGATCCTGCTCGACGAGTGGCTGTCGGGCCTGTCGCCGGGCGAGCTCGAAGGCGGCATGTCGGTGGTCTGGAGCCTCGCCGCGCAGGGCATTGCGGTCATCCTGGTCGAGCACGTGATGACGGCGGTGCGCGCGCTGTGCGGCCGCGTGGTGGTGATGAACGCCGGCGTGAAGATCGCCGAAGGGCCGCCCGCCGACGTGCTGCGCGATCCGGAAGTCATCCGCGCCTATCTGGGCGACGAGGATGCCTGAGGTCGACGGCTCGAAGTCCGCGGACTGGCAGCCATCCTACGCCGGCACGAGGCGCTGCGCGACGTCAGCGTGCATGTGCGCGCGGGCGAGGTCGTCGCGATGCTCGGCGCCAACGGCGCCGGCAAGACCACGCTGCTCAACTCCATCGCCGGCCTGATCCGGCCGCCGCGCGGCTCGATCCGCTTCCACGGGCCGCGAGTTGATCGGGCTCGGCGCCAACGAAATGGTGCAGCTCGGAATCGCGGCGGTGCCGGAGAACCGCCGCCTGTTCGATCCGATGACGGTGATGGAGAACCTGTCGCTCGGCGCCTATATCGCGCGTGCGCGCCCGGCGGCGGCAGCGACGCTCGATCGCATCTTCGATCTGTTTCCGCGGCTCGCCGAGCGCCGCAGCAGGCGGTGCGCACCATGAGCGGCGGCGAGCGCCAGATGGTCGCGATCGGCCGCGCGCTGATGGCGAAGCCTCCCTGCTGCTGCTCGACGAGCCGTCGCTCGGCTTGTCGCCGCTCCTGTCGGGCGAGCTGTTCGCGGCGCTGTCGCGCATCGCGCGCGAAGGCGAGGTCAGCATCCTGATGGTCGAGCAGAACGCCCGCCGGGCGCTTGGCATGGCGAGCCGCGCCTACCTGCTGGCGTTGGGCCGCATCGTGGGCGAGGGCGAGGCCGGCGAGTTGGCGCGCGACAGCGCAGTAGCGCGGTCATATCTCGGGCTGTAATACTGGCTGCGGCTGCAATCCCGCATCGCCCGAATAGAACGCCGCAAAGAACAACCATGAAGCGAAGCACAGACCGAATTCTCACCACCCACGTCGGTAGTCTGATCCGCCCGGCCGCGCTGCAGGATATCATGCGCGCGAAGCAGGCCGGGCAGAGCTACGACCAGGCGGCATACGAAAAATGCCTGAAGGAGTCGGTCGCCGAGGTGGTGCGCCGTCAGGCCGAGATCGGCGTCGACGTCATCAGCGACGGCGAATACGGCAAGGCGATCAGCTGGAACCAGTATGTGGTCGAGCGGCTCTCGGGCTTCGAGCTGCGCACGATCCCGCCCGGCTACCGGCCGGGCACGCCAGGCGCCGACCGCACGCGCTTCAAGGAGTTCTATGCCGAACTCGACGTGCGCGAGCCGATGGCGAATGCCCGCATGGTCGCCTGCGTCGGGCCGGTGAAATATATCGGCCAGGACATCGTCAAGCGCGACATCGAGAACCTCAAGGCGGCGCTCAAGGGCGTGAAGGTCGAGGAGGCCTTCATGCCGGTGGTGGCGCCGTCGAGCGTGCTGCCCGACCGCAAGGACGAATACTACAAGAGCGAGGAGGAGTGGCTCGGTGCGGTCACCGAAGCGATGCGGGTCGAATACAGGATGATCGTCGACGCAGGCTTCATCCTGCAGATCGACGATGCGCGGTTTGCCACGCACTACGACCGCATGGTGCCGCCGGGCACGTTCGCGGACTATCGCCGGTGGCTGGAGAAATTCGTCGAGTCGCTCAACCACGCGCTCGACGGTATCCCGGAAGATCGCGTGCGCTACCACGTGTGCTGGGGCAGTTGGCCGGGCCCGCATGTCAGCGACGTGCCGCTGCGCGACGTTGTCGACCTGATCCTCAAGGTGAAGGCCGGCGCCTATGTGATCGAGTTCGGCCAATCCGCGGCACGAGCATGAGTGGTCGGTCTGGAAGACCGCCAAGCTGCCGCCCGGCCGCGTCCTCATCCCCGGCGTCATCAGTCACGCCACCAATGTGGTCGAGCACCCCGAGCTGATCGCCGAGCGTACGCTGCGCTTCGCCAACCTGGTCGGGCGCGAGAACGTCATGATCGGCACCGATTGCGGCTTCGCGCAGGGCACATTCTATCGGCGGGTGCATCCGAGCATCATGTGGGCGAAGTTCGAGGCGCTGGTCGAGGGCGCAAGGCTGGCGAGCAAACAATTGTGGACGTGATTTAGCGGGTTCGGCCATGCGCCACATCGATTCGTTCTGCCACTTCTTCCCGCACGCGTTGTTCGAGAAAATGTCGCAGACTGCCGGCGGCACGCGCGATGTCGGCAAGCGCATGCAGGGCGTGCGGACGATCTGGGACCTCGACGCCCGCCTGCGCATGATGGACGAGTTCTCCGACTACACGCAGGTGCTCTCCCTCGGGCTGCCGCCGATCGAAGGCATGGTCGGTCCCGACCAGGCGCCCGATTTCGCGCGCGCCGCCAACGACGGGCTCGCCGGGCTATGCGCGAAGCATCCCGACCGCTTCGCCGGCTGGGTCGGCGGCCTGCCGATGAATGCCCCGGACGCGGCCGTAAAGGAGGCGGAGCGCATTCTGGTGCACGGTGGCGCCAGCGGCCTGCAGATCCACACCAACGTGAATGGCCACTGCCTCGACGAGCCGCAATTCTTTCCGATCTTCGAAGTCGCCGCCAAATCCGGCAAGCCGGTGCTGCTGCATCCCGCGCGCAACGCGAACTTCCCGGATTTCGCCGCCGAGACCAGGTCGAAATACGAGATCTGGGTGATCTTCGGCTGGCCGTACGAGACCAGCGCCACCATGGCGCGGCTGATCTTCTCAGGCGTGACCACCAAGCTGCCGAACCTCAAATTCCTGACCCATCACCTCGGTGCGATGGTGCCGTTCTTCGATGCGCGTATCGACACCGGCTGGGCGACGCTCGGCAGCCGCACCTCGGATGAAGACTACAGCGGAATTCTGAAATCGCTCGGCAAGCCGCTGATGGATTGCTTCCGCGATTTCTACGCCGACACCGCGCTGTGCGGCGGCCGGATCGGAACGGTGTGCGGACTGGAGTTCTACGGCGCCGATCATGTGCTATTCGCATCCGACGCGCCGTTCGGTGCGGAAGGCGGAGCGAGCTATATCCGCGAAACCATGAAGGTGATGTCGTCGCTCGACATCTCGACCGCCGACCGGGAGAAGCTTTGCTTCCGCAACGCGCAGCAGCTGTTCGGGCTCTGAGGGGCGATACTGCTGTGTGCCTTACCCTTCTTCGGCCGATCGGCTAAGGTGGGGCAAAACCAAGATAACGAGCCGGGGAGACCGCCTATGCGTCTGGCCCTCAGAGCCATGATAGTGACGGTGTTCGCAACGGTTGCCGTTTCGGGATCGGCAAGCACGGCGCACGCACTCGATAAGGTGAGGGTGGGAACCGGCGGCTCGGCGAGCGATGCGGCCCTGTACCTCGCCCAGGAGCACGGCTACTTCAAGAACGAGGATCTGGACGTCGATCTCATCGTGCTCGACTCGGGCGCCAAGGTGATCGCTCCGCTCGGCACCGGCGAGATCGATGTGGGATCGGGCGCGCTGTCGGTCGGGTTCTGGAACGCCCTCATCCGGGGCATCAAATTCCGCATCGTGGCGGATCGCGGTCACACCGAGAAAGGCTATCTCTATCAGACCGTGTTTGTGCGCAAGGATTTGGTCGACAGCGGTCAGGTTAAGGAATTAAAGGATCTCAAGGGCAAGACCGTTGGTTTTGCGGCGCAGGGCGTGACCTCGCTTTCGTTGATGAACGAGATGGCGAAGTATGCCGGGCTTTCGTATGGCGATATGGTCCCGGTCTATCTGTCGTTTCCGCAGCAGTTCGCCGCCCTGCAGAACAAGGCGCTCGACTCCAGCTTCCTGATCGAGCCGCAGGCGACCGCGGCGGTGAATGCCGGCATCGGCGTGCGGTTCGTGGATACGACCGAGTTTTATCCGAACCAGCAGGTTTCGGTGCTCTTCTACAGCGACAAGTTTGCCGTGCAGCGCAAGGACGTCGCGGAAAGGTTCATGCGCGCGTGGATACGAGCCGTGCGCGCCTACAACGACGCAATCGTGAAGGGAAAGATTGTTTCCGACGACGTCGTGCAGGTGATCGCGAAAAGCTTCAACATGAAGCCCGAGCTCGTTCGCGACATGTATGCGACGCCCGTCCACGTCGACGGGGCGGTCAACGCCGCCGGCATTCAGAAGGACCTCGACTTCTTCCAGAAGCAGAACTGGGTGACCGGCCAGGTCAAAGCCGGCGATGTGATCGACATGTCGTTCGCCGAGAAGGCCAGCGCGGCGCTCGGTCCGTACCGGCGGAAACCGCAATGACGGCGGTCGTCGGGGCCGGCAGCGCATTCGGACGGCGGCGATGATCTCCATCGCCGGTATCGACCTCGATATCTACGAGCGCGGTACGGGCGCGCCGCTGCTCTACCTTCACGGCGGCGGCGGTATCGCGCTCGACCTGCCGTTTCTCGACCGGCTCGCCAAGGCGCGGCGCGTCATCGCACCGTCGCATCCGGGCTTCGGGGCATCGTCGTTGCCCGATTGGCTCGATAGCGTCGACGACATTGTCCATGTCTATCTCGAACTGCTGGACCGGATGAATCTTGCTCGCGTCGATGTGCTGGGCTTCTCGCTCGGCGGGTGGATCGCCGCCGACCTCGCCAGCAAGGTGCCGGAACGGGTGGTGCGCCTCGCGCTGATCGGCCCGGTCGGCGTCAAGACCGGCCGCCCCGACAGCCTCGATATTCCGGACATCTTTGCGATGCCGCGGGAGAAGCTCGACCGCCTGCGCTTCCACGATCCGCGGAAGAACCCGGTCGACCTGGCTTCGGCGACCGACGAGGAATTGCATATCGTCGCGCGGAACGCCGAGGCGATGGCGCTGCTGAGTTGGGAGCCCTACATGCACAACCCCAAGCTCAATCATCGTCTGCATCGCGCGAAGATGCCGGCGCTGCTCCTGCGTGGCGCGAGCGACGGCATCGTCTCGGCGGAGTATCTGGAACGGTATGCCAAGCTGTTGCCCAAGGCGCAGGTCGAGACGATTCCCTGAGGCCGGACACCTGCCGCAGGTCGAGCAGCTCGAGGCGACGGCCGCAACGGTATTGGGATTCTTGAAATTCTAGCGAGAAGCGCGGCGATTGTGGGAGTGACGGCATGAAAGCGTGGCATTTCAGCGAGAACGCCTATCCCTATCTCCCGCCGGTGGATGAATACGAGTCGATCCGCGTGTCGCTGCCGAACCGCATCTACGATCCGAAGAAGGGCGCCGCGCTCTACGACCGCTACATTGAGGAATGGCTGGTGGCCGAAGATGAGGGCATGGAGATCATGCTCAACGAGCACCACCAGACCGCGACCTGCGTCGACCCGGCGGCGCCGATCGTGCTCGGCGCATTGGCGCGCCTGACCACCAAGGCGCGGCTCCTGATCCTCGGCAATCCGGTTGCCAACCGGCGGCAGCCGGTGCGCATCGCCGAAGAGATGGCGATGGTCGACATCCTCTCGAAAGGCCGGCTCGAATGCGGCTTCGTGCGGGGCGTGCCGTACGAGGTGCTGCCGGCGAACTCGAACCCGGTGCGCATGAACGAGCGCCAGTGGGAAGCGATGGACCTGATCGTCAAGGCCTGGACCAACCACGACGGGCCGGTGAGCCACGAAGGCCGCTTTTTCCATCACCGCAACATCAACATCTGGCCGCGGCCCTGGCAGCAGCCGCATCCGCCGATCTGGGTCTCGACCACCACGCCGGGCGGGGCGGGGCGCGTCGGTTCGCGCGGCTATGTGCAGGCGACGTTCCTGACGGGTTTCAACGGCACGCCCGCGATCTTTGAATCCTACCGCAAGGGTTGGCGCGATGCGGGCCGGCCGGGAGACGTGCCGGTCAATCGCCTCGCCTATGCGGCGCTGCTCTATACCGGCGAGAGCCAGAAGGAGGCACGCGCCGGCGCCGAAAAGCTCCTGTGGTACATGACCGCGAACAAAGTGCCGCTGCACTACTGCTATCCGCCTGGCTACGTGCCGACGCAGGTCGCTGCGCAGATCCTGCGCGGCGCGGCCGTCGATCAGCACGCCGCCAACCGGGCCAATGCGACGGTCGACAAGGCGATCGAGGCCGGCATCATGTTTGCCGGTACGCCCGACGATGTGTTCGACCAGATCAAGCGCATGTATGACCACGTCGGCGGCTTCGGACACCTGCTGATCATGGGACAGGCCGGCTTCCTCGAGCACGACGAGACCGTGCGCGGGATCAAGACCTTCGCGCGCGAAGTCTATCCGCGGCTGAAAGAGGCATTCCCCGACACGGCGATCTCGGGTCTGCGCCAAGACCGGGTCGCTTGAGGAGGAGAGCACTGAATCATGGCCAAGATCGTACTCGGCATGGGCGCGTCACACGGTCCGCTGCTCGGGACGCCGCCCGAACTGTGGGGTGGACGCGTCGAGGCCGATCGCCAGAATCCGGCGCTGGTCTATCGCGACGGCACGTTCAAGTTCGATGAACTGGCCAGGCTGCGCGCCAAAGAGAATCTCGACGCGCAGATCGAGTTGCCGGTCAAGCAGAAGCGTTACGACGCCTGCCAGCGTGCCATTGCCGAACTGGCGCGCGTTTTCAAAGAGGTGAAGCCGGACGTCGCCATCCTGGTCGGCAACGACCAGATGGAAGTGTTCGAGGATGCCAACATCCCGGCCTTCCTGGTGTGCTTCGGCGAGACCGTCGACAATATCCCGTTCAGCGAAGCGCAGAAGAAACGCCTGCCGCCCGGCGTCGCGATCGCCGAGCCCAATCATCACGGACCGACGGCGCAAACCTATCCGGGCCATCCCAAGCTCGGCCGCCACCTGTGCGAGGCGCTGGTGCAGCACGATTTCGATATTGCCGCCGCGGCGCGCCTGCCGCAGTCGGCCACATCGAACATTTCCGGGCTGCCGCACGCCTACGGCTTCATCTACCGCCGCATCATGCAGGAGAACTACGTGCCGGCGGTGCCGCTGTTCATCAACACGTTCTATCCGCCGAATCAGCCGAGCGTGAAGCGCTGCTTCAAGCTCGGCCACGCGCTGGTCGATGCGATCGAGAGCTGGGACGAGGACATGCGGGTCGCGATCATCGCATCGGGCGGCATGTCACATTTCGTGGTCGACGAGGACCTCGACCGCGGCTTCCTCGACGCGATGAAGCGCAACGACGCCAACGCGCTGATGGCGATTCCGCCCTACATGTTCCGCTCTGGCTCGTCGGAATTGAAGAACTGGATTCCAGTGACCGGCGCGATGAACGAGGCCGGGCTGGCGATGTCTTTCCTCGAATATCAGCCGCTCTATCGCTCGGCGGCGGGTACCGGCAGCGGGATGGGGTTCGCGATCTGGCGATAGCGAAAGGTCGATACCTGGGGGCAGGGAGGCGCCGCCTGCGGTGCTAACCACCGCCCCACCACGAGCGACCCCGTTCGGCCGTGGTAAACGCCGCCTATAGTTGCGAACGAGTTGCAATAAGTCCTTGAAAGTGTGCTGGTTCTCCACGAGACCCATGGGTCGGAGCAACCGGTAACAATCAACAGGGCATTGGTGACGGACCTGCAACAACGCTGGCCTTCACCAAAATTCTGCACGATTGTGCCGTCGAGAGCGCAATTGATATATAACCGCCCCGGTCCGGGGGCGCGCTGCAAAGGTTGGAATTCACGTGAACGACCTTCCCGTTCGCGCCCTGGCAAGGGTGCGTGCGCTTTCGCTGCGCACTCAGGCACTGATTGCGATCGGGACACTGATTGTCATCGGCATCGCGGTCTGGGCGGCCGCCTTCCGCAACGGTCACAGCGACAGCAAGGCGGCGCCATCCAACCAGGCGAGAGCGCGCGGGGCTTTCTCCCCGACGCCGGCGCAATGGGCGACGCTGACGGTCGAACCGGTCGAGCAGCGCGTGTTTCGCTCCGAGCTGACGACCGAGGGCAAGATCGCGGTCGACGAGGACCGCTCGACGCCGATCTTTTCGCCCTATGCAGGCCGGGTGACGAGACTGCTGGCCAAGCCCGGCGACATCGTCGAGCGCGGGCAGCCGCTGTTCACGGTCGAAGCGACCGACATGGTGCAGGCGCAGAACGATTTCATCGCCGCTTCCACCGGCTTGAACAAGGCCCGCTCCGCGCTCAACCTCGCCACGATCATCGATACCCGGCAGCGCATGCTCTACGAAGGCAAGGCGGTGCCGCTCAAGGAAGTGCAGAATGCACGCGCGGCGCTCGATGCGGCGGAGAACGACGTGCGTTCGAGCGAGGTCGCGCTCGAGGCGACCCGCAATCGTCTGCGCATTCTCGGCAAGACCGACGGGAGATCACCGATTTCCAGGAGAAGGGGACGATCGATCCGGCGACGCCGATCTATGCGCCGATCTCCGGCACCATCGTGCAGCGCAAAGTCGGTCCGGGCCAATATATCGGCACCGGTGCAAGCGACCCGGTGTTCATTATCGGCGACCTGTCGACGGTCTGGCTCGTCGCCTTTATCCGGGAGACCGAAGCGCAGTCGGTGCACATCGGCCAGGCTCTCAATTTCACCGTGCTGGCTTATCCGGACCGCGCATTCCCAGCCAACATCTCGTATGTCGCCACCTCAATCGATCCCAACACGCGACGCCTGATGGTGCGCGCCACCGTCAACAATGCGGAACGGCTGTTGAAGCCGGAAATGTTCGCGATCGTCAAAATTCTGACCGGAGAAGGAGATGCCGCGCCCGCTATCCCAAGACAGGCCGTGATCTACGAGGGGGATACGGCGCGCGTCTGGCTCGTGCGCGACGACAACTCGATCGAATTGCGACCGGTCCGCGTTGGGTTGACCAACGGCACGATGATCCAGGTGGTGGAGGGTCTCAGGCCCGGCGAACGCGTGATTACAAAGGGCAGTCTGTTCATCGACCGCGCCGCGACCGGGACTTGAGCCCAGGAACGCGGGCCGACAGGAACATGAATCCATGAATGCGGTCATCGCCTTTGCGCTGAAACATCGCGTTCTCATGGTCGTTATGTTCGTGATGATGCTGGGCGGCGGCGTCATCGCGTTTCGCGAGCTCAACATCGAGGCCTATCCGGATCCCACGCCGCCGATGGTGGACGTGATCACCCAGAGCCCCGGGCTGTCCGCGGAGGAGATCGAGCGCTACATCACCATTCCGATCGAGACCCAGACTGCCGGACTGCGCAATCTCACGTCGATCCGCACCATTTCGCTCTACGGTCTCTCGGACGTGAAGCTGCAGTTCTCGTTTGCCTTCACCTACGAGGAGGCGCTGCAGCAGGTGCTCAACCGCCTGGCGCAGATGGCGCCTTTGCCGAACAACGCGCAGCCGCAAATCTCCCCGGTCAGCCCGATCGGCGAGGTCTATCGCTACCGGCTGGTCGGACCGCCCGGCTATAGCGTGCTCGATCTCAAGACCTTGCAGGACTGGGTCTTGCAGCGGCGCTTTCGCTCCGTGCCGGGCGTCATCGACGTCACCGGCTGGGGCGGCAAGACCAAGACATTCGAACTGCAGGTCGACTTCAACAAGCTGGTGGCGGCCGGGCTGACGCTGCCGCAAGTCCTGCAGGCGCTCAACAACAGCAACATCAATGTCGGCGGCAACACGGTCAACATCGGCACGCAGTCGGCGGTGGTTCGCGGCGTCGGCCTGATCCGGTCGCTGGACGAACTGTCCAACACCATGCTGACCCAGAGCGGCGGCAACCCGGTCCTGGTGCGCGACATCGCCACCGTCGTCGTCGGTTACAAGCCGCGGCTCGGCATTGCCGGCAAGGACGAGGACGACGATATCGTCCAGGGCATCGTGCTGATGCGGCGCGGCGAACAGAGCACACCGACGATCAGGCGGGTGAAGCGCGAGGTCGAGCGCATCAACAATTCCAATATCCTTCCGCCGGGCGTGCGCATCGAGCGGATCTACGATCGCAGCGATCTGATCAGCATCACCACCAATACGGTGCTGCACAACATGATGTTCGGCATTGCGCTGATCTTCCTGCTGCAATGGGTGTTCCTGGGGGATCTGCGGAGCGCCCTGATCGTCGCCGCCACGATACCGTTTGCGCTGTTCTTCGCGGTCGGCATCCTGGTTCTGCGCGGTGAATCGGCCAACCTGCTGTCGGTCGGCGCGATCGATTTCGGTCTGATCGTGGACGCGACTGTGATCATGGTGGAGAGCATCTATCGCCGTCTGGGCGAAGCGGCGCATTCGCCGGGCGACCATACGGCGGGCGCTCCGGAAGGACTGACCGGGAAGCTTGCCGTCATCTTCAATGCCGCAACCAGCGTCAGCCGGTCGATCTTCTTTGCGGCCGGCATCATCATCGCGGGCTTCCTGCCGCTGTTCACCCTGAGCGGCGTCGAAGGCCACATCTTCGGACCGATGGCGAAGACCTATGCGTATGCGCTTGCCGGCGGCCTGCTTGCCACTTTCACGGTTACTCCCGCCATCAGCGCAATTCTGCTCCCCGAGCAGGTGAAGGAGACGGAGACCTGGGTGGTCCGCGTGCTGCAAGCGATCTACACGCCGGTGCTGCGCTTTGCGGTGGCGAACAGGGCACTCACGGTGGGCAGTGCGTTGATCCTGCTTGTTCTGGCGGGCATCGCGGTCCGCTCCCTCGGACTGGAGTTCCTGCCCAAGCTCGAGGAAGGAAATCTTTGGATCAGGGCGACGATGCCGACGACCATTTCGCTCGAAGAGGGCAACGGATACGTCAACCGGATGCGGACCTTGATCCGCAGCTTCCCTGAGGTCGAATTGGTCGTCTCGCAGCACGGCCGGCCCGACGACGGAACCGACGCCGCCGGATTCTTCAACGCGGAGTTTTTCACGCCGTTGAAGCCGGTCAGCCAGTGGCGCCCCGGCATCGACAAGGATGATCTCACCGAAGAGATACTGAAGAAGCTGCAGGCGGAATTCCCGGGCGTCGAGTTCAACTTCTCGCAATACCTGCAGGACAACGTCGCGGAAGCGGTCTCGGGCGTTAAGGGCGAGAACTCGATCAAATTGTTCGGCAACGACCTGGAGGTCCTCAGCGCAACCGCCAACAAGATCAAGGCGGAGCTCGCAACGGTCGCTGGCGTCGCCGACCTTGCCGTCTTTACCTCGCTCGGTCAGCCCACGGTCCAGATCGATATCGATCGCGCTCGTGCCGCGCGCTACGGGCTCACTCCCGGCGACATCAACGCTGCGATCCGAATTGC
This sequence comes from uncultured Alphaproteobacteria bacterium, assembly GCA_963749815.1. Taxonomy (GTDB): domain Bacteria; phylum Pseudomonadota; class Alphaproteobacteria; order Rhizobiales; family Xanthobacteraceae; genus VAZQ01. Next base: position 36,210 of record CAVVON010000026.1, on the reverse strand, counting down.
GATCGGCGGCGATTCCGCGGGCGATATCTACGAGCCTGGCAGCGACCGGCATTTCCCGATCATGGTGCGGCTCGCGCCGCAATTCCGGCAGGATCCCGAGGCGATCCAGAACCTGCGGATCGGCGTGCAAGGGCCGAACGGCCTGTCGCAGATTCCGTTGAACGAGGTTGCTACTGTGCGCCTGGTTTCCGGGCCGTCGTACATCTATCGGGAGGGTCAGGAGCGGTATCTGCCGATCAAGTTCAGCGTGCGCGACCGCGACCTCGGCAGCGCCATCAATGAGGCGCAGCGTAAGGTCACGGAAAACGTGCAGTTGCCGCCCGGTTCGCGTCTTGAATGGGTGGGCGAGTTCGGCAATCTCCAGGATGCGATTGCCAGGCTCAAGGTGGTCGTGCCGCTCTCTCTGGCGCTGATCGCGTTTCTGCTATGGATCAATTTCGGATCGATGCCGGACACCCTGCTCGCCATGAGCGTGATCCCGATGGCGGTGATCGGCGGCATTTTTGCACTGTACCTGACCGGTATCCCGTTCAGCGTGTCGGCCGCTATCGGCTTCATCGCGTTGTTCGGCATATCGGTCATGGACGGGATCATCATCCTGTCGCAGTTCAACCTGTTGCTCGAGAACGGCATGGAACGAACGGCGGCCGTCCTGCGTACCGGCGAGTTGCAGATGCGGCCGGTCCTGATGACCTGCGTCATTGCCGGCGTTGGATTGCTGCCGGCGGCGATGTCGAGCGGAATCGGCTCGCAAGTCCAAAAGCCGCTCGCAGTCGTGGTGGTCGGCGGCATGATGCTGGCGCCGATCGTGATCCTGATCACGCTTCCGGTGCTGATCCAGTTGTTCTCGCGCCGCAAGCCGGGAACGGCGGCGCAGGGGTCGCAGGCGCTAGCCCCGGCTGAGTGACCCGGCGTTATTGCGGACTGCCGGACATTCGGTCACTGCCCGCTCGGGGTGCGCAGCCCGTGCCAGGCGTCGCGCACCTGGTGGTAATGCGTCTCCGGCGCATAGTCGGGCGTGTTGAGCCCGAGCGTCCTGACGTCGAGGTGGCCGGTGGCGCTGAGCAGCGTATAGGCGGCGATCACGCGGTCGCGCTGCGCCCCGATCTGGCGGGCGCGCGCCGCCATCAGGTCCTGCTGGGAGTTGAGCACGTCGAGCGTGGTGCGCTGGCCGCCGGCCGCTTCCTTCTGCACGCCCGGCGAGCGCGATCGTGGCGGCGCGCACCTCCGCATCGGTGGCGGCGAGCGCGATCTTGGAGCCCTCGAATGTCGCCCAGGCCGCGACCGCCGCGGTCCGGCTCTGGTTGCGGATCTGCTCCATCACGATGCGCGCCTGCATCGCCAGTTCCTTGGCCTGCCTGACCTGCGAGGCCGCAAGCCCGCCGTCGTAGATCGGGATGTTGGCCTGCCCCAGGATGGTGGCCTGGTCGACGCCTTGCGTGCTGAGCGTGGTGTCGGTGTTGCGCGTGCGCTGCACGCCGGCCTGCACCGAGACATTGGGCCACAACCCGCTCTCCGCGATCTTGATGCCGTATTGCGCCACGTCGGTGTCGTACATCGCCGCCATGATCGCCGGATGCTCCTTGCGGCTGATCGCGATCGCATCGTCGCGGGTGCGGGGCAGCAGGCGGTCAATGGAATCGGGAGGAACAAGGCGTCCGGGCGGCGCGCCGATGACTTCGGTATAGGTCGCCTGGCTGACCGCGAGCGCGACCTCCGCGGCGTTGAGATCGGCAAGTCCGCGGCTCAGCCGCGCTTCCGATTGGGCCACGTCGGTCGGCGTGACGTCGCCGGCGTCGAGGCGTCGCTTGGTCGACGCCAGCGTCTCGCGCAGGAACGTCACGTTGATGCGCTGCGCCTCCACCAGGCTCTGGTTGGCGAGCACATTGGTGTAGGCGGTGACCGCGTCGAGCAGTACGCCCTGGCCGGTATTGCGCAGCGCCTCGCGGCCGGACATCACCTGCGATTCCGACTGCCGCACGGTGTTGGCGGTCTTGAAGCCGTTGAAGATCGTCTGCGTGACGGTGAGCCCGATGGTCCAGGACTTCAGCGTGGCGGTCTGGATCGTGTTGTCGGGGAGCAGCACGCGCACCGCCTGCAGGCCGCCGCTCAGGCTGGCGACGATCTGGGGCCGGTAGCCCGCGAGCGCCTGCGGCACGCCTTCGTCGGTGCCGCGCAGCCTTGCGCGTTCGGCGTTGAGTTGCGGATTGCCCTGATAGGTGCGCACCAGCGCCTGCGGCAGCGTCTCGACCGGACCGCGCTGCGCCAGCGATGGGCCGCCCGGCAAAGCGACCACCGCGGCAACGAGGCAGGCAAGCATGCGCGTCGCGCCCCGCGCACGCCGTCGTCCGGCTGCGAGGCGTCGGCCGTCCACATTGGGAACGCGCACCGGAACGCACATCGGAAAGCAACCTGGTACAAACGCTGACAGAGCCCTTCACGACTCTTGGCCGCAGGTGCAGCAATTGCAAGGTTTCAAGCCCGCCGGGGAGCGGTCGACCGACAGTCAGATGCCATCTGTTGTAATTCTGCATCGCTGGGCTGACGTGCCGTCTTCGAGTAATGTTCAAGGCAAAACAACGGGATTTGTCGAATGTCGTCAGCAACGCACCGCTCGGTCGCCGCGCTCGTGGTGGAATTCCTGGTCCGGCGCAAGGTCGATCGCGTTTTTGGCCTGCAGGGCGGCCATATTCAGCCGATCTGGGACGAGCTCGGCCAGCGCGGCGTCAGAATTGTCGACGTACGTGACGAAGGTGCCGCAGTTCACATGGCGCACGCGCATGCGGTGCTGACCGGCGAGCTCGGCGTCGCGCTGGCGACGGCCGGGCCGGGCGTCACCAACTGCGTCACCGCCATGGCCAATGCGCAGCTCGAACGTGTGCCGGTGCTGCTGATCGGCGGCTGCGCTTCGGTCCAGCAGGACGATCTCGGCCCGCTGCAAGGCATTCCGCACGTCGACATCATGCGGCCGGTGACGCGGCTCGCCCGCACCTTGCGGTTCGCCGACAACATCATGCGCGATCTCGACAAGGCCGCGAGCGCGGCGCTTGGCGACGCTGGCGTGCCGGGGGCGGTCTACATCGAGATCCCGAGCAACGTGCTGCGCACGCCCGTGCATCCCAATCTGGTGCTCGACGAATATCTCGCGCCGCGGCCCGCGCGCCGCATTCCGCCCGATCCTGCCGAGATCGATCGCGCTGCTGCGCTGATCGCCGGCGCGAAGCGCCCCCTGGTCGTGACCGGCCGCGGCGCGATGGGCGCGGGCCGCGAGCTGACCGCGTTTCTCGATGCGACCCACGCCACCTATCTCGACACCCAGGAGAGCCGCGGCCTCGTCTCCGGCGATCATCCTGCCGTCATCGGCGCGATGCGCGGACGCGCCATGCAGGAGGCCGATCTCGTCGTCGTCGTCGGCCGCAAGCTCGATTACCAGTTGGGCTACGGCTCGCCCGCGGTGTTTCCCAACGCGCGCTTCGTGCGGATTGCCGACAACGCCGAGGAGCTGCGCGAGAACCGCCGCGGCGAAGTCGAAATCTTCGCAGCGCCCGCGCTCGCGTTGCGCGCGCTGACGGAGGCCGCCGCCGGCAGGCCCGCGAGCCTCGACGCCGCCTGGGTCTCCAAGCTCCGGCAGGAGCACGTGCGCCGTTCGAGCCAATACGACGAAGCGCTGGCGTCGTCGCCGCCGGGACGCGACGGCAAGATGCACCCCAACCGGATCTTCGCCGCGCTGCGTCCGGTCTTGAGGCCCGACGCCATCGCGATCGCGGACGGCGGCGACATCCTGAGCTTCGCCCGCACCGGCCTCACCGCGTCGACCTATCTGGATTCCGGCGCGTTCGGCTGCCTCGGCGTCGGCGTCCCTTACGGCGTCGCGGCCGCGCTCGCGCATCCGGAACGGCAGGTCGTCGTCATTACCGGCGACGGCGCGTTCGGCATCAATGCCATGGAAATCGACAGCGCCAAGCGGCATGGCGCCAAGGCGGTATTCATCGTCGCCAACAACGCCGCCTGGAACATCGAGCGCCACGACCAGGAGACGAACTACGGCGGACGCGTGATCGGCACGACGCTCGACTATTCGGATTACGCGGCGATGGCGCGCGCCTTCGGGCTGCACGCCGAGCGCGTCACCGATCCGGACAAGCTCAAGCCGGCGATCCAGGCGGCATTCGCCAATGCGCCCGCGCTGATCGACGTCGTGCTGACCCGGGACGCGCCGTCCTCCGACGCCAACAAGGGGCTCGGCTGGGGACCGGACTACCAGGCGCTGACCGCGTGGGACGACGCCGAGCGCAAGCGGCGGAGTTGAACGCTACAGCGCCATTCTCGCGCCCCGCGCTTGGGCGACGATCCTTTACCCCGCTGCCGCCTTCTGCAGAATCTCGTCGGGCGTCGACGAGACGACCTCGACATATTTCGGGACGAACTTGCCGCCCTCGATGTATTTGACGAACTCCGGCTTGAGCTCGACCAGAACCTTCCGGATGCGCGCGTGCTCCTCGATGTCGGACCATTCGGCGATCAGAAAGAAGCGCTGCGGGTCCTCGGTATCGCGGCAGAGCACGCCGTCCTTCACCTGCGCCGATGATTTATGCATGGGGTTGTCGTCCGAGTAATCGAACTTTTCGAACGAGCGGATGAATTCGTCTTCTTTGCCCTTGGTCACGCGAAAATCGTAGATGTGGAAGAAATTACCTTTGGTTGCGAGAGGTTCTTGCGCCACGGCGGTTCTCCTTGTTGGGCTCGCGATGTATGCGAGAGTTTATGATCGTGGCGGCATGCGGAGCAAGCGATTGCGGCATGCGGGTCCCGCGGGGCAGGGAGGATAAAGAACCCGGATTGATTGCGACTTGGACCAAATGCGATATGCTGCCGGCACGCGAACTTTGAGGGAAACCCACCATGGCGTGGCAGAAAGTGGCATCGCTCGATGCCCTTCAGGACGGCGAGGCACTCGCCGTCAAAGTGGACGACACCGATATCGCGCTGTTCCGTCTGGGAGACGAGGTCCGCGCCACCAGCGGCATTTGCACGCATGCGCTGGCGCTGCTGGCCGACGGGTTCGTCGAGTCCGGCGATGGTACCGTCGAATGCCCGCTGCATCAGGCGCTGTTCGACATTCGCACCGGCAAGGCGCTGTGTGCGCCGGCGACCGAGGACCTCGCCGTCTATCCGGTCAGGCTCGAGGGCGGCGACATCCTCGTCGATGTGAACGCGGCCCAGCCCGGTAAGACCGCTGTTCCGGAAGCTCCGGCGCGTGCGGCTGCCGCCAGCCCAAATCCGATCTCTTCAAGCGCAGTCTCCAATGGCCACGCCGGCGCGCCGACCCGCAACGGTGGCGGCAACGGCAGCACGGTGACGGCGAAGGATTATGTTTGGCCGGATGACGATCTCACCGTCATTCCGGATTGGGTCTACACCGACCAGCATATCTACGAGCGCGAGGTCGAGCGGATCTTCCACGGTCCGACCTGGAACTATGTGGCGCTCGAAGCCGAGGTTCCGAACGCCGGCGACTTCATCCGCTCCAATGTCGGGCCGACACCCGTTGTGGTCGCGCGCGCCGAGGACGGCACCATCAACGTGTTCGAGAACCGGTGCATGCACCGGGCTGCGGAGTTCTGCCGGGAATTGACCGGCACCGCCAAGGAGTTCGTCTGCCCCTACCATCAGTGGGCCTACGACCTCAAAGGCAACCTGATCGGCGTGCCGTTCCGGCGCGGCGTCGCCGGCAAGGGCGGCATGCCGGCCGACTTCAAGCAGGAGGAGCACGGCCTGCGCCGGCTCCATGTCACCGCCCATCGCGGCGTGGTGTTCGCGTCCTATTCGAGCGAGACGCAGCCGTTCACCGAGTATCTCGGCCCGGAGGTGCTGCGCGAGTTCGAGGCGACCTTCGACGGCCGCAAGCTCACGGTGCTTGGCCACTATCGTCATTCGCTGCCGGGCAACTGGAAGCTCTATCACGAGAACCTCAAGGACCCGTATCACGCGACGCTACTGCACACCTTCCTGGTGTCGTTCGGGCTGATGGTGGCGGGAAACAAGTCGCTCATGCTCGCCGACCGGAGCGGCCGTCACGGCGTCATGGCATCGGCCAAATCCGACGCGGCCAAGACCGTCACGAGCGAAACCAAGAAGGAGATGCGCGCCTACAAGGAAGGCATGACGCTGCGCGAGCCGCGCTTCATGGACTTCGTCGAGGAGTTCGACAGTCCCTGGTCGGTCACCATGGCGACGATCTGGCCGAACCTGATCGTGCAGCGAGAGATGAACACGCTCGGCATCCGCCAGATCGTGCCGACCGGCCCGCACGAGTTCATCATGAAGTGGACCATGTTCGGCTTCGAGGGCGACGACGAGGAGATGACCCGGCATCGCCTGCGCCAGGGCAACCTGATGGGGCCGGCGGGCTTCCTCGGGCTCGAGGACAACGAGGCGATCAAGTTCGTGCAGGACGGCATGAAGAGCGTCCCGGGTGGCGAGCACCTGGTCAAGCTCGACCCGCAGACCCCGGCTGGGACCGCCGACACGCTGATCTCCGAGTCTGCGATCCGTGCCATGTATAAGCACTGGCGGGCGGAGATGGGGCTGTGAGCCCTGTCTGTAAGAACTCGGCTGCGCCGCGTGCGGTCTGCTCTCCCCCCGCTTGCGGGGGAGAGGTGGAGAGGGGGCTTTCTTGCAGGAATTTGCGTTTGCGCCCCCTCCCTAACCCTCCCCCGCAAGCGGGGGAGGGGACGCACCGCGCTTGCGACGAATGACTCATGCTCATCGCGTCATCCGGCGGCCAACGACCGGCGCCTCGAAGCGGTGCTGCTTCATCACGAGATCGATCAGTTCAATGCTGCCTACGCGGCGGCGCTCGACGAGCAGCGGCTGAACGATTGGGCCGAAATGTTCACCGAGGACGGCTTCTATGTCGTGATCTCGCGCGAGAACGAAGACCGCAAGATGCCGGTCGGCCTGATCTATTGCGAGAACAAGGGCATGATCCACGATCGCGCCTTCGCGCTCGAAAAGACGTCGATGTTCGCGCCACGCTATCTGCGCCACGTCATCGGAAACCTGCAGGTGCTGGGCGACGAGCCGAACGGCGATATTCGCGCGCGCGCCAACTACGTCGTGATGCAGGTGCTGTTCGACCGGCCGGACGCCAAGCTGCACCAGGTCGGCGTCTACTACGATAAATTCCGCCGGGTCGGCGACCAGCTCAAGCTCGCCGAGCGGCGCTGCGTCTATGACAATCTGCTGGTCGACAACGCGCTCTGCATTCCGGTGTGACGCGCAGCCGTGGGGCCGGCCCGCCGGACCCCCTTCCAGCCCGGTAACGATCCGTTAACCATCGTCAGGCCACGCTCCGCGCGGGATTCGCGGGGGTGGAGCCAATGGGCGATCGGCCTGTCATCTTGAGGGGGACGGCGGCGATCTTCGACGCCTTCCTGGCGCGCGCGGCGGAAGAGTTCGGCAGCAATGTCTTCAGCCGCGAGGAAACGTTCCAGCGCATCGACGCCTGGATCGAGCAACACCGTGCCGGGGCGAGATCGGCCGCCGAACACTAGCGGGCACGCATTCCCGCAATCGAGGCGGGCGTTACCCTCCCGGATTGTCGATCATGCTCACATGCGCGGCGACGATCCGCCAACCGTGCGGGAAGCGCACCCAACTCTGCATCGTCCGGATGATCTTTCCCGGCGCACGCGCGCGCGAGAGCGTCGCGACGGTCGCAAAATCGTTGCCAAAGGTCGTGATGACCGTGCGCTCGCGCTTCGGCGGACCGCTCGGCGCCGCCACTCCCGCCCGATAGGCTGAAATCTCCGCGAATCCATAGAGATTTTCCGCGATGCCGTAACGGACCGTGGCTGGACTGTCGTGGAAATAGCCGTTGAGCGCGGCGACGTCGTTGGCGCCGAGTGCGCGATCATATCCGGCGAACGCCGCCTCGATCTCACGTACCACGCTGGGATCGTTCATGGTCATGCCTGATTGCGCGGATGCGCCTCCAACGATCGCAGGGCTTGTGATTGCGCCTGCCGCAACAGCGAGAAACGTACGGCGAGAGTCGTGCAGTGCGGTCATGGGCCCTCCGACAACCTCAACAGCCGGCGAGGCTATCAAGGCCGTCGGTGGCGCGGAAGCTCAAGAAGCAGGCACCGGAAGCAATGAAAGCGCAATCCTGACGCCAGCTCAATCCTTCGCGTCGAGAAAAGCCCGAACCATGGCCACCGTTGCCGCCGGATTCTCCTCCATGATCCAATGTCCGGAATCCGGTATCACGCCCCCGCGGACGTCGCTTGCCGCAAATCCCATGATGTCCGCCATGGTCTTGCCGAACGACTTCTCGCCGCCGATTGCCAGAACCGGCATCGCCAGCTTGCCCTTTGCCAGAAACCCCTGATTGTCGATGGCATCCTGGTCGAATGCAGCGAACTGCATGAAGCCGGAGTGCATTGCGCCCGGCATGGCGTACAGGTTGGAATAGTGCACGCGGGCAGCCTCGGTGAATCGAGCGGGATCGGCAGAGAACTCGTTCCAGAAGCGGTCGAGATAGATGCGCTCGCGGCCTGCGACCAGCCTCTCCATGTCCGGCCCGCCGAAGCGGAAATGCCAGAGCAGCGGATTTTTCAGGATCTCGTCCCACGGTCCGATGCCCGGCAACGGAGCGTCGATGAGAACGAAGCGGGTCACCCGCTCGGGATACTGCGCGGCAAAGGCATAGCCCACCATGTTGCCGATGTCGTGGGTCACGAGATCGGCGCGGTCGATATTCAAGCGGTCGAGCACGCCCGCGACGTCGACAGCCTGGGTCTTCTTGTCGAAGCCTCCTGCGGGCTTTGACGAAAGCCCCATCCCGCGCAGGTCGGGCACCACGACGGTATGATCGCGCGCGAGATCGGCCGCCATTGGAATCCACATGTCGCCGGTTTCGCCGTAACCGTGCAGGAGCACCACGGCCGGTCCGGTTCCTCCGACCCGCACGTGGATCGTGGTGCCGTTGACCGGCACGTCGCTGTTGCGGAACTCCGGCGGAAAGTCGAAGGCCTGCATGACGTCTCCAATGTGTTGGCTTGTTCAACGTTGCCAAAGTGGCAGTCTGACGATCAGGCTACGTGACGTCCACCCCGGCGCTGCGTGCCTCGCCCTGAGTTCCCGATGCAGGATCTTCCCGGTCGCCGTGCGCGGCATCTCGTCGTCGCGGATGATCGAGAGCGAGCGCGGCCGCTTGTAGCCGGCGATGCGGTCCTTGCACCATTCGAGCAGTTCGCCGGGCGGCGGCGACTTGCCCTCGCGCAGGATGACGACCGCATGCACCCGCTCGCCCCACTTGGGATCCGGCACGCCGATGACGGCGACGTCCTTGACGTCCGGGTTTGAGCCGAGCAGCGCCTCGACCTCGGACGGATAGACGTTCTCGCCGCCCGAGATGATCATGTTGCTCTTGCGGTCGACGAGGTGGATGTAGCCGTCGGGGTCGCGGCGCGCCATGTCGCCGACGGTACAGTAATCGCCTCGAAACGCTTCCTCTGGTTTTTTCCGGCAGCTTCCAGTAGCCGTCGAAGGTGTAGGGGTTGCAGGAATAGAGTTCGCCGGTTTCGCCGTCCGGCACCTCGTTGCCGGCTTCGTCGAGCAGCTTGACCGGGGCGGAGCCGACGCATTCGCGGCCGACCGAGCCCAGCTTCATGAACTGCTCGTCGGGATGCAGCATCGTCACCCATCCGGCCTCGGTCGAGCCGTAGAGCTCGAACAGGCCGGAATTCGTGAAAAACTCCATGATCTCGCGCTTGGTTTCGCGGCGCGCGGGCGCCGAGGAGATCATCAGCTTGCTGACCCGGCTGACGTCGTATTTCTCGCGCACCGCGGCCGAAAGGCCGAGCATCATGATGTAGTGGGTCGGCACCAGTGAGGTGAAGGTCGCGCCGTCGTGGGCGAGCGTGTGCACCAGGTGCTCGGGATCGAAGTGCTTGCGGCTATAGACCGAGCAGGCGGCGCCGCAATAGCTGAAGTTCTGGAAGAAATACAACGAATTGGCATGGCACATCGGCATCACCAGCAGCGCCGTATCGTGGCGCGTGATGCCGAGCTCGATCTCGGTCACCAGCGACAGCAGGGCGCCGCCGCGGTGGTTGCGGATGGCGCCTTTCGGGCGTCCGGTGGTGCCCGAGGTGTACATCAGCATCCACGGGTCTTCGGGCAGCACGCGGATGTCCGGCTCGCTGTCACGGCCGGCGGCCAGCAGGTCCTCGTAGCTCGCGGTAGCCGGCCGGGCAGGGGCGGGCGCCGAAATGGATGTAGTTCGACGCCGAAATCGGCAGGTCGCGGCGGATGTCCTCGATCGGGCCGAGAAGCTCGTCCTGCACGATCAGGGCGGCCGCCTCGCAATTCTCGATGACGTAGCGGATTTCCGGCGCCACCAGCCGGAAGTTGATCGGCACCGCCACCAGGCCCGCCTTGGCGGTCGCGGCGTAAATCTCCATCCATTCCACGCAGTTGTAGGCGAGGACGGCGACGCGCTCGCCCTTCTTGAGGCCGAGCCCGGCGAGCGCATTGGCGAGGCGGCAGGCCCGCGCGTTCCATTGCCGGAACGTCATCGCGCGCTCCAGGTCGCGCGCGCCGATCTTGTCCGGATAAAGCCGCGCGTTGGCGGCGAGCATTTCGCCCGCGTTCAGCAGACGGGTCACGTTTCATCTCCCACGAGCCGGACGGAACATTCGCATCTGTCGAGGTCGTCGCCAAGATGGGCGGCTGGCGCTCTTATATCGTTGATTTGTAGAATGAAATTCCTCGCGGATCATCCCGCCTGCGCCGGTTGACACGGCCCGCAAAGCCGCGTTTCTGTCCGGCCGCAACAGACTTGAATCGACAACGCTCTTGAGGCCCATGGGCAATCTCGTCCACCGCCGGCAATTCGCGATCGAGTGGGGGCACTGCGACCCCGCCGGCATCGTGTTCAACGCCCGCTTCTTCGAATACTTCGACTGGAACACTTGGCTGCTGTTCGAGGCGGCGCTGGGCGTGCGGCCGGCGGATCTGGCGGGAGCCTTCGGGATCATCGGAATTCCGCTGGTCGATACCAAGGGCCGCTTCCACAAGGCCGCGAAATTCAACGACGTGGTCGAAATCGCGAGTGAGATCAGCCGGTTCGGGCGGTCGAGCTTCGACGTGCAGCACCGCATCACGATCGATGGCGCGCTGGCGGTCGAAGGCGCGGAGACCCGGGTCTGGGCGGCGAGCGATCCGAACGACGCCACCAAGTTGAAACCATTGCCGATTCCGGCCGACGTCATCGACCGGTTCAAGGCCGCCTGATGCGGCGATTTCCCGATTGCGGGCCTGGCAAGCTGAACCGGTCTGCACGGAAGGTTCTCGAAGTGCCTTTTATCGACGGTTTATCGATGTCGAAACGGCCGTCGAACAGGGCTTATCGGTTGTCGAACTGGGACTGAGCGATTGTCGAAACAGGTGTTGAATCTCGGTGCGGGCTTCGAATTCGGCGATCTCTATCGCCGCGACGGACTCGTGCGCCTCGACGCCAAATTCGTCGCCTTCCTCAAGGCGCGCGACACCGCGTTGCACGACCGGCTGATGGCGGCGCGGGCGCAGCCCGAACAGATCGCCGGCAAGCCGGAGTCGGAACTGATCGTCGCGCTCGCGCCCGCGCTGGAGGATTTCGTCGGCGAGCTGTTCGGCATCGCCGATGACATCGATGCGCTGAAGGCTCGCCACGGCGAGCTCGCGCCGCTCTATTCGGTCAAGCGGCTGTTCGTGCAGCGCCGCGCCGCCAAGAAGATCACCGCCGAGCAGGCGGCGGCGCTCGACGGCGATGCGCTGCGCCGCGAGCTCGAGGCGCATCTCGGCGGCGCGCTCACCGAGCTGCTCTTCGCCGCAGAAGGTCGATGCCTGGCTCAAGGCCGAAGCCGAGCACGCCGCCGCGCTCGATCTCGCCGCGCGCTACGCCGCCTGGGCGACGCACACGGCGCAAGGCCAGCAACGGCACAAGGCCGGCGTGCTGTTCAAGCTGCCGCACAAGGTCGATCCGCAGCATCTCGTGCCGGTCGAGACCGAGGTGGTCGGCGGCGTCACCATGCTCAAGCTGCCGGACGCGCATCGCCGCGCGCGCGACGGCTTCGCGCTCACCGATGCCGGCATGGATCTGACCGGCGCGCTCGATCACGCCAACTACTGCATCTGGTGTCACAACCAGGGCAAGGATTCGTGCTCGAAGGGGCTGCGCGAGAAAGACGGCGCGTTCAAGAAGAGCCCGTTCGGCGTCACGCTCGCCGGCTGCCCGCTCGACGAGAAGATCTCCGAGATGAATCTCGCCGACGGCCGAGGGCCACACGCTCGGCGCGCTCGCCATCGCGATCGTCGACAACCCGATGTGCGCGGCCACCGGCCACCGCATCTGCAACGACTGCATGAAGGCCTGCATCTACCAGAAGCAGGAGCCGGTCGACATTCCGCAGGTCGAGACGCGCGTGCTCAAGGACGTGCTGGCGCTGCCGTGGGGCTTCGAGATCTATTCGCTGCTGACGCGCTGGAATCCGCTCAACATCCGCCGGCCGCTGCCGAAGCCGGCGACCGGCTGCAAGGTGCTGGTCGTGGGCCTCGGACCCGCCGGCTTCACGCTGGCGCATCACCTGATGAACGACGGCCACACGGTGGTGGCGATCGACGGGCTGAAGATCGAGCCGCTGGCGGCGGACGTTTCCGGCGTCGATCCGCGCGGCGCGCGCATGCCGTTTCGTGCCGATCCGCGATGTCGCCGAGTTGCGCGAGCCGCTCGACGCGCGGGTGATGGCGGGCTTCGGCGGCGTCGCCGAATACGGCATCACGGTGCGCTGGGACAAGAACTTCCTCAAGCTGATCCGGCTGCTGCTGGAGCGCCGCCAGGAATTCAAGATGTTCGGCGGCGTGCGCTTCGGCGGCGCGCTGACCATCGACAGCGCGTTCGCGGTCGGGCTTCGACCATATCGCGCTGTGCGCCGGCGCCGGCCGGCCGACCATCGTGCCGATGAAGAACGGGCTCGCGCGCCGGCGTGCGCCAGGCGTCCGACTTCCTGATGGCGCTGCAGCTCACCGGCGCCGGCCAAGACCGACAGCGTCGCCAACCTGCAGATACGCCTGCCGGTGGTGGTGATCGGCGGCGGGCTGACCGCGATCGACACCGCGACCGAGGCGCTCGCCTATTATCCGCTGCAGGTCGAGAAATTCCTGAGCCGCTACGAAGTACTGGTGGCCGAGCGCGGCGAGGCGGCGGTGCGCGCCGGCTGGACCGCGCAGGAGGCCGCGACCGCGGCCGAGTTCATCGATCATGCGCAGCAGATCCGCGCCGAGCGCGCGGCGGCCGCGAGCGAAGGGCGCGCGCCGCGGCTGGTCGAACTGCTGCGCCAGTGGGGCGGCGCCACCATCGCCTATCGCCGGCGCCTGATCGACGCGCCGAGCTACACGCTCAACCACGAGGAAGTCGCGAAGGCGCTGGAGGAGGGCATCCGCTTCGCCGAGCAGCTGACGCCGGTGGAGGTGCTGCTCGACGAGTTCGGCCGGGCGCGCGCGCTGCGGGTATCGCTCGACGGCGGAAGCCGACAGCGATCCAGGCGCGCCGCCGCGCGAGCTCGACATCCCGGCGCGCGTCGATCCTGGTCGCGGCCGGCACCCAGCCCAACACCGTGCTCGGACGCGAAGAGCCGCAGCACGTCTCGATCGACGGCAAATATTTCCAGGCCTTCGACGAGAACGGCCGCGCAGGTGAAGCCCGAGCGCGTGACCAAGCCGTCGGCCGCGCACGTGCTGATGAGTCTGCGGCCCGACGGCCGCGCCATCAGCTTCTTCGGCGACCTGCATCCGTCGTTTGCCGGCAACGTCGTCAAGGCGATGGCGAGCGCCAAGCAGGGCTATCCGGTGGTCAGCCGCACGCTGGCGCGGCAGGCGCCGTCGGATGTCGCGCCCGATGCGCTCATCAAGCGCCTCGACGACGAGCTGCGCGCGACGGTGCACGCGATCCACCGGCTCACGCCCAACATCGTCGAGGTGGTGGTGCGGGCGCCGATGGCGGCGCGCGCCTTCCAGCCCGGCCAGTTCTATCGCCTGCAGAACTACGAGACGCTGTCGCACAGCACCGACGGCACGCGGCTCGCCATGGAAGGCCTCGCGCTCACCGGCGCGTCGGTCGACCGCGAGCAGGGCCTGCTCTCGACCATCGTGCTCGAAATGGGCGGCTCGTCCGATCTGTGCGCGCAGCTCGAGCCGGGCGAGCCGGTGGTGCTGATGGGCCCGACCGGCCAGCCGACCGAGACGCCGTCCGGCGAAACGGTGCTGCTGATCGGCGGCGGGCTCGGCAACGCGGTGCTGTTCTCGATCGGGCAGGCGCTGCGCGCGCAACGGCAGCCGCGTGATCTATTTCGCCGGCTACAAGCGCGTCGTCGACCGCTACAAGGTCGAGGAGATCGAGCGCGCCGCCGACGCCATCGTGTGGTGCTGCGACGAGGCGCCGGGCTTCACGCGCGACGCGGCCGCAGGACCGCGCCTTCGTCGGCAACATCGTCGCGGCGATCGACGCCTACGGCTCGGGGCAGCTCGGCGCGCAGCCGATTGCGCTCGGCGACGTCGACCGCGTGATCGCGATCGGCTCCGACGGCATGATGGCGGCGGTGGCGCGGGCGCGGCAGGGCATCCTGGCGCAGCATCTCAAGCCCGGCCACAAGGCGATCGCGCTCGATCAACTCGCCGATGCAGTGCATGATGAAGGAAATCTGCGCGCAGTGCCTGCAGGTGCATCGCGATCCGCAGACCGGCGTCGAGAGCGTGGTGTTCTCCTGCTTCAACCAGGACCAGGACCTCGACCGCGTCGACTTCGGCAACCTGCGCGGCGCGGCTCGGCCAGAACGGCGTGCAGGAGAAGCTGACGCGGCTGTGGATCGACCGCTCGCTGCGCGAGCTGGGCCTGCGGCAGACGGCGGCGGAGTAGCGGGCGGCGTTGCATCAAATGCAGCGCCCGTAGGGTGGGCTAAGGCGCGAAGCGCCGAGCCCACGTCTTGTTTCTCGCAACCTGGAACTTTCGAAGTGGTGGGCACGCTTCGCTTTGCCCACCCTACGAATGTGCCTGCGTAGCAGAGTGCGACCCGGCACGCCTTCAGCAGTTTTGTGATCGCAATCACAGCGGCCCGGCCTAGCGCTCCCTAAGGTCCGGGATCGGGCGACACCAAACATCTCGGGAGATCAGCTATGTCGATGAAAACGATCCTTTGCGCGGCGGTTGCCGCGTTTGCGCTCAGCTTGGCTGCTCCGCTCGCGGACGCCGGAACGCTACAGCCGGGCCCTGGGCTTCCGGCGAAAGCCTCCACGCTCACCCCCGGTCCCGGCCTGGTCGCGAACGCGGCCGCGCCCGCGGCGCCCGCACCGGCTGCGGCTCCGGCACCCGCGACCCAAGGCACCGCCGCCGCGGCGGACGATGACGACGACGATGATGATGACGACGACGATGCGAGCGCGGCTCCCGGCAGCGCGGCTCCAAGCGCGCCGAAGTGACGAGCGACGGTGGGTGGGCTAAGGCGTGAAGCGCCGAGCCCACCTGCTGCTTCACGTTTTCGCGCGAACTCGAGACAGGTGGGCACGCTTCGCTTTGCCCACCCTACGAGGGTATTCCGCGAAGGTCGGATGCAATACGGTTTCTCCGTCCAGCAATCATGACGGAGACGATCGTGCATAAGCCCGTGATGTTTTTGGCCGCGGCCGGGATGGCGGCATTCGCCGCGACCGCAGCGCTCGGCCAGGCCGCCTTCGAGAAGAAGAACTTCAACTATTCGGAATGGACCAAGGGACGCTTTTCCGAGGCGGTCACCGTCACCGGTCCGGCCAAGACCGTCTTCCTGGCCGGCATCGGCGCGGAAGACGAGAACGGCGCGGCCGGGACGATCCTGCACAAGGGCGACTTCACCGCGCAGTGCAAGTACTCCTACGACAAGATCAAGCGGCTGCTGGAGCGGCACGGCGCGACGTTCGGCGACATCGTCAAGATGGTCACCTATCTGACCGACGTGCGCTATCAGCCCGACTACGGCAAATGCCGCGCCGAGGTGTTCGGCACGCAGCCGATGCCGGTGCACACGCTCTTGACGATCAGCCAGCTCGCGTGGCCCGGCATGATGGTCGAGGTCGACGTCACCGCGATGGTGGCGTTGAAATAGCGCGGGCCGCGTTCGCGGCTCATTCCGAGAACAGCCAGACGCCTTGGCCGAGCTCTTCGGGGAACGGCACGGCCAGCCCGCGTGGCGTGTTGCGGCTCTTGAGTCCTCCGGCGGCGAGGGCCGCCTCCAGCCGGGCGAGCGACGCCACCCGGATTTCGCAGGCGCCGATGAACGGCAGCGACGGGATCGGGCATTCGGGCAGCATCTGCGCGAAGGCGTCCGGTGTGACGAGTTCGACGCGCCCGCGGTCGAGCGCGATGGTCGCGCCGCCGGCGGCGGGCTTCGCCTCGCGCCCGGTGAAGCGGGCGTAGCGCCGCGCCGCCTCGTCGATATCGGCGACCGCGATCGTCACGCTGGCGAGGCCGATTGCGCCATTGCGATGCGCGAGCCAGCGCGGCTGCCAGACCGCGTGCTCGGTGCGGTGGGTGAGCATCTGGATGCGGCCTTCCGCCATCTCGCCCGCTTCGACGCGCGCGAGCGTGAAGGCGGCGGTGCCGGGCGTGCCGTCGATATCGAGCGGGCGCTGCATCTGCACCAGCGGGCGCATGCGGAAGCCCGCGCTGCCGAGGCGGGCATGCTCGCGCTCGGCGTCGGCGGTTGCGAAGGCGGCGAGGTGGATGCCCGGATAGCGCGCGAACGCGGCGTCGAACTCGCGGCCGAGCGGGGTGTCGGCGGTCTTGAACAGCACCTCGATATAGCCGCGCTTGAACATCGCGGTGACGTTGCCGGTGCCGGTCGGCTGCGGCGGCCCGCCCGCGGGATCGGGATTGACCTGCACCGACAGCGGCGCGGTGGTGAAGCCTGCGCGCGCAAGCGCGGCGCTCGCCGCCTGCGGGTCGCGCACGAAGTGGGCGACATGATCGAGGAAGATTTCGCCGCCGAGCGGCAAGCTGGCGGTCGGCGTTATGCGGGTCGGACAATGGAACGCTCCTCGATTCGGCCGGACGGACGGCCCAATTTGCCGCAGGCCTGGACTGTCATCGCGCGGCCGCTTTTGGCGATAAGGTGCCACTCCATACACGGTCCGGGCAACGAGGACATACGATGAAACGCCGCGACGTTCTGGCCTTCGGCACGGCCGCGCTCGCGGCCGCGGCGCTGCGGCCGTTTCCGGCGCGCGCGCAGGGCAAATTTCCCGAGCGGCCGATCAAGCTGATGGTGGCGTTCTCGGCCGGCGGCGTGAACGACGTGGTCGGCCGGCAATGGGCGGAGCGCATGCGCCCGCTGCTCGGCACCGTGTTCGTCGAGAACCAGGGCGGCGCCGGCGGCACCATCGCGGTGCTGGACGTCGCCCGCGCGCAGCCGGACGGGCACACGCTGCTGCTCGGCAGCACCAGCACGCTGGTGCTCAACCCGATGACCATGCCGAAGGTGCCGTACGATCCGGTCAAGGACTTCATGCCGATCGCGCTGCTCGCGGTGTCGACCACGTCGATCGTGGTGCACGCCGACGTGCCGGTGAAGACCATCAAGGAGTTCGTCGCCTACGCCAAGGCCAATCCGGGCAAGCTGTCGTACGGCTCGGCCGGCACCGGCACGATGAGCCACCTGTCGGGCGAGCTGTTCAAGCTGCTCACCGGCCTCTCGGACCTGGTGCACATCCCGTACAAGGGCGCCGGGCCGGGCATCACCGACCTGGTCAGCGGGCACATTCCGGCGATGACGCCGAACATCACCGGCCAGGTGATCGAGCTGCACCGCAGCCGGCAAGATCCGCATCCTGTCGGTCAACGGCGCGCAGCGGCTCGCGGCGCTGCCGGAGATCCCGACCTCGATCGAGGAAGGCGTGCCCGGCATGATCGGGCTCCTCGCGCTCGGCCTGTTCGCGCCGGCGGCGACGCCGAAGCCGATCGTCGAGCGCATCGCCGAGGCGACCCGCAAGGCGATGACCGACCCGGAATTCCAGAAGGTGTTCGCGCAGGCCGGGCTCGAGGCGGTGCTGGATTCCGATTCGGAGAAGACGCGTGCGTTCCTGGCCGAGGAGGTCGTGCGCTGGGCCCCGGTGGTGAAGGCGGCGGGCCTGAAGCAGTGAGCGCGATCAGCGCGCCGCGCCGCCACGCGTTCGCCGGCCATGCGCTTGAGCGCATTGCGGTCGACCTTGTTGGTCGAGGCGAGCGGCAGCTCGTCGACGAACCAGACGAAGCGCGGATGCGCATAGGCCGGCGCGTTGGCGAGCGCGAACTGCTTGATCTCGTCCTCGGTCGGCGCGTGGTCGGCCTTCGGCACCACGAACGCGACCGGCTTCTGGCCCTTGATGTCGTCGTCGACCGGCACCACGGCGCCTGCGCGACGTCCGGGATGGCGCTCCAGCATGCGCTCGACGTCGGCCGGATAGATGTTCTCGCCGCCGGACACGAACATGTCGTCGGTGCGGCCGACGAAATAGTGAAAGCCGTCGGCGTCGCGGCGCAACACGTCGCCGGTGATGTAGAAGCCGTCCGGCGGTGAACGGCGGCTTGCAGGTTCGGGCGGTTGTGATAGCCGTTCATCAGCGCCGGGCACTTCATTTCGAGCACGCCCTGGTCGGCGTTCGCGGTTGTCGCCGTCGACCAGCCGAAGCTGCGACCTGCGGATGCGGATAGCCGACCGACATCTCCGGCTGCGGCAGTCCCTTGCGGATGCGGGCCGAACACCACCGGCCCGGCTTCGGTGGTGCCGTAGGCGTTGGTCACGGCCGCCTGCGGCAGCGCCGCGTGGATCGCCTGCATCAGGCTCTGGCTCACCGGCGCCGAGCCCATGCGGATGAACTCGACGCTGGAGAGATCGGTGCGCGCCAGCAGATCGCGCTCGCGCAGCATCATGGCGATCATCGGCGGCACCGCGGTGAGCCAGGTGGAGCGATAGCGGCCGATCGCCTCGATATAGGCGGGCGCGTTGAACTGCGGCAGCAGCACGATGGTGGCGTGCGCCGCGCAGGCGAGCTTCGACAGCGCGAGCGCGTTCATGTGATAGAGCGGCGCCGCGATCAGATAGCGGTGGCGGTCGAGTCCGGGCTGCGAGCCGGGTCTCCACCACCCAGAGGTGGCTCTGGTGCGAGAGCACGACGCCCTTCGGCGTGCCGGTCGAGCCCGAGGTGTAGAGAAACATCGCCGGCTCGTGCGGCGCCGGCACGACGGCGTCGAACGGACCGGGATCGAGGAAGCGCGTCGAAGCTCTCCGCGCCGTCGCCGCCGAAGCAGACCACCGGCAGGCCGGGCGGGCAGTCGGCGCGGCGCGCCGCGTCGCAGAACACGAGCTTCGCGCCGGCGTCGCTCAGGATGAAATGGATGGTCTGCGCGCGGGAACTGGAAGTTCACCGGCACCGCGACCAGGCCGGCGCGCATGATGCCGAAATAGGCGGCGAGATATTCGGTGCGATTGGCGGAGAGGATGCGACGCGGTCGCCGCGCGCGAGCCCGCGCTTGAGCGAGCGCGCGCGCGACGCCGTTCGCCATGGCGTCGAGCTGCGCGTAGGTGAATTCGCGCGGGGCTGTCTCGCCGCCGAGATCGATGATCGCGACCTTGCTCAGGTCGCGGTCGCGGCGGATCAGGTCGCCGAGATTGGTGAAGGTGGTCATGACATTTCGCTCGTCATTCCGGGCCGCGCGAAGCGGCGAGTCCGGTGATCTCGCAGGAGGCCGTGCCTCCCTAGCGGATCCGGGACAGCCGCCATGCCACGTACGCCTTCGGCGGCGCGGTGAAGTAGGTGCCGCGGCCGCTCGCCAGCAGCTTGCCCTGCGCGTCGAAGACGTGCGCCTCGGCGGTCGAGAACTGGCCGCCCATGCGCACGATCTTGCCCTTGATGGTGAGATCGCCCGGCATCGCCGCGGCGTGATAGTCGACGCGCATGTCGATGGTCGGCACGCCGCGGCCGAGCTTCTTGCACCATCGCCCAGTCGGCGCCGAGATCGATCAGCGCCGCCAGCACGCCGCCATGGGTGTAGCGGCGCTCGGGGTTGACCACCCACTCCTCGCGCCAGGTGGCCTTGAGCTCGATGCCGTCGTCGTGCACCGCGATCACCTTGAGGCCGAGCCATTGGTGATAGGGCGCGCGGGTGATCAGCGCCTGCACCTTCTCGACAGTCGTCATCGTTCGCAGCTTCACGCTCACGGCGTCACCACCACCTTGCCGATCACCTCGCGGTCCTGGATCAGGCGCAGGCCCTCGGCGGCCTGTTCGAGCGGCAGCACCTTGTCGATCACCGGCTTGATCTTGCCGTCTGCGATCAGCTTCATCAGCGCCTGCGAGATCGTCGTCGTAGAAGCTGTTCGAGCCGATGATCTTGAGCTCGAAGCTCCAGACGTAGCGCAGATCCTCCTTCGGGTCGTAGCCGGCGGTGGCGCCGCAGACCAGAAGCTTGCCGCCGCGCTTGAGGCAGCGCAGCGACGGCAGCCAGGTGTCGCCGCCGGTGAAGTTGATCACCACGTCGACGCCGCCCTCGTAGGTGCGGCGCTGCGGCTTGCCGTATTTCTCGACCGCCCATTTCGAGAAATCGGTCTTGGTGTAGTTGATCACCTCGTCGGCGCCGATCTCCTTCAGCGCGTCGCAGCTTCTCGTCGCTCGACGCGCAGGCGATCACCTCGGCGCCGAGCAGCTTGGCGAGGATGACGCAGCCGGTGCCGACGCCGCCGCGAGGCGCCGAGCACCAGCACGCGCTCGCCCTTCTTCACGGTGTTGTGGGTGATCAGCATGCGGTGCGCGGTGCCGTAGGCGACCGGCAGCGACGGCCGCCTGCTCGAAGGTCACGCCGTCGGGCATGGCGACGAGCTGATCGGCGGCGACCAGGCAGTATTCCGCCATGCCGCCGTCGAGCATCTCGCCCATCAGGCCCTTCTTCTTGTTGAGCGGATTGACCAGCACGCGGTCGCCGGCCTTCCAGCCGGTGACGCCGGCGCCGACCTCGGCGATCTCGCCCGCCATGTCGAGGCCGATGATCACCGGCAGCGGCACCTTGATGCCCGGCATGCCCTTGCACCGTGAACACGTCGTGGTAGTTGAACGAGGAGGCGCCGCACCCGGATCACCACATGGCCGTCGACGGCCGTCGGCAGCGGATAGTCGGTGACGACCTCCAGATCGTCGAGCCTGCCGTGCTTGCGCAGAACCAGCGCCTTCATGGTCTTGTCGCTCACGCCGCTACGGTCCCTCATCGTCGCCGCCTGGATTGCCGTGCGCGTCCGGTCTAAGTAGCTTAAGGCGAGGCCCGCCAACAACCGCGGCGCGACAGCTGCGTCTTTCGGAGACCAGCGCGATGCAAGAGAATTTCCGCCAGTTCCTCGACCGCCTGCGGCAGACCGGCGAGCTGGTCGACCTGCATCAGCCGGTCGACATCCGCCACATCGCCACGCTGGTCGACCAGGCCAAGACCGCGCTCTATTTCCACAAGGTGATCGGCTACGACATGCCGGTGGTCTCCGGCATCATCCGCACGCCGCGAGCGCGCCATCATGGCGCTCGGCTGCGAGACCTTCCGCGAGATCGAGGACAAGCTCACGCACGGCATCGACCGAGCCGATCCCGCCCAAATACGTCAAGACCTCGCCGACGCGCGAGGTGACGCTGGTCGGCGACGACGTCGATCTCTACAAGCTGCCGATCCCGATGTCGTCGATCTACGACGGCGGGCCGATGATCACCGCCGGCGTGGTGATCGCGCGCGATCCCGAGCTCGGCATCAACTGCGGCATCTATCGCTTCATCGTCAAGGAAAAGAGCCTCACCGGCATCGACATCGTCACGCCCAACAACATGCGGCTGTTCGCGCAGCGCGCGCTCGAGCGCAAGGAGCCGCTGCCGATCTCGATCTCGCATCGGCACGCATCCGATCGAGATCACCGGCTCGGGCTATCGCGCGCCGCTCGGCGTCGACGAGATGGCGATCGCCGGCGGCATCCGCGGCGCGCCGGTCGAGCTGGCGCCCTGCTCAGACCATCGACCTGCCCTACATCGCGGACGCCGAGATCGTGCTGGAGGCGGAAATCCTGCCGACCGGCTGGACCTGGCCGGAAGGCCGCTTCGGCGAGTTCACCCGGCTGATGGGCGGGCTGCACTGGAACCCGCTGGTGCGCATCAAGGCGATCTCGATGCGCAAGGACGCGATCTACTACAACCTGCACATGCCGTGGGAGAACACCTGGCTGGCGGCGCCGACGCGCTACACGGCGATCCGCACCGGCGCTGCAAGACCGCGGGCGTGCACGGTCAAGGACATCAACGTCACGCTCGGCGGCTGCGCGTTCTGGCACGCGGTGATCTCGATCAAGAAGCAGCCGGGCGAGGCGAAGAACGCGCTGCTCGCGGCGCTCTCGGTGATGGATCTCAAGCACGTCGTGGTGGTCGACGACGACATCGACGTGTTCGACCCGATCGAGGTCGAATGGGCGATCGCGACCCGCGTGCAGGGCGACAAGGACATGATGATCGTCGGCAATGCGCGGGCGAAGCCGCTCGATCCGAGCCTGCCGCAGGGCTTCGGCGTGGTGCCGACCGGCGCCAAGGTCGGCATCGACGCCACCATCCCGGAGGGCATCCCGAAGGAGCACTACGAGCGCATCACCTATGCGTATGCGGACACGGCCAAGATCGACGACTACGTCAAGCGGCAAGGCCGACAAGACGGGCGAGCACGGCGACGACGCGGTCGCCGCGGTGCTGGCGAACCAGATCCTCGACGCCATCGCCAAGCAGCCGCTCTACTACACCGACATCGCCGAGCGGTTTTCGACCTACGATTTCCGCACCGTCGCGCGCGCGATCGGCCATCTGCATGCGACCGAGAAGCTCTGGCAGGACCCGCGCGGGCGGCATGTGCGTGCGCGGCTCGGAGTTCGCCGCCAAGCCGCCGCGGCGCTGAGGCGGCGGGGCGATCCTCTCAATTTCTGTAATGATTTCATTTCGTTATGCCGAATTACAGGTGGGATTGAGCCCGGCCTGAGGGTCGTGCTCAATTTGTAGGCAAGGCGCTCATTCGCCGGTCACTCGCGGTGAGCCGAACTCCTCGAAATCCATGGAAACGGGCCGGATCATCGCGAGTCAGCAAAGACTTGCCTCGTTTGCGGCGATTGGCACGCGGTTTGCGATTCCGCCGGTGTGGGCAGCCGTCAGGATTTCCCCCGACAGACGCAGGCTGTCTGCGCGCGTCAACAGAAGGACATCGCGATGTTCAAACCCCTAGGCACGGTCGCCAGGCGACCGTTCATGCGAGGACTGCTAACCGCCACGGCGGGAATTGCGCTCGGATTCCTGGCGGCGCTTCCCGCCAAGGCTCAAGACACCATCAAGGTCGGAATTCTGCACTCGCTCTCCGGCACCATGGCGATCAGCGAGACGACGCTGAAGGACGTCATGCTGATGCTGATCGAGGAGCAGAACAAGAAAGGCGGGCTGCTCGGCAAGAAGCTCGAAGCCGTGGTGGTCGATCCCGCCTCGAACTGGCCGCTGTTCGCCGAGAAGGCGCGCGAACTGATCACCAAGGACAAGGTCGTCGCGGTGTTCGGCTGCTGGACCTCGGTGTCGCGCAAGTCGGTGCTGCCGGTGTTCAAGGAGCTCAACAACATCCTGTTCTATCCGGTGCAGTACGAAGGCGAGGAGAGCGAGCGCAACGTGTTCTACACCGGCGCAGCTCCGAACCAGCAGGCGATCCCGGCGGTCGACTACCTGATGTCCAAGGACGGCGGCGACGTGAAGCGCTGGGTGCTCGCGGGCACCGACTACGTCTATCCGCGCACCACCAACAAGATTCTCGAAGCCTACCTGAAGGCGAAGGGCGTCGCTGACGCCGACATCATGATCAACTACACGCCGTTCGGGCACTCCGACTGGCAGACCATCGTGTCGGACATCAAGAAGTTCGGCTCGGCCGGCAAGAAGACGGCGGTCGTCTCGACCATCAACGGCGACGCCAACGTGCCGTTCTACAAGGAGCTGGGCAACGCCGGCATCAAGGCCACCGACATTCCGGTGGTGGCGTTCTCGGTCGGCGAGGAAGAGCTCGCCGGTCTCGACACCAAGCCGCTGGTCGGACATCTGGCGGCCTGGAACTACTTCATGTCGGACAAGGCGCCGATCAACGCCCAGTTCATCAAGACCTGGCAGGCGTTCACCAAGAACCCCAAGCGCGTCACCAACGACCCGATGGAAGCCCACGTGATCGGCTTCGCCATGTGGGTGAAGGCGGTCGAGAAGGTGAAGTCGACCGACCCCGACAAGGTGATCGACGCGCTGCCGGGCATCGAGGCGCCGAACCTCACGGGCGGAACCTCGAAGATGCTGCCGAACCACCACATCACCAAGCCGGTGTTCATCGGCGAGGTGCGCGGCGACGGCCAGTTCGACGTGGTCTGGAAGACGCCGGGCCTGGTGCCGGGCGACGCCTGGTCGGACTTCCTGCCGGGCTCGAAGGACCTCGAGGCCGACTGGGTGACGCTCAAGTGCGGCAACTACAACACCGTCACCAAGAAGTGCGGCGGCTAGTGGCCGCGAGGCTGGCATGATAACAAGGGGAGGCGGCGACGAGCCGCCTCCCATTCAATGCCGGGACTATGGGAATGCGTGCTTTTCGCAATCGCTGGACGGCTTTCCTCTTCGCGATTGGGATGCTGGCTGCGCTATGCGCGACCGCTCAGGCGGGCCCCTACGAGGACGCCCTCGTCCACTTCACCACCGACAGTTACGCCGACACCACGGAAGGCATCAACGGCGTTGCCGTGAGCGGCAATCCGCTGGCCGCGACCGTGATGACCGCGCTGCAGGACGGCCGGCTCATGTTCAGCGCGTCGGCCAAGCGCGTGTTCTACAAGGACAAGGACGACAAGCTTTTTGACGCGGCGACCGGCGCGGCGCTGACGGAAGCGCCGCCGGCCGATCTCGCGCCGGTGCGGCTCAACAACCGCCTGCGGGGACTGGTTTCCGCCACGCTCGGCAGCCTGACGCTGCTGTCGCCCGATCCGGCGAAGCGCATGGAGGCGGCGCAGTCCGTATTCAAGTCGCGCGACCCGAACGCGCGCGAGGCGCTCGAACAGGCCATTGCAAGAGAGCAGGACCCGCGGGTGAAGCAGGCGCTGCTCGAGGCGCGCGCCGCGGTGGTGCTCTACATCGACGGCACGCCGGAGGCCGAGAAGATCGACGCGATCGAAATCGTGCGCAAGCGCGGCGACCAGGATGCGCTCGGCGTGCTCGGCGGCCTGCCGGCGAGCGCCTCGCCGGCGGTCAAGAAGGCCGCGGCCGACGCCATCGCCTCGATTCAGAACAGCCTCGCGCTGTGGACCGCGATCCAGAACACCTGGTACGGGCTGTCGCTCGGCTCGGTGCTGCTGCTCGCCGCCATCGGGCTCGCCATCACGTTCGGCGTGATGGGCGTGATCAACATGGCGCACGGCGAGATGGTCATGCTCGGCGCCTACACCACCTTCGTGGTGCAGGAGCTGATCCGGAACTACAATCCGGCGCTGTTCGACTATTCGCTCGGGATAGCGATCCCGCTCGCCTTCATCGTTTCCGGCTCGATCGGCATTCTGATCGAGCGCGGCATCATCCGGTTCCTGTACGGGCGTCCGCTCGAGACGCTGCTGGCCACCTGGGGCCTGTCGCTGATCCTGCAGCAGGTGGTGCGCACCGCGTTCGGTCCGACCAACAAGGACGTCGGCAATCCGTCCTGGATGAGCGGCGCGTTCGAGGTCGGCCACATCACCATCACCTACAACCGGATGTGGATCATCGTGTTCACGCTGCTGATCTTCGTCGGGCTGCTGGCGCTGCTGCGCTTCACGCGGCTCGGGCTCGAGATGCGGGCGGTGACGCAGAACCGCGCCATGGCGGCGTCGATGGGCATCCGCACCGCGCGCATCGACGCGCTCACCTTCGGGCTCGGCTCCGGCATCGCCGGCCTCGCCGGCGTGGCGCTGTCGCAGATCGACAACGTCAGCCCGAACCTCGGGCAGGGTTACATCATCGACTCGTTCATGGTCGTGGTGTTCGGCGGCGTCGGCAACCTGTGGGGCACGCTGGTCGGCGCCTTCACGCTCGGCATCGCCAACAAGTTCCTCGAGCCCTATGCGGGCGCGGTGCTCGCCAAGATCGCGATCCTGGTGCTGATCATCCTGTTCATTCAGAAGCGTCCGCGCGGCCTGTTCGCGTTGCGCGGCCGGGCGGTGGAGGCATGACCGGCGGTTACCTCATCCGCACGCTCGATCGCGGCGCGATAGCCTTCCTGATCATCATGGCGGCGATCGCCGTACTGGTGCCGCTCGCCAACCTGGCGCTGCCGCCGTCCTCGCCGTTCCATCTGTCGGCCTACTACGTCGCGCTGTTCGGCAAGTATCTCTGCTACGCGCTGCTGGCGCTCTCGATCGACCTGATCTGGGGCTATGCCGGCATTCTCTCGCTCGGCCACGGCGCGTTCTTCGCGCTCGGCGGCTACGCCATGGGCATGTACCTGATGCGGCAGATCGGGACCCGCGGCGTCTACGCCAACCCGATCCTGCCGGACTTCATGGTGTTCCTGAACTGGCCGGAGCTGCCGGTCTACTGGTGGGGCTTCCAGTATTTCCCCTACGCGATGCTGATGGTCGTGCTGGTGCCGGGCGCGCTCGCCTTCGTGTTCGGCTGGTTCGCGTTCAGAAGCCGCGTGACCGGCGTTTATCTCTCCATCATCACCCAGGCGCTCACCTACGCGCTGCTGCTCGGCTTCTTCCGCAACAATTTCGGCTTCGGCGGCAACAACGGCCTGACCGATTTCAAGGACATCCTCGGCTTCAACGTGCAGGCGCCGGGCACGCGTGCGGCGCTGTTTTTCATTTCGGCGCTGGCGCTGATGCTCGGGTTCATCATGTGCCGCTTCATCGTCAGTTCGAAGCTCGGCAAGGTGCTGGTCGCGATCCGCGACGCCGAGGCGCGCACGCGCTTTCTCGGTTACCGGGTCGAGGCCTACAAGCTGTTCGTGTTCACGCTGTCGGCCTGCATGGCCGGCGTCGCCGGCGCGCTGTTTGTGCCGCAAGTCGGAATTATCAATCCGAGCGAGTTCTCGCCGGCCAATTCGATCGAAGCCGTGATCTGGGTCGCGGTCGGCGGCCGCGGCACGCTCTCCGGCGCGGTGGTCGGCGCGATCCTGGTCAACTACGGCAAGACGTTCTTCACCTCCGGCAATCTCGTGCCCTATTGGCTGATGGGCGCCATCACGCTCGCGGTCACTGCCCTGATCGTATGGCGGCAGCGGCAGACGCTGGTCGGCGTACTGGCCGGCGTCGTGCTCGGCTTGGGGGCGTGGCTCCTGCCCCCGAGCCTGGTCACCAACGGGCCGTTCCTGCTTGCCGGCCTGTTCATCCTGATCGCCATGGGCATGAGCTGGCACGCCTGGCCGCTCGGCGCGATCTTCGGTGCGCTGCTGTTCGGCTTCTTTGCGACGCCGAAGGAGACGGTGGCGCTGGCGCCGTACTGGCTGTTTGCGCTCGGCGGTCTGTTCATCCTGGTGACGCTGCTGTTGCCGCGCGGAGTGGTCGGAACCCTGCAGCACTGGTGGGAGGAGTGGCAGGCCTCGCGCAAGTCTGCCGGGACAGGCGGCAACACGGCTCAGCCGGTTCCGGCTGCGGCGCCACGGGCGGCGGAGTAGGCGATGGATCCGCGCACCACCAACGCGCTTCTCTATCTCGACGGCGTCAGCGTCTCGTTCGACGGCTTCCGTGCGCTCAACAATCTTTCGTTCACGATCGAGCCGGGCGAGATGCGCGCGATCATCGGGCCGAACGGCGCCGGCAAGACCACCATGATGGACGTGGTGACCGGCAAGACCAGGCCGGATACGGGCGACGTCTATTTCGACGGCTCGTACGACCTCTCGCGCCTCGACGAGACCCAGATCGCGCTCCTCGGCATCGGCCGCAAGTTCCAGAAGCCCACGGTCTTCGACATGCATACGGTCGAGGACAACATCGCGCTCGCGCTGAAGGGCGACCGGCGCGTGCGCAAGACCTTGTTCTGGCAGGAGACCGCCGAGGAGGCGAGCCGCATCAACAGCCTGCTCGAGGTCATCCGGCTCGCCGCGCTGCGCGAACGGGTGGCGGGCTCGCTGTCGCACGGCCAGAAGCAGTGGCTGGAGATCGGCATGCTCCTGGCGCAGGAGCCAAAACTGTTGCTGGTCGACGAGCCGGTCGCCGGCATGACCGACAACGAGACGCGCCAGACCGCCGAACTGCTCAAGGAGATCAACCGCGAGCGGACCGTGGTGGTGGTGGAGCACGACATGACGTTCGTGCGCGAGCTCGGCGTCAAGGTGACGTGCCTGCACGAGGGCTCGGTGCTGGCGGAGGGCACCATCGACCAGGTCTCGCAGAACGAGCGCGTGGTCGAGGTGTACTTGGGACGATGATCCGGGCCTTCATCCTTCGAGACGGCCCTTCGGGCCTCCTCAGGATGAGGGGAAAGACTGGAGTTTGACCCTCATCCTGAGGAGCCCGCGTCGCGGGCGTCTCGAAGGATGAGGCCGAGGTGACGCAGCATGCTCGAAGTCGACGCCATCGATCTGCACTACGGCGCCGCGCAGGCGCTGCGCAGCGTCTCGCTCACCGCCGAGCCCGGCAAGGTGACGTGCGTGCTGGGGCGCAACGGCGTCGGCAAGACCAGCCTGCTCGATGCGCTCGCCGGCCAGCAGGCGATCAGCAAGGGCTCGATCACGCTCGACGGCGCCGACATCACGCGGCTGCGGCCCGAGGAGCGCGCCCGGCGCGGCATCGCCTACGTGCCGCAGGGGCGCGAGATCTTTCCGCTGCTGACGGTCGAAGAGAACCTCAAGACCGGCTTCGCGCCGCTCGAACGCGCAAACCGCTCGATCCCGGACGACGTGTTCTCGCTGTTTCCGGTGCTCAACGGCATGCTGCGCCGGCGCGGCGGCGACCTCTCGGGCGGCCAGCAGCAGCAATTGGCGATCGGCCGCGCGCTGGTGATGCGGCCGCGGGTCCTGCTGCTCGACGAGCCGACCGAGGGCATCCAGCCGTCGATCATCAAGGATATCGGCCGCGCCATCGGCTATCTGCGCAATCTCGGGCAGATGGCGGTGGTGCTGGTCGAGCAGTATCTCGACTTTGCCCAGGAACTTGGCGATCATTTCATCGCCATGGACCGCGGCGCGATCGTCTATTCGTCCAGCCGCGCGGACCTGGACGAGGCGGCGCTGCGCCGGGCGCTGGCGCTGTAGTCGATTTCCGTCATGCCCGACAAAGCCCGGCCATGACGGTGGAAAGGGCCGGGATGGTGGCGAGCACCTTGGTTGCGGATCGCGCGTCGGCGACCTTCGCGGCCAATCGCGCCGTCGGAAAGATCGCGCTGACGGTGCGGGCGGCGGACGGCATCACGCGCCGCGCGCGCGTGCATGAGCACGGCTCGCTGCGGGTGCGCTGTCCGGGCGCGCCGAGCGAGGAACTCGAGGCGGTGATCGTCAACACCGCGGGCGGAATGGCGGGCGGCGATCGCTTCGCGGTCGATGTCACGGTCGAGGCGCAGGCGCGGCTCGTCGTCACCACCGCGGCGGCCGAGAAGGTCTATCGGACGCTGGGGCCGGAGACCGCTGTGGAGGCGAAGCTGACGGTGGCGGCCGGCGCGGCGCTCGCCTGGCTGCCGCAGGAGACGATCCTGTTCGACCGCGCGCGGCTCTCCCGCTCGATCGAGGTCGATCTGGCGGACGATGCGCGCCTGGTCATGGCCGAGGCGGTGGTGTTCGGGCGCTCCGGCATGGGCGAGACGGTCGAGGACGGCGCGCTCGCTCGACCGCTGGCGGGTGCGGCGCGGCGGGCGGCTCATCCACGCCGAGGCGATGCGGCTCGACGGCGGCGTTGCGGCGAAGCTCGCGCAGCCGGCGGTGGCGAACGGCGGCGATCGCGGTCGCGACCGTGCTGGTGGTGCCCGGCGACGACACGGCCATTGCGGCGGTGCGCGCGCTCGGCGACAGTTTCCGCGGCGAGGTCGGCGCGTCGGCTGGAACGGCTTTGCGGTGGTGCGGCTGTGCGCGGCCGACGGCGCCGCGCTGCGGCACGATCTGGTCGGCGGTGCTGTCGGCGATCCGCGGCACGGCGCTGCCGCGGCTGTGGCTCAATTGAACGAGTGAACCATGAATCTGACTCCCCGGGAAAAGGACAAGCTGCTGGTCGCGATGGCGGCGATCGTGGCGCGGCGGCGCCTCGAGCGCGGCGTCAAGCTCAACCATCCGGAGGCGGTGGCGCTGATCACCGACTTCATCGTCGAAGGCGCGCGCGACGGCAAGACCGTGGCCGAGCTGATGGAGGCGGGCGCGCATGTCATCACCCGCAAGCAGGTGATGGACGGCATCGCCGAGATGATCGCGGAGATCCAGGTCGAGGCGACGTTTCCGGACGGCACCAAGCTCGTCACGGTGCACGAGCCGATCCGATGATCGATTTGAGAGCCGCATTGGCGCCATCGTCATGCCGCGACGGCTCGTCGCGGGCATCCCGCTTAGGCTGGCAGGGCGGTGCCTCCCTTACTCGCAGATGGCCGGGACAGCCCGGCCATGACGCCTGGCCAAAGGTCTTGGCACATGATCCCCGGCGAGATGTTCATCAAGGACGGCGAGATCGAGCTCAATGCCGGCCGCAAGACCGCGACCGTCACCGTCACCAATACCGGCGACCGGCCGATCCAGGTCGGCTCGCACTATCATTTCTTCGAAACCAACCCGGCGCTGAAGTTCGACCGCAAGGCCGCGCGCGGCATGCGGCTCAACATCGCGGCCGGCACGGCGGTGCGGTTCGAGCCCGGGCAGACGCGCGAGGTGACGCTGGTCGCGCTCGCCGGCAAGCGGACGGTCTACGGCTTCCGGCAGGACGTGATGGGGAAGCTGTGATGTGCGGCGCGGCGACGCTGTGCGCAAAAATACGATGGGCAGACCTCGCGGCCTGCCCACCGAGCCCAGCGTCGCATCATCCTGAGTCCGAAGTCATGAACCTCGGCGGACGGCTGGCGGTGCGCACGGCCAGCAGAGACCAAGTATCTCGAGACGGCTCCCGACTCCAACAACGCTACGTAACGAGCTGACACTGATGCTACGCGAGCAGCGGCGAAACGCAATGTTCGACGCCCTGTGCAAAAGGTGGAAAGCGGGCACAGCATGACCGCCTCCGGCGCGATGCCGATCGAAATCGGGCTGGCGTTGCAGGGCGGCGGCGCGCTCGGCGCCTACGAGTGCGGTGCGCTGCAGCGATTGCTCGAGCTGATGACCAACGCGCGCGCCGCCGGTGAGGACGTGACGCTGCGCGCGGTCAGCGGCATATCGATCGGCGCGCTGAATGCGGCCTGCGTGGTCGGCGCCGCGGATTGGACGGACGCCGCGCGCCGGCTCGGCACGCTCTGGGACGATCTGACCTTGCAGATGCCGCAACTGTGGTCGTTGGCGCGCTGGAACCCGGCCAGCGTCGGCGGGCCGAATTTCGTGCTGCCGCGCGATCTGTCGCTGTGGGGGCTGCCGGGGTTCTATTTTCCGCGCGTGGATTATCTCAATTTCCGCCACTGGACGTCGTTCTACGACACCTCGCCCTTGGAAAAGATGCTGAAGAAGCACATCGATTTTCCGGCGATCAACCGCAGCAAGACCCGCCTCAGCGTTTCCGCCGTCAACGTCACCAGCGGCGAGCTGACGCGCTTCCAGAACTTCCCGGAGCCGGACGAACAGAAGGCGGGAGCCTGCAACCACTGCGTCGAGATCGCGCCCTGCCATCTGATGGCGAGCGCGAGCCTGCCGCCGCAGTTTCCCTGGACCAAGATCGGCGACGACATCTATTGGGACGGCGGGCTGGTCGACAACACGCCGCTCGGGGCCGTGATGGACGGGTTTTCGGCCGGCCGGGAGGTCAAACGGGTCGCGGTGGTGATGAACCTCTATCCGCTGCGCGGCAGCGAGCCGAAGGACATTGCCGGCGTGCTCGACCGCAGCCACGAGCTCATGCTCGGCAACCGCAGCCGCCAGGACAGCTCGGTCGCCAGGCACATCAACACCTTGATCGAGACGATCGATGCGCTGTTGACCGTGGCGCCGCACCCGCTGTCCGATCAACTGGCCGAGAAGGTCGCCATGGCCCGCCTGTTCAAGACGGTCGAGGTGATCGAGATCGACTTCCAGCAGCCGGAGGACGGCACGCAGGTGCTGACCGAACAGGCGTTCGACGACGCCGACGGCCTGCGCGATTTCTCGCCCGACGTGATCCGCGCCCGCCGCGAACTCGGCCGCTCCTACACGAGCGCAAAGCTGCAAGCCGTCTTCCCCGGCCAGGCCGGAGAAGCGGAGCGGCGCGCTGCACCCATTCCAGCCGACGGAGTCTCATGATGGCGACGAAAATGAAGCGCGCGATCTATGCCGACATGTTCGGGCCGACCACCGGCGACCGCGTGCGGCTCGCCGACACCGACATCATCATCGAGGTCGAGAAGGACTTCACCACCTACGGCGAGGAGGTGAAGTTCGGCGGCGGCAAGGTGATCCGCGACGGCATGGGCCAGAGCCAGGTCACCAACAAGCAGGGCGCGGTCGACACCGTGATCACCAACGCGCTGATCCTCGACCACTGGGGGATCGTGAAGGCCGACGTCGGGCCTGCGCGGCGACCGCATCGCGGCGATCGGCAAGGCCGGCAATCCGGACATCCAGCCGGGCGTCACCATCGTGATCGGCCCGGGCACCGAGGTGATCGCGGGCGAGGGCAAGATCCTCACCGCCGGCGGCTTCGACACCCACATCCATTTCATCTGCCCGCAGCAGGTCGACGACGCGCTGATGTCGGGCGTGACCTCGCTGCTTGGCGGCGGCACCGGGCCGGCGCACGGCACCTTCGCCACCACCTGCACGCCGGGGCCGTTCCACATCGGCCGCATGATCCAGGCCGCCGACGGCCTGCCGGTGAATCTGGGCTTCGCCGGCAAGGGCAACGCCTCGCGGCCGCAGGCGCTGGAGGAGATGGTCAAGGCCGGCGCCTGCGCGCTCAAGCTGCACGAGGACTGGGGCACCACGCCGGCGGCGATCGACTGCTGCCTCGGCGTCGCCGAGGACTACGACATCCAGGTGATGATCCACACCGATACGCTGAACGAGAGCGGGTTCGTCGAGGACACCATCAAGGCGTTCAAGGGCCGCACCATCCACGCCTTTCACACCGAAGGCGCGGGCGGCGGGCACGCGCCCGACATCATCAAGGTGGCGGGCCTGAAGAACGTGCTGCCGTCGTCGACCAACCCGACCCGGCCGTTCACCAAGAACACCCTCGACGAGCATCTCGACATGCTGATGGTGTGCCACCACCTCGATCCGTCGATCGCCGAGGACCTGGCGTTCGCCGAGAGCCGCATCCGCAAGGAGACCATCGCGGCGGAAGATATCCTGCACGACATCGGCGCGCTGTCGATGATGTCGTCGGACTCTCAGGCGATGGGGCGGCTGGGCGAAGTGATCATCCGCACCTGGCCGCCCAAAACCGCCAGGTTGGCGGTCGAAGCGCGCATAGCGATCAGCTCAACATCCAAGCCCTCGGCGCTGTGGTAATCGTTGCTCTTGGCTATAAGAAATGACAGCGCAGCGATGGTATAGCCGGGACAGCGCCACGCGGACTTTCGTGCTGCGCGTAACTGTGGACGGGTGCGAACACCACACTCAGTAAGACGCTCGAGAACTAGGACGCCAAGGTGTCTGTAGAGGAATTCAGGATGTTTGGGATTGGCGGCAAAACTCATCGGTTTCCTCCAATGGAGCCCTGGATTATAACTGGGATCGCCACCAGTTACCGCTACCGTCTGACTTAGCAGGTCTTAAAAAACATCGCTACCACAGCGTTTCAACGAGACCTGAGTCAACGAGCTTGCTGTCGCGCGTGATCAAGGGCGACTGAAGACGGTTGGCGATGCCCGCGATGAGACGGTCGAACGGATCCGCTACAGTTACGAGGCTTTGGGCCTCGTAGACATCCTCCGAAGTGAGCGGTTCGATGACGAACGATCCAATTACTCGACTCTCGCTTTCCACTCCGGCAACTGCAAACTAGACCGAACCTTCCCGCTTTCCAGTAACAACGCGAGCTCAAAAAAACATACCGTCGGAATATGAATTGTTGCGCGCCTTTTTTCCGCGTTAGCAAAAGCTCGGCGCGCCTCCGGCCGATCATTCCGATCTTGCCGATGGCGTAAAATACAAAAGCATGAGTATCCGTTACAAAAATCATTTTCGCGTGATCTTATGAACCAGCTCGCCGCTGGAACGATTCGCGGCGTCTCTCCAACCACTACGAATTTTTCGCATTTCCGCTACCAGCTCCTCCGCGGAGCAACTCAGCTCCAGCGACCCTTTGAGCGTGAAAGGCTTCGCTGCTTTTATTGACCGGTCGAAGGCGCGCGCTTTTTCAACAAGCTCGCGATACTCCTCTATACCGATCAGCGCCGCTTGCTCTTTACCGTGCTGGGTAATTGCGACGGATGTTCTTCGTTTACTGACGCCACCGACTAGGCGGCTAAATTGCCGTCTCGCCTCGCTGACATTCAATCTTTTCTGCATCGTATTCAGACCTCGTCAAATTGTACAAAATGTTTGTACAATTTTATAGATCCTGGGTCAACGCGGTAGCAAGGGCTACCGCCGCGGCGCGGCGATCATTTCGCCTCGCCTCCCGATGGCTTGATCGCTCAGAAGTCGGGGTTTAAGGAGCTGATGAATCTGCTGGAGATGAAAATCCCGTTCGGTAACGGCGCGCTGGCCGCGAAAGAAGCTGGCTCGAGCAGAACCGGGTGGCAGCGATTGATCGAACCCGCTCGCATGCCGGCGATGCGGTTCGTCATCGTGCCGCTCTGCACGTAGGTGATATTATCGCGCTTTGCGTCAAGCTTGAAGTGATCGAGCCCGATGGCGATGGGGGCGTGCGACGAGCTGCCGATGCGGCTTACGCCGATTCGCCGATTCTTGAGGTCGGTCAAATCCTTGACCTGCTTCGTCGCGACAATGTTGTACGCGAGCGAGTTGACTAAGCCCATCATGATTGTTTCACCGGAACCGGATGCGTTCGATATGATCGCCGAGCGCCCGCATTATCGGGCGATGCCGATTTCACCCGAGGCGAGAGCTTGCGAAGTCAGGGTGCCGCTCTCGATGAGCAGAATTTCGACGTCCAATCCATGTTCTTAAAAACCCTTTTTCTTTCGGTATCCAGAGAAATGCAGTGCTAGGGCTCAGGGCCGAATAGCTCAAGCGAATCTTTTCTTGAGCCGAGCCACTGACTGCGAAAGCTATCAAGATCGTACCGGACAAAATAGCCAGCAGGAGTTTCGCATAAAATTCCTGATGAGTTACTGTTCATGCTTCGATCCTCCCTTTCATCCTGTCTGACTATATATCTTTCATGCAGGGCTCGTCGCAATGAGTC
This sequence comes from uncultured Alphaproteobacteria bacterium, assembly GCA_963749815.1. GTDB lineage: Bacteria > Pseudomonadota > Alphaproteobacteria > Rhizobiales > Xanthobacteraceae > VAZQ01. The sequence goes on along the minus strand of CAVVON010000026.1, from coordinate 655 downwards.
GGCAAGGAGTCAGAATCGGTGCCGATCAAGGCCAAGGGATTCGATCTTGCTTCCGATGTCATCTGCTGTTGAATCTTAGTTCCACTACGTTTACGCTCTTTCAACTCGTGAGGAAAAAAGCTGGAAACTCCGGCATTAAGTTGATCCGGCAAGCACTCTGACCATTATGCTTAAAACATCGATCGAACACTTGCATCCGGCCTACTTCGCTTTCTCGGCGATGGCGATTGGTTGCTCACCTTCGCGCGATTTGTTTGGCACAGAGCGCGCTTTCTTGCCGACCTGATCGATCACAATCGAGCTCCAGGTTTCTTTACGACGGTGGCGGCGACCTGCATTTTCGGCAGCCAGTGGCTGATTATTTTTCACGCCCAGCAACTCGCAATGATTTTGTGGGTTTTTGCGATTCTGCTTTGGATGATTCTAACTTACACGATCTTTACCGGCGTGACCGTCAAGGAAAGCAAGCCAACGCTCGCAGAAGGAATTCACGGCGGCTGGCTGATCGCCGTGGTGGCGATCTCAAGCCGTGTCGGTTCTTGGCGCCCGGCTTGCGCCAGTTTTCGACTCCGAAGCCCAACCGATTATATTTTTCGCTTTGTCGATGTGGCTCTGGGGCGGGATGCTCTATATCTGGATGATCTCGCTGATCTTC
>CAVVON010000025.1:0-88095 GCA_963749815.1 uncultured Alphaproteobacteria bacterium | reverse complement strand
GCCTCTCGCCCTCAACGCAAACCTTTGATCACGTCGCACGGATCAGCGTCATGACACCCGAACAGGTCAAGCTCGTGCAGGACAAGCTCGCGAAGGTCGTGCCGATCGCCGGCAAGGCGGCGGATATTTTCTACGACCGGCTGTTCATGATCGCGCCTGAGGTACGGCCGCTCTCCGAGCGACCTGACCGAGCAGAAGAAGAAGCTGATCCAGATGCTCGCCACCGCGGTGACCAACCTGCATCGGGTCGAAATGATTCCGGCGGTCGAGGATCTCGGCCGACGGCATGCCGGCTATGGGGTGACCGCCAAGCACTATGAGCCGGTCGGCGCCGCGCTCCTTTGGACACTGGAGCAGGGTCTCGGCGCCGACTTCAGCCCGCCGGTCAAGGCCGCCTGGACCGAGACTTACATGACGGTCGCGGGCGTCATGCAGAAGGCCGCCGCGGCTGTAGCCCCCGCCGAAGAAGGGAATGTTCGCGCCTGTTCGGCTGAGCACGCCGCCTCGCCGGCATTGCGGTGGACTGATCTGTCGCGCAAAGTCACCCTCGCCCCGCGTCAGCGGTGGGGAGGGTCGGCGAGCGAACGGCGGGGTGGGCGGGTCTCTACGCTTTCGGTGATCGGACTTTTCCGAATACCGGCGCCCTGATCCCACCCCCGACCCCTCCCCACCACTCGCTACGCTCGCGGGGGGAGGGAGGCGAGGCCGAGCGCGCGTCTAGCCAGGCCGAAGCGTAGCGTCGTTGCGTGCGCACGCCGCGTCGCCGCGGTTGGGCTCGAGCCCAGCCGCAACCTGCGCCATTAAATCCGTTCGGCAAGCTGATAGCCTTCAATCCCAAAGGGTGAGGTGTCAGCCGGCGGGAATGTTTTTTGTCGCGGTTGGCAATTCTCCATCCAAAAAAACAAAAGCATTGGGAGGAACGCTGCGATGACAATCGATCGCCTGATCTCGCTAACGGCTATGGCTGTTGCGGCTGCGACGCTCGCAAGCCGTCCGGCAACGGCAGCCGACCTGGTCTACGGCAGTTGGACCCCGGCGCAGGAATATCAAAACCGCGTCCTGATGCCGGAGCTGTTCAAGATATCGAGAAGGACACCAACGGCGCCGTCAAATGGAAGCTGATCGCCGGCGGCCGACTTCGCCGACGGCAAGACCACCTTCACGGCCGTCAAGGATGGCCTGATGCAGGGCGGCCTCGGCATCGTCGGCCTCTGCGCCGAACGCTATCCGTCGATCTACGCCATCTACTCGACGCTCATCTTCGGCGCGAGCGATCCGGTGGCGACGAGCGGCGCCGCGATCGAGACGATGCACCTGCACTGCCCGTCATGTCTCGAGGAGCTCAAGAACTTCAACGCGGTCGCGCTCGGCGGTTGGAACAGCTCGGCCTACCTACTCCCTGCACGGCTCCACTCAACGATGGCCGACCTCAAGGGCAAGCGCGTGCGCGCGACCGGCGGCAACGCCGAAATGTTCAAGCAGGCCGGCATGGTCCCGGTCGGCGCCACGCTGGTCGAGGCGGTCGGGCTGCTGCAGCGCGGCGGCATCGAGTGCCAGCACGGCATGGCGGACTGGCTGCGCACCTTCGGTTACGCCGACGTCGCGAAATACGTGATCGACTACCCGCTCGGCATGTCGGGGCCGGCGATGGGCATGTACCTGAACCGCGACGCCTGGAAGGCCTTCACGCTGGATCAAAAGAAGGTCCACCTCAAACACGCGGCCTGGCTCGCGTCCCGGATGGCGATCGGTAACTTCATCGTCACCAACGAGAACACGCTCGACATGATCGTCAAGGACAAGGGCGTGCAGATCGTAAAGGTCGGCGACGCCTTCGACCCGATGACGCAGAACTACAAAAAGGCGCAGCGCGACACCAACATCGCGACTGCGAAGGGGTTCGGCGTCAAGGAACCGGCGGCGATCCTCGACTATTACGAGCAGGCGGTGGAACGCTGGCGCGCGGTCTCGAAGAGCGTCGGGCGCGACATGGACAAGTTCGCCGACGTGCTAACCAGCAGGTGTTTTCCAAGATCGATCCCGAGAAGTTGTGACGCAGGAGCGGATGGCAGCTGCTCGATCCTCATGCTGAGGAGGCGGCGAATGCCGCCGTCTCGAAGCATGGCCGCAAGGTCGGTACCCGCTACCATCCTTCGAGACACTCGGTCCTCGACCTCGCTCCTCAGATGAGGGCCGGAGGAACTCGCTGGGGGGAAGTCAATATAAACCGCTTCCTCCGCTGGCTGGATAAGCCGATCGATCTGCTGCTTTGGCTTGGCCTCATCGCCGGCGTGCTGATGATGCTGCACGTCAGCGTCGACGTGGCCGGCCGCTATCTGTTCAACCACCCGATCGAAGGCACGACCGAGATCGTCGCCGCCTACTACATGGTGCTGGTGGCCTACCTGCCGTGGGCCTGGCTCGCGCGCGATGACCGGCACATCGTCGCGGGCTTCTTCAAGCGGATCGGCTCGCCGGTTTCGACTGCTGGCTCGAAATCGGCGTCAAGTGTCTGACGATCGTTTATCTGTCGGCATTTGTGTACCAGACGTTCCAGCAGGCGCTGCGCCAGACGCGCGCCGGCGAAGTCTGGCTCGCGGGCACCAAGTATCTGCCGGTCTGGCCGAGCCGCTGATACCGCCGTGCGCCAGCGCACTCATGCTGTTCTACCTTCTGCTTCGTGTCGTCTCCGACATTGCGCGCCGCCGCGAGCGCGTAGCGCCGGAGGGTGCGTGAATGAGTACGCTCGCGCTATCGCTCACCAGCATCGCCGGCATCCTGCTGCTGATCGGGCTGCGGGTGCCGATCGGCGTCGCGATGGGCGCGATCGCGTTCCTGGGGTTCTGGTACCTGCGCAACTTCAACGTCGCGCTGAGCGCGCTGAGCGACACGCCGTTCGTGTTCGCGGCGAACTGGGAACTGTCCGCCATCCCGATGTTCCTGCTGATGGGAGCGGTCGCGGCAGTCGGGAATAGGCTCCGGCCTCTACCGCACCGCGCATGCCTGGCTCTCGAGCCTGCCCGGCGGGCTTGCGGTCGCGACCAACTGGGCCTGCGCGGGTTTCGGCGCGGCATCGGAATCAGCATTGCGGCCGCCGCCACCATGGCGCGCGTCGCCGTACCCGAAATGCTCAAGCACAAATACGACAAGGGGCTGGCGACCGGCGTCGTCGCGAGCGGCGGCACGCTCGACGCGTTCATTCCGCCCAGCATCCTGTTCGTGCTCTATGGCGTGTTCGCCGAAGTCTCCGTCGCCAAGCTGCTGATCGCCGGAATCATTCCAGGCCTGCTGACGGCGGCGGTCTACACCGTGATGATCGTCACGCGCTGCTGGCTCAATCCGGCGCTGGCGCCGCCGGTCGAGTTTCCCGACCGTGCCGCGCTCTGGCGCGAGCGCGCGCAACTCGCTGAGCGAAATCTGGCCGGTGCTTGTTTTGGTGATCGGCGTGATCGGCGGGCTCTATGCAGGCGTCGTCACGCCGACCGAAGGCGGCGCGGTCGGCGCGCTCTTGGCAACGCTGATCGGCGTCCTGCAGCGGCGACTGACGCTGGCCGGCTTCATCGACGCGCTCAAGGATGCGATCGGGACGACCGCGCAGCTCTTCTTCGTCGGCATCGGCGCCGTGCTGTTCGCGAAATTCCTGGCGCTCGCCGGCACCGCCGTCATGTTCACCGAATTGATCGGCGATTGGGCACTCAACCCGCTGCTGCTGGTGATCGCGGTGTCGATCATCTACATCATCCTCGGCATGTTCCTCGATCCACTCGGGATGATCCTGCTCACCATCCCGGTGTTCGTGCCGATGTTCTCGGCGCTCGGCCTCGATCTGGTCTGGTTCGGCGTGATCGTCGTCAAATACATCGGCATCGGGCTGCTGACGCCGCCGGTCGGTTTCAACATCTACGTGGTGGCGAGCGCGACCGGTAACACCATCCCGCTGCAAACGATCTTCCGCGGCTGCTACTGGTTCCTCGCCTGCGAGGTCGTGATCATGACCTTGCTGATCGCGTTCCCGCAGATCTCGCTGTTCCTGCCGGCACTGATGAAGTGACGCGGCGCAAATCAACGCCAGCCGAGACCGGGCGCGACGTGTTTGAGGATCGCCTCGATCACGTGGGCGTTGTAGTCGACACCGAGCTGATTGGGCACGGTCAGCAGCAGCGTATCGGCCGCGGCGATGGCTTCGTCTTTCTTGAGTTGCTCGATGAGGACATCCGGCTCGGCGGCGTAGCTGCGGCCGAAGATGGCGCGCGTGTTGTCGCCCAAAAATCCAATTTGGTCGCCGACCTGGTCGTCGTTCTCGTTGCCGCGCCCGAAATAGGCGCGGTCGCGGTCGTCCACCAGCGCGAAGATGCTGCGGCTCACCGACACCCGCGGCGCGCGCGTGTGTCCGGCTTCCTTCCACGCGTCACGAAATGCCCGGATCTGCTCGGCCTGCTGCACGTGAAACGGCTTGTCGCTCTCGACCACCTTGAGCGTCGAGCTCTGCAGGTTCATCCCGAGCTTGGCGCCCCAGACGGCGGTGGCGTTCGAGCCGGCACCCCACCAGATGCGCTCGCGCAGGCCCTCCGAGTGAGGCTCGACGCGCAGGAGCCCGGGCGGGTTCGGGAACATCGGATTCGGGCTGGGGCGCGCGAAGCCCTCGCCGCGCAGCACGTCGAGCAGCACCTCGGTGTGGCGCCGCGCCATGTCGGCATCGCGTCATCCCCTCGGGCAGCGCGAAACCGAAATAGCGCCAGCCGTCGACCACCTGTTCGGGCGAGCCGCGGCTGATGCCGAGCTGCAGGCGCCCGCCGGCGATGAGGTCGGCCGCGCCGGCGTCCTCCGCCATGTAGAGCGGGTTCTCGTAGCGCATGTCGATGACCGCCGTGCCGAGTTCGATCTTTTTGGTCCTGGCGCCGCACGCCGCCAGCAGCGGGAACGGCGAGCCGAGCTGGCGGGCAAAGTGATGCACCCGGAAGTAGGCCCCGTCCGCGCCGAGCTCTTCGGCCGCGACGGCGAGATCGATCGATTGCAGGAGGGCGTCGGCCCCCGACCGCGTCTGCGACTGCGGCGAAGGGGTCCAATGGCCGAAGGAGAGGAAGCCGATCTTTTTCATGGCTGGGTATATGGGAATGGCGAGTTCAATTCGTAGGGCGGGTTAGCCCACAAGCGCGTTTACGCGTGTCTTCGACGTACTATGGGCGTAACCCGCCATCTTCGTGGCCGAAAAAATGGCGGATTACGCTGCGCTAATCCGCCCTACGTGCTACGCGCCGGTTCGAGGAACAAAAATGGCAATCTTTGAAAGCAGGAGGCTTGCGCTGCTTGTTGCCGGCGGGTCGCTGTTTTTTATCCTTGCTACCCATAGCCGGGCTTTCGCTGCTCCGCTTGCTGGGCACCCTCGATACGCCGAGCAATCCAAGTCCCCGGATCGCTCGAAGCAACCCGCGGCGGCTCCGGACCCGAATTGTCCCGGGCCCGACAACAAAGCGCTCATGTGTCGCCTGGTGAACGAGTATCGCGCGAAGAACGGACTGAAGCCGGTGCAATTGGATGCCGCGGTCAGCCGCGAATCGCAATATTGGTCCGACCACCTCGACAAGTGGCACGCCTGCTGGTTTCTCCATCACGATCCCAGCTACCACGCCCGCATGAAAGCCGCGCTCCCGGGTCGCCGGTTCCGCGAGAACGCCGCGTGCAGCGGCCTCGAGGAAGGCGGTGCCAAATATATTCTGCAGAAATGGATCAATTCGACCGGCCATCGCCAGAACATGCTGACGCCGGAATGGAAGACCATCGGCGTCGGCGTCACCGACAACATCTGGGTGATCAATTTTACCAACTGACCGCGTTCGGATCGCGCAGCCGTCCGTAGTCCGTAGCCCGTATTGAGCGAAGCGAAATGCGGGAACGGCATTGCAATCCGGAAAGGCAGCCCCGGATTTCGCTACGCTCAATCCGGGCTACGCCGCTGCCGCTTGCCTTATCGCCGCTACCGGCTTATATTCCTACGTATGCGGCCTCCCTTTCATTCCCCGATTGCACGGCTCGGCGTACGGCCGGATCAACCGGACGCATTCGCCGGACCGCGGCCGCGCGGCTCGCGCCGCCCGCATGCAGACGCGACCCTCGCAGCGGTGCGCCGGCTGATCGAGCAGACCGTGCTGACCTATGGGGAGATCGCATTGCGCACCGGCGTCGGCCGCGCCAGCATCTGCCGCTGGACGCGCGACGGCGGCTGGAAGCGTCCGCCGTTTGCGCCGCGCGCGACCGACACGGTGCCGCGCGCACGCGCCAGTGCCCAGTTGAAGCGGCGCACGCTTGCCGCACGCCTCGACGCGCTCACCGAGCGCTATATCCGCGAGCTGGAGCAGAGCGCGGCCATCGATCCCGACAAGCTCGGCGAGGCGCTGGAGCTCCTGAAGATGGCGAAAGCCGCCGCCCGGCCGCGGCGTGGCAAGCGGCCGCGCCGCTATGGCGCCGCGGCGCCGCTCGCAACTCCCGACGCACCGCGGCGCCCGATCATGGAACTGTGTGCCGCCGATGTGAGCTCTGCGGCACGCCCCGAAGGAGGCCGTCGACGACTTCCTCGCAAACCGCGCGCCACCGGCCGAGAAGCCCCGCCGCGAGCGCGGCCACCGCCTCCGCCGCAGCGACTATCACGCGTGGATGATGGAGAGGGAGCGGTAGGCCGTAGCCCGGCTACTGTTTTGCGTTCAGCGATTTGGTATACTGGAATGATGGTCAAGACACTTGAACAAGCGATTGCCGAAGTGGCGCGCCTGCCCGAGGAGGATCAGGAAAAGATCGGGCGGACGCTGCTCTCGCATATCGAAAAGCTGCGCGCGATACGCACGGAAATCGACAAGGGCATTCGCTCTCTCGACGCGGGCCAGGGACGAGAATCCAGCATCGACGATTTCATCCGGCAGAAGAACCGTTAGGATGGCCGAAGGCAGACGCGCGGCTCGCTGGCGCCGGAGGCACTCGACGATCGCGAGAGGATTTGGGATTACTACGTCCGCGTCGCCGGCAGGCATACTGCGGAAAAAATACCCCGCGAAATCGGCGAAGTGATAGCGCTGCTTGAGGATCATCCGTTTGCCGGACGATCGCGCAACGAAGTTCGTCCGGAGCTTCGCTCGTTTGCGGCCACTCCTCACGTCGTCTTCTATCGCGTCGTCAACAACACGCCGGAAATCGTGCGCGTGTTGGACGGCCGTCAGGACATCGAGGAGAAATTTGCAGCGCGGGACGGTGAGCCGTAGCCCGGATGAATGTCTGGGCGTCATGTCCAGACCCCTTAGACTCTAACAAGTAGAGCATTGACCGTTTACCACTATTCGTTGATTCTAACGAGGTTTCGAAATCAATGGATATTCCAAACAACGTCGTATCCGGCAGCCTTTACGCCAAGTTAGCAGAGGATGCCGAATTACTCGGCTTACTTCGCTCACTCCGAGACGTGGTAGCAGCGCTCGCGGAAACCACGGGACGATCCGTCCCGCATTTTACCGATCATACTATTCGCCACATGGACGCACTTTGGAGTGTCGCGGAGCAGGTCCTAACAAGAGATGAAATTAGCGCCTTAACACCGGCTGAAGCATTTCTACTCGCATGCGGATTTTATCTTCATGACATTGGGATGGCCTATGCAGCAACGGAGGAAGGTCTGCAAAAGCTGAAGGAATCTGCGCCGTGCAAATCCTTCCTAGCCGGGCTTCCCCAAACACAACGAACTGATCCGAAATATCAAGCCCAGGCGGTCGCCATAGCGGTTAGGCAGCTACATGCCAACGCGGCCAAAGAGCTGGCTATCGGCGAGATCCCAGGATCAACCGGCAGATACCTTTTCGAAGCTCTAACCACACGTGAGTTATGGGGCGCGACCAGTGGGGATATCGCCGCTAGCCATCACTGGAGCCTTGCGCAACTCGAAGCGCATTTCGGGCCCCACGGGGTTTCCCCGCTACCGGGAGGCCGACGGGCTGATCTCTTGTATGTGTGCGCCTGTCTGCGAATTATCGATTATGCGCATATAAACCGGGAACGTGCGTCTTCTGTAGACCGCGCTTTCCGAGGCCAGCTGAACGTTGACAGTCTCGTGCACTGGCTGGCGCAGGAACATATCGATGGTCCCGTTCGTGACAGAGATGAACTGATCTACCGTGCATCAAATCCAATCGCCAACGTGGATGCCTGGTGGCTCTATTATGAAATGCTGAACGGACTCGATGGCGAGATCAGAGCGGTTAGGCGAATGCTGGATCAGCGCCGCGAAGAACTCAAAAAGCTATCGCTAAGCGGCGTTCGCGGTGTCGCCTCGCCTGAGCTGACAGCCAGACTAATACCAACCTCGGGCTTTCTTCCGATTGAAGTAAATCTTCGTACCGGCTCTATCGACCGCCTAGTCGAGTTGTTGGCCGGAGAAACTTTGTACGGACCCAACCCAATGGCAGCTGTACGCGAACTCGTTCAGAATGCTCGGGATGCCGCGCTATTGAAAGCAGAAGTTGCCACGACCGATGCTGAGAAGGCACTCCTAAATCTACCCATCACAGTGTCGCTAAATACCGTAAGTGTACCTCCGACATTGGAAGTCGTGGACCACGGTATCGGGATGACACGAAGAGTGATGACAGATTATCTCATAGCGATAGCTTCGGATTATTGGACCACCCAATTTGCTGCTGACTTTCCGAGTGTTGCGGAAAAAGGATTCAAGAATGCTGGAAAGTTTGGCATCGGCTTCCTGTCTGTATTCATGCTTGGTGAAGATGTAGACGTTGAATCGAATCGCGCGGGAGGTGAACGATATCGCATGTCTCTTAGGGGTGTGGGGCGCCGTGGGGAGCTTCGGCAGGTGACGAGCGCCGGCGGAAGTGGTTCGGCAATACGCATTAAGCTGCGGACTAGTGCAGTAGAGAAGATTACCCCGCTAGATGAACTCCTTCCAATTTATGCGCCGACGTTGCCGCATAGTTTGGTCGTTTCGGTGGACGGTAAGCAAACCTCATTTCCAAAGGGGTGGCTCAGAAAACTTCCGCTCGAACAATTTAAGAAATGGGTCGAAAAGGCCGTCGAAACCCTGGCTGGGCGAAATATTTCGGAGAGAGATTTTAGCAATTTTATTTATATAAGGATGGAGGGCCGCCATATACGTCGGTCGCGGGTGCACGACGACTTGACGTGGCCCGACGTGACTCCCGAATATGTGGATGGGAATACACGACTTGTGGCGTCATTCTTTGGCACCAGCGTCCTGTGCCTCCGAGGACTTGCGGTGCAAACGATCTCCACGCCGGGCTTTTTTGGCGTTGTTGAACTTGATGCGGTTGGGTTGGAGGTGAGTCGAAACAGAACCGTGAGTGCTGACGTTTCAAGTGTGATTGAAGCGGCTCGCAAGTCTGTCACTCCACTGGTTACCAGCAATCTTGACAAGCTGAGTAGCAGTGGCCTTCTGATTAATAAGACGCCGTTTTTCGCCAACTGTGTGTCGTACTACGGCAAGGATGTTCTCCTTAGCTCTCGGCTACCGTGGGTCAGCCAACTAATGTTCCCCGGCAATGTTGAACTACTCGATAGCGGCGCTCTAATTTCGAAACTGGCCGGAGCGCGGTCGGTGTTCCTTTCATACAATTCTGGGCCTTGGACCGCTATGAAGGACTGGGAAAGTGCAAACCCTCTGCCCAACGAAATGGGGATGCTGCTAGACGGCGAGGGACAGAGAACTCCCGGCTACATGACGTCGGATGAACAGAAAATCGGTGCGCTAGAATCGCTATACCCAGAATGGGGACGTTCGGTTCTCTTCAAGCTACTGATCGAACTCATTGCGCAAAGTTGGCAAAAATCGCCAACCGATCAAGTGAACCAAAACGGATGGACACGAGCCAGCAGCCACGTTTCTGGTCGCTTCATTCGCACCTGATCCGGTTGTGTTGCTGAGAGCCGAAATTAAGTCTTCTACCGCGGGTGGGTTAGGGGAGGAACCCCGTAACCCACCGTGAACTCGCTAGGACAATTAGGCGGCGGGTTACGCGCCGTCGGCGCCAATCCACCCTATCAACCACGGACTAAATCTGAGAGAGCGCAATGGAGTGCGTGGCGCCGACGGCGGGAAACCGAGCTACTCCTCCTTATACCCATACGCCTGCGCATTCCCCGTGGCGCCGTAATACTTGTACGGCAGGAACTTGCCGGACATGCCGATCTTGACGCGGTCGCCCTTCGGGTCGGGCAGCCGCTCCATCGTCATGTCGAAGTCGATCGCCGACATGATGCCGTCGCCGAACTCCTCCTCGATCAGCACCTTCCAGGCCGGGCCGTTGACCATCACCAGCTCGTAGAGCCGGTAGATCAGCGGGTCGGTCGGCGGCATCGGCGTGCCGGTGCCGCGCATCGGCACCTCGTTGAGCATCGTCTGCTCGGCCTTCGACAATTCGAACAGCTTGGCGGCGGCCGCGGCCTGCGGCTTGGTCAGCTTCTGCTGGCCGAGCAGCGCGCCGGTGATCAGCACCGGCGACATGCCGCCGATCTGCTCGCAGATGTGCTTCCACGTCCAGCCCTTCTCGCGCTTGATGTCGAGCAGCTTTTCGGTGAGGTCGGCGCGCTTCATGGTGGTCTCCTGTCCCGGATTCGATTCTTCAACTCGTCACAGCCTCTCCGCCGTTCGTCCCCGCGAAGGCGGGGACCCAGAGCACCACACTCCGATTGCGTGGCCCTGGGTTCCCGCTTTCGCGGGAACGAACGGAGAGAGCGGTGGTCTCTCGTTCGTCATGCGCGGGCTTGACCCGCGCATCCACGTTTTTCTTCGTCGGGGGAAGGAGAAGACGTGGATGGCCGGGTCAAGCCCGGCCATGACGGCGTTGATGGTGACGTTGATGCATCGACCGCCGCCACCGGTGCGCCCGGCCGCACCACCGGCACGTGGCGCTTGTCGAAGGCCTTGCCCTCGGCGCCCTCGGCGAAGTTCTTGCTGCGCGTCACCAGGAAATCGATGATGTGGTTGCGCACGCCGTAATAGAGCGGGTGCTTGTGGAAGTCGGTGCGCTTACGGTCCTTCGGCAGCGGGTTCTCGACGATTTCCGCGAGCGCCGCGTCCGGGCCGTTGGTCATCAGCACCACGCGGTCGGCCAGATAGATCGCCTCGTCGACGTCGTGGGTGATCATGAACACGGTCTGACCTGTTGTCAGACAAATGCGACGGACCTCGTCCTGCAGGGTGCCGCGGGTGAGCGCGTCGAGCGCGGAGAACGGCTCGTCCATCAGCATGATCTTGGGTTCAATGGAAAGAGCGCGCGCGATGCCGACGCGCTGCTTCATGCCGCCGGAGAGTTCGGCCGGGCGCTTGTGCTCGGCGCCGGTGAGGCCGACGAGGTCGATGAATTTCTGCGCCTGCGCGGCGACCTCGGCATGCGGGCGGCGCCGCCATTTCGACGTCACCGCGTAGGCGACGTTGCCCATGACGGTGCGCCACGGCAGCAGCGCGTGGCTCTGGAAGATGACGGCGCGGTCGAGGCTCGGGCCTTCGATCGCCTGGCCGTCGACGATGACGGCGCCCTCCGACGGCGTGTCGAGGCCGGCCAGGATGTTGAGCACGGTGGTCTTGCCGCAGCCGGAATGGCCGATGATGCAGACGAATTCGCCGCGCGCCATCGCCAGCCACAGGTCCTGGAAGACGGTCGTGGCACCGCCGCCCGGCGCCGGGAAGCGCTTGGTGATGCCCTCGATGGAGATGAATTTGTCGGTCATGCGGCTAGGTCCTGGCCTCACTCCGGAAACGTCACGAGCTTGGTCAAGCGGGCGAGAACCTGGTCGAGCAGCATGCCGACGACCCCGATCAGCAATATCGCCGTAATCACATTTGTAATCGATAAATTATTCCATTCGTTCCAGACGAAGTAGCCGATGCCGGTGCCGCCGACGAGCATCTCGGCGGCGACAATCACGAGCCAGGCAATGCCGATGGAAATCCGCATGCCGGTGAGAATAGTGGGCGCGGCGGCCGGCAGGATGATGGTGAAGGCGCGCCGGAACGTGCCGACCTCCAGCGTGCGCGCGACGTTGAGCCATTCCTTGCGCACGGCGGCGACGCCGAACGCGGTGTTGATCAGCATCGGCCAGAGCGAGCAGATGAAGATCACGAAGATCGACGACAGCGACGAATCTTTGATGGTGTAGAGCGCGAGCGGCATCCAGGCGAGCGGCGAAATCGGCTTGAGCACCTGGATGAACGGATCGAGCGCGCGGTTCATCAACGGCGACATGCCGATGAGGAATCCGATCGGCACCGCGACCAGGACCGCCAGCAGATAGCCGATGGCCACGCGGGCGATCGAATAGGCGAGCTGGATGCCGACGCCTTTGTCGTTCGGACCGTTGTCGTAGAACGGCCGCTTGATGTGCTCCCAGAGCTTGGCGCCGACGTCGAGCGGCCCCGGCATCGCCGACTTGCCCTGGGTCGCGGTCACGCCCATGAGCTTGGCGTATTCCGGGTCCATGTCGGCGACCGGGCCGATGCCGCGCGTGGCCAGATGCCAGGCGAGGATAAACGCGACGAATATCGCGACCGAGACCACGGTCGCACGCAGGCCGATCGGCAGGTTCATGGCAAGCCCCCGCCGAGGCCGTGATTCACGCGCGGCGTCATGGCCGCGCCTGTCCCGGCCATCCACGTCTTGCTTTGGCAAAACGAAGAAAGACGTGGATGCCCGGCACAAGGCCGGGCATTACGGAGAAGAAGCAGCAGCGTCTCCCGGCGGCTGTCATATCGTCAGGCTCGTTTGATGGCGAAGCTCTTGATGTAGTCCTCGGGCTTGGCGGGATCGAACTCCTTGCCCATGACGACGAACTTCTTCGAGGTCGTGGCCGGTGGCGTGAGCCCGACCTCCTTCATGAACTTCGTCGTGTCGGTGGCGAGATAGACCTGCTTGGCGACGCCCGCATAGTCGACCTCGCCCTTGATCTGACCCCAGCGCTTCATCTGCGTCATGATCCACACCGCGAACGACTCCCACGGGAAAGGATCGAAATCGATGCGATCTGGCACCTTCTTCACGTTGCCGAGGCCGTCCGCGAACGTGCCGGTCAGCACCTGCTCCACCACGGTCACCGGCTGATTGAGATAGTTGGCGGGCGCGATCGCTTCGGCGATCTGCTTGCGATTTTCTGGCTTGGTGGCGAACGCGGTCGCGTCGATGATGGCCTTGAGCAACGCCGCGTAGGTATTGGGCGTCTGCGTCACGAACTCCTTCGAGGCCGCGAACGCGCAGCAGGGATGACGGTCCCAGATGTCCTTCGACAGGATATGGATGAAGTCCGACACCATCATAGACCGCGCGCTGGTTGACCGGATCGGGCGCCAGGAAGCCATCGATGTTGTCGGCGCGCAGGTTCGCCACCATCTCGGGCGGCGGCACCGCGCGAATCTGAATGTCCTGGTCCGGATCGAGCCCGGCCTCCGCCACGTAGTAGCGCAGCAGGTAATTATGCATCGAGTAATCGAACGGGACGGCGAACTTCATGCCCTTCCACGACTTCGGATCGCGCTTGTCCTTGTGCTTGATCGCGAGCGTGATCGCCTGGCCGTTGATGTTCTCGACCGCCGGCATGGTGTAGGGGATCGGATTGGACCCGGCGCCGAGCGTGATCGCCAATGGCATCGGCGAGAGCATGTGGGCGGCGTCGTATTCCTTGTTGATGGTCTTGTCGCGGACCACCGCCCAACCGGCGGTCTTGATCACCTCCACGTCGAGGCCGTGTTTCTTGTAGAAACCCATCGGCTCCGCCATGATGATCGGCGTCGCGCAGGTGATCGGGATGAACCCGACCTTGAGGTTCTTCTTCTCGATCGCGCCGGCGCCTTGCGCGAATACCTCGGTCGCGGTCTTGAGCGGGAAAAACTGCGACAGCGCCGCGAGCGCGGTCGTGGCGCCGACCGACTTCAGAAATGCCCGGCGCGCGGCGTCCTGCGGGAAGATCGCGCGCATCACCGCGGATGCGACGACTCCCTCGTATTTCTTTTCTTCACTCTCGACGGCGGCGCACTGCAGTTGCGTGGCGGCGTCCGTTTCGTGATCGCGCTGGCTCGGATGCCGTCCGCATGAGCATCCGGACGGAGCGAGCCCGCGTTGCGGATCGAACGGATCGTCGAACGTAGACATCAGGACGCACTCCCTCGCTGCGCCGGCAGGTCCTACCGGCCGGTGCCGAACGGATTAGCAATGGGTGTGCCAAGCGACCTGCGGAGCACGCGTTAAAGAAGTGGCTGATTTTCCCGATTCGCCAACGATTTGATGGCTGAATGCGCAGGCGCCAGCCTGTTTATTAGGCGGTTGAACAATGTTCGATCAGGCGAGCGACAAGCCGCGTATTTCTCCGATCTCGGGCCGGAATGCCCGGCTCTGCGACATTTCGACATGCCGCTCGCCGGTGTCGTCGGCCGGCCGGTCGGTCGGGAGCGGACGATGCGGATTGCTGCCTAACGATTGAGCGCCCTGCGGCTAATTGTATGCACGAGCCAAGGACGCACGATGTATGGGTCCGCGATGTGGCTCGGCGTCTTACGAATCCGCTCGCTCTATCAGGTGGTTAACCTCGGCGCCCGCGGCACGGCGGTTCTGGCACGACCTTTGCGGACTCCCGCAACAAGCATCCGCCTGTATTCGGGAGATTCTCTGATGAAGCGTCGTGATTTTCTCAAGTCGATGACCGCCGTGGCCGCCGGGAGCGCGGTGACGGCGCCCGCGATCTGGTCGTCCGCCAAGGCGCAGGCGCGCCAGGAAACCTTGCTGGTCATCTCCGAAAGCGGGCCCAACAACGTCGATATTCACGGCGTGGGCACCAACGTGCCCGGCTACGAGGTGTCGTGGAATTGCTACGACCGCCTCATCAGCCACGAGATGAAGACCGGGCCGAGCGGCCAGCCCTATTACGACAAAGACAAGTTCAAGATGGAACTGGCCGACGACATGAACGTCGGCGACATGTCGGCGACCTTCAAGCTGAAGAAGAACGCAGTCTTCCAGGACGGCACGCCGGTCACCGCCAAGGACGTGAAGTGGTCGCTCGACCGCGCGGTGTCGGTTGGCGGCTTCCCGACCTTCCAGATGGGCGCGGGCTCGCTCACCAAGCCCGAACAGTTCGTCGTTGTGGACGACAACACGTTCCGCGTCGATTTCGCCAAGAAGGACCGCCTCACGATTCCCGATCTCGCCGTGATCGTGCCGGCGATCTACAACTCCGGACTGGTCAAGTCGAAGGCCACGGAAAAAGACCCGTGGGGGATGGAGTACACCAAGCAGAACACCGCCGGTTCGGGTGCTTATCGCGTGGTGCAGTGGACGGCCGGCACGGAGGTCGTCCTTGAGCGCAACGACAAATGGACCGGCGGCACGCTGCCCAAGATCAAGCGCATCGTATGGCGCATGGTGCCGTCCGCCGGCAACCGGCGCGCGCTGCTCGAGCGCGGCGATGCCGACATCTCCTACGAGCTGCCGAACAAGGATTTCGTCGAGCTGAAGGACGCCGGCAAACTCAGCATCGTGTCGACGCCATTCTCCAACGGCATCCTCTATCTCGGCATGAACGTGAAGAACCCGCCCTTCGATAACCTGAAGGTGCGGCAGGCGGTGGCCCTGGCGGTGCCCTACCAGAAGATCATGGACGCCGTGCAGTACGGCCTCGCCAAGCCGATGTTCGGCGCGGCGGCCGACGCGCCGACGCAAGTCGCCTGGCCGCAGCCGACCAAATTCAACACCGACATCGCGAAGGCGAAGGCGCTGCTCGCGGAAGCCGGCTATCCGAACGGCTTCGAGACCACGATCTCGTTCGACCTCGGCTTCGCGACGGTCAATGAGCCGACCGCGGTGCTGATCCAGGAAAGCCTGAACCAGATCGGCATCAAGACCACGATCAACAAAATCCCCGGCTCGAACTTCCGCACCGAACTGAACAAGAAGGTGCTGCCGCTTTACATCAACGTATTCTCGGGTTGGCTCGACTACCCCGAGTACTTTTTCATCTGGTGCTATCACGGCAAGAATTCGATCTTCAACACGATGAGCTATCAGTCGAAGGAGATGGACAGCTTCATCGATGGCGCCGTGAACGCCGCGGCGATCGGCGACAAGGCCACCTACGAGAAGGACGTGAAGGGCTTTGTCGACCTCGCATTCGCCGACGTGCCGCGCATTCCGATCTTCCAGCCCTACGTCAACGTCGCGATGCAGAAGAACGTCAGCGGCTACCAGTACTGGTTCCACCGCCGGCTCGACTATCGCGCGCTGGCGAAGGGTTAGCCTTACATGGCTCGCGGCGTGGGCGCAGGGATGAATCTCGAGCTCGTCATGCCCGGCGCAGGCCGGGCATCCACGTCTTTCTTCAATCAACAGGCAAGACGTGGATGGCCGGGACATACGTGCGCTAAGCGCCGCCGTCCTTCGGACGGCGATGCCCGGCCATGACGACCCAAGGAAGTGAAGCTTAGCGCTAAACGGGGCTCTTCCTATGCCGATGATGATCCTCAAGCGACTGCTAATGGCCGTGCCGAGCCTCATCGGTGTGGTGATCGTCACCTTCCTGCTCACGCGCGCGCTGCCGGGTGATCCGGCTGCCTATTTTGCCGGGCCGGCCGCCACCAAGGAGGCGGTCGAGCAAGTCCGGGTACAGCTTGGGCTCGACAAGCCGCTCTATATCCAGTTCGTGAACTACGTCGCTGATCTTGCGCACGGCGACCTCGGCAATTCACTCACCACCGGCCAGCCGGTCGGCCACGAGATCAAGACGCGGCTTCCGGCCTCAGCCGAGCTTACGCTGCTCGGGCTCATCGTCGCCATGGTGATCGCCGTACCGCTCGGCATCATGGCGGCGACGCGGCCGAACTCGCTCATCGACCATGCCTGCCGGGTCATCTCAACCGCGGGCGTCTCGCTTCCAGTGTTCTTCACCGGGCTGATCCTGGTCTACGTCTTCTACTACCTGCTCGGCTGGGCGCCGGCACCGCTCGGGCGGATCGACGTGTTCTTCAGCCCGCCGCCCAATATCACCGGCTTCTACCTGATCGACAGCCTGCTCGCCGGCCAGGGCGAAACATTCATGGCAGCCCTCAAGCAGTTGATCCTGCCGGCGCTCACGCTCGGCATCTTCTCGCTGGCACCGATCGCGCGTATGACCCGCGCCTCCATGCTGGCGGTCCTGTCGTCGGACTTCGTGCGCACCGCGCGAGCGAGCGGACTGACGCCATTCACCGTGGTCGTCACCTACGCATTCCGCAACGCCATGCTGCCGGTGATCACCACGCTCGGCATGGTGTTCTCCTTCCTGCTGGGCGCAAACGTGCTGGTCGAGAAAGTGTTCGCCTGGCCGGGCATCGGCTCGTTCGCCGTCGAGGCGCTGATCGCGTCGGACTTCGCACCGCTGCAGGGCTTTGTGCTCACCATGGCGGTGATGTACGTCGCGCTCAACCTGATCATCGACATTCTCTACGGCATCATCGACCCCCGCGTGAGGATCGAGGCATGAGTAACGTCGCGGTTCCGACCAACGCCCCGGCCGCTCCAGCGCCGGTCCGGCACAACACCGGGCTGGGCGCCGCGCTGCGCCACGCCCGCTACATCCTCGGCGAGAACGCCGTCACCGGCTTCGCCTTCGGCCTCTTCATGCTGATCGTGCTTGCGGCGCTGATCGGCCCCTACATCGTGCCCTACGACCCGCTGGCGAGCGATACCGCCGCCGCGCTCAAGGGGCCGTCCGCCGCGCACTGGTTCGGCACCGATCAGCTTGGCCGCGACGTGTTCAGCCGCGTGATCGTCGCAACGCGCCTTGATTTCATCATCGCCATCACGTCGGTGGCGCTGGTGTTCCTGATGGGCGGACTGGCGGGCGTCGCCGCCGGCTTCTTCGGCGGCTGGACCGACCGCATCGTCGGCCGCATCGCCGACACCATCATGGCGTTCCCGCTGTTCGTGCTCGCAATGGGCATCGTCGCGGCACTCGGCAACACGGTGCAGAACATCGTGATCGCGACCGCGATCGTGAACTTCCCGCTCTATGCCCGCGTCGCCCGCGCCGAAGCCAACGTCCGGCGCGAGGCCGGCTTCGTGCAGGCCGCACGGCTGTCGGGCAACGGCGAGTTCCGCATCGTGCTCGGCCAGGTACTGCCGAACATCATGCCGATCATGATGGTGCAGATGTCGCTCACCATGGGCTACGCCATCCTCAACGCCGCCGGCCTGTCGTTCATCGGCCTCGGCGTACGCCCGCCGACCGCCGAGTGGGGGATCATGGTGGCCGAGGGCGCCGCCTTCATGGTGTCGGGCGAATGGTGGATCGCGTTCTTCCCTGGCGCCGCGCTGATGGTGGCGGTGTTCTGCTTCAACCTGCTCGGCGACGGTCTGCGCGACATCGTCGATCCGCAGCGGCGGACGTGAGACAGTAGCCATGGTGGAAGCGCTTCCCCTTCTCGACGTCCGCGACCTGACGGTCGAATTCCAGACCCGTCGCGGAATCGTAAAAGCGGTGCAGCACGTCGACATCAGCGTCGCCAAGGGCGAGACGCTGGCAATTGTCGGCGAGTTCGGGTCCGGCAAGTCGGTGACTTCCTTCGCGGTGATGCGCATTCTCGACCGCGCCGGCCATATCGCCGAAGGCTCGGTGTACTTCACCGGTCTCGACATACGCGACGCCAGCGAAGACGCCATGCGCAATCTGCGCGGGCGCGAAATGTCGATGATCTTCCAGAACCCGCGCGCGGCGCTCAATCCGATCCGCAAGGTCGGCCATCAGATCGAGGACGTGCTCAAGCAGCATGCGCAGGTCGATTCGGCGATGATGGCGGAGCGGGCGATCGAAATCCTCGACCAGGTCAAGATCGCGCGGCCGCGCGAGCGCTACCATGCCTATCCGTTCGAGCTGTCGGGCGGCATGTGCCAGCGCGTCGTCATTGCGCTCGCGCTCGCTTGCCGGCCGCAACTCCTGATCGCCGACGAGCCCACCACCGGTCTCGATGTGACCACGCAGAAGACCGTGATGGACCTCGTCATGGAGCTGACGCGCCAGCGCGGCATGTCGACGATCCTGATCACCCACGATCTCGGGCTCGCCGCCACCTATTGCGACCGCGTGGTCGTGATGGAAAAGGGCCACGTGGTCGAAACCGCGACCGCGCGCAAGATTTTCACCGCTCCGGCGCATGCCTATACGCGCAAGCTCATGTTGGCGACGCCGCGCCCGGGCGTGACGCTGCGCGACCTTTTGCCGGAGCAGGAGGCCGCCTCCCTGCCCGCTCCCGCCACTAACGGCTCCGCGCCGCGGGCAACAAACGGCAAGGCCGGCCAGCCGCTGCTGGTGGTCGAAAAGCTCGTCAAGGAATATGCCCGCCAGGGCAGCGCCTCGGTGACCAAGCTGTTCAAGCGGAGGCCCGCGCCGGAACCCGAGGTCTTCAAGGCAGTCGACGGCATCAGCTTCGTGGTCAATCGGGGCGAAAGCGTCGGCCTGGTCGGGGAGTCGGGTTGCGGCAAGTCGACCACCTCGACCATTGTCATGCGCCTGATCGACAAGACCGACGGCGTCATCATGTTCGACGGCGAAGATATCGGCGCGATCCCGGCCAAGAAGTTCGCCAAACTGCCGATGCGCAAGCGCATCCAGATGGTGTTCCAGGACCCGACCGACAGCCTCAACCCGCGCTTCACCGCCGCGCGCGCCATCGCCGACCCGATCATGCGGCTCGGCGACGTCAAGGGCGGCGACGCGATCCGCACGCGCTGCGAGGATCTCGCCCGCCAAGTCGGGCTGCCGGTCGAATTGCTCGACCGGTTCCCGCATCAGCTCTCCGGCGGCCAAAAAGCCCGCGTCGGCATCGCCCGCGCCATCGCGCTCAACCCCGAGCTTGTCATTCTCGACGAGCCGACCGCCGCGCTCGACGTTTCGGTGCAGGCGGTGGTGCTCAATCTCCTGCAGGAGCTCAAAGAATCGCTCGGGATGAGCTACCTGTTTGTCTCGCACGACCTCAACGTGGTGCGGCTCCTGTGCGACCGCGTCATCGTGATGCGGACCGGCAAGATCGTCGAACAGGGGGAGTGCGAGCGCGTCCTCTCCGCCCCCGAGGCGCAGTACACCCGCGATCTGCTGGCGGCGATCCCCCACCCGCAATTCTGAATGGCTTGCGGCATTGCAAAATTGACGGCTGCCCGATTCCCACGCACCTTGCCGGTGTGGATTCGCGCGCGCTACCGTCGTGAGGCCTGGGAGGAACGATGAAAAAACGCACCAAATCGAAATCCGCAAGCTCGAAGCCGCGCGCAAAGAAGAAAGCCGCAGCGCCACGCAAGATCGCCAAGGCGAAATCCCCGCCGAAGGCCGCCGCCTCCGATCCGCTGGACGAGTTCATCGCGGCGGGCACGCGCGGCCTCGGTCTCAAGGTTGAGAAGTCCTGGATGAAGGCGGTCCGCTTCAACCTGCAGGTCACGCTCGACCTCGGCGCCATGGTGGCCGAATTTCCATTGCCGGACGATGCAGAGCCGGCTCCCGTCTTCCGGGCCTGACACGACATGGACACGGGCTGGGCTACCGCGGGCGAAATCGCAGCGGCTGTCGCGGACGGCCGCACGAGCGCCGTTGCCGTCGTCGAAACCGCGCTCGCACGCGTCAAACGCCATCGGGTGCTGAATGCGTTCACCGCCGTCGTCGCGGAGCGCGCGCTGGCGCGCGCCGCCGCCATCGACAAGGCGCGCGAGGCGGGCAAGCCGCTGGGGCCGCTCGCGGGCGTACCATTCGCGGTGAAGAACCTGTTCGATATCGCGGGTCTGCCGACGCTGGCCGGCTCCAAGATCAACCGCAAACGTTCGCCCGCCGCGCGCGACGCGACGCTGATCACGCGCCTGGAAGATGCCGGCGCGATTCTCGTCGGCGCGCTTAACATGGGCGAATACGCCTACGACTTCACCGGCGAAAACAGCCACGACGGCCCCTCGCGCAATCCGCACGACACGACGCGCATGACCGGCGGCTCGTCGGGCGGTTCGGGTGGCGCGGTGGCGGGCGGGCTGGTGCCGCTGTCGCTCGGCTCGGACACCAATGGCTCGATCCGCGTGCCGTCATCGCTGTGCGGCATCTTCGGCCTCAAGCCGACCTACGGCCGGCTATCGCGCGCGCACACATTTCCGTTCGTCGCAAGCCTCGATCACGTCGGGCCGCTGGCGCGCTCGGCCCGCGATCTCGCGCTCGCCTACGATGCCATGCAGGGTCACGATCCGGACGACCCGGTGTGCGCGAACCGCCCGGTCGAACCGGCCACGCCGCTGCTCGATCGCGGCATCAACGGGCTGCGCATTGCAATTGCCGGCGGCTATTTCCGTGCCGGCGCGGCGGCCGAAGCTCGGACCGCGCTCGAGCGCGTCGCGGACGGACTTGGCGTCAAGAACGAGATCGAAATTCCGGAAGCGCGCCGCGCGCGTGCGGCAGCTTACGTCATCACGGCGACCGAGGGCGCCGCACTCCATCTCGATCGCTTGCGCAAAGAGGCGCGCGACTTCGATCCCGCCGTGCGCGACCGGCTGATCGCCGGCACCGTGGTTCCGTCCGCACTCGTCGTCAAGGCGCAAAAATTCCGGCGCTGGTACCGCGATCAGATGCTCGCGCTGTTCGCCAATGTCGACGCCATCCTGGCGCCCGCGACGCCCTGCACCGCGCCGGCACTCGGGCAGCAGATGTTCATGCTCGACGGTGTCGAGTTGCCCGTGCGGGCCAATCTCGGCATCTACACCCAACCGATTTCGTTCATCGGGCTGCCGGTGGTCGCCGTGCCGGTACCGCTCAAGCCATTGCCAATTGGGGTCCAGATCATCGCGGCGCCTTGGCGGGAGGACGTGGCGTTGCGGGTCGCGCACGCGCTGGAGACGCAGGGGATCGTTGCCGCCACGCGGCCGCCGAAAGCACAAGGATGACATGAAGATGGAGATCGACCTGCCGGACGTACTCCGCGAGGTGCGCGACGCCTTCGATCGCTACGAAAAGGCGCTGGTAACGAACGACGTGGCGACGCTCGATGCCCTGTTCCGCGACGATCCCCGCACCATCCGCTATGGCGGCGGAGAAAATCTTTACGGCTATGCGGAGATCGAGGCGTTTCGCTCCGCGCGCTCGCCGGTCGGGCTGGTGCGCACGACCTCGCGGACCGTCATCACCACATACGGACGCGACTGCGCGGTCGCCTCGACCTTGTTCCATCGCGACGGCATGGTGGGCAAGGTCGGCCGGCAGATGCAGACCTGGGTGCGCTTCCAGGAAGGATGGCGCGTGGTCGCCGCCCACGTGAGCGTCATCGAACAACCGCGGACGCCGGCATGACCGCCTCCGGCACGATCGGACGGTTGTCGAGAGCGGCGCCCGCCGGCATGGCCGCGACGCGCCGCGAACGTCCCGCCACGGTCGGCCAGGAGCGTAAGACGCTGGCGGAGGAGTTGCGTCTCCAGCTTGCCGACGAGATCGTGCAGGGCGGATTGGCGCCGGGCGCCGCGCTCGACGAGACCGAGCTTGCGCGCCGCTTCCGCGTGTCGCGCACGCCGGTGCGTGAGGCGATCCGGCAGTTGGCGGCGAGTGGTCTGGTCGAAGTACGCGCACACCGCGGCGCGGTGGTGGCGCACCCGACCGAAGAGCGTCTCAACGGCATGTTCGAGGCGATGGCCGAGCTCGAAGCGCTGTGCGCGGGGCTCGCGGCCGAGCGCATGAACGCGCCCGAGCGGCAGTTGCTGGAGACGGCGCACGAGGAACTGCGCGCGCTTATCCAGGGCGGCGATCCGCAACGCTATCACGAGGTCAACGAAGCATTCCACGGCACCATCTATACCGGCGCGCACAACTCCTACCTCGCCGAGATGACACTGGCGACGCGCGTACGGGTTCAGCCGTTCCGCCGCGCTCAGTTCCGCAATCTCGGGCGACTTGCAAAATCCCACATGGAGCACGACCGCGTGGTGGTGGCGATCCTGCGCGGCGACCGTACGGGCGCGGTCGAGGCCATGCGCATCCACATCATGACGGTGTGGGAGGAGTACGCGGCCTATTACGCCGGGGCGCTTTAGCGCCGACGCCTATCCTGTTGTTTGAAATCGCTCCCACTCCGGTCGTCTACGCGAAGCAGTGACCCAGCGCCGTCATTGCGAGCGAAGCGAAGCAATCCAGACTGAATCGGGCTGGATTGCTTCGTCGCTTCGCTCCTCGCAATGACGGGGATAGAGTGGCGCGGCCAAAGCCGCCTCCAACTACGGTGACCGTCATGTATCAGCCCGACCATTTTCGTGTCGAAGATATCCCGCAGATGCACGCATTGATGCGTGCGAGGCCGCTCGCCGCGCTCATTTCCGCCGGCTCGGCCGGGCTCTACGGCAGCCACCTCCCGACCGTGCTCAAGGACGATGGTCCCTTCGGCGTCATCGAGTGCCATCTTTCGCGCGCCAATCCGCATTGGCGTGACCTTGCCGAGTGCAACGAGGCGCTGATGATCTTTCAAGGGCCCGAAAGCTACATCACGCCCAACTGGTATCCGTCGAAGGCACGGCACGGCAAGGTCGTGCCGACCTGGAACTATGCGGTCGTGCACGCCTACGGCCGTCCCGAAGTGATGGCGGAAAAAGACTGGCTGCGCCGCCACGTCGGCGAGCTTACGGCGCAGCAGGAAAGGACCGAAGCCCATCCGTGGGCGCTGTCGGACGCGCCCGACAGCTACATCGAGGTCATGTTGCGCGGCATCGTCGGCTTCCGCTTCGCCATCGCGCGGCTCGAAGGCAAATGGAAGATGAGCCAGAATCGCGAAATGGAGGATCGGACCGGCGTAGCGGCGGGCCTGCGCACGCGAGCTGACGGCGACGACATCGAGGTGGCCGACGCTGTCGCGCGGCTTATCAGTCCCGGCGAATAGAGCAAGCCCGCTTCGCCGACGCAACGGCGTCCGGTTCAAAGCGGGAGCCGGTTTTCCGCCGTCATTGCGAGAAGCGAAGCGACGAAGCAATCCAGCCGATCCTCAATCTCGATTGTTTCGCTTCGCTCGCAATGACGGCTCTGGGTCCCGGCCTCCGCGGGAATAGCGGAGATAGTGACATCAGCGCAGCCGCATGCGCTTAATCCATTCGGTTCGGCGAATGCGATGAACCAAGTCGAGATCAACAAGAGGCAGGCACTTTTTTAATCATGCCGCCAAGGGGAGGATGTGATGATCGATCAACGAACCGCGCCTTACGCGGCGCTGGTACTGCGGCTCGCACTGTCGTTCCTGTTCTTCGCGCACCTCTATCGCAAGTACGGCGTCACCGGCTACGACAACTGGTTCAACGGCTGGATCAAGGCCGGCTATCCGGCCTGGACGCTGTACTACACGCTGGTCGCCGAGTTCGCGGGCGCGGTCTTGCTGCTGCTCGGAGTCTATTCGCGCTATGTCGCGCTGTTTGCGCTGCCGGCGATCATCGCGGTCTCGCAGCTTTGGTTCAGCCGCAAGGGCTTCTGGTTCTCCGACGGCGGATTGGAATTCCCGTTCTGCTGGACCGTGATGCTGGTGGTGCAGGCATTGCTCGGCGACGGCGCTTACGCGCTGAAGGTGCCGGTACTACCCTGGGATCGTGCGGCGCAACGCGCAGCGGCCTGATCGAACTAGTCTACCCAGCGCGCACCTTCGGCTGTGCCACGAAAGCGCGCCAGCCGCCGAACGCCGAGATGTCGCGCGCACCGACCGTCGCCTGCGCCTCCACCAGAAATCCCTTTACGCTGCGGCCATCCGCCAGCACGATGGTGCCGATCGACAAGGGCGACGGTACCGCGGCGACGAAGCGTCCGAACTGCGCCGGCGACAGTGCCCAGATCTCCAGTTCGATCGCCGCCCCACTGCCAGCGGCAACGCGCAGCAGTCCGGGCTTCGCCGGCTCGGTGCCGGCGAGCGCGAGCAGCCGATAATCCGGCGCGGTCTGTGTCGTTTCCAGCCGGCGAGCGCCGAGCGAGGTGAGTTCGCCGTTGAGCGGCATGCCGGAGAGATGCGCGCCGACCACCGCGATGGCGATCTCCGAGTCTGCCGGATGGCCGCGGCAAGCCGCAAGGGGCGGCTGCCGTTCGCCGGTGGCGCCCATCGGCAATCCGGTGTCGGCATGAAACACCCGGCCGATCGATGCCAGCATCGCGTCATGGCCCGAGCGCGCCAAGAGCGTCACGCCGAACGGCGTGCCGTCCGGCCGCATGGAGGCCGGTACGGCAAGGCCGCAGAGCTCAAGCAGATTGACGAAGTTCGTGTAGGTGCCGAGCCGGCTGTTGAGCTGGATCGGATCGGCCAGCACTTGCTCGACGGTGTAGACGGTCGGCACGGTCGGCAGCGCGAGCGCATCGATCTCGCGAAAGGTACGGTCGCGCACGCGGCGCAGTTCCTCGAGAATATAGAATGACGCGAACGCATCGACCGCCGTCGGCCGCGCGCCGCTGAGGATGATCTGCCGGGTGACCGGATGCATCGACTTAGGTGCGGATGCGATCAGCGAGCGCGCCGCGATGTAGCGCTCCGCCACCCACGGCCCGTCGTAGAGAAGCCGCGCGGTCTCGTAGAACGGCTCGATGTCGATCTCCACGATGGCGGCGCCGAGATTGGCGAAACGCGCGAGCGCGGCCTCGTAATTCGCCGCCGAAACCGTGTCGCCGAAGAACAGCCGCTGGCCCGGCATCGGCACGCCGAGCCGCAGGCTGCTCGGAAACGGTTCGGGCATGCCGAGTGGATGCGCGCGCGAATAAGGATCCGCAGGGTCGGGCCCCGCCATCGCGGCGAGCGTGCCGAATGCATCGTCGACCGTGAGTGCGAATACCGACACGCAATCGAGCGTGCGGCAGGCCGGGACGACGCCGGCCGTCGAAACGAGGCCAAGACTCGGCTTCAGTCCGACGATGTTGCCGAGCCCAGCGGGCACGCGGCCCGAACCGGCCGTATCGGTGCCGAGCGCGATCGGCACGAGGCCGGCAGCGACCGCGATGCCTGATCCGCTGCTCGATCCGCCTGGAATCAGTGCCGGATTGAACAGATTCCGTGGCGTTCCGTAGGGGCTTCGCACGCCGACCAAGCCGGTCGCGAACTGATCCAGATTGGTCTTGCCGATGACGATGGCCCCTGCCCGCCTGAGCCGGGCAACCGAAGTCGCGTCCTTCGACGGCTGATAGGCGAACGCCGTGCACGCCGCCGTCGTCGGCAGACCCTTGACGTCGATGTTGTCTTTGACAGCGATTGGCACGCCGTAGAGTGGCCGGTCGGCGTGCGGTTCGTCAGCCAGTGCCCGCGCTTCCGCACGCGCATCGGCCTCATCGCGCAACGAGATGAACACGGCGGGATCGTTGTGCGCGCGAATGCGCGCAAAACAGCGTGCAATCGTCTCTTCGGGCGTAGCTGTCCCGTCGCGATGTGCCTGGACGATCGAAGCGGCGGTTCCGCTCACAGCATCCCCCGCGCGAGCAGGTCCGCGAGAGCCGGAGCGGCGCGAACTATGACGACCGGATTCGTCTCCGCTTCAACGACTCGCGCCACGATCACGACCCCTCGCACCGTTTCCCCGAAAGGCAGCAAGCAACATGCCAGTAGATCCATAGCGAGGCACCTGCTTTCGGTCGCATCCTCGCGTACCGAGAAAAATGGCCCCTCCGCGAATTGCATACAATCTGCCAGATTTGCCTAATCTTTAATCATCGCATCTATTCGCCGATTTTGGCCGGCCGGCCAGACACGCCGAATCTCGTGGAGATTCAACGCTCAAGCTCGGCACACGCCATGGCACAGAGATTGCGAGACCCGCGCGGGTCGATCGCGCCGCACCAGGCTGCCGGAGAACCGCAACGACCGCGAAGCCCGCCCGCCAAACGCAAGGAAATCAGGAGCGAACCATGGCATTTCCCATCATCTCACGCCGGCATTTGCTGCAAGGAACCGCGGCCACCGCGCTTGCGAGCACCTTGCCGGGCCGCGCAGCCTTCGCCGCCGATACGGTCATCGGCTTTGTCTACGTCGGTTCGCGCGACGACTACGGCTACAATCAGGCGCACGCCGCCGGCGCTGCCGCGCTGAAGAAGATGGCGGGCATCAAGGTCGTCGAAGAGGAGAAGGTGCCGGAGACCGACGCGGTCGAGAAGACCATGGAGTCGATGATCAATCTCGACGGCGCGACGCTCCTGTTCCCGACCTCCTACGGCTATTACAACCCGCACACGCTCAAGCTCGCCCGCAAATATCCGAAGGTCCGGTTCGAGCATGCAGGCGGACTGTGGACGGACAAGGATCCGAAGAACGTCGGCAGCTACTTCGGCTACATCGACGAGGCGCAGCACGTCGCCGGCATCGTCGCCGGCGCCACCACCAAGACCGGCAAGCTCGGCTTCGTCGCCGCCAAGCCGATCCCGCAGCTTCTGCGCAACGTCAACTCGTTCATCCTGGGCGCGCGGCTCGCCAATCCGAAGGCGACGCTTCAGGTGATTTTCACGGGCGACTGGTCGATGCCGGTGAAGGAAGCGGAAGCCACCAACAGCCTGATCGATGCCGGCGTCGACGTCATCACCTGCCACGTCGACGGACCGAAGACCGTGATGGAGAACGCCGCGCGCCGTGGCGCGATGGTGTCGAGCTATCACGTCAACGCCGCAGCGCTGGCGCCGCAGGCCCACCTGACCGGTGCTGAATGGAACTGGGAAGCGATCTATCCGCGCTTCGCCACCATGTTCACCAAGGGCGAGACCATTCCGAACTTCTATCGCGGCGGCTTGAAGGAAGGCGTCGTCAAGGTCGCGGCCTATGGCCCCAAGGTGTCCGAGGCGGCGCGCAAGCAGGCTGACGACGTCAAGGCGAAGCTCACCGCCGGCAGCTACGTCATCTACAAAGGCCCGCTCAAGGACAACAAGGGCAACGTCGTGATCGCGGCGGGTGTCGAGCGCGGCCAGACCGACCCGGTGCTCGAAGAGATGAACTACCTGGTGGAAGGAGTCATCGGAGCGACTTCGTGAAGGCTGACGTCGGCGATCCTGCTCCGGTCGACAAGTCAGGCTTTCTGCGAGCGGCGACGACCATCAGGCTCGGCGGCACCGCGGAATATATCGTCATCCCCGCGCTCGCCTTGGTCGCCGCGCTCGTGGCGTTCGGGATTTTTGTCGCATTGTTCGGCAAGAACCCGATCGATCTCTATTTCTACATGTACCAGGGCGCATTCGGCACCTGGTTCTCCTGGCAGAATACGCTCAGCCGCGCGGCGCCACTCATCCTTACGGCGCTCTGCACGGCCTTGCCCGCGCAGCTCGGCCTCGTCGTCATCGGCGGCGAGGGCGCGCTGCTCATGGGGGCGTTGGCCGCCACCTCGACGGCACTCGCCATGCAGGGTGCGCCGCCGATCATCGTACAGCTCGCAATGGCATCTTCCGGCATGCTGGTCGGCGGGTTGTGGATCGCGATGGCGGGCGGGCTACAGCACTACCGCGGCGTCAACGAAACCATCTCGAGCCTGCTGCTGGTCTACATCGCGCTCGCCATCCTCAACCAGCTGGTCGAGGGGCCGATGCGCGATCCCTCGAGCCTGAACAAACCTTCAACGCGGGAGATCGGCGCCGAAAACATGCTGGGCAACATTCCCGGCATGGATGTGCATTGGGGGCTCGTCTTCGGCATCGTCGCGGCCATACTCGCCTACATCCTCGTCTACCACACGACGTTCGGCTTCGCCGCACGCATCGCCGGCGGCAATGTGCGCGCCGCCAAGGTGGTAGGCCTCGGTGTCGGCAAGCTCATCCTGATCATCTGCTTTCTCGGCGGCGCCGCCGCAGGGCTTGCCGGGATGGTGGAAGTCGCAGCCGTGCAGGGCCGCACCAATGCCAATCTGGCGGCCGGTTACGGCTTCACCGGCATCCTGGTGTCATTCCTCGCGCGGCATAATCCGCTCGCCGTCATTCCGGTCGCGATCCTGCTCGGCGGCATCAATGCCAGCGGCGGGCTGTTGCAGCGTCGCCTTGGCCTGCCCGACGCGTCGGTGCTGGTGCTGCAGGGCATGATCTTCATTTCCGTCCTGGCGAGCGAGACGCTGTACGGACGGTTTCGCATCTTCCGGCGGGGGGCCTGAGCATGGCGGCTGGCGACGTCGGCTGGTGGGTGGTGCCGGTAGCGGTGCTCGGCGGCGCGTTGCGGGTATCGACGCCATTCCTGTTCGTCAGTCTTGGCGAATGCATCACCGAGCGATCGGGGCGGATCAACCTCGGGCTCGAAGGCATCCTGGTGATGGGCGCGATGTGCGCCTATGGCACGTCTTATTTGACCGGCTCGCCCTGGCTCGGCGTGCTGGCGGCCGGCGTCTCGGGCGCGCTGCTCGGCATGGTGCACGCGGCGATCTGCGGCCTGCCACGCGTCAACGACATCGCGGTCGGCATCGCGCTGATGCTGTTCGGCACCGGCCTCGCCTTCTATCTCGGCAAGCCCCTGATCGAGCCCTCCGCGCCGATCCTGCCGGCGATCGACTTCGGCTGGTGGAGCGACGTCCCGCAGGTGCGCGCCGCGCTCAAGATCAACGTGCTGTTCCTCATCGGCGTCGCGCTCGCGCCATTGCTGGTTTGGGCGCTCACGACCACGCGCTGGGGCATGATCCTGCGCACCGCCGGCGAAAGCGCCGACGCGGCGCGCGCAATGGGCTACTCGGTCAATGCCATCCGGATGCGCGCCACCATGCTCGGCGGATTCCTGGGCGGCATCGGCGGCTCGTTTCTCTCGCTCTATTACCCGGGAAGCTGGAACGAGGGCCTCTCCAGCGGCCAGGGCATCACGGCGGTGGCGCTCGTCATCTTCGCGCGCTGGAATCCGATGCTGTGCCTATGGGCGTCCCTGTTGTTCGGCGGGGCCGCCGCCCTTGGGCCCGCGCTGCAATCGGTCGGCGTGAGCCAGGGCTATTATCTGTTCAACGCCGCGCCCTATTTCCTGACGCTGCTGATCATGATCATCACCTGCTCGCCCAAGCGCACCCTTGTGGGCGCGCCGGCGGAACTGAGCATCACAAAATGAGATGCGACATGAACCATGCCTGTCTGGGCACGGCAGTGACACAGCTTACCCTCCCCCCGCGTAGCGGTGGGGAGGGTCGTGAGCGAAGCGAGCGGGGTGGGGGGTCTGCGTTTCTGCACCAAAGCCCCCCACCCCCAACCCCTCCCCACCGCCATAGCGCGTCGAAGACGCGCGTCAACGCGCTTATGGCGGGGGGAGGGAGCGGAGAGACCGCACTGCGTAAGTTGAAGAGGCTGACATGCCGAAACGCTATGTGACGTCCGATCCCTATCCCTGGCCCTACAACGGCGAGTTGTTGCCCGAAAACACCGCGCTCGTCATCATCGACATGCAGACCGACTTCTGCGGCGTCGGCGGCTATGTCGACAAGATGGGCTACGATCTTTCGTTGACGCGCGCGCCGATCGAGCCGATCAAGCGGCTGCTCGCGGCGATGCGCGCCAAGGGTTTCCACATCTTCCACACCCGCGAGGGTCACCGGCCCGATCTCGCCGACCTCCCGGACAACAAGCGCTGGCGCTCGCGCCGCATCGGCGCCGGCATCGGGGATCCGGGGCCGTGCGGACGCATCCTCGTGCGCGGCGAAGCCGGCTGGGACATCATCCCCGACCTCGCGCCTGCTCCCGGCGAGCCGATCATCGACAAGCCCGGCAAGGGCTCGTTCTGCGCCACCGACCTGGAACTGATGCTGCGGCTGCGCGGCATCCAGAACGTCGTGCTGACCGGCATCACCACTGACGTCTGCGTGCACACCACCATGCGGGAAGCGAACGATCGCGGCTTTGAGTGCCTGCTGGTCGAGGACTGTTGCGGCGCCACCGACCGGAGCAACCACGATCACGCGATCAAGATGGTCAAGATGCAGGGCGGCGTGTTCGGCGCGGTGTCGAACTCGCAGGCCTTCATCGGGGCGATCGCATGAGCGTCGACACCGCGCGGATCATCGGCGCGCCGCCGCCGCCCGACCCGGACCGCGCGCTGAGCCTCGAAGCGCTGGCGATGACCAAGCGCTTCGGCGAATTCACCGCGCTCGATCATGTGTCGTTGAAAGTGCCGGCCGGAACGCTGCACGCTCTGCTCGGCGAGAACGGCGCCGGCAAATCGACGCTGGTCAAATGCATCATGGGCTATTACCGGCCCGACGAAGGCAGCGTCATGATCGCCGAGCGCGAGCAGGCGATCGAGAACCCGCGCGCCGCGCATGCGCTCGGCCTCGGCATGGTCTATCAGCATTTCACCTCGGTGCCGGCGATGACCGTGACCGAGAATTTCGTGCTCGCTCGGCCAGCGCTGCCGGCGATCATCGATTGGCGAAAGGAGAAAGCCGAGCTTGAAGCGTTCCTCGACGGCATGCCGTTCCGGGTGCCGCTCGACGCCAAGGTCTCGGCGATCTCGGCCGGCGAACGGCAGAAATGCGAGATCCTCAAGCAGCTCTATCTGAAGCGGCGCTTCCTTGTGCTCGACGAGCCCACGTCCGTATTGACGCCGGGCGAGGCCGACGAGGTGCTCGGCATGCTTCGCCAGATGGTCGCACGCAACGAGCTGACCATCCTGATGATCACGCACAAGTTTCGCGAGGTCATGGCGTTTGCCGACGAGGTCACGATTCTCCGGCGCGGCCGCCAGGTCGGCACCGGCCGCGTCGCCGACCTGACGCCGGACGCGATGGCGGGAATGATGATCGGCGCGCAGGAGCTGACAAAGTCGCCGCCGCGCAGCAACCAGTTCGGCGCACCGCGGCTTGAGATCGACCGTCTCAGCGCGCTCGACGACGCGGGTCAACCCGCGCTGCACGACGTGTCGCTCGCCATCAAATCGGGCGAAATCGTGGGGATCGCGGGCGTCTCCGGCAACGGCCAACGGCAACTGGTCGAAGTACTGGCCGGCCAGCGCGACGCCAGCGGCGGGCAGGTGCGCATCGCGGGCGACACCTATCACGCAACGCGCGACGAGATGCGCCGGCATAAGCTCTCCTGCCTGCCGGAAGAACCGCTGAAGAACGCGTGCGTCGCGCGCATGAGCGTATCGGAGAACATCGCGTTCCGCGATTTCGACCGCGTGCCGTTCGCAGCCGGCGGCTGGTGGCTGCGGCGCGGCGCGTTCCGCGAGCAGGCGGACCGCAAGGTCGCCGAGTACAAGATCAAGACGCAATCAATAAAGTCGCCGGTCGGCGACCTGTCCGGCGGCAACGTGCAGCGCACCGTGCTGGCACGCGAACTGGGTGGCGAAGTTGACGTGCTGATCGCCGCCAATCCATGCTTCGGGCTTGATTTCGCAGCCGTCGCGCAAATTCACGCCGAGATCGTCGCGGCGCGAAACCGTGGCGCCGCGGTGCTGCTGGTGAGCGAGGACCTCGACGAGCTCCTGGAGCTCGCGGACCGCATCGTCGTCATCTTCAACGGGCGATTGGTGTACGAGTCGCCCGCCAGCGACGCCGATTTGGTGCATATCGGGCGCCATATGGCTGGACATTAGGCATTCATGACCAAAATTTAATGAGCCACAGCCAAATTGCCGCACCCATCTTGCGGGCCCCTTCGATAAGCTTCGCGACGCAACCGAAGGGAGGATGCTGATGCTGTGGAATGCTTTCCAGGAGTGGAATCAGAAGAAAAAACTTCGCGCCATGCTCTCCGACCCGCGCTCCGCGCGCGGATATCGGTCGACCGGACAGCTTGAAAAAGGCATTTCCGCCGATCGCACGACGACCGAGCGCCTGCTCCTCAGCATTGGGGCGAGAAAATCCGAAGCCGCCGAAGAATGGACGATGAGCCCGCTCGAGAAGGTGTGAGCGGCGCGTTTCGCTTCGCAACGCCGTTAAGTGTTGATCATTGCATGCATGAGCCACGCGCCCGCTTTCGCGGGCGTGATTGGCGTTACACGGCTGTTTGGTGGCGCTCGATGCAGATGCGCAGTACGTCATCGGGTTCGCGCTTCCACCAGTTATTGGCCGACAGGATTTCCACCTCACAGTGGCCGTTGTAGCCCGCGGCCTCCACCATCGCGCGGATGCCGCGCAGATCGATGACGCCGTCGCCCATCATGCCACGGTCGAGCAGCAGGTCGGTCGTCGGCACCAGCCAGTCGTTGACGTGGTAAGCGAGAATGCGCCGGCCGGCGCGCGCGATCTGCCGCGCCAGGTCCGGGTCCCACCAGACGTGATAGACGTCGACCGCGACGCCGACGCCGTCGCCCAACTCATCGCACAGGTCGTTTGCGTGCGCGAGCGTGTTCACACAGGCGCGGTCCGCCGCGAACATCGGATGCAGCGGCTCGATCGCGAGCGGAACGTTCGCTTGACGTGCGTAGGGTAATAGCGCGGCAATCGCGTCGCGCACCTGTGTCCTCGCATCGGCGAGATCGCGTGAGCCCTTCGGCAATCCGCCCACCACCAGGATGAGGCACTGCGCGCCGAGCGCCGCCGCCTCGTCGATGGCGCGGCGGTTGTCGTCGAGCGCCGCGCGGCGGCCGGCTTCGTCTGCGGCCGGAAACATGCCGCCGCGGCAAAGCCCGGTGACCGTGAAGCCCTGATCGCGGACGATCTTGCCTGCGCGCTCCGCGCCGCAGGCCTGCACGATGTCGCGCCACGGCGAGATTGCCGTGATGCCCGCACGCACGCAGCCTTCGACGAGCTGTTCGAACGACCATGCCTTCACGGTCATCGAATTGATCGACAGCAGCGAACGGTCGTTCGAAAGGTCACGCATTACGCCGCCACGCCGCGCGTCGCCATGACGTGACGCATGCGCGCCGCCGCCACATCCGGATCGGCGAGCAGCGAGGCGGCGTCCGCGAGGCGAAACAGTTCGGCGAGATGCAAGGTCGAGCGCGCGCTCTCCTGGCCGCCGACCATGGTGAAATGATCCTGCAAGCCATTGAGATAAGCCATGAACACCACGCCGGTCTTGTAGAAGCGGGTGGGCGCCTTGAAGATGTGGCGCGACAGCGGCACCGTCGGTGCGAAGATGTCGTGGAAGGTCTGCGTCTCGCCGCGCGTCAGCGCGCCGAGCGCGGCGGCCGCGGCTGGCGCGATCACGTCGAAGATGCCGAGCAGCGCGTCCGAATAGCCCTTGTCGTCGCCGGCGATCAGTTCCGCATAGTTGAAGTCGTCGCCGGTATACATGCGCACGCCTTGCGCGAGGCGCCGCCGCATCGCGATCTCCTTGTCCTTGTCGAGCAGCGAGATCTTCACGCCGTCGACCTTGGCGGCGTTGTCCGCGACGACGTCGAGCGCGACCGCCATCGCGGCGTGATGATCGGCGTAGCCCCAATAGCCGGCGAGCGCCGGATCGAACATCTCGCCCAGCCAGTGGATGATCACCGGCTCCTTCACCTGCCCGAGGATGCGATTGTAGACCGTGGCGTAGTCGTCGGGCGAGCGCGCCGCCTTGACCAGCGCGCGGCTTGCCATCAGCACGATGCGGCCGCCGAGCTTCTCGATCGCCGAGCATTGCTCCTCGTAGGCGCGGATCACGTCATCGATCGTCACGCTCGCGGACGGTTCGAGGTGGTCGGTGCCGGCGCCCGAGCCGAGCAGCGCACCGGGAAAGTCCTTGGCGGCGTCGATGCTGCGGCGGATCAGTTCGAGCGACTTCGGCCAGTCCATGCCCATGCCGCGCTGCGCGGTGTCCATGGCTTCCGCGACGCCGAGGCCGAGCGACCAGAGATGCCGGCGGAACGCGATGGTGCGCTCCCAGTCGACCGCCGTATCGATCCACGGATCGCCGTCGGCGAGCGGATCGGCCACCACATGCGCGGCCGCATATGCGATGCGATTGAACGGCGGCTTTGCGGCGGGAAGTTCTCGCGGCGGCTTGGTCGTGTAGGGCGCGAGCTTGCCGCCGGCGATGGGGAGATTGAGCGTGGGCATCAAGTAATCCTCACACCTTCAGCGGCGGGATGTCGATCCAGCGCCGGTCCTTCCAGCTGCGCAATCCGGCTTCCGCGAGCTGCACGCCCTTGGCGCCCTCGAGCAGCGTCCACTTGAACGGCGCGCCATCATAGAGATGCCGGATGAACATCTCCCACTCGGTCTTGAAGCCGTTGTCATAGTTGCCGAGGCCGGGCACCTCCGACCATGTCTCGAAAAATCTGATCGGCTGCGGGATGTCCGGATTCCACACCGGCCGCGGCGTGTTCACGCGCGCCTGGCTCCAGCATTTCTGCAAGCCGGCGACCGCCGAGCCCAACGTGCCGTCGACATGGAAGGTCACGAGGTCGTCGCGCCGCACCCGCGTGCACCACGAGCTGTTGATGTGCGCGATCGCGCCGCCCTTGAGCTGGAACGTCGCATAGGCGGCATCATCGACGTCGTTCTTGTACGGCTTGCCGTTCTCGTCCCAGCGTTTCGGGATGTGCGTAGCGCCGAGACACGACACGCTCTCGACCTCGCCGAACAGGTTGTCGAGCACGTAGCGCCAATGGCACAGCATGTCGAGAATGATGCCGCCGCCCTCCTTCTTCTTGTAGTTCCACGACGGCCGCTGCGCCGGCGACCAGTCGCCCTCGAACACCCAGTAGCCGAACTCGCCGCGCACCGAGAGGATGCGCCCGAAGAATCCGGAATCGATCAGGGTCTTGAGCTTCAGGAGCCCCGGGAGGAACAGCTTGTCCTGGACGACGCCATGCCGGATGCCGGCTTTCTTCGCCGCGCGCACGAGATCGACCGCATCCGCGAGATTGTCGGCGGTCGGCTTCTCGCAGTAGATGTCCTTGCCGGCGGCGATCGCCTGTTTCACCAGCTTGTGGCGCAGCTTGGTGGTGGCTGCGTCGAAGAACAGCGTGTCGTTCTTGTTCTTCAGCGCGGCGTTGAGATTGGTGGTCCAGCGTTCGAGCCCGTGCGCCTTGGCGAGCTGTTCGAGTTTCTCGGCATTGCGGCCGACCAGGATCGGATCGGGCATGACGCGGTCGCCGTTCTTGAGCGCGACGCCGCCCTCGTTGCGGATCGCGACGATCGACCGGATCAGGTGTTGGTTCATCCCCATGCGGCCGGTGACGCCGTTCATGATGATGCCGAGACGTTGCTGCGCCATGCTTGTTCCTTCGCGTTGCGCTCGAAGCGCCGAGCGCTCTTAGTCCATTCCCAGCAACCGGTAAATCCGCCGGGTGTATTCGCCGAATTTTTCCTGCGTCTTCATGTCGAGCGTGCGCGGATGCGGCAGCTCGACGGTGAAGTTGTCGGCCATGCGGGCCGGCCCGGCGGTGAGCACGATCACCCGCGTGCCGAGGAATACCGCCTCGGTGATGCCGTGGGTGACGAACACGATCGTCTTCTTCGCCTCCTGCCAGATGCGCAGCAGTTCGAGATTCATCTTCTCCCGCGTCAACGCGTCCAATGCACCGAACGGCTCGTCCATCAGGATCAGCTTGGGATCGTGAATGAGCGCACGCGCGATCGCGGCCCGCTGCTGCATCCCGCCGGACAGCTCATAGGGATACTTCTCCTCGTGCCCCTTGAGCCCGACGAGGGCGAGAAGATCGCGGGCGCGCGCGCGGCTTGCGGCCATCGGCAGGCCGAGGATTTCGGCGGGCAGCAGCACGTTGTCGACGATGCGCCGCCATTTCAGCAAGCAGCGGCTGCTGGAACACCATTCCGATGTCGCGCGACGGGTCGAACGGCTGCTCGGCTGAGCCGATCGTCAGTTCGCCCGAGTCGTACGCGTGCAGGCCGGCCAGAATCTTCAGCAGCGTCGTCTTGCCGCAACCCGACGGTCCGACCAGCGACAACAAGCTCGCCGGCCTCGACATCGAACGTGGCCTCCGAAATCGCGAGAAACGGAGTTCCCCGTGTCCGGTAGGTCTTCTGCACGCCCGCCAGATGGATGAAGGGAAGGCCCATGGCGCGCCTACGACACCCGCGCGTCGCGCACGACCATGATCCGCTCGAGCGCCAGCACCAGCCCGTACAGCGCCATGCCGATCAGCGTGATCAGGATCACCGCCATGAACATGGCGGCGGTGTCGAGCGTCACCTGCACCTGCAGCATCAGGTAGCCGAGCCCGCGATCGGAGCCGAGGAACTCGCCGACGATGGCGCCCGCCACCGCCAGGATCGCCGCCACCTTCATCCCCGAGAAGATGAACGGCAGCGCGCCCGGAAGCTGGATCTTGGTGAACACCTGCCAGCGCGAGCCCTTGAGCGTGCGCACGAGATCGAGCAGGTCAGGTTCGACCTCGCGCAGTCCGCGCGCCGTGGTCAGCACGATCGGAAAGAAGCAGATGGCGAAGGCCATCAGGATGTTCGGTTTGATGCCGTAGCTGAACCAGACGATGATGAGCGGGCCGAGCGCGACCTTGGGGATCATGTTCAGGGTGACCAGAATCGGCATCACGGCCATTTCGAGCCGGCTGAACCAGGAGAACATCAGCGCGATCCCGATGCCGACCACGACCGCCAGAATGTAGCCGCCGAATATCTCGACGCTGGTGACCGCGATGTTCTCGGCCCAGCGATAGTTCGGAACGAACAGCGCGTGGAACGTGTCGTAGGGCGAGGGCATGACGAACTTCGGCACCTCGCCCAGCCGGACGAACAGGTACCACGCCGCAATCAGCGCCAGGTGGCTCAGCACGGCGAGCGAGTAGCGCTGCACTGTCTGCGGGTTGTTCGCCAACGGTTCACTCCCTTGCGTCGGCCGCCGCCGACATACCCAAGCCGACGACGAATTCTGGCACACGGCTGTCTCACGCCCAACCCTCGTCGGCCTCGACACAAGGGATGGGGGTCCAACCAAAGGACAAGGGCGCTTCGTTCAATCGCAACCGTGCCACAGCGTCCCCTCCCCCGCTTGCGGGGGAGGGCTAGGGAGGGGGCACGTACGAAGACTCGCGCAAGTTCGCCCCCTCCCCCACCCTCCCCCGCAAGCGGGAGAGGGAGCGCACCGCCTGCGCCGCAAGATATCGCTTCACGCCAGCCATCGCGGCAGATTGGCGCGCACGAATTCGTCGTCGTTGAGGTGCGGATAGCTCGCACAGACGCGGTCGATCTCCTCCTTCTGGCCGGGGCCGAGCGTTTCGTCCGGGTCGAGGCACCAGATGCCTTCGAGCAGGCCCTGCCGGCGCAGAATTTCGTGGCAGCCGGCAATGACGCCGTGAAAGTCGTTCGCGACGTCAAAGATCGCCGCGTTGCAGTCCGTGATCTGCGAACTCGAGCATGAGAAGGTCATGCGGTGTGGCTTGCGCAGCAATCGCCGCGTGCACGCGCTCCAGAAGCTCGACCGCGCGCTTGACCCATACGCTCCAGTGGCCAAGCAGCCCGCCCTTGATGCGCACCGTCACCAAGCCGCCGCCCTTGGTCGGAACACTGAACGGCATCAAGAGATCGAGCAGGATGTGATCGTCGTTGCCGGTATAGAGCGTGATTCGCTCGGAGGCTCCTGCTTCTACGACACCGCGAACTACATCGAGCGTGCGATAGCGGTTGAATGGCGCGATCTTGATCGCGACGACGTTTTCGATGGCCGCGAAACGCCGCCAGAACGATACCGGCAGCACGAGACCGCCCACGGCAGGCTGCAAGTAGAAACCGATCAGCGGGATTTCAGCCGCGACGATCTCCGCATGGGCGATCAGTTCATCCTCGCTGGCGCCCTTCATGGCGGCAAGCGACAGGAGCCCGGCGTGATAGCCGAGATCGCGTGCGATCTTGGCCTCGCGCACGGCTTGGGCGGTACGTCCGGCAAGGCCCGCGATCATGATCGGAAGCTCGCTTCTCCATTCGCTCGCCGACCGCATCGCCAGTTCGAGCACCGGCTGATAAAGGCCGACATCGCGGATCGCGAACTGCGTCGTATGCACCCCGACCGCAAGACCGCCCGCGCCGGCGTCGAGATAGTAGCGCGTGAGCGCGCGCTGGCGCCGAGGGTCGAGCTTGCGCCCGGCATCGAGCGCAAGCGGGTGCGCGGGTATCACCACGCCCTTGCGCAGCGCCGCGAGCACGCGCGGCGGCAGGTCCTGCCAGCGCATCAGTTCATCCTATCCGGGGCGGGCCGCGACATTGTGTATCTCATTGGATTTCGCGGCGAAACCGCCGCGGCCCCGTCATTGACACCGCAGGCGGGCCAATCCTATCGTCCTGGCAGACACGCAGCTATCAGAAGCTCCGAGAGGCGTCGAGAACCGGCAAGCCGGGCCGCCGCACAGCAGCAACCCCTGGAGTCCAGAATGCAGTTCACCGCGAAACTCGCCCTTGCGGCGTTCGCCGGCATCGCGCTCGGCGCGGCGCCTGCTTCGGCGCAGCAGATCACGTTCACGCTCAACTGGGTGGCCGGCGGCGACCACGCGCCGTACTTCTATGCCCAGAAAATGGGCTTGTACAAACAGGCCGGCCTCGACGTGA
Source organism: uncultured Alphaproteobacteria bacterium (assembly GCA_963749815.1). Classification (GTDB taxonomy): domain Bacteria; phylum Pseudomonadota; class Alphaproteobacteria; order Rhizobiales; family Xanthobacteraceae; genus VAZQ01. The sequence continues at coordinate 48,733 of CAVVON010000025.1, read as the reverse complement.
ACTTCGAAACCGGCCGCGGCTCGGCGATGTCGGCCCAGAAGGTCGGCGCCGGGCAGTCGCAGCTCGGCCTCTCCGATATGGCGGGCGTGCTGCTGTTCCGCGGCAAGGGGCTCGACCTGGTCGGGCTGATGAACGTCTACGCCAATTCGCCGCAGGGCCTCTACTGGCTCAAGAGCTCCGGGCATCAACAGCGTGAAGGATCTCGCCGGCAAGAAGATCGGCAATCCGGCGGGCGACGGCGCGCGCACCATGTGGCCGGCGCTGGCGAAGAAGGTCGGCATCGATCCGAACTCGGTGACCTGGGTCAACATCGACGCCAACTCCAAGCTCAGCGCGCTCAAGGCCAAGACCATCGACGCCACCACCTCGTTCTTCAACCTGCACCACGTGTTCGCGCGCGAACTCGGCAGCGACATGGGCTTCCTGGCGTGGAAGGACGACGGCGTGAACCTCTACGGCAATTCGATCATCGCCAACGGGCCGTGGCTCAAGGCCAACCGCGACAAGGCCGACAAGTTCATCAAGATCACGCAGAAGGCGTTCGCCGACTGCGCCAAGAACCCCGAGCCGTGCATCAAGGCGCTGGTCGAGGCGAACGGCGCGCTGCTCTATCAGAACGAGCTCGACAACTGGCATCTCGTCACCATCCTGATGAGCGACGAGACCTCGCGCAACGTCGCGCTCGGCTGGCACGACGACAAGCGCATGGCCGAGCGACTACAAGCTGGTCGACGAATATCTGAAGATGGAAAAGCCGTACGACGTGAAGACGGCCTACACCAACGAGTTGCTCGACAAGTCGGTCAAGATGCCGCCGATCAATCCGCCGAAGCTGTATTGATCAGCAAAGAAAATCGGCAGCTTAAACGCGTCATGGCCGGGCTTGTCCCGGCCATCCACGTCTTTGATCCAGTTTTGGGGTTTAGGCGTGGATGCCCGCGACGAGCGCGGGCATGACGAACGCTGGATCGCTAGCCAAATTCCGGGCCGACCACCGCGTAGGTGCGGGCGGGATCGTCGAAGCCCGTTCTGCCGCCGGTAGACCATGCGGGTGAGCGGCCGCTGCGCAGTAAACCCGAGCGCTTCCAGCCAAGTACGAACCGCAATGTGCGAGTCCGCGAGATCGACATAGATCGGCCCGTCGATTGCGGCGATGGCGCGCGCGAGCAACGCCTGCGCGATGGCATCGTCCTCGGCGACCAGCGGCCCAAGCTGCGCGCACGTCCGCCCATCGCGTCCCAGCAGAAAGCCCGCGATCCGGCCGCCGCGCAGCGCCACAAGTTCGCTCTGCGGCAGTCGTCCGCGCAGCCGCGCCAGCAGCGCACTACGATCGGAGCCAAAGGCCGCCGCATCGTAGCCGCACAGGTCCGGCCAGACCGCATCGTCGATCGGCACAATCTTGATGCCGGCAGGCGGCGCGAACGCGGGTGACTGACGGCGATCGCGCAACACAAGACGCTGAAAACCCCACGTGTCTTCGAAGCCCAGCGCGCGATAGACCTGCTGTCCGTCCGGCGTCGCGTCGAGCACCGGCACGCGTCCGCCCGCAACGAGTTCGTCAATGCAGCGGCGCATCAGCCGGCTCGCCAGGCCGCGGCGGCGGAATTCTTTCGCGACGAGCACCATGCTGATCCAGCCGAAGCCATCGAACGGCAGCGTCGCGGCGGTCGCGACCACGCGGCCCGCGCTTGTGCGGACGGCAAACACCTTGCCGAGATCGAGAAAGATCTGCCAATCGGCGACGATTTGATTCCAGCCGGCCTCACGCACCAAAGCGTCGGCATCGCCGAAATCCTCCAGCCGTAGCGGCGCCTCAATGTCGAGCGCGGGATCAGAACTGGCCATCGCGCGTGTCGTAATGCGTATCCTTGCCGAGGCTCGGCAATCCGCGCGCCACCCAATCCGCCGTCCAGTCGATGAGCCGCGCCAATGGCACAGCCGGATAGCCGAACAGTTTCATTGCCGCGGTGGTGTTGACCAGCCAGGCCTGCGGCGCTTCGGCGCCGGCAAACACCGGAGCCTTGCCGAAGCGCCGGCCGAACGTCTCTGCCAGCCAGCGCACGCTGATGGTCTCGGGCCCGCTCACATTGAGCGGCGTCGTGGGCGTCGTGCAGTGGCCGAGCGCGCGCAGCACCATGCTGTTGGCGTCGCCCTGCCAGATGACGTTCGCGTGGCCGGTTGCGAGATTGATGGTGTCGCCCGCAAACACGCGCGTGGCGACATCGTGCAGCACGCCGTAGCGCATATCGATCGCGTAGTTGAGGCGGATGATGCGGCCGGGCGTGCCGCGCGTGCGTGAGAAATACTGGAACATGCCTTCGCGTGCGGCGCAGGAATTGGCGTAGATCCCCGGCGGCGGCGTGGCGGGCGTCTCTTCGGTCGCGCCGCCGTGCAGCACGCTGACATAGGGGTAAACGCAGCCGGTCGAATAGGCGACGATGCGCGAGCCGGCAAACGCTTCGGCCACCAGCGCCGGCACGTGCGCGTTCATCGCCCAGGTCAGGTCCTCATGGTCGGACGAGCCGAACTTGCGGCCCGCCATGAACACGACGTTCGCGACCTTGGGCAGCGCATCGATCTGCGCGCCGGTCGAGCAGATCGGCAGCGATGCACTCGATGCCGTGCGCGGTCAGGTCCTCGCGCAGCCCCTTCTCGCTGAAACGCGCGACGCCGATCACGCGTTTGCCGGGCGCCGCGCGCTTGGCGAGCCGCGCCAAGGTCGGTCCGATCTTGCCGCCGACGCCGAGAATGATGAGATCGCCGGGCAGCGCGCCAAGTTCGGCGGTGAGCGCCGCCGACGGCGTCGTCATCACGTCTTCGAGGTGCGCGACGTCGCGGAAGCGATCCGGCAACGCGTCGGTCGTTTCGGGCATCCTGAGTTTCCGTTTGGAGGAATTCGAAGTCGGGCAAGACGACGCAGGGCTGCCTAGCATCCCGGTACGATCTTGCCCACTCCCGGCTGTCTGGATACGATCATTCGCCGCTCGAGGGAGCGGCGCAATCCGAAAATGGCCCGCCGGCCAATGATCGTCGGCGGAAGAAAGTCGCAAATAGAACAATGGCCCGAAGCCAATTCGCGGCCCTGGGAGACAACGCAGCATGAATGCTCCGATCCCGCGGATTCTGATCGAGGCGATGTGGCGCGGCCGCCTGTTCGGCGCGCAATGGCGGCCCGCCGTCGGCGGCTCGCTCGACGTGCTGGAGCCGGCGACCGGCGCCATCATCACGCGCGTCGGCAACGCCACCGCGGAGGATGTGCGCCAAGCCGCCGCCGAGGCGCGCGCCGCGCAGCCCGGGTGGGCCGCAACCCCCTACGATCAGCGCGCCGCGATCCTGCGCAAGGCCGCCGCGCTCCTGCAGGATAACCAGGCCGAGCTGGTCTATTGGATCGTGCGCGAGACCGGCGGCATCGAGCCGAAGGCCGCCTTCGAAGTGCAGATGGTGGTGAACATCCTGCATCGCGCCGCCGCCATGCCGACCGAACCGCAGGGGCTCGTCCTGCCGAGCGATGGCGATCGTATCTCGATTGCCCGGCGGGTGCCGCGCGGCGTCATCGGTGTGATCTCGCCGTTCAACTTCCCGCTCATCCTGAGCTGCCGCGCGGTCGCGCCGGCGCTCGCTACCGGCAACGCCGTGGTGCTCAAGCCCGACCCGCGCACCGCTCTGACCGGCGGGTTCATCATCGCGCGGCTGTTCGAGGAAGCAGGCTTGCCCAAGGGCGTGCTGCAGGTGCTGCCCGGTGGCGCGGAAGCCGGCGAGGCGATCTGCAGCGATCCCGACATCGCCATGGTGTCGTTCACCGGCTCGAGCTCGGTCGGCCGCAAGATCGGCGAAGTCGCCGGCCGCAATCTCAAGAAGGTGCAGCTCGAGCTCGGCGGCAAGAATGCCGTCATCGTGCTGGAGGATGCCGATCTCGACGGCGTCGCGTCGGCCTGCGCATTCGGCGCCTGGTTTCACCAGGGCCAGATCTGCATGACCACCGGGCTCATCCTGGCGCACGAGAAGATCGCCGACGCGCTCACCGAGAAGCTCGTCGCCAAGGCCAAGCACCTGCCTGTGGGCGATCCGACCACCGGTCAGGTGGCGCTCGGCCCGGTGATCAACCGCAACCAGGTCGACCGCATCCACGGCATCGTCAAGGACACGGTCGCGGCCGGCGCGAAGCTCGCCGCCGGCGGCACGTTCGACGGACCGTTCTACCGGCCGACCGTGCTCACCGGCGTGAAGCCCGGCATGCGCGCGTTCGACGAGGAAGTGTTCGGGCCGGTCGCGGCGATCGCGACCTTCGCCACCGAGGACGAGGCGGTCGAGCTTGCCAACCACAACGAATACGGCCTCTCTGCCGGCGTGTTCTCGAAGTCGGTCGGCCGCGCGCTCGCGGTCGGCAACCGGCTGCGCACGGGGCTGCTGCACATCAACGACCAGACGGTGGCGGACGAGCCGCACGTGCCGTTCGGCGGCACCGGCGCGTCCGGCAACGGCACGCGCATCGGCGGACCGGCCAACTGGGAGGAATTCACCCACTGGCAGTGGGTGACGATCAAGGACAAGCCGAACCCCTATCCGTTCTGACGAACGGCGAGGTTCGGCGACTTCTCTGCCCGGCGGGTTTCACACCTGCGACCGCCGGGTGGATGCGTCGGTGCCCTGAGTGGCGCCCAAAATGCAGGGGGCGATGGAGGAGAACCATGTACACACAACTGAGCCGTCTGGGCCCTGGCCGCAGCGGTCGTGGTCGCCGGCACGCTGTCGGCACTCGCGGCCGACCCGCCGAAGAGCGTCCGGATCGGCTACGTCATTTCGCTGTCGGGGCCGAACGCGCAGGGCGCCGCCATCACGACGCTGTCCGGCTACAAGCTGTGGGTCGACGACGTCAACAAGAAAGGCGGTCTCAAGGTCCAGGGCTTCGACAAGCGAATTCCGATCGAGGTCACCGAATACGACGACACCAGCAATGCCGAAAACATGATTCGGCTGACCGAACGATTGATGACCCAGGACAAGGTCGATTTCGTGCTGCCGCCGTGGAGCACCGGATTCAATCTTGCGGCGGCACCGATCTATGCCAAGAACGGCTATCCGCAACTCGCGGTGACCGCCAACACCAATGACGCGGCCGCGCTCACCAAGCAGATGCCGACGCTGTTCTTCTTCCTCAACGAGCCGCGCAACTACGGCGGCGCGCTGCTCGAGGTGATCGGCAAGCTTAAGACCGAGAACAAGATCAACAACAAGATCGCCATGTTCAGCGTCGCCGACCAGTTCGGCGCTGAGGCGTCCGCGGGCATCACGCCCGTTCTGCAAAAGGCCGGCTTCGAGATCGTCGTGAGCAAGAGCTATCCGCTCGGCGCCGCCGATCTCACCAACGAGATCAAGGAGGCGAAGGCCTCGGGGGCCGACACTTTCCTCGCCTACAGCTATCCGCCCGACACCTTCATGCTGACCAAGACGGCGATCACCCAGAGCTTCAATCCGAAGGTGTTCTACACCGCGGTCGGTACTGCATTCGCCGCCTACGGCGTGACCTTCAAGGAGCAGGCGCAGGGCGTGTTCGGCATCGGCGGCTGGGACCCGGCCTTGCCGGGCGCGGAGGACTACGTGAAGCGCATGATCGCGCTCAACGGCAAACCGTCCGACGGCTGGGCAGCACCTGTGACCTACGCGAGCCTGCAGGTGCTGGAACAGGCGATCGAGAAAGTCGGGCTCGACCGCAAGAAGCTGCTCGACGCGATCGAGAACGGCGGGCCGTACAAGACGATCGTCGGCGACGTCGACCTCAAGACCCACGTTCGCGGCAAGCAGTGGGGCCTCGGCCAGTGGCAGGGCGGCCAGTTCGTCGGCATCGCGCCGACCGACCTGCCGGGTGCCAAGCCGATCGTGTTCCCGAAGCCGGCGTGGTGATCCGCGTCAGTTCCGTCATTCTGGGGCTGAGTTGAGATGACGATCGCGCCGCATCTCGCCCTCCCCCCGCGCAGCGGTGGGGAGGGTCGGCGAGCGGAGCGGCCGGGGTGGGGGGCACTTCAATTTTGCGATCGAATGCACCCCCCACCCCCAACCCCTCCCCACCGCATCGCGCTTAGGCGGGGAGAGGGGAGCCGGCCGGTGCTCGCGGCCCTCTCACGTTACAAATTTATTCAGCATGTCGCTGATTGAAGTCGTCCTTAGCGGCGTGATCTCGGGCGGGCTCTATGCCCTGATCGCGATCGGCTTCAATCTGCAATACGGCGTCGCGCGCATCTTCAATCTCGCCTATGGCGAATTCCTCATGGCGGCGGCGTTCGCCGCCTTCTGGATGTTCACGCTCTTCAGCATCGATCCGATCCTCGGCATGGCGCTTGTCCGTGCCGGTGACGTTCGCGGCGAATTGGCTGGTCTATCGCGTGCTGATGCTGCCGCTGGTACGCCGCGCGCGCACCCGCGACGACCTCGAAGGCGACACGATCCTTGCCACCTTCGGCCTCCTGTTCGTGCTCAAAGGCGCGGCTCAACTACTCTTCACGCCCGACAACCGCTTCTACAATTACCTCAATACGCCCGTTCGCATCATCGGCTTTACATTTGCCGCCAACCGCGTGCTCGCCTTCGGCGTCGCCTGCGCGTTCGGGATCGCGATCTGGCTCGTGCTCAAAGGAACGCGCTTCGGTGCCGCGCTGCGCGCGCTTGCCATCGAGCCCACGGGCGCCCGCCTTGTCGGCATCGACACGACTGCGATGTCGGCGATCGCGTTCGCGTCGGGCGGCGCGCTGGTCGCAGTCGCCGGCACGCTGGTCAGCACCTTCCTCACCTTCAACCCGGCGATCGGCGTCGAGTTCACCATGAAAGCGCTGGTCGTGGTGATGATGGGCGGCGTCGGCAACATGCTGGGCAGCCTCGTCGCCGGCGTCCTGCTTGGCGTGGCGGAATCACTCTGCTCGTATTTCATCGATTCCGGCCTGACGCTGGCAGTCGCGTACTTCCTCTTCCTGCTTGTGCTGATTATCCGACCGCGCGGCCTGTTCGGGACGCCATGAACGCTCGCAGCATCTTCGCGATCGTTGCGCTTGCGCTGCTGGTTTCTGGCCTGGCGGTGGTGCCGTGGTTCGTGTCCGACTACGGCCTCGGCTTCATGGTCAACCTGTTGTGCTACCTGGTGCTCACCATCGCGTGGGCGCTGTTTTCGGGCACGACCCGCTACGTCTCGCTCGCCACGGCGGCGTTCTTCGGCATCGGCGCCTATACGGTGGCGATGCTGGTCAAGACCATGCCGATCTACGCCTGCTTCGGCATCGCGCTCGTCGTCGGCACGCTGATGGCGCTGCTGGTCGGGCTCGTCACGCTGCGCATCTCGGGCATGTTCTTTGTGGTGTTCGGCTTCGGCTTGTCGGAGCTGATGCGGGAAGTGCTGATCTGGTGGGAGATCAACCAGACCCGCACCATGGGCCGCTACGTCTTCGTGCCGTTCAGCACCACGATGATCTACGAGCACCTGCTCGGTCTCGCGGTGCTGGTTTTCCTGGTGGGCTGGTGGCTGCGGCGTACGCGGCTCGGCATCGCGCTCCTGGTGATCGGCGACGACGAGACCATGGCGCGGCAGGCCGGCATCAACGTGCCGTTCGCCAAGGTGGCGATCTTCGTCGTCTCGTCGGTGTTCATGACCATCGTCGGCGCGATCATGGCGCCGCGCTTCGGCTATCTGACGCCGAACTTCGCCTTCAACCCGCTGATCTCGTTTCAGGTCGTGATCATGGCGCTGCTCGGCGGCATGCAGCGGCTGTGGGGACCGGTGCTCGGCGTCGTGCCGCTGATCCTGCTCTCCGAGTTTCTGCAGGTGCGCGCGCCGTTCTGGTACAGCGTGCTGCTCGGTCTCGTATTCATGACGATCGTGTACTTCCTGCCGCGTGGCGTGACCGGGCTCGTCGAGGATACCTGGGCGCGCCTGCACCGCCCGGTGTCGCTGCCGCGCGGTTTCACCGGCCCGGTGATCGACGTCTGGACTTTTCTCTCGCAGCCGATGTCGCTGCCGCGCGGCATCGCGGGCGCCATCGAAGACATGTGGGCGCGCATCACCCGGCGACTGCCGAGCGGAGGGCGCTGATGGCGGCGCTGCTCGAAGTCGATGGACTGACCAAGGCGTTCGGCGGGCTTGTCGCCGTCAGCAACATGTCGCTCGCGGTCTCGCCCGGGGAGGTGCTCGGCCTGATCGGACCGAACGGTTCGGGCAAGACCACGCTGCTCAACCTGATTGCCGGAACGATCCGGGCGGATGCCGGCGCGATCCGCATGGACGGCAAGGACGTGACGCGACTGCCCAATCACCTGCGCGTCCGCAGCCGCATCAACCGCACGTTCCAACTCGTGCGGACGCCGCCCAACGTGCCGGCGATCGTCGGCGTGATGGCGGGCGTGATGTATGGCGCCGAGCGCAAGCCGTACAAGGAGGCCGAATACGAGGCAGCCGGCATCCTGGGCGAGCTCAACCTCCTGCTCAAGGCCGGCCACCGGCTCGATCAGCTCACCTACATCGAGCAGAAGCGGGTCGAACTCGCGCGCGCTCTTGCCACGCGGCCGCGCGTGCTGCTGCTCGACGAATGGCTCTCCGGCCTTTCTCCGGGCGAACTCGAAGGCGGCATGTCGGTGGTCTGGAGTCTCGCCGCGCAGGGGATCGCGGTCATCCTGGTGGAGCACGTGATGACGGCGGTGCGCGCACTCTGCTCGCGCGTCGTGGTGATGAATGCCGGGATCAAAATCGCCGAGGGCCCGCCGGCCGACGTACTGCGCGATCCGGAAGTGATCCGCGCCTATCTGGGCGACGAGGCGTAGCGCGCCCTACCCGCGCTTCTCTTCCGGCTCCGCGATGATCAGCGCCCAGTACACCTTGAACTTCGACTTCGGCGCCTGCACGGCCGCAATGCCGATACGGGTCGCGCCATTGAGCAGCATGTTCTGCCGGTGCGGCGGCGAATCGCGCCAGCCCGAGAAGGCTTCCGCCAGCGTGTGGTAGCCGGCCGAAATATTTTCCGCCGCCGAGCGTGCCTTGTAGCCCTTGGCGCGCAGCCGGTCGCTGAACTCGCGCGTCACGCTGTGGTCGAGCTTGTCGCGCGCCGCCATGGCGCGGGCCTGTTCCTCGGCCATTTTCATCAGTTCGGGATCGACCTTGACGGCGACCTGCCCGTTGTTGGCGCGATAGCCCGAGATCATCGACGCCGCCATCGCGGCATCGACCTTGGCGTCCACGGTCGTGAGGTTCTGGTAGAAGCTCGGATCGCTCATCACCGGGTCGCGGTCGGCCGCGCAGGCCGAAAGCAGCGCCAGCGCCGCAATGCCGGTGAGACGCAGAATCAAGCTGAAAGTCCCCATCGCCCTTCCCCCAAGTTCGACGGTGTTGGCATGCCAGCGTGGCAGAAGCATGGAGATATGCAGCGGTGGAGGCACGCGATCTCGGCGCTGCTTCTGAAAACAATATTAGCAAATACAATAGCTTATCCGGAGCGGCCCGCGGCTAGGCGGAGCCTTTCTCAGGCCGCGTGCGCAGGACGAACTGCGGCGAGGGAAACTCGATCCCGCCGGAGCGGAACCGCCGGAGGATGTCGAGGTGCAGATCGCTGCGGGTGATAAGCCCGTCGTCGACATGCCCGACATAGGCCCGCAGCTCGAACTCGAGCGCGTTCTCACCGAACCCGAGCAGCAGCGCACGCGGCGGGGGCTGCTTGAGAATGCGGGGGTGGTCGGTCGCGCAAGCCAGCAGCGTCTCGCGCACCCGTTCAGGGTCGCAATCATACGACACTCCGACTTTGACGATGATCCGGCCGGTGGTGTTGGCATGCGTCCAGTTCTTCACCGCGCCGGTGATGAAGTCGGCGTTGGGGATGATGACGCTCGCACGCTCGAACGTCTCGATTTCGGTGGCGCGCACGCGAATGCGGCGGACGTAGCCTTCCTCGCCCTTCACCACGACGAGGTCGCCGATGCGGATCGGCCGCTCGGTGAGCAGGATCAGGCCGGAGACGAAGTTCGAGACGATCGATTGCAGGCCGAAGCCGATACCGACCGAGAGCGCGCCCGCGATCAGCGCGACCTTCTGCAGGTCGATCCCGAGCTGCGTCAGCGCGATCACGATCGCGACGATCCCGCCCACGTAACCGACGATGGCGGCGATCGACTGCTGCAGGCTCGGCTCGAGCTCGGTGCGCGGCAGGAGGTGGCGTTCGAGCCACTTCTGCAGCGCGCGCGTGATGAGCAGCGCGGCCAGCAGCCAGAACGCAGCCGCAAAAATTGCGCTGAACGAAATCGTGAATTCGCCGATCCGGAAGCCGAACGCGATCCCGCGCACGGTGCCGAGGAAATCGCCGGCGGCGCTCATCTCGCCGGGCCCGACGATCAGGACCAGCGCGCCCAGGATCAGGAACAGGCAGATGCCGCCGGAAATCAAACTCGCGAGCAGCCCGAGCCGGCGTGGACTGACGCCGAAATTGGCCGCCAGCGCGCGTCCGCGCGCCGTGCCGGCGCCCAAGTCGCTCGACGAACAGCGAGTGGGTGAGGATGAGCAAGATATAAAGCGTGCCCAGCACCGCGAGTGTCGAGAGCATCCGCTCGGCGAGGAAGGTCGCAAATCCCGAATACCCGGCCACCAGCGCGACCGACATTCCAACCAGGAGCAGCCAGCCGACCGTGCGGATCCAGAGGGCGCGCGGCAGCGTCTCGTCCTCGACGTTGACGCGGCGCCGGTGCGAAGACCACAGAAGGTCGGCGAGCAGGCCGCAGATCACCGCCGCAAAAAGCATGTTGGTCGCGATGATCAGAATGGGCGGCGCGGCAAGCACCTTGTGCACGACAAGGAGCATCACCAAGAGCCCCATGGCCCGCGCCGCCCACACCAGCGAGCGGACCAGCGCGTTGGCGTTGGCGTCGTCGAGCGCCACCAGCCGGCGCTCCGGCGCCTCCGGTGCCAACAGACCGACCGCCACCGCCCGGCCGCATGCCGCGATCGCCACGGCGATCGCGAGGCCGTAAGCGATCTCACTCAGCCGCTCCGGCAGAAGCTGGAAGTTCTCCAGCACCTTGACCGCCGCCAGGGTGGCGAGCGGCACCGTAAGCGCGATGCGCAGCATCACGCCGATCGCGGTCACCGCCTTGCCGAAGCGGGTCGGAGCCCCCGGCACCACGCCGCGCCGGCGCCACCATCGCCAGAGCAGCGTCACGGCAATGCCGAGAGCCAGAAGCGTCAGCCCGGCCCAGCCGGCGCGGCGAAGGCCGTCGCGATCCCGCAGGATGTCGCCCCACGACCGCAGCGACTTGTCCGAACTCGGCCGCTTCGGGGCCCAAGGCCTGGGCGCTCTCAAGCCAGAGCGAGGGCGACAGCACGCTTGGTGACTGCTCGAACAATTGCCGGGCGTAGGCCGCGCGGCGAAGTTCGTTGATCTGATCCGCAAGCTGGTCGGCACGCCCCGCCATGAGGCGCAACTGCTTCAGGGGCGCGTCGAGTTCGCCGAACTCCTTGTTGAGCCGCACACGTTCCTCGGCGAGCGCCGCGTTCTCAGGCGGCGCATCCTTCGCGGGCGGCGGCCCGAGCTGCTTGAGCCGCGCATCCGCTTGGGCCACCTGCGGCTCGAGTTCGGCGATCCTGGCGCGCAGGTCGTCGCGCGCCGGATTGAGCGTCTGCCCCAGGTCATAGATGGTTTGCGCCGACAGCCCCTCGCGCTTGAGTGTCACCTCGATCCGGTCGAGCAGGAGCCGGACCGCTTCAAGGTTCGAGGGATCGCTGGCCGCGTCCTGCGCGACCGCGGATGAGACCAACACGGCGGCGATCGAAATGACCGCCCCGAGCGTCCGCACCCAGTGCAGGCAGGCGAACCGGCGTGACATGCTTGAAGCCCCCGCGACCGCAACCGTCTCGCGCCCCGCGCCGCCGTCTGTCAAGGCCACCACCACCTGTCCGGCCGTCAAATCATTGAAACTACGTCATGATTATCTGGCGGCTGAGGTCCGGCACGGCGCAATGATCGGTTAACGCCAAAACAATAGGTTGCGCCTAACATTCCAGTACCACCTCACCTTTGGTCCTGCGGCATGTTCGACGGCCTCTCCGATTCCCTGCTCGGCCACGATTGGCGAATTGTCGCCGCGGCCGTAGGCGGCATCCTCGTACTCGGCTTGTGCGCCAGCCTGCTCTATCGCCGTGCACGTCGCCGGCGCGCACGTCTCGTCGCCGCGCTCAACAATATGTCCGAAGGACTGTGCATGTTCGACGGGTCGACGCGGCTCGTCCTATGCAACCAACGCTACATCGAGATTTATCACCTCGATCCCGCCGCTGGCGAAGCCCGGCGTCCTGCTGCGCGAGCTGTTGAACCAGCGCAAGCACGTGGGCACCTTCACCGGCAACCCGGAGCATTACATCGCCGATACGTTGCGCCGGATGCGCCAAACCGACGGCATGCAGGACGTGCGAGAGTTGCCGGACGGGCGCGTCATCTCGGTTTCGAGCAGGCCGATGGCAGGCGGCGGCTGGGTCGCCACCCACCAGGACATCACCGAACGCCGCCGCCAGGACCAGGAGCGCGACCGCCTCACCGCCCACGACCAGCGCCGCGTCTTGATCGACGCGGCCATCGCGGCATTCCGGCAGCGTGTCGAAGCGATGCTGAGCACGGTGAGCGATCACGCCGGCACGATGCGCGCGACCGCCTCCACGCTGTTCTCGGCCTCGCGCCAGACGTCGCAGCGCGCCGAGGGCGCCGTCAACGCGTCGAACGAGGCCTCGACCAATGTGGAGATCGCGGCGTCGGCCGCCAACGAGCTGTCGTCCTCGATCGACGAGATCAGCCGCCAGCTCGGCCAGACCAGCAACCTCGTCGGTATCGCGGCAAGCGAAGCCGGCGCCACGAATGACCAGATCGGTTCGCTCGCCCAGGCCGCGCAGAAGATCGGCGACGTGGTCAAGCTCATCCAGGATGTGGCCGGGCAGACCAACCTGCTGGCGCTCAACGCGACGATCGAAGCGGCCCGCGCCGGGGAGGCCGGGCGCGGCTTCGCCGTGGTGGCCTCGGAGGTGAAGTCGCTGGCGGTCCAGACCGCGAAGGCGACCGAGGAGATCGCCAGCCAGATCGCGGGGGTGCAAGGCTCGACCGGCGCCGCCGTCAAGGCGATCCGCCGCATCGCCGACCGCATGCAGGAGATCAACTCCCATACCGCGGCCGTCGCCGCATCCGTCCAGCAGCAGAATGCCGCCACCGGCGAGATTTCGCAGAACGTCGCGAGCGCGGCGCGCGGCACCAAGGAGATCGTCTCGGTGCTCAGCGAGGTCGCGGGCGCCGCGACCGAAACACGCGGATCGGCCGAGACCGTGCTGGCCGCCTCGGAGGCGGTCGAAGCCGCCGCCGCCGAACTGCGCGCCGAGGTCGAGGGCTTCCTGCAGAAGGTCGCGGTCTGACCGCGATATTCGCCGCCCACGCGGGCGGACGACCAACGCCCGGGGCCGACCCGGCATTCCAAGGTTAACTTCAAAACAACCGGTTCCGGATACTGTCTCTTTACCAGTTTTCAGGATTTGCGGCCGATGCATCGATCCTTCGCCAACGCAGCACGGCAAGTGTGGCTCGCCCTTCTTGCCGGCCTCTTGATTTGCGCAACGAGTTTCCTCGCCTTTTTCATTCTAGGACCTCAGGAGATCGTCGCCTGGGCGGGAGCCGCACCAGCATGGCTGATGGCGGCCATCGCCAGCGTGGCTCTCGGGCTCGCGGCCTGCGGTCTGGTGGCGTTGTTTCAGCTCCCGCGCCTCGCGCGCCGATATCAGCAGGTGGTCACCGCGATCGACAACATGTCGCAAGGCCTCGGGATGTTCGATGCGTCCCGCCGGCTGGTCGTCGTCAACGATCAATATCGGGAGATGTACAATCTCTCGCCCGAAATCGCTCAGCCCGGCTGCACGTTGCGCCAACTGTTCGCGCATCGCATCGAGGTCGGCACGTTTTCAGGTGACGTCGACAGCTATCTCAACTCGGTCGTGCGCAAGATGCAAGACGGCAAAGTCACGCATAGCATGATCGAAATGAAGGACGGGCGCGTCTATCACGTCACCAACCGGCCGATGGCGGACGGCGGATGGGTTTCGACGCACCAGGACATTACCGAGCGCCGGCGCGTGGATCAGGAGCGCGATGCCCTGGCGGCGAAAGAAGAGCGCCGCGTTGCCATCGACGCCGCAATCGCCGCGTTCCGCCGGCGCGCGGAGAGCATGTTGAAAACCGTCAGCGACAACGCGGGAACGATGCGATCGACCGCGGCCACTTTGTTCGCCGCCTCGCACAAGACGTCGCAGCGCGCCGAAGGTGCCGTGCAGGCTTCGAACGAGGCATCCGCCAACGTCGAGACCGCGGCTTCCGCCGCGAACGAGATGTCGGCGTCGATCGACGAGATCAGCCGCCAGCTTGGCCAGACGAACAACCTTGTCGGCATCGCGACGAGCGAGGCCGGCTCGACCAACGACCAGATCGGCTCGCTCGCGAGCGCGGCGCAAAAGATCGGCGACGTCGTCAGGCTGATCCAGGATGTCGCCGGCCAGACCAATCTGCTCGCGCTCAACGCCACCATCGAGGCCGCGCGGGCTGGCGAAGCTGGCCGCGGATTCGCGGTGGTGGCATCGGAGGTCAAGTCACTGGCGGTGCAGACCGCGAAGGCGACCGAGGAGATCGCCGGCCAGATTTCGGCCGTTCAGGGTTCGACCACGACCGCGGTCGGAGCGATCGGCCGCATTGTCGACCGGATGCGCGAAATCAATACAATTTACCGGGGCGTCGCGGCGTCGGTGCAGCAGCAGAGCGCCGCCACCGGCGAGATCTCGGACAACGTCGCGAGTGCCGCGCGCAGCACCAAGGAGATCGTCTCGGTGCTCGGCGAGGTCGCAGGTGCGGCAACCGAAACGCGCGGATCGGCCGAGACCGTGCTGGCAGCTTCCGAGGCGGTCGAAGCGGCCGCCGCCGAGCTGCGCACCGAGGTCGAGGGCTTCCTGCAAAAGGTCGCGGTCTGACCAGGGGTCAGAACAGGCCGGCCAGCGCATAGAACAGCGCGGCGATGAAGGCCGACGCCGGGATCGTGATGATCCAGGCGACGACGATGTTGTTCGCCACGCTCCAGCGCACGGCCGATACCCGGCGCGCCGCGCCCACGCCGATGATGCAGCCGGTGATCGTGTGGGTCGTCGAGACCGGGATGCCGAGCTCGGTCGCGGCGAACAGCGTGATGGCGCCGCCGGTTTCCGCGCAGAAGCCCTGGAACGGCGTGAGCCGCGTGATGCGCGATCCCATCGTGTGGACGATCCGCCAGCCGCCGATCAGCGTGCCCAGCCCCATCGCGGCGTAGCACGACAGCATCACCCAATACGGCACGTGAAACTCGCCGCCCAGATAGCCCTGCGAGTACAGCAGCACCGTGATGATGCCCATGGTCTTCTGCGCGTCGTTGCCGCCGTGGCCGAGCGAGTAGAGCGACGCCGAGACCAGTTGCAGCGAGCGGAATATGCGATCGACGGCATACGGCGTGTAGTTCACGAACAGCCACGAGACCATCAGAAACAGCAGCATCGCCAGCACGAACCCGGTCAACGGCGACAGCACGATCGCCGCGCTGGTCTTGGCGAGGCCCGACCACACGATCGCCGAAATCCCGACCTTGGCCGTGCCGGCGCCGACCAGCCCGCCGATCAGGGCGTGCGAGCTCGACGACGGAAGCCCGAGCCCCCAGGTGATCAGATTCCAGGTGATCGCACCCATCAGCGCGCCGAACACCACGCGCGGATCGACGATGTCGGCGGATACGATGCCGGTGCCCACCGTCTGCGCCACATGCGCGCCGAAGATGAAGAAGGCGGCAAAATTGAAGAACGCCGCCCAGGCCACCGCCGTCTGCGGGCGCAGCACGCGTGTCGACACGATCGTGGCGATCGAATTCGCGGCGTCGTGCAGTCCGTTGAGAAAGTCGAACACCAGCGCGACCGCGATCAGGGCGATCAGCAGCGGCAGCGCGAGCGTGACGAGGTCCATCTCGGCCCGGCTCCGAGTGCTTTCAGACGTTTTCCAGCACGATGCCCTGGATTTCGTTCGCCACGTCGTCGAAGCGGTCCGCGACCTTCTCGAGATGGTCGTAGATCTCGGCGCCGATGAAGAATGCCATCGCATTGGCCGGGCTGATTGATGCGGTAGAGCTCCTGCATGCCGATGTCGTGCAGCTCGTCGGCATGGCCTTCGATCTGCGAAATCTTCTCGGTGAGAACGTTGACGCGGCCGGCGTTGGCGTTGATCGACGAGAGCAGCGGTATCGCCTCCTGCACCAGGGCGGCGGCGGTCATGATCGCGTCGCCCATCTCCCGCTGCTGCTGCGTGAACACGCGCTGATCGAACAGCATGATGGTCTTGGCGGTCTTCTGCATCTGGTCGATGGCGTTATCCATCGCGGTGATCAGGTTCTTGATGTCGCCGCGGTCGAACGGCGTGATGAAGCTGCGGCGCACCGCCATCAGCACCTCGCGGGTGATGTTGTCGGCGTCCTGCTCGCGGTCCATCACGGTCTTGCAGTGCAGCGTGACGGCGTCGCCGCCTTCCAGCATCGCGCGCAGCGCCTTGGCGCCGGCGACGACGACCTCGGAATGGCGCGCGAACAGATCGAAGAACCGCTCTTCGCGCGGCAGAAGCTTATGGAACCATTGCAGCATATCGTGCCCCCGGGCTCGCTCTTGAGCTGCGCCAAGCTTGTTTCTAGCAGGGCATTCGCCGCCTGGCGCGGGCGCCGGTGGTGCTTTTCACAGAAATGATGCGTGCAGATACGGCCAGCCGGTCGCCGCCACGTCGGACCGCGACCAGTGGCGGCCGGACGGCGACAACGCAGGCGCTACTGGAAGATCTCGTTGAACCGCTTCTTGATCCGCGCCGTTTCCTTCTCGATGTACTCGTCATCGACCGCGATGATCTTCAGGCTTTTGAGGTCGGGCGAGCCGGCGGGCGGCGCGATGTCGGTGCGCGAGGAATAGCCGCCGTCGGCGGGGAATATCCTCTGCGCCGTGTCGCCGATCATGAATTCGGCAAACAGCTTGGCGGCGTTGGGATTGGGCGAGCCCTTCACCACCGAGGTCGGCGACGGGATGACAAACAGGCCATCCGGCGGATAGAGCGTCTTGATCGCGTGCCCCTCCTTCTTGAGATCGGCCGCGTAGGAATCGAGTGCGCCGATGGCGATCAGCCGCTCGCCGCGCTTGAGATTGTCGGCGACCTGCTGGTTCCCCTGCACGATCATCACGTCGTTGCCGCGCAGCTTCTCGTAGAAACCCCAGCCGCGCGCCTTCGCCATCGTGCCGACCACCGACACCTGCAGCGACGTGAATGACGGGTCCGTCATCACGAGCTTGCCCTTGTATTTGGGATTGGTGAGATCATCCCAGGTCTTCGGCTCGTCGGCCTCGGCGACTTTGTCGCTGCGCAGGTAGTGCGTCATCATGTTGAGCCGCTGGCCGACGAACAGGCCGGTCGCGTCCTTGGCGGCGTCCGGCACCTTGTCGAAGTTCTTCGGCTTGAACGCGACGAAGCGGCCCTTCTTGCCGAGCGCGTTGGCGGCGGCGGGCTCCGAATGGGTGAGCACATCGACCGCCACGCGACCGGCATCCATCTCCTGCTGGAAGCGGCGCAGGATCGCCGAGCCGCCGGAGCGGAACATCTCGACCTTGATGCCGTACTCCTTCTGGAAAGCGTCGGCGATCTTCTGGCCCTGCTCGATCGGCGTCGAGGTGTACCAGATCACCTTGCCTTCGGCCTTCGCCTTGGCGACGTCGACGGCGTCTTGCGCGTGCGCGGGGGCGAGAAGTTCGACCAAGGCAACAACGACAATTGCATACGACTTCCCGCGCATCAGATCGCTCCTTGTTCGCGCATCCCGTTCCGCGCGTCATGCCCGGCCTCGTGCCGGGCATCCACGTCTCTACGATAAGGAAAGCAAGACGTGGATGGCCGGGACATAGGCGGAGCATAGCGACGCCGTCCTTCGGACGACTATGCCCGGCCATGACGACAGCGGTGGCTGCGCGTGCGTCCTATTGCCGCTTGATCAATGGGTGCCGCGGTAGATCGGCGCCGGCTGCGAGAAGAAGCCCTCCAGAATGTGGTAGCAGATCTCGTAGTTCTTCTGATGGAACGACGCGTGCGCGATGCCCGGCATGACGCTGAACTGCTTGTCCGGGTTCGGCAGCTTCTCGAAGAACTTCAAGAGGTCGGTCATGCTGGCGATGCCGTCGTACTCGCCGCGCATGATCAAGGTCGCGGCCTTGATCTTCTCCGGATCGCACACCGGCAGGTTCGAGCACATGTCGACATAGGTGCCGTTCGGGATCGAATCGTCGAGCTTGAGGATCGCGTCCGCGAACGCCTCGATCACGTTGTCGTCGGCGGTGCCGGGATGGTCGCGCTCGAAGATCGAGCGCACGAACTTGCGGTCGATCGGCCGGCGCAGCTTGGCGCGGAATTCGGGCAGCCTCTTGGCGCGGTCGGCGAGCGTCGGCGAGCCCTCGCCGGTCCACACCATGGCGTCGCAGGCGAGCCGCGCGACCATCTCGGGATGGCGCTGCGGCAAACAGCGCGGCGCGCAGCGCGCCCGACGAGATGCCATAGACCAGCAGCGGCTTCTTGCCGCGCAGCTTCTCGATGTATTGCGCGGCCGCGAAGCAGTCGTCGGCGCCATAGGAAATCGGTGAGTTGTGGTTGCGGTCCTTGGTGGAGAGCCCGTAGCCCTCCATGTCGACGCACCAGCAGTCGTAGCCGCGCGCCGCGAAGTAATCCATCGGCGAGGGCCGGCCCGGCACCTGCAGGTCGAAGGTCGGCGTCGACGCCATCGACGAGCCGTGCACGAACAGGATGCGGCCGGCGGGACCTGACGGATCGGCGTACTTGTTCCAGAGGAACAGCCGGACATCGCTGCCCTTGTTGGTCCAGTGCTCCTCGCCCTTGAGGGCGGCGGCGGGCGAAACGGGCTTGTTCATGGGCAAACTCCAGACGTTTGTTGTCGTGTCCTAGCTGCGCCCGAGCGTGATTTCAATCGCGCCGGAAGACACTGCATTGCGTGGCGTCGATCTCGACCGCCACCCGATCGCCGACCGCGAACCGCGTGAGCGGATGCGTCTGCACCCGCAGCACCTGGCCGGACGGCAGCGCCGCGTAGTATTCGCTGATGATTGCCGAGGAAGACGTGGTTGGTGATTGTTGCCGGCGCAGCCGCGGCGAGCCCGGCGGCGCGATGCGGATGTTCTCCGGACGGATCGCAACGTCGACGCTGTCGCCGGCGGCAAGCCCGTCGACCTTCGCGACGTCGAGCGCGAGGTCGCCGGCAACGTCGATCGTTCCGCCGCCGTTTCTCACCTCGCGCAGACGCCCCGGCACCAGGTTCACCAGCCCCATGAAGTCCGCCACCATGCGGTTCGCCGGATGCGCATAGACCTCGAACGGCGTGCCGTATTGCTGCAGCCGGCCGGCGCTCATCACCGCGACCTGGTCGGAGAGCGCCAGCGCTTCGGCCTGGTCGTGCGTGACATAGACGAAGGTGATGCCGGTGCGGCGCTGCAATTCCTTGAGCTCGACGCGCATGCGTTCGCGCAGCTTGGCGTCGAGATTGGAGAGCGGCTCGTCGAGCAGCAGGATCGATGGCTCGACCACCAGCGAGCGGGCAAGCGCGACGCGCTGCTGCTGGCCGCCCGAGAGTTCGTTCGGATAGCGGCCTTCGAGGCCACCCAGGTTGACGAGCGCCAGAGCCTCTTCGACCTGCTTCTTCGCCTGCGCGGCCGGCACCTTGCGCAGCTTCAAACCAAAGACGACGTTCTGGAACACGGTCTTGTGCGGCCACACGGCGTAGTTCTGGAACACCATGCCCATGCCGCGCGCCTCGGGCGAGACGACACCCTGCGGCGACGACAGCACCTTGCCGTTGACCTCGATGGCGCCCTTGTCGGGCACGATGTAGCCGGCGATCAGGCGAAGCGTCGTGGTCTTGCCGCAGCCCGAAGGGCCGAGCAACGTGACGAACGAATTGTCCTTGATGTCGAGGCTGACATCGTCGACCGCCGCGACATCGGTTTCGCGCGCGCCGAAGCTTTTCGACAAACCGCGGATGGTGATGCCGGCCATCGCTACCGCCGAGGTCGTGAAGAATGAATGGCGGTGCGGTCTCCCCTCCCCCCGCGAGCATCGCGAGCGGTGGGGAGGGGTCGGGGGTGGGGGGCAATCCTCTGCTCCATCGGCACCCCCCACCCCGCTCGCTTCGCTCGCGACCCTCCCCACCGCCATAGCGCGTCGAAGACGCGCGTAAGCGCGCTTATGGCGGGGGGAGGGTAAGCTACGGCACGACCGCCCTGGCACCGGATCAGCAGTATCAGTATCGCGTATCTCATAACTCTCACGTCCCGACCGGCGCAGCGTCGCCGCGCGCCGCGAGCCGACCGCCGCCCAGCCAGTTGGCGATCGCGATCGCCACCCCGATGATCACCATGTTGATCATGGCGAGCGCGGCGACGGGCTCGATGTAGCCGGTTTCATAGAGGTTATAGACCGCGACCGCGAGCGTGATCGAGCTTGATGAGAACAAGAGGATCGACGCCGACAGCTCCTGGATGACCGGCACGAACACCAGGAGCCAGCCGGCGAACAGCCCGGGCCGGATCAACGGCAGCGTGATCTCGCGCATGGTGGTCGCCCAGGAGGCGCCGAGAATCTTCGCGCTTTCTTCAAGCGACGGGTCGATCTGGCGCAGCGACGAATTGGCGGCGCGCACGCCGAGCGGAATGTAGCGGCCGACGTAGGCGAGCAGCAGGATTGCCAGCGTGCCGTAGAGCGCAATCGGCATAGCGAGCCAGAACTGGATCAGCGCGACCGCCATCACGATGCCGGGCAGCCCGAGCGGAATAAGCGAGATGTAGTCGAGCACCTTACGCCCCGGAATGCGGCTGCGCAGGTCGATCCACCCGATGACCGCACCGAGCAGTACCGCGATGCAGGCCGCCGCCGTCGCAAGCAACAGGCTGTTGGCGATGGCGCGCTGGGTGACGTTGTACTCGAACAGGATGAAATTGTAGTTCGCGAGCGTAAGCCCCTTCCAGAACTCCAGCCCCCAGGACTTCGAGAACGACACCGCCGTGAGCGTCGCATAGGGCGCCACGATGGAGACGAGAAAGATCAACAGGACAAACCCCAGCAGTACCCAGCGGAACACGCCGAGATCCATCAGTTGCGGCCGTGAGCCCTTGCCGCCGAGCGTCACGTAGGACCGCCGCGACAGGAACGCGCGCTGGAGATAGAGCGCCACCACGGTGATCAGCACGAGCACCAGCGAGAGCGCGGAGGCGAGCCCGTATTCCGGCGGATAGTCGAACAGCGCGTAGATGCGGGTCGGCAGCGTGAAGATGCGGCCCGGCAGTCCGATGATCGCCTGCGAGCCGAACAGCGCGAGCGCGTTGACGAAGGCGAGCAAGCGTGCCGGACAGGATCGCCGGCGCCACGAGCGGCGCGGTGATCGAGAACGCGGTGCGCAGCTTGCTGGCGCCCAGAATTTGCGCCGCTTCCTCGTACGACGCATCGACCGACTGCAGCGCGCTCGAGGCGAGCAGGTAGACGAACGGAAAGGTGTGCAGCACCGTCACCAGCACGAGCCCGGCCATCGAGAAGATGTTCCAGGTGAGCCAGGGCAATCCGAGTACGTCGCGCATCAGGACGTTGATGAGCCCGGCGTTCGGGCTGAACAGGTAGGTGAACGCGATCGCGGTGAGGAACGGCGGCGACAGATAGGAGAGCGTCGCGGTGACCTGAATGAGCGGCTTGAGCGGCACGTTGGTGCGGCTCACCGCCCAGGCCAGAACGAGCCCGATAACGAGGCTGAACAGGCCGGTCCAGGCGCCGAGAATGAGCGAGTTCTTCAGCGCCGTAACGTAAAGCCGGCCGGACAGCACCTCGCTGAAATGATCGAGGCTCAGGCCATGCTCGTCCTTCAGGCTGCCGAGCAGTAGCGAGAGGAGCGGCAGCACGACCAGCACGATGAGCGCGACGATCGCGCCGCCCATCACGACATGTTCGAGCTTGATGCGCGAGTACCAGGGGGAATGCGCGAACGCACCCGGTGCCGCAACGCCTGCCGCCTCGACCGACATCCCGTTTCCGCCCTAACGCCTGTCGTGTGGGCCTTTAGTCGATCCCACGCCGGGGCGCAATTCTCAACCGGCCTCGTGCTGAGGAGCAGGCATCGCAGCCAAGTTCACGCAGGCTGCGCCTGCTACGGCCCGCGTCTCGAAGCATGGCCGCAAGTTCAGTGCCCGTTGCCATGAACCTTGCCGACGATCTCGCTCACGGTCCCCATGAAGGGATGGAACGTGAACCGTACGATGTGCCGGCCGCGCGGCACCAGCACGGCGCGGAAGATGACGTTCGCTTTGAGAATCTCGGTCTCCGCGCCGTCGACGGTCGCGCGCCACCACGGGTGCCACACATCGTTGAGCACCAGGATCTCGTCGAGCGGCGCCGTGACCTCGACGATGACTTCGGTGTTGGCGTAGCGCACCAGCCGCGCCGTCCCTGGCGAACCGCCCGACACGCGCGCGATGCCGACCGGGGCGCGCTTGAGCAGCACGGTGCGCTGCGGATCGGCGTCCGGCCAGCCGTTGCGGATGAGATCGTCGAAATCGGCGAGCCGCCAGTCGGTGAACAGCATGACGCGCGGCAGCGCGTGGGGATTTTCGTAGATGTAGGCGTTTTTCGTCCGCGCGACGAAGTTCAAGTCACCCGGCTTGAGGGAGCTGTCGATCTGCTCGACCGGCACGCCGGTGGCGATGAAGCGCAGCCCGAGAAGATCGGCGAAGGGCGAGTGGTAGGAGGGATAGAGCGGCGAGAACTTGCGTTGTGCCGCCAGCGCGACGGTATCGCCGGCGCGCGTGGCGTCGGTGAACCAGCGCAGCCGCAGCGGATTGTGCCCGAAGACATGCTCGAAGCCCTGCACCAGTCCGATGTTCGGCCAGTGATAGCCGATGCCGATGAGTTCGACGCGGTCGCGGCGATCGGGCGCCGCGGTCGCCGCCAGCCGCGCTTTGAGAATGCGCACCGTCTCATCATGCGTCCCCTGGCGCAGCGCCTCGAAGTGCGCGCGCGGCATCGCGGTCGAGATATGGGGCGCGTTGTTCCAGCGCAGGTCGACGGCGATGAATAGCGCAAGCAGCACCAACGCAAGCATCGGCGCGTAGGCGTTCGCCTGCCGCGCCAAAACCAGAATTCCGATCGACGCCGCCGTGAAGACGAGCGCGGTGATCACCGGAATCATGACCGGACCGAGTCCCACGACCGGGAAAGCCACCACCAGCACGGTGACGATCAGG
This sequence comes from uncultured Alphaproteobacteria bacterium, assembly GCA_963749815.1. Taxonomy (GTDB): domain Bacteria; phylum Pseudomonadota; class Alphaproteobacteria; order Rhizobiales; family Xanthobacteraceae; genus VAZQ01. The sequence goes on along the minus strand of CAVVON010000025.1, from coordinate 25,374 downwards.
CCTGCCGCGCAGGCGATTTCGATCACGCGCTGCGAGCGCGTCGCCGGAGGTACCGTGCCGGAGAGCCAGCGATGCACCAGGTAGCCGGCGAGGATGGCGAGCAGCGCACAGAGCACGAACGTCGCGTCCAGCGCCCGGCGATAGAGCGCGACAAACGGTAGCTCGTACATCAAATGAAAGATCGGCGTGTAGGTGCCGATCGCATAAAACAGCATCAGCGCCGCCGCGATGGTGAAAAAGCGGATGTCGCGCGTCCAGGCCAGACCACGGATCAGCCCGAACGAGACGATCGTCAGGATCGGCAGCGCGCCGGCGTAAACGAGCGGCATGTTCTGGGAGAAGTAGAGTCCCGGTCTACCCCAAACGGCATCCCAAGCTGGAGTCTCCGGGCCCCAATATTCGATATTCGGATCCATTGCTGCGAACAGATCCGCAAAGACCAGTTGCAGCAGATGCGCAGGATGGATCGAGCCGGCGGCCGCCGTCGCGAAGCTGATTTCGGGGCGGTTGGACCTCGCGGCCAGCAGCGTCGTCATCACGACCGGAACCGCGGCCACCAGTGCGCCACTGAGCGCGACTGCCGCGAGCGGCTTGATACTTGCGCGCATTCGCTCGACGACCCCGGCGCCCACGAACCAATGCGCCGCCACGTAGCCGGCGAGCACGTAGAGCGACAGCAGCGCGACTTGATCGCGCCCGATCGCCATCAATCCGGCAATCGCGCCGGCGGCGAGGCCGGCACGCCACGACCCGCGATCGAGTGCGCGGGCCAGAAGCCACAGCACCAGCACCAGATAGACCAGGCTCATGACCTGGCCGATATGCTGAAGGCGCGCACTGGCCGCGCCACCAAACGCAAAGGCGAGCGCCGCCACAACTGCGCCGCCCGCGTGCCATCCGCGATCGCGAAAGAACAGAATGATGCCGATCCCGCCGAGGCACAGATACGCGAAGATGACGGCATCGAAGGCGCGCAGGCTGATCGCGGAATTGAACAGCGCGAGCAGCACGTGCAACGGCGAAAACATCAGCGATTGCGGATCGGAAATCTGCGGCCAGCCGGCGAACACGTTGGGCGTCCACCAGGGCCATTCGCCGTGCGCTATCGATGTTGCGAGGAATTGCAGTTGCGGAAAGAACTGCGATTTCGCGTCCCACGGTATAGTCACGCGGCCCGAAAGCCAGGGCCAGGCCGGCACGAGGAACGCGGCGGCGAAGACCGCCAGCGTGACGGCGAGCGGAACCTGCACTCCGGCGACGCCCGCCGGAGCCGCGGGAGTATCGGCCAGCAGCCACGATCTGATTTTATCCGGCAACGTCCGGGGCGCGGTCGCCCCGGCCCATCCGGAGGACAAACTCTCGCCGCCCCGCCCTGCCGACGGATCGCCGCTCCGTGGTGCTTCCATTCCCTACTCGCCCCCCAAACTCAGGCGTCGGACATCTAATTATTGGTTCTTATTGTATTTCTCTATGAAGGATAGCCAATCCGGCAGGCACGACGAGCCGCGAATATGTCGCACCGGATGCCGCACTGCACAAAGTCCGCAGCCGATCCGACGTCAAGAATACCTGACGACGGTGCCCCGGTCACATCGCGACCGTGACCTTGCGATTTTCACCCAGATCGGCCTCCGCGCCGGTGAGCCTTGCCTTGACGATTTCGAACATCGCGGGCCGTGCCCGCAATTCACCCGCGAAGCGCGTTGTGAGCATGCCGTACTGTTCGCCTTGAACTCCACCGGACAAATGGACAATTGTCACAGCGACCGGAGGAGCGGCTGCCTTGGCCCAGGATGTCCACATTGGCACGACGCAGGTGAGCTTGGCCCAGCTCAACGAGCGTTCGCGCGACATCTTCCGGCAGATCGTCGAGAGTTACCTCGCCACCGGCGAGCCGGTGGGTTCTCGCAATATCTCCCGCCTGATCACCACGCCGCTGTCGCCAGCGTCCGTGCGTAACGTGATGTCCGACCTGGAGCAGCTTGGCCTGATCTATGCGCCGCACACCTCGGCCGGGCGGCTGCCGACCGAGGTGGGGTTGCGCTTCTTTGTCGATGCACTGATGGAGATCGGCGATCTCGGCGAGGCCGACCGGCGCGACATGGAAGCCAAGGTCGCGGCGGCCGGCAAGTCGATGGACGCGGTGCTGAGCGAAGCCTCCGGCATGCTGTCGGGGCTGACGCGCACGGCCGGCGTGGTGCTCGCCGCGAAGTCGAACGCGCGCTTCAAGCACGTCGAGTTCGTGCGGCTCGAACCCGAGCGCGCGCTGGTCGTGCTGGTCGCCGACGACGGGCAGGTCGAGAACCGGCTCATCGGCGTACCGCCGGGATTGCCGGCATCCTCGCTCACCGAGGCCGGCAACTTCATCAACGCGCATATCCGCGGCCACACGCTTCCGGAGGCCAAGATCGAGCTGGAAAAGGCCATGGAGGCCGGCCAGGCGGAACTCGACGCCCTGACGCAGAAGATCGTCGCAGCCGGTTTCGCGAGCTGGTCGGGCGGCGACAGCGACGACCGCAAGCTGATCGTGCGCGGCGCCGCCCATCTGCTCGAGGACCTCAGGGCGGTCGAGGACCTGGAGCGGGTAAGGCTCCTGTTCGACGAGCTCGAAACCAAGCGCGGCGTGATCGATCTGCTCGGCCGTGCCGAGCGTGCCGAGGGCGCGCGCATCTTCATCGGCTCGGAGAACAAGCTGTTCTCGCTCTCGGGCTCCTCCACGATCGTGGCGCCCTACCGCGACGGTGCCGGCCGGATTGTCGGCGTCCTCGGCGTGATCGGCCCGACCAGGCTCAACTATGCGCGGGTCATCCCGATGGTCGATTACACCGCCAAGGTGGTGAGCAAGCTCCTCGGCGGCTGACAACCAGATCAGGGCGAAAACGCGTTATCGGCTTGATTTTTGCGGCCACAGCCCTGATATGCGGGGCGAACCGAATCATAAGTGGGACCAACACGATGACGGACACGTCCGCGCGCACCGCCGTCGAGACGGGGGGCGAATCCGGGGCCACGTCGCCCCAATCCACGGAAGAAGCCAGGATCGCCGAGCTGGTCGAGAAGCTCTCCAAGGAGGCCGCCGACTACAAGGACAAGCACCTGCGCACGCTCGCCGAGATGGAGAACATGCGCCGTCGGACCGAGCGCGAGATCGCCGATTCCCGCGTCTACGGCATCACCAATTTCGCCCGCGATATTCTCGCGGTGGCCGACAGCATGGCGCGCGGCGTCTCGGCCCTGAACGCGGAACTGCGCGAGAAGGCCGACGGCGGCCTCAAGGCCCTGCTCGACGGCGTCGAACTGACCGAGCGCGAGCTGCTGAAGGCGCTGGAGAAGCACGGCGTCAAGAAGTTCGATCCGCTGGGCGAGAAGTTCGATCCCAACCTGCACCAGGCGATGTTCGAAATGCCCGACCCGACGAAGCCCGCCGGCACCGTCGCGCAGGTCATACAGCCTGGCTACATGATCGGCGAGCGCATGCTGCGGCCGGCGCTGGTGGCGGTCGCCAAGGGCGGACCGAAGCTCTCGGCCACGGAATCGCCGGCAAACGACAACGCCGACTGACGAGCCGCCGACAGTCAGCGCGGCTCGATGCCGTCGCGCACCGTGCGAAAGCGCTGATACGCTTCACGCCACGCATCGGTGCGGGCCACCCCGACAATCTGCAGATAGGCGCCTCCGCCGAACCGCAGCCACTGCACAATCGACAATTCGGCGCCGGTCCCGGGGTCAACCGAGGTGGCGGTGATCTGATGGCCCTGCTGGCTGCTGATCCGCATCGATTCCGATCCGGTGATGCGGGCGCCCCTGAGATTCGGCACGCTGGCGAAAGCATCGCGGGCGAAATGATCGCGGTCGCCGGTCTGGGCCGGCCCGCCCGGGTGCCAGCGTGACGAAGATATGCGGTTCGACCCCTCGGCCTGGCGCCGGCGTGGCGCCGGGGGTTTCCTCCGCCGCGTCGCCCAGCATGATCGCCCGGCCGGGGATGACCCCCGCGACCCGAAACCCCGCCATTTCGCTGACCTTGAACGGGACCATGGCGAGCTGCTCTTCGACCGGCACCGCCGCACGGGCCGCAAGGCTTTGCAGAGCGGTACGGATCACCGCGTCCGGGTAGCTGCTCTTGGAGGTTTCCGGGATCTGGGTCGTGACCAGGACGGTCGCCATCGGCAGGCTGGCGACCAGGATCAGCTTGCGGATCCAGACCTTCTCGAGTTCCTGTCGTCCGATCACCAGGAACGCCTTGCCGGTGGAAAGCGTCATGTCCTCGCGCGATTCCAGCGCCAGACCCTGCTTCTTCAAGCCATCGGGGCTGACCGTGCGCTCCAGCTCCGCATATGCATCAGGAGGCAGCGGCACGATGATCATCGCGACATTGTTGGCGCGGTCCTCGAAGCCGGAAAAGTTCGTACTCGGAGTCATGCCGGGCGGAGGCGCAAGGCCGATGCGCGACCCGATGGGAAAGACCACGTCCGCCGCACCCGCCGCCGAGGCGGCGGCCACGAGCGAGACGATCACCAGGAACCGGGCGAGCAAAGCCATGCTGGAATCCACCATATCCGAATACGCGATTGAGGGGCCGAGAATACGGCAAGCGCGGGGCGGGTGTCTCTCGCAATGGCGTGATCGTGCCGTACCCACCCTCCCGCCGGGAACGGCGGTCAGGCCGGCTTGGTCACCCGTCGCAGGGTGAGATTGATCCGGCCACCTTCCGGCAACAGCGTCGACGTACCCGGCATGATGCGGTCGACGCCGTGAAACGCAAGCCGGGCCTCCCCGCCCAGCACCAGGGCGTCGCCGGACGCCAGCCGCAGCGACCGGGTCGGGTCGCCGCGTTTCGTCCCGCCGATGCGGAACAGGCAGGTGTCGCCGAGCGAAAGCGAGACCACGGGCGCCGCAAAGTCCTGCTCGTCGCGGTCCTGGTGCAGGCCCATGCGGGCCGCCGGTCCGTAGACGTTGATCAGGCACGCCTCGGGCGGGTGCGGATAGCCGGCCAGGGCGCGCCAGGCGTCGAGCACGATCCCAGGCATCGGCGGCCAGGGTGCGCCCGTTTCCGGGTGGACCGGCTCGTAGCGGTAGCCGCGCTCGTCCGTCATCCAGCCGAGCGGCCCGCAATTGGTCATGCGCACCGACATCGGCTTGCCGGTCTTCGGCATCCGCGGCGTGTACACCGGGGCCTGGCGGAAGATGTCGCGCAACGCGTCGAGCAGCGCACCCTGCGCATCGCGGTCGAGATAACCCGGGACGATCCTGAGGCCGGAAATGCCTGCTGCTTCGCTCATCGTGCGTCCGCCGCTTGCGCGCTCCCGGTTGCGACTGCGACCGTCCGAGCTATCTTGAAGCTCTCGCTCGCGAATCCGTGACAACATGTCTTGCGGCCCCTAGGGGCCCTCCTATATGAGCCAGGACGCCGCAGGGGGCGGCGTTTAACGTTTATCAAGGGGGTCGGACAAGGGACCTGCGACCCACGCAGGTAATGTCCCTCCGGGTGCCGAACGGGCCCGGCCGACCTGCCGCAGAAGAGAGGAAAGTCCATGGGCAAGGTCATCGGTATCGACCTCGGAACCACCAATTCCTGCGTCGCCGTGATGGAAGGCTCCACGCCGAAAGTCATCGAGAACGCAGAAGGCATGCGCACCACGCCATCGATCGTCGCCTTTACGGAAGACGGCGAGCGGCTGGTGGGCCAACCCGCCAAGCGCCAGGCGGTCACCAATCCAGAGCGCACCATCTTCGCAGTCAAGCGTCTGATCGGCCGTCGTTACGACGACCCGATGGTCGAGAAGGACAAGAAGCTCGTCCCCTACAAGATCACGCGCGCCTCGAACGGCGACGCCTGGGTCGAGGCGGACGGCAAGACTTATTCACCCTCGCAGATCTCGGCCTTCATTCTGCAGAAGATGAAGGAGACCGCGGAAGCCTATCTGGGCAGCAAGGTCGATCAGGCCGTCATCACGGTCCCGGCCTATTTCAACGACGCTCAGCGCCAGGCCACCAAGGACGCCGGCAAGATCGCCGGCCTCGAAGTGCTGCGCATCATCAACGAGCCGACCGCCGCGGCGCTCGCCTACGGCCTCGACAAGCAGAAGACCGGCATGATCGCGGTCTACGACCTCGGCGGCGGCACGTTCGACGTGTCGGTGCTGGAGATCGGCGACGGCGTGTTCGAGGTGAAGTCCACGAACGGCGACACGTTCCTGGGCGGCGAAGACTTCGACATGCGTCTCGTCAATTATCTGGCCGACGAATTCCAGAAGGAGCAGGGCATCGACCTGCGCCGTGACAAGCTCGCGCTGCAGCGGCTCAAGGAATCGGCCGAGAAGGCGAAGATCGAGCTGTCGTCCACCACGCAGACCGAAATCAACCTGCCGTTCATCACGGCGGACGCATCCGGTCCGAAGCATCTCACCATGAAGCTCACCCGCGCCAAGTTCGAGGCGCTGGTCGACGATCTCATTCAGAAGACCGTCGAGCCCTGCCGGATGGCGTTGAAGGACGCCGGCCTGAGCGCGGCCGAGATCAACGAGGTGGTCCTGGTCGGCGGCATGACCCGCATGCCGAAGGTGCAGGAGGTCGTGAAGCAGTTGTTCGGCAAGGAGCCGCACAAGGGCGTCAACCCGGACGAGGTGGTCGCCATCGGCGCGGCGATCCAGGCCGGCGTGCTGCAGGGCGACGTCAAGGACGTGCTGCTGCTCGACGTGACTCCGCTGTCGCTCGGCATCGAGACGCTGGGCGGCGTGTTCACGCGGCTCATTGATCGGAACACGACCATTCCGACCAAGAAGAGCCAGGTGTTCTCGACCGCCGAAGATCACCAGAACGCGGTGACGATCCGGGTGTTCCAGGGCGAGCGCGAGATGGCGGCCGACAACAAGATGCTCGGCCAGTTCGATCTCGTCGGCATTCCGCCTGCCCCCCGCGGCGTGCCGCAGATCGAGGTCACGTTCGACATCGACGCCAACGGCATCGTCAACGTCCAGGCCAAGGACAAGGGCACCGGCAAGGAGCAGCAGATCCGCATCCAGGCGTCGGGCGGCTTGAGCGAGGCCGACATCCAGAAGATGGTGAAGGACGCCGAGGCGCACGCCGAAGAGGACAAGAAGCGCAAGGCCGCGGTCGAGGCGAAGAACCACGCCGAGGCACTGGTGCATTCGACCGAGAAGGCGCTCGCCGAGCACGGCTCGAAGGTCGGCGATGGCGATCGGCGCGCGATCGAGAACGCGATGGCGGACCTCAAGGAGGCCCTCAAGAGCGACGACGCCGAGGCCATCACCGCCAAGACCAATGCGCTGTCGCAGGCTTCGATGAAGCTCGGCGAGGCGATGTACAAGCAGTCGCAGGACGGCGGCGCGGCCCCGGGCGACAGCGCCGGTCCCGATGGCGGAGCGGGTGGCAAGAAGGAAGACGTCGTCGACGCGGAGTTCACCGAAGTCGACGACGACAAGAAGAACAAGAAGTCGGCCTGACATCCGGCAGGGTGCGCTGACAATGGTGCTCCGGCTCTAGATCCTCACCCTCGGGCGCCAACGCCCGGGGGTGAATCTTTTTGAAGTCCGATGAACGAACGGGTAAATCCGGCTGGCGAAGCGGCCGCAGGCGTGATGGGGGTGGGAGCGGGTATGTCCAAACGCTGCTACTATGAAGTGCTGGAGGTCGAGCGGACCGTGAACGACGGTCAGCTCAAGGCCGCGTTCCGCAAGCTCGCCATGAAGTGGCATCCCGACCGCAATCCGGGCGATTCCAGCAGCGAGCTCCGCTTCAAGGAAATCAACGAGGCCTACGAGGTCCTCAAGGATGGCGACAAGCGCGCGGCCTATGACCGTTACGGTCATGCGGCCTTCGAGCATGGCGCCGGTCCGGGACCGGGCGGGTTCGGCGCGGAATTCGGCTCTGCCTTCTCCGATCTGTTCGAAGGCATCTTCGGCATGGCGGGCACGCGCGCCCGCACCGGACGCGAGCGCGGCGCCGACCTGCGCTACAATATGGAGATCAGCCTCGAGGAAGCGTACCTGGGCAAGACCGCCCAGGTTCGCATTCCGACCTCGGTGACCTGCGAGGCCTGCTCGGGCTCGGGCGCCAAGGCCGGCAGCAAGCCGAAGGCCTGTCCGACCTGCGGCGGCGCCGGCCGCATCCGTCACGCGCAGGGCTTCTTCACGCTGGAGCGAACCTGTCCGGGCTGCCAGGGCCGCGGCCAGGTGATCGACAACCCCTGCCCGTCCTGCTCGGGCTCAGGGCGCCTGACGCGCGAGCGCACGCTCTCGGTCAACATTCCGCCCGGCGTCGAGGACGGCACCCGCATCCGTCTCACCGGCGAGGGCGAAGCCGGCGTGCGCGGCGGACCGGCGGGCGACCTCTACATTTTCCTGTCGCTCGGTGCGCATCCGTTCTTCCAGCGCGAGGGCGCCGACCTGCACTGCCGCGTGCCGATCTCGATGGTGGCGGCCGCGCTCGGCGGCGAGTTCGAAGTGCCGACCATCCGCGGCGAGAACACGCGCGTGAAGGTGCCGGAAGGTACGCAGTCAGGCCGGCGTTTCCGCCTGCAGGGCAAAGGCATGCCGGTGCTGCGCTCCAAGCAGACGGGCGACATGTACGTTCAGGTCGTGGTCGAGACGCCGCAGAAGCTGACCAAGCGCCAGCGCGAGCTGCTGCAGGAATTCCAGCATCTGTCGTCCAAGGACACGCAGCCGGAATCGGACGGATTCTTCGGCAAAGTCAAAGAGTTCCTGGGCCGCGCCGGGTCCGCCTGACGAATTTGCTGCTTGACCCCCAGCGCCGCGCGCTTTACCGATTGAGGTTCCCAAATCGGTAGTCATTTCGTAGTGTTAGCCTCAAGATGACGCTCCCAGCGCTGGTGACCCTCGAGAAGAAATTCGAAAAGCACTTCCGGCTCTTCGAACTCAAGAAGGGCGTGCTCGAACGCAAGATCGACGAGCAGATCAGGCTGTTCGAGCTGAAGCGAGGCGCCTTCGAGCGCAAGATCGAACAGAAGTTCGAAATCGCATAAGCAGAAGTTCGAATCGCGCAAGAAGCGGATCGAGCAGAAGCTCGAAATCCAGAAGAAGAAGATCGAGACGCACATCCGCCGCTTCGAGGAGAAGAAGGTCCTTCGCCTCGACGACGAAGTCCGCTTCATCCGCACCTGGATGGAGAAGCCGTTGACCATCGGCGCCGTGACGCCGTCCGGCAAGGCGCTCGCCCGCACCATGGCGGCCTATCTCGATCCCGATGTCGCCGGCCCGATCGTCGAGCTCGGCCCCGGCACCGGTCCGGTCACCGAGGCGATCGTCGCGCAGGGCATCGACCCGGCCCGCCTGGTGCTGGTCGAATTCGACCCGACCTTCTGCCGGCTTCTGCGCGCGCGCTATCCCGAGGCCACGGTGGTGCAGGGCGACGCCTACAGCCTGCGGCGCCTGCTGAGCGGAATTCTGCAGCAGCCCGCCGCCGCGGTCGTGTCCGGCCTGCCGCTCTTCACCAAGCCGCTCACCACGCGGCTGCGCCTCGTTCACGAGGCCTTCGCGCTGATGCTGCCGGGCGCGCCGTTCGTGCAGTTCACCTACGCGACCATTCCGCCGATCCCGAAGGCGCTCGACCGCGTGCGCTCGGAGGGCTCCGAGCGCGTGTGGATGAACATCCCGCCGGCGCGCGTGTGGGTCTACCGGCGCGACTGACGAGGGTAGGACAGCCGGCGGAAATCCGCCTAGTCTGCCGCCCTCGATTCCGTCCGTGATCCGCCGATGCCCAATCCGAAAATCCTGGTCATTCCCGGCTCGCTGCGGGCCAAATCATACAACGTGCGTCTTGCGGCGCTCGCCACCAAGGAACTGACGCTGGCGGACGCCGAGGTCACCCGCATCTCGCTCGCCGACTATCCGCTGCCGATCTACGACGCCGATCTGCTGGACAAGTCCGGCCCGCCGTTCAACGCGCTCAAGCTCAAGCAGCTCGTGTCGGCGCACCAGGGCGTGTTCATCGCCAGCCCGGAATACAACGCCTCGATCACGCCGCTCGTCAAAAACACCATCGACTGGATTTCGGCCGTGCGCGAGGCCGGCGAGCCGCCGCTCGCCGCCTACCAGAACCGCGTATTCGCCATCGGCGGCGCGTCGCCCGGCCGCTCCGGCGCGATGCAGTCGCTGCTCGCGCTGCGGCAGGTGCTGGCGGTCGGCTGCCGCGCGCTGGTCATCGCCGAGCAGGTCACGATCCCGAACGCCGAGCAGGCCTTCGACGAGATGGACGGCCTCAAGGACGCCCGCGCCGCCGCCCAGCTCAAGGTCGTGCTGCGCAAGCTGATCGATGCGGCCGCGCTGTTCGCGTAGAGAACTTTTCGATCAGGTGATCGGCTCGGCAACAAGCTCGGCCTGTTCCCCTCCCCCTTGTGGGGAGGGGTTAGGGGTGGGGGGTGGACGTTGGTTGACGCCGCCCTGCGTAACAACAACTACCCCCCCCTCCCCAACCCTCCCCCACAAGGGGGAGGGAGCAGACCCGTCGCGTTGCAACGTTGTACATCAAAGGTGTCGAATCGCGCTGGAGCAGGACGGCTGTGCTGCACCGAATGACCCCACGCTGGACATAGAATGAAATCCTCGCCGGGCCGAGCCATCGCCGCGGGCATGATCGGCAACGTGCTCGAATGGTACGACTTCGCGATCTACGGCTATTTCGCCGCCGCGATCGGCAAGCACTTCTTCCCGAGCGAGGACGCGGTCGCCCAGTTGCTCGCCGCCTTCGCGGTGTTCGCGGTCGGATATCTGGTGCGGCCGATCGGTGGCGCGCTGATCGGACATATCGGCGATCGCCACGGCCGCCGCGCCGCGCTCGTCGTGTCGGTGACCGCCATGGCGGTGCCGACCTTCCTGATCGGCGTTCTTCCCGGCTACGACACGCTCGGCCGCCTGGCGCCGATCGTGCTCGTGCTGCTGCGCATGATCCAGGGACTGTCGGTCGGCGGCGAATACACCAGCTCGATGGTGTTCCTGGTCGAGCGCGCGCCGGCCGGGCGGCGCGGCTTGATGGGCGCCGTCACGGGCTGCGGCACCACCGTCGGCATTCTGCTGGGCTCGGGCGTGGGAGCGCTGGTGGCCGCGCTGATGACGGCGGAGGCGCTCAATGCCTGGGGCTGGCGCATCCCGTTCATTCTCGGGATCGTCGTCGGTTTCGCCGGCTTCCTGTTGCGGCGTCATATGGCGGACGATGCGCCGTCGGAGCACGCAGCGCGCAGCCCCGTGATCGAGACCCTGCGGGATCACTGGCGGCTGGTCGCCCGGCTCGCCGGGATGTCGGTGTTCAACGCGGTGGGCTTCTACGTCATGTTCGTCTACGTGGCGAGTTGGATTCAGACCGCCGACGGCATTGCGCCGGCGCATGCGCTCGCCATCAATACCCTCAGCATGATCGCGTTGCTGCCGGTTCTCCTGGCCTCGGGATGGCTGTCGGACCGCTTCGGCCGCAAGCCGGTCCTGATCTTCGCGACGTCGCTGACCATCGTGGTCGCGCTGCCGTTGTTCTGGGCGATGTACCACCCCTCTCCCGCCCTGATCCTGTTCGGACAGATCGGTTTCGGCGTGCTCATCGGCCTCTTCGGCGGCACGCAGCCGGCCGTCATGGTGGAAGCCTCGCCGGCGCGCATCCGCTGCACGGCGGTCGCGCTCGGCTACAACTCCGCCCTCGCGGTGTTCGGGGGCTTGAGCCCGCTGGTGGCGACCTGGCTGGTCGAGCGCACCGCGGACGAGCTTGCGCCCGCCTACCTGATCATGGCGGCCGCGGCGGTCTCGCTGCTCGCCGTCTGGCGCATGCGGGAGACGTATCGGGTGCCCCTGACCTGAATTCACCGGGGTCGAGCGGGAACTGCTCGGAAGCCGCGGCCTTTTGCTATAACGACGGCGCGGGAGATTCCGGGACGCAGCCGCAATGGAGAAATGACGTGAGCCTCGACGCGCGGGACCGGTTGATCGTTGCGCTCGACGTGCCGTCGATCGCGGCCGCCGAAGCGCTGGTGGCGCGGCTCGGCGAGTCCGTCACCTTCTACAAGATCGGCTACCAGCTTGCCTTCGCGGGCGGCCTCGACTTCGCGCGCGTCCTGTCGGGTGCCGGCAAACAGGTCTTCGTCGACCTCAAGCTGCACGACATCGGCAACACGGTCGCAAAAGGGGTCGAGAGCGTCGCCAAGCTCGGCGCGACCTTCCTCACCGTCCATGCCTATCCGCAGACCATGCATGCGGCAGTCGATGCGCGCGCGGGCTCCAATCTGCGCATCCTCGCCGTGACCGTGCTCACCTCGTACGACGACGCCGACCTCGCCGCGGCGGGCTACGACTTCACCGTTCCGGAACTCGTCGCCGAGCGCGCCGCGCAGGCGCATGACGTGGGCGTCGACGGGCTCGTCGTGCTCGGGTGCGGAGGCTTCGCTCCTGCGCCCGGTCATCGGCAAGAGCATGGTGCTGGTGACGCCCGGCATCCGGCCGGCGGGCGCCGACGCCGGCGACCAGAAGCGCGTGATGACGCCGGCCGAAGCGATCGCGGCCGGCGCCGACTATCTCGTCATCGGCCGGCCGATTCTTGCCGCACCCGATCCGAAGGCCGCCGCGGATGCGATCGTGGCCGAGATCGCGCGCGCGACACCGGCGTAAGGGAGAGAGACGCACATGCTCAAGGGCTATTGGATTCCGCATCTCGACGTCAGCAACCCCGCGGGCTTTCAGGCCTACCGGGACACGGCGGATGCCGCACACGAGCACTATGGGAAGTCGAAGCTCCTGGCGCGCGGCGGACGTTGCGAGGTGGTGGAAGGCAAGATGCGGTCGCGCAACGTGCTGCGCGAGTTCGGCTCCTTCGACGAGGCGCAGGCCTTCTACCGCGGGCCGGAATACTCCCGCGCCCGGCCGCTGCGCGCGCCGCATTCGGAGTGCGATTTCCTGATCGTCGAGGGCTACGACGGCGTGCAGCCGCCACACCCGTCGGCACGCCGCCCGCGACAGCCGACCGCAAGGGCTACTGGATCGCGCACGCCGACATCACCGATCCCGAGGGCTACAAGGCCTACATGGCGGCCGACATGGTGCCGCTCGGCAAGTTCGGTGCGCGCTTCCTGGTGCGTGGCGGCCGCCAGGAGGTGACCGAGGGCAAGCAACGCTCGCGCTGCGTCGTGATCGAATTCCCGAGCTACCAGGCGGCGCTCGACTGCTACCGCTCGCCGGACTACCAGGCGGCTGCCGCGCTGCGCAAAGGCAAGGCCGAATTCGACCTCCTGATCATCGAGGGCCATGCGCCGGCCTGAGCGGCTGCCGTTGATGTGATATCGTGCGCAAAAGTCCGGTCCGGGAGGACGCTATGCGCGCGATGTTCAAGCTGATTGCGACCCGTTTGACGACGATCTGGCTTGGCTTTGCGCTTACGCTTGGCGGCGTGACCGGCGCCTTCGCGCAAACCGCAACCGCCGAGCAGAAAGCGCAGATCGCGCCGACCGGCATGCTGCGCGCCGCGCTGGTGAAAATTCCGTTCCTGGCGAAGCAGGACGCAAGCGGCAGCCTGAAGGGCGTCGCGCCGGACCTCGCCGCCGAGATGGCGCGCCAGCTCGGCGTGCCGCTGCAACCCATGGCCTTCAACACGCCGAACCTCGGCATCGAGGCGCTGCGCAGCGGCCACGCCGACGTGACGTTCCTGGCGCCGACGCCCGAGCGCGTCGCCCTGATCGATTTCGCCCCGGCCTTCATGGAAATGGAGATGACGCTGATCGTACCGGCGTCCTCCACGATTCAGAAGTCACGCGGATGCCGATCAGCCCGGCCGCAAGATCGTCGCTTACGAGAAGACCGCGGTCGAAGAGATGGCGCGCAAGAAGCTCACCAAGGCGACGATCGTGCTGGTGCCGATCTTCGGCTACAAGCAGGCCTTCGAACTGTTGAAGTCCGGCCAGGCCGACGCCTTCGCCGACCTGCGCGACGCGCTGCAATCCTATCAGCGCGAGCTTCCAGGCTCGCGCATCGTGCCGGGCAACTACGGAAGCAACGCGCTCGCCATCGGCTATCCCAAGGACCGCCCGCTGGCGGCGGCGTTCGTGCGCGACTTCACCGCCGCCGCCATCGCGTCGGGATTCGTGACGCGCGCCATTGCGCAGGCCGGCGTGCAGGGCGCGGTGGCGCCGGGACGGTGAGATGCCGATGGTCCCGGACGCGGTGCCAGCGCGAAGTGATGCACCGCTGATCCGGGACGCGTTGCGAAGGCGGGGTGGGGGGCGATCCGCGAGTTGTGCAGCGCATCACCATCCGCCTCGACGACCCCTCCCCACCATTCGCTCCGCTCATGGGGGGAGGGGAGATTCCTCGCGACCGCCTTCCCTACTTCGGCGGCAGGTTCTTGATGTAGTCGGTGAGGAACGCCCGCACCTCGGGCTTCACGCTGAGCGCGGTCTGCGCGATCTTCGGCGTCTCGGCTGATGCGAGCCAGAGCGGAACGTAGCCGAACGCCTTCTCGGCATCTTCCGCGTAGGCCTTGTCGCCGTTGACCCGTTCGATGCCGGCGCGCAGCGCTTGCACCGCGGCCTGCGGTGCGCCGGGCGGCATCACGATCAGCCGCTGGATGATGCCGTCGGCGCTGATGATCGCCTTGTAGATGTCCCAGTACTGGCCGGACGGCATCGTGCCTTTGAGCTTCTGATAGAGCTCGTGATACATGAGGATCGGCAGCCCTTTCATGGCGTCGGGCACGAAGAATTCTTTGCCGTCGTAGCCCGCGTCGTAGAAGATCGGGAGAGCCTGCCCGGTCTTCACCATGCTGGGCTCGACCACGCCGCGATAGCTCGGCGGCGATTCGGAAAAGAAATTGATCTCGCCGCGCTGGAACGCGAGCCGCGCCGCCGGGCTCGAACGGTAGCCGGTCACGTATTTGAACGGGATGCCGAGCATGTCCATCGCGAGCCGCAGGCGGATATCCTTCGGCGTGTCGACGCTCAGCCCCCGACCACGAGGCCCTTGGCCTTGACGATGTCGGTCGGCTCCTTGAGGCCGGGCGGCACATCCGTGCGGGCGAAATGCACGGTGGTGCCGGGTTGCGTGGCGACGAACTCGTAGGTCTTGAAGTCGACGCGGAAGCGCTCCGGATCGAGCGCATACATGAAGGCGGTGCCGGTGAAGTAGCCCGCCATGCTGCCGTCGCGCGGCGCGACCTCGCCGAGATACTTGGCGCCGACGATGCCGCCGGCACCGTCCATGTTCTGGATGACGATGCTGGGCGCGCCGTCGATATGCCTGGCGAGATGCTTGGCGAACAGCCGGCCCTCGATGTCGGTCGGGCCGCCGGCCGCGAAGTTGATCAGGATGGTGAGCCGCTTGCCCTTGTAGAACGGCTCCTGGGCGTGGGCGGCATGCGCCAGAGAGAATGCCGCGATGCCAAGCGCGATCGTCGCTCGCAGAAGCAGCATGGCGATCCTCCCGGTTGTTGTGTTTTGCGCGAAGCTTACTCGCGTCGTTCTGCAGGGAAAGCACGATGGCGCCGCATATTCGGTGTCATCATCCGCGCAAGCGGATGATCCAGTTGCTGGATGCCCGCTTTCGCGGGCATGACAATCTGCGGGAGCCGTGGCAAAACAACGCAACAACACTTGCAAGGATGACGCCGTGCTGGACAAAGGCCAACCGCAGAGCTTCAACGCCTACAACGCGCCGCACGAAGACCTGCGCGAGTTCATCAAGCGCGCCGAGGCGGCGGGCGAGATCGTGCGCATCGCGGGCGTCGACACCCATCTCGAAATGGGCACGCTGGCGGAGATCGTGAACCACGCGCGGCCCGAGCCGCCCGCCATCCTGTTCGAGGACGTGCCCGGCTATCCCAAGGGCATGCGGCTTCTCTCCGGCGCCACCAACTCGTCGAAGCGGCTCGCCATCACATTAGGACTTCCAGTGCCGCGCGGCCCGCTCGACGTGGTGCGCGCCTATCGCGACCGCATGAAGACGCACCGGCCGATCCCGCCCAAGACCGTCGGCAAGGGACCGGTGTTCGAGAACGTCGATCGCGACGACGCGGTCGATCTCATGAAATTTCCGGTGCCGTTCCTGCACGAGCACGACGGCGGCCGCTACATCGGCACCGACGATCTCGTCATCATGCGCGATCCCGGACGAGAACTGGGTCAACGGCGCGACCTACCGCGTCATGGTGCAGGACAAGAACCACGTCTGCGTCTGGATCTCGCCGGGCAAGCACGGGCGTCAAATTCGAGAAAAATACTTCCGCAAGGGCAAGCCCTGCCCGGTGCTGATCTCCTGCGGGCACGACCCGCTGTTGTTCCTCGCCGGCGGCAACGAATTGAAGTTCGGGCTCTCCGAGTTCGACTACGCCGGCGGCCATCGCGGCGAGCCGTATGAGATCGTCAACAGCGAACTGCACGGCCTGCCGATGCCGGCGCACGCCGAGGTCGTGCTGGAAGGCGAGATGGTCGAAGGCGTCAACGCCAAGGAAGGCCCGTTCGGCGAATTCACCGGCTACTACGCGTCGAGCCCGAGCGAGCAGCCGGTGGTCCACGTCAAGCGCGTCTACTACCGCAACGATCCGATCCTCGGCATCGCCTCGCCGATGCGGCCGCCGTCCGACTTCTCGTTCAGCAAATGCGTGATGAAGGCCGGCATGATCTGGGACGAGGTCGAGCGCGCCGGCCTCTCGGGCGTCGCGGGCGTGTGGGTGCACGAGTTCGGCGGCGCGCGCATGTTCAACGTCATCGCCATCAAGCAGGCCTATCCGGGCCACGCGACGCAGGCCGGGCTGCTGGCGGCCGGCTGCCAGTCGGCGTCCTATCTCGGACGCTTCGTGGTGGTGGTCGACGACGACGTCGATCCGACCGACCTGTTCGACGTGATGTGGGCGATGTGCACGCGCTGCGATCCGGCGAACGACATCTCGTTCGCGCGCCGCGCCTGGTGCGGGCCCGCTCGACCCGCTGCTGGATAAAGCCAGTTCGACCAACTCGCGCGCCATCATCGACGCCTGCCGCCCCTACGAACGGCTGAAGGATTTTCCCATGGTGGCGCGCGCGTCACCCGAGCTCAAGCGCCAGGTCGCGGAGAAGTTCGCCGACGTGCTCGCGTGGCCCTGGAATGTTCTGTCCAGATCGCGCCACACTCCGCTCATTCCCGCGCAAGCGGGAACCCAGTTCTTTCTTGCGCTGCGGCCCCGCTTCCGCGGGGACGAGCGGAGAGAGAGCTGCGCTTCGATTCAAGAGCGGAGGAATTTATGACCACACCGATGCTGCCACGCGACCGGTGCGAATTCTCCGCCATCGTCGACCGTCCGCCGCTCAAGCTGCCGGGCGGCGCGCGGCTCGTGGTGTGGAGCGATCGTCAATTACGAGGTCTGGGATATCGGCCGGCCGATGCCGCGCCAGGTGCTGCCGGCACCGACCGGCGTGCCGCTCCTGCCGGACGTGCCGCACTGGAGCTGGCATGAATACGGCATGCGCGTCGGCGCCTGGCGGTTCTTCGAGCTCTACGAGCGCCTCGGCATCCGCCCGACGCTCGCGATCAACGCCCGCACCTGCGAGGACTACACGCGCGTCGCCGAGGAGGGCAAACGGCTCGGCTGGGAGTTCATGGGCCACGCCTACGATCAGATGCCGATGCACAAGCACGAAGATCAGCGCGGCATGATCAACCGTTCGATGGACATCCTCGAAAAATTCACCGGCAAGCGGCCGGTCGGCTGGCTTGGGCCCGGCCTGACGCAGACGCTCGACACGCCCGAGCTGCTGGTCGACGCCGGCGTCAAATACATCGGCGACTGGGTTTACGACGACGAGCCCTCGGTGATCCGCACCGCGCGCGGGCCGCTCGTCACGCTGCCCTACACGGTCGAGATCAACGACATCACCATGATGATCGTGCAGCACCACGAGAGCGGCTACCTGCTGCAACGTGCGATCGATCAGTTCGACCGGCTCTACGCCGAAGGCAAGGATCGCGCGAAGATCATGGCGATCGCGATCCACCCGTACATCAGCGGCCAGCCGCACCGCATCAAGTATCTCGAAGCGTTCTACGACCACGCCAGCCGCTTCGACGGCGTGCTGCATTGGAACGGCGCTGAGATTCTCGATTGGTACCTGGCTTCAAAGCCGGCGGCGATGCAACAACCGACCTCGCGCTAGGTACACCTGGCCAGGTCCTGCGCGCCGCTACGCGGCAGCCCACCACTCCAATGCCGGCGGCTGCGTGGGCCGTGACGGGCCGGCGTCGCACGCGATCCTTCGGGCCTGGGCGTTGATATGGGCCTCGATGCGCCGGTTGGTTTCGGCCGGGTCCTGCGCGTTGTGCCCGAACTCCTCGACCGCACGCTCGAGAAAAGCGTCAAGTCTGTGCAGCAGCCGCGATAAACGCTGCGCGTCGATTGTCCATGGCTCATACCCCCGAATTCCCCGATGTCAAAATCGACCCGGCAGGGTTAACGAAGCGTTACTGGAGGATCTGGCCGACGCGTCCTGTCTGAGATCGCGGCGCATCTGCAACACCGGGCCGGGAGCCCCGGCGGAGCCATCGGACGGCGCCGGGTCAGGCGCGGGCATGTTCCCGGCCATCGGCCGGATTTTACGGAAAATCAATAGGTTAACCGACGGAACCTGTCCGATAATTAAGTGGTCGCCCGCGACCTGCCTGATAACATATGGTTAAACTTTGCTGAGGGCGGCTGGGGAACTGCGTGCGTGGCGTTAACGCTCGTCCCAGGTATCCATCGTGGGTGTCGGTTGCGTTCGAGAGTTGGCCCCGTGTCTGTGCGATCACGAGCGCGTGCTCTGGTGGAAGCCGGATGCATTCGCCGTGTCTTTGTCGTGTTTTGGGGATTAGCTCTGTTGCAAATGCTGGCCGGGTGCATCTTCACGTCCGAGCGGCCGCCGCTCACCGGCATCCCGGACCGCTACGCAGCAGGGAACGGCGATTCCGCGCCGCCGACGCTCGATTGGTGGCGCGAGTTCAACTCGCTCGAACTGACGAACCTGATCGAGGAAGCGCAGACCGCCAACTTCAACATCGGCGCCGCCATCGCGCGCATCCTGCAGGCTGATGCGACGGCCAAGGTCAGCGGCGCGCCGCTGTTGCCCGGGCTGCAGTTCGACGGCCTCGCCCAGCGGTCCTGGCCGCCCGGAGGCGGCGTGCGCGAGGACTACAAGGCCTGGCTGACGGCGAGCTACGAGATCGATTTCTGGGGGAAGAACCGGGCCACCCTGATCGCCGCGCAGGAAAACGCCGCCGCCACCCGCTTCGCCAAGGAAGTGGTGGTGCTCACGACCATCGTCAGCGTCGGCACCGCCTATCTGCAGGTGCTGGTGTCGCAGGACCGGCTGCGGATCGCACGGCAGAACCTCGCCGCCGCCACCCGCGTGCTCGACCTGATCAAGCAGCGCTTCAACGCCGGCACCGCGTCGCAGCTCGACATCGCCCAGCAGGAGAGCGTGGTCGCGACGGTGCGCGCCAACATTCCGCTGTTCGACCAGACGCTGCGCCAGAACATCGCTACGCTCGCGGTGCTGATCGGCCGTCCGCCGATCGACGTCAAGGTGAAGGGTGGCAGCCTCTACTCGCTGAAGATTCCACGGGTGACGCCCGGCATGCCGTCCGAGCTCCTGTTCCAGCGGCCGGACATCCGCCTCGCCGAAGCCAATCTG
Organism: uncultured Alphaproteobacteria bacterium; assembly: GCA_963749815.1. Classification (GTDB taxonomy): domain Bacteria; phylum Pseudomonadota; class Alphaproteobacteria; order Rhizobiales; family Xanthobacteraceae; genus VAZQ01. Next base: position 5,735 of record CAVVON010000025.1, on the reverse strand, counting down.
GCGTCGGCGGAAGCAAGCGTCGCGTCGGCGCGCGCGGCGTTCTTTCCGAGCATCTCGCTGACCGGCCAGAGCGGTTACGAGAACCCGTTGCTGAAGGCCCTGTTCCGGCCGGAAAGCTTCTTCTTTTCGGTCGCCACGAGCCTGACGCAGCCGCTGCTCGACGGCTTCCGGCTGGAAGGTCAGCTCGAGGCCGCCACCGGCAAACAGCTTGAACTGATGAAGCTCTACTGCCAGTCCATCCTTTCGGCATTCGGCGACGTCGAGATCGCGCTGATCGCGATCGCGGATGGCGCGGAGCGCGAGCGGCTGCAGCGCCTCGTCGTAATTGCGTCGCGGCAAGCCTTCCAGATTTCCGAAACGCGGCTGCGCGAAGGCACGCTCGATCTCGTCACCGTGCTACAAACCCAGCAGACCTTGTTCACGGCCGAAGACCTGCTCGTGCAGGCGCGCCTTGCCCGGTTGCAGGCGGTTTTGAGTCTCTACCAAGCGCTCGGCGGAAGCTGGCTCCCGCCGGGAGTGGAGGCGCAAGCAAAGCTCGGGCAATGACCGCAAAACGGCGCACGATCGTCTTCCTGCTGAGCTGCCTCGTCGTCGCAGGCGTCGCCGCGCTCTACTATTCCAACTGGCCGCAGCAGGTCGTCCAGCAGCAATTTTCCAAGCGCAAAGGCGGCGGCCCGGTCGGCCCGCCGAAGCGGTGCCGGTGCTGGCGGTCGAGGCGAAACTCGCCGACGTACCGGTCTATCTCGACGGCGTGGGCACGGCGCGCGCCCTCAACACCGTGACGGTGCGCGCGCAGATCGACGGCAAGCTGCTCAAGATCATGTTCACCGAGGGCCAGGACGTTAAGAAGGACTACGTGCTGGCCAAGATCGATCCGACGATCTACCAGGCGCAATACGACCAGGCCGTCGCCAAGAAGGCGCAGGACGAGGCCACGCTGGCCAATGCGCGGCTCGATCTCGAGCGCTACACGAGGCTGTCGACCACCAACGCCATCAACAAGCAGCAGCTCGACACCCAGAAGGCCGTGGTGGCGCAGCTCGAGGCGCAGGTCAAATCCGACCAGGCGGCGATCGAAAACGCCAAGGCTATCCTGTCCTATACCGACGTGGTCGCGCCGCTCACCGGGCGCACCGGCATCCGCCTGATCGACGAAGGCAACCTGGTCAAGGCGTCCGATACCACCGGCATCGTCATCATCACGCAGCTTCAGCCGATCGCGGTGTTTTTCAGCCTGCCGCAGCAGGTGCTGCCGGACATCAACAAAGGCCTGAGCGAAGGTCAGTTGACGGTCGACGCGCTCGGCGCCGACGGCAAGACCGTCCTCGACAAGGGGAAGGTCGTGGTCGTCGACAATCAGGTCGACCAGACGACCGGCACGGTGAAGATCAAGGGCGAGTTTCCCAACACCAAGCTGCAGCTCTGGCCCGGCCAGTTCGTCAACATCAGGCTGCTGATCGATACGCTCAAGCAGGTCGTCGTGGTGCCGACCGCCGCCATCCAGCGCGGGCCGAACGGCACGTTCGTCTATGTCGTGACCGATGACAGCACCGCCGGCATGCGGCCGGTGACGCTGACCAAGCAGGACGATCGCGAGGCTGTGGTCGGCACCGGCCTGCGCAGCGGCGAGCGCGTGGTCACCACCGGCTTTGGCCGACTGACGGACGGGACCAAGGTGACCGTTTCGAGTGCAACCGAGCCGGCGACGCCGGCCGAGGCGCCGGGCCCCAAGGGCAAACGCAAGGGCGGCGGAACGAAGAGCGGGGGGCAGGCGAAGGGTAGTCTGCCGGGTGCGGCTCCGAGCGCGACGCCATGAGCGTCTCGTCACCGTTCATTCATCGCCCGATCGCCACCTCGCTGCTCGGGGTCGCGACCCTGCTGGGCGGGTTGCTCGGTTACATGTGGCTGCCGGTGTCGTCGCTGCCGCAGGTCGACTTCCCCAGCATCCAGGTCACCACGCAATTGCCCGGCGCCAGCCCCGACACCATGGCGTCGCTGGTGACCGCGACGCTGGAGCGCAATTTCGGGCAGATTCCCTCCGCTCACGCTGATGACGTCGTCGAGCTCGTACGGCATCAGCCAGATCACCCTGCAGTTCGACCTCAATCGCGACATCGATTCGGCCGCGCAGGACGTGCAGGCGGCGATCAATGCCTCCGGCTCGACGTTGCCGCGCAACCTGCCCTATCCGCCGGTCTATTCGAAGGTCAACCCGGCGGACGCCCCGATCGTCACGCTCGCGCTCACCTCCAATACGATGTCGCTGCGCGCGCTGAGCGACATCGCGGATACGCAGCTTGCCCCGCGCCTGAGCGAACTGACCGGCGTCGGACGCGTCACCGTGCAGGGCAACATCCGTCCGGCGGTGCGCATCCAGGCCGACCTGTCGCGGCTCGCCAACTACGGCATCTCGCTCGAGGACATGCGCAACGTCATCGTGGCGGCGAATGTCGCGGGCGCCAAGGGGCGTTCGACGGCGCGCACCAGTACTACACGATCGCGGCCAACGACCAGCTGCCGCCGCCGACGCCTACCGCAACGTGGTCATCGCCTACCGCAACGGCGCCGCCCGTGCTGCTGCGCGACGTCGCCGACGTGATCGACGGCCTGGAGAACAGCAAGGTCGCGGCTGGTACCAGGGCTATCCGGCGATCGTGGTCGACATCCAGCGCCAGCCCGGCGCCAACGTCATCGAGACCGTCCAGCGCATCAAGGCCGAGCTGCCGAAGCTCGCAGCGCTCGATGCCGGTCGGCGTCACGCCTGCCGTGGTGACCGACCGCACCACGACGATCCGAGCCGTCGATCCGCATGTGCAATTTACCCTGATCCTGAGCGTGGCGCTCGTCATCATGGTGGTGCTGGTGTTCCTGCGCACCATCCGCGCCACCATCATTGCCGGCGTGGCACTGCCGCTGTCGCTGATCGCGACCTTCGGCGTGATGTGGTTCTGCGGATTCTCCCTCGACAACCTGTCCTTGATGGCGCTGACCATCGGCACCGGCTTCGTGGTCGACGACGCCATCGTGATGATCGAGAACATCGTCCGCATATCGAGGACGGTGAAGGACCGTTCGAGGCGGCGCTGCACGGCGCGAGCGAGATCGGCTTCACGGTGATCTCGCTGACCTTGTCGCTGATCGCCGTCTTCATTCCGCTGCTTGTTCATGACCGGCCTGGTCGGCCGGATGTTCCGCGAGTTCGCGATGACGCTGACGATCGCGATCGTTTCTCGGCCATCGTCTCGCTGACGCTCACGCCGATGATGTGCAGCCGCCTGTTGCGGCCGCACGTGGAAAGCGCAAGCCGCGGCATCGGTCATGGATTTCATCGCGCCGTCGACTGGACCGTGGAGCGCTACCGGGGCAGCCTGGAATGGGTGATCCGCCACGAGACCCTGACCCTGCTGTTGACGCTCGGCACCGTGGTCGCGACCGTGTGGCTCTACATCATCATCCCCAAGGGCTTCCTGCCGCAGCAGGACACCGGGCTGATCCTCGCCGTCATGGAGGGCGGCCAGGAGGTCTCGTTCACCGAGATGAAACGGCTGCAGGGCGCGGTCGAAGCGGTGATCCGCAAGGACCCCGAGGTGACCGGCGTGGTGTCGGTGATCGGCGTGACCCCGCTCAATGCCACGCCGAACGCGGGGCGCATCGCGATCACGCTGCGCGCACGCGACGTGCGCGACACGCCGGTGACGACCGTCATCGAACGGCTGCAACATGCGGTCGCCGCCATTGCGGGCGTGGTGGTCTACTTCCAGCCGGTTCAGGACATCCAGATTTCGACCCGGCTGAGCCGCGCGCAGTACCAGTACACCTCACCGGCGCCGATCCGAAGGAAGTCGCCGAGTGGGGCGCGCGGCTCGCCCAGCGGCTGCAATCGTCTCCGATCATGCGCAACGTCGCCTCCGAGGCGCAGGAGAACGGCTTCCGGATCAACATCCAGGTCGATCGCGAGACCGCGGGCCGGCTCGGCATCTCGATGAGACCGTGGTCGACAACATCTGAGCGATGCCTTCGGCCAGCGGCAGATCTCGACCATCTACGGCCAGTCGAACCAGTATCGCGTGATCCTGGAGGCCAAGCCCGAATACCAGAACGATCCGAATTCGCTGTCGAAGCTCTATGTCCCGGCCTCCGGCAACCAGGCGGTGGCGGCGTCGACCTCGCTGACCTCCAATCCGGTCGCGCCGGTGATCTCGACCGCCGGCAGCACCCAGGTGCCGCTCAGCGCGATCGCCCGTTTCGAATACACCACCGCGCCGCTGGTGATCGCGCACCAGGAGCAGTTCCCCGCCGTCACGATCAGCTTCGATCTCGCGCGGACGCCTCGCTCAGCGACGCGGTCAAGCTGATCTCCCGCGCCGAGCGCGACATCGACATGCCGACGTCGCTCGTTGGCAGCTATTCGGGCGACGCCGCCGAGTTCGCGAAGTCGCTCGCCGGGCAGCCGTGGCTGATCCTGGCTGCCGCGATCACGATCTACATCGTGCTCGGCGTGCTGTACGAGAGCTTCATCCATCCCTTCACGATCCTGACCACGCTGCCGTCCGCCGGCGTCGGCGCGCTGCTGGCGTTGATGTGGTTCAAGATGGACCTTGTCGGTGGTGGCGCTGATCGGCATCATTCTGCTGATGGGCATCGTCAAGAAGAATGCGATCATGATCATCGACTTTGCGCTCGAAGCCGAGCGCAAGCAGGGCATGACGCCGCATGAGGCGATCGTGCAGGCGTCGATCCTGGCGCTTCCGCCCGATCATGATGACGACGCTTGCGGCTTTGTTCGGCGCGATCCCACTCGCGTTCGAGCAGGTACCGGTCCCGAGCTGCGCAACCCGCTCGGCATCACCATCATCGGCGGCCTGCCGCTCAGCCAGTTGCTCACGCTCTACACCACGCCGGTCATCTATCTGGCGATGGAGCAGCTCAAGTCGCGCTTCACCCGGCAGGAGCCGCGGCAGACCGAGCTTGACCTGCAGCAAGGCCTCACGCCAACGCAGCGGGCCGCGGAGTAGCGGCATGGCGGTGCAGAGCTTCTCGGAAGTGTTCATCCGCCGCCCGGTCGGCACGACGCTGCTCGCCTTTGGCCTGCTGCTCGTCGGCGCGGTGGCCTACCGCTTCCTGCCGGTCGCCAGCATGCCGACGGTGGAATTCCCGACCATTAGCGTGACCGCGAGCCGACCGGGCGCCGACCCGGAGACGATGGCGGCGACCGTGGCGGCGCCGCTCGAACGCCGGCTCGGCGAAATCCCCGGTGTGATCGAACTGACCTCGCGAAGCTCGTTTGGCTCGACCCGCATCTCGGTGCAGTTCGACCTGAATCGCAGCATCGACGGCGCGGCACGCGACGTGCAGGCCGCGCTCAACGCGGCGCAGACCGACCTGCCGGGCGACCTGCAGTCGCGGCCCACTTTCCGCAAGTCCAACCCGGCGGCGACGCCGGTCATGATTATCGCGCTGACATCGAAGACCGTGCCGCCCAGCGCCCTGTACGACGCAGCCGACACCGTCATCGCCCAACGGCTCTCGCAAGTCGACGGCGTCGCGGAGGTCAGTGTCAACGGCGCCGAGCAGCCTGCCATTCGGGTCCGCGTCAACCCGATCGCGCTCGCCTCGATGGGCCTCGACATGGAGGACGTGCGAGAACGCCATCGCCAACACCAACGCGGTGGGCGCGGTCGGCGCATTCGACGGGGACGATCGCGTCGTCACCATCGGCACCGATGATCAGCTTC
>CAVVON010000024.1:0-34885 GCA_963749815.1 uncultured Alphaproteobacteria bacterium | reverse complement strand
TCACGAAGCCGGTGACCCTCGGCGGGCAGGGGCCGAGTTCGGAGCCCGACATCTTCGCGCGGTTGTTCAAGAACGTGTTCAACGCACCGGTGAAGCTCGTCGCCGGCTATCCGGGCACCAACGAGATCACGCTGGCGATGGAGCGCGGCGAGGTGGATGGGCTGTGCGGGTTGTCGTGGAGCACGATCAAGACCCGGCATGCGGCCTGGTTCCGCCGACCAGAAGATCAACGTCTTCATTCAGTCGGCGTTCCGCAAGGAGCCGGAGCTCGGCGACGTGCCGCTGGTGATGGACATGACCAAGGACGCCGAGAAGCTGCAGATCCTCAAGCTGATCCTCGCGGCGCAGCAGATGGCGCGGCCGTTCGCGGCGCCGCCCGGCATTCCCGCCGACCGCAAGGCGGCGCTGGTCGCGGCCTTCGACGCCACCATGAAGGATGCGGAGTTTCTCGCCGAGGCCCATAAGCTGAGCATCGATGTCAGTCCGGTCAGCGCGGCCGAACTGGACAGGCTCTTGGCCGAGCTTTACGCGACGCCGAAGGACATCGTCGCCAAGGCCGCCAAGGCGATCGCGAATTAATCGAATGCAGCAAGCGATCGGATAGACCGTGATCGGCGCGCGCCTTCCCCGACTCGAGGACCGGCCGCTGCTCACCGGCGCGGGCCGTTATGTCGATGACATCACGGTGCCCGGGCTGCTGCACGCCGCCTTCGTACGCAGCCCGCATCCGCACGCGATCATCCGCAAGGTCGATGCGGACGTTGCGCGCACGCTTCCCGGCGTGCACGCGGTGCTGACTCTCGACGACCTCGCGCCGGTGCTGCTGCAGCGCCGCATGCTACGGCATTCCAATTCCGGCACCCCGCTCGACAAGCTGTGGTCGTTCGCGCTCGCGGACGGCGAGGTCTCCTATGTCGGCGAGGCGGTCGCCATCGTCATTGCCGCCGATCGCTATCTCGCCGAGGACGCGGCGGCGCAGGTCGCAGTCGACTACGAGCCGCTCGGCGCGGTCGCCGACTGCCGCAAGGCGGCCGAGCCGAATGCGCCGGCGGTGCGGCGCGAGCTCAACAGCAACATCACCTCCACGTTCAAGGTCGCGTTCGGCGATACGGCTGCGGCCTTCGCCAAGGCCGCGCACGTTTTTCACGAGGACCTCTGGCAGCACCGCGGCGCCGGGCATCCGATCGAGGGCCGCGGGCTTGTCGCCGAATATCGCGCGGCCGACGGCTCGATGATGGTCTGGGCCTCGACCCAGAAGGCGCACGACCTGTTCCAATCGCTGACCGCGCTGCTCGGTTTGGACGAAAGCGCCCTGCGCGTGGCGACGCCCGACGTCGGCGGCGGCTTCGGTCCCAAGCTCTGCGTTTACCCGGAAGACATCGCGGTGGTGGCGGCCGCGAAGCTCATCAAGCGCCCGGTCAAGTGGATCGAAGACCGCCGCGAGCATTTCACCAACGCGGCGCAGGAGCGCGACCAGTACTGGTCGCTCGACATTGCGGTCGATAAGGACGCAAAGGTGCTCGGCGTCCGCGGCAGGCTGCTGCACGATCTTGGCGCCTATGCGTTGCAGGACGTGAACATCCCCTTCAATTCGGCCGCGATGCTGAGCGGCCCTTACATCGTGCCCGCGGTATCGATCGAGGTGAGCGTTGCCGCCACCAACAAGTGCCCGGTGTCGTCGGTGCGCGGCGCCGGTTATCCGCAGGCAGCATTCGCGATGGAGCGGCTGATGGATCGCGTCGCGCGCGAGTTGAAGCTCGACCGCGCGGACGTGCGTCTACGCAACCTGATCCCGCCCGAGAAGATGCCCTACACCAAGCCGCTGAAGGCACGCTCCGGCGCTGCCATGCAGTACGACAGCGGCGACTATCCGGCGGGCCAGGCGCAGGTGCTGGCGGCGGCGAACTGGCGCGACTTTCCGCAGCGCCAGGCACGCGCGCGCCAGCAAGGGCGCCACATCGGCATCGGCATGGCGCATGGCGTCAAGGGCACCGGCCGCGGACCGTTTGAATCGGGCCTGGTGCGGGTCTCGAACACCGGGCGGGTCTCGGTGTTCACCGGCGCGGCGGCGATCGGGCAGGGGCTCGGCACCGCGCTCGCGCAAATCTGTGCCAGTGAACTGGGCATGCGCGCGGAAGACGTCAGGGTGGTGCCCGGCGATACCGGCGGCATTTCGCTGGGCCTCGGCGCGTTCGCGAGCCGTCAGACGGTGACGGCGGGCTCCTCCGTGCTGCTGGCCGCGCGCGCGGTCGCCGTCAAGGCCAAGAAGCTCGCCAGCCACGTGCTGGAAGCGGCGGAGCACGATTTGGAAATTGTCGACGGCGAGGTGCGCGTGGTCGGCGCGCCGCAACTCTCCGTCAGGCTCGCCGAGCTGTCGCGCATCCTCAAGGGCGCGCCCGGCTACGGCTATCCGCCCGACGTCGAGCCTGGCCTCGAAGCCAACGTCAACTGGCGCACCGATTCGCTCGCCTATGCCAATGCCTGCCACGTCGCCGAGGTCGAGGTCGATATCGAAACCGGCGGCGTGAAGGTCATCAACTACGTGGCGATGCAGGACTCCGGCGTGCTGATCAATCCGATGCTGGTCGAGGGCCAGGCGCAGGGCGGCATCGCGCACGGGCTCGGCAACGCGCTCTTGGAATGGATGGGCTACGACGAGAGCGGCCAGCCGGTTACCACGACCTTCGCCGACTATCTCCTGCCCGGCGCCGCCGAGGTGCCGGCGATGACGATCCTGTTCACACAAACGCCGTCGCCGCTCAACCCGCTCGGCGCCAAAGGCGCAGGCGAGGTCAGCACCATCCCGGCTGCTGCCGCGATCATGTCGGCGGTCGAGGACGCGCTGTCGCCGTTCGGCGTGCGCATCGCGCAGACGCCGATCACGCCGGCGAAGCTGGTGGAATTGATCGGAAGTAGCGAAAACCGCTGATCACGAACGCTGTCGCCCCGGCCGAGCGCAAAGCGCTAGAGCCGGGGTCCAGTTCGTCCTATCGATGCGAAGAAGACTGGGTCCCGGCTCTCGCTTCGCTCGGCCGGGATGACGGTCGTAAGCGCGTGCCGACTTCGCGTTACGCCAGTGCCGCTCGCGCGCGATCAGCGCGGCGGATTTCCGCCAGCGCATTCTCGGTGTTGAGCGCGAACGTCGACAGGAACCGCGCGACCACCGCGAAGTCGTCGCGCGGGATGTTCTGAAACAGGCAGTCGTTCACCTTGCGCAGCAGCGGATTGACCTCGCGGATCGCCGCCTCGCCCTTCGGCGTCAGTCGGACCAGCACGCCGCGCCGGTCCTGCGGATTGGCCGACTTGGTCAGCAGGCCCTTGTCGATCAGGCGGCCGACCTCGGTCGTGACATGCGTGGCGGCAAGCTGGGTGTGGTCGGAAAGCGTCCGGATCGATACGCCCTCGCTGCCCTGCCGGTACGCGGTACCGATCAGCACGATGAACTGCGACGCGGTCAGCGCCAGATGCCGCCCGAATGCCTCGCGGCAGGTGATCAGTCGTCCGAACGCGAACACCATCAGATAGAGCGTTTCGCGGAATCGCACGTCGCCGCCGGCCGTCAGCATGGCCGGCAAGGTGATGGTTGCGGGCGGGACGAATTCCTTGCCCCGCCTCGGCAAGACTTTGTCCACTCGACTGGATTCGGTCTTTCGTTTCGTCATTCGAAGGTGCAATCCACCGCCCGAATCGATCCTAGCACGAAAGCATTTGACCTTACCTTCAAAATAAAGCTACATGATGTAGTTATATTATGAATATATCAAATGGAGGCTTGCCATGAGTGCACTGCCGAAAATGCATGCCGACAGTCTCTCCGCCGGCGCTGCGCTGCGCACCGGCGCGGATTACCTGCGCTCGCTCAACGACGGACGTCAGGTGTTCGTCGACGGCGAAAAGGTCGCCGACGTCAGCAGGCACCCGGCCTTCCGCGAGGCCGCGCGCTCGGTGGCGCGGCTCTACGACATCGCGGCGGAGCCGGCCAACCGCGAGCTGATGACCTATCCCTCGCCCAAGACCGGGCGCCCGGTGCTGCGCGCCTTCCAGATTCCGAAGACGCACGCCGACCTGCGCGCGCGCCGGCTGTTCTCGGAGAAATGGGCGGAGGCGACCTTCGGCCTGATGGGCCGTTCGCCCGACCATGTCGCGGGCTTCTTTGCCGGCTACGCGGCGGCGCCGGGCGTGTTCGCGGCCGGCGGGCAGCAGTTCGCCGACAACGTCGTCGCATTCTACGAGAAGATGCGCGACGAGCACCTCTACCTCAGCTACGCGATCGTGCCGCCGCAGATCGACCGCTCGAAGCCGGCGCATCAGCAGAGCGATCCCACGCTCTATGCCGGCGTGGTCAAGGAGCGCGACGGCGGCATCGTCATCTCGGGCGCCCAGCAGGTCGCGACCGGCGGCGTGCTGTCCGACTGGATTCATCTGAGCTGCATCCATCCGCTCCAGCCGGGCGACGAGAACTATGCCAACTGCCTCGCCGTTCCGGTCAACGCGCCGGGCGTCAAGCTCATCCCGCGGCGGCCGTTCGCGCGGCAGGGCGACAATTCCTTCGACTACCCGCTGTCGACGCGCTTCGACGAGTCCGACAGCTTTGTCGTGTTCGACAACGTGTTCGTGCCCTGGGAGCACGTGTTCATCTACCGCAATCTGCAGGTCACGCGCGACCAGTGGTTCAAGACGCCGTCGCACTCGTACGGCAACCACCAGGCGCAGACCCGCTACGTGACCAAGCTGCGCTTCATGATGGGGCTGGCGCAGCGCACGATCGAGATGATCGGCAGCGCCGGGTCGCCGCCGGTGCAGATCGCGATGGGAGAGATCGCGTCGCTGGTGTCGATCTACGAGGGTCTGCTGCTCTCGCACGAGATCAGCGCGACGATCAAGGACGGCGTGCTCTGGCCGTCGGTGGTCACGCTCTATGCGGCGATGGCGATGCAGTCGGAGTTCAACGGCCGGATGCTCGAGATGGTGCGCGAGCTGGTCTCGTCGTCGGTGATCTCGCAGCCGTCGTCGGTCGCCGACTTCGACAATCGCGGAGGTCGCGCCGATGATCGAGCGCTATATGCGCTCGGGCACCATGGACGCGAAGTCGCGCACCGCGCTGGTGCGGCTGCTCTGGGACTTCCTCGGCACCGAGTTCGGCAGCCGCCACCAGCAGTACGAGAAGTTCTACGGCGGCTCCTCGTTCATCGTGAAGCAGAACGTCTACCGCAACTTCGACTTCAAGCGCGCCACCGGCCTGGTCGACAAGGCGCTCAGCCTGCCGCCGGTGCGAGAAGTAGCCAGACCGCTGCCGGTTGGATTGGAAAGGCAACTACCGCGTACTCGGTCTGCTCGCTCTGCGGCTGCGGGTGGAGAGGGGGCCACCGGCATTTCGCAACCCCCTCCCTAACCCTCCCCCGCAAGCGGGGGAGGGGACGCACCGAACAGGCGGCGCGGATCACTTCCACAAATGCGAGAACTGCGTCGCGACCACGTCCTCGTAGGTCGCGTCGCCCTTGAGCAGCCCCATGTCGCGGGCGAACTGGTTCATGCCGGCGACGAACTCGCGCGAGATCGTCGCGTCGTAATAGGGCAGGTCGCGGCGGATCAGTTCGGCGATCAGTTCCGCCTCCTGCGGCGGAAACAGCTTTCGGCCGACGCCGGTCGCGCGTGACGGGTCGGCCTTCAGCGCGGCTTGCGTCTTCACCAGCGCGCGCACCGCCGCGGCCGCCACATCGGGGGACTTCTCGATCAGCCGGTCGGTCGTCGCGATCGACGCCATCGTGTAGTTGAAGCACGGCTTCGGCCCGTCGCCGCGGCGCACGTCGAGCACCATGGTGCCGACCCCGCGCCGCACCGCGACCTCGGTGCCCATGCCGTTCGCCCAGAATCCGTCGATCTTGCGCTCCTCCAGCGCCTTCGCGGCGGTGAGGCCGAAGTTGACGCCGGCGCCCTGCGCGCCCGGCACCGGCCCGACCTTGATCTGGTCGCGTTCGAGATCGAAGCCCGCCTCGATCAGCAGCCGGCGCAGGCCGTAGTCCACCCACGGGGAGGCGCCGATGCTCTTGCCCTTGACCACGCTCAGGTCGCCGCGCTTGGCGTTGAAATCCTTGTGCATGACCAGGAACCAGTACATGCCCTGCGCCTGCGCGCACAGGAGCTTCGAACCCCGCCAGTTCGGAAACGCGGCCAGCGCCGAATGCGCCGAGCCTGCCGACGAAGTCGATGCTGCCGTCGCGCATCGCCGCGTAGGACTTGTCGACCGGGAACACCAGCTCGAGCTCGACGTCGAGGCCTTCCTCCTTGAAGAAGCCGAGCTCGATCGCGGCGATCGCGGGGAAGTACGAGTTCGAGATCATGTCCGGCACGGCGAGTTTCATTTTTTGGTTCCACCTTATTGGTCGATCGCACTCTTGCCCCTCACCCGCCTCGCTCGCAAGGGCTTGCTCGGCACCCTCTCCCCGCTTGGCGGGGCGAGGGAAGGGCGCCGCATCGCGGGGCGCGGGCGCGGCACGTTCGTCCTACTCCCGCTTCACCGGCGTGTTCATCGCGACGTCGCTGCGGCGCTCGTTGGCGAGGTTCTGGCCCAGCTCGAAATACGCGCTGTTCGCCGCCATCTCGGCCTGCCGTGCCAGGTCCGCCGGCCAGTGGCCGAGGTCGTAGCCGTGCCAGGGCGGCTGCGGCGTCAGCGGCGGCAGCCCGAGCCGCTCCCAGATCGCCTTCGCGTTCTCCATGAATTCGCGCGTCGGGCAGCGCGACCGGCGCGTAGGTGCCCTTGAGCCGCGCGTCGATCAGCACCGCCGCGCTCTCGCCGCCGTCGCGCGGGCCGCGCGGCCCGTGGCCCGGGTCCTTGTGCGGCACGACCTTGAGATCGTGCTGCGGCTGGCAGCGGTAGGACATCGCCCAGAACAGCATGTCGGCATTGTCCGGGCTCGATGTCCTCGTCGACCGCGACGATCCACTTGCCGGCGAAGCGGTGCAGCGACGAGGCGCCGTAGAGCGCGCGCCAGACTTCGGTCGCGGGCGCGCCGCGCTCGAACTGGATCGCGATCACCGCATAGAGGCTGGTGAGCGGCTCGTGCATCGCCACGCGCTTGACGCCCTTGATGGCGAGCACCGACTTCAGGTGATGGAGATAGACCGGCTCCATCGCCACCTTGCGGATCACGCTCGATTCGCTCGGCGTCACCTGGCTGATGAAGGACGTCAGGATGGGATTCTTCCGCCGCGTGATCGCGGTCACGTCCATGAAGGCGTTGTATTCCTGCAGGTTGACATAGCCGTGCGACTCGCCGAACGGCGCCTCGGGCTCGAGCGTCTCGGTGCTGATCAGGCCCTCGATCACGATCTCGGCCTCGGCCGGCACCAGCAGATCGACCGTCTTCGCCTTGCACCACATTGATCGGCGCGCCGGCGAGCGCGCCCGCCACCGCGACCTCGTCGAGATTCTCCGGCATCTTCTGCACCGACGCATAGGAGATCGCCGGCGGGCAGCCGACGACGACCGCGCACGGCAGCGGCTCGCCGCGCGCCTTGCATTTGAGCCAGTGCGCGTAGATGCCGGCGCGCAGCTCGACCGACGGATTCATCCCGAGCCGGCGCGGCGTCTTGAGCTGGCCGCGATAGTTGCCGACGTTCTGGATGCCGGTGTCCGGGTCCTTGGTGATGTAGTGCCCGGCCGAAAGATAGGGCGCGTTGTCGAAGCCCGGCGTCGAGATCGGCACCGGCAGGCCGTCGAGCGCCTGCCCCGTCGCGGTCGAGGTCTTTGCCGGTGACGACGATCTCCTGGCACGGGCGCGTCGCCGACCACGCGCGGCGCGATCGGGTTGGCGATCGCGTTCACCCAGGTCCGGCCGATCTCGTCGAGCGGCTTGCCGAAGCCGATGCGGTAGACCTCCGGATTGGCGGCGAGCCCCGCGACCAGCACGGCCGTGTCGTAACGCCGGCCCTTCGAGTCGGTCGGCTGGGTGAACAGGAACGCCTTGCGCTCGCTCTCCGGAATACCGCCGCGATACTGCCAGCGCACCAGCGGGTGCATCTCGGTGTCTTTGTTGATCGGCTCGTCGACGATCACCAATCGTCCCGCGCGCGCCAGCGCCAGCACGTGCTCGTGCAGGTCGGGATAGCCGCGCGGATGCCGCGGCGGCCCGTCGCGGTAGCGCTCGAGGGCAGGGTGGAGGGCAGCCTCAACCATCTGCGCCACCGCATTCCCGGATCAGCGACGATGCGGCCGCGCACTCGGTCTGCTCCCCTCCCCCCGCGAAGCGGTGGGGAGGGGTTGGGGGTGGGGGGGAAACTTGCTTGATCGCGCCACCCCCCACCTCGACCCTCCCCACCGCTCGCAAGCGCTCGCGGGGGGAGGGTGAAGCGAAGGCGGCATTCATCTCAAAACAGCGCCTTGATCGCGCCGGCCGCCGCGAACACCTGCGCGTCGCCGTTCACGAAGCCGGTGACCTGCAAGCCTAGCGGCATGCCCTCGTCCTTGAGCACCGGCAGCGAGATCGCCGGAATGCCGAGCAGCGAGACGTGCACCGTCATGTTGGGATCGCCGGTCGAAGCGAGACCCTTCGGCGCCGCGCTCGGCGCCGCCAGCGTCACGCACACGTCGCACTCGCTTGCGAGCGCGGCATAGACCGCGCGCGCCTCGTCGCGGCGCTTGAGCTCGGCGCGGTAATCGTCGAGCGTCATCGCCTCCGCTTCCTTCAGGCGGTCGAGCATCGTGCGGCTGATCTTGGTGGCGTCGCGCCGGGTGTAGGTGTTGAGCGGCCAGCGGAACTCCCAGCAGTTGAGCCGCATCGAGATCGGGCGCGCGTCCTTGATGGCGGCTTCGACCGCCGCCACCTTGGCGTTCGATTGCCGGTCGATGACCTCGATGCCGACGCTCTTGAGCCGCGCCAGCGCATCGCCCATTGCCTGCCTGCCGCCCGGCGTGACCGCGCTCCAACCGCCCGACTCGATGAACGCCACCCGGCGCGGCTTGTGCGCCGCCGGCACGGTCGCGGGACCGTAGAGACCCGGATAGCCCGGGTCGCCGCCGGCGCGTTGCGCGATCTCGTAGGCGACCTGCCAGGCGTCTTCGAGCGTGGTCGCGAGCGTGCCGGTCGAGCTTTGGCTGAGCCCGTCGCAGCTGCCGCCGCGGTTGAGCGCGCCGACCGACGACTTGAACGCGATCACGCCGCAATAGCTGCCCGGCCGGATGGTCGAGCCGATCACCTGCGTGCCGAGCGCAGCGCTGAGCATGCCGGCGGCGACGCCTGCCGCCGAGCCGCTCGACGAACCGCCGGGCGTGCGGTCGAGATCGTGCGGATTGCGGGTGCCGCGCGGCTCGGTGGCGGCGAATTCGGTGGTCACGGTCTTGCCGACGATCACCGCGCCCGCCTCGCGCAGCGCGAACACGCTGGCGGCGTCGCGCTCGGTGCGCTGGCCGGCGAACAGCGGCGAGCCGTTCTCGGTCGGCATATCGGCGGTCTCGATGATGTCCTTGATGCCGACCGGCATGCCGTCGATCTTCGAGAGCGGCTTGCCGGCGCGCCAGCGCACGGTCGACTGGTCGGCCGCGGCCCGCGCCGCGTTGACGCCGAGATGGACGAAGGCGCCGATCTTCGGCTCGAGCTTGTCGATGTCGGCGAGGCAGCGCTCCAGGAAATCGCGCGGCGTGTCGGCGCCCGCGGCGAACCGCGCGGTGGCGGAGAGATAAGGCTTCTCGGCGAATTTCATCTTCGCATCCGGTGCCAGCATGGTCGCGCCTCTGTTTGTTCGAAATCTTTCGTCATTCCAGGGCGCGCCGCAGGCGCGAGCCCGGAATCCATGTCCCCGGCTGCGGAGTATGGATTCCGGACAGCCGCTTCGCGGCTTCCGGAATGACGGCGGAGCTTTTCGTAACCTACGTCTTCTTGCTCTCGTCGTAGTAGTGGATCTCGTACAGCATACAGCCTTTCTCCGACTTGAACGGCCCATGCCAGGCGCCCGGCGGCCGGCAGGCGTAGGTCGGCGCCTCGAACGACTCGCCGCCCTTGCCCAGCTTGTCGTTGCCGACGACGAGGTCGCCGGAGACGACGTAGACCTCTTCCCAGTGGTCGTGCACGAACGGCTCGGTGGTGTAGGTGCCGGGCTCGAAGGTGAGGAGCCGCGTGCGGCTGCCCATCTTGCGGGCTCTCGTCGAGGTCGCTGGCGAGGATCTTCTGCTTGATGCCGGCCGGATAGCCCGGTGGCGTGACCCATCCGTCTTTCATGTTGACGCGGAAGAATTCGAGATGCGGCTTGTTCATCGGCATGTGATGGACTCCAGACAAAATTGCGCTCATCCCAGAATGGGGAGAGTGCGGACCCGATAGGCATGGGAAATCTTGCGGCCGAGCACCGGGTCTTCGAGCTCGAACGCGAAACTTGCGGTGGCGCGCACGCCGCCATG
This sequence comes from uncultured Alphaproteobacteria bacterium, assembly GCA_963749815.1. Taxonomy (GTDB): domain Bacteria; phylum Pseudomonadota; class Alphaproteobacteria; order Rhizobiales; family Xanthobacteraceae; genus VAZQ01. The sequence continues at coordinate 24,492 of CAVVON010000024.1, read as the reverse complement.
GGCCGCGAGCGTGCCGCAGAACATGATGGTGTTTTCCGGCAGGCGTCCCTCGGCGGTACGGCGCTGCATCAGGTCGCGCGGGTCGATCATCGCGGCGACCGAGCCGTCCTGGTAGAGCGCGCGCTTGCCGTTCTCCTCGACATGCGAGCGGAGCTGCAGCCGGTCCCAGTGCGGCGCGACCTCGTCGAATGCCCAGAACGTGGCGGCGATCGGCTTCTCGCACATCTGCTTGGAGACGGTGACGCCGTATTTCTCGACCTCGCGGTCGGTGTGGTCGGAGCCGGTGCCGACCCAGAGCCGGCCGCCGTGTTGCAGCAGCACGAACTCGACCTCGCCGCCCGAGCTGTCGCCGACCGCCTCGATGGCATCGTCGGTGGTGATGCGGCTCGCCGACACGCGGTAGAAGATCGGCGTGGTCGCCGGCCGTTTCACGCCGAGCGCTTCGAGTTCGCGGATGTGCTTCTCGACCGCGGCCGCGTCGCGGCCGGTCCAGCCCGCGATGATCGCCTGATCGATCGCGACGGCGGCCGGCCGGCTGCCCGAGTTGTCTTGCAATGACAGGTTTAGGACGCGACGCGGCACGCGAGACACCGATAGTTAAGGCGCTAACATAAAGCGTAGCAGGCAGCCCGCCGATGTGGAATGCTGTCGTTTCGCGGCTGTTCAAATACGAATATCGATGTTGCCGCACGCGGGATGTGCGGACGGGTGGGGACGACCATGCGTTGCATCGCCGACATCGCCATCGCCCTTGCGGGAGGAGCAAAGAGCCGCGGCCTGGTCGAGGAATGCCTCGCCCGCATCAAGGATCCGGCCGGCGAGGGCAAGCGCGTCTACCTGAAGGTCCACGAGGAAGCATCGCTCGCGGCGGCCGACTACTACGACCGCCTGCGCGCCAAGGGGCAGGCGCCGTCGCCGTTCGCCGGCATCCCGGTCTCGATCAAGGACCTGTTCGACATCGCGGGCGACGTCACCACGGCCGGCTCGACCGTGCTGCGCGACGCCGCGCCCGCGGCGAAAGACGCGCCGAGCGTGGCGCGGCTGCGCGCCGCGGGCTTCATCCCGATCGGCCGCAGCAACATGACCGAGTTCGCCTTCTCGGGCCTGGGCATCAACCCGCATTACGACACGCCCGCCAACGTCTACGACCGCAAGGCGCGGCGCATTCCCGGCGGCTCGTCCTCGGGCGCGGCGGTCTCGGTGACCGACGGCATGGCGTTCGGCGGGCTCGGCACCGACACCGGCGGCTCCTGCCGCATCCCGGCGGCGCTCAACGGCATCGTCGGCTTCAAGCCGACCGCCTATCGCGTGCCGACCGCCGGCGCGTTCCCGTTGTCGCAATCGCTCGAACTCGATCGGGCCGATCGCCGCGACGGTGCATTGCTGCGCGGTGCTCGACGCGGTGCTGGCGGGCGAAGGCGAGTTCGACCCGCCGCAGGTCGCGCTCGAAGGATTGAGGCTCGCGGTGCCGCAGACCATGATGCTCGACGGCATGGAGCCGCATGTCGCGAGCACGTTCGAGGCAGCGCTTGCCGCACTGCGCAAGGCCGGCGCCCGCGTCACCGACATTCCGCTGCGCGAACTGTCCGATCTCGGCAAGATCAACGCCAAGGGCGGGCTCTCCGCCGCCGAGTCCTATGCCATCCACCGCGGCCTGATCGCCAAGGGCGAGAAGATGTACGACCCGCGGGTGCTGGTGCGCATCCTGCGCGGCAAGGAGCAGGACGCGGCCGATTTCATCGATCTGGTGCAGCAGCGCGCCGACTTCATCCGGCGGCTCGCGCCGGTGCTCGCGCCCTACGACGCGCTGGTCATGCCGACGACGCCGATCGTCGCGCCGCGCATCGACGACCTCAAGCCGGACGACGCCTATCGCCACGCCAACGCGGCGGTGCTGCGCAATCCGTCGCTGGTGAACTTCATCGACCGCTGCTCGATCTCGGTGCCGTGCCACCGCGCCGGCGAGGCGCCGGTCGGCCTGATGCTGGTGGCGGACCACGGCGCCGACCGCTGGCTGCTCGGGATGGCGGCGGCGGTCGAAAAGATCGTCGCGCCGCGGTAGACTTCTATTTCACCTCCCCTTGAAAGGGGCGGTGACCGCCGAAGCGTAGCGAGGCGGTCTGGGTCAGCTCGCATGTCTGACCCCTCCCCGACCCTCCCCCTTGCGGGGGAGGGGACGCACCGAGTTTGCGGCGGCGCATAGTCGAACGTGGAGAGGCAAGACCATGGATTTCGCACTGAGCGCCGAGCAGGAGCAGATCAGGGACAGCATCTTCAAGCTGTGCGCGCAGTTCGACGACGCCTACTGGCTCGAGAAGGACCGCACCGGCGGCTTCCCGCACGAACTGCACGGCGCGCTGGCCGCGGCCGGCTGGCTCGGCATCGCCATGCCGCAGGAATACGGCGGCGCGGGCCTCGGCATCACCGAAGCGACCATCATGATGCAGGCGATCGCCGAGTCGGGCGCGGCCATGAGCGGCGCGTCGGCGGTGCACATGAACATCTTCGGCCTGCACCCGGTCGTGGTGTTCGGCACCGACGAGCAGAAGCGCCGCATGCTGCCGCCGCTGATCGCCGGCAAGGACAAGGCCTGCTTCGCGGTCACCGAGCCCAATGTCGGCCTCGACACGACGCAGCTCAAGCTGCGCGCCGAGCGGCGCGGCGACAGCTACGTGCTCTCAGGCCAGAAAATCTGGATTTCGACCGCGCAGGTCGCCACCAAGGTGCTGATCCTCGCGCGCACCACGCCGCTCGAAGAGGTCAAGCGCAGGACCGAAGGCCTGAGCCTGTTCTACACCGACCTCGACCGCAGCAAGGTCGCGGTCCGCGAAATCCACAAGATGGGCCGCGCCGCGGTCGACTCGAACGAGATGTTCTTCGACGGCATGGTGGTGCCGGCCGCCGACCGCATCGGCGAGGAAGGGCAGGGCTTCCGCACCATCCTGCACGGCATCAATCCGGAGCGCATCCTCAACGCCGGCGAGGCGGTCGGCATCGGCCGGATCGCGCTCAAGCGGGCGGCGAAATACGCGCGCGAGCGCGTCGTGTTCAAGCGGCCGATCGGCCAGAACCAGGGCATCGCGCATCCGCTGGCGCGCTGCTGGATGAATCTCGAGGCCGCGAACCTGATGGCGTTCAAGGCCGCCTGGCTCTACGACCACCAGCAGGACTGCGGCATCGAGGCCAACGCCGCGAAGTATCTCGCCGCCGAGGCGGGATTCTCCGCCTGCGAGACGGCAGTGATGACCCACGGCGGCATGGGCTATTCGAAGGAATTCCACGTCGAGCGCTACCTGCGCGAAATCCTGATCCCGCGCATCGCGCCGGTCTCGCCGCACATGATCCTGAACTTCATCGCCGAGAAGGTGCTGGGCCTGCCGAAGTCGTACTAGCGAGCCGGTTCACGCTTCCAGAAATTGCCGGCGCTCTTCGTATTCGGCCTTGCTGATCTCGCCGCGCGCATAGCGCTCTTTGAGAATGTCGATGGCGTGACCGCCGTGCCGATGGTGCATTCCACGCATCATGAAGATCATCACGCCGAAGCAGATGACCGCAAAGATGATCATCATGATCGGGCCGAAAAACATCCACGGCATCGGCCCGTATTCCCACCAATAATCGCTCCACCACATGACTTCCTCCCGCTGGGCGAAAGAACATCGCGTCGTCGGAATACCGAACAAAAATGACCCAAACCGCAGGGGTTGCGTTGATGCAGATCAATAGGTGCAGGATTCGGGAGTAGACATTACTGCCTGCAAGGTTTGCCGTGGAGACCAGCGAATGAACCCCGCACCTGCAGCAATCTATATTTGCCCGATGCACTCCCACATCCGAAAGTCCGAACCGGGAAAATGCCCGAAATGCGGCATGGACCTGCTGCCGGAAGGTACCCGCTTCGGCTTGCTCCGCCACATGATGAGCAGCCCCATGCACATTGCCATCATGGCCGCGGTGATGGTCGTGTTGATGGTCGCGGCGATGATGCTGATGCGCTGACTGGCGGGAGATGCACCCGCCAGGTACCGGCATTCGGAAAGTGCGCGCCGATTGTCGGTGACGCTCGGTGTGGGCCGTGATACGGATTTTGCCGACAATTCTACGTCCCTGTCGGAGCTTTCATGCCCATTCCCGCACCGGTCTACAATCCGCCCTTCAACGTCACGCGCGCCAGCCACTCGGTCATCTCCGTCAAGGACCTCGGCAAGAGCCGGGCCTTCTATGTCGACCTGCTCGGCTTCATCGTCAGCGCCGAGGACAAGGACGCGATCTATCTGCGCGGCGTCGCCGAATCCTGCCACCATAGTCTCGTGTTGAAGCGCGCCAAGGGCGAGCCGGAATCCGAGCGCGTCGGCATGCGCGTCTTCACCGAGGAGGACCTGGAGAAGGCGAAGGCGTTCTTCGACCGATCGCAGCTTCCTGCCAAGTGGGTCGAGATTCCGTATCAGGGCAAGACGCTGCAGGTGTCCGACCCGCTCGGCTCGCCGATCGAGTTCTGCGCCCGGATGGACGTGAAGCCGCGCATGATCGTCGAATTCGCAGCGCACAAGGGCGCCATCCCGCAGCGCCTCGATCACTTCCAGTTGCTGGTCCCGGACGTGCGCAAGGCCTGTGAATTCTGGATGAGCCTCGGCTTCCGGCTGTCGGAATACATCGCGCCCGACGGCAAGGACGACTTCATCTTCGTGTTCCTGCAGCGCAAGGGCAATCCGCACGACATCGTGTTCGCGCCAGGCAAAGGCCCGCGCCTGCACCACGCGGCGTTCAGCATCCCGGAATCCTACCAGCTCCTCTACACCTGCGATCTCGCGGCCGACATGGGCTTTGCCGCCAATGTCGAGTTCGGCCCCGGCCGCCACGGCCCGGGCCACGCGCTGTTCGTCTACATGCGCGATCCGGACGGCCACCGCATCGAGCTGTTCAACACGCACTATCAGTGCATGGACATCGAGAACGAGCCGGTGCGCTGGGACCTGTCGCACGCCGCGATGCGGCGCTGGCAGCTGCCCGCGCGCCTGCAATGGTATCTTGAGGCGAGCCGTTTCGCCGGCGTCGAGCCGCGCGATCCGCCGCACAAGGGCGATCCGATGACGCTGGAAAAATTCGTCGCCGCCGGAATCCGGTGATCTCACTACGGTGACCCGCGAAGAGACATTCGTCCTGATCGTCGGCGGCGGGCCGGTCGGGCTCACCGCCGCGATCGAGCTTGGCTGGCGCAAGCTGCCGGTCATCCTGGTCAGCGAAAATCTTGGAGACCGCCCAGCACCCCAAGTGCAACAACACCAATGCGCGCTCGATGGAGCATTTCCGCCGCCTCGGTGTCGCGCGCGACATCCGCGCGGTCGGCCTGCCGGTGCAGTCGGCGCGCGAGAACGCCTATGTGACGCGGTTCTGCGGCTATGAGCTCGCCCGCATGACGCGGCCCTATCCGCTGATGCAGCAGGGCCGCATGTCCGGCGGCAGCGCCGAATTCCAGAAGACGCCGGAGCCGCCGCATACGATTTCGCAGATCAGGCTGGAGCCGATCCTCAAGCAGCACGCCGAGCGCGCTGTGGATGTCCGCTTTGGCTGGCGGCTTTCCTCGTTCGAACAGGATGCGCAGGGCGCGACCGCGACCGTCGTAAGCGTGACGAGCGGCGAGCGCCGGCAGATCGCAGCCCGCTTCATGATTGCCGCCGATGGCGCCAAGAGCCTCGTTCGCCGCGAACTCGGCATCGGCATGACCGGCGAAGACGGTACCGTCGAGCGCGCCTTCATGGGCGGCACCATGTTGTCCTATTACATCCGCGCGCCCGCCCTGATGGCGAAATCGGGCCGCGCGCCGGCGGTCATCACCTGGATCATCAACCGCGAGGTGCGCGGTTTCATGTATCTGCAGGACGGGCGCGAGCACTGGATCGTGCACTTCCAGGTGCCGAAGGGTGTCGACCCGGCCACGCTGGAGCCGCGCGCGGTGGTGCGCTCGATGATCGGCGCGGACGCCGAATTCGAAATCCTCTCCGGCGGCCCTTGGACCGGCGGCATGGCGCTGGTGGCGGAGCAATACCGGTCCGGCCGAATTTTTCTCATGGGCGACGCCGCGCATCTGTTCACGCCGCTCGGCGGCTTCGGCATGAACACCGGCATCGGCGACGTGATGAATCTCGGCTGGAAGCTCGCCGCCGTGCATCGCGGCTGGGCCGGCGAACGCCTGCTCGACACGTTCGACAGCGAGCGCCGGCCGATCGGCGCGCGCAATTCCGCGCTCGGCGTGCACTGCGCGCGCAAGATGAGCGCTTGGCGCCTGCCCGAGGACATCGAGGCGCCGGGCGAGACGGCGGAGGCGCGGCGCCGCGCCTTCGGCGCGTTCTGCGTCGAGGACGACAAGGACCAGTATAACACCACCGGCCTGCAGCTCGGCGAACGCTACGAGGACTCGCCGATCGTCTGCCAGGACGGCACGCCGCCGCCGCCCGACGTCTGGAGCGTCTACACGCCGGTCGAGCGGCCGGGTGCGCGGCTGCCGCACTTCTGGCTCGAAGACGGGCGCTCCTGCTACGATTTGCTCGGGCCGGATTTCACGCTGATGGATTTTGCGCAGAGCGACACGACGGCCTTCGAGATGGCCGCGCGGGCGCGCAGCGTGCCGTTGACGGTCATGCGGGTCGCGCCGCCCGCGGATGTGGCGTTCAGTCCGCTGGTGCTGGTGCGGCCCGACCAGCACATCGCCTGGCATGGATCCGCCGTGCCATCAGACGCCGAGACGGTGATCGACCGCGTTCGCGGCGCGGGCTGAAGCAACCGACAAGAGGTCTTTCCGCTCATGCCCGCGGAAGCGGGCATCCAGTTCGTGACAAGTGCTGGGTCCCCGCTTTCGCGGGGACAAGCGGATGGATGTTTCCACTGTAGCACCAGAGGGGGAGACTACGCCCGCGCCCCCGTCACGTCGCGCACCACCTCGAGCGCGAGGCGGCGCGCCTCGCCGGTGCCGGTGACCTCGATGATCGGTTCGTCAAGGCCTGCCGACAAATAGGCTTCCAGCTGCTCCCGGCACTCGTGCGGCGTGCCGGCAACGCCGAACGCGGTCGCCGCTGCCTCCGGCAACAGCGCGACCGCGGCGTCGAGATCGCGGCGCGCGTTCGCCGCCATGATCGCCGCGTGGTCGATGTCGAGGCCGGAGGACTTGATGTTCTCGGCGTGGCCGCGGCTGCGGAACAGGAACGCGAGCTTGCGCCGCACCGCCGCCTTGCCGGCCTTGCCATCCTCCGAGACGCCGAGGTTGATGAACCCGACCCGCCGCAGCGCCTTGGGATCGCGCCCGGCGCGGACGGCGCCCGCATGCGCCTGGTCGAGGCATTGCCGCGTGGCGGCAAGCGTCAGTCCGGTCGAGAGCACGACGCCGTCGCCGATCTCGCCCGCGAGCCGCAGCATCTGCGGGCCGGTCGACGCGACCAGGATCGGGATGGCGGCGTCCTTCTGGAACGCCATGTGCGCGCCGCGCAGCCGGTGCACCTCGCCGTCGAGCTGCACGGCCTCGCCGGCCAGGAGCCCGCGCATCGCCGCAACGTATTCGCGCATCACCTTGATCGGCTTGACCGGCTCGATGCCCGACTCGCCGAGATTGAGGATGTTGCCGACCGCCATCGTCAGGATTGCGCGGCCGCCCGACATTTCATTGAGCGTGGCGATCGACATCGCGGCCGACAGCGGCGGCCACAGATAGGCGCTGATCGCGGTCGGCGCGAGCGCGACCCGCGACGTGACGCCGGCTGCGGCCGCCGCCGACAGGAACGCGTCGCGATAGCCCATGTGCTGCGCGAACCAGAGGCTCGCCGCGCCCGCCGCCTCGGCGGCGCGCGCGCTCTCGAGCATGTCGCCGGTGGCGGCAAAGCCGTCGAAATAGACGCCGAGACGCATTCTGCTCACGCCGCGCTCAGCCCTTCGCCATGTGCCGGAAGTCGAGCTGGCGATGGAACAGGTAGCGATAGCCGGTGACGTTCGGGTTCATCGCCACGTTCAGATACGGCTGGAACAGCGGGATCGCCGGCAGGTCGTCGAACGCCAGCTGGATGAATTTCTTGGCGCTGCGCTCGTACACCTCCTTGTCGGTGGTGTAGTGGGCCTCGTCGATGGCTTTGTTCATCTCGGGACTGTTGTAGGCCATGGAATTGTAGATCGTCGCCGGAGCGCCGTTGTAGACGATGAAGAAATAGAAATCCGGATAGTTGAACCAGCCGCCGAACACCTGGGTGTGCAGCGGCATCGTCTTCTGCGTGAAGGCGGCGCGCCAGTTCGAGCCTGCGATCTTTTCGATCGTCACCTTGATGCCGATCTGGCCGAGCGATTCCTGGATCAGCACGCACAGCGGCTCGTTGACGACGGCGGCGCCGAGGTCGAACGACAGCGTCGTCTCGAACCCGTCCGGGAAGCCCGCCTCCGCCATGAGTTGCTTCGCCTTGGCGAGATCGGTGACGTAGCGGTGCGGCTGCGGCCACTCCGGCGACGTTACCTGGTCCGGCCCGCCGCTGAGGTCGCGCGCCCGGCCGTAGACCGCGACGTCGATGATCTTCTGATAGGGGATGGCGTAGGCGATCGCCTGGCGGACCTTGGGATTGTCGAACGGTTTCATCGTGACATTCATGCCGATGAACTGGACGGTATTCTCCATCAGCGAGCTGATGACCTTGACGCTCTTGTCCTCCGCCATCTCCGCGGCGTCCTTCGGGCGTGATGTCGTAGGACACGTCGACGTCGCCACGCTGGATCATGGCGCGGCGCATGCCCGACGACGGCACGATCCGGCTCACGATCCGGCGCAGCTTCGGCAGCGGTCCGCATTTCCAGTCGTCGTTGCGGACGTAGACGATCTCCTGCGCGGGCGTCCATTTCTCGACCTTGTAGGCGCCGCCGCCCGCATGGTTGAGCTTGGTCCACTGCACGCCCCACGGGTCGTCCGGCTTGGAATTCTTCTTCACCAGTTCCGAATGGTAGATGTTGACCAGCGGCACGCCGAGATACGGCATGCTGAGCTTGTCGCGATTGATGAAATCGACCCGGAAGGTATGGTCGTCGACGGCGACGAACTGCTCCGGCTTGAGCAAGGAAGCGGCGGCAATCGCCGACTGCGGATAGCCGCCGACCCCGAAGGTGCGGTCGAACGAATATTTCACGTCCTTCGCCGTCACCGGCGTGCCGTCCAGGAAGGTCGCGTTCTTGCGCAACTTCAACGTCACCGACATGTCGCGCCGGTCCCAGTCCTCCGCCAGTTCCGGCTGCAGGTTATCGACGTCGTAATAGTCGTTGCCGTTGGCGTCCTTCTTGACGCCGAAGCCGAGCAGGCGGTCGTAGATGTTCCAGACCACCTCGTAGACCTGGCGGTTGGCGCCCGGCACGTGAAAGTCGAGGCTGTTCGGCGCGCCCTCCAGCACGACCAGCAGGCTGTCGCGGTTCTGCGCGGTTGCGGCGCGTGGGATCGCTCCGCTCGCCGCCAGTGCCGTCGTACCCGTGAGGAAATCGCGCCGTCGCATGTTCTCCTCCGCCGTCTCGGTCAGTGGCCGGGCTTGGGCATCATGTCGCCGGAAGAATTGATCACGGCATGGATGCTGCGCGCATAGTCGACGGCGCTCGCCGTATCCATGTCGAGCCCGGTGCGCGCATAGTCCTTGCAGCCGACGCGCGCCGGCCGCGGCGCCTTCATGATCTGCGCGCACAGCGCCTCGACGGCGGCATCGAGCTCGGCCGCCGGATGGATCTCGCTGACGATGCCGGCCTCGCGCGCGCGGGCGGCCGAGAACACCGCGGTCGACCAGACGAAGTAGGTCATCGCCTTGCGCGGCACGCGGTCGACCAGCGCCGACATCACCATCGTGGGCATGATGTTGTGCGCCATCTCGGGCACCTGGAATTTGGCGTTGTCGGCGGCGAGCGTGATGTCGCAGACGGCCGCGATCGCGCAGCCGAAGCCGAGCGCGCGGCCCTTGACCACGCCGATGATCGGGATCTCGCAGCGCCGGAATGCGCCATAGCAGTTGAAGATCACGTCGTTGCGTTTTCGCAGTTGCAGCGCGTCCGGCTGCACGCCCGGCGGCCGCTTGCCCATGCTCTCGCGGCCGACGCAGAAATCGTCGCCGGCCCCGCGCAGCACCACGATTTCCGTGTTCTCCCCGGCGCTCAGCAGCAGCTGCGCCAGCTCGATCGCCATGCCGTCGGAGGCGGCGTTGCCGATGCTCGGTCGGTTGAGGGTGACTTCGAGGACCGGCCCTTTGCGGGCGGTGAGAATTTCGCTGGACACTGGTTTTCCTCCACTATGCGTTCGTCCGGGTCGGCGACTGTTGTTCCCGAACTCTGCTAGGATGGCAATGCTTGATCTGAGCATGGATGATCTTCACATGCACGCCACCGATGGTCCCGCCACGCCGCCCCCGGCCGAGCCTGCGCTGCGCGCCATTGCGATGCCGGCCGACGCCAATCCGCACGGCGATATTTTCGGCGGCTGGCTGCTGTCACAGATGGACCTCGCCGGCGGCACCGCGGCGACGCGTCGCGCCAAGGGCCGCACCGTGACGGTGGCGATCACCGCCATGACCTTCCACCGGCCGGTATTCATCGGCGACGAGGTGACCTGCTATGCGGAAATCGTCAAAGTTGGGAACACTTCGATAACTGTGAAAGTTGAGAGTTGGGTGCGGCGCGGCATCGGAGAGGACCAGATCGCGGTCACCGAGGGCATATTTACTTATGTTGCGGTCGGCGAGGACCGCCGGCCGTGCAAGGTGCCGCCTGAAAACTGACCCGATTGGCGGCGATCGTTTGGACGGAAATCCAGCGCGAATGGTGCTATTCAGTCGTCGGCCGTATTGATTCGGACGCGTTTTGGTCGACCTGACGCACGGAGCCGGGACGTCAATGGGCACATCCTCATTTCGCCGGGACTGGTTGTCCAAGCCGATTTTCGGCTGGGCGCAACGCGTGCTGCCAAGTCTCTCCGACACCGAGCGCGAGGCGATCGAAGCCGGCGACGTCTGGTGGGATGCCGAGCTGTTCACCGGCAACCCCGACTGGTCAAAGCTGCTGACGTTCCCGCCCGCCAAGCTTCGCCCGGAGGAGCAGGCGTTCCTCGACGGGCCGGTGGAAGAGCTCTGCCGCATGTCCGACGAATGGCAGATCAGCTGGGAGCTCGGCGACCTGCCGGCGGAGGTGTGGGACTTCCTCAAGGCGCACAAGTTCTTCGCGATGATCATTCCGAAGAAGTACGGCGGCCTCGAATTCTCCGCCTATGCCCACTCCGAGGTGATCCGCAAACTCTCCACCCGCTCGGTCACGGTGGCGGTCACCGCCATGGTGCCGAACTCGCTGGGGCCTGGCGAATTGCTGCACCAGTTCGGCACGCAGGAGCAGCAGGACTACTGGCTGCCGCGGCTCGCCAGCGGCACCGAGATCCCGTGCTTCGGCCTGACCAGCCCGGAGGCCGGCTCGGACGCCGCCTCCATGATCGACTCCGGCGTCGTCTGTCGCGGCATGTGGGACGGCAAGGAAGTGCTGGGCATCCGGCTCAACTGGCACAAGCGCTACATCACGCTCGGCCCGGTCGCGACCGTGCTGGGTCTGGCCTTCAAGCTCTACGATCCCGATCATCTGGTCGGCACCCGCGACGATATCGGCATCACGGTCGCACTGGTGCCGACCCATCTGCCCGGCGTCGAGATCGGCCGACGCCATCTGCCGGCGATGCAGGTGTTCCAGAACGGCCCGAACTATGGACGCGACGTGTTCATTCCGATCGATCACGTGATCGGCGGCGCGCCGCAGCTCGGCAAGGGCTGGAAGATGCTGATGAGCGCGCTCGCCGCCGGCCGCGGCATCTCGCTGCCGTCGCTGTCGTCGGCGGCCTGTGCCTTCGCGGCGCATACCACCGGCATGTATGCGCGCGTGCGCGAGCAGTTCCACGTCCCGATCGGCCGGTTCGAAGCCGTGCAGGAGAAGCTCGGCGCCATGGCCGGCCAGACCTATCTGGTCGATGCCGCGCGGCGGCTCACCTGCGCCGCCATCGACCGCGGCCACAAGCCCGCGGTCATCACCGCGATCATCAAGGCGCAGGCGACCGAGCGCATGCGCGTCTGCGCCAACGACGCCATGGACATCCACGGCGGCAAGGGCGTGCAGGACGGGCCGCGCAACTATCTCGGCTCGTTCTATCGCGCGGTGCCGATCGGCATCACGGTCGAGGGCGCCAACATCGTGACCCGCGCGCTGATCCAGTTCGGGCAGGGCGCGATCCGCTGTCATCCCTATCTGCTCAAGGAGATGACCGCGCTCGAGGACAAGGACCGCGAGCGCGGCCTCGACCAGTTCGACAAGGCGTTCTGGGGGCATGTCGGCCACAGCTTCGCCAACGCGGCTCGTGCCTGCGGCCGGGCCTGGACCGGCGCCATCTTCGCGCCGGCGCCGGATACCGGCCCGACGCAGCGCTACTACCGGCGGCTCGGCCGCTACGCCTCGGCGTTCGCGCTGGCGGTCGATCTGGCATTGCTCTCGCTCGGCGGCGGCCTCAAGCGGCGCGAGATGGTGTCGGCGCGCTTCGGCGACATTCTCTCCGAACTGTACCTTCTGTCCGCGGTGCTCAAGCGCTGGGAAGACGAAGGCCGGCAGGAGGCCGACCTGCCGCTGGTGAAATGGGCGATGGAGCACGGCTTCGCCACCATCGAGACGCGGCTCGACGAGATCTTCGCCAATTTCCCGAACCGGCCGGTGGCATGGCTGCTCTATCTGCTGGTGCTGCCGCGCGGGCCGCGCCGCCGCGGACCGTCCGACCGGCTGACCGAGGCCTGCGCCAGCATCCTGATGGAGCCGTCCGCGGCGCGCGACCGGCTCACGGTCGATCTGTTCCACGGCACCGACGGCGGCCTGGCGCTGCTGGAGCGCGCGTTCGCGCTCAAGGTCGCCTCGCACGACCTGCGCGACCGGCTGCGCAAGGCGCGCGTGCGCGACATCCGCAAGGCGCGCGAGCAGGGCCTGATCAACGACGCCGAGTTCACCCAGCTCGACACCATGGCGAAGGCGATCGACGCCGCCATCGCGGTCGACGATTTCGCGCCGGAGGAGATCACGCGCCGCCACGCCTTGCAGGGAGCCGTGTCATCGCGCGCGATGGCGCGGCCGGCGGCCGAATGAGCGGCCGGGCAGTCTACATCGTCGACGGCAGCCGCACGCCCTTCATCAAGGCGCGCAGCGGACCGGGGCCGTTCACGCCGGTCGATCTGGCGGTCGCCTGCGGCCGGCCGCTGCTGCTGCGCCAGCCGTTTGCGGCGGACGCGTTCGATCAGGTCATCCTCGGCTGCGTCAACGTCATCGCCGACGAGATGAATCCGGCCCGGGTCGCGGCGCTGCGTCTCGGCATGGGCGAGGCGATGACCGCGTTCACCGTGCAGATCAACTGCGGCTCCGGCATGGAGTCGATCGACATCGGCTACCAGTACATCCGCGAGGGCAAGGCCGATCTCATTCTCGCCGGCGGCGCCGAAGCGCTGAGCCACGCGCCGCTGGTGTTCCGCCGGAGCGCGGTCGAGTGGTACGGCCGCATGTTCACCGCGCGCGATTTCTGGTCGCGGCTGAAGGCGATGGCGGGCTTCCGGCCGTCGTTCCTCAAGCCGATCATCGGGCTCGAGCGCGGGCTGACCGATCCGGTGGTCGACCTCAACATGGGCCAGACCGCCGAAATCGTCGCGCATGTCTTTCACGTGTCGCGCCGGCAGGCCGACGAATACGCCGCCGAGAGCCACCATCGGCTTGCCAAGGCGCAGGCCGAGAAGGTGTTCGACGGCGAGCTGGAGCCGGCCTTCGGCCGCAACGGCAAGGTCTATGATTTCGACGACGGCGTGCGTCCCGACAGCTCGGCCGACAAGCTCGCCGAGCTCAAGCCCGCGTTCGAGCGGCCGTGGGGCAAGGTGACCGCGGGCAACAGCTCGCAGATCACCGACGGCGCCTCGTGGGTCATCCTTGCGTCCGAGGACGCCGTCGCCAAGCACGGGCTCAAGCCGCGCGCCAAAATTCTCGACAGCCAGTGGTCGGCGCTCGACCCGTCGGTGATGGGGCTCGGCCCGGTGCTGTGCTCGACCGCGATCCTCAAGCGGCAGAACATGGCGCTCGGCGACGTCGATCTGTGGGAGCTCAACGAGGCGTTCGCCGCGCAGGTGCTGGGCTGCCTCGCCGCCTGGGAGGACGACGCGTTCTGCCGCGAGATCCTGAAGCTCGACGGCCCGGCCGGCCGGATTCCGCGCGACAAGCTGAATGTGGATGGCGGCGCCATCGGCCTCGGCCATCCGGTCGGCGCCAGCGGCAACCGCATCACGCTGCACCTGGTCAACGCCATGCGTCGGCTCGGCCTCAAGCGCGGCATCGCCACGCAATGCGTCGGCGGCGGGCAGGGCGGCGCCATGCTGATCGAGACCGTGTCATGAAGGTCTGGGACGTTCTCGGCCGCGACAATCTGGAGCTCGGCCCGGGCCCCATCAAGGCGCCGGGCGCCGACGCCGTTCCGCCGCCGTGGAAGCATTGGTCGCTCGCCCGCGACGAGAACGACATCGTCTGGCTCATCCTCGACAAGCAGGGCAGCAGCGCCAATACGCTGTCGGAGGAAGTGCTGACCGAACTGGCCGACGTGCTGGCCGGCATCGAGCGCGAGCCGCCGAAGGGGCTGGTGATCCGCTCCGCCAAGGCCGGCGGCTTCATCGCCGGTGCCGATATCGGCGAATTCCGCACCATGACCGACGCCGGCCAGGTCGAGGCCCAGCTGACGCGCGGCCACGCCATCGTCGACCAGCTCGATCGCCTGAAGTGTCCGACCGTCTGCGTGATCCACGGCTATTGCCTCGGCGGCGGCATGGAGATCGCGCTTGCCTGCGACTACCGCATCGCGGTCGAGGACGCGCGCTTCGGCTTTCCCGAGGTGTTGCTCGGCCTGCATCCGGGCCTCGGCGGCACCGTGCGCTCGACGCGCCTGATCAGCCCGCTCGAAGCCATGACGCTGATGCTGACGGGGCGGACGCTGCGCGCCAGCCGCGCCCGTTCGCTCGGCCTGATCGATGCGGTGACGCAGGAGCGCCACGTGCGCGCGGCGGCGAACGCCGCGGTCGGCGGCAAGCTCACCACGCACCGCCGGACCGGTCTCGCCTCGCTGATGAATCTCGCGCTCGCGCGCAAGCTTTTGGCCGCCCGCATGCGCAAGGAGACGGCGAAGAAGGCCCCGATCGCGCACTATCCCGCGCCGTATGCGCTGATCGACCTGTGGGAGAACCACGGCGGCGATCCGAAGGCGATGCAGAAGGCCGAGATCGCCTCGTTCGCCAAGCTGATGGTGACCGACACCTCGCGCAATCTGGTGCGGGTGTTCTTCCTGCGCGAGAAGCTCAAGAGCCTCTCCGACGGCGGCTGGTCGGGCAAGCGCGTGCACGTGATCGGCGCCGGCGCCATGGGCGGCGACATCGCCGCCTGGTGCGCCTGGAACGGCCTCACCGTGACACTCGCCGACATGAAGGCCGAGCCGCTCGGCAATGCGATGAAGCGCGCTGCCGACCTGTTCGGCAAGCTCGGCCACAAGAATATCGACATCCGCGACGCGCTCGACCGCCTGATCCCCGACCTGAAGGGCGAGGGCGTGCGCTCCGCCGACATCGTGATCGAGGCGGTGCCGGAGACGCTCGAGCTCAAGCGCAAGGTCTACGCGGCGACCGAGCCGAAGATGAAGCCCGGCGCGATCCTCGCCACCAACACGTCGAGCATCCCGCTCGAAGAATTGCGCGTCGGCCTGCAGCGGCCCGATCATCTGGTCGGCGTGCATTTCTTCAACCCGGTGTCGCGCATGCAGCTGGTCGAGGTGGTGAGCCACGACCAGGCTGCGCCGGACGTGCTGGCGCAGGCGCGCGCGTTCCTCGGCAAGATCGACCGGCTGCCGGCGCCGGTGAAGAGCGCGCCGGGATTCCTGGTGAACCGCGCGCTCACGCCGTATCTGCTGGAAGCGATGATCATGCTCGACGAGGGCGTCAAGCGCGAGACCATCGATGCGGCGGCGCTGAATTTCGGCATGCCGATGGGGCCGATCGAATTGGCCGACCAGGTCGGCCTCGACATCTGCGTGCATGTGGCGGACGTGCTCAAGAGCACGCTCAACCGGCCCATGCCGGACGTGCCGCAATGGCTGCGCCTCAAGGTCGAGAAGGGCGAGCTTGGCCGCAAGACCGGCAAGGGCTTCTACGACTGGAAGGACGGCGAGGCGGTCAAGGAGCACGGCGCGCCGCCGCCGACCGAGGTGATGACCGACCGGCTGATCCTGCCGATGCTCGACGTCTGCGTCGCCTGCCTGCGCGAGGGCGTGGTGGCGGACGAGGACACCGTCGACGGCGCCATGATCTTCGCCACCGGCTTTGCGCCGTTCCGCGGCGGCCCGATGCACTATGCACGCGCGCGCGGCGACGTGCGCCAGGCCCTCACGCGGCTGTCGCAACTGTTCGGTGAGCGCTTCCGGCCCGATGCGGGCTGGGACCGGCTGGCATGACGCGTCCGGCGTCCAGTCCTGCACCGTTCCAAGACCCCGCCCGCCTCGCCGACGCGATCATCGAGCGTGTCGGCAAGCAGATCGTGCTGGCGCTGCCGCTCGGCCTCGGCAAGGCCAATCACATCGCCAACGCGCTCTATGCGCGCGCAGTCGCCGACCCCGGCATTCATCTGCGCATCTTCACGGCGCTGACCCTGGAGAAGCCGCACCCGCGCCAGGAACTGGAGCGGCGCTTCTTCGATCCGCTCTCGGAGCGCTTCTTCGGCGGCTATCCGGAGCTCGCCTATGCGGTGGACCTGCATCGCAAACGGCTGCCGCCGAACGTCGAGGTCGACGAGTTCTTCTTTCAGGCCGGGACGCGGCTGAACGTCGAGAAGTCCCAGCAGAACTACATCTCCGCCAACTACACCCATGCGCTCGGCTACATTCTCCAGCGCGGCGTCAACGTGGTGGCGCAGCTTGTCGCCGGACCCGCGACAGGCGACGGCCGCTACAGCCTGAGCTGCAACACCGACATCACGCTCGACCTGCTCGCCTGCCGTCGCGACGGCCGCTGCCAGTTCCTGTTCGCCGGCCAGACCAATTCGGAACTGCCCTACATGCCGGGCGATGCGGAAGTGAGCGCGGCCGAATTCGACTTCATGCTGTCGAGCCCAGCCACCGACTTTCCGGCTGTTCGCGCCGCCGCGCGAGTACATCGACTTCACCGAATATGCCGCCGGCCTGCACGTGGCCCGCACCGTCGCCGACGGCGGCACGCTCCAGCTCGGCATCGGCTCGCTCGGCGACGCGGTGGCGCAGGCGCTGATCCTGCGCCATCGCCACAACGCCGATTTTCGCGACGCTCGCCGATCGGCTCGATCACGGCGGCGCGGCTCCCGCCGGACTGCGCGAGGAGGCGCCGTTCGAGATCGGCCTGCACGGCTTGAGCGAGATGTTCGTCGACGGCTTTTTGGATTTGATCTCGGCCGGCGTGCTCAAGCGCGAGGTCGACGGCACGCTGCTGCAGGCAGGCTTCTTCCTCGGCGCGCGCGCGTTCTACCGGGCGCTGCGCGAGATGCCGCAGGCCGAGCGCGCCAAGCTGCGCATGACCGCGATCTCGTTCGTCAACGAGCTCTACGGCGAAGAGGCCGCCAAGCGCCGCTCGCGCGTCAAGGCGCGCTTCATCAACAACGCCATGATGGCGACGCTGCTCGGGCGCGGCGGTGTCGGACGGCCTGGAGGACGGCCGGGTCGTGAGCGGCGTCGGCGGCCAGTACAATTTCGTCGCGCAGGCGTTCGCGCTCGAGGGCGCGCGCTCGATCATCATGCTGCGCGCGACCCGCCAGGCCAAGGGCCGCGCCCAGTCCAACATCCGCTGGAACTACGGCCACACCACCATCCCGCGCCATCTGCGCGATCTGGTGGCGACCGAGTACGGCGTCGCCGATCTGCGCGGCAAATCCGACCGCGACGTCATCGCCGCCATGCTGGCCGTCACCGACTCGCGCTTCCAGGGCGAGTTGCTGCGGCAGGCGAAGGACGCCGGCAAGATCGAGCGCTCCTTCGAGCTGCCGCGTGAGTGCCGCGACAACACGCCCGAGCGCATCGAGCGGGCGCTGACGCCGGCGCGCGAGCGGGGCCTGATCCCGCCGTTTCCGTTCGGCGACGATTTCACGCCGGCCGAGCAGCGGCTCATTCCGGCGCTCGAAAGGCTGAAGGGCGCGGGGCCGTCCGACCTCGCCCGGCTGCTGGCGCGGGGATGGTTCGCCGGTACGCCATCGCCGGACGTGCGCGAAAGCCTGGCCCGCATGGGGCTCGAGCGGCCCGCCGGCCTGAAGCAGCGCGCCTACGCGGCGCTGCTGCGCGGCGCGATGGGTTGAATTGGGCCGCCAGGCGCTTCAAGCGAGGCGAGAAGCTCGCTAAGGTTCCCGCCCGGTCGCCGCTCACTCAAGGGAATCCCCATGGCCATCTCACTCTACAAATCATCCGTTCCGATCTTCATCCAGTTCCTCACCGCGCTCTCCGCCGTGCTCGACAAGGCGGCGTCGTTCGCCGAGGCCAAGAAGGTCGATCCCGGCGTGCTGCTCAACACGCGCCTTTCGCCCGACATGTTCCCGCTGGTCCGTCAGGTGCGCGCGGCCACCGATCACGCCATCAACGCCTGCGGGCGGCTCGCGGGCGCCGATCTGCCGAGCTTCCCCAACACCGAGGCCACGATCCCGGAGCTCAAGGACCGCATCGCCAAGACCATCGAATTTCTGAAGGGACTGACGCCGGCGCAGATCGACGGCACCGAGGACAAAGCAGATCAAGATCGTTTTTCCGAGCGGCGCCACGCGCGAATTCACCGGCCAGTCGCTGCTGCTCAACAACTCGCTGCCGAACTTCTATTTCCACTGCACCACCGCCTACGACATCTTACGGCGTCTGCGGCGTCGAGCTCGGCAAGCGCGACTTCATGGGCACGCCCGTGCAGATGTGAGGGAGGACGCGGTGCTCACGCTCCCCAAGCACAATCGCTACGACTATTCGGTCATCGACCAGCGCAAGGATTACTCCTGGCCCGGCGGCAAACGGCTGGCGTTCTGCCTGACGACCAACATCGAGGTCTACGCCTATCGCCGCGGCACCGGCTGGGACCCTGCCAAGAAGAACGAGCCGCAGCAGCAGCGCAACTACGCCTGGCGCGACTACGGCAACCGCGTCGGCATCTGGCGCATGTTCGACCTATTCGACCTGCTCAAGCTGCCGGCGGCGCACAACATCAATTCGCTGCTGTACGAATATCACCCGCAGATCACCGACCGCATCCGCCAGCGCGGCGACGAGGTCATCGGCCACGGCCGCACCAACGCCGAGCGCCAGGGCGACCTCTGGGAGCTCGACGAGAAGCGGCTGATCGACGATGCGACGCAGGAGATCGCGCGCCGCGAAGGCAAGCCGCCGAAGGGCTGGATGGGGCCGGCCGCCGCCGAGAGCAACGTGACGCCCGACCTGCTCAAGGAGGCGGGGTACACCTACGTGATGGACTGGCCGGCGGACGATCAGCCGTTCTGGCTCAAGACCCGCTCGGGGCCGATCCTGTCGGTGCCGTATCCGGCCGAGCTCAACAACTCGGCCGCGATCATCCACCGCGACGGCCTCGCCGACGATTTCGCCGGCATGATCATCGCGGGCTTCGACGAGATGGTCGAGCAATGCGTCAAGCAGCCGCTGGTCATGACGATCTCGCTGCATCCGTTCGTGATGGGCCAGCCGTTCCGGCTGCCGGCCCTGCGGCGTGCGCTCAAGCATTGCGTCGAGCATGCCAGGCGCGAGCGGGTGTGGTGGACGACGCCGGGCGCGGTGGCGGATTTCTGCTACGGCCTGCCGCCGGGGACCATTCCGGGCGACGGGCCGAAAGGCTGAGCAGCGATAGAAAGTCGCGTCCTCAATCCAAGCTGACGCCGCTCGCCTTGATGATCACCGCCCACTTGGCGATTTCCGCGTCCAGGAACGTCTTCAGGAACTGCGGCGAGCGCTTGTCCGCCGGCACCACGGTCGTGCCCACGGTCTTGAGCCGTTCCTGGATCGCCGGCGTATCGAGCGTCGCGATCACGGCCTCGTTCAGGCGCTTCACGACGTCGTCCGGCGTGCCCTTGGGGGCGAAGATCGCGCCCCAGAAATACGAATCGAAATCGGTGAGGCCCTGCTCGTGCGCGGTCGGCAGGTCGGGCAGCAGCGGCGAGCGCTCGCGCGTCAGGATCGCCGGCGACCTTCATCGTGTTGCTGGCGAGCTGCGGCGTGGCGGCGGCGCCGAGCGCGCAGAAATAGTCGATGCGTCCGGCAATCAGGTCCTGCATCGCCGGTCCGGAGCCGCGATACGGGACGTGGATGGTGTCGACGCCCATCGCCGCATTGAGCTGTGCGCAGGCGAGGTGCGAGCCTGCGCCGACGCCGGCCGAGCCGTATTGCATCTTGCTCTGGTTTTCCTTCGCGTAGGCGATGAACTCGCGCAGGTTGTTGGCCGGGATGTCCTTGCGGATCAGCAGCACGAGCGGCTGGTCGGCCACCAGCGCCACCGGGACGAAGTCGGCGACCGGATTGTAGAGCGGCTTCTTGTAGAGCGTGGGGCCCTGCGCGAAGGTATCGAGCCCGCCCAGGACGAACTGATAGCCGTCGGGCGGCGCCTTGGCGACGCGCGCGGCACCGGTCATGCCGCCGGCGCCGCCGACGTTTTCAATCACCACCTGCTGGCCGAGAAGTTCGGACATGCGGATGCTGACGATGCGGCCCACGGTGTCGGAGGCGCTGCCCGGCGCAAACGGCACCACCATGGTGACCGCGCGCGTGGGCCAGCTCTGCGCAGCACCCGGCTGCGCGGCGAAGGCGGCGATCGTTGCAGCGAGGGCGAAACCTGCCACGTATTTCGAACGGATCATTGCGATTTACCTCCGCCTGCTGGTCCGTGAAGCACGAATCGAAGCAATGCGCGTGCCAGTCTCAGTGGCCGATGCTCTTCGGCGGGTGCGCGCGCAGCGCCTCGACGTTGACCTCGGTGCCCCAGCCGGCGCCGGTCGGCAGCAGGTAGTCGCCGTCCTTGATCACGTAGGGATTGGTCAGGAAAGACGATTTCCACGGCACCTCGTCGACGTCGAATTCCATGATGCGGTAATTGGGAACGACCGCGCAGAAATGCGCGCTCATCACGTTGGCGAGCGGCCCGTTGAAGTTGTGCGAGGCGACGTTGACGTCGTAGGCGTCGGCCATGATCGCCATCCGCACCAATTCGAACACGCCGTTCCATTGTGCGTCGATGATCGCCACGTCGGCCGAGTAGTTCTCGAGATAGGGCCGCAGCGCCCGCCGTCCCAGGATCGTCTCCAGCGAGCCGATCGGCGTGGTGGTCGATTGCCGGATCAGAGCCAGCGCCTTCGGGTCGTGCAGGTCCATCTCCAGCCACAGCAGGTTGAACGGCTCCAGCGCCTTGGCGATCCGCTTGAGGCCTTCGGGCTTGTAGTTGAAGTTGAGGTCGAGCAGGAGCCGCATGCCGGGGCCGCCGCCCTCGCGCAGCGCCGAGAGCTGGTCGACCATCGCACCCAGGATGTGGTCGTCGAGATTGAGCTCGGGAAAGCCCGGGCCTGCGCCGCTCATGCCGGGCGCAAACTGCCGTCCGCCTTTTTCATCGAACAGCAGCAGGTTGGTCTTCACCGCCTTGAAGCCGCGCTCGCGCGCCTCGCGCGCCGCGCCTTTCAGATCGTCGAGTGTGCGCACGGCGGGGCGGTCGATCACCTTGCCGTCGAACATGTCGGCGCAGCGAGCCCGCAGCACGCCGCAGCGCGACCAGTAGACCGGCATGCGCTCGCGCACCGCGCCGCCGAACAGCTCGTAGACCGGCACGCCCAGCGCCTTGGCCTTAATGTCGAGGCAGGCGTTCTCGATGGTCGCGATGGCGTTGGCATGGATGCCGCCCGCCGTCGGGCGCGAGGTGGCATAAAGCGTGGCGTCGATTTTTCCGATCGCGCGCGGGTCCTTGCCGATCAGGTTCGCGCCGAGGCCGTGAATGAAGGCGGTCGAGCCGCGGCGGCGGCCCTCGTTGTATTCCGACCAGCCGACGAGGCCTTCGTCGGTGGTGATCTTCAGGAACGAATAGGTGTCCCAGCCGCCGTCGGCGTGGAAGTCCTCGAACTTGACGATTTTCATTCAGAGCCCCGTTGAAGCCACCTCGGCGCGTGTCGCACTGACAGGCCGCGCGGAATTGTGCCATGGTTTGCGGGACGCTACCAACTGCCATTCGCGCGACGAGATAGGTGAGCCCCGCGGGTTCGCGCGCCGGTCCGAAAGAATAAGACATGCGCTATATCGACGCCTTCAATCATTTCTTCCCCAAGCGCATCTACGAATTGCTGCTGTCCTCGCCGGCCGGTCAGAAGGACCTCGGCAAGCGCATGCGCGGCATCCCGGCGCTGTACGACGTCGACGAGCGGCTACGCGTGGTCGACAGCTTCCCTGACTACAGCCAGGTGCTCTGCCTCGGCATGCCGTCGCTCGACCGGCTCGCGGGTCCCGCCGACACGCCCGAATGGGCGAAGCTCGGCAATGATGGGCTCGCCGAGCTCACGCAGAAATATCCCGACCGCTTCGTCGGCTATGCGGCCTCGCTGCCGATGAACGCGGCGGCGGCGGCGGTGAAGGAGGCCGAGCGCGTGCTGAAGAACGGCGCCAACGCCATCCAGCTGCACACCAATGTCGACGGCGCGCCGATCGACCAGGAGCAGTTCCTGCCGATCTACGAGATCATCGAGAAATCCGGCAGGCCGATCCTGCTGCACCCGATCCGCACCCGCGAGATGGCCGACTACCGCAGCGAGGACAAGTCGAAATACGAGATCTGCAGCGTGATCGGCTGGCCGTTCGAGACCGGCGCGGCGCTGGCGCGGCTGGTGTTCTCCGGCATCATGGACCGCTTCCCGGACCTCAAGATCGTCACCCATCACCTCGGCGGCATCATTCCGTATTTCGAGGGCCGCGTCGCGCATAGCTGGGACCAGCTCGGCGCCCGCACCTCGGATGAGGACTATTCGCTGATCCTCAAGCGGCTCAAGAAGCGCCCGTTCGACTACTTCAAGGGCTTCTACGGGGACACCGCGCTCGCTGGCGCGCGCGCGCCCACGGTCTGCGGGCTGTCGTTCTTCGGCGCCGACCACGTGCTGTTCGCCTCCGATTGCCCGTTCGATCCGGAAAAGGGCAGGGGCTATATCCGCTCCACCATCGCGGTGATGGAATCGCTCGACCTGCCGCAGGCCGACATGGAGAAAATCTGCCACCGCAACGCCGAGGCCATGTTCGGCCTTACCGCGCGCTGATCTGCGGCGCTTCGTCATCGGTGGGAACCTCGCAAGCCATTGAATAGCCCAGGTCCTCCGGATACCCTTTCCGACGGTTCTGGAGGGAGGATGTTCTCGCGCTTCGCAATGGCGGTGGTGGTGAGCGCCGCGCTCGCGCTTCCCGCGCAGGCCGACGGGCCGGCGGAGTTTTACGAGGGCAAGCAGATCAGCCTGATCGTCGGCTACGTGCCGGGCGGCGGCTACGACCTCTACGCCCGCCTCCTCGCCAAGCACCTCGGCCGCTACATTCCCGGCAATCCCGAGATCGTCGTGCAGAACATGCCCGGCGGCAACAGCCTCAAAGCGGTCAACTACCTCTACAACACGGCGGCGCGCGACGGCACCGTGCTCGGCATGTTCTCGCGCAACGTACCGCTGATCGGGGTGCTCGGCGGGCCGAACGTCCAGTTCGATGCGCGCAAGTTCACCTGGCTCGGTTCGTCGTCGAGTTTCGTCAACGACGCCTACATCCTGATCGTGCGCAAGGATGCGCCGGTGAAGACCATCGACGAGGCGCGCCGGGCCGACATGCCGGGGCTGGTGCTGGGCGGCACTACCGAAGGCGGCACCGGCAACGACATTCCGATCATCCTGCGCGACACCATCGGGCTGCACGTCAAGCAGGTGATCGGCTACCCCGACACCCCCTCGATCATGCGCGCGATCGATCGCGGCGAGGTCAACGGCCGGACCGTCGACCTGTCGTCGGTGAAGGCGCTCAGGCCGGAATGGCTCAAGCCGGGCAGCGGCTTTCGCGTGCTGGTGCAGTTTGCCCGCGCCACCCGCCATCCGGATCTGCCCGACGTGCCGACCGCGCGCGAACTCGCCAAGAACGAGGCCGCGCGCGCGCTGATCGCGCTCGCCGAACTGCCCTATGCGTTGTCGCGTCCGGTCGCGGCGCCGCCGAATGTGCCGGCCGATCGCGCCGCCGTCCTGCGCGAAGCGTTCCTCGCCGTGCATCGCGACCCGGCCTATCTGGAGGAAGCCGCCCGGCTGAAGCTCGACGTCAGTCCGATCGGCGGCGACGGCATCCTGACCGCGATCGACCGCATCGCACTCCCCGGTCGAGTTGCTCGAATATGTCCGCAAGCTCCTGGCCGAGAGCAAGGGCGGCTA
>CAVVON010000023.1:0-62619 GCA_963749815.1 uncultured Alphaproteobacteria bacterium | reverse complement strand
AGGTGCAACGGCCGTCGCTTTAGGGCCGCCCTGTACACTTTAGAAGGGCTCTGGATTGAGCAAAGTTCCACAACAGTCCCGGCGGTGTCGCTCCAAAACGAGGTCCTTGGTGCCGTCGAAAGTTCCACAGCATGAGGGCGATCGTAAACCTAAGTATACGAACTGATACTCTTCCCAAATTGATCCTTGGCGATTTCCAAATCACTGTTTCCGGTGATGGCACTTCTATGCCCGATAGGCTTCCCGTCGTGACGCTCGCTAACTCCGGTCGCTTTGAGGGCCGAATAGGCACGAATTCGGCGAAGCAGATCACCTTGCGGGCACAGCTTGACCGAATGGGGTCCAAGCCCCAGCCGACCTCGACGTCGCGGGCCGGGCACCCCAACATTGTAGGAGAGATTAAATGAAGCGGCGAGACTTCAATCGCATGGCGCTAGGTGTTGGCCTGAGCCCATTGCTGGCAAACCGCACTCTCGCGCAATGGTACGAAGGGCCGTCGCCGCCAACGCAAGCACCGCCGAAGAAGTTCAACAATATCGTCATCAAGAATTCTCCCCGGACGTACAACCAGGTCAATGTGCCCCGCAAGTTTGGCGCTGGCCGTCGGGTCACCATCTATTGGACCTGGAGTTATCCCTGGGAAGCCAACCGCGACGTGACAGAGTTGGACAATCGCTTCTCCACGATGACCGAAGTGCGTCGGGTGGCATGGCCCAATTACGAGAAACCGGAATTTTCGGAGAAGGCGTTCCTGCAAGGAATTGGCGGCGTACTTGAGCTGTTCCATCTGTCGACAATACGATTCCAGAATATCGTCGGCGAGGTGACCGGGCAGCCCGTCGTCGTCTACCAACGGATCGATCAGGCCGGGCAGCGGCTGCCGATCGATGAGCGGATGCTGGCCGACACCGACACGCTGATGGTGTTCGGGCTCGATCACATGGTCACCGAGCAAGAGGCCTCTCAGGAAGAGATCGAAGCGATCAGGCAGTTCCTGACGCGTGAGGGGACCTGTCTGCTCCTGAGCCCGCATCATGATGTGGGCGCATCACAGGACGCGAAAAGACTGCAAATGGAGTATGCCCACCACGGCGATCCACTGGTCCCTCGCCAGCAACGGTTCGGCCTGTACACGCGAAGCCTGATGAAAGGTCTCGGGGTGCCGGTGGAAAACCGGTTTGGTCTTCGTCCCGGCCGTCGTCAAGGGCACGAATCAGCTCGCCCCCCTCACGGTCATGCGCGATCTCGACAAGCCTGGTTGGCTGACGAACGTGACAACGTTCAACTTTCACCAGCACCTGCCGCACTACGCATTGACGACAGATGACACCCAATCCATTCGCTTGCTGGCTCGGCAGCCGATCGATGTGACCAATCCACATCCATTCATCGAAGCAGGAAACACCGAATTCAACATGTTCCTCTGGATGCCGCCGACCGGCGCGCGAGCCGGCCACATCCTGCTGGCAGACCTGACCATCTTCACCACTTTGTTCGGCGGCTCCGAGAGCCTCGACAACTTTTGGTACAACCTCGCAACAAAGGGATAGGCCGTTTATCGAATGGAACTGCCGTTCGTCACGGATGCGCAGCGCGTGCAGCTCAGGCTCGTAGCGACCGAATAGCAATTCCTCAGCACGGAAAGAGACGCTCATGTCAAACGAACCGCTCGGAAACACCACGCGCCGCGGCTTCCTGGGCACGGCAACCGCTGCCACGGCACTGACGTTGACCACTCCGCCGGCCGCTGAGGCACAGCCTGCGGTCAGGTCCGCCGACGAAATCAAAGTGGCGCAATCGACTGCCCGCTGCCACTCGCGCAGCCGGCGGCGGCCGCGACAGGCGACTGGACGAAGCCGGCGGCGATGGCGATCCCGAAGGAGGGCTACTTCAAGCTCGAGCAAGGCCGCTATGGTCCGATCTTCCCAAGAACTCCTGCCAACTATGGCTTTACCGTCATTGCGAAAGTGAAGCCCGGACGGGAAGACGCCGATTCGTGAGTACGGCAAGACGATCGAAGCAGGCCGTCAAGGGCGACCCGACCGTGCTCGCGCCGCTACGGCTTCACTATCTGCGTTGGGTCCTGTTCGATGTCGGCTCCGGTTTGCATTTCATGTATCAGGGCATCTTCGATACCGATTTTGACAAATATCTTGAGGACGCCATCGCGCTTTTCAACAGCACCGGCATCACAACCGTCTTTGTCAATTTGGAAGGTTGGCCCGAAGACTGGAAGACAAATACGACAGCCGTGATCAAATTCTTCCGCGATAACCAGAGACCAAGCTTTCTGGAATACGGAGAATATCCGTATGTCACCGCGGACGAGGTGAAGAAAGCGCTCAGAGTCAAAGGCGCGTTGTCGACCATGCTCGACCAGATGCAGTGAGCGCAACGGTGCATGGCCATTCGCAACGCGATCTGCCGCGACCCAGTCGATGCGCGAATGGCGCCGTGGTTCAGCTTCGTGCTCGATTGGCTAGCCGATGCTGGCAATCTCGCTGTCGGCAATCGAGAGGCAAGCTCGGCGATGCTTGAGTTCGATGACCTCCAGCACATCCTCATAACCCGTGTGCCCGCGCTCACGGGTCGGTATGAGTTCCTTTCGTTTCGCCAGGCTGCTCAGGGACGAGCGTGGCTTGCAGGAATTCTCGACCAGGTAGCTTCCGTTCAGCAAGCCAGGGATTCGATCGAACGAGAGCAAAGATGGATCTCCGTTGCCTTTACTTGGCAAGGACTTCGCGCGCTCGGGGTGGACGAACAAGCACTGGCAACGTTTCCGGAAGAATTCCGGCAGGGCATGGTCGCGCGCGCGGAAGTGCTTGGCGATACGGGCAGGAATCATCCCGATCGGTGGATTGGCGGCCTCGCCAGTCCGGCGCTGCACGCCATAGCCATTCTTTTCGCGCGCAATGCTACTGAGCGCCAACGCGCCACGAGAGAACACCAGACTTTCTTGGCAAGGACACCGGGTGTCGAAGTGCTTTCATCGCTGGATCTGGACGGCTTTCCGCCGTTTGACTACGCGCACGAGCATTTCGGATATCGCGACCGGCTCTCTGAGCCACAAATCGAAGGAAGCGGAGTAGAGCCGACGCCCGGCTCGGGCGCGCCTGTCAAGGCGGGTGAGTTCATTCTCGGACACGTGGATGAGAGCGGCGAACTGGTTCCGTTGCCGCAGCCGGAAATCCTCTCGCGAAACGGCACCTTCATGGCTTATCGCAGATTGCAGGAGCATGTCGGCGCCTTCCGCGACTTTCTGCGACAGCATGGTGGACCAACAGCCGAGGGCCAGGAGCTGATCGCGGCGAAGTTGATGGGACGCTGGCGGAGCGGAGCTCCGCTCGTTCTGGCGCCCGAGAAGGACGATCCAGCACTTGGAGCTGATTACCAGCGCAACAACAACTTCAATTACGCGCAAATGGACCCGCAAGGGTATGCCGTTCCTCTTGGAGCGCATATTCGGCGAATGAATCCTCGCGACACGGCGGTGAACATCCAGCGCCGAAGAATGATCCGCCGTGGTGCGACCTACGGACCTCCCTTGCCGGAAGGCGCGCCGGAGGACGGCGTCGATCGTGGCATTGCAGCTTTCGTTCTGTGTGCGAGCCTCGTGCGGCAATTTGAGTTTGCGCAGAACGTTTGGATCAATGATCCGAATTTTCACGAACTTGGCAACGAACGAGACCCATTGATTGGCAATCAGGACGGCACGTTCGACATGACAATTCCGAAACGGCCGATCCGCAAAAAGATAACGGGTCTGCCGGCCTTCACGACTCTGATGGGGGGTGCATATTTCTTCCTTCCGGGCATCAAGGCGCTGCGGCATCTTGCTGGCGGTTAAGCACCAATGACTTTCGGTTTGGCCTTCGCGACTTCTGCTTGGATTTGGTCAGCCGAGAATGCAAAGATTGTTGAAGGCCTATCGTCAAAGAGCTCAATGCGGATGAATGGAGCCCGGCTGTGTCACGACCGCTTCCGGCCCATCACGGGCCTGACGGTCTTGTTCACCGATGTCGGGTTTCGGAACAACAGGAGGTGACCCAGTGTTTCAGATGATTGGCGGGGTCTGTATGATCCTTTTCGGCGCTGGGCTCGTGGCCATCGGCTTGTCCCTGCCTATGTTAGGCTACGCGATCGTGGGGGGAGTATTGGTCGTGGCTGGGATATTTCTGCTGGTGTCCTTTTGGCGAACCCGGGGAAACATGCCACATCCACGGTAGGTGGCGGGATCTCCTGCAAGTAGGACAAGCACCTGGCGGATCGAAGCGAGGCATTCTCTCTGGTAGCGCGGTAAGAACTACATCTGCTTGAGAGGGCATTAAGCGCGCAAATGCCTTAGTCGCACCGATATCGGAGGCCGTCATGATGAAGCGGGTATTGTTTGGATCGGTCCTTCTGCTTGCGTTGGGGGCAAATCAGCCCGCCGATGCGCAGGTAACGCTCGATGTGTCGAAGATCACCTGCGAACAATTCACCCTCTACAAGATTAGCAATCCGCAGAACATCGCGATCTGGCTGAGTGGCTTCTACAACGGCAAGCGCGGCAACACGGTCCTCGACACCCAGGCCCTGGCCGCTAACGCGAAGAAGCTGCAGGATTACTGTATCCAAAACCCAAAGGTCCTGGTGATGCAGGCCGTCGATACGCTAATGGCCTCCAATAAGTGATCGCTGAGCCGGTCAGGGGTGCGGGTCAACGCCAGCGTTGGATCATTTGCGGATTTCCGGTGCCAGCCTCAGTGCCCTAGAGAGCCACCTATCGTTGAAATGAAGACGCCCGCATCACGCCACAGGGTAAAGCAACGATGCGTCTACTGATAAGTCTAACAACACTGCTCTTGCTGCTTGGCGCGCCACTCGCCTCCGCGCAAGTCGAATCTCAGACTAGGCCCTCGTCTTGGGCTCGCCCGATCAAGTTAGACGGCGTACCCAACCTCCATCAGGTGGCGCACAATTATTATCGAAGCGCTCAACCCAGTGACGAAGGTTTCAACGCTCTGGCAACGCAGTTGAAGCTGCGCTCGATCATCAGCCTGCGGGCATTTCACTCCGACGAACCGCTCATCCGGGGGCTCGATCTGCGGCTCATGCGTTTCCCGATCCACACTTGGCATATCGAGCGCGAGGACGTAGTCGGATCGCTGCGCGCGTTGCGCCTGGCCATGTCCACTGACCCGGTACTTCTGCATTGCCAACACGGGGCCGACCGCACCGGTTTGATATCTGCGCTCTATCGCGTACTCTACCAGGGTTGGAGCAAGCGGGAGGCGCTCGACGAAATGCAGAACGGGGAATTCGGTTATCACCCTATCTGGGGAAATATCCCAAGCTACATCAGCGGGGTGGATGTGGAGCGGCTCCGGCATGAGATCGCGACGGAGTGAGGTTGGCGCTCGAATTCGACGAAAAGTTAGGCGACCGGGCTGAGAGTCCGACGTCGCGATACTGCTTGTGATCGACGGTTGAATGTCGCCTTCGGGTCAAAGTGAGAAATACTCACTGCGAGCAAAAAACTTCCGCCCTCCGATACCGGACATTGGTCGGCGGCGGCTAAGGCCCGAACCGTACCGAGAAAATCAAAAACCGCCGCGCGATCAACGCCCGAGTTAGATTCCAGTCGCTCCCGCTACCCCGCGATATCTCTGCAAAGTGCGGAGGTTGGCGTCCCGAAAAGCGATTCAAAATCAGTTGCTTACGAGAACCGCACTAAATCCGCGAAGTGCGGAGGTTTGGAGACAAACGGGCCGAGAGAGAGAATTTAGGGTCTCGGCGGGTGGATCGCAGTGCGGAGGTTTTCATGCAAAGCCCGTGGTTATTGGGCTTCTATGCCCGCCTCAAACCCAGCGGAGAATGTTGGACTCAGAACGGCTGGCGGAGAGGGAGGGATTCGAACCCCCGATACGGTTGCCCGTACGCCGCATTTCGAGTGCGGTGCTTTCAACCACTCAGCCACCTCTCCGTACCAAGAACGGCCTGGCCATTCGTCTTCGATCGGACCGGCCGCGGGCCGCCACGCCGGCCGGGGCCGGCATCCTGGTGGCGACGCTTCTGTAACGCCAGCCGCCCGGCAACGTCAACGCGTGCGCGCGGATATCGAACGGCCGCAACCAAGGCGGATGCGCCGGTCCGGTTCGCGCCGCCAACTCGCCGCAATTCGCCATCAGCAATGGCTCGGCCCAGTGCCCCGTCTAGCTTTACGGAAGAATCATTGTAAGATTTACGCGGGTGGAGGCGATAACTGAAGCCATTAGGAGGAGAAATGCGGATGCGTAAGCTGATCGTCACGTCGATGGTTGCGGCAGCGTTGGTGGTGGCCGGAGCGGTTGCTTGGCAGGCCAATGCGGCGACGAGCTGGAGCGGCCCGGCAGGCTCTGGCCGCGGCAGCCCAGGAGACCCAGCAAACCGAGCCCGTCCGATGCTTCCGTAACGCGCCCTGGGATGGTTGCGGATTTGGCTGGCGCCGGAACCGCTGGGGCCATTGCCGGCCCTGCTGATTTCTTGCCGAGATCGCGGGACCGCCCGACCGGGCGGTTCCGCATCGCGACCGGCGCGCATGCGCCTGGGCTTCGGCGGGCGTAATGAACGCCTGACCCGCCGCTCTCCTCCCGGTTCAAGCCCGGATCATCCGGCGCTCACCCTCCGGCACCGAAACAGTTGAAGTTTCCACGGCCCGCGGCCATGCCGCCGGGGCGGCCGTATGCGTTTAACCATAGACAGCACGGCCGAGTTGGCATGAGCCACGGCTATCGCGCGTGCAATTCCCGCCCTATATAACCTGCTGTTTGGGGGTGGCGCTCGCGAGGCTAGTTGGTGGTCAGGCTCGAACCGCTTCGGCGCCATTTGCGCGGCATCCTCATTGCGCTGGTGCTGGTCGCCGCGACCAACCTCGTCGCCTATGTGCTGATCCTGACGCTGGACGTCCGTCGCGGCTCGGTCATCTATCTGCTGCCGGTGCTGCTGGCCGGCTGGCATCTCGGCCTGGTCCCGGCGCTGGTGGCGGCGGTCGCGGGCGTGCTGTGGTCGGGATATTTCTTCTTCTCGCCGTTCTACAGCTATTACCTGTCGCGGCCGAACGAGATCCTCAATCTCGTCCTGTTCATGATGGTGGCCGTGGTCACCAGCCATCTCGCCAATTCGATGAAGCGGCAGACCGAGCTCGCCCGCAAGCGCGAGTTCGAGATGAGCGATCTCTATACGTTTTCGCGGCGGCTCTCGGCGGCTCACTCGGCTGACGAGATCTACACCGCGATCGAATATCACCTCGCCAACATGGTCCGGCGCAACGTCGTGCTGTTCGGCCCGGCGATCCGCGGCCACGCCTTGCCGGACCAGCGGTCGGTGCCGGCGCCGGTGCGTGCGGAGATCGCCGAGGTGCAGCGCGGCGCGAGCCTCGGCACCACCGTCACCGACGCGACCGGCGGAGTCTGGCTGGTCCGGCGCGTGTCGCAGAAGAATGCCGACGTCGGCGTCATCGCCATCGACCTCGGCAGCGTTCCGGCCGCGGAGGTCGCGGAGGTGCGCCAGCGCGTCGACGACCTGCTCGCCGATGCCGCCGCCACGCTCGAGCGGCTCGACGTCGCGCGCGCGCTCAATGACGCCAAGATGCGCTCGGAGACCGAATTGCTGCGCGAGGCGCTGATCGGCTCGGTCAGCCACGAGCTGCGCACGCCGCTGGCGTCGATTCTCGGCGCCGCGACGGTGTTGACTCAATCGCCGGCGGTGGCCAACGACGAACGGTTGTCGTCGCTCGCCGGCGTGGTGCGCGACGAGGCCGAGCGGCTGAACAACGACATTCAGAATCTGCTGGACGCGACCCGGATCAGCCGCGAGCAGATCAGGCCGCACCAGGAATGGATCGAGCCGCAGGACATCGTCAATTCGGCGCTGGAGCGCCGCCACCGGGGGCTCGCCAGCCACGCGCTCAATCTCGACATGGACACGAATCTGCCGTTGATCTATGTCGATCCGATCCTGGTCGAACAGGCTTTCGTGCAGATCGTCGACAACGCCGCGAAATACTCGCCCGCGGGTTCGCCGATCACCGTTTCGGCCAAGCGCAACGGCCGCGACGTGATCTTGTCGGTCGCGGATCAAGGAGCCGGCTTGACGGCGGAAGAGAATACGCGGATCGGCGAGCGGTTCTTCCGCAGCGACCGCCTTGCCGCCACCACGTCCGGCTCGGGCCTCGGCCTCTGGATCGCCAAGGCCTTCGTCACCGCCAACGGCGGCTCGATCGAAGCGGAAAGTTCCGGCGCCGGCCGCGGATCGACCGTATCGATGCACCTGCCGTATGTGGCATCTGAAATCCAACCTGAGGTCGGTTCCGATGACTGAAGAAAATCCCGTCGTCCTTGTCGTCGACGACGAAGTTCAGATCCGGCGCTTCCTGCGCGCCGGGCTCGAACTGGACGGCTTCGCCGTGCAGGACGCCGAGACCGGCGGTGACGCGCTGCGCTGGGCGACGCTCAAGCCGCCGGATCTCGTCATTCTTGATCTCGGGCTGCCCGACATGGACGGCTCGGAGGTGCTGGACCGGTTGCGCGCCTGGTCGAGCGTGCCGCTGATCGTGCTGTCGGTGCGCTCGAACGAGGCCGAGAAGGTGCGGCTCCTGGAGAGCGGCGCCGACGACTACGTGGTCAAGCCGTTCGGCATGGCCGAGTTGTTGGCGCGCGCGCACGCCGCGATGCGGCGGCAGGCTCGCGCCACGCTCGGCGAGCCGGTCGTGCGGGTGGGCGCGCTGGCGATCGACCTGCCGGCGCGCATCGTCACCGTCAACGGCGCGCGCGTGACGCTGACGCCGAAGGAGTACCGGCTGC
Organism: uncultured Alphaproteobacteria bacterium; assembly: GCA_963749815.1. Taxonomy (GTDB): domain Bacteria; phylum Pseudomonadota; class Alphaproteobacteria; order Rhizobiales; family Xanthobacteraceae; genus VAZQ01. The sequence goes on along the minus strand of CAVVON010000023.1, from coordinate 53,797 downwards.
TGCAACTTCTCGCCCAGCATGCGGGCAATGTGGTCACCCACCAATATCTGCTCAAGGAGGTGTGGGGCTCGCCGCATCTGCACGACACGCACTATCTGCGCATCTTCGTGCGCAAGCTCCGCCAGAAGATCGAAGACGATCCGACCCAGCCGCGCATTCTGCTGACCGAACTCGGCATCGGCTATCGCCTGGCGACGGACGTGCCGCGCGCGAACTGATCCGCCCGCACTCTCTCCGCTCGTCCCCGCGAAAGCGGAGACCAGCGCGTGCAGCTATCCCGCCCGCAGCGCCGCCCTGATCGCCTCGCGCCTCGCCGCGTCGTAGACCCTCGGATAATCGTAGGTCACCGGTTTCGACGGCTCGACCCGCAAGGTCGCGAATACCGGCCCCTCGAGCTTGAGGACATGGCCGGCCTGCTGCTCGAAATTGGCAAGCTGCGAGAATTCGAAGAAATGCGGATAGCCCGCCGCCTTGGCCATGGTGGCGAAGTCGGCGTCGTTGTTCGGGATCGGATGGCCGCCGTTCGCCTCATAGGTGCCGTTCTGCACCACGAGATGCACCAGGTTCTTCGGCGCCGCCGCCGCGATCGTCACCAGACAGCCGAGATTCATCAGGAAGCTGCCGTCGCCCTGCAGGCAGATGATGCGCTTGTCGGGCCGGCCGAGCGCCAGCCCGAGCGCGTGCGACGAATCGAGCCCCATCGCGCCGACCGAGAAATAGTTCATCGTGCGCTCGCCGAGCGCCAGCCAATCGAAGGCGGAGCTGTAGGTCGTCACCACGATTTCGTCGTCGACTGACGTGCCGCTTCAGGATCTTGAAGCACTCATCGCGTTTCATCATGACACCGTCGGCCTCCGCCCGACCAGCAGCGCGACCGGAAACGACTTCGCATAGGCCTCGTCGATCGCCGGCTTGATCTTGGCCACGTCGGCGTCCTCGCTGATGTAGTGGTGCGGGATGCCCATGGCGTCGAGGATCGGCTCGACGATGCGCACGCCATAGCGCGGCGAATTCTTCGGCGTGAATTCGGGGTCGTGCTGCAACAAGCCCGATCATCATGCAGATCGGCTGCTTGTATTCGACCGCGACGCCGCGGATGGCGTTGATCGAGTTGAGAAAGCCGGTGTGCTGAATGAGGCTCAGCGCGCGCTTGTCGCAATAGTACAGGCCGGACGCGATGCCGATGCACTCGTCCTCCTTGCAGACCCGGATGAGCTTCAGGCCGGGATCGCGCGCGATCGGCCGCAGCAGCCCGCCGCTGGTGGTGATGTCGGGCACCGACAGGACGTATTCGATGCCGCTCGCCTTGATCGCCGCCAGGATGCTGGCGCCCTTGAGCAGCGGCTTGGCGCCCGGTTCCTCGATCAGATCCGCATCCATGCGGCACCTCCGGCGAACAAACGCCGGCGCTGCGGGGCACCGGCGCCGGCCAGCTAAGCGGAAATCGAATCGCCCCGCAACGGCGCGGGCGGCAGGGAGGGGCTGCTATTCCGGCCGGACATCGGCGGTCCGGATCGTGTCGCCCCGGGCATCTCGTCTCAATCGCTCATCGCTCCGGCATCGCCGGAAGGCGCCATTTCAATCCGGGAAACCGCGCATAGTCGCGGTCGAGCGTGATCCACTCGCAGCCCCATTCGATCGCCAGCGCCGCGAACCAGGCATCGGTGACGCGAGGGCCGCGGGTGTCGGTGTCGACGCACAGGCGCTTGAAGATGTCCCAGTGGCGCGGGCCGGGCTCGACGACCTGACAGTGCGGCTGGCCGAGGAGATCTTCGCAGAAGCCGAACGCGTCGTCGTGCGAGCTCGGCGCCGGGTAGGTGCGCCGATTGGTCGTGATGCGGACCACCGCGCTCAACGCCAGGGGCGACAGCCCGAAGCGGGCATCGCTCAGGACGATTTGATCGAGCCACGTCCGGCAAAGCGCGTGTTGGGGAACATCCTTGCGAAACGCATAGATCAGGACGTTGACGTCCGGCAGGATCATTTGAAGTGCTTCATCCGCTCCACGTATTCCAGGTCCTCGGCCTCTTGAAGCGCCGCGGAGTTCGAAATGTCGACGCCCGGCATCGGACCGCCGGTGGCCGAACTAAACCGTGGAAGGACACGCTTGCGCCTGGGGCCCTTGGGTTTCGTCGGCCACCACCAGCCGCAGCCCGTCCTCGATCAACGACGTGAGCGTGCGGCCCTCGGCGGCGGCCTTGCGCTTGGCGCGCCGGAGCAGGTCTTGCGGCAGCCGGACGGTGGTTCGCTCGATCATATGTCTAGACATACATATGATATGTCAATATGTCAACGCGTTCGCGTCACTCCGAGCCTGCCACCCCCGCCTGTTGCACCACCTTCGCCCAGCGCACGTTCTCGTCCTTGACGAATTTCTCGAGTTCGTCGGGCGTGCCCTTGCCGACCGGGATGAACTGCAGGCCGGTGAGTTGCTTCAAGACCTCGGGCTCGTTGGCCGCCTTGTTGATCGCCTCGTTGAGTTTCGCGACGATATCCTTCGGCGTGCCGCCCGGCACCGCGACGCCTTGCCATGCCGCCCAGTCGAATCCCGGAACGCCCAATTCGGCGAGCGGCTGCAAATCGGGCGCCGAGGGCGCGCGCTGCGCCGTGGTGATGCCGAGGGCGCGCAGCTTGCCGCTCTGAATCAACGGGTAAGCCGGCGCCAGGTCAGAGAACATGAGCTGGATGTGGCCGGCGATCACGTCGTTGAGCGACGGCAGCGTGCCGCGATATGGCACGTGCGTCATCGGTATGCCCATCGTGGTCTTGAACAGCTCGCCCATCAGATGGTGGAACGCGCCGGCGCCGCCCGAGCCGTAGCTCAGCGGCCGCTCCTTGGCGAGCTTCACCAGATCGGCGACCGAATGCACCGGCAGGTCGTTGTTCACCACCAGGACGAACGGCACGTGACAGATCAGCGCCACCAGCGTGAGGTCCTTGATCGGGTCGTATGGCAGCTTTTTGTAGAGCGTGGTGTTGATCGCGAGCGTCGAGCTGATCGCCATCATGATGGTGTGACCGTCGGGCGTGCTCTTGGCGACAAAGCCGCCCGCGGTCGTCGTTCCGGCGCCCGGCTTGTTCTCGATGATGAACTGCTTGCCGAATTGTTCGGTGAGTTTCTGCCCGAACATCCGGCCGAGGATGTCGGTGCCACCGCCCGGCGCGAACGGCACCACGAAGGTGACCGGGCGGCTTGGATAGTCCTGCGCGGTGGCGGGTGCTGCTGCGAGCAGTGCAAGGCCGAGCAGCATCGATAAGGCGAGTCTCATGGCCGTTCTCCCGTTTTCTCTATTGCGACCGCGCGATGCCCGCCTGTTCGACCACCTTGCCGAGGCGGACGATCTCCGCGCGCATGAAGCGCGCGAGCTCGTCGACCGTCAGGTAGCCCACCGCGATCCGCCCGGTGCGGTCGTACTCCGCCCTGGTTTCGGGCAGGTCGAGCACCGCCTTCACCTCGGCATGCAGCTTGCCGACGATGTCGCGCGGCGTACCGGCCGGCGCCACCATCATCTGCCACGACACGAAGTCGAATCCCGGCACGCCGGCTTCCGCGAGCGGCGCGATCTCGGGCGCGATCGCCATCCGGGTCGTCGCCGACACGGCGAGCGCGCGCACCTTGCCGGCGCGCAGCAGCGGCAGCACCGGCGTCGGCTCGGAGAATTGCATCTGGATGTGTCCGGCGGCGAGATCGGTGACCGCGGGATTGTCGCCGCGATAGGGAACGTGCACGACGTTCATTCCCGTCATGCTCTTGAGCAGTTCCATGCTCAGGTGCTGCGGCGCGCCGGGCCCGGCCGAGCCGTAGGACATCTGCCCGGGCTTGCTCTTGGCGAGCGCGATCAGGTCCGTGACTGACTGGACCGGCAGCTCGGGATTGACCAGCAGCAGGAACGGCGCATTGGAGACGAGCGCGACCGGCGCGAAATCCTTGGCCGGGTCGTAGGGCAGGCTCCTGTTCAGCGTCACGTTGATGGCGAACGACGAGCTCGTGCCCAGCAGGATCGTGTAGCCGTCGGGCGCGGCCTTCGCGACCGAGTTGGCCCCGATCACCGTGCCGGCGCCCGGCCGGTTGTCGACCACGAACGGCTTGCCGAGCCGGTCGGTGAGCTTCTGCGCGATCTGGCGCGCCAGCACGTCGAGCCCGCCGCCCGCCGCATAGGGCACCACCAGCGTGACCGGCCGGGTCGGATAGTCCTCGGCCTGCGCGGACGCGCGCCGCTTGCGCGGACAGCGCGACGCCGGCGATCAGCGCCAACAACGGCCGAATGGCTTCCTCCCGGTCCTGCTCCGGCGGGTTCGTCCCGCCAGGCTCTATTTTGCGGCAAAGACTAGCGAAAGCCGGCCGGGGCGGTAAGCCGCCCTGGCGCCGCATAGGCCGATTCTGGCCGGTTTTCGCGGGTTCCCTTGCGCACTTTCCTTGACTTGGCCCCCTCCCGACCATAGGTTCCGCGCGCTCTCGCAAAGAGCCGACTGCAAGCTTCGCCGACCGGTCCTGAGAGGCCGGAGGCCCCCGCCCGACAGCGCGATGCGCCCTCGGGCGCAAAGCTGTTTGCGAGATCGGAGTAGGACGAAAGAGACGCGATGTTCGACAGCCTGTCCGAACGGCTTGGCGGCATTCTCGACAAGCTCACGCGCCGCGGCGCGCTGACCGAGTCCGACGTCGACGCGGCGATGCGCGAAGTCCGCCGCGCGCTGCTCGAAGCCGACGTGGCGCTCGACGTGGTGCGCAGCTTCACCGAGAAGGTGAAGGCGGGTGCGGTCGGCGTCGAGGTGATCAAGTCGGTGACGCCCGGCCAGCTCGTCGTCAAGCTGGTGCACGACCAGCTGATCCAGACGCTCGGCGCGCAGAGCGAGCCGATCGACCTCAATGCCGCCGCGCCGATCCCGATCATGCTGGTCGGCCTGCAAGGCTCCGGCAAGACCACGACCGCCGCCAAGATCGCCCGCCGCCTCGCCGACCAGCAGAAGCGCAAGGTGCTGCTGGCGTCGCTCGACGTCTACCGTCCGGCCGCGATGGAGCAGCTCGCCGTGCTCGGCCGGCAGATCGGCGTCGAGACCCTGCCGATCGTCGAAGGCCAGAAGCCGCCGCAGATTGCACAGCGCGCCATCCAGGCCGCGCGGCTCGGCGGCTACGACGTCGTGCTGCTCGACACCGCCGGCCGCACCACGCTCGACGACGCCATGATGGCGGAGGCCGCCGAGGTCAAGCGCACCGCCAATCCGCACGAGGTTCTGCTGGTCGCCGATGCGCTCACCGGCCAGGACGCCGTCAATCTCGCGCGCTCGTTCAACGAGCGCGTCGGCTTGACCGGCATCGTGCTCACCCGCGTCGACGGCGACGGCCGCGGCGGCGCCGCGCTCTCCATGCGCATGGTCACCGGCAAGCCGATCAAGCTGATCGGCACCGGCGAGAAGATGGACGCGCTCGAGGACTTCCATCCCTCGCGCATCGCCGACCGCATTCTCGGCATGGGCGACATCGTCACGCTCGTCGAGAAGGCCGCCGCCACCATCGACGCCGAGAAGGCCGCGCGCGTCGCCGAGAAGATGCGCAAGGGCCAGTTCGATCTGGCCGACCTGCGCGACCAGCTCACCCAGATGCAGCAGATGGGCGGCATGAGCGGGCTGATGGGCATGATGCCGGGCATCGCGAAAATGAAAAATCAGCTCGCGGCCGCGAACCTGGACGAGAAGGTGCTCAAGCGGCAGATGGCGATCATCGATTCGATGACGCCGGGCGAGCGCCGCCACCCCGACATCCTCAAGGCCAAGCGCAAGCTGCGCATCGCGGCCGGCTCCGGCACCAAGGTCGAGGACGTCAACAAGCTCCTCAAGATGCACCGGAACATGGCCGACGTCATGAAGATGATGGGCTCGGGCAAGCGCGGCCCGATGGCCGGCCTCGCCAACATGCTGGGCATGGGCGGCGGCGCGCCGATGCCGACGCCGGAGCAGATGGCCGAGCTCGCCAAGAAGATGCCGGGCGGCCTGCCGCCCGGAATGTCCGGCGCCGGCGGTCTGCCGCCGACCATGCCGGGCCTGCCGTCCACGATGCCGGGCGGTCCGCTGCTTCCCGGTCTCGGCGGCAAGCCGCCGGGCTTGGGGCTTCCTGGAGTTCGGGAAGAAGAAATGACCACGCAACGAATTCACGACGATCAAGAGCTAACGACGAAAGGAAGAATCAAATGCCTGTTGTCATCCGCATGGCCCGTGCCGGCACCAAGAAGCGTCCGGTCTATCACATCGTGGTCGCCGACTCGCGCTCGCCGCGCGACGGCCGCTTCATCGAGCGGCTCGGCTTCTTCAATCCGCTGCTGCCGAAGGAAAAGACCGAGCGGCTCAAGCTCGACATGGAGAAGGTCAAGGCCTGGATGGCCAAGGGCGCGGTGCCGTCCGACCGCGTGTCGCGCTTCCTCGACGCCGCCGGCATCATGACGCGCGAGAAGCGCAACAACCCGACGCGCGCGATTCCGCGCAAGGAGCGCAAGGCGCAAATCGAGGCCGCCACCAAGGCCGCCGCCGACGCCGCCGCGGCCGCCAAGGCCGCCGCGCCCGCGAGCTGATGCTTCCGTCGCTCGCCGGATAGGCGGACGTGACCGAACGCGTCTGCGTCGCACGCATCGGCGCCGCGCACGGTCTGCGCGGCGAGGTGCGGCTCAACTCGTTCACCGGCGATCCGCTCGCGGTCACGCGCTACGGCGCGCTCGAAAGCGCGGACGGCCGGCGCGCGTTCGAGATCGAGACCTGCCGCCCCGGCAAGGGCTTCCTGGTGGTGCGCTTCAAGGGCGTCGCCGACCGCACCGCGGCCGAAGCGGCTCTGCAATCTCGATCTCTACGTGCCGCGCGAACGGCTGCCGGCGACGGACGACGGCGAGTTCTATCACGCCGACCTGATCGGGCTCACCGCCGCTCACCGCCGACGGCGCCGAGTTCGGCACGGTGGTGGCGATCCACGATTTCGGCGCGGGTGACCTGCTGGAGATCAGGCCGGCCGCGGGCGGCATGACCGTCATGCTGCCGTTCACCGAGGCGGTCGTGCCCAAGGTCGACATCGCGGCCGGCGCGCTCACCGTGGTGCCGCCGGCCGCGACCGGCGCGCCCGACGAGCGCGATCCAACCAATTGACTTCGTGCCAATCACGCCGGCGTCGCGCTCCCTCTCCCCGCTCGTGCGCGCGAGAGGGTCGGGGTGAGGGGCCGGAGTGGAGTCTTGCCGCACGGCCTGCCCCTCACCCGGCTCGCTTCGCTCGCCACCCTCTCCCCGCAAGCGCGGGGCGAGGGCCGGACAAAGTCGCATCGCCTCGCATTTCCCGACAACCAGTTACGCGCGTCGCGCTCGGCTCCGCCGTTGCTACAACCGCGCGAAGCCGCCAGACTATTTGGCATGGCGATTGCACGATTTTCGCGTGTGCGAACGAGAGAAACGGGAGCGACCCATGAACGAGCGCGTTGCTGAAAGGGCGTGGCTGCGGGCAACCTGCGTTGCGATCCTCGCCGGGCTTGGCCTGCTGTCGGCGTCCGCACCCGCCGCCGCCGAATATCCCGACAAGCTGATCAAGATCGTGGTGCCGGTGGCGCCGGGCGGGCTCTCGGACGCGACCGCGCGCGCGGTCGCCGCCCGCTTCCAGAAGGCCTTCAACCAGCAGGTCATCATCGAGAACCGCGCCGGCGGCAACTTCCAGATCGGCGCGACCGCGGTCACCACCGCGCCGCCCGACGGCTACACGCTGCTGCTCGGGCTCGACGGGCCGATCGCCATCAATCCGAGCCTCTACAGCAAGCTGTCCTACAACCCGTTCACCGAACTGGTGCCGGTCTCGGGCATCGCCAAGGCCGACCAGGTGATCTTCGCGCATCCCTCGGTGCCCGCAAAAGACATGCGCGAGCTGATCGCGCTCGCCAAGCAGAAGCCCGGCGAGGTCACGTTCGCGGGCTTCGGTCTCGGCTCGACCAGCCATCTCTACATGGAGATGCTGCAGAGCATGGCCGGCGTGAAATTCCAGGGCGTCCAGTACAAGGGCGCGACCCCGATGGTCGCCGACGTGGTCGCGGGCCACGTCAACGTCACCAGCGTGAGCCTCGGCCAGTCGCTGCAACTGCATCGCGACGGCAAGATCCGCATTCTCGGCATCGGGACCAAGGAGCGCGTTTCGGTTCTCCCCGACGTGCCGACGGTCGCCGAGACCGTGCCGGGCTACGAGGCCAAGGCCTGGTTCGGGCTGTTTGCGCCGGCCGGAACGCCGCCCGCCGTCGTCGCCAAGCTCAGCGCCGAGGTCCAGGCGATGGCGAACGATCCCGAATTTCGCGACAAGGTGCTCGGGCCGTACCACATGAGCGCGATCGCGAGCCCGCCGGCGGAGTTCGCCGCCTTCGTCAAGGCGGAGGCCGCGATGTGGAAGGCGATCATCGAGCAGGCGAAATTGCAGATCGATTGAGCGCGGCGGACGGCCGTGCTCTGCTGCCGCCGATGACGATCCGCTTCTACTCGCAATCCGCGACCTATCGCGAGTTCTCGAACTTCGCGCCGTTCCCGATCGCGCTCGACGGCGAGCACTGGCCGACCAGCGAGCACTACTACCAGGCGCAGAAGTTCACCGATCCGGCGATGCAGGCGAAGATCCGCGCCGCCGCGAAACCGATCATCACCAAGAATCTCGCCGACCAGCACCAAGACAAGATGCGTCCCGACTGGGACGCGGTGAAGGACGCCGTGATGGATCGCGCGGTGCGGCGGAAGTTCGCGCTGCATCCCGCATTGCGCGCGCTGCTGCTCGCCACCGGCGACGAGCCGATCGCCGAGGACGGTCCCAACCACGATGCCTACTGGGGCGTCGGCCGCGACGGCAAGGGGCAGAACAAGCTCGGCCGGATCATCGAGCGCATCCGCGCCGATCTGCGCGCCAACCCTACGCGCGTCACGTGATCAGCGGTTCGCCTTGCCGACGAAGCCCGCGCCGTGGCCCGACGCCTGCGCGGCCCAGCCGCCGGCGACGCGGCCGCTGAAGATCGCCGGGCCCAGCATGGTGCCTTCGAGCCCGGCGCGTCCGTTGATGTGGCCGCCCGCCATGCCGGCGACCTCGCCCGCCGCATAGAGCCCCGCAATCGGCTCGAAGTGCTTGTCGAGCACGCGGCATTGCAGGTCGGTCTTGACGCCGCCGAAATTCTTGCGCGCCAGCGGGAAGATCTGCACCGCGTAGTAGGGCGGCGTGTCGAACGCCTTCGACGTCTTCAGCGGCTTGCCGAACTCCGGCTCCTTTTCGAGCCCCTTCTTGCACGCGCTCGTTGTAGCGCTCGACGGTGGCGAGGAAGGCCGGCCCGTCGACGCCCATCTTCGCGGCCAGCTCGGCGAGCGTATCGGCCTTGCGGATGAACGGCGAGTTGTCGAGCAGCTCGATCACCTTGGCGCGCACCACCTTGTCGCCGTCGCGATAGTACGGATCGGCGATCTCCATGGTCGAGGTCATCGGCGTGTCCATGATCGCCCAGGCATGGCGCGGGCTCTGCGCCAACAGCGCCGGGCTCGCCGAGTTGCCGCCCGACATCGCCTCGTTGTGGAAGCGGCGGCCCTGCTGGTTGACCCAGATGTTGCCGGGCACCAGGCGGAACACCAGGCCGCGGCGCTGCTTGGGATCGCGGTAGTCGGGCGTCGCGTAGACGTAGAACCAGATGTGGTCCATGTGCGTGAGATAGCCGCCGGCCTGGCGCGCGAGCCGGTGCCCGGTGCCGGTCGAGCCGCGGCCCGAGCCTTCCAGCACCTTGTCGTTGCGCAGCCCCGGATTGAACTCGAGCACCATGTCGATGTTCGAGTTGAAGCCGCCGGTCGCCACCACGACGGCCTTGCTCTTGATCGATCACCGGCTCGCCGGTCTTGGCGTCGCGGCCCTCGAGCCCGGTGACGCGGCCGTTCGTCGATCGCAAGTCCGGTGATCTCGGTGTCGGGCACGATCTCGCCGCCCTTGCGGCGGAAGGCGTCGATCAGGTGCGTCATCAGGCCCAGCCCGTTGCGCTCGGCGCGCGTCCAGCGCATGACCGAATTGCCTTCCTGGAATTTCAGGTCGACCCACTTCACGCCGAGCCCTTCGGACCAGCGATAGAGGTCGTGCAGCGTGTGCTCGATGTAGTAGCGCGCCCAGACCGCGTCGGCCGACGGGCCGCCCCACTCGATCCAGTCCTTGAAGGCGAGGTCCGGCGTGTCCTCGATGCCGTGCTGCTTCTGCAGCTCCGATCCGACGATCAGGCAGCCGCCGCCGGAGATGATGGCGGCGCCGCCGAGCTCGGAGGCCTTCTCGAAGGCGATGACGCGCGCGCCCGCGTCGCGCGCCTCGATGCCCGCCGCCATGCCGGCGCCGCCCGCGCCGATGATCGCGACGTCCGTTTCGTATTGCCTGGCCACTGCCATGAGCTCCCTGGTTGCCACGCCCGATGATAGGGGGCGGCCAGGGCTTTGAACACACGTTTGGAGAGAGCGGGCGATGCCCGGACGCGCCGGGAGAGGCGGACTAGCGGTTCATCTCGCGAAACGAGACCAGGCGCTGCTTGCCCTCGTCCCACAGCGCGAGCCGCACGCAGCGGAAGCTTTGCAGCATCGTCAGCCGGCTGACGCTGCGCAGCTCGGGATGATCGCGCAGCGTCCGTTGCAGGCGGTAGAACGGAATCCGGCTGCTCAGGTGATGCACGTGATGCACGCCGATGTTGGCGGTGAACCAGCGCAGCACCGCCGGCAGTTCGTAGTGCGAGCTGCCGTACAGCGCCGCCTCGTGCAGCGTCCATTCGCCGTCGCGCGCCCAGAACGTCGGGTCGAACTGGTGCTGCACGTAGAACAGCCACACCCCGATCGCGCCGGAGATCAGGATGACCGGCAGATGCACCAGCAGGAACGGTCCGACGCCGATCAGCCAGATCAGCGCGGCGACGATCAGCGCGATCGCGAAATTGGTCGCCATGGTGCTGAGCCAGGGCTGCCAGCCGCCGCGCAGCATGCCGATCGGCAGCCGCTGCCGCAGCACGAACAGATAGGCCGGGCCGATGCCGAACATCACCGCCGGATGCCGGTAGAGGCGATAGCAGAGCCTGCCCCAGCGCGACAGCGCCAGATATTCGCGCACCGTCAGCGTGTCGACGTCGCCCAGGCCGCGGCGGTCGAGATTGCCCGAGCTGGCGTGATGCACGGCGTGCGCCCGGCGCCAGAAATCGTACGGCGTCAGCGTCAGCACGCCGAGGACGCGGCCGACCCAGTCGTTGGCCAGCCGGTGGCGGAAGAACGAGCCGTGGCCGCAGTCGTGCTGGATCATGAACAGCCGGACCAGGAAGCCCGCGGTCGGCACCGTGATCAGCAGCGACAGCCACCAGAAGCCGAAATAGTACGCCGCCCAGGCCATCGCCCAGAGCGCCACATACGGCCCGAGCGTGATCGCGATCTCGAGCGTGCTGCGAACGTGGCTGGGCTGTCGGTAGCGGGCAAGAATTTCCACCCAGCGGCGCACATCGGACGGCGCGGACGGTCGTGCAGGGCGCGGGGCGTTGTCCAAATCGGATCCGTTGTTGGGGGCGAGGGTCAGTCGGCCATAGGCGATTACTCAGCCGGCCGCAACTGTAACAATGGGTGAATGCGAGCCGATAGCGGTTTTTCTGTGTTTTGCGGCACCACGCCGCAGCCTTTGCGCGGCGTGAAATGATTAACCAGGTTCTCTAGCGGTCGGTAAACCTCTCATTGTCATAACGCCACCGCCGAATTGAAGTGGCTGTCGTTCGGCAACATGGTCCCAGTACGTCCAGGACGGACGGCTGGTCATTTCCCAAATCGACGACGACCGGATCGTGCGAGCGCGTGCCTCGCCGGTCCGCCTATTTGCTCGCGCCCTGATAGGCCGCGGCCGGTTCGAGCGCGGCCGCCCGCCACGTGTCGCCCGAGCCCGCACTCGCCATCTGGCCGATCAGCGCCGCGGTCTCGGCCGGCGCGGCGCTCTTCGCCAGCACCGCCATCTCGTAGAACGTGTAGCCCTGCAGCGGGGCCGGCACCGGGCCGACCACCTTCAGGCCGGGCAGCACTTCGCTCAGGTTGAAGAAGCCGAGCTCCGCCTCGCCCTTGATGATGAGCTCCGCGCCCGGGCCGAGCATCGCCAGCCGCACCTTCGGCTTGATCTGATCGAGGATGCCGGCCTTGCTCAGCGCTTCGGTCGCCACGCCGCCCGCGAGGTTCGGCACCGCCGGATCGCTGTAGGTGATCGAACGCGCGGCGAGCATGGTCCGCTTGAACGCCTCGGGCGTCGAGATGTCGGGCAGCGGCGCGCCGTCGCGGACCACGACGCCGATGCCGACGCGCGAGATCGCGACGCGGCTGCCCGGCTTGAGCTGGCCGGCCTTGTCCAGCCCCGCCATCTGCGGCGCCGCGACGATCACCGCGTCGAACGGCTTGGCCGCGAGCTCCTTGTCGATCAGGAACGGCGCGGTGACGGTGAACGTCACCGTATGGCCGGTGGCCTTGCCGAACGCCTCGCCGATCGCCTTGGCGGCGAATTGCGTCGAGCCGACGGTCAGCACGCGGATCTCGGCGGCGGCCGTGACGGTCGCCGACGCGACGAGAGCCGCGAAGCTCAGGCAATGCAGGGCGAAGCGCATGTCATCCTCCCGGGGATTTGTCTCGCTGGCTTTGTTACGGGCGGATGCCGGCGTCATCGTTGCCGGCATTGCCCCGCGCCATTGGCGAAGTATATCGCGCCGGCGACGCCGTCGACGACCGATTTCCAGGAGCGTCGCTGGTGTCAGCGACCGCAACGGTTGCGCCGCCGGCCAACCCCTGGCGTTCCGCAGCCGGCAGACGGCCGCCGCCGGCGTTCGCGCCAAATCGGGACACCGCGCGCCGGATCGCAACCTTTTGTTAACCATCCGCGTTCCATACCCGCCGGCATATTGCTGCGACGGGAGAATGGGATGCTCAGGTTTCTGCTCGGCACCGCGGTCGGATCCGTCGCCTACATGCTGGACATCACGATCCGCTTTTTGTGAGCCGCATCGGCCGGCCTCGGCCGGCCGTTTCCGTCTGCCGCTCAGGCCGGTTCCGAGGGCAGGTCGTTGCGGGCGCATTCCGGGCTGTTCGGATTGGTCGGCCACAGGCAACGATCGTCGCCGTTGCCGGGACCTCCGGTGTAGGCGACGCTCACAAGGATGGCGCCGGCCAAGACGATCTGCACGATGGTCTTCATGGCTTGTCTCCCTGATCGCAATTGACTTGGTGTGCGACTCCATAGACCCGGCGCGGTCCCCCGCAAGTGAACTAGCTCACTCACGGCGATGGCCGCATTTTTTCGGCAGGGCTTAGTGAGCTGCTTCACATACGAGCGGATCGCGCCGCCCTATAAAAACATTGCACGCCACTTCCGGTGTGCGGACAAACAGGAGATGACCATGACCAAGATTTTCGGACTCGCGCTTGCGGCGATCGTGTTGCTCGGCTCGGTTGCGCCGGGCACGGCCCAGGTTCGCAACGGTCAGTCGGTGCAGGACATCACCGGCGGCTGGTAACGTCTGACTGCGATCGCGGATCGCGGCGGTGCAGAGAGCGGGATGCCCTCCCGCTCTCTCCTTTTTTGTATTTGGTCCGGCCGGTCCGAGACCGGCGGCGCAAATGCGTTTGAGATCAATACCGGGCGTTTCGGCGTTCGGATCGCGCGCTGGAGAATGTAACCGCCGGCTGCATAAGCCGCTGTGCGAGCATCCCATCAAGCTCGACCGCCAGGGATAGACGACGATCGTCAGGGGGATCGAGTGTTTCGCCAGCAGGTCGGCGAGCGCCTGCATGTGTTTCAGGATCGCTCGATCCCGCCTTCCACCCCGCGGCGCTCCGCCGACGTCAGCCCGGATCGTCCATCCGCCCCGTCGTTATTGAGAGTCGGCGCTTCGTGATGCCCGTGTACCAATATAGATAGTGCTTGATGGTGTTTACGATCTGATCGGATATCCCGAACGTATCGCGCGGATCCCAATCCAAGACGTCCGCTGGACGAGCGGTTCCGGCAGCCGGCGTTGCCGAAATTGATCGGCGCGTTGGGTCGTTTGAAGCAATAGTCGTGGTTCGCCTCGTCTTGGACGTCCGATATGTCTGAAAATACGATCACTTCGTCAAACTTAAGTCCGCGATCGAGGAGAAATTTTATCTTCCTGAAATAGAGGATCGGCGTTGAAGTACTGATTGCGCTCGACCCACAATTGCTGGCAGCTCTGCGCATAGGCAGGCGTAGCCGCGAGGCTCGCCGCGACGGTCAGCATCGTCGTCAAAATCAATAGCAACCGCATCTTATCCTCCAGACCGATTTGTGGGGCTGCGCGACGCGCGCAGGACGCGGAGCACAAGCGAAGCTGGTGGCCGATGCCCGAATACGGAATAAAAGCAGCCGACTGTGGAAGAAGCGCACGACCGCGTCAATCCGGGCCAGCGCGATCGCGCGCCGGGATGGCGGCCAACCGGGTCCCCTGGCAACATCTAGCCCCTATCAGGACAGTCGATCGAGCCGTTACGATGCCTCGTATACAAGAGTCATGCGATCGACGCCCACCAACATGCTTCAGAAACTCGACGTTTCGCGTCTGGAGACCTCGAAGGTCGTCCCGTGGGTGTGTCTGCTGCTGTGGTTCGTGCTGATCGTTCCGGCCATCAGTCTGCGCGGCTTTCATTACGAGGAAGGCACGGTGGTCGCGCTGGCGCGCGGTGCGCTGGAGGACGGACATTGGATCGTTCCCCATCATTACGGCATGCGCTTTGTCGAGCGGCCCGCGTTGATGTCGTGGCTGATCGCGGTGCTGGGATCCGTGTTCGGCATCAATCAGTGGACCGTGCGGCTGCCGCACGTGGCGTCTCTTCTCGTCGGGGGCATTCTGGTCTTCCGTCTGGCGCGCACGCAAGTCAGCGCGCTTGCCGCCTCGTTCGCCGCGTCGTGCTTCTTGCTGTCGCCGATCATTCTGCAGAAGCGGACGACGGCTGAACCGGACGTGATGCTTTCGGTGATGCTGTTCGGCGCCTTCATGGTCTGGTGGGAGGGTCATGTCAGGGGCGGACCGACGCTCTGGCGCTGGCTGGCGACGGGCCTGTTGCTCGCGGCTGCGACTTTGATCAAAGGTCCGCAGCCTGCCGCCTACTTCCTGCTCGGTGTCGGCGCGTTCCTGGTGCTGCGCCGCCATTGGGATGAGCTGCCGGGCTTCATCCTGGCCAACGCCATCGCCGCAGCGGTGGCGCTCGGCTGGTACGCCGCCATCTACCAGCCGCACGGATTTAAGCGTATGGGCGGGCCATTCCCGATTGACCATTGACACGACCGTCCTGAAGGAGATCGCAGACGTCGTCAAATTCACGGTCACCCTCACGCTCCAACTGCTGCCGGCGGCGATCCTGGCGGTGCCATTCGCAGTTCAGACGCTCTACGCCGAAGGCCGTTTCCGTGCCGCGCCGTCCCGCGCCGAGGACCTGCCGCTTGCGCTCGTGCTCTATGCCGTTTGCTGTACGGCCTTGCTGGCGGTGTGGCCGGGCGGTGTGGCCACCCGCTATGCCATGCCCGCGGCGCTCGCGGTCGCGGTCCTTGGCGGGCTGGCCTTCGAGCGCTTTCGTCAGGCGCGGCCCGCACTGGTCAAGGCGGCACTTGGCGTCGCCGCGTGCCTGTTGGGATATGGGGTGATCGTCAACTGGCTGGTGATGCCGCTCTGGCCGGACGCCTTCCAGCGCAGCCGGATTGCCGCGCGCGTCATCAATGCGGTGGTCGAAGCCGAGCCTGCTCCGATCTATGGCGAACCGGTCACCTTCAACAACAACGTGATGGCCTATATCCCCGGCGCCATTCGGATGATCCCGGCCGACAAATTGTCCACCCTGGAAGGGCCGGCCTGGGCGTTCCTGACGCTCGATCAAGTCGAACGACTGCGCGCGATGCGGCCCGACCTGAAGATCGGCTTGCGCGCGGTCGTGCACGAGGACAAGGTTTCCCACCTGGTCAAGATCGATGCGCGTTAGGCGGCAACGATCGGCCTCAATCCCGCTTCCAAGGAAACGTCTGTCTTGACCATGTTCCGCGCCTCCATCCTGACCCTCTTCCCCGACCTGTTCCCGGGCCCGCTCGGCGCGAGCCTCGCCGGCAAGGCGCTGGCCGCCGGGCTGTGGTCGCTC
Organism: uncultured Alphaproteobacteria bacterium; assembly: GCA_963749815.1. Classification (GTDB taxonomy): domain Bacteria; phylum Pseudomonadota; class Alphaproteobacteria; order Rhizobiales; family Xanthobacteraceae; genus VAZQ01. Next base: position 37,648 of record CAVVON010000023.1, on the reverse strand, counting down.
GACGCGGTCGACATCCGCGCCCACGCCACCGACAAGCACCGCTCGGTCGACGACACGCCGGCCGGCGGCGGGCCCGGCATGGTGATGCGCGCCGACGTGCTGGCGCGCGCGCTCGATGCGGTCAGCGCGCGCGGGCGATCCGCGTCCGCGCCTCCTGATGTCGCCGCGCGGCGCGCCGCTGACGCAGGCGCGCATCGCCACGTTGGCGCGCGGGCCGGGCGCGGTGATCGTGTGCGGCCGCTTCGAGGGCGTCGACCAGCGGCTGATCGAGGCGCGCGCGCTCGAAGAAATCTCGCTCGGCGATTTCGTCCTCTCCGGCGGCGAGCTGGCCGCGATGGCGCTGATCGACGCCTGCGTGCGGCTCCTCCCCGGCGTCATGGGCAAGGAGGCCTCCGGCGCGGAGGAGAGTTTCTCCGACGGGCTGCTCGAATATCCGCACTACACGCGCCCGCAGCTGTTCGAGGGCCGCGCCATCCCGGACGTGCTCACCTCCGGCGATCACGCCAAGATCGCGGCCTGGCGGCATGAGCAGGCGCAGATGCTCACGCGCGCGCGGCGGCCCGATCTGTGGGCGGCGTATCGCAGCGCCGCGCAGAACGCCGATCCGGCCCGCCACGCCATCGTGATCGCGGACACCGACGGCGTCATTCGCGTGTGGTCGGCGGGCGCCGAAAAGCTGCTCGGTCATGCGGCGGCCGATGCGGTCGGGCGAGACGCTCGACCTGATCGTGCCGGAGCGCTACCGCGAGCGGCACTGGGCGGGCTTCCGCGCGGCGATCGCCCGCGGGGCGCCGCTGCACGAGGGCGCCGCGGCCTTGATCCCGGTCCGCTGCGCCGGCGGCCGCGAAGCGCATTTCCCCGGCCGGTTCGTGTTCGTGCGCGATGCCTTCGAGCGCACCGCCGGGGTGATGGCGGTGTTCGCTCCTCCCGACGATCCGGCGCTGGCCGGACGCCCGCTCGACCGGCTCGACTAGCAACGTTCGCCGTGCCGGGAAGCTTTCCAGCACAGCCACCGGCTGGTAAATCTCGGCCAGGCCATTCTCAAGCCGGGCGGGTGCAGCATTCGTTCATCACTGCGAGACGGTCTGTCGCCCTGGCAAATCATGATCGCGATCGACGTCGTAATTTTTGCGGCCTTGTTCGCCTATAAGATTTCCTTCCACTATCCAAACCACGAATATCTTCATCTGCTGGTGACGTATCATTTCGGTTTCGCCAAACGCGCTTTGATCGGCAGCATCCTCTCGCTGTTCGTCGCCAAGGTCCCGGTCAGCGCCGTCTATATTCTGGGTCTTGCCGCCTGGCTGGCCGCGGCTGGCTTGTTCATCCTGGCGTTCAGGCGGATTTTCAGCTTCGATCGGCGCAATATTCCCTTGTTTGCATTCATGTTCGGATCGCCGTTGTTCCTGAAGAATTTCATGTACTCGATCGGATATTTCGACATTTACGGCTGCATCGTCGGCTTTGCCGCATTGCTGATTCCGATCGGGCCGATCTATCCGTTCGTCATCGGCGCCGCCTGTGTCCTGCTTATTCTGGTGCATCATCTTCACTTTCTGCTTTATATCCCCACGATCTGCTTGATCGCGTTCGTGCGCTATTACTGGCTGTCGGACCGTTCGCCGCTCAAGGCCGCCTGCGGCGCTAGCCTTCGTGCTGATATTCGGGATGACCTTCATCGCCGCGGCGTTTTTCGGCGTCGTTCCGGTGCCGCGCGAAACGCTGATCGCCTATATGCAGCAACGTGCAACCGACGAGATCATCCCCGTTGGCGTATCGATGTGGTACGCGACGATCCACGAGGAGCTTGCGGCGACGAGCGCGGTGTTTTTCCGAAACGCGTGGCGAATACCGATCTTTCTGGCGGTGATTGCGCTGCATTTTCCGGTCATCGTGTGGTGCCAGGTCGATGATCGCTTCGCTTGCCGGGCCGGACCGCAAGATGTTCGCTCTGGGGATCGGCGGAATCACGCTCGGCTATCTCGTCATCGGCATCGTCGTGTTCGACTATTCGCGCTGGGTGGCCAATTGGGGCGTCTGCATGCTGCTGGTCATGCACGCGCTACGATTGATGCCGTCCACATCCACGATCGACGATGCGCCGATTGCGCACGATCGGACGTCGAACCTCGTTCTGGGCTCGATCGTCACGCTGATCCCGCGCCTTGGTATTGCCAAGCCGTTTTAATCTGCGGCGGCCTTCCCAAGCCGGCTTAGTCGGTTATGTCCGCCGGAACCGCACCGTCAGGCCGTCGGGCAATCGCCGGGAGTCGAATCCGCCGTCCCGGATCGCCTGGCGCTGCAGCCGGGGATACTGGGGCGTATCGTCGTCCCACCATTCGGCGCGCTGGGCGCTGCGCGGCAGCTCGAAGCCGAGGATGGCTTCGATCTCCTTGAGCGACAGAACGAACTCGTCCCGTTTCTGCTTCGCGAGAAAGTCGCGCAGCGGCTCATATTTGTTTCCCGAGCCCTTGGCGATCCGGCGCTGCCTCTCAGCGCTTGATTGTCGGGCGCACCCGCGCCCTGGATGCTTCGGCGGCTAATCGGCGCCGGGCTTGGGCAGGGCCGGGCGCGTCCTCGTTCTGCTGCGAGTCGGCGGGACGCACCGCCTTGGCCATCGGGGCATCGCAACTCGGTTCCGCGATGCCGATATTGCGCGACAATCCGGGATGCCAACAGCTCTGCACGACGACCTCAGCGGGCGCGGGCTTTGCCGGCTGGTCTGCCGGCGTTGATTGCGCGAAGGTCACGGCGCTCGGCGCCAGCAGGACGGCGCCGATTGCGATGACGAAGCGGAGCAAATTTGAGTGGGACATTCGCACGAACCTTCGATAGCGCGAAACCCTATCCTCCGAACAAGACCGAAACGCGGCGACGGCAAGCGACGCAAAGTCGCCAACATGGAGATGCTGGCGACGCGGCCCGCAGTTTCAGGATGACACCGGGACGGCTGCAGACGGCTATTCTTCGAGCCCAAGCTGAGCGACCGGTCGGAATTCCCGGACCAGATCCTTGTCGAGCTTGGGCCCCATATCCAGGAGTATCTGGAATGCGGCCGATCCCGAAAACGGCGGCTTGTAGGATCTCCGCTCAATGAGCGCGCCGAACACGTCCGCGATTGTAATGATGCGGACCAGATCCGAGATCTCGCTGGCGTGCAGGCCGTGCGGATATCCGGAGCCATCGAGATACTCGTGGTGGTGAACCACCATATCGAGCATCTCGGCCGGTAGTCCCTGCACCGTCCCCAATGCATCGAAGCCGAATTGCGGATGCTTTTTCATGACCCCCATCTCGTCCGCATTCAAGGGCCCTGGCTTTTCGAGAATGGCCAGAGGAATTCGCGCCTTGCCGATGTCATGGAGCATGCCGGCGAACGACAGCCGTTGCCGATCCGCCCTGGATAGTCCGAGTTTTTGGCCGAAAGCCACTGCCAGCCCTGTGACGAGCAGGCAATGTTGATAGGTCATGCTGTGGTGTGTCCGGACCGTATCGATCCAAGCGGCAAGACCTTGCGCTTCGACGTGGCCGACAATGGCGCCGCCGGCGGAATTGATCGACGCCGGGTTGAGCGGCTCTCCAAGGCATGCCGAAGAGAAGATGCTTTTCAATGTATCGACCGCCGTCGAAACCGCTGGAGATTTTCGGATAGCCGCATTGTTGGGATCGGCGGACAATGCTTCGACGTCGCCCCACAATTTCGTGAGCAGCGCGCGTCCATCAAGCGGTTGATGCAAGACGTCCGTTGCCCCGATTGCAAGGGCCCGTGTGTTCTCCAGATGCGAAGCCTTGTCGGTTACGAATATAGCCTTTGCATGCGCGGGCTTGTGCTTGAGCCATTCCTTCAAATCGAGAAGCCGCGTTTCCTTGATGAGATCGATACAGACAACGGTCGAAGGTCCGGGGGGCGACCGTAGCGCGCCCTCAAGGGACTCGATCTGAATATCAAGAATGCCGGCGAACTGGCCACAAAGCGACGCTTGGTTGGCAAGAATATCGCCAATGAGAGTTACGCGATGCATTAATTCGCCTCGCCGGTCTAAGCGACAATATAAGCAATAGACCTAGTGCGATAACCAAGGTAAGCGATGGAGCTTAATAAGATATTTACGAATCATCATTCATACTAAATTCACGTGTAATATATTAACAATACGACTTGCACGCGCCGTTCCTATTCGACCGGGTACTTTGATCATGGAATTGCGTGATGGGTACGATTTATTCCCTCGATGATTTCTCCAAAGAACTTGCGAAGGTAGATCCCGGTTACGGCGTTGCAATCGATTTATCGATCTACCGGCGACTCTTTCCGCCAGGTGAATTGGATGAGACGGCGCGTTCGGAAGCCGAGGCGTTCGCGATCGCCAACGGCTGCACCGTGATTTTTGGGACCTACAAAGGTACCGTATTTTTCCGCAGAAAAAAGCCGAACGAAGTTACTCTCTGATCGCAAAAGCTGCCTCTCACGTCCGTGGGCCGCTCCCAAGCCGCCGCCATTTTCTGATCCTTCGACAGCCAGTCGATCGCACTCCGCCAAACCAGGCGAGGGTTGATGCATGTGCATCGATCGTCACGATTGCGGGGACCGGCCGGCAAAATTCCGGCCGATGTAGCGTGAGCGGGATTCAAGTGGCGGGATGCCGGTCAGAGGCCAACGCCGATGCCATCGACAGAGCGTTCAGCGGCCATGCTATGCTGAAACCGGCGCCTTGGAGCGTCATCTCATCATCTTGCCGGGCGTCTCACAGCCAGGGGCCATCATGACCTCATCGATCATGTACCACGAGGGTAATCGCCAACTGCAGGATCAGTTCGAGAGTCGCCGGATCGCCGACCGTCTCGAGGAAAAGCTCACGCGCACCGCCTTTACCGACGATGACAAGCAATTCATCGAAGGCGCGAACTATTTCTTCATCGCAACGGCCGATGCCGAAGGGCGTCCCGATTGTTCGTTCAAGGGCGGCATGCCGGGTTTCGTGCGCGTCACCGGACCGTCAGAGTTGGCTTTTCCGGACTATGACGGCAACGGGATGTTCAAGAGCCTCGGCAATGTGACCGTCAATCCCAACGTCGGCATCCTGTTCATCGCGCTCCACGACAAGCCGCGCCGGCTGCGCATCAATGGAACCGCAAGCGCCAGCCGCGATGATCCCTTGCTGCCACTGACCGTCGGCGCGCAGCTCATCGTCCGGGTCACGGCTCGCGCCATCTTCCCCAACTGTCCGCGCTATGTTCCGGCCATGCAGCTGGTCGAGCCGTCGGTCTATGCGCCGCGGCCAAACCATTTGCCGCCGGAGCCGGCTTGGAAAGGCTTCGCCGATTTCAAGGACTATGTGCATCCCCGCCAGGAAACCGCGAGCGGCACTGAGCAGGCCTAGGGACCGCCGGCGACATCATTGTCGCGGGGCGGCGCCGACAAATAAGCGCCATGGCCGGACTCGAATGAGGTCCTCGGCCGAAGGGTTAACGCGCGCCATGCGGATGCTGGTCTGGGCAGGTGTGGACCTCCACCGTGACGTGCGACAGGGCTTTTAGCCCTTTCAGCCGAGCCTTGTAGATCGACGGGTCGCGAGGTTCATCGGTGACGATGGAGGCGACCAGCGCCGAATGTCCCGGACCGACGCGCCAGATGTGCAAGTCGCTCACCCGGTCGCCTTTCAATTCGAGCCTTTCCTTAATCCGCGCCGAAAGCGACGGATCGGGCACCATGTCGAGCAGCGTCATGCCAGATGAGCGAATGAGGCCCACCGACCATGATGCGATCACGACCGCGCCAATCAGTCCGACTGCCGGGTCCATCCACATCCAGCCAAAGAAGCGTGCGGCCAACAGGGCGACGATTGCCAGAACCGAGGTCACGGCGTCGGCGAGGACGTGCATATAGGCCGCGCGGAGGTTCGTATCGTGATGCCCGTGGTGATCATGGCCGTGATGTTCGTGATGGTCATGGTCCTCGCGCAGCAGGAATGCGCTCAAGAGGTTCACGGCAAGGCCGATACCCGCAATCAAGATCGCTTCGTCGTAGCGCGATCGCAACCGGTGCTAGAATGCGCTGCGCCGAATTCGTAGCCGATGAACAGTGCCACCAAAGCCAGAATGACTGCGCTTGCAAATCCGGCCAGTTCGCCAAGCTTGCCGGTGCCGAACGTAAAGCGCGGATCATGCGCGTGCTTGCGAGCGAACCAGTAGGCAAACCCCGCGATCGAAAGCGCGGCCGCATGGGTGGACATGTGCCATCCGTCCGCCACCAGGGCCATCGAGCCGAACCACGTACCGCCGACGATCTCGGCAACCATCATGACCGCCGTCAGGGCGACGACAAACCAGGTTCGCCGCTCATGGCGGTCATGCCGCGCGCCAAGGAACGCGTGACGATGCTGCCAGCGTTCAACGGAATGCGCGTGCATGAGTGCTCCTGAGTATTGGCTCCGCGAAATATAGTCGCTTCCTGCCCCGAACCAAAGCAGGCCCCCCGGTTAAAGCGAGAAGCCCAAACGCAGCTTAGCTCGATGCCGTTCGAAATTTGTCAGATCGAGTGCGCCGCCGCCGCCGGCAACCACGCCCCAAGCTTGAACGTTCCAGGCAGCCGAGAGAAACAGCCGTTCGTTCAGCTTGCGCAAAGAAGGTCGGCCCGACATAAAGCGCCTGGCCGGCAAAGGCGTTGAGGCCGAGCCCGTCGTAGTGTCGAAGGCTGCGCGCCTCCGCACCGAAAAATACACCGGGCATCACTTGCAGCGACAGTGCCGCCCCCACGCCGAGAGTAGACTCGCGCGCGGTCTCGTTGGAGCCGTGCAGCCGTGTCTGCTCCGGTTCGAAGCCGATATTGATGGCGCCAAACAGACGATTTGGCAGGAGCTCGCGATCGGCAATCAGCAGCAGGTCGGCCCGATATTGGTTGGCGGGGCCCCCACCCTTGTCGTCGATAAAGCCCACATGCGGCTCGATGCTGAGCGTCAACCCGAATGGCGCGTGCTCGCGATCGAGCAGCCGGTATCGCGCATTGAACGAGACGGACTGCAATGCAATGTCGTGGCGGTTATCGAGCCCGCTGACGCCCACGATGTCGTAACCGGCAACCGTGGCTGCGCCTGAAATGCGGAAGTTCTCGGCGATCGTGTATTTGTACTCGAACGCCGTTGCGATCGCGCGATACGAGCCGCCGAGCTTGCCGAACCGGCCGGTCGAATCGGTCTCAACCTCTCGTTCGCCCTTGTCGCCGATGTCGCTGCCTTCCGTGAAACCGAACATGTGCTCGGTGTCCACCTCGCCGCCATTGCCTGCGTTCTTGCGCGCTTCGGCATGTGCGAAGCTCGCGCCGGCGAGCGTCGCGACCAGGATCATGAGGATCGCACGGGTTGCTGGCGTCTTTCGAAGCCGAAAGGCGCACGACGGCCAGTCAAGTAACAACGGCATGATTCGTCATCCTGTCGGAATCCAAACGTGCGCGCGGCCGGGCGGGCCGGGCGCGGGACGGTTCAGATCAACGACGAGGACTTTGGTGGGCGTTCGAGCAGGAGAGGATCAGCGGCGACAATCGTCATCGCGAGAGGCGACACGATCGCGATCTTGGCGATGCGAACCGGAATGGCTTTCATCGCATACGACAGAACGCCCGCCAGATGATGAAAGGCGCAGCACTGATCGTTCAAATCGGCGAGACCATGATGGTGAGTGCCGTGAGGACCGATAGCGGTAATGCCGTCGTCGCCGGAGACCACCTGCTTGCTTTCGAAGACATGCAGCGTGTGAGCCGCGATCAACGGCATGACGCCCGCGAACTGGGCCATCAAAAATAGCCCTGCAAGCCATGGTGCAAATCGGCGCATCATTCTTGACCGAGTCATTCAAGGCGCTCTTGATCGACGTTGGTGGCCTAACAGGCCCCGTCGCCGGACGTCAAAGCACATTGCCCTGGGAGCCAAAAATCCGACTGGCCTGTTGCCGGTTGGCAACGTGGCGCGCGGGGGTGCCACGGGCGGATGACTGTCGAGCGGACTGAGCGAGCCTCAACGGGCTTGTGCACGCTCGAACACTATCAGAAGCTCAAGGCCGCGCTGGCGCAGCTGCGCGGTAAGACAGCCGGCGGTGCACGCGATGGGATCGCGGCGGGTCGGGTGCTCGCCTTCAACCGCAAGCGCCCGATGGAAGATGCGCGCGTGCCGCAATTGCGCGAAAGGCTCGGTGTTCCCGGCGAGGCGGCCGATCTGCGCTATGATGAGACGCTCGCCGATGCCGTGAAAGACTTTCAGCGCGCCAACGATCTACCGGCGACCGGCAATCTCGACGCGCGGACGATCAAGAAGCTCAATCCCACGAACGACGGTCGCATCGACATCGTCATCGCCAACATGGAGCGCTGGCGCTGGTACCCGCGCGAAATCCGCAAATCGCGCGTTGAGGTCAACGAGCCCGACTTCACACTCAAGGTGGTGCACGAGGGGCGGCAGGTGTGGGCGACTCGCGTCGTGATCGGCAAGCCGAGCATGCCGAGCCCGATGCTGGCGCAACAGATGGATTCCATCACCATCAACCCGACCTGGAAGGTGCCGGCGTCGATCGTGAAGAACGAGTACCTGCCGGCGGAGGCGAAGGAGCCGGGCACGCTGGCGCGCATGGGGATTTGCACAAAGCGCGTCGATGGCGAGGTGGAGATGACGATGCCGCCGGGCGGCCAGAATCCGCTCGGGCGCATCCGCTTCAACTTCTTCAATCGGTTGACGGTGTTCCAACACGACACCCCGGACCAATACCTGTTCGCCCACGTTGTGCGGGCCGAGAGTCACGGCTGCATGCGCGTGCAGGATCCGGCGAAATATGCCGAGGTCCTCGCTAGCATTGTGCAGCCTGAGGAGCAGTGGACGGCGGAGAAGGTCAAGAGCCTGTATGGCAGCGCCGAGCACGAGATTTCGCTGGGGTCGGGGCCGATCTGGATCTACTTGACCTATCAGACCGCTTTTGTCGACGACGCGGGCAAGCTGCAGACGCGCCGCGATCTCTACAACCTCGACAGCCGCACGCTGGCAGCGATCAAGGGTGCGCGCGCGGTCGCCAATCCAACGTCCGAGAGTAAGTCCGAGCCGACGATGGCGACTCCTGCGCCGGCCGCCCCCGCCCACCGCCGCAAGGTCGCTCAGCGTGCGGACCAGGTTGCCACCTATCCGCCGTTACCCTCCAACAGCGGGACGCGTCAGGCGCGGCCGCCGGTCGCTGCGCGGCGTCCCTAACCGCTAAGCGCTTCCCCGAGTGGGATGAGCGAGGTGCCAGGGGCACGATTTAAATGGCGGGACACCGGTAGGCCAACGCCGATTCCATCGGCAGGTGACCCTCGCCTTCATCCGGCGTGCTTCGATCGGGCCGTGGCTGAGCTCTAATGAGGTCCTCGACGTAGAGCCCGAATTCGAAGCGAATTCGGCGCCGGTTCGACGGCAGTTCGATGCCGCCTCGACGCCAATTCGATGCGTCTTCGACGTCGAATCCGCGCCGTTTGACGGGGGTTCAGACGGGTGACAAACGGAATTCTTTGTCGTAGAAGCACGCCCGAATTGAACGTTTCAGGCGCGGACGTGCGCTCGCATTCCCGGCGCAGCCGACGGAGAATCCCATGAATCTGATCCAGACGCTCGAGCAAGAGCAGGTCAAAAAACTGTCTGCGGGCAAGGAGTTACCCGACTTTTCGCCGGGCGATACGGTGATCGTCAACGTCAAGGTGGTGGAAGGCGAGCGCACCCGCATCCAGGCCTATGAGGGCGTCTGCATCGGCCGGGCCGGCTCCGGCCTGAACCAGAACTTCACGGTCCGCAAGATCTCCTATGGGGAAGGCGTGGAGCGCGTATTTCCCCTGTATTCTCCGATGGTTGACTCGGTCAAGCTGGTCCGCCGCGGCAAGGTCCGGCGGGCCAAGCTGTATTACCTGCGCGGCCTGCGCGGCAAGCGCGCGCGCATCTCCGAGCGTCAGGAGCACGTCGCCGAGGTCGAAGGGGCCGAAGCCGCTCCGAAGGCGAAGGCCGCGAAGGCCGCCAAGAAATAGCGCCGCGCGCGATCGTTCCGCGGTGGAGAAAAGGCCGGCTTGTCCGGCCTTTTCGTTTGGAGTTACGCGGAGTTATGGCGCCGGCGAGGCCAGCGGCTTGCCCTTCTCGACCACGTAGGTCGCAATAACCTTGGCGCCGCTGGCGCCGGTCTTGGCGTCGTGGATGGCGCCGGGCGGCACCCGGTACGACTGGCCGGTCTTCACCTCCAGCGGCGGCTGGCCCTCGACCATCAGCGTCAGCTCGCCCTCCAGCAGGTAGCCGGATTCAGGACCGGGGTGCGTGTGCCGGCCGATGGTGACGTTCGGCACGATCTCGGCGATCCCGATGACGGTCTCGTAGTTGGTGCCGGGAACGTCGAACTTCTGCAGCGGCGTTCGCTTGATCGTCTGAGTCTGTTGTGTCGCCGCCGGCAGCTGCTGTGCGTGCAGCGTGCCGGTCAGTCCCAGGCTCAAGGCCAGAGCAGCGCAAAGCGCGATCATTCTGATCATCGTTTCCTCCCAGGTTGAGTTTCTTGACGTCGCTATTCCAGCTCGACCGTCTTGAAGTCGGCCGGCAGGACGATTTCGAGCACCTCGCAGTCGTCCGAATAGTCGAGCACCTTGTGCTCGATCCGCGGCGGCTGGATCCAGCAGCTTCCCGCCTTCATCGTGTGGGTGCCCTGGCCGGTGAGCTCGGTCTTGATCCAGCCCTGGAGCACGTAGACCATCTGGAATTCGACGTCGTGGAAGTGGAGCTTCGACACTTCCTCTGGCCGGCAGGGCGGCACGAACCGGATCACGTGGGCCTGCACCATGCCTTGGGTGGCCTTGGCCAGGCCGAGGTCGCGGTAGTGGGCGTAACGGCGCAGCCCCTGGTCGAAGTCCTCGTCCCGGTGGTGGCTGACCGCGAAGGCCTGCTTCGGCCGCGCCTTGGGGCGGGACTTGCTGCGGGCCTTCGCGGCGCGGCCTCGCGCGCGCCGCTTGGTCGAGGCCGGCCGCCGGACGGGTCGCGCCTGCGCTTTTGGCTTGGTTTTGGCCATGAGTTCCTCCCTGGTGGCAGACCATGCTAGCCGCATGGCAGGCCCCGGAACAAGGAAGCCACGCGCCCTTTTCCTCCCCGCCGCGACGCGCTAAAGCACTGCGCGAACCCTATATGTCGCGAGCAGACACCGCGATTTCCGGAGCAATACCGTATGGCCAAGGCCCGTACCCTCTACGACAAGATCTGGGAAGACCACCTGGTGCACGAGGAGCCGGACGGTACCGCGCTCATCTATATCGACCGGCATCTGGTCCATGAGGTGACGTCGCCGCAGGCGTTCGAAGGCTTGCGCCTGACCGGCCGCAAGGTGCGCGCGCCGGAGAAGACGCTGCTGGTGGTCGACCACAACGTGCCGACCACGAACCGCAATCTGCCCAATCCCGATCCCGAGAGCGCCGCGCAGATCGAATATCTGGCGGAGAACGCCAAGATCTTCGGCCTCGAATATTACAACGAGTTCGACAAGCGGCAGGGCATCGTCCACATCATCGGGCCGGAGCAGGGCTTCACCCTGCCGGGCGTCACGCTCGTTTGCGGCGACAGCCACACCGCGACCCATGGTGCGTTCGGTGCGCTCGCCTACGGCATCGGCACGTCGGAAGTCGAGCACGTGCTGGCGACGCAGACGCTGATCCAGACCAAGTCGAAGAACATGCGCGCGGTGGTCGACGGCAAGCTGCCGCCGGGCGTCACCGCCAAGGACATCATCCTGGCGATCATCGGCGAGATCGGCACCGCCGGCGGCACCGGCTATGCGCTCGAATATGCCGGCGAGGCGATCCGCGCGCTGTCGATGGAAGGCCGCATGACGGTCTGCAACATGTCGGTCGAGGCCGGCGCCAAGGCCGGCTTCATCGCGCCGGACGAGAAGTCCTATGAGTTCGTCAAGGGCCGGCCGAAGTCGCCCAAGGGCGCGGCCTGGGAGCAGGCGATGCGCTACTGGGAGACGCTGCGCTCCGACGACGGCGCGCATTTCGACCGCGAGATCAGGCTCGATGCGGCGAAGCTGCCGCCGCTGGTCACCTGGGGCACCAGCCCCGAGCAGGTGATCTCGGTCACCGGCCGCGTGCCGGTGCCGGGCGAGATCGCCGACGAGAACAAGCGCATCGCGGCCGAGACCTCGCTCGCCTATATGGGCCTCAAGGGCGGCGAGAAGATCACCGACATCGCGATCGACCGGGTGTTCGTCGGTTCATGTACCAACGGCCGCATCGAGGACCTGCGCGCCGCCGCCAAAGTGGCGGAAGGCAAGACAGGTGCACGCCAACGTCAATGCGATGATCGTGCCGGGCTCGGGCCTCGTGAAGGAGCAGGCGGAGGCCGAAGGGCTCGACAAGATTTTCGTCGCCGCCGGTTTCGAATGGCGCGAGCCGGGCTGCTCGATGTGCCTCGCGATGAATCCCGACAAGCTGAGGCCGGGCGAGCGCTGCGCCTCGACCTCGAACCGCAATTTCGAGGGCCGCCAGGGCTACAAGGGCCGCACGCATCTGGTGTCGCCCGCGATGGCGGCGGCGGCGGCGATCGCCGGGCATTTCGTGGACATCCGGGAGTGGAAGTGAGCGGCGCTTGATGGCGGCGGCGCTTCTAGGCGCTCGTTAGCCTCGCACCCACCAGCACTGCATGCGCGGCACGACCACGGTGCCGCTCGGCCGGAATTCCTGCACGAGCGCTGAGTTGCATTCGCGCACGTAGCCGGGGCCGGGCGCCTCGCATTCGTACGGCACCGGATAATCGGTGGACTGCGTTCGGTAGAAGCAGCGCGGCGACACCCGGATGCGGGTGCGCGGCCGTGTATTGTACTGCGCATAAGCGGTGAGTGCGGACTGGTTGGCGCTGCGTTCGCCGCCGGTCTGCGCCTGCGCGGCGGGCGCCGCCAGCGTAGCGAAGGCGAACGCCGCAATCGTCACGGTTGCCGCTACTGGTGTCATCATGGCGCCGCGCGAACCCCCAGTTTCACGCGCCACGCTCGCCCATCGTGGCGCGACCGTCAACGTCCCCCCGCATCTTGGCGGTATCTTGGCCAATTCGCGCGCCTCGCCTAGAAAGGCGTCCATGGCCGATCCCCCGTTTTCCGATCCGCTGGCCTGGCGGCCGGTCAAGGCGCCCTCGCTGGTCGAGCTCGAAGTGCTCGCCGAGGCCGCTTTCCGCCGCCTGCCGAAGCGGTTCCGCGACCTGTGCGACGGCCTCGTCATCCGGGTCGACGACTTCCCGACCGAGGAGGTCATGGACGAACTCGGCGCGCAGACCGAGTTCGATCTGCTCGGCCTGTTCCAGGGCGTCGGCCTGCCGTTCCGTTCCGAGAGCGCGCCGATGCAGATGCCGAACATGGTCTGGCTCTACCGCCGGCCGATCCTCGACTACTGGGCGGAGCACGACGAGACGCTCGGGGCGATCGTCACGCATGTTCTGGTGCACGAGATCGGCCATCATTTCGGGCTGTCGGATAGTGATATGCACGAGCGATCGAGACAAGCGGCCGACTATGACTGACGGCAGAAGGACGACGGAGGATATGAAAGTGACCGGCGCGTGCCACTGCGGCTTCATCACCATCGAGGGCGAGGCCGATCCTGAGAAGGTCCAGGTCTGCCATTGCACCGATTGCCAGACCGGCACCGGCTCGGCGTTCCGGGTCTCGGTGCCGATCCCGGGCGACGCGTTCAAGATGACCGGCGAGCCCACCGGCTATGTGAAGACGACCGCCGAAAGCGGCCGGCCGCGCGTGCAGGCGTTCTGCCCGAAATGCGGCTCGCCGATCTATTCGACCACGCCGGGCGAGGGCAAGCAGGCCGCCTACATGGTGCGGGTCGGCATCCTGCGCGAGCGCGCCCAACTGGCCCCGAAGAAGCAGAACTGGTTTCGCTCGGCGCAGTCGTGGGTGACCGGGCTCGGCGCGTTGCCGAAGAACGAGAAGCAGGCGTGACCGGCCGCGCACTTGACAAAGTGCCGGCGGCGTCCTGAAACAGAACAATTTCAATGTGATCGGACGTTGCGCAATGGACAAGTTCACCACCCTCGAAGGCGTCGCCGCCCCGCTCAGGATGATCAACGTCGACACCGACGCGATCATCCCGAAGCAGTACCTCAAGACCATCAAGCGCACCGGGCTCGGCTCGGGCCTGTTCTCGGAGAAGCGCTTCAAGGACGACGGCAGCGAGAACCCGGATTTCGTGCTCAACAAGCCGGCCTATCGCAAGGCCAAGGTTCTGGTCGCGGGCGACAATTTCGGCTGCGGGTCGTCGCGCGAGCATGCGCCGTGGGCGCTGATGGACTTCGGCATCCGCTGCGTGATCTCGACCTCGTTCGGCGACATCTTCTACAACAACTGCTTCAAGAACGGCGTGCTGCCGATCAAGGTGTCGCCGGAGGACCTCGAGAAGCTGTTCGACGACGCCGAGCGCGGCTCGAACGCGACGCTCTCGATCGATCTCGAGAAGCAGGAAATCCGCGGGCCCGACGGCGGCGTGGTCAAGTTCGACATCGATCCGCACCGCAAGCACTGCATGCTCAACGGGCTCGACGACATCGGCCTCACCATGGTGAAGGGCGAGAAGATCGCGGGCTTCGAGGAGAAGGCCAAGCTCGCGCGGCCGTGGGCGTAACAACCGACTCTAGCGCGAGTTGAGCGGCGGGTCTCTCCCCGCTCATTCCCGCGTAAGCGGGAATCCAGCACTTCTCAAGGACTGGGTCCCCGCTTTCGCGGGGACGAGCGGTCGAAGGACCGTTCGACTGCTTCGGTGCTGAAAGCTATCCCGGGCAGCCCGCCTTCTCGCCGGGCGGCGCGACCGCGACGCCGATGGCGCCGCCGCGGTCGATCGCGCCCTGCAGAAAGCCCGACGAGCGCACCTCGTCGATCAGCTTGTTGACCGCGGCGAGCGCCGCCGGCCGGTCCTTCGGCACGATGATGTTCTGCGGCACGTTGAACAGGTCGTCGGGCAGGAGCCGCGTGCCGGGCGTGCTGCGGCTCAACGTGGTCAGCCGCTGGCGGTTGGCGCCGAGCGCATCGATGTCGCGGCTGGTCAGCGCCTTGCTGAGCACGTCGTTATTGTTGTCGAGCTCCAGCACGGTCGCCTGCTTGAGCACCCGCTTGATGCAGAGCGCCATCGAGTCGTTGCGCGTGCCGGCGATCTTCTGGCCGGCGCGGTCGATGTCGGCGACCGCCTTGATCGGCGAGCCGTCGAGCACCAGGAAGCTCTGCCGCACCAGCATGTAGGTCTGCGAGAACTCGACGGTGCCGAGCCGCGTCGCCTCGTAGGCGACGAAGCCGATGTCGGCCTCGCCGTTCTTCACCGCCTCGATCACGGCCGGCGGGCCGGCGATCGGCTTGAAGTCGAACGGCACGTTGTTGCGCCGCGCCAGCTCGCGGGCGAGGTCGAGCGAGGCGCCGCGCACCTCGCCGGTCGCCGGATCGCGCATCGCCTGCGCCGGGTTGGTGCCGAGATAGACCGCGCGCAGCGTGCCGCCGGGCGCGATGTCGTTGGCGAGCGCGGGCGACCGCAGCAGGAGATGCATTCCGGCACGATTAGCAATGACATGACGCATGCTGCCTCCGCGGATTTGCGGCTGTCACCCGCCGGCTTGACCCGCGGATCCAGCTTGAATCCAGCTTCTTCGCTTGCGAAGCGCCGGGTCCCGCCCGGCGATGACGACCGGCCGGTGGTTAGCCGCCGCGCGCCGCGATCGCGTCGGCGATCGCGACGGTGCGGCGCGCCATCTCGGCATGCAGCCGCTCGACCATGCGGCCGCCGATCTGCACCACGCCCTTGTCCTTGTTCTCGGGCAGGTCGAACGCCGCGATCATCGTCTTCGCCTGCGCGACCTCGTCGGCGCCCGGCGAGAACGCGTCGTTGCACGGCCCGATCTGGTTCGGATGGATCAGCGTCTTGCCGTCGAAGCCCATGTCGCGCCCCTGCGCGCATTCGGCCGCGAAGCCCTCCGCGTTGCCGAGGTCGTTGTAGACGCCGTCGAGGATGTCGATGCCGTAGATGTGCGCGGCTGCGATGCAGTTCATCAGCCAGGCCAGCATCGGGGCGCGGCCCGGCACCAGGCGGGCGCGGGTCTCCTTGGCGATGTCGTTGGTGCCCATCACGAATGCCGCGAGCCGGGATTCGGAATCGGCCGCCTCGGCGGCGATCGCCATGATGTTGAACAGCGCGACCGGCGTCTCGATCATCGCCCAGATCCGGGTGCGGTGGTCGGCGCGCATGTCGAGCAGGCGCTGGCCGACCAGTTCGAGCTGGTCGGGCGTGGAGATTTTCGGCAGCAGGATGGCGTCGGGCGCGGCCTGGGTGGCGGCGATCATGTCGTCGAAGTGCCACGGCGTGTCGATGGCGTTGACCCGCACGATCACCTCGCGGGAACCGAAGCCGCCGGCCTCGACGGCGGCCTTCACCTGCTTGCGCGCCGCCTCCTTGGCGTCGGGCGCGACCGAATCCTCGAGGTCGAGGATGATGGCGTCGGCGGGCAGGGTGCGCGCCTTTTCGATCGCGCGCGCGTTCGACCCCGGCATGTAGAGGACGCTGCGGCGCGGACGGATGGTCATGGTGATGGCCCCTGTTTGGTTCCCTAAACTAGCGGGCAAAATTCCGCCGTGCCACTGCCGCGCGCGGTACCCTGCCGCGCATTTGCCAGCGGCGCCGGACTTGTGTTTGAGTGCGCGGGCCGGGTATTGACGGAGCCGCCATGTCATTTCCGTCTCGTCTCGTCGAAGGATATCGGGCGTTCGCCGAGGGGCGGCTTCGGATCGAGCAGGACCGCTATCGGGAACTGGCCGAGGTCGGGCAGTCGCCCGAAGTGATGGTGATCGGCTGCTGCGATTCCCGCGTCTCGCCCGAGGTGATCTTCGATGCCCGCCCGGGCGAGCTGTTCGTGGTGCGCAACGTCGCCAATCTCGTCCCGCCCTATGCGCCAGACGGCGCCTATCACGGCGTCTCGGCGGCGCTCGAATTCGCGCGTCGGCGCGCTGCGGGTCAAGCACATCGTGGTGCTCGGGCATGCGCATTGCGGCGGCGTGCACGCGTTCGCCGAGGAGCACGAGCCGCTCTCGTCCGGCGATTTCATCGGCCGCTGGATGTCGCTGATGGCGCCGGCCGCGGAGCGGGTCGGGCCGCGCGGCGACCTTGATCCGGCGGATTATCGCGGCCGGCTCGAGCGCGCCTCGGTCGTCAACAGCCTCGACAATCTGATGACGTTTCCGCGGCTCGCCAAGCTGATCGAACGCGGGCACGTGACGGCGCATGGCGCCTATTTCGGCGTCGCGACCGGCGAGCTGTCGGTGCTGGACCGGGCGACCGGCGAGATTCGTGCCGGTCGGCTCGGACACGTAGCGTTACGCCGCCTTGCGCTTGGCCGCGATCAGCTTGCGGTTGATCAGGCACTCGGCGATCTGGATGGCGTTGAGCGCCGCGCCCTTGCGCAGGTTGTCGGACACGCACCACAGCACCAGCCCGTTGTCGACCGTGGGATCTTCGCGGATACGGCTGATGTAGGTCGCGTCCTCGCCCGTCGCTTCGTGCGGCGTCGCGTAGCCGCCCGGCTCGCGCTTGTCGATGACCAGACAGCCCGGCGCATTGCGCAGGATCTCGCGCGCCTCGTCGGCGGTGATCGGATTCTCGAACTCGATATTGACCGCTTCCGAATGGCCGACGAACACCGGCACGCGCACGCAGGTGGCGACCAGCTTGATCTTGGGGTCGAGAATCTTCTTGGTCTCGACCACCATCTTCCACTCTTCCTTGGTGAAACCGTCGTCCATGAACACGTCGATGTGCGGGATCACGTTGAAGGCGATGCGCTTGGGAAACTTCTTGGTCTCCGCCTCCTGCAGCGAATAGACCGCCTTGGTCTGGCGATCGAGCTCGTCCATGCCTTCCTTGCCGGCGCCGGACACCGACTGATAGGTCGCGACCACGACGCGCTTGATCTTGGCGTGGTCGTGCAGCGGCTTGAGCGCGACGACGAGCTGCGCGGTCGAGCAGTTCGGATTGGCGATGATGTTCTTCTTGCGGAAGCCCACGACCGCGTCGGCATTCACCTCCGGCACGATCAGCGGCACGTCCGGGTCCATGCGCCAGGTCGACGAATTGTCGATCACCACCGCGCCCTGGGCGCCGATCTTCGGCGACCATTCCTTCGAGACGGCGCCGCCCGCCGACATCAGGCAAATGTCGACGTCGGAAAAGTCGTAGTGATCGAGCGCCTTGCACTTGAGCGTCTTGTCGCCGAACGACACCTCGGAGCCCAGGCTCCGGCGCGAGGCGAGTGCGACGACCTCGTCGGCGGGGAAGCGCCGCTCGGCCAGAATCTCGAGCATTTCGCGGCCCACATTGCCCGTGGCGCCCACGACGGCGACCTTGTAACCCATTGTTAACCCTCCGGATAAACTTTCCCGCAACCATAACGGCGCAACAACGGCGGTGAAAAGGCTTCTAGGCGAGAAAGGTGGCGAAAACAACGCTGATTCGCGCCCGGAACCTCGATGCTGGCTTATTGCAACGAAGTGAGCGCCACCTTTGGTCGCCTGCTCGCCTATATGGGTTCGATCGCGCTTTTGGGCGTGTTCGTCGCCAAGCTGCTCGGCGTGCCCGACGTCGAGGCGGCGGTCGAGCCCGCACAGCCCGCCTGGGCGGCGATCGAACGGCCGCATCGCGCCTTCGCGCTGATCGTGCCGGAATTCGCCGAGGCGAGCTATGCGATCCACCGCCATCGCGTCGGCGGCGGGCGCCGGGACATTATGACCTGGGGCGAGCCGGACAGTCCGGGTTCGCGGCTGATGGTCGAGATCTACCGGCCTGGCCAGGAACTCCAGCGTTTCGGCGATCCGCGCGCCGATGGTCTCCAGCCGTGCGATCGAACTCGGCAACGCCGCGCGGTTCGTCGCGGCCGAAACGGTCGACACCAAGTTCGGCAGCGTCGCGCTGGTCGACTTCGTGGCCGGTCCGAAGGACCGCGTGCGCCATTGCCTTGGCTTCGTGCGCGCCTTCGACGAGCCGCTCCTGCAGATCGCCGGCTGGTACTGCAAGGGCAGCGACGAGATCATCGACCGCAGCAAGATCGTCTGCGCGCTCGACCGGCTGTCGGTGATCGCGGCCGGCAGCGATCCGAAGATCGCCACGCTGTTCGCCGAGGCGGAACTCCACCGCAAGTTCTGCCGCCAGAAGCCGGCGCTGCGCGGCGCGGGCCTCAAGCGCAACGACTGGATCGAGTCGCCGCACGACCCCAAGCTGCGCGGCCGGCAGGTGACGCGGTAGGTGTTGCGGACGCAGTGACTGTCGAGGTGACAGCGGGCCGGCCGGCGTGAAAGCCTGCGGCCCGATTCTTTGTGGTGCAGGCAATGAGCGAGCCGGCGTCGGCAAGCGACGACGAAGAGCTGCGTGAGCTCGGCTATCGGCCGCGATTCGAGCGGTCGATGAGCCTGTGGGGGAATTTCGCCCTCGGCTTCACCTATTTGTCGCCGGTCGTCGGTGTCTACACGCTGTTTTCCATCTCGCTTGCCACCGGCGGTCCGCCTTTCTTCTGGAGCTATCTGATCGTCGGCGCCGGCCAGATGCTGGTCTGTCTCGTGTTTTGCGAGATCGTTTCGCAATATCCGATCACCGGCGGAGTTCTGCCGTGGGCCAGGCGATTGGTCGGGGATCGCTGGGGCTGGCTCGCCGGATGGATCTACCTCTGGGCGCTCTGTGTGACGATCGCTGCGGTCGCGGTCGGGGCGGCGCCGTATCTCGCGGTGCTGTTCGGCTTGCCGACGACGGACAAGACAACGACCACCGTCCTCGCGCTGGCGTTGCTGGTGCTGTCGACCGTCTTGAACTTGAGCGGGACCAAGTGGCTCGGCCGCATGGTCATCTTCGGCTTCATGGCCGAATTGATCGGCGCGCTCGTGGTCGGCGCCTATCTGCTGGCGTTCTGGCGTGTGCAGCCGCTGAGCGTTCTGGTTCGACTCGTTCGATATCAGGGTGGGCGGCAGCTACTGGCCGGCCTTTCTGGCGGCCGGGCTGGCCGGCGTTTTTCAGTACTACGGCTTCGAGGCCTGCGGCGATGTCGCCGAGGAAGTGCGCGACCCGGCGCGGCGCATCCCCAAGGCCATGCGGATGACGATCTATGTCGGGGGCACCGCGGCGATGTTCACATGCCTCGCGCTTATTCTCGCGACGCCCGATATCCGCAAGGTGATTTCCGGCGAAGAGAAGGACGCTGTCGGCGCCATTCTAGCGCAAGCCTTCGGCCCCACGGGCGTACGGGCGGTCATCGCCGTGGTCGCGATTTCGTTCGTGTCCTGTGTGCTCAGCGTGCAAGCGGCGGCCAGCCGCCTGCTGTTTTCCTTCGGCCGCGAGCGAATGATCGTTGGCTACACCTATTTTGGGCAGAGCGCGTGGCACGCCAATGTGCCCGTTTCCACGCTGATCGCCTGCGGCATTGCGCCGGCGGTGGTCGTGCTGGTCGGGCATCTGCGCGAGGACGCGCTGACGACGATCGCCAGCTTTGCCGTGGTCGGAATCTACATCGCGTTCCAGATGGTCGTCGCCGGCGCCCTGTTCGCGCGCTGGCGCGGATGGGTTCCAAGCGGCGCTTTCAGGCTCGGTCGCCTGGGATGGCCGGTCACCGTTGCGGCGCAAGCCTACGGGATGGCTGCAATCGTCAATATCGCGTGGCCGCGGACACCGGATGCGGTCTGGTATGCCGACTATGCGGTGCTGCTGTCGACTGCCGTCGTCGTGGTGGGTGGTCTTTTGTATATGGCGATCGCGCGGCCCTTCCGCGCGGCTCACCTGTTCTGAAACGGATTCTGGAACCCGCGCGGCGTGGTGCGCGGCGGATAGGTCGCTTCGAGATAGTCGAGCACGGTCTTGCGGAAGTCGCCTTCGAGCACCGGCATCTTGTGCTTCTCGGCCATCCAGTCGAGCGTGTCGTCCCACTGCCGGCGCGACTGGCCCTGCTGTGCGACCAGCTTGAAGCCGTGACAGCCGGTACAAGCGTAGAACGTCGTGTCGCGCCCGGCGCCCGCCGGATAGTCGTCGGGCTTCTCGTCGCTCGGCGTGAACGCCGGCGTCTGCGCCAAGGCCGCCCCCGCGCCGGCAAGCGCGAGGGCAAGCGCGATGAAGCAGGCCTTGATCATGCGACGCGGATCGCCACCCGGTGGATCGGATTGCCGCCGTAGCCCTGCGGATTCCAGTTGCCGGCGACGAACGGCTGCATCACGTCGTTGGAGTCGGTGCCGCGCGTCCAGATCTCGTAGTAACCCTCGCTCGGCAGCTTCACGTCGGCGGTCCAGCGCTGCCAGTCGTACGGATTCTTCGGCGCCGAGAGCTGCGCCGGCTTCCACGTGGCGCCGTAGTCGGTCGAGATGTCGACGCGCT
Organism: uncultured Alphaproteobacteria bacterium; assembly: GCA_963749815.1. Lineage (GTDB taxonomy): Bacteria > Pseudomonadota > Alphaproteobacteria > Rhizobiales > Xanthobacteraceae > VAZQ01. The sequence goes on along the minus strand of CAVVON010000023.1, from coordinate 16,242 downwards.
TGACGGTGAGATCGCCGGCCCAGGCCGCACCGCGCAGCTTCACCTCGCGCACGTCCTTGCCGAAGCTCGTGCCGTTCGCCGGGCTGGTGATGATCGAGCGGATCGGCATCGATTCGAGATCGCGGAAGTTGCCGTCCTCCGGCTTGTCGCCCGGCACCATCGGCTTGATGGCGACGCGATAGGAGGTTGCGCCCATGCCGGGCCCGTCGTGATACTTGTCGCGCACCCACACGCGGGTCAGCCACTTCGACGACACCGAGCCCGGCCAGCCGGGGACGATCAGGCGCACCGGCCCGCCGTGGATGTTCATCAGCGGCTGACCGTTCATCGCCCAGACGATCAGGTTGTTCTCGTCCATCGCCTTCTTGATCGGCACGCCGCGCGAGATCGCGTCCTTGGCGGCGTCCGCGAGGCTGCGGTCGGAACCGTAGTGACCGGTGAACACGGCCGACGGCTTGACGCCGGCCGATTTGAGCACGTCCACGAGGCGCACGCCGGTCCACTCGGCGCAGCCGATGCCGCCGTTGGTCCACTGGTTGCCGCGCGCCTGCGGGTTGAAGAACGAACGGCCGTTGCCGCCGCATTCGAGCACCAGGCGCCGGGTGACCGCGGGGAATCTGGACTTGAGCTCGCCGAGGGTCAGCTCGATCTTCTGGTTGACCTCGCCGTCGATGACGATCTTCCAGGTATCGGGGTTGGTGGCGGCTTCGGGGATCTGGCCGTTGTTGCGGACGAAGAATTTGTCGGTCGGGGTGGTGTCGTCGTCGAGCTGGCTTTCGGGCGTCTCGGCCACCAGCGGCCGGTCGCCGAGCACCACGAGCTTGTCGCTCTTGCCCGGGAAGGCGAGGGGCTGCGGGCCTTTCGGCGGGCTGGCCTGGGCGAACGCGGGCGGGATCAAGCCAGGTAGCATTGTGCCGGTCATTCCTCCCCCCGCCGCGCCAAGCGTCGCCAGTCCGGTACCGCCAAGAAAGCCGCGGCGGCTCGGTCCGGTTCCACCGCCGAACAGGATTGCTTGGGCCCGCTCGGGGTCGTCCCGGTCCAATTCGTCGATCGTGCGCTCGATCCTCGCCGGCATGGCATCCTCCCTGGCTGATTTTTCTACTTAATTTAGGATTCGCAGATATTTATAGCACCGCAATACCGCTGTGAAGCACGCGACCCTTCGGTGCGACTTTGAAACCGAGGAAATTCGGTCACACTCTTCGGCCAAGTTACGCGGACGCCGCCGAGGCGCTGTGGATTGGGGCCATTCCCCGCTAGGGTGGGCGAACCGAGAATCGAGGATGCCATGGGTCTGAAAGCGCTTGCGGCTTGCTTCGGCGCGCTGGTCATTGCGATTACGGCAGTCGCCGTGCCTCCGGCCGAAGCACAGACGGAGACGGCGGCCGCAAGGAAGAAGCGCATCGCCGCCGAACGTGCCCGCACCCGCGTGGTGGTGCAGCCGCGCAGCTTCCTCGATGCCGGCACCAACGTGGTGCCGGGCGAGCGCAAGTTCAACGACTACGTGTTTCCGCCGGGCTACGGGCCGGGAAGCGTGCCGGGCGGCGTGGTCACGACCTACGGCAACGGACGGCCGGGCTGGGACACCTACAATTCCAACGGGCCTGGACTTCTCGGGCTGGTGAGGTGACGCGCAAGGTCCGCGCGATCAGCGCGCCGGCGACGCTCATCCGAACTATTCCGCCTTGATGTTGGCCGCACGCGCGGTCTCGGTCCACGTCTTGATGTCGGACGCGATGGTGCGCGCGAAGTCCTCGGACTTGCCGCCGGCCGGCGCGATGCCCTGCTGGGCGAACTTCGCGATCAGGTCGGGATCCTGCAGCGCGCGGTTCACCTCCGTGTTGAGCCGCTCGACGATCTCCTTCGGCGTGCCCGCGGTGGTGAGGAGCCCGATCCACTGGATCGCCTCGAAGCCCGGATAGCCCTGCTCGGCGACGGTCGGCAGATCGGGAAGCTGCGGCTCCCGCGTCAGCCCGCCGGTCGCGATCGCGCGCAAGGCGCCGGCTTGAATCTGCGGCAGCGACAGCAGCATCGAGATCGCGGTGAACTGGGTGTCGCCCGCCACCATCGCCTGCATCGCCGGATTGCCGCCGCGATAGGGAATGTGCTGCAGCTTGATGCCGGCTCTCAGGCTGAACAGCTCGGTCACCAGGCTGGTCTGGGTCGCGGCGCCCGGCGAGGCATAGTTGAATTTGCCGGGGCTGGCCTTTGCGAGTGCGACGAATTCGCCGAGCGTGTTCGCCGGCACTTTCGGATTGACCAGGAAGACGAGCGGGTTCTTCGCCACCATCGCGATCGGCGCGAGGTCGCGCTCGGCGTCGTAGGGCAGCTTGGCGTGCGTGGCCGGCACGATGGTGTGGCTCGACGCCACCATCAGCAGCGTGTAGCCGTCGGGCGGAGCCTTCGCGGTCGCATCGGTGCCGACGATGCCGCTGGCGGCCGGACGATTGTCGACCACCACCGGCTGGCCGAGCGATCGTTCGAGATGCGGCGCGACGAGCCGCGCCACCACGTCGTTCAATCCGCCGGCGGCGAACGGGACGATCAGGCGGATCGGATGGGTGGGGTAGGGCTGGGCGTGCGACGCTACCGCGCTCAAGCCGAGGAAGAGAGCGACCAGCAAGCTGACGCGCGCCGACTTACGAAGAGCCGCGAGTGTCTTTGCGAACGATGACGACATGGTCAATTGTATCAACCCGCAGAAACTCTGACTTGTCATCGCCGGGCTTGTCCCGGCGATCCCGCTTAGGTGGGCAGCATCGTGCCATGAGAATCGGGATGGCCGGGACAAGCCCGGCCATGACGTGGCGAGGGATGGACCATCACGAAAGTTGATATTAGCCAACGCTCCGCCGCCCTTGTTGTTTGGTGGGCGGAGGGTCCGCCCGTCCCTTTTTCCCTCCTCGAAACAGAGGATGGAGCGCCGGGGAGGCGCCTCGGGTGCGTGCGCTCACACGCACCCTTTGGCTCGCCTTGCGATCGGCGAGCCGCGTGTCTGGCGAGGACACGCGCCCTTGGTTGGCCAAGGGCTGCGCCTCCCCGTCGCTCCACCGCCGTTCGCGGACGCTTCTAGAAGGCGTTCCCGAGCGGCACGGTCGAGTGGAAAATAATCCTATATAGGCGGACATGTCAAGGGCGCCGTTCGGGTCTTGTGGCGGCGATCGCTTTTCGTTTTGCTCTACAGGCAACGACAGACAATGGCGCCGCGTCATAACGATGCGGAAGCGAGAGCGGCCATGCGCGAGTTCCGTCCAACTGCGGCGGCGCGTCCGTGCATCCGGCCGACAGCACGCAAGCGGGAGGAAACAAAGATGAACCGACAAACCATGATGGCGTTGGCGGGCCTGGCATTGCTGGCGGGCGGGATCCTTGCCGCCGACCGGACGACCTTGGCGCAGCAAGGGGAGATCAAGCGCAAGCCCCTGCTGCGGCAGGACGCCACCATCCCGGGCTACGACCTGATCATGAACATCGTGGAGATTCCGGCCGGCGTCAGCGAGATCAGGCACACGCATCCCGGTCCGCTCGCCGGCTACATCATGGAAGGCACGCTGATCCTGGAGCACGAGGGGCGTCCCACCGCCACCTACAACCCCGGCGAGGCATTTCTGGTCGAGGCCGGGAAGATCCACCAGGGCATCAACAAGGGAACGGCCGCGGTCAAGATTCTGGCGACGGTCACGGTGGAGAAGGGCAAGCCGCCGACCAGCCCGGCGAAGTGAGCCGGCCGGTTACGCCGCGAGCTTCTCCATCTCGGCAATGATGGCGTCGCCCATCTCCGTGGTGCCGACGAGCTTGCAGCCCTCCGACTTGATGTCGGCGGTGCGCAGGCCCTTGGCGAGCGTGGCGGTGATCGCCTGGTCGATCATGTCGGCCTCTTTCCCCATGTTGAGGGAATAACGCAGCGCCATCCCGAACGACACGATCATGGCGATCGGGTTGGCGACGCCCTTGCCGGCGATGTCGGGGGCCGAGCCGTGCACCGGCTCGTACAGCGCCTTGCGCTTTTTCGTCTTCGGGTCGACTTCGCCCAAGGAGGCCGACGGCAGCATGCCGAGCGAGCCGGTCAGCATGGCGGCGATGTCGGACAGCATGTCGCCGAACAGGTTGTCGGTGACGATGACGTCGAACTGCTTGGGCCAGCGCACCAGCTGCATGCCGCCGGCGTCGGCCAATTGATGCTCCAGCGTCACGTCCTTGAACTCGCGCGCGTGCACCTGCTCGACCACCTCGTGCCAGAGCACGCCGGTCTTCATGACGTTGCGCTTCTCCATCGAGGTGACCTTGTTGAGCTTCTTGCGCGCCCGCGCCAGCTCGAAGGCCACGCGCGAGATGCGCTCGATCTCGTAGGTGTCGTAGACCTGGGTGTCGACGGCGCGCTTCTGGCCGTTGCCGAGATCGGTGATGGTCTTGGGCTCGCCGAAATAGACCCCGCCGGTCAATTCGCGCAGGATGACGATGTCGAGGCCGTCGACCACCTCGCGCTTGAGGCTCGAGGATTCCGCCAGCGCCGGATAGCAGATCGCCGGCCGGATGTTGGCGAACAGGCCCATCTCCTTGCGCAGGCGAAGGAGCCCGGCCTCCGGCCGCACGTCGTACGGCACCTTGTCCCACTTCGGCCCGCCGACCGAGCCGAAGATCACCGCATCGGCGGCGTGCGCCTTGGCCATGGTGGCGTCGGTGATCGACACCTGGTGGGCGTCGTAGCAGCTGCCGCCGACCAGACCGTCCTCGGTCTCGAACGAGCCCAGCTTGCGGGCGTTCATCCAGGCGATCAGCTTTTTGACCTCGGCCATGACTTCGGGGCCGATGCCGTCGCCGGCGAGGAGGAGAAGGTGGTGGGTCGCCATGATGTGCCTCGCTGCGTACTTGCCGCGTCATGGCCGGGCATAGTCGACCGAAGCGAGGCTCGTCCGGAATCCCTAACCACGGCTGCGGCGTATGGATCCCGGGCTCAGCGGCTGCCCGGCACGCCGGAATGACGGCGGAGGGATTGCACTATCGGGCGGCGCGATGCGCTTGGCAAGGCAGGCTATGATCGCGCCCGCCCACCGAGCCGCCCCATGAACAGCCTCGCCGTCGCGCTTGCCTTCGCCTCCGCATTCTTCCTCGGCGCAGGATTGGTGCTGACGCAGCGCGGGCTGCGCGACATTTCGCCGGTCGCGGGCGCCGCGCTCAGCATCCCGTCGTCGACGCTGCTGTTCATCGCGCTGTCGCCGTTCGTCCTGGCGGGCGAGCCGGTGCGCTGGGCTGCGGTGCCGATCTTCATCGCGGTCGGGCTGATCTATCCGGGCGCCGCGACGCTGATGACGTTCGCGGCCAACCGCGCGCTCGGCCCGGTGATCGCCGGCACGCTCGGCAACTTCGCGCCGCTGTTCGCGGTCGCGTTCGCGTTCGTCATGCTGGGCGAGCCGCTGCGCCCGGCGCAGCTCGCGCGGCCTCCTGGTGATCATCGCCGGCGTCGTGGTCCTGACCTGGCGCGGCGAGGGCGCCGCGCACTGGCGCTCGTGGTATCTGCTGCTGCCGCTCGCGGCCGCGGCGCTGCGCGGGCTCATTCAGCCGACCATCAAGCTCGGTCTCGACATCTGGCCGAGCCCGTTCGCCGCTTCGCTGATGGGCTACATCGTGTCGAGCGCGGTGGTGCTGACGGCGGCGAAGCTCACCACCGGAACATTCATCGCGCGCGCGCCGCGCTCGTCGCGGCTGTGGTTCGCGCTGGTCGGCATCTGCAACGGGTTCGCGGTGCTGCTGATGTATGCGGCGCTCGCCAACGGGCCGGTGGCGCTGGTGTCGCCGCTGGTCGCGACCTATCCGCTGGTCACGGTGGCGCTGAGCGCGCTGCTGTTGCAACGTACCAATGGGGGACTGCGGCTTGCGCTCGCCGTGGCGCTGACGGTGATGGGCGTGGCGCTGCTGCTTGCCGGCTAAAGCCCGCTGAACCAGTTGTAGCCCTGCTCCTCCCAGTAGCCCGGGTTCCAGTTGTTGATCACCGAGACGTGCATCACGTGCTTGGGGTTCTTGAAGCCGAGCTTGGTCGGGATGCGCACCTTCATCGGGAAGCCGTACTTGCGCGGCAGGATCTCGCCGTCGAACTTGAAGCTCATCTGGGTCTGCGGATGCAGCGCGGTCGCCATGTCGATCGAGGTCGAGTAGCCCTCGGCGCAGCCGAACCAGACGTACTTGGCGCGGGTGTCGGCGCCGACCCGCGCGCAGGAACTCCGAGAAGCGCACGCCCGACCATTTGCCGATCGCGCTCCAGCCCTCGACGCACACATGACGCGTGATCTGCGTTTCCTCGCGGCAGCGCGTAGAGCTGGTCGAGCGTCCAGAAGCCCTTGGTGTCGACGAGGCCGCGACCTCGAGCTTGTAGGTGTCCTTCTCGACCTCGGGGATGTCCGACTCGGGATAATAGGCGTTGAACGGGAACGGCCGCGTGATGGCGCTGTCCGGATAGGTCGGCGCCAGGCGATTGGGGTTGAACAGCCAGGCCTGCACGCGGTCGTTGAAGTAGGAAATCTTCATCAGCGCCTTCTCGGCCGAGACGCCGTCGGTGATGTCGCAGCCGGTCAGGAAGGCGAGCGCGCCGAGGCTCGCGCCGCCGCGCAGGAACAGCCGGCGCGTCGGATCGGGCATCAGCCTGGCGGCGTCCTTGATCAGCAGCTTCGGATCGACGCCGGGCGGATATTTGCGGATGCGGGACATGGCTCTCTCTCAGCGCCCGGTGATCATGGCGCGCAGGCTGCGCGGGATGACGATCGCCATGAACACGTGGATCGCAACAAAGCCGACGATGAACGCCATGGCGAAGAAGTGCACGTAGCGCGCCGCGTCGTAGCCGCCGAACAGCGCGGTGAGTTCCTGCAACTGCACCGGCTTCCAGATCGCGATGCCTGACAGCACGATCACGATGCCGGCCAGGATGACGCCAAGATAAAGCAGTTTCTGAACCGCGTTGTAGACGGTCAGGTCGGCATACGAGAGGCGAAACGTGAGCGCAGCGGTCAAATCGGACACGACCTCGCCCGGCCGCACCGGCACCAGCTTGCGCCGGAAGCGGCCGCTGGCGATGCCGATGAGCAGGTAGACCACGCCGTTGACGACGAACAGCCACATCGCGGCGAAGTGCCAGAGCAGCGCGCCGGCGAGCCAGCCGCCGAGCGTCACGTCGCGCGAGAACCGGAATGCGAACAGCGGCGAGGCGTTGTAGATCTCCCAGCCCGACATCACCATCAGCACGATCGCGATGGCGTTGATCCAGTGCGTGATGCGCACCCAGGCGGGATGGATCAGCGGCCGCGCCGGCTGCGCAAGGCCGGGATTTTCGATCGTGGAATGTGAGGCGGCTTCGACGCTCATGCGGGCCCTATAACAAATCCAACCCCGCGGGTCGCTTCAAATTCCCGTCACGGGCGGTCTTGTTTTGGCATGCTTCATGCTACTTTTTGTTCTTGTGCCGCGCCGGACGCGCTTCCGCGCAGTAGCGGTTTGAATGAAATGAGTACGACGATGTCCAAGGCCAATGCCGGCAACTTCTTCGAGGATTTCCGCGTCGGGCAGGTGATCCGGCACGCCACGCCGCGCACCGTGACGGTGGGCGACGTCGCGCTCTATTGCGCGCTGTTCGGCGCGCGCTTTGCCGTGCAGTCCGCCGATGCGTTCGCGCAGAAGATCGGCTATCCGCGCGCGCCGGTCGACGATTTCCTGGTGTTCCACATCGTGTTCGGCAAGACCGTGCCGGACGTCTCGCTCAATGCGGTGGCCAATCTCGGCTACGCCAACTGCCGGTTCCTGGCGCCGGTCTATCCCGGCGACACGCTCAACGCCGTCTCCGAGGTGATCGGCCTCAAGGAGAATTCGAGCCGCAAGACCGGCATCGTGTTCGTGCGCTCGGCGGGCTTCAAGCAGGACGGCGCCAAGGTGCTCGAATATGTGCGCTGGGTGATGGTGCGAAAGCGCGACGAGCAGGCGGCGGCGCCCGGCGACCACGTGCCGCGGCTGCCGGACTTCGTCACGCCCGCGACGCTCGGCGATGCCTGCCCGCCGCTCGACGTCGGCGGCTACGACTTCGATCTCGCCGGCAGCCCGGCCCGCTTCGCCGACTATGCGGTCGGCGAGAAGATCGACCACGTCGACGGCGTCACGGTCGAGGAGGCCGAGCACCAGACCGCCACGCGGCTCTATCAGAACACCGCGCGCATCCACTTCGACCAGTTCGCGGCCGCGCAGGGCCGCTTCAAGCGGCGGCTGATCTACGGCGGGCATGTGATCTCGCTCGCCCGCGCGCTGTCGTTCAACGGGCTCGCCAATGCGTTCCACATCGCGGCGATCAACGGCGGGCGGCATGTGTCGCCGCTGTTTGCCGGGATGACGGTGTACGCCTGGTCGGAGGTGCTGGCGAAGGCGGAACTGCCCGGGCGCGGCGATGTCGGCGCGCTGCGGCTGCGCACCGTCGCCACCAAGGATCAGCCGTGTGCGGCTTTTCCCTACAAGGCGGGCGAGGGCGACGACCCGGCGGTGCTGCTCGACCTCGACTACTGGGCGCTCATCCCGCGCTGATCGGCGACCTTCGCCGCGGGCGGCGCGACGATGACGCCGCAGGCGATGCGGTCGCCGGCATTGCCGGCGGGATCGGTCACGTAGTCGTCCTTGCCGGCATGGATCACGAGCGACGTGCCGCCGTCGTGGAACAGCGAATTCGGCTTGCCGCGGTTGAGCGTGACCTCGTTGTTCCAGACCACCAGCGAGAGCTTGCCGTTCGCCGGGATCGTCAGGTTCCACATGTCGCCGGCGTGATGGCCGTGCGGCGCGCGCAATCCGTGCGGCTTGCCGTCGGGATTGAAATGCGGACCCGCCGAGGTGAACGGCGGCTCGCATTGGCCGACGGCATGGATGTGGAATGCGTGTTCGCCCGGCGGCAGGTTTTTCAGATCGAGCACGAGCCGCACGCCGGAGCGTTGCTGCGTCAGCGTCACGGTGCCGACGTCCTTGCGGCCGGTCGAGATCAGCGCGGCCTTGGCCGAGACGACGGTCGCGAACTGTGCGGGATCGAGGGGCGGTGGCGCGGACTGTTGTGACGACGACGGCTTCGAGAGACGAGGCTGGCGATATTCGTCCGCCCATCCGGCCGCTCCCAGCACCAGCATCGAGACCAAGGTGGCGGACAGGATGGTCGTGGCTTTCATGACAGCGGACTCTGCAAAGCGTACGCGGGAAGCGTGCGAGTCCGTATAGCAAAGCCCGCGACGCGCGCTGTCCGATACGCGACCGCGCCGCACAAATTCTCCGCTTTAGGATTAATTGCGCAGTGTCTCGACCGCGCGGCGTTAGTCTTAACGCCGCGACAGCCAATGCATACGCGAATGTCGCATAGCCGCGCGTTATTCGCTGACGATGCCGCAGGCGATGCGGCCGCCGGCATTGCCGGCCGGATCGCTCTTGTAGTCGTCGGGGCCGGCGTGGATCACGACGGCGGAGCCGTCGGTGTCGAACAGCGAGTTCGGCTTGCCCTTGGCGAGCGTCACATTGGTATTGAGGATCTCGACGGTGAGTTCTCCGCTCGCCGGCACGAACAGGTTCGGCATGTCGCCGGCGTGACCCTCGCCCGCCAGGATGCCGTGCTTGTGCTGCGCCGGATTGAAGTGCCCGCCGGCGGAATCGAACGGCGCCTCGCACTTGCCGACGGCGTGGATGTGGAACGCGTGCTCGCCCGCGGGCAGGCCCTTCACCGCAACCTTCAGCAGCACCCCGGCCGGCGTCTGCGACAGCCCGACGGCGCCGATCTCCTTGCCGTCCTTGTCCTTCAGCGTGGCGCGCGCGCTCTGCGCCATCGCCGGAAACGCGAGCGCGGCGGACAGCGCAGCGACGGCTGCAGCAGTTATGAGATTTTTACGCGGCATGCGCGGTCTCCATCGGGCGGCGTTAAGGGAACGGCTCACCCGCCGCATATAACAATGGGCAACGAAATGCGAGCCGCGCGGTTCCAGCCCGCGAATTCGTGATCGGCGGTTTGGGTCCGGCTCACGCCCCGCTGCGCAAATGCTCGACCAGCTGCCGGGCGAACGGCGGCAGCTCGGCGATTTTCCGCACGCAGATCGTCAGCTCGCGCACCGCCCAGGCATCGGTCAGCGCCACCGGAACGATGGCCATGTTGCCCGCCACCCGCCGCGCGGTGGTTTCGGGCACGATGCCGATGCCGACATTGCACTCGACCAGCCGGCACACCGCATCGAAGCTGCGCAATTGGACGCGCAATCGCAGCGGCTGGCCGATGCGCGCGGCCTTGTCGGCCAGGAAGCGCTGCAGCGCGCTCGCCCGGTCCAGCCCGACGAAGTCGTGCTCCAGCACCTGGGCGAATGCCACCTTCTGGCGCTTGGCGAGCGGATGCTCGCGCGCCACCACCAGCACGAAGCGGTCCTTGCGGAACGGGTAGGTCTCGAGCGCGCTGGCATCGACGGTGCCGGCGACGATGCCGAGGTCGGCTACGCCCTCGGCGATCTGGCCGACGATCTCGTCGGACAGCCGCTCTTCGAGGTCGACGCTGACGTTGGGATGGGTGGTGAGGAACGAGCTCAGCGCCTCGGGCAGGAATTCGGTGAGCGCATTGGTGTTGGAGAGCACCCGGATCTGGCCGGCAAGCCCGCCCGCATAGGCGCCGAGATCCTCGCGCAGCCGCTCCGCCTGGCGCAGGATCGCGCGCGCGTGCTGCAACAATGTGCGGCCGGCCTGCGTCGGGGTCACGCCCTGGCGCGAGCGCACCAGCAGCGCCGCGCCCAGTGCCGCCTCCATGTTGCGGATGCGCGTGGAGGCTGCGGCGAGCGCGAGATGCGCGCGCTCCGCGCCGCCGGTGATGCTGCCGGCCTCGAGCACGTGGCGGAACAGGCTCAAATCCGAAAGATCAAAGCGCATGTGCACCGCTCCGGCCTAGATGCTTCGCGTTTGGCGAAGGGTGATTACGTAAAAAGCTTATTGTGCGGGCCATTTTAACGCGACATATTCGCATCTGGCGAAGCGCCCGTCAAACCGAAGCTGGCATGGGTCTGGCATTCTCGGTGGCGGTGCCTTAGGCGAGAACGGTTCGAATCTTTGCCGCACCGTTCGCGTGCGGCAGGCCGGCGACATTGGAGGTGACGACATGGCTCCGGTCGAGCGACCGCTCTCGCCGCACCTGTTCATCTACAAGCCGATGCTGACGACGATGATGTCGATCGTCCATCGCATCACCGGCGCCGCTCTCTATTTCGGGACGATGCTGATGGTCTGGTGGCTGATCGCCGCCGCCTCGGGCCCGAACGCCTATGCGCGCATGGGCTCGTTCATGAATTCGTGGTTCGGCCGCCTCATCCTGTTCGGCTACACCTGGGCGCTGCTGCATCACATGCTGGGCGGCATCCGCCATTTCATCTGGGACACCGGCCGCGGCTTCGGTCCGCAGGAGCGCGAGTGGCTGGCGCAGGCGACGCTTGCGGGATCGTTGATCCTGACGGCCGTGATCTGGGTGCTGGGCTATCTGTTCGTCGGGGGAGCGCGCTGATGGCCGGTGGAAAGCTTTCAACGCCGCTCGGGCGCGTGCGCGGCCTCGGTTCGGCGCGCTCGGGCACCGATCATTTCTGGCGCCAGCGGCTGACCGCCGTCGCCAATGTGCCGCTGACGCTCGCCTTCGTGGTCATCGTGGTGGCGCTGCTCGGCAGCAGTCATGCGGCGGTGACGCGGATCCTCGGCTCGCCGTTCGTCGCGGTGGTGATGCTGCTGTTCATCACCTCGGTCTGCATCCACATGCGCATCGGCATGCAGGTCATCATCGAGGACTATGTGCATGACGAGACCCGCAAGCTCGTCCTGCTGATGGCCAACACGTTCTTCTGCGCAACCGTCGCGCTCTCGGCGGGGTTCGCGATCCTCATGCTCAGCTTCAAGGTGTGACCCGTGGCGACAAACGGCTCATCGAACGGCAATGCACCCGCGGTCAACGGCCGCGCCTATCCGATCGAGGATCACAGCTACGACGTGGTGGTGGTCGGCGCCGGCGGCGCCGGTCTGCGCGCCGTGGTCGGCTGCGGCGAGGCGGGGCTGCGCACCGCCTGCATCACCAAGGTGTTTCCGACCCGCTCGCACACGGTCGCGGCGCAGGGCGGCATCGCCGCCGCGCTCGGCAACATGGGCGAGGACGACTGGCGCTGGCACATGTACGACACCGTCAAGGGCGCCGACTGGCTCGGCGACCAGGACACCATCGAATATATGTGCCGCAACGCGCCCGAGGCGGTCTACGAGCTCGAGCACTGGGGCCTGCCGTTCTCGCGCCGCGAAGACGGCAAGATCTACCAGCGTCCGTTCGGCGGCATGACCACCAACTACGGCAAGGGCACCGCGCAACGGACCTGCGCGGCCGCCGACCGCACCGGCCACGCCATGCTGCACACCATGTACGGGCAGGCGCTGCGCCATGCGGCCGAATTCTTCATCGAGTATTTCGCCATCGACCTGATCATGGACGACGAGGGCCGCTGCCGCGGCGTCGTCGCCATCAAGCTCGACGACGGCACGATCCATCGCTTCCGCTCCCACATGACGATCCTCGCCACCGGCGGCTACGGGCGCGCCTATTTCTCCTGCACCGGCGCGCATACCTGCACCGGCGACGGCAACGCGATGGTGCTGCGCGCGGGCCTGCCGCTGCAGGACATGGAGTTCGTGCAATTCCACCCGACCGGCATCTATGGCGCCGGCTGCCTGATCACCGAAGGCGCGCGCGGGGAGGGCGGCCTATCTGGTCAATTCCGAGGGCGAGCGCTTCATGGAGCGCTACGCGCCCTCCGCCAAGGACCTGGCGTCGCGCGACGTGGTCTCGCGCGCCATGACGATCGAGATCCGCGAGGGCCGCGGCGTCGGCAAGCTCAAGGACCACATCTTCCTGCACCTCGATCATCTCGATCCGGCGATCCTGCACGAGCGGCTGCCCGGCATCACCGAGACCGCGAAGATTTTCGCCGGCGTCGATCTCACGCGCGAGCCGATCCCGATCGTGCCGACCGTGCACTACAACATGGGCGGCATCGCCACGAACTATCACGGCGAGGCGCTCACCAAGAAGGAAGGCAACAACGACTGCGTGATCCCGGGCCTGATGGCGCTGGGCGAGGCCGCGTGCGTGTCCGTGCACGGCGCCAACCGTCTCGGCTCGAACTCGCTGATCGACCTGGTGGTGTTCGGCCGCGCCGCGGCGCTGCGCTGCGCCGAGATCCTGCAGCCCGGCGACACGCACTCCGATCTGCCGAAGGGTTCGGCCGATCTGGCGCTGTCGCGGCTCGACAAGTTCCGCCACGCTTCCGGCGGGACGCCGACCGCGCAGCTGCGCGGGCGGATGCAGAAGGTGATGCAGGCCAATTGCGCGGTGTTCCGCACCGGCGAGGTGCTGCAGGAGGGCCACAAGCTCATCCACGAGGTGCTCGGCGGCGTGTCCGACATCCGCGTCACCGACCGCTCGCTGATCTGGAACTCCGACCTGGTCGAGACGCTCGAGTTCGACAATCTCATTGCGCAAGCGGTGGTGACGATGGACTCGGCGGTGAACCGCACCGAAAGCCGCGGCGCGCATGCGCGCGAGGATTTCCCGGACCGCGACGACAAGAACTGGATGAAGCACACGCTCGCCTGGCTCGACGCTGCCGGCAAGGTGACCGTCAACTCCCGGCCGGTGCACACCTACACGCTCACCAACGAGGTGGCGTATATCGAGCCGAAGGCGCGGGTGTATTAATTCAATGGCAATGACGGCAGAGAAACCGGACGTTCGGGCAATATAAAATGGTCGAAATCGCGCTTCCGAAAAACTCCCAGATCACCGAAGGCAAGACCTGGGCCTACCCGACCGGCGCGCAGTCGGTGCGCGAATACAAGATCTATCGCTGGAATCCGGACGACGGCAAAAACCCGCGCATCGACACCTACTACGTCGACACCGGCGATTGCGGGCCGATGGTGCTCGACGCCATCATCTGGATCAAGAACACCATCGACCCGACGCTGACCTTCCGCCGCTCCTGCCGCGAGGGCGTGTGCGGCTCGTGCTCGATGAACATCGACGGCACCAACACGCTCGCCTGCACCATGGCGATGGCGGACGTGAAGGGCACGATCAAGATCTACCCGCTGCCGCACCAGCCGGTGGTGAAGGACCTGGTGCCGGACCTGACCAATTTCTATGCGCAGCACGCCTCGATCGAGCCGTGGCTGCACACCACCTCGCCGACGCCGCAGAAGGAATGGAAGCAGAGCCACGACGACCGCGGCAAGCTCGACGGACTCTACGAGTGCATCCTGTGCGCCTGCTGCTCGACCGCCTGCCCGAGCTACTGGTGGAATTCGGACCGCTTCCTCGGGCCGGCCGCGCTGCTGCAGGCCAACCGCTGGCTCCAGGACTCGCGCGACGAGGCGACCGGCGAGCGGCTCGACAATCTCGAGGACCCGTTCCGGCTGTACCGCTGCCACACCATCATGAATTGCGCCAAGGCCTGCCCGAAGCACCTCAATCCGGCGAAGGCGATCGCCGAGATCAAGATGATGATGGTCGAGCGCAAGGTGTGATAGCCTCGCACCGCGTCGCTTTGTCGGGGTGACCGGTGCGTTCCTGCGTTGCAATCGCTGCTCTGTTGCTTGCGCTCGCGCCGCCCGCCTCGGCGCAGCAGCGCATTCCGATCACCATCGCGAGCGTGCCGAGCGTGCCGTCGGCGTCGACCTATCTGGCGCTCGACAAGGGCTATTTCCGCGACGCCGGGCTCGACGTGACGGTCGAGCGCATCAATTCGCTCAGCAAGGCGGTCGCGATGGTGGCGACCAACCGCATCCAGGTCGCGCAAGGCGGCATCAGCGCCGGCTTCTACAATGCGGTGGCGCAGGGCCTGCCGATCATCATGGCGCTCGAAGGCGGCTCGACGCCGCTCTATCACCAGATCCTGGTGCAGAACGGCCTCAAGGATACGATCAAGACGCCGGCCGATCTCAAGGGCCGACGCGTCGCGCTGAGCGCGCCCGGCTCGAACGCGATGTACGAGATGGGCATGCTGCTGGCGTCCGCCGGGCTCAAGCTCAAGGACGTGGATGTCAAATACATCGCGTTCTCGCAGATGGCGGTCGCGCTCGCCAACGGCGCCGTGGATGCCGCCCTGATGGTGGCGCCGTTCTCGGACGCGGCGATCGAGCAGAAGATCGGGCATCCCTGGCTCGATCCCGAGCCGCTGATTCCGGTGCTGCCGATGACCAACCTCGCCTACATCGCCAACGTCGACTGGATCGGCCAGCACCGCGACGTGGCGCGGCGGCTGTTCGTCGCCTTGGCGCGCGCCGGGCGCGACTATTGTCAGGCCTATCACCGCGGTCCGAACCGCGCCGAGGTGATCGACACGCTGGTCAACAACAAGATCGTCGCCGACCGCGGCGCTGCTCGACCGGATGCAGTGGCAGGCGCGCAATCCGAACGGCACCTTCAGCCTGGCGAGCCTGCTCAGCATGCAGGCGTTCTTCCGGCAGGAAGGGCTGATCGAAAAGGAACTGCCGGCGGACAAGCTGGCGGACGGAAGCTTCGCCGAAGCGGCCGCGAAGGAACTGGGGCCGTTCGAGCTCGCCAACAAGGCGAGTACGCTGCAGGGTTGCCGGTAAGGCAGCCGCGATGACATTCTCAGCAAGACACAAACAACCGGGAGAGACGCCACCATGGCTTTGAGTGCAGACGTTCGCCGCGTGGTCACGACGGTCGACGAGAACGACAAGGCGGTGGTGCTGTTCGACGGCGCCAACCCGCACAAGAGAGTGCGCCCGCATGCGCAGACGGTGTCGCGGCTGTTCTGGGTCACCGACCAGACGCCGGCCGACATGTCCGGCAGCAAGGACCGCGCCGCGATCGAGATCGGCATCATGCCGCCGCGCGGCGGCTCGGCGTTCCGCATGGTGGATTTCCCGCCCGAGACCGAGGAGATGCGCAAGCTCGATCCGAATCACCTGCATGCGAGTCTCGGCGACGGCGCGCCCAAGCGCGGCCTGCCGCCGCGCCACCCGGCGATGCACCGCACCCGCACCATCGACTACGCCATCGTGATGTCGGGCGAGATCGACATGCTGCTCGACGATTCCGAAATCCATCTCAAGGCCGGCGACGTGCTGGTCCAGCAGGGCACCAACCACGCCTGGGTCAACCGCGGCACCGAACCGTGCCGCATCGCCTTCATCCTGATCGACGCCAAGGAGCCG
>CAVVON010000022.1:0-23419 GCA_963749815.1 uncultured Alphaproteobacteria bacterium | reverse complement strand
TCCACCTGTTCCCGTGCCTCAAGGACAATTTCGGCGTGCTCGTGCACGATCCCGCAAGCGGCGCGACCGCGGCGATCGACGCGCCGGAGGCGCCGGCCGTCGAAGCCGCGCTGAAGGCGACCGGCTGGAAGCTCACCGACATCCTGGTCACCCATCACCATGACGATCACACCGACGGCATCGACGCATCTGAAGGCAGCGTCACCGCTGCCGCGTGGTCGCGCCGGACGCGGAGGCCGCGCGCATCCCGAAGGTCGACGAGACCGTGCGCGAGAACGACACCGTGCGCGTCGGCGGTTTGCAGGCGCGCGTGATCGAGACGCCCGGCCACACCGCCGGGCCACATCAATTATTTCTTTCCCGCCGACAAGCTGCTGTTCGCGGGCGACACGTTGTTCTCGATCGGCTGCGGCCGCGTGATCGAAGGCAATGCCGAGATGATGTGGCAGTCGCTGCTCAAGCTGCGCGCGCTGCCCGACGACACCCGCGTCTTCTGCGGGCACGAATACACCAAGTCAACATCCGCTTCGCCCGACCGTCGAGCCGGGCAACGCCGCGCTCGCGGCGCGCGAGAAGGAAGCAGATGGCCAGCTTGCCGCTGGCAAGCCCACCATTCCGTCGATGATGGGCGAGGAGAAGGCGGCCAACCCGTTCCTGCGCGCCGACGTGGCCGAGGTCGCGCAAGGCGGTCGGGCTCGCCGGCAGCCCGGCCTGGAAGGTGTTTGCCGAGATCCGCGAGCGCAAGAACAAGTTCTGATGGCAGCGCTTCCCTCGGCTGCCGACATCATCCGCCTGCTCGATCTCAAACCGCATCCCGAGGGCGGGCACTTCCGCGAGACCTTTCGCGATCCCCGCACGGTCGACGGCGGGCGCTCCGCCTCGACCGCGATCTATTACCTGCTGGCGCGCGGCGAGCGCTCGCACTGGCACAAGGCCGACGCGGTCGAGGTCTGGCACTATCTACGCCGGCGCGCCGCTCAGCTGGAAATCGCGCCGGGCGATGCCGGGCCGACCGAGCGCATCACGCTCGGGCCCGATCTCGCCGCGGGGCAACGCCCGCAGGCGGCGTGCCGGCGCACGCCTGGCAGGCGGCAGAAAGCCTCGGCGACTGGACGCTCGCCGGCTGCACCGTCGCACCGGGATTCGACTTCGCGGGCTTCACGCTCGCGCCCAAGAACTGGACGCCGACCTCGTAGTTCCACCACCGGGAGACTTCACATGACGCTCGACGAAGCCCGCGCCAAGCTCGCGCTCGCCAACCGCATCATCGCGCACGAGGGCGTGCTCGACGCGTTCGGCCATGTCAGCATGCGCCACCCCTCCGATCCCAACCGCTATCTGCTGCCGCGCTCGCGCAGCCCGGAGCTGGTGGAGCCGTCGGACATTCTGGAGTTCACGCTCGACTCCGAGCCGGTGACGCCGCCGGCCGTGCTGCTCTACGGCGAGCGGGTCATCCATGGCTGCATCTATCAGGCGCGCCCCGACGTGAACGCGGTCTGCCACCACCACGCCCGCGCGGTGATGCCGTTCTGCATTTCGGGCGTGCCGCTGCAGCCGGTAAGCCATCTCGGCGCCACCATGGGCGCGATGGTGCCGTTCTGGGACCAGCGCGACGAGTTCGGCGACACCACGCTGATCGTCGCCAAGCCGGAGGAAGGCCGCTCGCTCGCGCGTGCGCTCGGGCCCTACTGGATGGTGCTGATGCGCCGGCATGGCGCGACGGTCGCCGGCCAGACGCTGGAGCAGATGGTGTTCCGCGCGATCTATTCCTGCCGCAACGCCGAGATGCAGCGCGAGGCGCAGGCGCTCGGCGGCGTCAGCCCGCTCACGCCCAAGGAAGCGGAACTGGCCGGCGCGTTCAACCTGCAGCCGAAGCCGATCGGGCGCGCCTGGGAATACTGGTCGACGCGGGTGCAGCGCGCGGCGGCGAGGCGGCGATGCCGACGCGTCGTATGCCCCTCCTTGCGACGAGCACCGGTGCGCGGCAATCGGATTCAAATCGCGATCACACCATCACCTGGCCGCCGTTGGCCGACAGCGTCGAGCCGGTGATGAAGCCGGCATCGTCGGAGGCGAGGAACACGACGCAGCGCGCGATCTCCTCGGGCTCGCCCAGGCGGCCGAGCGGGATGAGCGGCAGGATGTTCTTCTCCAGCACGTCCTTCGGCACCGCCTTCACCATCTCGGTCGCGATGTAGCCCGGGCAGATGGCGTTGACGGTGATGCCGGCGCGCGCGCTCTCCTGCGCCAGCGCCTTGGTGAAGCCGATGCTCGCCGGCCTTGGCGGCCGAGTAGTTGGTCTGGCCCATCTGGCCCTTCTGGCCGTTGATCGACGAGATGTTGATGATGCGGCCGAACTTGCGCGTCGCGCATGCCTTCGATCACCGGGCGGCACATGTTGAACAGCGAATTGAGATTGGTGTTGATCACCGCGTTCCACTGCTCCGGCGTCATGCGGTGGAACATGGTGTCGCGGGTGATGCCGGCATTGTTGACCAGCACCTCGACCGGGCCGAGATCGGCCTCGACCTGCTTCAGGCCGGCCGCGCAGGCGTCGTAGGACGACACGTCCCATTTGTAGACGCGCGATGCCGGTCTCGGCCTTGAACTTCTGCGCCGCCTCGTCGTTGCCGGCGTAGTTGGCGGCGACCTTGTAGCCGGCCGCCTTCAGCGCCTTCGAGATCGCCTCGCCGATCCCGCGCGTTCCGCCCGTCACCACTGCAACGCGTGCCATCTGTTCCTCCCACTACAAGTTTCTTGGATGTCCCGCCGAAACGGCGCCTGGCCAACATTAAAGACGTTCATGGCCGGGACAAGCCCGGCCATGACGTTTCGTCTTTTGCACTTGCGAGAAGAACGCGCTCAGCGCTCCACGCACATCGCGATGCCCATGCCGCCGCCGATGCAGAGCGTGGCGAGGCCCTTCTTGGCGTTGCGCTTCTGCATCTCGTGCAGCAGCGTCACCAGGACGCGCGCGCCGGACGCGCCGATCGGGTGGCCGATCGCGATCGCGCCGCCGTTGACGTTGACCTTGCCGGTATCCCAGCCGAGATCCTTGTTGACCGCGCAGGCCTGCGCGGCGAACGCCTCGTTGGCCTCGATCAGATCGAGATCGGCGACGGTCCAGCCGGCCTTCTTGAGCGCCGCGCGCGAGGCCGGGATCGGGCCGGTGCCCATGATCGCCGGATCGACGCCGGCATGCGCCCACGAGACGATGCGCGCGAGCGGCGTCGAGGCCGCGCTTGGCGGCCTCGGTCGCCTTCATCAGCACCACGGCGGCGGCGCCGTCGTTGATGCCCGAGGCATTGGCGGCGGTCACGGTGCCTTCCTTGTCGAAGGCGGGCCGCAGCTTGGCGATGCCCTCGATCGTCACGCCGGCCTTCGGATATTCGTCGGTGTCGACCACCACGTCGCCCTTGCGCGACTTGATCGTCACCGGCGCGATCTCGTCCTTGAAGCGGCCGGCCTTCATCGCCGCCTCGGCCTTGTTCTGCGACTCGACCGCGAACTCGTCCTGCTGCTGGCGGGTGATCTGCCACTTCTTGGCGACGTTCTCGGCGGTGGTGCCCATGTGGTAGCCGTTGAAGGCGTCCCAGAGGCCGTCCTTGATCATGGTGTCGACCAGCTCGACGCTGCCCATCTTCACGCCCTGGCGCAGATGCTGGCAGTGCGGCGCCATGCTCATCGATTCCTGGCCGCCCGCGACCACGATCTCGCGAGTCGCCGTTGAGGATCGCCTGATAGCCGAGCGCGACCGCGCGCAGCCCCGAGCCGCAGAGCTGGTTGACGCCCCAGGCCGGGCTCTCGACCGGGATGCCGGCGGCGATCGAGGCCTGGCGGGCCGGGTTCTGCCCCTGCCCCGCCGTCAGGATCTGCCCCAGGATCACCTCGGACACGTCCTTGCCCTCGACGCCCGCCCGCTTCAGCGCTTCCTGGATCGCGACCTTGCCGAGCTCATGCGCCGGCAGGTTGGCGAACGCCCCGTTGAACGCGCCGACCGGGGTGCGGGTCGCGCTGACGATGACGATGTCGTCTTTCATGTGAAGGCTCCTGTTTCCGGGACGAATTCGCTCGCCCGCGCGCCGGTTTCGTCCGTTTTCGCTGTTGGCAATCCGATAGCCTGCCGGGCCATATCATGTCCATATGACCGCCGGACCCTCGCGCCGCAAGCGCGGCCGCGGCCCGGGCTGGCATGCACCCGGCAAAGCAGCTTGCACAAAACGGTGGCTCCCCGGCGGGAAAACTGCTTATTTTACAGATCGAAGCAGCCCGGCAGCGACGGGCCACGACCGGAAACGACGCCAATGACCAACTCTTCGAACCGGTCACCATCAAGCGGTACGCCCTTGAGCAGACCAAAAATGGCTGAATCCAAAGAACCCGTCACGATCAAGAAATACGCCAACCGGCGGCTCTACAACACCGGCACCATCGACCTATGTGACGCTCGAAGACCTCGCCACCATGGTCAAGGCCGGCGAGGATTTCGTGGTCTTCGACGCCAAGACCAACGAGGACATCACCCGCTCGGTGCTCGCCCAGATCATCTTCGAGCAGGAGAACAAGGAGGGGCAGAGCCTCCTCCCGATCACGTTCCTGCGCCAGTTGATCCGCTTCTACGGCGACTCGATGCAGATGCTGGTGCCGCGCTATCTCGAAGTCTCGATCGAATCGCTGACGCGCGAGCAGGAGAAATTCCGCCATCAGATTGCGCAGGCCTTCGGCGGCGGCCCGTTCGGCGCGCTCGAGGACCACGTGCGGCGGAACATGGAAATGTTCGAGCGGGCCTTCGCGATGTTCACGCCGTTTGCGCGGCGCGAAGCGCAGGCGGCGGCGGATTCCGAGAAGGCCGAGGCGTCCGCAGCGCGCGCCAGCGGCGGCGAGGAGATCGACGATCTCAAGCGCCAGATGGAAGAGATGCAGAAGCGCCTCGACCGCCTGAGCGAGAAAGACAAGAGCTGAGGCAAGGCTCGCTGTTCGAACTCTCTAGTGCTGACTGCCGAGCCCCAGCGCGCAGAGCCGCCGCCAGCCATGGACACAACCGCCCCGCAGACCGTGCCGGGCCGCGCCTGCGGCGCCTGCATGATGTGCTGCAAGGTTCCGCACATCGAGGAGTTCGACAAGCCGGCGGGCGTCTGGTGCAAGCACGCCGCGCCCGGCAAGGGCTGCTCGATCTACGCCGAGCGGCCGTCCTCCTGCCGCGCGTTCTTCTGTCTGTGGATGCAGGATGCGAGCTTCGGCGCCGAGTGGAAGCCCGACCGCGCCAAGTTCGTCACCTATGTGCAGGGCAACGGCGTCAACCTGCAGGTCGCGGTCGATCCCGGCTTCCCCAATGCCTGGCGCAAGGAGCCCTATTACGGCCGCATCAAGCAGTGGGCGCGCGACGGCGCGCAAGAAGGCCGCTTCGTCTATGTGCGGATCGGGCCGCGGCTGATCGCGGTGCTGCCCGACCGCGAGCAGGATCTCGGGCCGGTCGATCCGAACGACGACATCTTCGTGGCGCGCAAGCGCGACGCGGCGGGCTTCGTCTACGAGATCAAGGTGCGCAAGAAGACGGCGACGTAGCGCACTACGCCGATGCGGCGGCGCGCGTGTCCGGCTCGCCCCGCCACGGCCGTTCCGACGAAGCGAGCCCGACCAGCGCGCCCTGCAGGTAGTCGCAGCCCCAGTCGGTAAGCAGCGCGGCCGCCTCCTCGTCCTGCACCCACTCGGCCACCGTTTCGAGGCCGAGCCGGCGCGCGAGGTCGATCAGCGTGTGCACGAAGGCGCGGTCGTCGTCGGAGCGCCGCAGGTTCTGCACGAAGGCGCCGTCGATCTTGACCAGGTCGACGCCGAGCTTGCGCAGATTGCGGAACGAGGTGTAGCCGGCGCCGAAGTCGTCGATCGCGATGCGGCAGCCGAGGTCCTTCACCCGCGCGACGAAGCCGCGGGTATCGTCGATGTCCTGGATCGCCGCGGTCTCGGTGATCTCGATGGTGAGCCGCTCGCCGACGCCCGGGTTGGAGCGCAGCATGGCGCCGAGCGCCGTCCACCAGTCGGGATCGATCGTCGAGGCCGCCGAAACGTTGAGGCTCGCCCTGAGCTTCGGCGACGCGACCAGTTCCGCGAGCGCGAGTTCGAGCACGCGGTGATCGAGCAGCCGCACCAGGCCGAGCCGCTCCGCCTGCGGCACCAGGTCGCCCACGGTCAGCAGGCTGCCGTCCGGCCGGCTCACGCGCATCAGGCATTCGTAGAATGCCGGCTGCGCGCGATCCGATCGCCACCACCGGCTCGTAGACCAGAAAGATGCGCCGGTCGTTGAGCGCATCGACGATCTCGTTGGTCGCGCGCACGGTTCTCCTGCCGGAGCGCTTCGCGCTCCAGATTGGGCTGATAGGCCATGAACGAGCCGCGCCGCTTGGCCTTGGCGGTGTCGAGGGCATCCTGCGCGCGCGCCAGCGTCTCGCGCACGTCGCGGGCGTGACGCGGCGCGATGACGCCGCCGATCGTCACGGTGGCGGCAATCGGCCCGGCCGCGGTCGTCAGCACCTGGTCGCGCACGCCGGCGAGCAGCCGGTCGGCGGCGACCGTCATGTCGTCGGGCGTGCAGTTGTTCAGGATGAGGCCGAATTTGTTGCCGGAGATGCGCCCGAGGTGATCCTTGCCGCGCAACTGCGAGCGCATGCGCTTGGCGACGCCGGCGATCATCTCGTCGGCGATCGTCGATCCCATAGGCGTCGTTGACGCGCGCGAGATTGTCGACCGCGGCCAACAGGAAGCCGCATGACGAACGATCGCGTGTCGCCTCTTCGAGCGCCTTTTCCAGCACCCCGGTGAGCTGCCAGCGGTTCATCTCGCCGGTCAGCTCGTCGAAATGCGACAGATAGGCGAGCCGCTGCTCGCGGTCGTGACGCTCGTTGATGACGCGCACCACGCCGTGAGCGCGCGCCGGCTTGCCGTCGGTGCCGGCGAACCAGCGGCCGGTATCCTCCAGCCAGACCGAAGCCCCGCTGGCGGCGCGCAATGCGTATTGCAACTGGTAGGGCACGCCGGCGCCCTCGTCGGCCAGCGCCGAGCGCATGATCGCGTCGTAACGGGTCTGGCTGCTCTTGGGATCGATCAACTGCGCAAAGGCGCGCCCGCTCGCGAGCATCGCCGGATCGGCGACCGGCAGAACATTGGCGGCGTGCGCGCCCCAGACCAGCCGGTCGGCGCCGATCTGCCAATCGTAGGGGACCTCGCCGATCGAGGCGAAGATGGCGTCCGGATCGAGTGGGGTATCGCTGGAGTCCGCCGGACCGGCGTTGCCGCCGGCTCGCGCCGCGCTCAGATCGTGACTGGCCACGTTCGTCCCATTTCTTGGCAGCTTGAGCGTCGCGTTCTCGTCCCGGATGGGACCCCGCGCACGGCCTCAAGGTACGGAAAAACCTTAAATTAATCGGTAACCGCCGCCCGGGATTTACCCTTGACCGGAATTGGCCTCGAACCGGCATGCCCCTTGCGACGTTGATGCGACAGAGCCCGGACATGCTTCAAACCGGGACAGGAGGCATCGATGCGGGTCACGGCCAGTCCCAATCTGTCGGCCGCGAGGCCGGCTCCGGCTCAGCCCTCCGAGTTTGTGGGACCGGCGGGCGCTCCGGCAGAATGCCGGGCGCTCGCTCGGGTCTCCCATGTCGAGGCCGGATCGCCGCGCCGGTCCGGTGGCATCGCCAGCCCGAGGCGGCGTTCCTGGCGCACCTGATCGCCACCGCCCAGGGCCTGCCGCAGACCCGCGCTCGCCGCCGCGCCGAGCCGGAAGCGGCCTGCGCCGTCTATCGCGGCTACCGCCCGCCTTCCCTAATACCCGAGCGCGCAGCCGTCCTTGCGCGGGTCGGAGCCGCCGATCAGCACGCCGCGCTGCCAGTCGATGCGGATCGCCTGCGCGCCGCCCCATGGCGAGGCCGCGGTCACGACGTCGTGGCCGCGCGCTGTCAGCCCGGCGGCGGTCGCCGCCGGAACGCCGCGCTCGATCACCGTCTGCTCGCCGACGAAGAACGCGCGCGGGCCGTCGATCGCCGTCTGCACGTCCATGCCGTGATCGACCATGTTGCTGACGATCTGCACGTGGCCCATCGGCTGGTAGTGCGCGCCCATGACGCCGAACGAGGTCTCGCAGCGGCCGTCGCGGAACGCCAGCGCCGGGATGATGGTGTGCATCGGGCGCTTGTTCGGCCCGAAGGTGTTGGGATGCGCCGGATCGAGCACGAAGCAGCCGCCGCGGTTGGTCAGCATGATGCCGGTCTGCTCGGTGCAGATGCCGATGCCGAACGACGAGAACAGCGTGTTGATCAGCGACACCGCCATGCGGTCGCGGTCGACCACGGTGAGATAGACAGTGTCGCTGCCCGGCGTTGGCGCGCGCGGCAGCGGCACGCGGCGCGCGGGATCGATCTTGCCGGCGAGCGTCTTGGCGAAGGCCTTGTCGATCAAGTCCGGCACCGCGACCCGCATATGCGCTGGCTCGGCGATATGGGTATCGCGCACCGCATAGGCCATGCGCGCGGCTTCGAGCAGAAGATGGAAGCGCTCGGGGCCGAACGGGTCGAGCGCGCCGAGCGCGAAATTCTCCAGGATGTTGAGCTGCACCAGCGCGGTCAGCCCCTGGGTGTTGGGCGGCAGTTCGAGCAGATCGAGGCCGCGGTAGTTCGACGAGATCGGCGTGACGGCCTCGCCGCGGTGATTGGCGAGGTCTTCGCGCGTCAGGAGCGAGCCGCGTGGCGCGATGGTCGCAACAATATCGTCGGCGATCGGTCCCTCGTAGAACGCGCGCGGCCCTTGCGCCGCGACGGTCCGCAGTGTCTGCGCCAGTGCCGGCAGCTTCACCACGTCGCCTTCCGCCGGCGAGGCCCCGCCGAACAGATAGTGGCGCGAGGCGCCGGGGTCGGGGGCGATTTTCCCGACCAGCCCGCGCCAATCGGAAGCGATGCGCGCCGCCACCGGAAATCCATTCTCGGCGTAATGGATGGCGGGTTGCAGCACGCGCTCCAGCGAGAACCGGCCGTGCGCCTTGAGAATCGCCGCCCAGGCGTCGATCACGCCCGGCACGGTGACCGCGTGGATCGACAGGCCGACCTCGCGCAGGCCTTGCGCCAGCAGCGCCTCGGTCGATGCCTTGGCACTCGGCGCGGCCCGAGCCGTTGTAGCCCCAGACCGGCTTGCCGGGGGCGGCGATCATCGCGAAGCAGTCGCCGCCGATGCCGGTCATGTGCGGCTCGACCACGCACAGCACCGCGACCGCCGCCACCGCGGCATCCGCTGCATTGCCGCCGGCGCGCAGCGTCTCGATTGCCGTCAGCGAAGCGAGCGGATGCGACGTCGCGGCCATGCCGTCGCAGGCGATCACCGGGGAGCGTCCCGGCCGATGGAAGTCACGCGTCATGGGAGCGGCCTTGTTGGAAAAGGGTCTTGTTGCAGGAAGTTCTTGCGGCGATGCTACGCTAATCGAAGGCCGGCCATCCGGCTATGCGCCGTTCGATCAGGGAGAAGAAAAGCAATGCTCACGCTCGACCAAGCCCGTTCCATCCTCGACAAGACGCTCGCCGCCTGCCGCGACAAGAAATTCAAGCCGATGGGCGTCGCCGTGGTCGACAGCCGTTGCGCGCTGAAGGCTTACGCCGAGGAGGACGGCAATCCGATCCTGCGGTGGAAGGTCGCCTCCGGCAAGGCGTTCGGCGCGGTGCTGTTCGGAACCGGCACGCGGCGCCTGCACGCGATCGGGGTCGAGCGCCCGCACATGGCGGCGGCGCTGGTCGAGATGAGCGGCGGCGCGCTGGTACCGGTGGTCGGCGGTGTGCTGATCCGCGACGGCTCGGGCGCGATGATCGGCGCGGTCGGCGTGTCGGGCGACACCTCCGACAACGACGAGGCCGCGGCGATCGCCGGCATCACGGCGGCGGGGTTCAAGCCCGATACCGGCGCTTGATCGCTCTCGACACTTGCACCGTAACCCTCTCCCACCCGGGCCGCGCTTGTGCGCGCCCGGGCGCAGGCTCTTGTGGGAGAGGGTAGCGCCCAGTGAGTTGCGCCAGCTCAGACTCACGCCAGAATTCACGCCCCGGTCATATCCTCATGACTCTCGATCGCGATGTCCTTGTGCCGGCGGCCCGAGCCGATCGAGACGCCCGCCAGCAGATCGACCAGCGCCAGCGTGGTGAGGAACAGGAACGCCGAGGTCTGCGCCTTCGGCACCAGCGCCAGCTCGCACGCCATGCCGGCGAACAGCAGGAGCGCCAGTATGTGGTCCATCACGCCCTTGCTGGCGAAGCGCGCGGCCTTGAGGAACTCGAGGTAGAGCAGCAGCGCGGCGAGCACCACCAGCGCGTCGCCGAGCGTCACCGCCATGCGCGTATTGGACGGCAGCGGAAACGAGAACAGCGTGTCTCCGAACGGCATGTTCAGCAGAAACGCCACCATGTTGTAGAGCGCGAACGGAATGAGCAGCAGCGGGAACGCGATCAGGAACATGCGGCCGTCCTCCTGACGAGCAACGTCCGCAACCGTGCCAAGCCGGCGGGAGCCGCGCAAGCGCGTTCACGCGCGGTGTTGTCCCCGCGAAAGCGGGGACCCGGCGAACTTTTCGGTGCATTGGATTCCCGCCTGCGCGGGAATGACGGCCGAAGCAATCCGGCCGGAGCGGCGCCGGGCTAGACCGCGGCCTTCGGCTTCAGGATCTGCCGGCCGCGATACATGCCGCTCTTGAGATCGACGTGGTGCGGGCGGCGCAGTTCGCCCGAGTCCTTGTCTTCCACGTAGGTCGGCGCCTTGAGCGCATCGGCCGAACGGCGCATCCCGCGGCGCGACGGCGAGGTTTTTCGTTTCGGGACAGCCATGGAACTCTCCTCTGGGACGGGGCGCGCCGGGCGCAGCAACCGCCGATGTTCGATTGGGAACCGGGCTTATAGAGGAACGGTCTAGCCAAGGCTAGAGCATGATCCCGAAAAGTGGGCACCGGTTTTCGGATCAGATCATGCTCCACCAAGACGCAGAAAGGCCCGTCAGCGGGGCGGTTTCGCGCACCCGGACAGGCTGGCCTGGGCGGCGCCGCGGGCCTCGTAGATGCCGGCGAGCCTTCGCACCGCTGGGCCCGGCTGGCGGGCGCTGCGGCGGTGTGGATTGGGCAGTACCGCCGCCAGCAGCGCGGCCTCCCGCGCCGTGAGGGTCCGCACCGACTTGCCGAAGGCGTAGCGGCTGCCGGCCTCGGCGCCGAACTGGCCGTTCGGGCCCCATTCGGCGATGTTGAGATAGATTTCCAGTACCCGCCATTTCGGCAGCGTGAGATCGATCCAGAGCGAGAGCGGAAGCTCCAGCGCCTTGCGCACGAAGCTGCGGCCCGGCCACAGGAACAGGTTCTTCGCCACCTGTTGGGTGATGGTGGAGCTGCCGCGGACCTCGCTGAGGTCGTCGGCATTGTCGATGGCGTTGCTGAGTTCCTGGAAGTCGATGCCGCCGTGCGTGCAGAAGCGGCCGTCCTCGGAGGCGATCACCGTCATGGGAAGCGCCGGCGCCATGCGGTCGATCGGCACGAACGCGCGCTCGACGCGCTTGCCCGTCGCCCAGCGTCCGAGCATCAGGGTCGAAACCGGATTGACGAAGCGATAGACGAGCGTGAGCAGGTAAGGCAGCAGCAGGACCGCGAGCAGGATCAGCGCCAGGATCTTCACCAGCCGCAGCCAGGCCGGCCGGGCGCTCGCGGATTTCGGCGTCTGATTCATCGGGCGGCACCTTATTCCGATTCACCCGCCGGATGCGCCATTTCGATGACCGCAACGCGAGGCGCCGGTGAGGCGCTGAAATTTCTGCGCGAGCCGGTACACTGGCCCCATGCAGGAGACCGGCACGAACGCGGGCGTGCGGCGCGGCGAGGTGATCGCCGCGCTGTCGCTCGCGACCGACCTCGCGATGGGGCAGCCGGTCGAATTCGCGCTGCAATCCTGCGTGCTGGCGACCCGGATCGGCCGCATGCTCGGCCTCGGCGACGGCGAGCTTGCGGAAATCTACTACCAGTCGCTGCTGCGCTACATCGGCTGCAATGCCGAGACCCACACAATGGCCGCCCTGTTCGGCGACGAGATCGACTTCCGCCGCGATTTCGCGCGCATCGACCCGGGGCGCGCCAACGAAATGGTCGCGCTGGTGTTCGGCTATTTGCGCCGCGCCAACGCGGACGCCGGGATGCTGGGGCTGGTCGCGAACGTGACCCGCGGCCTCATCACCAGCCAGAAGACCGCGGCGGAGAGCATCGCGGGCCACTGCGAGGTGGCGGAACGGCTCGCCGAACGCCTCGGGCTCAGCGCCGGCGTGCGGCGCAATCTCGGGCAGATCTACGAGCGGTGGGACGGCCGCGGCCTGCCGCACGGCCTCAAGGGCGAGGCGATCGCGCCGGCGGTGCGCGTCGTTTCGTTCGCGCAGGATGCGATCGTGTTGCGCGCCGCGTTCGGCGCCGAGGCGGCGCACGCCAAGCTCGCCGCACGCGGCGGCAGCGCCTATGAGCCGCGCCTGGTCGAGCGGTTCATCAAACGCGCCGACGAGTTGACCGCCGGGCTCGACGAGACCACCTGGGAGGCCGTGCTGGCCTTGGAGCCCGAGCCGCATGCGCTGATGACGGAACCGGAGTTCGACGCGGCCTGCCTGGCGATGGCAGACTTCGCCGATCTGAAATCGCCCTACTCGGTCGGGCATTCGCGCGCGGTATCCGCGCTCGCGGCCGAGGCCGCGCGCCGTTGCGGGCTGCCGGAGGCCGACGCGACCGATCTTGCCCGCGCCGGGCTGTTGCACGATATCGGCCAGGTGGCGGTGCCGGCGCGCATCTGGCTGAAGGCATCGGCGTTCAACGACAGCGACTGGGAGCAGGCGCGCCTGCACCCCTATTACGGCGAACGCGTGCTGGCGCGTCCGGTCGCGCTCGCGCGGCTCGGCGCAATCGTCGCGCAGCACCACGAGCGGACCGACGGCTCCGGCTACCATCGCGGCGCGCGGGCGCCCGCGCTCTCCCCGCAAGGAAAGATCCTCGCCGCCGCCGAGGCCTATCAGAACAAGATCGAGCCGCGGCCGCATCGCGCGGCGCTGTCGGCGCAGGCCGCCGCGGATGCGCTCAAGCGCGAGGCGCGCGACGGCAGGCTCGACGGCGAGGCGGTCGCCGCCGTGCTTGCTGCGGCCGGTCACGCCACGCCGGTGCGCAAGGACCTGATCGCGGGCCTGACCGGACGCGAGGTCGACGTGCTGCGCGCGCTCGCGCGCGGCCAGTCGAACAAGGAGATCGCGCGCGCGCTCGGCATCTCGCCCAGGACCGTCGACAACCACACCCAGAGCATCTACGGCAAGATCGGCGTCAAGACGCGCGGCGGCGCGACGCTCTATGCGATCGAACACGGGCTTTGCGGCTAGCCGCGCCTGGCGCTGCACGTAGGTAATCTTGCTCATGCGCGGCGATGCCGGCCGCCGTAGCGTCTCCCTACGGCTTCGGCCGCCATAGAGGAGAACACCATGAGCGCCGCCAATACCAAGCTGGTTCAGGACCTGTATGCCGCCTTCAAGCGCCGCGATATGCCGGCCGTGCTCGACCGACTGAGCCCGGACGTGACCTGGGGCATGGTCGGCCGCGAGCAGGATGTGCCGATGGCCGGCATCCGCCAGGGCAAGGCCGGCGCCGGCGACTTCTTCCGCATCACGGCCGAGACCGTCGAGATCGTCGCGTTCGAGCCGCAGACTTTCCTCGCCGCCGAGGACAAAGTGTTCGTCTGGGGCCGCTGGAGCTGGATCATGCGCAACAACGGCTGCCCCGGCGAAAACGAATGGCTGCAGGTCTTCACCCTCCGCAACGGCAAGGTCACGCAATATCGCGGCTACAACGACACCGCGCAGCTCGCCGCCGCATACCGGGCGCCCGCCGCCGGCAAGCGCGCGGCGAACGGCTGACTTGGCGCGGGCGGGACTTCGGCGGGGCGGCTTCGGGCTTGGCTGGTTGCAACCGCGGCTTTGTCGCTGCTAAGGCTTGGCGGCCGCTAAAGCGGAACGCGCACCCCACACGCGCGTTGTGCTCAGACCCGCCGGAAGCCGCAACACGATGGCCATCGCGCCCGCGAAGCTCCGCCTGCCCTATCTGCTGCGCATCATCCGGGCGCGGCCGCGCATTTTCGGCGCGGCCGTGTTCGGCATCGTGGTATTCGCGCTGCTGCCGTCGTCCATGACCCTGGCGCGGCGGCTGCTGGTGACCTGGGACGTCGGCGTAATCACCTACCTGATCCTGCTCTACACGCTGATGACGCGCTCGCGCGTCAACGACATCAAGCGCCACGCCGCCCGGCTCGACGAAGGGCGCGTCGTCATTCTGGCGCTCACAATCGCGGCCTCGCTTGCGAGCCTCGGCGCCATCGTGGCCGAGCTCGGCGCCAGCCAGGGCGGAACGCGCACGCCGGCGCAGCTTGCGCTCGCGACCGTGACGATCGCGCTGTCGTGGTTCTTCATCCACAGCATCTTCGCGCTGCATTATGCGCACGAGTACTACGGCGACCGCGGCGGCAAGACCAGCGGGCTCACGTTCCCCGGCGAGGACACGGAGCCCGACTACTGGGACTTCGTCTATTTCTCGTTCGTGATCGGCATGACGTTCCAGGTGTCGGACGTGGCGATCACCGCACGGCCGATCCGCCACGCCGCCACCGCGCACGGAATCGTGGCGTTCTTTTTCAATGCGGCGTTGCTGGCGCTGGTGGTGAACATCGCGGCGAGCGCGATTTGAATCGCGGCCACGCGGGATGGATGCGGAGTTGCGCGCCTCTGCCGCTCTCTATAATTTGCTGATTGTCTCGGTTTTGAGAACGGAGGGTTCGAGCACATACTTCTTGGGGGGATTGGCATGACTTCCGAAAAGCCGAAGGTCGAAGCGCCGCCAGGTTGGCGCGTGCCCGATCCGGCGGTGCAGGAGCGGCTCCGTCAGTACGAGGCGCGGCACCTGATTGGCCCGGGCCGCAAGGCGAGTTCTTCAAGAGAGCCTGCGCCTTCCTCTGCATCTGCGCCCGCGCCGCATTCGACAGGCGTGGATTTCAGGGAGACTTTGACCAACACTTATTTCTTCGCTTGCATCGCAGGGGCCGGGCTGCTGGCTGCTTGGGTCGATGCAATCTACAGAATCCCGAACGGGCCGCGGGTCGACAAGCTGGTGACGGTTGTCGTCTTCACGTACGTGCTCCATTGCATCGTGATGCGGGCAGTTGCCGCGCGTAAGCTTCCGGACCGCTTCATCGAAAGCACGGAACATCTGAACCGTCGACGTCGCTGGCTCGCGGCCGTAGCGGGGGGTGTCGGATGGCAGATCGTCGCCTTCATCCTCTTTTTGGTGGCAGGCAAGATTGTCGAGCTCGGCCTCGGGAATTTAATGCTGACCTTGCCGTTGCCGGCGATTTGGCTGCCGATCGTTTGCCTTGGCGGACTGATGGGATTCGCCTGTAAACAATGGCTGATAAAGCGACTGAGCCGACCACGTAAAATCTTCATCAGCTATCGGCGTGACGATAGCGCCGCGAGCGCGGCACGGATCGGCGATCGTCTGGCGCAGGCCATGGGGCGCAAACGTGTCTTCATGGATATCGACAATTTGACCGCCGGCCAGCGCTTCGACAAAGAACTCGAGAACGCCCTCGCGCAGTGCACCGTCTTCATCGCCGTTATTGGACCGCGCTGGACCGACGTGCTTCGGCAGCGCATGCAAAGCGCGGAAGGCGATTATGTGCGCAAAGAGATCAGCGCCGCGCTCAAACGCGGGTTACTGGTTGTTCCAGTCCTGGTGGACGGCGCGACCCTGCCGCACGGAGACCTGCTGCCGATCGATATTCGAGATCTGGTCCTTCACCAGAAGCATAGCGTCGAGCATGAGCGCTTCGGGCGCGACATCGACGACTTGATCGACGCGATCAAGATTGGTGGCAAATCGGTACGCGCGGTGGCGAAAGCCCGCTGACGGACGCGGACGAGCGGCGGGTGCGTTGCCCGTCCTACGAGGCCTGAACGTAGCAAGGTTACTCCGCCGCCGTCCGCCCGGCCCCGCCCTGTCCGAACCGCCGCTCGATATAATCGATCACCATCTGCTTGAAATCGGCCGCCACCGTCGGCCCGCGCAAGGTCACGGCCTTCTTGCCGTCGATGAACACCGGCGCGGCCGGCGTCTCGCCGGTGCCGGGCAGCGAAATGCCGATGTCGGCGTGCTTGCTTTCGCCCGGGCCGTTGACGATGCAGCCCATCACCGCGACGTTGAGCGTCTCGACGCCGGGATACTGCTTCTTCCAGGCCGGCATCGACTCGTGGATGAAGCTCTGGATGTCGCGGGCGAGCTCCTGGAACGTCGTCGAGGTGGTGCGCCCGCAGCCGGGACAGGCCGCGACCAGCGGCACGAACACGCGGAAGCCCATGGTCTGCAGAATCTCCTGCGCGACCTTCACCTCGACGGTGCGGTCGCCGCCGGGCTCCGGCGTGAGCGAGATGCGGATGGTGTCGCCGATGCCCTGCTGCAGCAGCACCGACAGCGCCGCCGACGAGGCGACGATGCCCTTGCTCCCCATGCCGGCCTCGGTGAGGCCGAGATGGATCGCGTAGTCGGAGCGCTGCGCCAGATCCATGTAGACCGCGATCAGGTCCTGCACCGCCGACACCTTCGCCGACAGAATGATCTTGTCGCGCCCGAGCCCGATCTCCTCGGCGCGCTGCGCCGACAGCAGCGCCGACTGCACCATCGCCTCGCGCGTCACCGCGCGCATGTCCTTCGGGGCGGGCGACTTGGCGTTCTCGTCCATCAGGTGCGTGAGCAATTCCTGGTCGAGCGAGCCCCAGTTGGCGCCGATGCGCACCGGCTTGTTGTGCTTGATCGCCATCTCGACGATGGCGGAGAACTGGCGGTCCTTCTTGTCCTTGAAGCCGACATTGCCGGGGTTGATCCGGTATTTGTCGAGCGCCTCGGCGCAGCCCGGATGATCGGCCAGCAGCTTGTGGCCGATATAATGGAAGTCGCCGACGATCGGCACGTCGAGGCCCATCTTGAGCAGCTTGTCCTTGATGTGCGGCACGGCGGCCGCCGCCTCGTCGCGGTCGACCGTGATGCGCACGATCTCGGAGCCGGCGCGCGCCAGCGCCGCCACCTGCGCGACCGTGCCGGCGACGTCGGCGGTGTCGGTGTTGGTCATCGACTGCACCACCACCGGCGTCCCGCCGCCGACCGTGACGTTGCCGACTTTGACGGCCACCGATTTCCGGCGTTCCTGCGGCGCGGCTTCTGTCATGTTCCAGGCTCTGATTTCAGGCTGTCGGCCCCAGGACGTGCCAGACCCTTCGGCGCGGCGTCAACGTGGCCGGCTCACCGGTACAAGCCCCGATATAACCAGCAGAACTGCCACCGCAAAGGCCGCCGCCTACTTGGCGCGGCAGTGGACGCAGACGCCGGTGATCTCCAGCACCGGCGATTTCGGCGTGAAGCCGGCCGAGCGCGCGGCGGTCGTCAGCGTCGCGGCGACGTCGGCCGAGGACGCCTCGCCGACCGCGCCGCAGGTCTCGCAGATCAGGAACACGACGAATTCGCCGGCGACGTGGTTGTGCACGCAGGCGATGAACGCGTTCCGGCTCTCGATCCGGTGCACCAGGCCGTTCTCGCGCAGGAACTCGAGCGCCCGATAGGCGGTAATCGGCGCCGGCCGCGGACCGGACTTGCCCGGCCCCTGGGGCGCGAGTTGGTCGATGATTTCGTAGGCGCCGAGCGGCTTGTGGCTGCCGAGCAGCACCGCCAGCACCTTGCGGCGAATCGCCGTGAGCCGCTGGCCGCGCTCCTCGCACACCGCCTCGGCCACCGCCATGGCGTCGCTGGAGCAGCGGTCGTGGTCATGCCCGGGCGAGGGAAAGACCGTCGCGCTGTCTGCCGATTTCGCCGCGCTCAGGGACTTAGCTCTGGCCATGCCCGAAATTTACCCTGTTTTGCCTCGCTGATGGAAATTGTTGCAGTGCCATATTTAATATTGCAATGCAGCAATTCTTACCCCACATTCTCCTGGACCCCCGAATCTCAGGACGTAAAGACGCGCATGTTCCCACTGCTGCTGCAACACCTGTACGCGACCGCGAGCGCTCCCGCCGCCAAGGCGCGCCGCGGGCTGTGGCCGGGCGACGGCCGCAAGCGCCGGCGGATCAATCTCAGCCTGCAGGGCGGCGGCGCGCTCGGCGCCTTCACCTGGGGCGTGCTCGACCAGGTGCTGGCCGACGGCCGCACCGAGATCGAGGGAATTTCCGGCGCCTCGGCCGGCGCCCTCAACGCGGTGGTGCTCGCCGACGGGCTGATCCGCGGCGGGCCGGAGGAGGCGCGCGCGCGGCTCTCCGAGTTCTGGCGGGCGGTGAGCGTCAACGGCCACCTGCCCGAACTGCAGCGCGGCGTGGCCGAGCGGCTGTTCTCGTTCATCCCGCGCGACGGCGTCGTGGCTCGGCACGCTGTCGCGGTTCTGGTCGCCCTACGACCTCAACCCGCTCAACATCAATCCGCTCAAGGACGTGATCGAGCGGTTCGTCGACTTCGACAAGCTGCGCCGCGAGCGCCAGCTGCACCTGTTCATCTCCGCGACCAACGTGCACACCGGTGAGCTGCGGGTGTTCACCCGCAAGGAGATCACGCCGGAGGTGGTGATGGCGTCGGCCTGCCTGCCGCTGTTGTTTCGCGCGGTCGAGATCGACGGCGTGCCGTACTGGGATGGCGGCTACAGCGGCAATCCGACGCTGCTGCCGTTCCTGCGCACGACCGCGACCGAGGACACGCTGATCGTGCAGCTCAATCCGGTCGAGCGCCGCAAGGTGCCGACCCGCACCCGCGAGATCATGAGCCGGGTGAGCGAGATCAATTTCAACGCGTCGCTGCTGTCCGAACTGCGTTCGATCGAGTTCATCAACAAGCTGATCGACGAAGGCCGGCTGCCGCGCGGCACCGGCCGCGGCGAGTTCCGCCGCATGCGGCTGCACCGGATCGCGCTCGACGACCAGATGCTCAACACGCGCAGCGCGGCCAGCGTCGAATTCGAATATTTCGAGACGCTGCACAAGCTCGGCCAGCGCGCGACCCGCCGCTTCCTCGACGCGCATTTCGACGATATCGGCCACCGCAGCACCATCGATGCCACCGTCGAGGCCAAGGCCGAAGTCGCCTGAGCCTGCGCTTTCGGTGCTATGATGGCGCCGATGACGACACCCATTGTGGTTGCCGATATCGGGCCTGCCCGGCTGGAAATCTGCGTCGCCGACATCACGGCGCTCGACGTCGACGCGATCGTCAACGCGGCGAACACGTCGCTGCTCGGCGGCGGCGGCGTCGACGGCGCGATCCACCGCGCGGCCGGACCCGAACTGCTCGCGGAATGCCGCACGCTCGGCGGCTGCGAAACCGGCTCGGCCAAGATCACGCGCGGCTACCGGCTCAAGGCCGGTCATGTCATCCACGCGGTCGGGCCGGTCTGGGGCGGCGGCGGCAACGGCGAGGATGCGCTGCTCGCATCGTGCTACAGCACCGCGCTGGAACTGGCCCGCGCCCGCGCGCTCGGCTCGATCGCGTTCCCGGCGATCTCGACCGGCATCTACCGCTTCCCGGCCGACCTCGCCGCACGCATTGCGGTCGGCACGGTGGCGGCGGAGATCGCCGGCGCCCATGGCGGCATCACGCGGGCGGTGTTCTGCTGCTTCTCGGAGGCCGCGGCCGGGCATCACCGGGAGGCGTTCGAGGAACTGGGGATCGCCTGACGGGCCGCCTCCCGGCCTACTTGCAAAACTCCTTGCGCACCTTCTGCGTATGCTCGCCGACCGCCGGCACTGGACCATAGTGCCGCCGCGACGACATGTGCCGCTCCGCCGGCGCCGGATAGCTCACCGGCCCGCTCGGCGTACCGACCGTGATGCGGCGCAGATGCGGATGGCGCGCCAGCTCGGCCGGCGTGTTGACCCGCGCAAACGCGATGTCGGCCGCCATCAGCTTCTCGACCAGCGGCTCGGCATCGAGCGCGCCGAACACCGCACCGACGCGGCCGTCGGTCTCGGCGCGGCGCTTGGTACGTTCGACATTGGTGGCGAAATCCGGATCGGCGGCGAGCCTGGCATCGCCGAGCACCTTCTCCGCCAGCACGCGCCACTCGCGGTCGTTCTGGATCGCGATCAGGATATCGACGCCGTCGCGGCTCTTGAACACGCCGTAGGGCGAGATCGACGGATGTGCGAGCCCGATCCGCTGCGGGGTCTTGCCGCCTTCGTGCTGGAGGAGCGGCACCGTCATCCAGTCGGCCATCGCGTCGAACAGCGACACCGACAGTTCGGCGCCCTCGCCGGTGCGCTCGCGCGCGATCAGCGCTTCGAGGATCGCCTCGTAGGCGTACATGCCGGACGCGACATCGACCAGCGAGACGCCGACGCGCGAGGGCGCGTCCGGCGAACCGGTGACCGACGAGACGCCGGACTCGGCCTGGATCAGCAGGTCGTAAGCCTTGCGCGACGCATAGGGCCCGGTCTCGCCATAGCCCGAGATCGAGCAGACGATCAGCCGCGGATAGTCGCGCCGCAGCCGCTCGACCGCAAAGCCGAGCTTGCCGGCCGTGCCGGGCTTGAGGTTCTGCACGAACACGTCGGCGCGCGCCAGCATGGCTTCGAGCAGCGCCTTGTCGTCGGCCTTGGCGAGATCGAGCACGACCGATTCCTTGCCGCGGTTGAGCCAGACGAAATAGGCGCTCTCGCCCTTCGCCAGGGTGTCGTAGCCGCGGGCGAAATCGCCCTCCGGCCGCTCGATCTTGATGACGCGCGCGCCGGCGTCGGCGAGCCGGCAGGTGCACATCGGCGCAGCGACCGCCTGCTCGAGCGAGACGACGAGGAGATTGGAGAGGGGCGCGGTCATTTCGCGGATCGCACCCTAATACGACCTTGGCAAGCCGAGCACGTGCTCGGCGAGGAACGACAGGATCAGGTTGGTCGAGATCGGCGCGGTCTGGTAGAGCCGCGTCTCGCGGAACTTGCGCTCGATGTCGAATTCCTCGGCGAAGCCGAAGCCGCCGTGCGTCTGCACGCACATGTCGGCGGCCGCCCAGGAGGCGTCGGCGGCGAGCAGCTTCGCCATGTTGGCCTCGGCGCCGCAGTTGCGGCCCTGCTGATAGAGCGAGGCGGCCTCGCGCACCATCAGTTCGGCGGCGCGCATCTGCGAATAGGCGCGCGCGATCGGAAACTGCACGCCCTGGTTCTGGCCGATCGGCCGGCCGAACACCACGCGCTCCTTGGCGTAGGCGCTGGCCTTCTGGATGAACCACTTGGCGTCGCCGATGCATTCGGCGGAAATCAAAATGCGCTCGGCGTTCATGCCCGACAGGATGTAGCGGAAGCCCTGCCCTTCCTCGCCGATCAGATTCTCCGCCGGCACCCGCAGGTCGTCGAAGAACAACTCGGTGGTGGCGTGGTTCATCATGGTGCGGATCGGATTGATGCTGATGCCCGAGCCTTGCGCCAGCCGCATGTCGACCAGGAAAACCGATAGCCCGTCGGTGCGCTTCTTCACCTGCTCGCGCGGCGTGGTGCGCGCCAGCAGCAGCAGCAGATCGGAGTGCTCGGCGCGCGAGGTCCAGATCTTCTGGCCGTTGATGACGTAGTGGTCGTTGCCTTCTCGAACGGCGGTGGTGCGCAGCGACAGCGTGTCGGTGCCGGACGACGGCTCGGTCACGCCGAATGCCTGCAGGCGCAATTCGCCGGACGCGATCTTCGGCAGCCAGCGCGCCTTTCTGCTCCGGCGAGCCGTGCCGCAGCAGCGTGCCCATGGTGTACATCTGCGCGTGGCAGGCCGCGCCGTTGCAGCCCGACGGCGTGGATCTCCTCCATGATGGCGGCGGCGGCCGTCATGGTCAGGCCGCTGCCGCCGAACTCGTCCGGAATGAGCGCGGCGAGGAAGCCCGCTTCCGTCAGCGCCGTGACGAATTCGGTCGGATAGGCGCGCTCGCGATCGAGCTTGCGCCAGTACTCGCCGGGAAACCTGGCGCACAGCGCGCGCACCGACGCGCGGATCTGTGCGAGGTCGTCGGTGTCGTCGGCGGACTCTGGCTTGGTCTTCGACATGGGCACTCCCGGCGCGGCAAACTCGGTCTAACCCTCTCCCCTTGTGGGAGAGGGTGGTTCCGAGCGAAGCGAGGAACCGGGTGAGGGGTCGGCGCACGCGTCGGAACCGACCCCTCACCCGGCTCGCATCTTCGATACTCGCCACCCTCTCCCACAAGGGGAGAGAGAAATCGAACGTGCTCGATGGTTTTTAGTGTTACTCCAACAAGTTAACAACCTCGCGCGGGGCGCTTCAAAGCTCAGACTGCATATAGGTAGCACCCTGGAAGCCCCAATTCATGCGCTCCGGGCTCTCCCGCTTGAGCCGATCGCTACCGAGACTACCAGCTTCGCCAATCAACTCATGACTTGATTAAGCTAGAGGCCCAATTTCGGCACCCTCGGCCATGCGCCGCATGCTGGCGACCTCATAACTGAGGAGTATCGACATGCATGATCCTGAAAACACCAATCCAACTGCGTCGAATCGCACGCCCTGGAATAAGGGCAAGCTTACCGGAGCGAAGCCACCGCTTCGGCCAAAACACGTTTGGTCGATCCGAACCAAGCTCCAGGTCGAAGGGCGGATACGCGACTTGGCGCTGTTCAACTTAGCCATCGACAGCAAGCTTCGCGGTTGCGATGTCGTCGCCCTGAGGGTGGAGGATATTGCCCCGTACGGGCATGCCGTCGATCGGGCAACGGTTCGCCAAAAGAAGACCGGACGACCGGTCCGGTTCGAGGTGACCGAGCAGACCCGCCAGGCTGTCGACAATTACATCCGCATCACAAACAAGAGACCGGGCGAGTTCCTATTCTGCGGCAGGCGCGGTCCGAACCAATGCATGACGACACGGCAGTATTCGCGTCTTTTTGGCGAATGGCTCAGGGCCATTGGGTTGGATCCTGGCTTGTTTGGCACCCATTCGTTACGCCGGACCAAAGCTACGCTGATCTACCGCCGTACCGGCAACCTGAGAGCTGTTCAGCTATTACTCGGCCATACCAAGATCGAAAGCACAGTTCGCTATCTGGGCATCGAAGTGGACGATGCGATTGCGATAGCCGAACAGGTCGACATTTGAAGCCCTCGGGCAGAGCCGACATGCTCTGCCCAATATGTCCGAATCGAACCTGCTGCAATTGCCCGCTCCAGGTCCGCTCCTACTCCAACACCGGACATCGGAGATCGCGATTGCCATGTCCGAGAAGGGCCAATCGCGGACATCGAAAAATTGCAAACGCGAAATTCTATTTGGCGGGCGGCTCAGCTGCCGCTCCAGCATGAATATCAAGCAGCGTTCGCACCAAGTCCTTTTTGCGGGCG
>CAVVON010000021.1:0-375550 GCA_963749815.1 uncultured Alphaproteobacteria bacterium | reverse complement strand
TCCGGCCGCGGATGCAGTAGAGTCGCTCCCGACCCCGCGCCCTCCCCTCACCCGGTCCAATGTCCTCGCCGTCTTTCACCGATCAGTTTCACCCGCTCGCCCAAGACTACGACGTCGTGCTCAGCGACGTGTGGGGCGTCGTGCACAATGGCGTCGCCGCGACCGCGGAGGCGTGCGACGCGCTCACGCGCTTCCGCGCGCAGGGCGGCACCGTCGTGCTCATCACCAATGCGCCGCGACCGGGCGAGATCGTGGTGCGCAAGACGCTCGATCCGCTCAAGGTGCCGCACGCGGCCTATGACGGCATCGTCAGTTCGGGCGACGTCACCCACGCGCTGATCGCCGCCCGCGCCGGCCAGCGCGTCTTTCACATCGGGCCGCCGCGCGACATCGGCATCTTCGAGGGACTGGATGCGCCGGTCGCGCCGCTCGAGCAGGCCGACTACGCGGTCTGCTCGGGGCTGACCGACGACACCAGGGAAACGCCGGAGGACTACCGCGCGCTGATCGCCAAGTTGCGCGCGCGCGGGCTGACCATGATCTGCGCCAATCCGGACATCGTGGTCGAACGCGGCCACGAGCTGGTCTATTGCGCCGGCGCGGTCGCCGACCTCTACGCCGAGGCGGGCGGCAAGGTGATCTATGCCGGCAAGCCCTACGCGCCGATCTACGAGCAGGCGCTCGCGATCGCGCAAGGCGTGCGCGGCCGGCCGGCGGATCTCGGCCGGGTGCTGGCGATCGGCGATTCGGTGCGCACCGATCTCATGGGCGCGGCGGCGTTCGGGATCGACTGCCTGTTCGTCACCGCCGGCATTCACGCCGAGGAGCTGGGCGCGCGCGACAATCCGGATGCGGGCGCGCTCGGCGGCATCTTCGCGTCCGCGGGCGTCTATCCCAAGGCAGTGATGCGCCGGCTGGCGTGGTGACCGCTCAGGCCGCTGCCGGCGGCGGCGTCTCGTCCGGGAACACGGCCTTGATCTTGTGCTCCAGCGTCTGCGCGTTGAACGGCTTGACGATGTAGTTGTCGACGCCGGCCTTCTTGGCGGCGATCACGTTCTCGGTCTTGGACTCGGCGGTGACCATGATGAACGGCGTGCTGCCGAGCGCCGGGTCGGAGCGCACCTGTTGCAGCAGCTCGTAGCCGGTCATCGGCGTCATGTTCCAGTCGGAGATCACCAGGCCGTATTTCCGCTGCCGCATCTTGGCCAGCGCCGCGGTGCCGTCGCAGGCGTCGTCGACGTCGGCAAATCCGAGCTGCTTCAGGAGATTGCGGATGATGCGAACCATCGTATTGTAATCGTCGACCACAAGGACCGGCATCGACAGATCAACGGCCATCTCACGCTCCGTCACGTGTCCGGCCGCCAAGGCGCACCGGTACCCTCAAACAGCATCGTCCGGGGCAAATCTCTGCCCAGGGCCTCGCAGCCCCTCCCCCGGCCGCATAGCCTTAGCAAAAGGCGTTGAATATCCGGTTAATTGCCAATTTGGCCATGTGAATATGCCTTGGCTTTGCGCATTCCTTGAATAATTCCAGGGCATTTGGGATGACCACCCCCCGACCTGCACAAACCCGCGCCGATGACCGAACACCCGAAACCGACCAAGCCGTTCCAGGTGGTCCACGACGGACCGCCCGGCGCCTTGCGTGGCGCCGTGGTCGCCATCGGCAATTTCGACGGGGTGCATGGCGGCCACCGGGCGGTGATCGCGGCCGCGCTCGGGCGCGCCAAGGCGCTCGGCCGGCCGGCCGCGGCGCTGACCTTCGAGCCGCACCCGCGTAGCGTGTTCCGGCCGGACGAGCCGCTGTTCCGGCTGACCGACGAGCGCGCCAAGCTCCGCCTGCTGGCGGCGACCGGGCTCGACGGCGCCATCGTGCTCACCTTCGACGCCGCGCTGGCGCGGCTCCCGGCCGAGGACTTCGTCGCCGACATCCTGGTCGAGCGGTTCGCCGTCTCCGGCGTCGCCATCGGGTTCGATTTCCATTTCGGCGCCGAGCGCAGGGGCTCGCCCGCCTTTCTGGCGGCGCAAGGCAAGCGGTACGGCTTCGCGGTCGACATCGTGCCGCGCTTCGAGGATCACGGCCGCCCGGTGCGGTCGGGCCCGATCCGTGACGCGCTGATGGCCGGCGAGGTCGCCGAAGCGGCCGAGATCCTCGGCTTTCCGTGGTTCGTCAGCGGTGCGGTGCGCCACGGCGACAAGCGCGGCCGCGAACTCGGCTTCCCGACCGCCAATCTCACGGTCGATCCGGGCTGCGCGCTCAAGCACGGCATCTACGCCGTGCGCGTCGGCGTCGGCGACCGCCGCTACGACGGCGTCGCGAGCTTCGGGCGCAGGCCGATGTTCGAGACGCAGACGCCGCTGCTCGAAGTGTTCCTGTTCGATTTTTCCGGCGATCTCTACGGCCAGGTGATCGACGTGGCGTTCATCGCCTGGATCAGGCCGGAGCTGAAGTTCGACAGCGTCGAGACGCTCGTCCGCCGCATGCACGAGGATGCGGCGCTCGCCCGCGCGGCGCTGGCGCGCTCGGGCGGCGCGTTCCCGCCGCTCGGCGCGCTGCCCGGCTAGGCCGGGCCTGGAACAGCCTCACGGGGCAAGCGTGCGCGCGACGCGAAAGCCGCGATCGTCGACGCGGTCGAATGGCGAACCTGCTGTCGCGGGCGGCCGCGCGGATATCTGCCGGCTCGTCCCGGACCAGGAGCCGCCGCGGACGACGCGCTTGCAATCTTCCGCGCCGGCTTTCTGCCGAACCATCCGCCGGCGCGCCGTTGTAGGTCGCCGAATAGCAATCCTCCACCCACTCCTTGACGTTGCCGTGCATGTCGTGCAGGCCGAACGCATTCGGCGCGAATGAACCGACTGGCCCGCTCTGCTTGTCGTCCCACTGGCTGCCGCAGCCGTCGCAATTGGCATTGCCGTGGCCGATCTCGTTCGCCCCACGAATAGGCCGTGTCGCTGCCGGCCCGCGCCGCATATTCCCATTCCGCCTCGGTCAGCAACCGGTAGGTCTTGCCGGTCCGCTTGGACAGCCACGCGGCGTATTGCTGGGCGTCGCCCCAGTTGAGGTTCATGACCGGCCGCGTGCCGCGTCCCCAGCCCGATTCCGGCGCCGGCCATTTGCAGCCGCCTAGGACGAAGCAGGTGTCCCACTCGTCGGACGTTACCTCGAACTTTCCGACCGCAAAGGGGCGCGCGATCGCGACCTTGTGCTGAGGGCCTTCGTCCTTGTCGCGGCCGGTTTCGTCCGCGGGCGATCCCATCGTGAACTCGCCCGCCGGCACCCACCACCATCTCGGGGCAGTCCGCGCACTCCTTGAAGGTGTCGCCCGGCTTGAGCGACTCGCTCCGCTTCGCCGGAGAGCACGCGCGGCCACAGCGCTTCGGCGATCGTGACGGCGCGCGCCTTTATGTACGCCCGGCTCGACCAGGCGAGCCCGGCGCAGATGCCGAGGAACAGCACCCCCAGCAGCGCGGACATCTGCCGCGTCTGCCGCCGCAATCGATCGCGCTGCTCGCGCTCGAGCGACTCGCGCTTGCGGCTCAATTCGATGAAATCGCGATCGGCCTTCGGCAGGTCGTCAGCGCGCTTCTCGAGCCAGGCCTGCGCCTGCGCGAGCGCGAGCCCCATCAGCAGCGCGTCGTTGCGCGATGCTTCGGGCGCGCCCTGCCAGCGCCGGCGCGCCGCCTCGAGGTCGCTGCGCCAGATCAGAAAATCCCGCTCCTGCGCGGTCCATTCCCGCAGCTTCTCCCAGCGCCGGAAGATCGCCTCGTGCGCCACCTCCGCATAGGTCTCGCCGCCCTCGGGCGTGGCGGTGATCAGCAGGCGGTTCGGCTCGTCCGCCAGTTCCCCGACCAGCCGCCATTCCTCCTCGCTGAATTCCGAGCGCGAGGCGCGCCGCCCTGCCGCAGGAACGGCAATCCGGGCGCCGGCTGACCGTCGAGCAGGATGAAAACGACCGGGAAGCTCTGCTCCTTCACGCGCCGGTCGATTGCCTCGTAGTATTCGGTGACTTGCCAGGGGCCGAGCCCCTTCTCGCCGACCAGCAGCACAAAAGCCGTGGCCTCGCCGATCTCCTTGGCGAGCTCCGGCAGCCAATAGCCGCCGAGACGCAGGCTCTTGGGCGCAAAGAAGATGTGGGCGTCGGGGTCCTTGCGCCGCAGCGCCGCCTCGAAGCCCTGCATCAGCGCGATATCTTGGGAATTGTAGCTGAGAAACCAGCGTCGCATTTATTGCACCCGGTGACGGAAAAGCAGCCGATCGCTTGCCCAATCCAGGCAGTGAGGATGGCACGGCGGTGCGAATTGGCCAACGCCGGCCGGACTTGAGCCGCGCAATCTGCTGCCGAGAGCGGGTCCGAGCCGAGGCTGCTGTTCACGCGCTCGTCTTGTGGCGACATCGATGATCGCCACGTGATGTGGCGCGATCCGGCTCAGCGGTTTTGCCACACGAATGACACGGAACGGTTCAATTGAATCGCGTCGGGGCGGCGAATCCAATTCGATCAGATCATTCGAGGCAGGAGGAAGACCATGCAAATCTTGCGCGCCGTTCCGGCGCTCGCCGTCGCTGCATTCGTCACTTGTTTCGTTACTTGGGGAACGGCCATTGCCCAGGCGCAAGTCGAGGTGGTGGTTGGCGAAAGAGCCATGCCGGCACCGATGGTCGAGGTCGTGCCCGCGGCCCGCGTCGGCTATGCCTGGGTTCCAGGTCACTGGGTCTGGCGGCGCGGAGCCTGGTTCTGGGTCAAGGGCCACCATGCTCGGGGAACGATCACCCCGATGCCAGCGGCTGTGGTCGAAGTCGTGACGCCGCGTCCGTCTGCCCGCCATGTGTGGGCGAAGGGCCATCACGCCTGGGAAGGCGGACGATGGGTCTGGCACCCGGGCATTTGGGTCCGGCTCTAAGTCGCCAATGCCGACGCTACCCTGAGGCCGCCGGCTGAGTTACAACGCATCCACGGTCCGCGAAAGCGAATCGTCGCGTTGATCAATCTGCCGGATGCTGGCGCATGAAACTTCCCCGCCGACGATTTCTGCATCTGTCGGCGGGCGCTGCTGTGCTGCCGGTCGCAGCGCGGTTGGCATGGGCGCAGACTTATCCGGCACGGCCGGTGCGGATCGTGGTCGGCTTCACGGCCGGCAGCGCGCCCGACATCGCGGCGCGCC
Organism: uncultured Alphaproteobacteria bacterium; assembly: GCA_963749815.1. Lineage (GTDB taxonomy): Bacteria > Pseudomonadota > Alphaproteobacteria > Rhizobiales > Xanthobacteraceae > VAZQ01. Next base: position 370,384 of record CAVVON010000021.1, on the reverse strand, counting down.
TCACCGGCCAATGGCTGTCGGAGCGGCTCGGTCAGCAGTTTGTCGTGGAGAACCGGCCAGGCGGCGCCACCAATATCGCGACCGAGGCGGTCGTCAGGGCGCCCCCTGACGGCTACACGCTCCTGCAAGTCACGTCGTCGAACGGGGTCAATGCGGCGCTTTACGACAAACTGAATTTCAATTTCATCCGCGATATTGCGCCGGTCGCAAGCTTTACCCGCACGCCCCAGGTCATGGCGGTCAATCCATCGTTTCCGGCGAAGACGGTTCCCGAGTTCATCGCCTACGCCAAGGCCAATCCGGGCAAGATCAGCTTGGCGTCGGCCGGCATCGGGAGCCCCGGCCATATGGCTGGCGAGTTGTTCAGGATGATGGTCGGCGTCGACATGACCCATGTTCCCTATCGTGGCGCGGCGCAGGCCCTCACCGATCTTCTTGGCGGGCAGGTGCAGGTCGCAATCGTCACGTCGGCGGCGTCGATGGAACACATCAAGTCCGGCAAGCTTCGCCCGCTGGCGATGACAACGTCGGTGCGATTGGAGCTTTTGCCGGACATTCCGACGGTCGCAGAATACTTGCCGGGTTACGAGGCGAGCGGGTGGCTGGGGATCGGCGCGCCCAGGGATACGCCGACCGAAATCGTCGACAGGCTCAATCACGAAATCAATGCGGGCCTTGCCGATGCCAAATTCAAGGCACGGCTCGCCGACCTGGGCCTCACCGCACTTTCCGGATCGCCCGCCGACTTTGGCAAGTTGATTGCCGATGAAACTGAAAAGTGGGGCAAAGTGGTCAAGTTTGCGGGCATCAAGCCCGAGTGACCCGCGCGGCCCCGGCGAAATATGCCGTAAACGTCCCGTTTCGCGAACCGGCCCATGACCGGACGCGGCACTTTGCGGCCGCATTTTATTGCATGATGAGAGCGCTTTCTCGAGGATCCCTAGGAGACCAGTCATGAAAATCAAAGTTCTCGTCGCCGCCGTTGTGGTGGCATCGATTGCGACGCCAGCTCTGGCCGCGACCTACTACGTCGTTCAAACCAGCAAGACGCCGCAGAAGTGCTCGGTCGCGACAACCAAGCCGTCAGCAACCAGCAAGACGCGCACGCTTGTTGCCGATGCCGCTGGATATAAGACCAAGAAGGATGCGACCGCCGCGATGACAGCGGCGGCTGAGTGCAAAGCGGCAACTTGAGCATTGCAATCGAAGTGGCTGCGAAAAACCCCGCCTCAGGCGGGGTTTTTTGATTCGTCGCTCAGGTGATCGCGAGGCCTTTGGCGGCTGGGATGCCGCCGCTCACGCGCCAGCCGGCGCAACCAGTGGGGCATGTCCCTTGTCCGCCCAATCCTGGTAGGTCCGCAGCTGTATTCCCAGCTGTCGATAGTCGACGCGCAAATAGCCGTCGGCATCCGTGCTCACGGCTTCCGGAACCACGGCGGCAACTTCCTGCGCCATCACCCCGACATAGTCCGTTCCGCTCCATCGATATTGATACCGATAGAGATTGATCCCATTGCCCAGCGATTCGAGCAGCAGAATTTCGCGCTTGAGGCGAACGTCCGAATAAACCAGCCTGGGTCGCGGCGCGATCAATTGCTGTGAGTGCATCGACGCATCTCCTCCAAAAGGAACGCATGCGACGCAACTTCGGCCTCGCGTGCCCGATACCAATTGGCAGCGACGACGCGGATGTTTGAACAACCGGAATCGTGCTTAGCTGCGTCGCTTGCATTGATCAATGTTAAGCAACGCCCTTTTGCAACACGGACGCGCCAGTGGTGCTTTCCGGCAACATCTTTGACGCTGCACGGGTGTCGGCGCGCTAGTTCTCTTCGTCCGGCGGCGCCTGCTCGTCGCGCGAGAACCATTCCTTCGCCAGCCCGGTCGCCAGCAGCGCCACGCCTGCAAGCGAGATCGACGCGGCGCCAGCCGATCGCGCGGCCGATCTCCAGCCCGGCCGTGATCAACGACGGGTCGAGCAGCGCGGCCTTCTCGGCCGCCAGCGCCGCCTCGGCGCGTTCCTTGGCCTTGTTGCGCTCGCGATAGGTCAGGAAGGCGAGGATCGCGGTGACGGCGAACCATCCGAGCAGCAGCATGCAGCCGGCGAACACCCACTGGTTCTGCCACGGCCACGCATAATTGTTGCCGATGAAGACGAAGATCGTGATGCTGATCCAGAGGCCGGTCGCCATCAGCGCCCAGGCGAAGCCCGCGCCGCTCAGAGCACGTTGCCGCTGACGCCGGTCTTCGCGCGCGCGGTCAGCCGCAGCAGACTCAGCCAGTCGCCCATTCCCTCACTCAACCCTGTGGGCCGCTAGCGGCGCGTGATCCCGAGCAGAAATCCGATCCCGACCGCGATCGCGAGCGTGGTGTACGGCCGCTTCTTCAGCGACTCGTCGATCGCGCCGACCATGTTGTCGGAGACTTCGCGCACCGCGTCGACCGCCTCCTGGCCCTTGGCGGTGGCATCCGACATGACGCCGCCGAGATTGTCCTTGGCGCGGCCCCAGGCCTGATTGCCCTTGGCGGTAAAGATGTCGCCGATCTGCGAGGCCAGCCGCGCGACATCGTTGCGCAGCGCTTCGAGATCGGCCTGGATGTCGCCGCTGGCGGCGGAGGCGGCCTTGCGCGTCTCGCTTGCGGCCTCCTTGGCGTCCTTGACCGTGTCGCGAACCGTATCCCTCATGGTGCTGGACGTGCTCGACATCTGACTGCGCTCCACTCTGTTGTTGAATTATTCGCTGTGCGGCTAACAGGGCGCAAGCGAAAAAGTTCCATCGCTCGCCGCCGCGCTGTCCGTTAACCAGGCAACTTACTCTCTTCCGACGGGAAAAGATGGTTAATCGTCACCAGCGCGACGATCGACAGCGGCACCGCCAGGAACGCGCCCATCGGCCCCCACAGCCAGGCCCAGAACGCGAGCGCGAGCAGCACCGCCAGCGGATTGAGCGTGAGCCGGTGCCCGAGCACGGTCGGCGTGACGATCTGGCCCTCGATCGTGGTCAGCGCCACGAACGCCGCCGGCGGCAGCAGCGCATAGCCGAGCGAGGGAAACGTCACCAGCCCGACACCGAACAGGATCAGCGTCATCGCCGCCGGACCAAGGTAGGGAATATAGTTGAGCAGCACGGCCAAGAGCCCGAGCGTCGCCGGGCTCGGAAAGCCGAACGCCCACGCGCCCGCCGCAACCACCGCGCCGAGGCAGAGATTGATCACCGTCACGATCGCCACATAGGACGCGAGATTGTTCTCGATGTCGTTGGCGATGCGGATGAAGCGCAGCTTGCCTTCGCGGCTCGCGAAGAACGAGGCGAGATAGCGCCGCAGGTCGAACTGCGAGGCCAGAAAGAAGATCAGCGTCACGAAGAACAGCAGCAGCTGCGCCACCGCCGGCGTGACGAAGGCGACGACCGGCGTGACCATGCTGAGCTGCGAATTCTCGACCGCGACCGTGTTGCCGCTCGACGGCATCAGCACGTTCTGCAGATCGCGCAGCGCCGCCAGCGGCCGGTCGAGCACGTAGAGCTTCTGCTTGATGGTGGCGCCGATCTCGGGCGCCTTGCCGATCCACTCGGCCACCGGCGCCGCCAGCAGCGTGACGACCGCGCCCGCGACCGCGACCAGCAGCAGCCCCAGCACCACGGCCGTCACCCACGGACGAGATGCCGGCCTGGTCGGCGCGCTTGACCACCGGCGCGAAGGTCGTGCCGATCACCAGCGCCGCCAGCACCGGCATCAGGATCGGCTTGCAGACATAGAAGCAGACGCCGAGCGCCAGGACGAACAGCCCGATCACCGCGATATCGGCGGCCGACGACCAGATGTCGTCGACGCTCTCGACCGGCTTGGGATCGCTGATGACGAGCGCATACCGCTTTTCGCGCCGCGCGCGCAGGAAGTCCAAGATGGCGCCCTCGTCCTGATGGTGGGTGCATGGCCCCAACGCCGTGCCTGCCGCTTCAACGCGCCATCGGGCGCCGAGTTCCACTCCGCCGCCCGCGCCGGTACAGTCCCGGCAAATCCCCAAGTCGGAGAGCCCCGTGACACTGCTGTACCGGCCTGCCCGCGCCGAGGAAATCGAGCGGACCCAGGAGCTTGTCGTCCGCAGCATCAACGATCTCACGGAGCGTCATGGTTTCGGGCCAATGGCGACCGTGCGCCCGGCCCAGTTCCAACTGTTCTCCCTGCAGGACGACCCGGACGGGCTGTGGGTTGCCGAGGAGAACGGCCGGATGCTCGGCTCGGCGTTCAGCTGGGTCTGCGGCGACTTGTGGTTTCTGGCCGAGCTGTTCGTGGCGCCGGACCAGCAGGGACGCGGCATCGGCAACGAACTCCTGAAGCGGACCTTGGCGCACGCGCAGAAATCCGGCGCCGGCACCCTGGCGCTGATCGCCATCGCCTTCAACCGGGTCTCGCAGGGGCTCTACATCCGGCACGGGATGTTTCCCCGCCTGCCGGTCTACAGCTTCAGCGTCGCGCGCGAGCAACTGCTGCGCCGTCTGCAAAGCCCGCCGCTGCGCTGCGTCCCGCTCGAGGACACCGCGGCGCACCGCCAGCACCTTGCGCAGATCGACGCGCGCGCCTTGGGCGTCTCGCGCGAGAAGCACCACCGGTTCCTGATCAACGGCGGCACCGCGAAAGGCGTGCTGCTCTATGACCGGGACGATTGCGCGGGCTACGCCTATGTCGTCGACGGCCACATCGGTCCGCTCGCGGTTGCGCAGCCGGACGCCATGGGCGCGGCGTTCCGGACCGCACTGACGCTCGCCGCGGACGGCGGCTCGGCGCAGATTTCCGCGTTCCTGCCCGGCGGCTGCGGCGCGGCGCTGAGCGCCGCGGCCGAGCACGGCATGCGCATCGCGTTTCCGATGGTGCTGATGTCGAACCGCGACTTCGGCGACTGGACCCGCTATCTGCCGCGCAATCCTGGATTCATGTGATCGCGCCGACCGCGGCCCGCGCACACGGCTAGACGCGTTACGTGAGACGGGCCTATCGTCGCCGATCAACGATAGCGTGGAGAGACGCCGTGCTCGCAATCGACCGCCGGAATTTCCTGCGCGGCTCGGCCGCCGCGTCGCTGTCGCTCACTGTTCCTGCCGAACTGATGGCGCAGGCCTCCTCCGCGGCGCCGGCGAGCAACTGGGATGCGGGCGCGGTGCGGCATCTGCTGCCGACCGTCAGCGACAGCCGCATCCTGATCAAGGCGTCGTTCAACGCCCCGCTCGCCGCGGCGCCGACGCTGCGCGTCGGCGGCACCTCGGTGCGCGGCCGCATGGGCGACACCCGGGGCGAGCACTGGCATTTCTACGCCACCGACCTGCAGCCCGGCCGGCCGTATCAGCTCTCGCTCACCGGCGAGCGCGGCGCGCCGCTGTGCGAGCCGTGGGAGCTTGCGACGTTTCCCGGCGCCGGACGCCCGCCCGGAGCGCTTCCGCCTGCTGATCTACACCTGCGCGGGCGGCCACGAGGTGCACAAGTTTCTGCCGACCGCGACCCGCAACCGCCTGCTGCGGCGCGCGCTGAGCTTCGCGCCGCAGGCGGTCGTCGCCAACGGCGATCAGGTCTACTGGGATCTGCTCGCGCCGGTCGGCGCCAAGCTGCTCGGCATGCATCCCGACGCCGTCAAGCTCGCCGGCACCTTCGACCGCTCGGCGGTCGTGCTCGGCGGCGACAACGAAGCGGTGCTCAAGCGCGCGGCCGGCCCGCAGATCATGCCGGTCTACGGCACCGACTTCCGCTCGACGCCGATGTTCTTCATGCAGGACGACCACGACTATTTCGACAACGACGAAGCCACCGACGAGGTCGTCACCTTCCCGCCGTCCTATTTCATGCTGCAGCTCGCGCGCGCGACCCAGGGCATGTACTACCCCGAATTCCTTCCCGACGCGGCGCGGCCGCTCGGCCTGCCGTGGTCGTCGGCGGGCGACCGGGTGTGGGGCGTGTCGGAGAGCTTCGGCACGCTGCGCTACGGCCGCCTCGCCGAGCTGCTTGCTCTACGACGTGCGCCGCACGCTGACGCTGGCCGGTCCGAGCGCGGTCTATCTCGATCCCGAGGTCGAGAAATGGCTGACGGCGCGCACCGCCGCGACCGAGGTCGCGCATCTCGTGCATGTGCCGTCCAATCCGCCCGGCTGGACCGCGGGCAAGTGGGGCGAGTGGTATCCGGACGTGCTCGGCCGCGACGGCAAGCTCACCGCCAACGAGCCGAAGCCCTACTGGCAGCCGGGCTGGCTCAAGCAGCACGACCGGCTGATCGCGGCGATGTCCGCCATGAAGGGGCGCTCGCCGCTGATCATCAGCGGCGACCTGCATGCGATCGGCATCGGCCGCATGCAGCGCAGCGGTACGCTCGATCTCCGCGCCAATCCGGTCACCACGGTGCTGGCCGGCCCGATCGGCTGCCGCACCACCCCGCTCGGCTGGCCGTCCGGCCGCCGCGGCACCGGCGCCGCGCCGCCCGCGCACCTCGACATGGTCGAGGACGTGAAGCCGATCGAGCAGCATGGCTTCACGCTGGTCGACTTCACGCCGGACAAGATGGTGCTGCGGTTCTTCAAATGGGACTGGCGGACGCAGGCGCCCGACGCCATCGACACGCTCGAGCCGTTCCACACCACCGAGCTTGGCCGGCCGGCGTGAAGGCTCAGCCTTTCCGCGGAAATCCAGCGCTTTTCGCCGCCCGGATCATCTGGTACACAGCGCCCATGATGGCGCCTGTTCAATCGATTCTGGCGATCGCGGCCGGCCGGCAAATTAGTGGCCCGGCCTCCTGCTGACTTTTGTCAGCGGAGGTCCGGGATTGCCGAGCCCTCAGCGCCATCGTCCACCCTGGTAAAGCCATGACCGACGCCGCCCGCGATTACAGCGAGACTCTATTTCTGCCCAAGACCGACTTCCCGATGCGCGCCGGCCTGCCGCAGAAGGAGCCGGAGCTGCTGGCGCGCTGGCAGAAGCTCGATCTCTACCGCCGCATGCGCGAGGCCGCGAAGGGCCGCGCCAAATTCATCCTGCACGACGGCCCGCCCTACGCCAACGGCAACATCCATATCGGGCACGCGCTCAACAAGATCCTCAAGGACGTGGTGACGCGCAGCCAGCAGATGCTCGGCTACGATAGCAACTACGTGCCGGGCTGGGACTGCCACGGCCTGCCGATCGAGTGGAAGATCGAGGAGGAGAACTACCGCTCGAAGAACAAGAAGAAGCCGGACCTGTCCGACCCCGCCGCCATGATCGCGTTCCGGCGCGAGTGCCGCGCCTATGCGGAGCACTGGCTCGACGTGCAGCGCAAGGAATTCATCAGGCTCGGCGTCGACGGCGACTGGGACCATCCCTACACGACGATGAGCTTTCCGGCCGAGGCGCAGATCGCGCGCGAGATCATGAAGTTCGCGGCGAACGGCACGCTCTATCGCGGCTCGAAGCCGGTGATGTGGTCGGTGGTGGAGAAGACCGCGCTCGCCGAGGCCGAGGTCGAGTACGAGGATTACACCAGCGATCAGATCTGGGTGAAGTTTCCGATCGCGCAGGGCGCAGGCGACTTGGCCGGCGCATCGGTCCTGATCTGGACCACGACGCCCTGGACGATCCCCGGCAACCGCGCGATCAGCTATTCGCCGAGGATCGAGTACAGCCTCTACGAGGTCACCGACGCGCCGTCGGATAACTGGGCCAAGGTCGGCGACCAACTCGTGATCGCAAAGAAGCTTGCGGTGGACGTGCTGCGGCAGGCGCGCGTCACCGCCTTCAAGGAGATCGCGACTGTCGGCGTGGAGACCTTGGCCGGGTTGAGGTGCGAGCACCCACTCAAGCGTTTCGATCCGGGTTACGGCTTCGCCGTCCCGTTGCTCGCCGGCGACCATGTCACCGACGACGCCGGCACCGGCTTCGTGCACACCGCGCCGGGCCACGGCCGCGACGACTTCGACGTCTGGATCGCGCAACGCGGCGAAGCTCGCCGCGCGCGGCATCAACACCGTCATCCCCTACACCGTCGACGAGGACGGCGCGTTCACCGACCAGGCGCCGGGCTTCACCGGCAAGCGCGTGCTCAACGACAAGGGCGAGAAGGGCGACGCCAACGAGGCCGTCATCAAGGCGCTGATCGAGGCCGGCATGCTGCTCGCGCGCGGCCGGCTCAAGCACCAGTACCCGCATTCGTGGCGCTCGAAGAAGCCGATCATCTACCGCAACACGCCGCAGTGGTTCATCGCGATGGACAAGCCGTTCGGCCTGCCCGCCACGCCCGGCAACGACGAAACCCTGCGCCAGCGCGCGCTCGCCGCCATCAAGGACACCCGCTGGGTGCCGGCCGCCGGCGAGAACCGCATCAACGGCATGATCAGCGAGCGCCCGGACTGGGTGATCTCGCGCCAGCGCGCCTGGGGCGTGCCGATCGCGGTGTTCGTGCGCGAGACGGGCGACGGCGCGGTCGAAATCCTGAAGGACGAGCGCGTCAACCAGCGCATCGCCGACGCGTTCGAGCAGGAAGGCGCCGACGCCTGGTACGCGGCCGGCGCGGCGCAGCGCTTCCTCGGCACCGACCACAGCGCCAACGAATGGCGCAAGGTCGACGACATTCTCGACGTCTGGTTTGACTCAGGCTCCACGCACGCCTTCGTGCTGGAGGACCCGAAGCACTTCCCCGACGCTCGCCGGCATCCGCCGCAAGCTCGCGGGCGGCGACGACACCGTGATGTATCTCGAGGGCTCCGACCAGCACCGCGGCTGGTTCCACTCCTCGCTCCTGGAAAGCTGCGGCACGCGCGGCGTGGCGCCGTTCGACGTCGTGCTGACCCACGGCTTCGTGCTCGACGAGCACGGGAACAAGATGTCGAAGTCGCTGAAGAACGTGACTGCTCCGCAGGAGGTGATCAAGCAATCAGGCGCCGACATTCTGCGGATGTGGTGCTGCGCCTCCGACTATGCCGACGACCTGCGCATCGGCGACGAGATCCTCAAGACCACCATCGACACCTACCGGCGGCTGCGCAACACGCTGCGCTGGATGCTCGGCTCGCTCGCGCATTTCCACGACGGCGACCGCGTCGCGTTCGACAAGATGCCGGCGCTGGAACGGCTGATGCTGCACCGGCTGACCGAGCTCGACGCGCTGGTGCGGCAGGCCTATGCCGATTTCGACTACAAGCGCATCTTCGCGGCGCTCAACGCCTTCATGACCTCGGACCTCTCGGCGTTCTACTTCGACATCCGCAAGGACGCGCTGTACTGCGACCCGATCTCGTCGGTGACGCGCAAGGCCTGCCTGACCGTGCTCGATCACCTGTTCCGCTGCACCGTCACCTGGCTCGCGCCGATGCTGCCGTTCACCGCCGAGGAGTCCTGGCTGTCGCGCCACCCGTCGGCCGACGGCTCGGTGCACCTGGAGCTGTTCCCCGAGGTGCCGGCGGCGTGGCGAAACGACGCGCTCGCGGAGAAATGGCGCAAGGTCCGCACCGTGCGCCGCGTCATCACCGGCGCGCTGGAGATCGAGCGGTCGCAAAAACGCATCGGCTCGCCGCTCGAGGCAGCTCCACGAATTTATGTGTCGAATAAAGAGCTGTTCGAGGCCGTGCTCGACGTCGATATGGCCGAGATCGCCATCACTTCGGCGGCGATATTGATCGAGGGTGAGGGCCCGGAAGGCGCGTTCCGGCTCGACGACGTGGAGGGCGTGGCGGTCGAGGTGCAGCTTGCCGAGGGCAAGAAGTGCGCGCGGTCGTGGAAAATCCTCCCCAGCGTCGGCTCGGACCCGCATTATCCGGATGTCTCGCCGCGCGACGCCAAGGCGCTGCGCGAGTGGGAAGCAATTCGTAAGGCCGCGGAATGACTGGACAATTGTTGTGGGGACCGCTCAGCCGGCTGGGCCTTGCGATGGCGCTCGTGGCCGCCGCCGCCGACCAGGCGGTCAAGCTGTGGCTGATCTTCGTCTACGACCTCGGCGCGCGCGGGGTCGTGACGTTGACCCCATTCCTGAACCTGGTCATGGCCTGGAACACCGGCATCAGCTTCAGCCTGTTCCCGCAGACGGGCCCGCTCGGCCAATGGGCGCTCCTGGCCCTAAAGGTCATCGTGATGCTTTTGCTGTGGATTTGGCTCGCCCGCGCCAATTCCAAGCTGACCGCGCTGGCGCTCGGACTGATCATCGGCGGGGCGCTGGGCAACGCGATCGACCGGATCGCCTACGGCGCGGTCGCCGACTTCGTGCTTTTTCACGTGACGACAGCGACATTTAGCTTCAATTGGGCGGTGTTCAATCTGGCCGATGCGGCGATCGTGGTCGGGGTCGCAGGGCTCCTGTATGAGACCCTGCTCGGCACTCCAAGTGCCGCAAAAGCGCCCTGATCCTGGACGAAATTGCGCTGGGGATACGGCACATTCCGCCGTGGCTTGAAGGGGATAGCCGAAGGGGATTCGTCCATGCGAGAGCGGAATTCGTGCAGGCGTCAGCGCCTGCAGTTGGTGCTTGCCGGCGCGCTGGCCTTGACCGTCGCCTTGGGCGCGTCAGGCACGTGGGCCCAGAACGCCCAGGAAGAGGACGAGCCATTCGACGCGCCGTTCTGGCGCGGCGTCATGAGGGAACTCGGCCTGCAGCGCGATGCCGGCGAGATCGAGTATCGCGAACGCGCACCGCTGGTGGTGCCGCCGAACCGCGCCCTGCCGCCGCCGCGCAATGAGGCGAACGTCAACGATCCCGCTTGGCCGAAGGATCCGGACGTCAAGAAGCGGCAGGAGGCGACCGCGTCGCCCTCCGCGAAGGCGAGGCTCCGGGGCGATCGCGTGATCGAAAATCTGCGGCCGCTGAACCCGAACGAGATCGAGGCCGGCCGGGTGGCATCGCGTACCGGGGACGCCGCGACGCCGACCAACGAGGAATCGCTGCGGCAGATGACCCCCGAGCAGCTCGGGAGCAAGAAGAGCCTCTGGGACACGATGTTTTCGGCGGTCGGGCCGGAGCGGCCCGAATACGCGCCGTTCCAGGGCGAGGGCCCGCGTAACACCCTGACGGCACCGCCGTCGGGCTACCAGACGCCGTCGGCCGCGCAGCCCTACGGCATTACGCCGAAGAGCACGCAAAAGGCCCAGACCATGGACGACCGTCAATCGCCCGCGCCCAAGTAAGGCTTGACGAGCGTCGCGATCCGAACCTGACGGACACTTTGGCGCAGGACATATCGACTTAGTCCGGTGCGGTCACCAAATGATGATTAGCGCCCGGTCGCCGGCCGGGCCAAATACCGTTGCCCGCAATTCCCGAAGGATTATTCGTGCCGAACAGATCAGCTGCCGCCCTCGTCGCCACGCTCGCCGTGGCGGGATGGGCCTCATTCGCCCGCGCGGAAACCGCCCCGCTACCGCCGGTCGCCAATTTCACGCTCCCGAACGGTGTCCAGGTGGTGGTCATTCCCGACCGCCGCGCGCCGGTCGTGACCCACATGGCCTGGTACAAGGTCGGCTCCGCCGATGAGACACCGGGCAAATCGGGGATCGCCCATTTTCTCGAACACCTGATGTTCAAGGGCACCGCGAAGCAGCCCGGCGGCTTCTCGCAATACATCGCGACCATCGGCGGCCAGGAGAACGCCTTCACCACGGCGGACTACACCGGCTACTACCAGCGCGTGCCGCGCTCGGAACTCAAGGCCATGATGGCGTTCGAGGCCGACCGCATGACCGGGCTGGTGCTCACCGACGAGGTGGTCAAGCCCGAGCTCGCCGTCGTGCTGGAAGAATTCAACATGCGGGTTGCCAACAATCCGAGTGGGCGGCTGAGCCAGCAGATGGACGCGGCTCTCTATCTGAACCATCCGTATGGCCGGCCGGTGATCGGATGGCGCCAGGAGATCGAGAAGCTCAACCGCGAGGACGCGCTCGCCTTCTACAAGCGCTTCTACACGCCCAACAATGCGATCGTAGTGGTCGCCGGCGACGTGACGCCTGACGAAGTGAAGGCGCTCGCGGAGGAGACCTACGGCAAGATCCCGCGCGTCACCGACATCTCCCCGCGCATACGGCCGCAGGAGCCGGTGCAAGAAGCGCCGCGCACCGTGACGCTCGCCGATCAGCGGGTCACGCAGCCGGGCCTGTCGCGCTACTACCTCGCGCCGGCGATGAGCGGGTCAAAGCCCGGCGAAACCGAAGCGCTCGAAGTGCTGGTGCACATCCTCGGCCGCGGCTCGAGCAGCCGGCTCTACCGGACGCTCGTCGCCGACAAGGGTATCGCGGTCAGTGCGAGCGCGAGCTACGACAGCACTGCGCTCGACACCACCCGAATGTCGATCGCGGCAACGCCGAAGCCGGGCACCTCGCTGGCGAAGCTCGAGGAAGTCGATGGACGCCGTGCTGGCCGAGATCATCGACAAGGGCGTCACCGACGACGAACTCGACCGCACCAAGAATAGAATGATCGCCGACGCCATCTACGCGCAGGACAACCAGCGCACGCTGGCGCAGTGGTACGGCGCGGCGCTGTCGAGCGGCGGGACCATCGAGCAACTGCGGCAATGGCCGGTCCGCATCCGCGCCGTGACCGCGCAGGACGTGCGCAACGCCGCGCGCCAGTGGCTCGACAAACGCCGTTCCGTCACCGGCTACCTGGTGAAGGAACTGCCTGAGGAGAAACGATCGTGATCATGGTTTCCAAGGCTCTCCGCCCGGCCGGCCTGCGCGGGCTCGGCGCATTGGCGGCGGCCGCGATCGTCGCGCTCGCCGCAACGTCCGCATCGGCCATGAACATCGAGCGCGTGCGCAGTCCCGGCGGAATCGAGGCCTGGCTGGTGCGCGATACCGCCATCCCGATGATCGCCATGGACTTCGCCTTCATCGGCGGCACCGAGCAAGACCCGAAGGGCAAGCCCGGCGTCGCCAACCTGGCTGCCGGCCTGCTCGACGAAGGCGCCGGCCCGCATGACGCCAAGGCGTTCCATGACAAGCTCGAACGCAAGGCGATCGAGATCGGCTTCCGCGCCGGCCGCGACTATCTGCGCGGCACCATGCGCATGCTCACCGAGCACCGCGACGAGGCATTCGAGAACCTGCGGCTCGCGCTCACGGCCGCGCGCTTCGACCCCGAAGCGGTCGAACGGATCCGCTCGCAGGTGATCGCGCAACTGCGCCGCAACAGCACCAATCCGAACGACATCGCCGGCCGGGCCTGGTGGGCCGCGGCGTTCCCCGACCATCCCTATGGCCAGCCGCAGAACGGCACGATCGAATCGGTTTCGACCATCACCATCGACGACCTCAGGGCCTATACGCGGAAGGTGATGGCGCGCGAATCGCTCAAGATCGCGATCGTCGGCGACATCGATGCCGAGAACGCCGGCCGGTTGCTTGACCGAACCTTCGGCAGCCTGCCCGCCAAGGCCGAGCTGGTGCCGATCGCCAACGTGACGCCGCAGGGCATGGGCCGGCGCATCGTCATCGATCTCGACGTTCCGCAGGCAGTGGTCAATTTCGGCGGGCTCGGCGTGACGCGCGACGATCCCGATTTCATGGCGGCCTATATCGTCAACCACATCCTCGGCGGCGGCTCGTTCTCGTCGCGGCTCTATCGCGAGGTGCGCGAGAAGCGCGGCCTCGCCTACGGCGTGTCCAATACGCTGGCGTGGTATCGCCACGCCGCGGTGACGCTCGGCTCCACCGCCACCCGCGGCGATGCGACCCGCGAGACGCTCGACGTGATCCAGGCCGAGAACCTGCGAATGGCGGCAGAGGGGCCGACCGAGGAGGAGTTCGCCAAGACCAAGACCTTCCTCAAGGGCTCGTTCGCGCTCAACCTCGATACCTCCGGCAAGATCGCCGCCCAGCTCGTGCAGATGCAGATCGACAATCTCGGCATCGACTATATCGAGCGCCGGTCGGCAATGATCGATACCGTGACGCTGGCGGATGCCAAGCGGGTGGCCAAGCGCCTGCTCGATCCGGGCCTCCTGGTCACCGTGGTCGGCCGCCCGCAGGGCGTGACCTCGAAAGAGGGCGGCTAAGCTAGGCCGTTCGCCCGCCCCCCGGGATTTGTGATCGCCCGCGCAAGCGGGCGATCAAGTATTCTCTCCCCTCGAATCAGGGCCGGCCGGCATGCCACTCGTCCAGTCGATCGAGCTTGCGCGCGCGGAGCGCATCGGCGCCGAAGGCGTCGCCGCGGGCGATCTCGCGGCGGCGCTCGCGGGTACCGGCGAGGCGCTCGCATGGCTGCGTGCGCGCCACGAGGACCGGAGTTTGCCCCTGCTGCGGCTGCCGGCGGCGCGCGACGACCTCCCGGCGATCGAAGCGGCCGCCCGCCGCCTGACGGCCGGCGCGACCGACATCGTGCTGTTCGGCACCGGCGGTTCGAGCCTCGGCGGGCAGACGCTGGCTCAGCTCGCCGGACATCGGGTGTCCGGCCTCGGGCTGCGTGCCCCGCGGCTGCATTTCATCGACAATCTCGATCCGGATACGTTCGGCAAGCTGCTTGCAGCGCTGCCGCTCCCGACCACGCGTTTCGTCGCCATCTCGAAATCGGGCGGCACCGCCGAGACCCTGATGCAGACGATCGCGGCGATCACGGCGGTCAAGGACGCCGGACTCGCATCGCGCCTGCCGGAGCTGCTTCTCGGCGTCAGCGAGCCGCAACATGGCAACAAGCCGAACGGACTGCGCGCGCTGCTGGCGGCCCACGCCGCGCCGATCCTCGACCACGATCCAGGCGTCGGCGGACGCTTCGCGGTGCTCACCAATGTCGGTCTGTTGCCGGCGGCCTCGGTCGGCCTCGACATCGCGGCCGTCCGCGCCGGCGCGGCCGCGGCGCTGGCGCCCGTGCTCGACGCACGCGCACCGGCCGACGTGCCCGCCGCGCTCGGCGCCGCGCTCGCGGTGTCGCTCGCGCAGACGCGCGGCAAGACCGTCGCCGTGATGATGACCTACGCGGACCGGCTGGAGCGATTCACGCGCTGGTTCGTGCAGCTCTGGGCCGAGAGCCAGGGCAAGGACGGCAAGGGCACCACGCCGCTCGCGGCGCTCGGGCCGGTCGACCAGCACAGCCAGCTCCAGCTCTTCATCGACGGACCGCGCGACAAGTTCATGACCATTGTCACCGCCGCCGATGCCGGACGCGGGCCGCGCATGGACGCCGGTCTCGCGAAGCTCGCGGGCGAGCCCGGTTTCGCCGGACGGACGATCGGCGACCTGGTCGCCGCGGAAAGCCGCGCCACCGCCGAGACGCTCGCCAGGCATGGCTGTCCGGTGCGCACCATCCGGCTCGAGCGGCTCGACGAGGCGAGCCTGGGCGAGCTCCTGATGCATTTCATGCTTGAGACGATCATCGCCGCGCGGCTCTTGGGGGTCGATCCGTTCGATCAGCCGGCGGTCGAGGAAGGCAAGCTGCTGGCGAAACGGTACCTGTCCGAGGGCGCGTAGCCGCATCCGCGGCATGAGCGTGCGTGCGTCGGGCTGATCGTTCGCTATCGGCCGAAACCGGATCGAGCGCCGTCTTTACTGTCCAAAGACTCGCATGACGGCGATCCTGACCGCGTGCGACGTCGGATTGATGCGAGCGTACTGGACACCCGTGATCAACGTGCTGTCCGAGCCAGGCCAAGTGTAGACGTATTCGCCGCGCGCGCGGAACGTCGACAAGAACCGCACCTCGAACCCGGTGGAAATCTGCCCGCCGGTGTTGAACCCGGCGGTCGTTACGCCTGCCGCGTCTTTGCTGGTGAAATAGGTGTCGGATGGGCCGCCGGTGACGAACACCGCGACGTCCGGATCGAGCATGAAGCCGAAGCGGATGCGGGCCGCCATCTCGAATGGCGCGTTGCCTTCGTAGCCGACCGCATGTCTGCCTTTCAGGCTCCCATAGGCCGCGGTGAATTCGGCGCCGAGAAACGCTCCGGACTGGAACAGAACCTCGCAGCCGGCGATGCCGCCGCCACGTCCGCCCGATGCGAAATATTCCGAATAGACGCCGGGAAGCGGCACGTTATCAAATGACGGGTGGCTGACGACCACTTCCCCGAGAACGCCGGCATAGCAGAGCAGCTTCTTGCTGGGCGGCGGCGGCAGGGGCGGCGCATAGCTCGGCGGGATGATGTCGAGATCGCCCGCGAACGCGGACGGGATGAAAGCAGCCAGGACGGTGAGGACCAGCGCGCGAGCGAACAATCTCGCAGCCATGGGCAATGTATTCGCCAGACCCGGCAATACCGGACGCCCGGAGGTATTGCAGCAGGCTTGCTTCAAGCTCGACATCGTCCCACGCCCACAACCCGATTTTACCTAATCGAAAAGTCCCTAATAAATAGACTAATTGGCGGCCGACTCTGTGGCGTTTGAGCAACAATGGTGATGAATCGGCTTTAGTATCCTGCAACAACGACCGGATGACCCGACATGATCCGCATCACCGATCGCATCGGCATTAACGAAGAAGAGCTGGAAGAGCGCTTCATCCGCTCGTCCGGTCCGGGCGGGCAGAACGTCAACAAGCTGTCGACCGCGGTGCAGTTGCGCTTCGACGCGCGGCATTCGCCGTCGCTGCCGAACGACGTCTCCATCCGCCTGCAGCGGCTCGCCGGCAAGCGGCTGACGCGCGAGGGCGTCATCGTGATCATCGCGCAGCGCCACCGCACCCAGGAGCGCAACCGCGACGACGCGCGCGAGCGGCTGTTCGAGCTGATCCGGCAGGCCGCGGTCGCGCCGACGCCGCGCCGGGCCACCAAGCCGACCAGGAGTTCGCGCGAGCGGCGGCTGGAATCGAAGAAGCACCGCGCCGGCATCAAAGGCATGCGGCAGAGCAAGCCGGGAATGGATTGATTTCGGGCTGTTGAAGACGTGGATGCCCGGCACAAGGGCGCCCATGACGGCGCCCTAAGTCCCTATTATCGATGGGCTGAAATCGAGCGATTCGCTCCGCCAGGATATCCATGCCCGTCCGCCAGCTCCCCGAAGCCACCGTCAACCGCATCGCCGCCGGCGAAGTGGTCGAGCGGCCGGCGAGCGTGGTCAAGGAACTGGTCGAGAATGCGCTCGATGCCGGCGCAACGCGCATCGAGGTGGTCACCGACGGCGGCGGCCGCCGTCTCATCCGTGTCAGCGACGACGGCTCCGGCATGACGCGCGGCGACCTCGCGCTCGCGGTCGAGCGCCATGCCACCTCGAAGCTGCCCGACGACGATCTGCTCGACATCCGCACGCTCGGCTTCCGCGGCGAGGCGCTGCCCTCGATCGGCTCGGTGGCGCGGCTCACGATCGCGACGCGGCACGCGGGCGAGCCGCACGCCTGGGCGATCGAGGTCGATGGGCGGCGAGAAATCCGACGTGAAGCCCGCGGCGCTCGGCGAAGGCACCCGCGTCGAGGTGCGCGACCTGTTCTACGCGACGCCGGCGCGGCTCAAGTTCCTCAAGAGCGAGCGCAGCGAGGGCGAGGCGATCCGCGACGTGGTGCGGCGTCTCGCCATGAGCCGGCCGGATGTCGCCTTCACGCTCGCGGGCGAGGAGCGCGCGCCGGTCACCTGGGCGGCGGCGCTGCCCGGCGCGCCGGGACGTCTTGCGCGCCTTGCCGACATTCTCGGCGCCGACTTCCGCGCCAATGCGGTCGAGGTCGCGGGCGGCCGCGAGGGCCTGCACGTCGAAGGCTTCGCGGCGCTGCCGACGCTGACGCGGGCGAACTGCGCTCGGGCAGTATCTGTTCGTCAACGGCCGGCCGGTGCGCGACAAGCTGCTGATCGGCGTGGTGCGCGCCGCCTATGCGGACTACCTGCCGCGCGACCGTCATCCGATCGTGGCGCTGTTCGTCACGCTCGATCCGCGCGAGGTCGACGTCAACGTGCATCCCGCCAAGGCCGAGGTGCGCTTCCGCGATCCCGGCCTGGTGCGCTGCGCTGCTGATCCGTTCGTTGCAGGACGCGCTGGCGCGCGAGGGCCAGCGCGCCGCGACCACCGGCGGCAGCGCGACCATCGCGGCGTTCCGTTCCCCGGCCCGCGAGCGCGGCGGACGGGCCGGGAGCCGCCGCGGCTTCGACTGGCGGCGTTCGCCGTCGCGGCCCGATCCGCGCGGATTTCCGATTTCGGCGCGCGGCGGCGGCGCAGTGGGGTTCGCGGAGGCCGCGCAGGCGGCGTTCGACGTCGGCGACCCGTCCGCCGACGCGCGCGTCGATGTCGCCGAAGCGAGCCCCGATCTGCTCGACAGGCCGCTCGGCGCCGCGCGCGCGCAGGTGCACGAGACCTACATCGTGGCGCAGACCCGCGAAGGCATCGTGATCGTCGACCAGCACGCCGCGCACGAGCGCATCGTCTACGAGCGGCTCAAGGCCGCGCTCGACAAGATCGGGCGTGGCGCGCCAGATCCTGCTGATCCCCGAGATCGTCGAGCTCGACGAGGCCGACGTCGAGCGGCTCGCTCGCGCGCGCGGACGAGCTCGCGCGCTACGGGCTCGCGATCGAGCCGTTCGGCCCGGGCGCGGTCGCGGTGCGCGAGACGCCGTCGCTGCTCGGCGAGATCGACGCGCAGGCGCTCCTCCGCGACCTCGCCGAGCACATGGCGGAATGGGACGAGGCGCTGCCGCTCGAGCGCCGCCTGATGCATGTCGCCGCCACCATGGCCTGCTACGGCTCGGTGCGCGCCGGGCGCCGGCTCAAGCCCGAGGAGATGAACGCGCTGCTGCGCGAGATGGAGGCGACGCCCAATTCCGGCCAGTGCAACCACGGCCGCCCGACCTACGTGGAACTCAAGCTCGGCGACATCGAGCGGCTGTTCGGGCGGCGGTAAATCCGGCTGGCGGCGCGGGTGCCGCTCCCCTATCCTCGCCGCAAGGCCGGCTGCTGACCGGCCAGTCAACGATCCAGGGAGGACAGCCATGCCGACCATCCGGATTCTGGCCGCCGCCGCCGCGCTCGTCGCTGCGGCCATGCCGGCCGCCGCGCAGGACTGGCCGACGCGGCCGGTCACGATGGTGGTGCCGTTCGCCGCCGGCGGCGCGTTCGACGTGATGGCGCGCGTGCTGACGCCGCGGCTGAGCGAACTCCTGCGCCAGCAGGTGATCGTCGAGAACGTCGGCGCGGCGGCCGGCATCGTCGGCACCGGGCGCGTCGCCAAGGCCAGCCCCGACGGCTACCAGTTCCTGCTCGGCACGATCGGCACCCACGCCTACAACGCCACGCTCTACAAGAAGCTGCCCTACAACCCGACGACCGATTTCGCCCCGGTCGGGCTGTTCGGCGAGCAGCCGATGGTGATGCTGACGCGGCCGGATTTTCCGGCCAACACGCTGCAGGAGTTCATCGCCTACGCGAAGGTCAATGCCGACAAGCTGCAATACGGCTCGGCCGGAGTCGGTTCCACCACGCATCTCGCCTGCGCGCTGATCAACGCGGCGGCCGGCCTCAACATCACGCATGTGCCCTATCGCGGCGGCGGACCCGCGATGCAGGATCTGCTCGCCGGACAAATCCACTACCTGTGCCTGAACAGCCCCAATGCGGTGTCGCAGATCAACGGCAAGTCGCTCAAGGGCATCGCGATGCTGTCGCGCGAGCGCTTTCCGCAATTGCCGGACCTCGCGACCGCGCACGAGCAGGGCCTGACCAACTTCGAGGCCGTCAGCTGGAATGCATTCTTCCTGCCGAAAGGCACGCCCGCGGCGATCGTCAAGAAGCTCAATGACGCGGTGAACGATACGCTGAATACGCCGGCGGTGAAGGAGCGAATGTACGAGATCGGCATCACGGCGGTGACGCCGGAGCGCCGGACGCCGGAGTATCTGCAGACGTTCGTCGCCAGCGAGATCGCGAAATGGGCGGGCCCGATCAAGGCGGCGGGGATTAGTTTGGATTAGGGGGTGCGGTCTGTCGCAGGCGGGCGGGAGAAAGAATTGGCTCCCCGGGAATGGACTCGAACCATCGACCGGACGGGAAACAACCGTCTGCTCTACCACTGAGCTACCGGGGAACACGCACGCTCACTCTGCGGAATTTCCTAAAAAACTCAATGATTTGCATCCTTTAGGGTTATCAATTGGCTAAGGGCCGAGCGCCGGCCGCAACGCCTGCGCGGCGCGCTCAGTAGCTTGCCGCCCGCCGGTCCGCCGAGCGCACGGCGAGTTGCGCGCGCGTCTGCCGCAGCGTGCCGACCCCGAGCCGGCCGATGAAGCGGCTCCAGCGCCGCACCTGCCAGAGCGAGCCCGGTCTCGGTCGACAGCGAGCGCAGGAAGAACGCCTTGGCCTCGCAGGCGGCGTCGCAGTCGGTCTTGACCTCGTCGGCGTAGAACGCGGCGATCTTGTCGTCGTCCATGCCGGCGCTCGCGAGCCAGTCCGGGATGTGGACGTGGCAGAGCCGCTCGACGTCGGTGAACACCTTGTTGCAGCCGGTGCCGGCCGCCGGACACGACGTCGCGAAGGCATCGCCGACCAGCACGACGCCGGCCTGCCGGTAGCCGGTGCTGACATAGAGATCGACCGGGCGAATCTTGACCTCGCCGATCTCGACCTCGCCGGTGAACTTGCGCAGGCCCGGAACCAGCGCGAACAGCGTCTCGACCGGCGTGTGGCGCATGGCGCGCAGCCACGGATCCTGCATGTCGCGATAGACGAACAGGTTGACGCGCATGGTGCCGCCGATCGGGAACAGCGTCACGATAGGCCATCCGGTCGGTGTTGAGCTCGGGGATAATAGGTCAGCGAGGGGAAATCGAACGCCGGCCGTCCGACCGGCGCGATGTCGAAGCCGATGCTGATCGAATGACACGGGCTGATGATCTCGCGGCCGATGCCGAGCGTGTGGCGCAGGCGCGACGTTCAGGCCGTTCGCCAGCACGATCAGGCGGGCCGAGATTTCCTCGCCGTTCGACAAGCGTGACGGTCTGCCGGTCCGGCGCTGGTGGCGATCGCGGTCGCCTTGGCATGGACGAACGCGGTGGCGGGCGGGATCTGCGCGCGGACCGCGTTCACCATCGTGTCGTAGAGCAGGTCGTATTGGCCGCTCGGGCGCTTCTCGACCAGATGGCCGAAGCGCGCGATCCAGACTTCCTCGTCCGGCGTGGCGGCCGCCAGCACCGGCTCGGCGAGCCCGGTCTTGTGCAGGAGCCGCACCTGCGAGGCGTCGAGCTTCTCGCAGCGGAAATCCGGCGGATAGACCGGATGCGGATCGATCAGGACGGCATCGATCCCGGCGCGTCCCAGCATGGCGGCGGCGGTCGAGCCGGCCAGTCCGCCGCCGACGATCGCGATATCGGTTTGCCGCATGGCCCGCCTCCCTCTGGCGTCCACCATCATTGCGGCCAAGAAGCTTAATGATTGCTGAAATTAACCCCGTCGGGACGCTGCCCGGCCAGGTTTTCGGGCATGGATTGTTTAGGAATAGTTGCGACCATGCGCCCGACAAGCCCCTCCCCCGTTTGCGACGGCGAGCTTCGATTTGTGATGGCCAACCGCAACGCCATGCTGCGTCAGAGTGAGCAGGATGCGCGCACGTCCGGCGTTCGGCCGGCGATGCCGGATGTCGCGCCGCCCGGCGGAGCCGCACAGCGCGCCGCGGCCTGCTGGCCGGGCCTCGACGCTGCAGGTCTACGGCCAGCTCGCCGACGTCGAGCCGGAGTGGAAGGCTTTCGAAGAGCAGGCCGACTGCACCGTGTTCCAGGCCTACGACTGGCTGGCGAAGTGGCAACAGCACATCGGATCGCGCAACGGCACGATGCCGGCGATCGTGCTCGGCCGCGATGCCCATGGCGCGGTCGTCTTCATCCTGCAGCTCGCGATCGAGACCGGCCGCTTCACCCGCCGGCTGACCTGGCTCGGCTCGGAACTGTGCGACTACAACGCGCCGCTGCTCGCGCCCGACTTCTCGCATCGCCTGCAGGACGGGCAGTTCGCCCTGCTGTGGCGCGAGATCGTCGCGCTGCTGCAATCGGACCGGCGCTTCCGCTTCGACCTGATCGACCTGCAGAAAATGCCGGAAACGATCGGCGCGCAGCGCAATCCGTTTCTCGACCTGCCGGTGCTGGCGCATCCGAGCGGCGCCTATATCGCGACGCTCGGCAACGATTGGGAGGCGTTCTACGCCGCCAAGCGTTCGGCCTCGACCCGCAAGCGCGAGCGCCGCCAGCTCAAGCATCTTGCCGAACATGGCGAGGTGCGGTTCGTCGACGTCGAGGACCGCGACGACATCGTCCGCACGCTGGAGACGCTGCTCAGCCAGAAATCGCGCTCGTTCGCCCGCATGGGCGTGCGCAACATCTTCGCCCGGCCGGGCTATCGCGAGTTCCTCCTGGACATCGCGACCGACCTGAACGTACGCGCGCTCACCCACATCAGCCGGCTCGACGTCGGGGACAATTCCCGCGGCCGCCAATCTCGGGCTGCGGTTCCGCAACTCCTATTACCTGGTGCTGTCGAGCTATCACGACGGCGAGATCGCGCGCTTCGGCCCCGGCCGCGCGCATCTGCACGAGCTCCTGCGCCATGCGATCGACAACGGCTTCGAACGGTTCGATTTCACCGTCGGCGACGAGCCGTACAAGCGCGACTGGTCGGACACCGAGATGCGGTTGTGCGACTACCTCGCCGCCGCGACCGTGCGCGGCTGGCTGGTGATGGCCCGGATGCTGGCGTACCGCCGCACCAAGCGCTTCATCAAGCAGACGCCCGCCCTGTGGAGCCTGTTCAGCAAGGCGCGCTCGTTCGCGGCCTCGCTCCGCATCCTTTGAGCCCGTAGCGGCGGCATTTCCGACAAGCCGTGCTAGGATCGGCGGCCTCTGCCGGGAGACTGCCGATGCGCCGGGCCCGCGTTTGCGCCGTCATTGCTGCGCTGTTCGCCTCATCGGCATCCGGCCCAGGACTGGCCCAACCGCACCATCACGATGGTGGTGCCGTTCCCGGCCGGCGGGCCGCTCGACCTGGTGGCGCGGATCATGGCGCCGCCGATGTCGGAGCAGCTCGGCCAGCAGATCATCATCGAGAACGTCAGCGGCGCGGGCGGCATGACCGGCTCGCTGCGGGTCGCCAAGGCCGCGCCCGACGGCTACCAGTTCCTGTACGGCAATGCCGGTACGCACACCTACAGCCAGTTGATCTACAAGCGGCCGCTCTACAACGCCGCCGCGGATTTCACCCCGGTTTCGGTGTTTCTCGAGAACTCCAAGGTCCTGGTGATGCGCAACGACTTTCCGGCGCAGACGCTGGGCGAATTCATCGCCTACGCGAAGGCGAACCAGAACACCATGCAGTACGGATCGGCGGGCGCGGGCTCGGCCACGCACATGACCTGCGTGCTGCTCAACGCCGCGCTCGGCATCACGGTGACGCACGTGCCCTATCGCGGCACCGGCCCGGCGATGCAGGACCTGATGGGCGGCCGCATCGACTATGTCTGCGACGTGATCTCGACCGCGCTGCCGCTGATCCGCAGCAAATCGGTGAAACCGATCGCGCTGCTCTCGCCGCAAAGGAGCCCGGTCCTGCCCGGCCTGCCCACCGCGCAGGAACAGGGCCTGCCGGGCTTCGACGCCGACGCCTGGAACGCCTTCTTCCTGCCGCGCGGCGTGCCCGATGCGGTGGTTGGTCGCCTCGCCAAGGCCACCAGCAATGTGCTCGATACCCCCTGGATGCGCGAGCGTCTGGAAGGGCTGGGCCTCAACGTCCCGCCGCCCGAGCGCCGCACGCCGGACTATCTCGCCAAGCTCGTGCCGAGCGAGATCGAGAAATGGGCCGTCCTGGTCAAGATGAGCGGCGTGTCGGCGGACTGACGAGAACTGGAAGACGTGCAGGAGACGACATGACCAAGACGGCGATGGCAGCGGTGTTGACCGGCGTGCTGGCATTCTCGTCGGGCGCGAGCGCGCAGGACTGGCCGACGCGGCCGATCACGCTGGTGGTGCCATTCAATGCCGGCGGCGGCATCGACGTCTCGGCGCGCATCCAGGCGCAACGCATGGGCGAGCTGCTCGGCCAGTCGATCATCGTGGAGAATGTCGGCGCCGCAGCCGGCATGGCCGGCGGCCAGCGCGTCGCCAAGGCGGCGCCCGACGGCTACACCTTCCTGATCGGCAATTCCGGCACCCATGCCTACAACCAGAGCCTCTACAAGAAGCCGCTCTACAACGCCGCCACCGATTTCCAGCCGGTCGGGCTGAGCACCGGGTCGCCGCGCATCATGATGGCGCGCAAGGACCTGCCGGCGAACAATCTCCAGGAGCTGATCGCCTATGTGAAGGCGAACGAGAGCAAGGCGCAGTTCGGCTCGGCCGGCGTCGGCTCCGGCACGCATCTGCCGTGCGTGCTGTTCAACCTCGCGATCAAGGCCAATGTCACGCACATTCCCTATCGCGGCGAAGGGCCGGCGACGCAGGACCTGATCGCCGGCCGCATCGACTATATGTGCGCGACCATCCAGACCGGCGCGGCCCAGGTGCGGCAGGGCAACGTCAAGGGGATCGCGATCATGGCCGACCGGCGCGCACCGATCGCGCCCGACCTTGCCACCACCGGCGAGCAGGGCCTGCCCGGCGTGGAAGCGAGCGTGTGGAACGCGTTCTTCCTGCCGAAGGGCACGCCCGAGCCGATCGTGCGCAAGCTCAACAAGGCGATGAGCGACACCGTCGACGATCCCGCGATCCACAAGCGGCTGGAAGAACTCGGCCTCACCGTGGTGCCGCCCGAGCAGCGCACGCCGGACTACCTCGCCAAATACGTGCCCGAAGAGATCGAGCGCTGGCGCAAGGTGGTCGAGGCCGCCGGCATCAGCGCGGACTGACGCCGCGACCATGCCAACCCTGGAGCCAACGATGACAAGAACAATCGCCGCAGCGCTTATGGCGTGCGCGCTGGCCTGCCCGGCAACCGCCCAGGAATGGCCGACGCGGCCGGTGACCTTGATCGTGCCCTATGCCGCCGGCGGCCCGGTCGACACTGATCGCGCGGATCATCACGGCGCGCATGTCCGAACTCCTCGGCCAGCAGATCATCATCGAGAATGTCGGCGGGGCCGGAGGCATGACCGGCGCAGCCCGTGCAGCCAAGGCCGCGCCCGACGGCTACACCCTGCTCCAATCCGGAAGCGCGACGATGGCGCAAATTCCGACGGTCTACAAAAAGCCGCTCTACAATTCGATCACCGACTTCGATCACGCCGTGCTGTTCTCCGACTCGGCGCGCGTGCTGATCGCCCGCAAGGACCTCCCTGCCACCAATCTGAAGGAGTTCGTCGCCTATGCCCAGGCGAACCAGGACAAGATGCAGTATGGCTCGCCCGGCGGCGGCTCGGGCGGGCATGTCTGCACCATCCTGCTGGACCAAGCGATGCAGACCAAGATCACGCATGTGCCCTATCGTGGCGCCGCGCCCGCGATGCAGGACATGATCGCCGGCCGGATCGACTACATGGCCGAGCAGATTTCGACAGCGCTGCCGCAGATCCAGAGCGGTAATGTGAAGGCGATCGCCACGCTCGGGATCGATCGCGCGCCGGGCCTCGACAATCTGCCGACCGCGGACGAACAGGGTCTGAAGGGCCTCGACTGCGGCGCCTGGGGCGGGTTCTCGTTTCCGAAAGGAACGCCGCGAGCGATCGTGCAGCGTCTGACCAGGGCATCGAACGAAGCGGTGGAGACGCCCACTGTGATCGCCCGGTACAAGGAGATCGGCGTGACGATCCCGGCGAAGGAGCGGCGCACGACCGAGTACTTCGTCAAGTTCGTCGCGTCGGAGCTCGAGCGTTGGGCCGTACCGATCAAGGCGAGCGGCGTCAGCTCGGACTAGCCGGCGGCTGACCATCTGAGAAAGATCAGTTCGGTCGTGTCGTAGGGCCGCCGCTCGAGCTCGGCGAAGCCTTCGGGCGGCGCGAATTTCGAGGCGACCGCCTCCTCGACCACGATCAGCGCCTCCGGCGCGAGCCAGCCGCCTGCGCGCGCCGAGACGAGCGCCTGTTCGGCCAGGCCATGACCGTAGGGCGGATCGAGGAAGACCAGCGAGAACGGCTCGACCGGGTGCGCCGCGCCGAGCTTGGTCGCGTCGCGCCGGAAGATGCGGGTGACGCCGGCGACGCCGAGCGCCGCGACGTTCTCGCGCAACAGCGCGCGCGCCTCGGCGCCGTTGTCGACGAACAGCGCGAAGGCCGCGCCGCGCGAGACCGCCTCCAGGCCGAGCGCGCCGGTGCCGGCGAACAGGTCGAGCACGCGCGCGCCGCTCACCGGGTCGCCGTAGGCATGCGTCAGCACGTTGAACAGCGACTTCGCGCAACCGGTCCGCGGTCGGCCGGATCGCCTGCGACTTCGGCGCCGCGAGCGCGCGCGAGCGCAGGGCGCCGCCGACGATGCGCATCAGCGCTTCTTGCCGCGGAATTTGCGCTGCCGCTCGCGGCGGGCCTTTTCCGGCTCGCCGATGCGCTCGGAGTCGCGCACAGGCCGCTTCCGATGCCGGGGCGGCTGAACTTTCTCCGCGTCATCCTGAGGTGGCCGCCGCAGGGCGGCCGTCGAAGGATGCACGGCCCGGGCCGTCGCCCTTCGAGCGCTCGCTCCGCTCGCACCTCAGGGTGACGGCGAAGGATTGGTTCTTGCGGCACAATTGCCCGCTGAACCATCGGCCCGGCAAAATCCGCGCCGGCCAGATTTGCCGACCTTCTCGCCGAGCTGCTCGCGCAGCACCCGCGTGCGCACCTCCTCGATCGCGCCCTCGGCCAGCTCGCCGAGCTGGAACGGGCCGAACGACACGCGGATCAGCCGGTTCACCCTGAGCCCGAGGTGGCCGAGCACGTTCTTCACCTCGCGGTTCTTGCCCTCGCGGATCGCAAAGGTGAGCCAGACATTGCTGCCCTGCGCGCGGTCGAGCGTGGCGTCGATCGCGCCGTAGTGGATGCCGTCGATCGTGATGCCGCCGCGCAGCTTGTCGAGGTCGGCCTGCGTGACCGTGCCGAGGGCGCGCACGCGGTAGCGCCGCAGCCAGCCGGTCGAGGGCAGTTCGAGCGTGCGGGCGAGCCCGCCGTCGTTGGTCAGCAGCAGCAGGCCCTCGGTATTGAGATCGAGCCGGCCGACGCTGATCAGCCGCGGCAGCCCGGCCGGGAGCCTGCCGAAGATGGTCGGCCGCCCGCCCGGATCGGCATGGGTCGTCACCAGCCCGGCCGGCTTGTGATAGAGGAACAGCCGCGTGCGCTCGCGGGTCGGCATCGGCGCCCCGTCGACCGCGATCCGGTCCGCGCCGGTCACGTTGAGCGCCGGCGAGGCGATCACCGCGCCGTTGACCGCGACCCGGCCGGCGGCGATCCAGGCCTCGGCCTCGCGGCGCGAGCACAGCCCCGCCCGCGCCATCACCTTGGCGATGCGCTCTCCTGCCCCCGATTGATCGTTTTGTTCGCGCATTGCCCTATCGTTAGCCTCGCCGCTCGCGTGACGGCGTGATAGCAAAGTCGCAGGCGTTCGACGAGCCAATCCTTCAAGAGCAATGCCGACGCATACTTTCATGGACCTCGCCCTCGACGAGGCGCACGCCGCCGGCTCGGTCGGCGAGGTGCCGATTGGCTGCGTCATCATCCACGAGGGCGACCTGATCGCGCAGGCGGGCAACCGGACCCTGGCCGACCGCGACCCGACCGCCCATGCCGAGATCCTCGCGATCCGCCAGGCCGCGGCGGCGCTCGGCAGCGAGCGGCTCACCGATTGCGACCTCTACGTCACGCTCGAGCCCTGCACCATGTGCGCGGCGGCGATTTCGTTCGCCCGCATCCGGCGGCTCTATTATGGCGTGGCCGACCCGAAGGGCGGCGCGGTCGAGAGCGGCGTGCGCTTTTTCACGTCGCCCACCTGCCACCACCGGCCCGACGTCTACGGCGGCATTGCCGAGACCGAGGCGGCGGCGCTGCTCAAGGGGTTCTTCCAGGCGCGGCGCTGACGGGCGCTTCATGGCCCCGTGACGGCACGATACCTTCCTCCACTATGATCGCTCATCGGCCAAAGAGATGATTCGCCATGAGGAGGAACTCGTGAAGACATTGTTCGTGCTCGCCGTGCTGCTGGTTTCGACCGCCGGACTGCGCGACGCCGCTGCGCAGGAGCAGCAGTCGCTCAAGACCATTCTGGGCAGGGGCTACGACATCAAGAGCGTGGTGTTCGCCAAGGGCGAGGCGACCGAGAACCGCGAGGTGTTCGTGGTCACGCTGCAGAAGGACAAGTCGGTCGCGGTCTGCTTCTTCGCCGCGCCGAGCTGGATCAGCCTCAGCCCGCAGGCGCTCGACGACGGCAAGCGCTGCGACGTGCGCTAACGCTTCAACAACGCCCCCAGCCGCTCCTTCACCTCCGCCTTGACCGGCTCGGCGGCGCGCAGGATCGCGCTCGCCTGCAGGAAATCGAGGGTGCGGAAGGTGCCGACCTTCGGCCGCACGATCAGGTCGGGCGCACCGTGCTTGAGCTTTTCCCTGGTGATGGCGCTGCCCATCACCAGCACGGTGGTGGCGAGGCACTCCCACGGGCTCGGGATGTCGCGCCGCTCGTCCGACGGATCGCCCGAAATATCGACCGCGACGATCACGTCGGCCTTGCCGCGCAACTGGTCGAACGGCAGCGGGTTGGTGGCGCCGCCGTCGACCAGCACGCGATGTTCGATCACCACCGGACGCATCACCGCCGGCAGCGCGATCGACGCCGCGATCGTGGGCCGCAGCGCGCCGGACGAGAACGCCACCGGCGTGCGGCGGTAGAGATCGGAGGCGATGACCGTGAGCGGAATCTTCAGGTCGCCGAAATCGCCGGGAACCTGCGCGGGCAGGAACTTCTCGCAGAACTTTTCCGCATCGACCACGGTCGCGCTGCCGAAGCCGATATTGAACAGATTGGCGAACGTGCCGGCGCGCGCCACGTATAACCTGCGGATGACCTCCGGGCGGTTGTGCGCGACGTCGACGACGAAGCGGCGGATGTCCCGGCCCGACATGCCGGCCGCGTAGGCCGCGCCGATCAGCGCGCCGATCGAGGTGCCGGCAATGGCCGTGGGCCGCACGCCCATGTCGTCGAGCGCTTCAAGCACCGCGACATGCGCGATCCCGCGCGCCCCGCCGCCGCCGAGCGCGAGCGCGACGGTCTTGCTCATGCGTTTGGCCTCAAGCACGGCGCTGCCGCTCCCCTCCCCCCGCGAAGCGGTGGGGAGGGGTCGGGGGTGGGGGGCCGCTTCGTGCAACAACAGCGCCCCCCACCCCGGCGCTACGCGCCGACCCTCCCCACCGCTCGCAAGCGCTCGCGGGGGGAGGGATAGCCGCACCACCGCCGTTCTCAAAAAACAACCTCATCGCGCGCCGGCCTCCTGCGCGAATTGCCAGGCGCGCTCGGCGAGCGGGCGCACCATCAGCGCCATGCCGGCGGCGTTCTCGTTGGTGGCGGTGCCGTCGCGCACGCGCCCGACGATGCCCTGAAAGATCGCCGCCAGGCGGAAGAAGTTGTAGGCGAGATAGACCGGCAGATGCGCGCGCGGATCGAGCCCGGTGCGCGCCACATAGGCCTCGACATAGGCCGAGCGCGACGGAATGCCGAGCGCGGCGAGATCGTGCTCGACCAGCGAGCCGACGCCGGCGCCGGTCTCGGACGGCGGCATGTCCCACTGCATCAGGTGATAGGCGAAATCGGCGAGCGGATCGCCGAGCGTGGACAGCTCCCAGTCGAGCACCGCGAGCACCTGCGGTCCCGACGGCGCGAGGATGATGTTGTCGAGCCGGTAGTCGCCGTGCACGATGCCGCACCGGCCCGGCCGGCGGCAGATGCGACGGCAGCCAGGCGATCAATTGCTCCATCGTCGTCGATGCGCTCGGTCTCGGAGGCGCGGTACTGCTTCGACCAGCGCTCGACCTGCCGCGCCACGTAGTTCTCGCCGCGGCCGAAATCGCGCAAGCCCGATCGCCGCGGGATCGAACGAATGCAGCCGCGCCAACGTCGCGTTCATCGCATCGTAGACGGCGGCGCGCTCGGCCGGCGCTGAGCCCGGCATGTGCGGCTCCCAGAACACGCGGCCGTCGACATAGCCCATCAGATAGAACGGCGTGCCGGCGACGCTCTCGTCGGCGCAGTAGAGCACCGGCTCGGCGACCGGGAAGCCCTGCGCGTGCAGCGCGCCGATCACGCGGAACTCGCGGTCGACCGCGTGCGCCGACGGCAACAGCTTGCCGGGCGGCTTGCGCCGCAGCACGTAGCGGCGCGCCGGCGTCTCGATCAGATAGGTCGGGTTCGACTGCCCGCCCTTGAACTGCCGGACGGTGAGCGGGCCCTCGAAAGTCCGGCAGGTGCGCCTGCAGATAGTGCTGCAACCGCGCCGGATCGATCGCGAGCGCGGCCGCGACGTCCTTGGTGCCGGAGAATGTCGCCTGGCGGTCGATCGGGACGGTCATGGGCCCACGCACGAACTATCGAACAGTGCCGGAGCAGCCTGGCTAGCCGGCCGCGAAGAACTCGAGCAGCGCCTTGGCGGTTTCGGCCGGCGCCTCCTCGGCCAGATAGTGCCCGCAATCGATGGCGAAACCGCGGACATTCGTCGCCCATTCCCGCCAGGTCGCGAGCGGACCGGCGGTCTCGGCCGGAATGCCCCCGGCGCCCCAGAGCGCCAGCATCGGACAGCCGATCTTCTTGCCGGCCGCGCGGTCGGCCTCGTCATGTGCGAGATCGGCGGTGCGGCCGGCGCGGTAGTCCTCGCAGGTGGCGTGGATGCGGACGGGATCGTTGAAGAACGCATGGTAGTGCGCGAGCGCCCGCGGATCGAAGGCCGCGAGGCTCTTCGCCTTGGTCCCGGCCGCGGCGTGGGTGTCGAAGAAATAGATCGGGTCCTTGCCGATCATGGTCTCGGGGAACGGCGCCGGCAGCGCGAGGAACATCCAGTGCCAGGTGCGGTTGGCGAGCTGCGCGTCCATGCCGTGCCACATCGCCCAGGTCGGCACGATGTCGAGCGTGGCGAGCCTGTTCGAGCCGGCCGGGATGATCGAGCGCGAGCCGATAGGCGACGCGGCCGCCGCGGTCGTGGCCGGCGAGCCGGAAGCGCGACATGGCCGAGCGCTCTCCATCACCTCGATCATCGCGTTGGCCATGGCGCGCTTGGTGTAGGGCGTGTGCTCGGCGTCCGATCGCGGCGCGGCCGACCAGCCGTAGCCGGGCAGATCGGGGATGACCAGGCTGAACCGCTCCGCCAGCATCGGCGCGACGCGGTGCCACATCACGTTGGTCTGCGGATAGCCGTGCAGCAGGAGCAGCGGCGGCCCCGCGCCGCCGGTGCGCACGAAGATGCGGCCGGACGCCGTGTCGATCCAGTGCGACGCGAAGCCCGGATAGAGATCGGCGAGGTCCGGCATGGCTCAGACCTTACGCTCGCGCTGCACCGCCTGCCAGCCGATGTCGCGGCGGCAGAAGCCGTCCGGCCAGCGGATGCGGTCGACCGCCGCGTAGGCGCGCGCCTGCGCCTCGGCGACGGTCTTGCCGAGCGCCGAGACGTTGAGCACGCGGCCGCCATTGGCCAGGATGCGCGCACCGTCGGCCTTGGTGCCGGCGTGGAAGATCTCCACGCCCTCGACCTCGGCCGCCGCGTCGAGCCCCTCGATGACCGAGCCGTTGCGCGTAGTTGCCCGGATAGCCGTTGGCCGCCATCACCACGGTGAGCGCCGCGTCGCGGAGACCAGCGCAGATCGAAATTCTTCAGCATGCCGTCGCAGGAGGCGAGCAGCGCCGGCACGAGATCCGACATCAGCCGCAGCATCAGCACCTGGCATTCCGGATCGCCGAAGCGCACGTTGTATTCGATCAGCTTCGGCCCGGCCGCGGTGATCATCAGGCCGGCGAAGAGCACGCCCTTGAACGGCGCGCCCATCGCCTTCATGGCGCGCACCGTCGGCAGCACGATCTCGTCCATCGCGCGCCGCTCCATCGCGGCGGTCATCACCGGCGCCGGCGAATAGGCGCCCATGCCGCCGGTGTTGGGCCCCTGGTCGCCGTCGAAGACGCGCTTGTGGTCCTGCGCCGAGGCGAGCGGGATCGCGGTCTCGCCGTCGCACAGCGCGAAGAACGACGCCTCCTCGCCGGCGAGGAATTCCTCGACCACGACCTCGGCGCCGGCCGCGCCGAAGCCGCCGCCGAACATCATGTCGATCGCGGCCTCGGCCTCGGCGACGCGTCTGCGCCACCACCACGCCCTTGCCGGCGGCAAGCCCGTCGGCCTTGACGACGATCGGCGCGCCTTGCGCGCGCACATAGGCCTTGGCGGGCGCGGCGCGCGGTGAAGCGCTCGTAGGCGGCGGTCGGGATGGCGTTCGCGCGGCAGAGGTCCTTGGTGAAGCCCTTGGAGCCTTCGAGCCGCGCCGCCGCCCTGCTCGGGCCGAACGCCTTGATGCCGGCGGCGGCGAGATCGTCGACGATGCCGGCGCACAGCGGCGCCTCCGGCCCGACCACCACGAAATCGATCTGCTGCGCGCGGCAGAATGCGATCACCGCCGCATGGTCGGCGATGTCGAGCGCGACCACGTCGCACTCCCGCGCGATGCCGGCATTGCCGGGCGCGCAGTAGAGCCGCGTCGACCAGCGGGCTCGCCGCGATCTTCCAGGCCAGCGCATGCTCGCGGCCGCCGGAGCCGAGGAGAAGGATGTTCATGCAGCGCGCATCACGAGGGTGGGATCAGCGGCGCTGTTTAGCACGGCGCGGACGCCCCGCAACAGCGCGCCGCTCCCGCCATTCACACCTGCTCGATGGCGTCGATGCGGTTGGATAGAACGCCACGTGGCCGGCGATCGGCGCCATCGCCGGAAACGGCTGCTCGTAGCTCCAGACCGCGTTCACCGCCGTGCGGTCGCCGACCTGCACGCTGTAGTAGGACGCATCGCCCTTGTAGGGGCAGTGCGAGGCGTGGTCGGTACGCATGAGCAGTGCCATGTCGACGTCCTCGCGCGGGATGTACTGGACCGGCGCGTAGGTCGTCTCCTTCAGCGTCAGCGCGCGCGTGGTATCCGCCACCACACGGCCGGCGAACGTGACACGCACGCGCTT
This sequence comes from uncultured Alphaproteobacteria bacterium, assembly GCA_963749815.1. Taxonomy (GTDB): domain Bacteria; phylum Pseudomonadota; class Alphaproteobacteria; order Rhizobiales; family Xanthobacteraceae; genus VAZQ01. The sequence continues at coordinate 337,420 of CAVVON010000021.1, read as the reverse complement.
GGGGTTGGGCGCGATGTCGATGGGGTGATCGGGACCGGGAAGTTTCATGGCGCTTGCCCTCCGTCCGCGAAACATAGGGATCGTTTGCGCTATTGGCCACCGGTGGAATCGCAGGCTTCTAGTGCCTGGCGATCGGTGGTAGGACCGCTGCGGCAAGCGCCGAAGCGCCCGCAGGAGGAACTATCGCAATGGACATCAAACGAGCCGGCACCGTGCCGTCGCGCCGCGTGCCGCCGAATCGTTCACCGGCACGGTCTGGCAGGACCCGATCATCGAGGCGCCCGCGCCGGCGCGCATCCGCGGCGCCTGGGTGCGGTTCGAGCCGAAGGCGCGCACCGCCTGGCACACCCATCCGCTCGGCCAGACCCTGCACGTGGTGCAAGGGATCGGCCGGGTGCAGGTCTTGGGCCAGCCGATCCGCGAAATCCGTCCCGGCGATACCGTGTGGATCGCGCCGAACGAAAAGCACTGGCATGGCGCCGGCCCCGACACCGCGATGACCCACATCGCGCTCCAGGAGGCGCTCGACGGCAAGCACGTGACCTGGATGGAACACGTCACCGATGAGCAGTACGGTGCGGCAGTCACCACCTGACGATTCGCCATGAACGAACAGGCCCGCCTCAACATCCCGGAATGGAGCGTCTCCGAGCTCTCGGCGGCGCTGAAGAAGACCGTCGAGGACGCCTACGGCTACGTGCGGGTGCGCGGCGAGATTTCCGGCTACCGCGGCCCGCATTCGCTCCGGCCACTGCTATTTCGCCCTCAAGGACGACGGCGCCAAGATCGAGGCGGTGATCTGGAAGGGCGCCTACGGCCGCATGCGCATCAAGCCCGAGGAAGGGCTCGAGGTGATCGTGACCGGCCGGCTCACCACCTATCCGGGCCAGTCGAAATACCAGATCGTGGTCGAGACGCTGGAGCCCGCCGGCGTCGGCGCGCTGATGGCGCTGCTGGAAGAGCGCAAGAAGAAGCTCACCGCCGAAGGCCTGTTCGATCCGGCGCGCAAGCAGCTCCTGCCGTTCCTGCCGGACGTGATCGGCGTCATCACCTCGCCGACCGGCGCCGTCATCCGCGACATCCTGCACCGGCTCGCCGACCGGTTTCCGCGCCGCGTCATCGTCTGGCCGGTGCGCGTGCAGGGCGAGGAGCTCCGCCGCCGAGGTCGCGGCCGCGATCCACGGCTTCAACGCGCTGCCCGCCACGGGCGGCATCCCGCGGCCCGACCTGATCATCGTGGCGCGCGGCGGCGGCTCGCTCGAGGACCTGTGGTCGTTCAACGAGGAGATCGTGGTGCGGGCCGCGGCCGAGAGCGAGATCCCGCTCATCTCGGCGGTCGGCCACGAGACCGACGTGACGCTGATCGATTTCGCCGCCGACGTGCGGGCGCCGACGCCGACCGCCGCCGCCGAGATGGCGGTGCCGGTGCGCGCCGAGCTGATGGTGCGGGTCGACAGCTGCGCGCGCCGCGCGCTGTCCTCGCTGGCAACGCGCGCAGGAAGGCCGCCGCACCGAGCTGCGCGCCGCGACCCGCGCGCTGCCGGGCGCCGAGGAACTGCTGGCGCTGCCGCGCCAGCGCCTCGACCACGCGGCGGGGCGGCTGCCGCGCGCGCTGATCGCCAATGCGCAGATCCACCACGCCGCCTATGCGCGGCTCGCCGGAAGGCTCACGCCGCAGATCCTGCGCAGCCACATCGTCACGGAGCGCAGGCGGACCGCCACGCTGGCGCAGCGCGCCGGGCAGTGCCTGCGCGTGCACGTGGAACGCCGGCGCGAGCGGTTCGCCGCCATGCAGTTGCGGCTCGATGCGGCGCGCGTCGCCTACGTCAATGCGCGGCGCACCCAGATCGTGCGGGCGCGCGAGCGCGTGTCGTCGCTTGGCGATCGCGCCGGGCTCGCCTTCAATACGCTGCTGCAGAATCGTGCGGCCCGGGTCGAGCGCGCCGAGCGGCTCCTGGCCGCCGTCTCCTATCGCGGCGTGCTGGCGCGCGGCTTTGCGCTGGTGCGCGACCCCAAGGGCAAGCCGCTGCGCCAGGCCGCCTCGGTGCAGACCGGCAGCCATCTCGACATCGAGTTCGCCGACGGCCGGGTGCGCGCGCTGGCGGAGGCGAAATCCGACACGCCGGTGCCCGAGCGCGTCGCGCCGCTCAAGTCGAGGCGGCAGAGCGGCGGCGGCGAGCGGGCAAGGCAGCCTGTTCTGACCGCGCCGTTTTTGCGCGCGAAACGAGTACCATACGCAGCGGCGAACGATTATCTTACCGGGTCACGCCCTTGCCGCGATCGGCCGGGACCGTGTAGCAAGGTGTCACACCCGGCGCAGAGACCCGATGCTCAACCGTTTCGACCGCTCCCCTCCGACGGCCGGCGAGGCCGAAGTCAAATACCTCGACGGCGACTTTCGGGTCGTGCGGCCGGGCGCATTCGTGCGCTGCGCCGTCACCGGGGCGGCGATCCCGCTGGAAGAGCTGAAATACTGGAGCGTCGACCTGCAGGAAGCCTATGCCGTCGCCGGACGCGGTCCTGCAGCGCCAGTTCCCCGACCGCGTCAGGCGGTGACGGCTCGCCGCGCGCGGCCGCGATCCGCTCCAGCAGCAGCGCCAGAAAATCCGCCTCGTCGTCGAACGCGAGCGTGACCGGCAGCGCCTGCGCGCGCGCCGCCAGATCGGCGGCGGCTTCCTCGCCCTGCATCCGCGCCAGATCCTTCTCGGTCGTCACCAGCACGAGGCCGTCGCGATCGGCTTCCTCGCACAGCGCATCGCGCCTCGGCTTGGGTAAAGCGATGATGATCGGGAAACGCCCGCGTCGACAGCGACCGCGACGCCGGCGCCGGTCAGCGTGGCGAAGAATTTCTCCGGGCTGCCGATGCCCGCGAACGCCAGCACCCGGCCGCTGCCGAGCGCCGCGACGATGTCCGGGTCGGGCACGAGCCGCGCCTGGAACACCGGAATGTCTCGCGCGTGGGCGCTCGCCGCGACATCGGCGTGCGCCCAGCCCCTCGCCGATCACGATCAGCGCATCGGCGCGCGCCAGTTGCGCGCCGAGCGGCGCGCGCAGCGGGCCAGCCGGAATCACCCGGCCGTTGCCGATGCCGCGGCCGGCATCGACGATCAGCACCGCGAAATCCTTGGCGAGCGAGGGATTCTGGAAGCCGTCGTCCATCACGATCACGCTGGCGCCGGCCGCCGCCGCGGCCTGCGCGCCCTGCGGCCGCGACGCGCGACACGATGGTGGTCGCCGCCCGCGCCAACAGCAGCGGCTCGTCGCCCACCTCCGCGGCGCGATGCTGCGCCGGATCGATCGCCAGCGGGCCGGGAAGCTCGCCGCCATAGCCGCGGGTCAGGAACGCCGGCCGCTCGCCCGCCGCCTGCAGCATCCGCGCCACCGCGATCGCGGTCGGCGTCTTGCCGGCGCCGCCGACGGTCGGATCGCCGAGGCAGACGACCGGCACGCTCGCGCGCCGGCCGCGCAGCCTCAATCGGGTGCCCGCGACCAGGCCGTAGAGCGCGGCGAGCGGCGACAGCGCCAGCGCGGCCATCCCCGGCTCGCGCCACCAGAACGCCGGCTCACGCATCGCCGCTCCGGTTCTCGAGGCGGATCTGCATCAGGTAGGGCTCGAGCGCGGCGGTGGTCTTGTCGAGCGCGCCGCCGAGCAGGTTGACGGTCTCGCGTCCGGCCTCGACCGCGGTCCGGCGCGCGTCCGTGTCCTTCAAGCAGCGCGCCCATGCGGACGGCGAGCTTGCCGACGTCCGTCACCTGCTCGGCGCCATGCCCGGCGTCGAGCGCGGCGTAGATGTCGGCGAAGTTCCAGACATTGGGGCCGTGCAGGATGGCGGCGCCGAGCTTGGCCGGCTCGATCGGGTTCTGTCCGCCGTGGCTGGCGAGCGAGCCGCCCACGAACACGATCGGCGCCACGCGGTAGAGCAGGCCCAGTTCGCCCATGGTGTCGGCGATGTAGATTTCCGTCTCCGGTCCCGGCAATTCGCCGCGCGAGCGCAGCCCCACCGACAGATTGGCCGCATTGGCGATGTCGAGGATGGCGGGACCGCGCTCCACGTGGCGCGGCGCGATCATGGTGAGCAGGCCCGGAAAGGTGCCGCGCAGGCGCCGGTGCGCGTCGATCATCGCGGCTTCCTCGCCCGGATGGGTGGACGCCGCCGCGACCACGGTGCGGGCGCCGATCGCGTCTTTCAGTTCCTTCAGCCGCTCCGGATCGGCGGGCGGCTCCGGCACGTCGAGCTTCAGGTTGCCGGTGGTGGCGACGCGCGGCGCGCCGAGATCGCGATAGCGCGCGGCGTCGTTCGCCGACTGCGCGAGGCAAAGCTCGAAGCCGCGCAGCAGCGCCGCGATCATGCCCGGAAACTTCCGCCAGCGGCGGAACGAGCGCTCCGACAGCCGGCCGTTGATCAGGATCAGCGGGATGCCGCGCGCGGCGCTCGCCGTGATCAGGTTGGGCCACAGGTCGCCTTCCACCATCAGGGCGAGGTCGGGCCGCCAGTGGCGCAGGAACCGGTTGACGAACGGCGGCGCGTCGAGCGGCACGAACTGGTGGATCACGCTCGGCGGGAAGCGCTCCTCGGCGAGCTTCGCCGACGTGACGGTGCCGGACGTGACCAGCACGTTGAAGCTCTTGGCGCGGATGCGCTCGGCCAGCGGGATGATCGCGGTCAGTTCGCCGACGCTGGCGCCGTGCAGCCAGACCAGCGGGCCGGCGGGTCTCGCAAGCGCGGTTTCGCCGCGGCGCTCGTTGATCCGCAGCACGTGCTCCTTGCCGCGCTTGAGGCGATGCGAGAGCAGCAGATTGGCAAACGGCGCAGCCGCGGCCGACAGGGCCCGATAGGCGTGCAGCGTGAGCGGCAGCCGCTCTGTCACAACCGGCCTCTGCGCGCCGCTTTGCGACAACGTCATTCTCCCGGTCGGGGCGCACGGCGCCGACCTGCGCGGCGATTGTCCGCGAGGCGCCCCCGGGCGAACTTTACCCGCTCGGCCGCAGCCCTACCAGACTTGAGATCGGCGGCGCGGGCAGAACTGCGCCGTCATCGAATTATGATCAACGGGGATTAATGCTTGCGACGGTCGACAATGTCATAGGCGCGCGCGGTCGCGGCATTGAGCCCGGCTTCGACCGCCTGCCGGGCCACTTCCTGCGCGGGCTCGTCGGCTTCAGCCGCGACGCGAATCGGATCGCCGGCCACGATGGCGAGCCGGCCGAACGGCAGGTTGACCGTGGTGCGGTCCCAACTGTCGAGCTCGATCCGCCGGCTGGTCGCGGCCGCGACCGGATAGATGGCGCGGCCGGAAAAGCGCGCCAGCGTGACGATGCCGGCGCCGGCGACGCGCGACACCTTCGGCACGTCGGCCGTCATCGCGATGCTGTAGCCCTCCGACAGCGCATCGATCATGCCCTTCAGGGCGGCGACGCCGCCCTTGCGGTCGTAGCGGGCGCCGTGATTGCCGGAACCGCGAATCGTCCCCGAGCCCAGACGTTCGACGGCGGCAGCGTTGATCTCGCCGTCGCGATGCCGCGAGATCAGCACCTTCACCTTGTCCTCGGCGCGGCGCACGAACGGCGCCATGAAATGCTGGCCGTGCCACATCGCCGCGATGATCGGCAGGTCCGGCGCAATCCGCTCGTAGAAATCGGCCGGCTCGATGACGCAGCGGTTGGTCCGCCACACCAGCCGCAGATATTCGGCCGCGAGCGTACCGATGGTCCGGTGCATCGTTCGCGACTTGGCGAAATGCTTGAGCAGGTTCATCGACGGGTCTTCTAGTGTCCCTGCCGATCGGTCGCCGGATCCAGAAGCCGGTGCAGGTGCACGATGAAATAACGCATCTGGGCGTTGTCAACGGTCTGCTGGGCCTTCGCTTTCCAGGCCGCATAGGCGGTGGCGTAGTTCGGATAGAGGCCGACGATTTCGACCTTGTCCAAGTCGCGAAACTCGACGGTGTCGAGGTGATTCAGTTCTCCGCCAAGAACGAGATGGAGGAGTTGGGCAGGCTTGTCCGACATTTATTCATCCTCATGTGCGGCGCGCCGCCGGCCGCGCGCCTGGACCGGAAGCTTACGCGAAACTCGTCCGGTTGGCATGCACAAGGTTGAGCAGCGCGGCGTGGCGCGCGCGGCCCGCCGCCACCAGCGCGCCGTGCACCGGGTGCGGCCGATTGTAGGTGAGCGGCTCGCCCTCCAAATCGGTCAGCACGCCGCCGGCCTCGTGCACCAACAGGTCGGAGGCCGCGAGGTCCCAGTCGTGGCTGTTGGGACCGGCCAAGGTGCCGTCGAGCGCACCGGTCGCGACCCGCGCCAGCCGCAGAGCGAGCGAGGCGATCCGCGGGATCATCTCGATGCCGGGGGCGATGGTCGCGAGCGCATCGAGGCGGCGCTTGGGACCGGTGAACTTGGCGCCCGCCATCGTGTCGCCGCTGCTGGCGGCGATCGGGAGACCGTTGCGGGTCGCGCCGCGGCCGGCCTCCGCCAGGAACAGTTCGTCATCGACCGGCGCATAAACCGCGGCGCAGATCGGGCGGCCGTCCTCGACCAGCGCCGCCACCACCGTCCAGTCCGGCAGGCCGCCGATGAAGCCGCGCGTGCCGTCGATCGGATCGACGATCCAGACGCGCTTGGCGTCGAGGCGGGCCGGATCGTCCGCGGTCTCCTCCGACAGCCAGCCGTAGCTTCGGTCGTGGGCGCCGAGCCGCTCGCGCAACAGCCCGTCGACCGCGATGTCGACCTCGCTGACCGGGGAACTCTGATCCTTGGTCCAGGTCTTGAACTCGGTGCGGAACTTGCCCAGCGCCAGGGCTCCGCCTTCGCGCACGGCGCTTGCCAGCAGTGCGGCGATGTCGGCAGCCTCGGAGGTCCTCAGCGGCCTGCAACGGTGAGGCCCTCCAGGCGCACCGTCGGCGCATTGGTGCCGTAGCGGAATTCGAGATCGTTCGCCGGCGTGAGCGCCGCGAACATGTCGACCAGATTGCCGGCGATGGTGACCTCGCTCACCGGGTAGCCGAGCTTGCCGTTCTCGATCCAGAAGCCGGATGCGCCGCGGCTGTAGTCGCCGGTCACCTGGTTGACGCCCATGCCGATCAGGTCGGTGACGTAGAAGCCTTCGGCGATGTCGGCGATCAGCGCCTCGGGCGTGTCCTTGCCGGCCGCGAGGTGCAGATTGGAGGCGCCCGGCGACGGCGACGACGACACCCCGCGCTGGGCGTGGCCGGTGGTCGTCAGCTTCAGTTCGCGCGCGGTGGCGCTGTCGAGGAACCACGAGGTCAGCACGCCGTCGTCGATGACGGCGAGCGGCTTGACCGCGACGCCTTCGGCGTCGAACGGCCGCGAGCGCAGCCCGCGCTTGCGCAGCGGATCGTCGACGATGCGGATGCCGGGCTTGAACAGCCGTTGGCCGAGCTTGTCGCGGAGGAAACTGGTCTTGCGGGCGACCGCGCTGCCGTTGATCGCGCTCGAGAGGTGCCCGATGAGCGAGCCGGAGATGCGCCGGTCGAACACGATCGGCACCTTCTTGGTCGCGACCTTGCGCGGATTGAGCCGCTTCACGGCGCGCTCGCCGGCGGTACGGCCGACCTTGGCGGGATCTTCGAGATCGCTGCCGTGGATCACGTAGGAATAGTCGTAGTCGCGCTCCATCGCGGTGCCTTCGCCGGCGATGGCCTCGACCGACACGCTCTGGCTCGAGCTGAGATAGGCGCCGTGGAAGCCATGGCTGGTCACCAGCACCAGGCCGCTGATGCCGGCGGAGGCGGAGGCGCCGCCCGACTTGGTGACGCCCGTGACCGCACGCGCCGCGGTCTCGGCGCCGCGCGCACGCTGTTCCAGGACCGCGACCGTCGGCAGGTCCGGGTCGATCAGGTCGAGGTCCGGGATCGCGCGCGTCAGGCGATCCTGGTCGGCGAGCCCCGCATAGGCATCCTCGGGCGCGACTTTCGCCATCGCCACCGCGCGCTGCGCCAGCTCGGCCGCGTCGGCCTTGATGTCGTTGGTCGACACCACCGCCTGGCGGCGGCCGACGAACACGCGCAGGCCGACATCGTCGCCCTCGGCTCGCGTCGATTCCTCGACCGCGCCCTCGCGCACTTCGACGGAAACCGAAACGCCGCGCACCGCGACCGCGTCGGCGGTGTCGGCGCCGGCGGTTTTTGCGGCTTTGACCAGGCGTTGGGCGAGTTCGGTGAGGGCGGATTGATCGAGAAGTGATGACATTGGGAGGGCTTACACGCCTTTAGGTACGCGCATCCAGCGCAGATAAGAAAAAATTGAGGCTGCGTGGCAACCTCGCGGCAAGCATGTATGACGCATGCGGTCCCGATACCACGGATTAACCGAAAACATTAAGCCGATTCCGACCTGTTTGCGGCATGTTTGGGGCAACGAACGACCGGGGGGACGAACTTCCGGCGGGGCGAAATGAACCGGGGCATACCCGGCGGGGAGCAAGAACTTGAGGCGTCAAGCAACCATTGGCAGGCTCGCGCCTGCCGGGTCGAGCCGTGTCGAGCGGCTCGACCCCTTCGCCCTCCCCTTGCGCTTCACCGTGAGCGACAAGGCCGCCGACGAACGCATCCGCTCGGTCGAGCTGACGCGCGAGCGCGTCGTGGTGCGCCGCTCGGTCAGCGGCATCAAGATGGCGCTCAACCTGCCGGTCGCCAACTATCTCGGCGTCGCGATCCGCATGGAGCCGCCCGCGGACGAGAACCCGGGCGCGATCACGGTCGTGCTGGAGCATTTCGATCCGGCGCTGTCGCTGCCGCTCTATCGCGCGGCCGACGGCACCGACATCGTGGCCGAGTGGCAATCCTGGGCCCGCGTCCTCGGCGTGCCGCTCCTGGTCGCGGAGGCGGACGGCGCGCTGCGCGAGCCGTTCGCGCGCATGGGCGCGCTGCGGGTGTCCGCTCCGGTGGCACGCCGCCGCAAGCGCACCGCCGCTGAAGGGCCGGCGGCCGTCGATCCTGCTGCGCCGGCGCATGGGCCAGATGCCCGCCATCCCGGTCATGCATCGCGGCGAGCGCGAGATCATCGCGCGGAATTGATAGCTTCTTCCTCGCGCGTAGCGCGCGCGATCATCACGGCCGCCGCTCCGGAATCTGGATCAGCTCGGTCAGCTCCGCCTTGCTCAGCGGCGCGGCGATGAACTTGAAGCTGATGGCGTCGGCCATCACCTCGTCGATCCCCGAAATCCGGTCCGGGCTGACCGCGGCCGGCGGCAGGAATTCCTTGAGCGCGCGCTGGGCCGTCGGCTCGGAGAGCTTGGCGAACGCCGCGTAGGCCGAGAGCCCCTCCGGCGTCGAATAGATCCAGGCGAGCGAATCGCGGTAGCCGCGCATGAAGCGCGTGACCACGTCGCGCCGGCCTTTCAGCTCGTCGGCATTGGCGATGATGACGCGGTTGGTCTGCTTGTCGAAGTCGGGCGCGTCCGACGACTTCATGATCAGCCGGGTCTTGCCGGCGTCGAGCTCGGCGACGCCGAACGGCGCGCCGGCCCAGCCGACGTCGACCTGCCCGCTCATGGTCGCCGTCATGGTGGCGGCGGCATTGCCGGTCGGCGTCGGCTTGAAGTTGACCTTGAAGTGCTTCTGCAAGGCGAGCACGCCGGCATGCGTCGACGAGCCGTTGTTCGAATAGGCCACGGTCTTGCCGCCGAGGTCCTGCGGCGAGGCGATCGGCGAATTCGCCGGCACGTAGAAGAACACCTGGCTGCCGCCGGTATAGGAGCCGCCGATGATGCGCACCGGCGCGCCCTTGGCGAACACGCCGATGGCGCCGAGGAAGCCCGAGGCGACGCCGATCTGCGCGCTGTTGGAGATCACCGCCTGCTGGGTCTCGCCGCCGCCGTCGGTGTAGAAGATGTCGAGCGCGAGATCGTGCTTGGTGAACAGGCCGGCCTTGTAGCCGACCTCGGTCACGAAGGTCTCGCCGATGCCGCGCCCGCCGACCGCGACCTTGAGCTGGTCGGCGGCGAAGGCGTGCGGCGACCCACGCGCCGATGGCGGCGAGCGCGGCCGCCAACAGCTTCGCATGCGATGGCGATACGCGATCCGGCATGGCCTCCTCCCTAGGCGTAGCGTGTTGTTGTTGCGGGCCAGCTAACACCGGCCCGGCGGGGCGCGCAACGCGTCTCGCCGCGGCATCGGCGCGCGGCGATGGATTGCCGTTGCATCGCAGCGGCGAAATGGGATGATGGCGAGACAAGAGCAGCGCCCAGGGAGACGTCGATGCGCATCCTCCGCCCCATGTTGCTGGCCGTCGTCGCGGCGGTTCTGTCGACGCAAGCGCTCGCCGCCGACAAGTATCCGAGCCGGCCGGTGCACTGGGTGGTGGGCTTCGCGGCCGGCGGCCCGAACGACATCGTCGCCCGCATCATGGGCGAGTGGCTGGCGAACCATCTCGGCGCGCCGTTCGTGATCGAGAACCGGGTCGGCTCCGGCGGCATGATCGCCGCCAACGCGGTGATCAATTCGCCGCCCGACGGCTACACCATCATGTTCGTCGCGCCCAACAACGCCATCGGCACGACGCTCTACAAGAGCCTGCCGTTCAATTTCCTGCGCGACACCACGCCGGTCGCCGGCATGATGCAGCTCACCAACGTGATGGTGGTGCCGCCGTCGCTGCCGGTGAAGACGGTGCAGGAGTTCATCGACTACGCGCGCGCCAATCCGGGCAAGCTCAGCTACGCCTCCTCCGGCAACGGCACCTCGGTGCACATGTCGGCCGAGCTGTTCAAGATGATGACCAAGCTCGACATGGTGCACGTGCCCTATCGCGGCTCGGCCGCCGCCTATCCCGACCTGATGACCGGCAAGGTCCATGTGCTGTTCGACAACCTGCCGGGCTCGATGCAGTTCATCAAATCCGGCCAGTTGCGCGCGCTCGGCGTCACCACGGCGGCGCGCTCGGAGGCGCTGCCCGACGTCCCGACCGTCGGCGAGACCGTGAAGGGCTACGAGGCGAGCGTCTGGTACGGCATTTCCGGGCCCAAGGGCATGCCGGGCGAAGCGGTCGAGACGCTCAACAAGGCGATGGCCGCGGCGCTCGCCGATCCCAAGATCAAGGCGCGCATCGCCGAGCTCGGCGCCACGCCGATGCCGCTGTCGCCGGCCGCGTTCGGAAAATTCGTCACCGACGAAACCGAGAAATGGGGCACGGTGGTGAAGGCGGCCGGACTGTCGGTGGAATAGCTCTTCGTCACATCAGCGGCGCGACGGCGTCGGCCGCGAGCGCCGCGAACAGGATCAGCCCGGCGTCGCGGTTCGACTTGAACACGACCAGACAGTTGACCGGATCGCCGATGTCGAGCCGCGCGATCTGCCAGGCGAGATGCGCGGCAAACAGCGCGAGCCCGAACGCGAACACGAGGCCGCCGCCGGCGCTCAGGCCGGCGAACGCAATCAGCACGACCGCGAGCGCGTAGAACATCGCCAGCATCGGCTTGGTGTGCGCGCCGAACAACAGCGCCGTCGACTTGATGCCGATCAGCGCGTCGTCCTCGCGGTCCTGGTGGGCGTAGATCGTGTCGTAGCCGATCACCCAGGCGATCGAGCCGGCATAGAGCAGATAGGCCGGCGGACCGAGCCGGCCGAAGGCGGCCGCCCAGCCCATCAGCGCGCCCCACGAGAAGGCGAGGCCGAGCCCGATCTGCGGCCAATAGGTGAACCGCTTCATGAACGGGTAGACCGCGACCACCGCAAGCGAGGCGATCCCGCACATGACCGCGAACCGGTTGAACTGGACCAGCACCGCGAGCCCGATCAGCGCCTGCACGACCAGGAAGGCCGCGGCCTGGCCGACCGTCACCTGGCCCGACGGGATCGGCCGCGAGCGCGTGCGCTCGACCTTGCCGTCGAGATCGCGGTCGACGATGTCGTTCCAGGTGCAGCCGGCGCCGCGCATCGCGAAGGCGCCGATGAAGAACAGCAGCACGTGCCACAGATTGACCGGCTGACGCGCGGCGACCGCCGCAAGACCGACCGACCACCAGCACGGCAGCAGCAACAGCCACGAGCCGATCGGGCGGTCGAGCCGCGCGAGCCGCAGATACGGACGCGTCCAGGACGGCGCGAGACCGTCGACCCAGTTTCCGGTGGAATCGGCGACGCGGCCCGCGCCGGTGCTCATCGCTGCAGGGCGTTGCCCGTCATCGTGTCGAAGGTGCCGCCGCCTTTGGTGCGGTCGTTCGTGTCAGGCACCAGCGGCGTCGTGCCGAGCGCATCGCTGAAGCTCGGCCCGGTGGGCTGCGAACCGCGCGCCGCGACATCGCAGATCTGCTTGCCGGTTGCCGCGGCCTGGCCGTGCTGCGCCTTGACCTGCTTGATCATCTCGGGCGGCACGCCGCAGGTCGTCGCCTGCTGCTCCAGCGCCTTGATCATCTTGGCTTCGGAGCCGAGATAGGCCTTGAACAGCTTGCAGGCCTCATCGGGCGTCGGCTTCTTCTGCCGCTGCCCGGCGGCCTGGATCGCCTGCGCGTTCTTCTGGGTCTCGTCGCGCAGCGTGATCAGTTGCTGACAGGCGGCGGGCGGCTGCTGCGGAGCCGCACCGAAGCCACCGCCGGGCGATCCCATGCCGGGCGATCCCGGCATCCCGGGCATCCCGCCGAATTGCGCGTGAGCCGCTCCCAGCGGCAAGACCACGAGCGTAAGCGCGAGTGCAGTGGCCCGGCTGAGCGTCATGGCGTATCCCCTCAGGTCCCCCGAAACGAAGGCGGACGGCCCAATCCGCGCGTGATAAAGGCCTTTCGAATCCGGCGATAACACGGCAGTCGGGCGAAAACGTGGGTATTGGGCAGCCCGCAAGCCGGCCCGGAATAGCACAAAAAGGGGCGCAAACCCGGTGGCGCGCTACGATTTCCGATCCCCCCGCCTCTACGTCGCGGAGCCCCTGTCGGCGGGCGCCAGCGTGGCGCTCGATGGCGGGCAGGCGAACTACCTCGGCAACGTGCTCCGCCTCAAGGCCGGCGACGGCGTGCTCCTGTTCAACGGGCGCGACGGGGAGTGGCGCGGAACGCTGGAAATCGCCGGAAAACGCAAGCTTTCGCTTGTCCTGGCCGAGCAAACACGGCCGCAGACCCGTCCCATCGACCTGAACTACCTGTTCGCCCCGCTCAAGCACGCGCGGCTGGACTACATGGTCCAGAAGGCCGTCGAGATGGGCGTTTCCAGCCTGCAGCCGGTCCTGACCCGCCATTCGCAGGCCGCCCGGGTCAATCTCGACCGCATGCGGGCGAACGCCATCGAGGCGGCCGAGCAGTGCGGCATCCTGACGCTTCCGGATATCCAGCCCCCGCTCGACCTCGAGCGCGCGATCGCCGCCCGTGACGGCCATCGCCTGCTGGTGTTCTGCGACGAGGACGCCGAGGTGAAGGACCCCCTCGCGGCGCTCGCGGCCATGCGCGGTCCGGACGGGCCGGCGGCCGTCGACGTGCTGGTCGGACCCGAGGGCGGCTTCGCCGAGGACGAGCGCACCCTCCTGCTCAAGTCGCCCAAGGTGGTGCGGCTGGCGCTCGGGCCGCGCATCCTGCGCGCCGACACCGCCGCGGTGGCGGCGCTGGCGCTGGTGCAGGCCGCGCTCGGCGACTGGCGGTGAGGCCCGGCACGCGCCGCGGCCACAGATTACGTTAAGCCCGTCGGCGGTTTGGCGTCGAAATTAACCCTCGAACCATGCTAGATCGCCGCCGCCCAAAGGCCTGATCACCATGACGACCGTGCCGACCCGTGCTGCCAGCGCCGATGCCTCGGCGGACGCGCTGATCGCGTCCTTCGAGCGGGCCGGCTATGCGCGCGTCGCGCCCGCGATCCTGCAGCCGGCGGAGCCGTTCCTCGACCTCTCGGGCGAGGACATCCGCAAGCGCATGTTCCTCACCAGCGATCCGCACGGCCAGGAGCTGTGCCTGCGGCCCGACCTGACCATCCCGGTGTCGCGCGACTACCTGGCCTCGCCGGCGGCGGGCAAGCCGCAGGGCTATTGCTATCTCGGACCGGTGTTCCGCCATCGCGACGAAGGCCCGAGCGAGATCCTGCAGGCCGGCATCGAATCGTTCGGCCGCGCCGACACCGCGGCCGCCGACGCCGAGATGCTGGCGCTCGCGCTCGAAGCGACCAGCCACTACGGCCTCGCCCAGCCCGACATCCGCACCGGCGACGTCGGCCTGTTCGCCGCACTGATCGGCGCGCTCGAACTCGCGCCGCCGTGGAAGCGCCGGCTGATGAAGGACTTCAACCGCAAGAGCAACCTGGCGCACGATCTCGAACGGCTCGCCGTGATCGCCGCGCAGGAGCGGCCGGAATATCAGGGCGTGCTGGCGGCGCTCGCCGGCTCCGATCCGAAGGGCGCGCACGCGCTGGTCACCGATCTGCTCTCGATCGCCGGCATCAGCACGGTCGGCGGGCGCACGGTCGGCGAGATCGCCGACCGCTTTCTCGAACAGGCGGCGCTCGGCTCGCGGCTCGGGCCTGCCGCACGAGGTCGCCGCGCTGATCAAGCGCTTTCTCGCCATCGCCGGCGATCCCGACGCGGCCGCGGGCGAGCTGCGCACGCTCGCCGCCGACGCCAGGATCGGGCTCGACCAGGCGCTCGATCTGTTCGAGAGCCGCACCGGGTTTCTGGCGGCGCGCGGCGTCGACGTCTCGCGCATCCGCTTCGCCACCGCCTTCGGCCGCGGCTTCGACTACTACACCGGCTTCGTGTTCGAGCTGCATGGTCCGAGCGCAAGCGGCAACGGCCAGCTGGTCGCGGGCGGACGCTACGACGGGCTGCTGACGCGGCTCGGCAGCGCCGCGCCGATCCCGGCCGTCGGCTTCGCCGCCGGGATCGAGCGGCTCGCGGCCGTGCGGGGCGCCGCATGAGCGCGCCGTTCATCATCGCGGTGCCGTCGAAGGGCCGGCTGCACGACAATGCGCTGGCGTTCTTCGCGCGCGCCGGGCTCGAATTCGTCAAGCCGCGCGGCGAGCGCGACTATCGCGGCACCATCGCGGGCATCCCGGGCGTCGAGGTCGCCTATCTGTCGTCGAGCGAGATCGCCGACCTCCTGGCGCAGGGCGCGGTGCATTTCGGGCTGACCGGCGAGGACCTGATCCGCGAGAAGATCGTCGACGCCGACCGGCGCGTGGTGTTCGTCGACCAGCTCGGCTTCGGCCACGCCAACGTGGTGGTGGCGGTGCCGCAGGCCTGGATCGACGTGCACGCGATGGCCGATCTCGACGACGTCGCGACCGCGTTCCGGCTCAAGCACGGCCGCAAGATGCGGCTCGCCACCAAATACGTGAACCTGACGCGCGGTTTCTTCTCCGGGCACGGCGTCACCGACTACCGCATCGTCGAAAGCTCGGGCGCGACCGAGGCGGCGCCCGCCGCCGGCACCGCCGAGCTGATCGTCGACATCACCACCACCGGCGCGACGCTCGCCGCCAACGGGCTGCGCGTGATCGACGACGGCGTGATCCTGCGCTCGCAGGCGAACCTCGTGGCCGCGCGCGGCGCGACCTGGGGCGCGGCCGAGCGCAGCATCGCCCGCACCGTGCTCGACCGCATCGCCGCGCGAGGCGCGCGCGCCGCCAGTTCCGCGAGGTGCGCACGCGCTTTGCCGGCTGCGACGACGCGCTGCTCGCGGAAGCGCGCGAACGTTTCGGCGTCGCCTCGCCGTTCGGCGGCCCGACCTCGTCCGGCATGCTGACGCTGCACTGCCCGCCGGCGCGCGTGCACGCGCTCGCGACGTTTCTGCGCGACAAGGGCGCCGAGAATGTCGTGGTCGCGGACATCGGCTACGTGTTTTCGCGCGACGAATCCGCTGTACGCGAAGCTCGAGGCGGGGTTGGGTTAGCGTAGGGCGCAATAAGCGAAGCGCATTGCGCCGTTTGGTGGCGGCACCGGTCGAATGCGAACGGACTGCGATTACACCAAGCGTGCAACGTAGCCCATCAAGTCCCGCAGACAACTCTCCGGCAAAATGATCTGCACTGATTGAGGTTGGTGAAGCAATTGCGGCCCGCATTGGGCTGATCGCACGCGTACCGGGCCTCGCAGCGCTCAATGGCGCATGTACGGTAACACTGGTCTCGATCTGCGGCGACGGAAGGCGTTGCAATTGCCAGAAGAGATAACGCCACAATTGGAACCGCAAGAAAAGTGATCGTCATTTCGATTTCCTTACATCATTGCGATCTTGCGGCCTGCATGTGACGGCAAGTCTGCACCCAGACTATGCACCCGGCCGATGCCCGCGTGAACCCCACCGATCACTCAACAGCCGCGATCCAACCGATCTTGCGCACACTGGCACGCAGCCAGTGGGGCGCAATATGCGGAGCGTGGACGGCGCAATGCGCTCCGTTTATTGCGCCCTACGGCCGTCGTCGTCGCTCGCGGTCCGGCTGCGATACGGCAGCGGCCCCTCGACCGCGGCGCCCTGCGCAAACAGCGTCGGCTGGTAGCGCCGCTCGTCGGGCGACCAGGCGGCGCCGGAAATGTCCGGCAACTGCGCCATCTGCCGCGTCATCTCGGGCGAGACGTAGACCCGCGTCGGCGCGCCGGTCTGGTCGACCGTATGGGCGACGTCGGTGCCGAAGGTCTTGAGGAACACCGGAATGCCGTAGCGCCGCCCGTTCTGCTGCGCGATGCGCGAGGCGCGGTCGAGCGCGCCGTCCGGACTCAAGGTCGCGTTCTCGTTGATCTGGTAGAGCGGCAGCGCCTCGAGCGAGCGCTCCTCGAGCGCGCGCGCGAAGGCCGCCGGATTGTTCTTGGCGATGTAGCCGACGGCGCGGCCCTTGGAGATCAGGCCCTGCTGCCTGGCGGCCTCGACCGCGTGCAGATACTCGTTGAAGATCTTCGCGAGGCCGTCGGCATCGAGCCGGTGAACATTATCGAGATGCACGCCCACGGTCGCGCCCGGCGGCGCGATCTGGTCGGCGTTCTGCACGATCCGGAGAAGATCGGCGACCACGATGGTCCTGACCTGCGGGTCGGTGAGATCGACGGCGCGTTCGCTGTCGCTCCAGCCGTCGCGGGTCGGCTGGGTCGCGGGGAACCGGCTGCAATCGTTGCCGATCCGGCAATTGCCGCCGACGTGATACAGGATGAGGTTGATCCCCGGCGCCCGCGCCGCATCGGACGCCCGGCGCGAGACGTCGAGCCAGCCCTGCTCGCCGCGCGCGACCGCGTCCTGCAAGCCTTGCAGAATATTGGAGTCGACGGTGCCGCTCAGGCTGGTCGCCCAGTAGTGCTTCTTGGCCTGCGCGAATGCGCCACCTGACCAGAAAACAGGCAATGTGCCGAGGAGGAAACCGAGCGCGAGACGAGATTGCCAGTTCCGCAAAAAAATCAGGTCCGATATCGCCAACAAACGCCTCCTCGCCTGAGTCGGCGCCATCAGCGGCCCGCACCACGGCAATTCTTTGGCGACGGTATAGGGCCGCGTCTTGCAACGCAGCCAAAATCAAAAGGTTCACCAGGACGTGAAGGCTTGAGGCGGCTACTCGCTCATCTTGATGCCCGCGCCCTTGATGACCTTGGCCCATTGCGGGATTTCGCGCGCGATCACCGCGGCGAATTCCTCGGGCGTGTTGCCGACCAGGTCGAGGCCGAGCTCGTTGAGCTGCGTCTTGACGTCGGGCATCGCCAGCACTTTCACGGTCTCGTCATGCAGCTTCCGCACGATCGCCGGCGAGGTCCCGACCGGCGCCATCAGCCCGAACCAGGGCACCGCCTCGAAATCCGGATAGCCCATCTCGATCATGGTCGGCATGTCCGGCAGCACCGCCGAGCGCTTGCGCGACGAGACCGCGAAGGCGCGGAGCTTCCCTTCCTTGATCAGCGGCGGAACGTTGACGATGTTGCCGAACGCCATCGATACGCGTCCCGACAGCAGGTCCGGCAGCAGCGCGGTGGTGCCGCGATAGGCGACCGCCTGCACGTCGATGCCGGTCGACCGACTTGAACAGCTCCATGCCGAGATGCTGCGAGGTGCCGGCGCCGGCATGGCCATAGGTCAGCTTGCCGGGATTGGCCTTGGCGTAGGCGATCAGCTCGGGGATCGAGTTCACCGGCAGGCTCGGATGCACCACCAGCACGTTGGCGGCGATGAACACCTGCGTGATCGGCGCGAAATCCTTGATCGGATCGTACGGCAGCTTGTCCATCAGGCTGACGTTGAAGATCAGCGAGGCGTTGCCGCCCATCACCAGCGTGTAGCCGTCGGGCGCGGCGCGCGCGGTGCGCTCGACCGCGATGTTGCCGCCCGCGCCGGTGACGTTGTCGACCACCACGGGCTTGCCCCAGGCGGCGGTGAACTTATCGCCGAGCAGGCGCGAGGTGATGTCCGGCGCGACGCCCGGCGTGAAGCCGACCAGGATGCGGATCGGCTGCTCGGGATAGTTCGTCTGTGCCGATGCCGTACCGGCGCGTCAGCGCCGCCGCCATGACAAGGAAAGCGCAGATCGATTTCATCTCGTTCCTCCCGCTTTGACTGCGGCTCGTCGCTTCCGCTCATGCCCGCGGACGCGGGCATCCAGCGCTTCTCAAGAACTGGATCCCCGCTTTCGCGGACGAGCGGAGAAAGCGCGCCGCGCATTGTTCATCCGCATCACTCCGCCTTGATGCCGGCCGCCTTGATGACCGGCCACCAGCGCTCGATCTCGGCCTTCTGATAGGCGGCGAGCGCCGCCGGCGTCTGCATCTCGCGCGGCCAGATCTCCTGGCCGATGTCGCGGAAGCGCTGCTGCACCATCGGATCGGCGAGCGCGGCGACGACCGCCGCGTTGAGCCGCGCGATCACGTCGGCGGGCGTGCCCTTCGGCACCCACAGCCCGTGCCAGAACGACGAATAGAGCCCGGGCACGCCGGCCTCGTCCATGGTCGGCACGTCGGGCGCGGCCCACCAGCGCTGCTTGGCGAGCACCGCCAGCGGCCTGATCTGATTGGCGCGCACCGCTCCGAGATAGTTCGCGGCCTGGCCGAACGTCATGTCGATCTGCCCGCCGAGCAGGTCCTGCAGCAGCGGCGCACCGCCGCGATACGGCACGAGCTGGAACGCCGTGCCGGTCTGCTTCTGGAACGATACCGCCGCAATATCGGTCGGGCCGCCGACGCCGACCGCGCCGGATGTCGCCTTGCCGGGATTGGCCTTCATCCAGGCGATCAGCTCGCGCACGGTCGCGGGCAAGCTGTTGCGCACCACCAGCCATTGCGGCGTGTCGGCGATCAGCGACACCGGCTCGAAGTCCTTCACCACGTCGTATTGCAGATTCTGCGTCGCGGCGTTGATGACATGGGTCTGCACGTGGCCGAGGCTCAGCGTGTAGCCGTCGGGCGCCGCGCGCGCGACGCGGCCGACGCCAATCGAGCCACCGGCCCCGGTGACGTTCTCGATCACCACCGACTGTCCGAGCTGAACGCGCAGGCCCTCGACGAACACGCGCGCCAAGGTGTCGGACGGCCCGCCGGCCGGATACGGCACGATCAATGTCAGCGGGCGCGCCGGATAATTCTGCGCCGACGCGCCGGCGATGCCTGCGAGCGTGAGTCCAGCTGCGATCCACCATCGCGTCATGACCGTGCCTCCCGACTACTCGCCCTTCACATTGGCGGCCTTGATGATCGGCCACCACTTCTCGATCTCGGCCTTGTGGAAGGCGGCGAGCCCCTCGGGCGACTGCTGCTCGCGCGTGGCGACGTCGAGGCCGAGCTCGGTGAAGCGCGCCTTGGTCGCCGGATCGGCCAGCGCCTGCACCATCGCGCCGTTGAGCTTGGCGATCACGTCCTTGGGCGTGCCCTTGGGCGCGAAGAAGCCGAACCAGCCGGACATGTAGAGGCCCGGCACGCCGGTCTCGTCCGAGGTCGGGATGTCGGGCATCGACGCCGAGCGCTGCGGCGACAGGTTGGCGATCGCCTTGATGGTGCCGGCGCGCACCTGCGGCAGCGCCGCGGCGCCCTGGATCACCAGCAGATCGACCTGCTCGGCGACCAGGTCGGTCATCGCCGGACCGGCGCCGCGATACGGGATGTAGTTCACCTTGGTGCCGGTGGCCTTCTCCATCAGGATGCCGCTCACTTGCGCGGCCGCGTTCTGGTTGACGAACTTGGCCTCGCCCGGATGCGCCTTCATCCACGCCACCAGCTCGTTGAGCCGGTTGGCGGGCAGGTTCTTGCGCCCGACCAGGAGCTGCGGGTTGGTGGAGATCAGCCCGACCGGCTCGAAGTCCTTCTGCAGATCGTAGTTCAGATTGTAGATGATGCTGCCGACGTGGGTGTCCCACTGGCCGATGTCGATGGTGTAGCCGTCCGGCGCCGCGCGTGCGACGCGGCCGACCGCGATCGAGCCGCCGGCGCCGCCGACATTCTCGATGATGACCGGCTGGCCGAGGAACGGCCGCATCTTCTCGGCCATGATGCGCGCCGCCACATCGGTCGAGCCGCCCGGCGGGAACGGCACCACCAGCGTGATCTGGCGGGACGGATAGGGCTGGCCGTTCGCCGGACCGGCCGCCGCGGCGGTTGCGAGTGCGATCGCGCAAAGCCATTTTTTCATCAGCGTGTTCCTTCCTGGAAATCGGTTGCGGCCGGGCGTCACTCCGCCTTGATGTTCGCCGCTTTGATGATCGGCCACCACTTCTCCATCTCGGCCTTCTGGAACGCGGCGAGCGCCGCGGGCGTGAGCATGTCGCGCGCGGGAATCTCCTGGCCGAGTTCGGTGAGCCGCTGCCGGATCGCCGGATCGGACAAGGCGGCGACGGCGGCGGCGTTGAGCTTGCCGACGATCTCGGCGGAGGTTCCGGCCGGCACGAAGAATGCGTGCCAGAACGGAATGTAGAGTCCCGGCAATCCGGCCTCGTCGATGGTCGGCACGTCCGGCGCCGCGTGCCAGCGGCTCTTGGCCAGCACCGCGAAGGCCTTGACCTTGCCGCTCCGCACCAGCGCGAGCGAGTTCGAGGCTTCCGGACAGAACAGATCGATGTGGCCCGCGACCAGGTCCTGATTGCCGGGCGCGGCGCCGCGATAGGACACGAACGTCACCCGCGTGCCGGTCTCCTTCTGGAAATAGACGCCGCACAGATGCGACGCGCCGCCCCAGCCGACCGCGCCCATGGTGGCCTTGTCGGGATTGGCCTTGAGCCAGGCGACCAGGTCCTTGACGTTGTCGGCCGGGAAGTCCTTCTTGCCGATCAGCCACATCGGCGCGATCGTGAGCAGCGAAACCGGCGCCAGGTCGTTCAGCAGATCGTAGGGCAACTGATAGGTCGCGCCGTTGAAGCCGTTCGTGCTCACCTGGCCGATGCCGAGCGTGTAGCCGTCGGGCGCGGCGCGCGCGACCCGGCCGACGCCGATCGAGCCGCCCGCGCCGGTGACGTTCTCGATCACGACCGGCTGACCGAGCGACGTCCGCATGTGCTCGGCGAGAATGCGGCCGAGCGTATCGGTCGGTCCGCCCGCCGAGTACGGCACGATCATGGTGATCGGGCGCGCCGGATAGGACTGCGCCGAAGCGGCTGCGATGCCCGACAGGACGGCGAACGCGACGATCAGCGACAGCTTGCTCATGGTGTTCCTCCGTGCGCGCGTTGACGTCCTGCGGCGATCCATCCGCAATCGCTGCCTCACTGCACCTTGATGCCGGCGGCCTTGACGACCGGCCACCATTTCTCGATCTCGGCCTTCTGGAACGCGGCGAGCGCCGCCGGCGTCTGCTGCTCGCGCGGCGGGACCTCGGTGCCCTGCTCCGCAAGCCGCGCGCGGATGGCGGGCGTGGCAAGCGTATCGACCAGCACGCCGTTGACCCTGGCGATGATCTCCTTCGGCGTGCCCTTCGGCGCCCACAGCCCGTACCAGAGCGAGGCGTAGAGACCGGGCAGGCCGGCCTGGTCGACGGTCGGAATGTCGGGCGCACCGGCAAGCCGCGACTTGGCGGTGATCGCCAGCGCCTTGATGGTGCCGGCCTTCGCCTGCTGCAGGAAGTTCGACACCGGCTCGATCATCAGATCGATCTGGCCGGCCACCAGGTCCTGCACCGCCGGACCGTTGCCGCGATACGGCACGAACTGATAGCTCGTGCCGGTCTGCTTCTGGAGCGCAAGGCCGGTGACATGACCGGTCGAGCCGACGCCCGGAATGCCGGCCGAAGCCTTGTCGGGATTGGCCTTGAGCCACGCCACCAGTTCCTTGAGATCGTTCGCCGGCAGGTTCTTCCTGGTGGCGATGAGCAGCGGCTCGGCCGCGATCTGCAGGACCGGTTCGAGATCGGTCAGCAGATCGAACGGCAGCGCGTACAGCGCGCCGGTCAGCATGTGCGTCGTCGAGGTGCCGATGCTGAGCGTGTAGCCGTCGGGCGCCGCGCGCACCGCGCGGGTGACGCCGATGGTGCCGGCGGCGCCGGTGACGTTTTCGATCACGACGGGTTGGCCAAGCGCGGCGCGCATCGGCTCGGCCAGAATTCGCGCCAGCACGTCGGTCGCGCCGCCCGCCGCGAACGGCACGATGATGGTGACCGGGCGGGTTGGATAGCTTTGCGCCTGTGCGCCGCTCAGGCCGGCGAGCGCGGTCAACAGGATCGCGAGCAAACAACGTTGCATGAAGTTCCTCACATGGCTTCGGCCGGCGTCTCTCAATTCGCCTTGATGCCGGCGGCGGTGATGATCGGCCACCATTTCTCGATCTCGGCCTTCTGGAACGCCGCAAGCGCTTCCGGCGCCGACATCTCCGCCGGATAGAAGCTCCTGGCCGATGTCGGTCAGGCGCTTGCGCGTCACCGGATCGGCAAGCGACGCGGCGATTGCGCCGTTGAGCTTGGCGATCACGTCCTTGGGCGTACCCTTCGGCGCCCAGATCGCATGCCAGAAGTAGAAATAGAATCCGGGCAGGCCCGCCTCGTCGACCGTCGGCACCTCGGGCAGCGCCGAGGAGCGGGTCTTGCCGGTGATGGCGTAGGCCTTGATCAGCCCGTTCTTGACGTGCCCGCCGGAAGTCGCCGCCGTGTCCATGATCAGGTCGATCTGGCCGGCGACCAGGTCCTGCGTCGACAGCCCGGCGCTGCGATAGGGAATGAACTGGAACTGGCTGCCGATGGCGTTCTGGAAGAACACGCCGGAGACGTGGCTCGGACTGCCGGGACCGGAGGTGCCGGCCGACACCTTGCCGGAATTCTCCTTCAGCCAGGCGATCAACTCCTTGAGCGTGTTCGGCGGCAGCGTCTTCTTGCCGACGATCATGAACGGCTGCGTGCACAACAGCGCAACCGGCTCCAGGTCCTTCAGGAGATCGATCGGCAGATTGTGCACGGCGCCGCTCGCGACATTGGTGCCCCACTGGCCGATCTGCAGCGTGTAGCCGTCGGGCGCCGAGCGCGCGACGCGGATGACGCCGGTGGTGCCGCCGGCGCCGGGCGCGTTCTCGACGATCACGGTCTGGCCGAGCGGGCCGCGCATGCCTTCGGCGACGATGCGCGCGATGGCATCGGTCGAGCCGCCGGCCGCGAGCGGCACGGTCAGCGTGACGTGGCGGGATGGAAACGTTTGCGCCGCCGCGCTGGTGGCGGCCGCCGCAGCCGTCATGGCTGCGAGAACGAACCTCCGCATGCACTTCCTCCCGATATCGCCTTGGGCATGATTGCCTCGCTTTTCTTCATTCGCCTTTGACGTTGGCCGCCTTGATGATCGGCCACCATTTCTCGATCTCGGACTTCTGCAGCGCGCCGAGCGCCTGCGGCGTCTGCCGGTCGCGCGGCGGCAGTTCGAGGCCGAGATCGCCGAGGCGCTTGCGCACCGACTCGTCGGCCAGCGCCTCGACCACCGCACCGTTGAGCTTGCCGATGATATCCTTCGGCGTGCCCTTGGGCACCCACAGGCCCGACCACAGCGACATATAGAATCCGGGCAGACCGGCCTCGTCGGCGGTCGGAATATCCGGCGCCGCGGCGAGCCGCTCCTTGGCGGAGATCGCGTAGGGCCGGATGCGTGCCGGCGCGGATCTGCGCCATCGAGTTCGACGCCTGGTCGACGATGATGTCGATCTGCCCGCCGACCAGATCGTTCAGCGCCGGGCCGGTGCCGCGATAGGGCACGTACTGCAATTGCAGCCCGGTCAGGCTCTGCAGATAGACCGCCGCAATGTGCGAGCCCGAGCCCGCACCGGCGGTGCCGGCGGACGCGCGGTTCGCCTTCAGCCAGGCCAGCAGCTCCTGGAAGTTCTTCGCCGGCAATGTGTTTCTGCTGACGATGACCATCGGGTTGCTCGGCAACAGGGCGAGCGGTTCGAGGTCGGCGAGCAGATCGTAGCCGAGCGGATAGATCGCGCCGTTGAACACGTGGGTGCCGAGATGCCCGAAGCTGATGGTGTAGCCGTCGGGCGCGGCGCGCACCACGCGGCCGACGCCGATCGAACCGCCGGCGCCGGTGACGTTCTCGACCACGAAGCTCTGGCCGAGCGAGGCGCGCATGCGCTCGCCGAGCACGCGCGACGAGTGCATCGGACGGGCCGCCGGCGGAGAACGGCACCACGATGGTGACGGCGCGTGACGGGAAGCCTTGCGCATGAACGGCGGCGGCACTCGCCGGCAAGGCAACGGTTGCGGCAATCAGTGCGGCTCTCAGCGTCGCGGTCATTTCCGTCCCCTCATGGCAATTTCTTCTTTTGGCTTTTGCTTCTACTACGGTTTGATGCCGGCCGCCCATGATCGATCACTCGGCCTTGATGCCCGCGCCCTTGATCACCGGCCACCACCGCTCGATCTCGGCCTTGTGGAAGGCCGCGAAGCCTTCCGGCGTCTGCTGCTCGCGCGGCGCGATCTCGTGGCCCTGTTCGGCGAGCCGCTTCTGCACGGCGGGATCGGCGAGCGCCGCGACCGCCGCCGCGTTGAGCTTGGCGACGATGTCTTTCGGCGTGCCCTTCGAGGCCCACAGGCCGTGCCACAGCGACAGGTAGACGCCGGGCACGCCCATCTCCTCGGCGGTCGGCACCTCGGGCGCGGCGAACCAGCGCTTGGCCGCCATCACCGCCAGCGGCCGGATGTTGCCGGTGCGCGCCTGCGGCAGCGAGTTCGCCGCCATGTCGCACATCATGTCGATCTGCCCGGACACCAGGTCCTGCATCGCCTGCGCGCCGCCGCGATAGGGGATGAACTGATAGCGCGTGGCGGTCGCGGCCTGGAACGACAGGCCGCAGATGTGGCCGCCGCTGCCCTGCCCGACGATGCCGGCGGACGCCTTGTCGGGATTGGCCTTGATCCAGGCGATCAGCTCCTTGAGATCCTTGGCGGCGAGATCCTTCTTGGCGACGATCCAGAGCGGCGTGTCGGCGAGCTTCGCCACCGGCACCAAGTCGGTGAGCAGATCGTACTGCACCGGATAGGTCGCCGCCGACGCCATGTGGGTCGCGAAATTGCCGACGGTCAGCGTGTAGCCGTCGCCCGGCGCGCGCGCGACGCGGCCGACCGCAAGCGTGCCGCCGGCGCCCGGCACATTGTCGACGATGATCGGCTGGCCGAGCGTGCCGCGCATGTGCTCGGCGACGGTGCGCGCCAGCGTATCGGTCGCGCCGCCCGGCGGCAGCGGCAGCACCATGGTGATGACGCGGGACGGGATAGGTCTGCGCGTGCACGGGCGTCACCGCGGCCGCCAATGCGATTGCGAGCGGCAACACCTTGCGCATCGGTTACGACTCCTGTGCGGGTTCGCGCGGTTTCGGCGGCAGGATCGCGTCAGTACAGCCCAAGGCCAGGGCGAATGCCAGCGTCACGGCAGCGACGCGCGTGCGGCATTGCGGCGCTTGAGCGCGAGGAATCAGAATGCCGCGTAGTCGATCGGCTTGGTGCGATCGAGCGTGCGGCGCGCGGGCGGCAGCGGATATTTCAGACCCGTTGCGCAATTGAACAGCACGACCCGCTCGGTCTTCTTGATGCGGCCGTCGGCCAGGCTTTGCTTGAGCGCCGCGTAGGTGGCGGCGCCCTCCGGGCAGAGCAGAAAGCCTTCCTCGCGCGCCACCTCGTCGAGGCCGGCGCTGATCGCCGCATCGTCGACCGCGATGGCGAAGCCGCCGCTCTCGCGCACCGCGCGCAGGATCAGGAAATCGCCGACCGCCTGCGGCACGCGGATGCCGGCCGCGATGGTGTGCCGAGTTCTCCCAGCGCGTGGCGTGCTCGACGCCCTGCTCGTAGGCGCGCACCATCGGCGCGCAGCCCGAAGCCTGCACCGCCACCATGCGCGGGCGCTTCTTGCCGATGAAGCCGATCGCCTCGAGCTCGGCGAACGCCTTCCACATGCCGATCAGTCCGGTGCCGCCGCCGGTCGGATAGAGGATGACGTCGGGCACGTCCCAGCCGAGCTGCTCGGCAAGCTCGAGGCCCATCGTCTTCTTGCCCTCGATCCGGTACGGCTCCTTGAGCGTCGAGGTGTCGAACCAGCCGACCTTGTCCTTGCCTTCGCCGACGATCTTGCCGCAGTCGTCGATCAGGCCGTTGACGCGGTAGACGCTGGCGCCCTGCAGCGCGATCTCGCTGACGTTCACCTCCGGCGTGTCTTCCGGACAGAAGATCGTGGTCTTGATGCCGCAGCGGCTCGCATAGGCGGCGAGCGCCGCGCCGGCATTGCCGTTGGTCGGCATCGCCATGTGCTTGACGCCGAGCGCCTTGGCCATCGACACCGCCATGACGAGGCCGCGCGCCTTGAACGAGCCGGTCGGCAGCCGGCCTTCGTCCTTGACCAGGATTTCGCCGCCGCCGAGCTTCTTCTGCAGCTTGGGCAGAGTCACCAGCGGAGTCACGGCCTCGCCGAGGCTGACGATGTCGGCGAGCCGGCGCACCGGCAGCAGTTCGCGGTAGCGCCACAGGTCCTGCGGCCGTTGCGCCAGCGCGTCCTTGGACAGCGCCTTCTTCACGCCGTCGAGATCGTAGCGGACCAGCAGCGGCTTGCCGGCGCGCGAGAGATTGTGCAGCACGTCGGCCGGATAGCGCTCGCCGGTCATCGCGCATTCGAGATGGGTGACGAAGGTCGGCCGCTCGGTGGTGAGATTGTCGTCGTGACGCACGCCTGCCCCTCCCGCTCGCCTGGTTCCGGCTACTTGCCCGACACTTGCGGATCGCGGGCGCGGAACACGACGAAGTGCGACAGCGAGAAATTGACCACGAAGCTCGCCAGGATGGACATCAGCTTCGCCGCCAGCACCGGCACCCAGTACGACGCCACGAACAGCACCGTGGTGTTGGCGGTGACGCCGGCGATGCCCGAGGCCACGAAGGTCGCGTAGGAGCGCCAGCTCAGCTTGCCGCCCGAACTCGTGCGCGAACGTGATCGAGGAATTCAGCACGTAGGAGCACGACACCGCGACCAGCCAGGACATGAGGTTCGCCGGGATCAGCTTGAGCCCCAGCACGTTGTAGCCGATCAGGAAGATGCCCAGGTCGACCAGCGTGTTGACCACCCCGATCAACGCGAAGCTGAGCGCCTTGAGCGAGACCGCGCGCTCGTGCCAGGCCTTGTCGAGGCGCTGGTACAGCCGGTCGAGAACGGGGGGCAGGTGCATGACGGGGCCCCGCTTAGCACGTCCCGGACGGGATATTCACCTCCCATACAGGTAATAGGTGACAATCATTCCCAAATGGCCCAAATGCCCCGGCCGGGACAGGCCGCGCGCGTTCAGCTATACAAGCGGGCGGTAACGGACGGACCGCTGGAAAGCCGCATTATGGCGCCCAACCCGTTGAATTTGACCGGTTCTCCCGGAATTCGCCCGCGCCCGCGGGCGGAGGCCGGGCTGTCGATCGTGGTTCCGCTGTTCAACGAGGCGGCCGGGCTGTCCGCCCTGCACGAGCGGCTGATCGAGGTCGCCCGCACGCCTGCGCGAGAAGCAGGGGCTGGCGGTCGAGGTGGTCTATGTCGACGACGGCAGCCGCGACCACACGCTCACGGTGGCGCAGGCCCTGCCGGCGGCGGCGCTCGACGTGCAGGTGATCGCGCTGTCGCGCAACTTCGGCAAGGAGGCGGCGCTGCTCGCCGGCCTCGACCACGCCCGGCTCGGCGCCGTGCTGTTCATGGACGGCGACGGCCAGCACCCTCCGGCGCCTGGTCGAGAGGCTGGTCGGCCACTGGCTCGATGACGGCTACGACGTGGTCTACACCGCCAAGGCGCACCGCGAGAACGAGCCGTGGCTGCGCCGCGTCGGCGTCCGCACGTTCTACTCGCTGATCAACTGGGGCGCGCGGCAGAAGATCCCCGAGGATGCCGGCGACTTCCGCCTGCTGTCGCCGCGGGCGGCGGCGGCGCTCAAGCAGCTCCCCGAGCGCAACCGGTTCTTCAAGGGGCTGGCGAGCTGGATCGGCTTCAAGCAGATCCGCGTCGACTATGAGCCCGACGACCGGCTGCACGGCCGCACCACCTGGAATCTCTATTCGCTGATCGGGCTCTCGATCGAGGGGCTGACGTCGTTCTCGGTGGCGCCGCTGCGGCTCGCGAGCCTGCTCGGCCTGCTGCTCGCCGTCGTCGCGTTTATCTTCGGCCTGCAGATCCTGGTCGAGACCTTCGTGTTCGGCCAGTCGGTCCCGGGCTATCCGTCGCTGGTGGTCGGCCTGATGGTGCTCGGCGGCGTGCAACTGATCATGATCGGGATCGTCGGCGAATACATCGGCAAGATCCTCTCCGAGCTGAAAGCGCGGCCGGTCTATTTCGTCGCCGAACACACGCTCAAGACCCTCGAAGGGACCGGCCGAAGCCGGCGCTCCGCCGGCGCGCTCGGCGGCGGAATGAGCGGAGGCCAATCCGCGGGCGATCTGGCTGTGCGCCGACGACTACGGGATCTCGCCCGGCGTCAACACCGCGATCCGCGACCTGATCGTGCGCGGCCGGCTCAACGCCACCTCGGTGATGGTGGTGGCGCCCGACTTCAACGCCTTCGAGGCGCAGGCGCTCACGGCGCTCAACGCCACCAAGCCGCGCGCCGCGATCGGGCTGCACGTCGTGCTGTCGGCGCCGTTCCGGCCGCTGAGCGCAGGCTTCACGCCGCTGCGCGACGGCGCGTTCCCGGCGCTGCATCGCGTGCTGCTCGCCGCGATGCGCCGGAGCCTCGACGCCGCTGCGCTGCGCGCCGAGGTCGACAGCCAGCTCGCGGCGTTCGCGCGGGCGTTCGGCCGCGCACCCGATTTCATCGACGGGCATCAGCACGTGCAGCTCTTTCCGCAGATCGACGAGGCGGTGCTGGCGGCCGCCAAGGCGCACGCGCCGCAGGCCTGGCTGCGCCAATGCGGCCGCGCCACGCCGCTCACCGCGCGGCTCGGCAACGGCAAGGCGCTGCTGCTCGACACGCTTGAGCCGGCGATTTCGCCGCCGCGCCATGGCGGCGGGCGTGCGGACCAATACGGCGTTCGCCGGCGCCTATGGGTTCGACGAGGGCGCCGACTTCGGCAAGCTGTTCGCGCGTTTTCTCAGTCATCTGCCGGACGGCGCCCTGATCATGTGCCATCCGGGTTTCGTCGATGCGACGCTTGCGGCGGCTCGATCCGCTGACCACGCTGCGCGAGCGCGAATACGCGTTCTTCGCCGGCGAGGATTTTCCGGCGCTGCTGGCCCGTCATGGGTTGGCGCTGGCGTGACGAACTCTTCGCATTCCCTCGCCCCGCCGAAGCGGGGCGAGGGAAGAAAGCCAACGCTCCGCCGCCCGTGTTGTTTGGGCGGCGCCGGGTACGCCGTCGTGCGAAGAGAGAATTCCGTTGCCCGAAATAAATCCGAGGGCGCGCGGAACGCCGGGGTCCAGAAGACCCACGGACCTCGGTGCCTCGCGACACCGAGGCTTGCCGAGTGAGTGAAAACCGCAAGTCCGCCGAAACCGTCGGCGTCCCGCGCGCGGTGTTTGAGGCTTGCTCCGCATGGCCCCCGGTGGGCTGACACTTTCAGGCCCCGCTCCCTTTTCAGGTTGTCGGGACACAGGACCTACCCACCGCTCTTGGGCTGGCGTCCACGCCGGCGGCGAGGCGCCGCTTGCGCAAATGCCACCTCGGCCCCGTGGCGCGCGGCTGGCGCGCCGGGACCACACGGCTTGGGCCGCCGCACGCGCGTTGCGCGCCCGCATCGGCCACCGCACCAACCGGCCCGGATGTCTCCGGCCCGATCCCGAGACCTGCGGCGGCGCATCTCCGCCGGCACCGCCTCGGCCGTCCCCGCGTTTCGAGCGCCCTCGAGCGCGCCCTCGGTGGGACGGGGCGCTGTGGATACAGTCCTATTAGGAATAAAAGTCAAGATGCGCGCTGTCTTGCCGCAACCGTCCGCGCACAATCAAACCCAAATAATTCCCGCCGGGTCATTCCGCCGCCATGCCCGGCTGCCTACATCTCCCCCGTCGTCATGGGAGGAAGGAACCGGCCAATGACTCCAGAGGAACGCAAGCTCGTCACCGACCTGTTCGACCGCCTGGCCTCGCTGGAAGACAATCCGCGCGATCCGAACGCGGTGGACGCCATCAACGAGGGGCTCGAGCGCGCCCCGAACGCCGTCTATGCGCTGGTGCAGACCGTGCTGGTGCAGGACGAGGCGCTCAAGCGCGCCGACGCCCGCATCCGCGCGCTCGAAGGCGGCGCCGGCGAGGCGCCGCCGCAGGACACGAGCTTCCTCGGCGGCCTGCGCAACCAGATTCTGGGACGCCGCGAAGAGACCCGCGGCGGCTCGGTGCCGTCGGTGCGGCCGGGCGCCCCGTCGACGGCCTGGCACAACACCGGTGCGCCGGCTGCGCCGCAGCCGATGCAGGCGCAAGCCGCGCCCGAGCCGATGCAGCAGCGTGGCGGCATGGGCGGCTCGTTCCTCGGCACCGCGGCGGCGGCGGCGGCCGGCGTGGTCGGCGGCTCGCTGCTTGATGGGCGGCATTCGCTCGATGATGGGGCGGCGGCCAGAGCCACAGCGCGTTCGACTCGGGCGGCGGCCGCGATGCCGCACCGTGGGGCGGCGGCGGTAGTGGCGGCGAACTCTCGCGGCAGGCCGGGCTCGAAGACATCGGCCGCTCGCCGCGCGCGCAGCAGGCCTACGATGACGGCAACCGCTCAGGCGCGTCCGACGCCGCGGCGGCGAGCAGGGCGAGCAGGACGTCGGCGGCGACGGCGGCGACGGCGATCTCGAACGGACGATGGCGGCGGCTTCGGCGGCGGCAGCGACGACTGAGCGCGCCGCCCGATCGAGCAACCCGACTCAAACAAAAAGGCCGCCGTCACCGGCGGCCTTTCCGTTTTACGTCGCAGCAACGCTCACATCACCACGACCTTGGTGCCGACCTTGACGCGGCCGTAGAGGTCGACGACGTCCTCGTTGCGCATGCGGATGCAGCCCGAGGACACCTGCGTGCCGATGGTCCAGGGCTCGTTCGAGCCGTGGATGCGGTAGAGCGTGGAGCCGAGATACATGGCGCGCGCACCGAGCGGATTGTCGGGGCCGCCTTCCATGTGGCGCGGCAGGTCGGGACGGCGGCGCAGCATTTCCTCGGGCGGCGTCCAGTCCGGCCACTCGCGCTTGTTGGTGATGGTGTGGGTGCCCGCCCAGGTGAAGCCCGGACGGCCGACGCCGATGCCGTAGCGGATCGCCCGGCCGTTGCCCTGCACGAGATAGAGCAGGCGCTCGTTGGTGTTGATGACGATGGTGCCGGCCGCTTCCGAACCGGGGTAGCTGACCTCCTGGCGCATGTAGCGCGGGTCGACCACGGGACGGCCGCCCTGCTCGACGACGCCCGGACCGTAGTCCCGGTTCACCGGCTGGCTGCCGAAGTAGACCGCCGGCTGCTCGGAGCGCTCGTAACGCTGGCCATTGCCGCCGCCGAACAGGAACTCGAAGAAGCCGCCGCCGTATTGGCCGCCCTGCGCCGCCGCCTGGCGCACGCGCGGGGCTTCGGCCGCGGTTCGGCATAGCGCCTGCGTTTCGGCGCTCGGGGGCTGGACCACGTTGCGCGCGGCCGGCCGGCTGCCGGTGCGCTGGACGTCGGGGGTGATCGACAACGGCCCGGCCGAGGCCGCGCCGATGGAGAGGGTGCTGGTCAAGAATACGGATAGCAGGAGACGCTGACGCTGCATGACGAACTCATTACTAATCGTCACTGGGAGGAGCCGATCGGGGAATCAGCTCCGGGGTTACGCGATATAGTAAACAGCAAAAAAGACGAGGATCGGTAAAACTAAAGCCGACATTTATACTAATACGGCCAGAAACTACTTGTTCATCGTGTTATAGTTTATTCCGAGTAAACGCTGGGCGATCATGGTTAATACTTGGTGTATCCGATACGCCATGAACCCGGCATTAAGCCGCCCGCGGATTAAATGTGGCGAAGACGACCCACAGGCAGGCGGCGGGACGCGCAATGCCAGTCCGGCGAAAGGTTTTCCGCATCGAGGAGATGCGGCGCATGGCGCCGGCGCGCGCCTTTGCGCTCGCGGCAGGCGCCCGCCCCGGCGGCGGAGCGCGACGCGCGGCCGTGCCCCGGCCCTGACGCGCGCGACGGCCTGCGCGAGCTCAAGGACGAGACCGACAGCATCTTCCGCGCCATCAACCGCACCAAGCAGGAGATCGCCGCGCTGCACGTGAGCGGGCTCAACAGCGAAGGCAACGGCCGCGTCCGCCAGGAGCTCGACGCGGTGGTGGATGGCGCCGAGCATTCGATCGAAAAGATCCTGGCCGCCGCCGAGGCGATCGACGAGGCCGCCAACACGCTGTCGGCGGTGCTGCAGCAGGAACAGAACCAGGCGCTGGCGCAGGACATCCGCGACGACGTGATCCAGATCTTCGAGGCCTGCAACTTCCACGACCTCGCCGGCCAGCGCATCGGCAAGGTCCTGACCACGCTGCAATTCGTCGAGGACCGCGTCACCCGCATGATGGAGATCTGGGGCGGCATCGAGGCGTTCCGCGATCACGCCGCGGCGGCGCGCGCCGAGCGCGACGGCAGCACGCCGTTCCTGCTCAACGGCCCCAAGCTCGACGGCGACAAGGGTCACGTCTCGCAGGCCGACATCGACGCGATGTTCGGCCACGACTGACGCCGAGCTCTCCTTCCGTTCATTCCGAGTTCGGCGGCCGGCGGATGCTCACAAAGCCGGCGAACGCGATCAGCGCGAACGCCGCCAGCACCGCCAGCACCGCCGGGTCGGATGTTCGCTCGGCGACGAAGGCCAGCGCCAGCGGCGCGATCGCCTGCATGATCAGGAACGGCAGCGCGATGCGACCCATCAGATGGCCGTAGCCGCCGGCGCCGAACAACGCGAGCGGCACCGCGCCGCGCGCGATGGTGATGAGGCCGTTGCACATGCCGAACATCACCGCAAAGGCGGCGGCCGACGCCACCGAAAATCCGGCGAGCGCGAGCAGCGCGAACGCCGCGAGCAGCAATCCGACCGCGAACCGCGCGACGTTGAGCGGATGGACGCGGCGCGCGAAAACGAATTCGACGATGCGCGCCAGCACCTGCGACGGCCCGAACAGCGCGCCGATCGTCACCACCGTCGCGGCGTCGATGCCGGCGCGGCCGAAGATCGCGAGCAGATGCGCCGACATGCCGGAGGGCACGAACGCGTAGGTCGGCGAACGCCGCCGCCACCAGGATGAACGGCCAGCCCGACGCCGGCAGCACGGTGCTGGGCGCTGCCACCTGCCCGTCCGGGGGCTTCGGCGGCGGCTCGGCGCGCGTGCGCGGCAGCGCGAAGGCGTGCAGCGGCGCCGCGACCAAAGCGAGCAGCGCCGCATAGACGAGGTAGGTGCCGTGCCAGCCGCCGGCGCCGATCAGGAGATGCGTCGCCGGCCAGCTCACGGTCGAGGCGAAGCCGCCGGCGAGCGTCAGCGCGGTGATCGGGCGGCGCGCGGCCGCGCCGAAGATGCGGCCGAGCGTGGCGAAGGCCGGATCGTACAGCGAGCCCGCGATCGCGACGCCAAGCAGCATCCAGGTCGCCAGATAGGCGAGCGGGATGCGCGGCATGCACCAGACAGAACAGCCCGAGCGCGGCGAGCAGCGAGCCCGCCGGCATCACGCGATGGCCGCCGTAGCGGTCGATCAGGAAGCCGATGCGGGGCGAAACCAGCCCCGCCGTCAGCAGCGCCAGCGAGAAGCCGCCCATGCCGAAGGTCACCGACCAGCCGCGGTCGGCGGCGATCAGCGGCACGGTCAGGACCGGCGGATAGAACAGCGTGCCCCAGGTCAGAATCTGGGTGACGCCGAGCACCAGCACGGCGCGCCAGGGACCGGCAATGAATTCGCGGAGAGCGGGCATGAGATGAGGATACGGGACGCGGGCACGAAGCCACAGTCTACTGCGTCAGCAAATTCGATGCGCGCCTCTCGCGCCCGCCGGCACTGCTCCGCATTGCTAGTCGAGCTGCTTGACCATCGCGACGGAGGAAGCCGGCGGCAGCGCGGCGAACTCGCCGCTGGCGCGCACCGCGGCGGGCACCTCGCTGCGCTTGCAGGGCGCGTAGCCGTGGTCGGCGAAGAAATCCTCCTCCGAGGTCGTCACCAGATAGATGGCGCGGCACTTGCGGGCGATCGCCTCGGCTTCGAGCTTGGCGATCATCGCGCCGCCCATGCCGAGCTGGCGCAGCGGCGGCAGCGTCACCACCGAGCGCAGCACCGCGTCGCGATCGTGGAACTCGATGCCGCCGAAGCCGACCGGCACGTCCTCGTAGGTTTCGAAGCGCCAGAAGTGCAGGCGCGGATCGGCCAGATCGTCGGCCGGCAGGCCGGCCCTGGTGAGCGCGGCGCGCAATCCGTCGCGCTCCCACGGCGCCAGCGGCGAAGCGAGGAGGCGGTGCGGGCCGCTCATGGCGATGCGATCAGGCGCGCGGCGCGCAGCGCACGTAGACGCCGGTGCCGTAGCGGCCGTCGATCTCAGGGTCGACGAACTTGAGCACCAGCACGCGGCCGTCGAACGAGACGATCTCGCGATCCTGCATGCCGGGCGTGTTGCCGGCCGGGCCGATATAGTCCTTGCCGCTCTGGCTGCCCTTGAGGCGGAGCTCCTGCAACTGCGAGGAGTCGGCGAGGTACATCATCACGCCGCCGTTCGTGCCCTGGCCGATCACGTAGGGCTGCTTGCACTGGCCGCGCGCGTTGGCTTCGGTGCGGGCGCGGTCCTCGGGCTTGTGGTAGGCGGCGTAGCCCCAGCGGCCGACCACCTCGGAGGCGCGCACGCGCGACGGCAACTCCGGCTGCGGCAGCGGCTGGGCCTGCTCGGCCTGTTGCGGCGACGGCGTGGTGCTGCAGGCTGCGAGCGCAGCGGCCAGGATGGCAGCCGCAATGACTGGCGAATGCCGGGCAAAATTATACATGGCGCGCCCTCCCCTCACTCCTGTGCCCAGTCGGGGGCCAAAACTCCAACCCTGGGCACAGATTTTACTTCGCACGTTACTTTGGCACGTTGCACTTTGTACCAACGGCAAGGTTAACGAGACGGCAAATTCCCCAAATCGGACCCCGAAAATGCCCCGGTCCGGCCGCCCCAAACCCAGCCAAAACTGCTGCGACCTTAGGGCTGGGACAAGGCGGATGTGGGGCAGATGGAACGATCCGGGCCGCCTGCCTACCGCTGGCGCGGGTCCTTGAACGGCGGGTCGACCTTGATGTTGAGGCGGCGCGCCGCCTTGGCGTCGAAATCGGCGTCGGCGCGGAAGCCGCCGGCATGGATGCCGTCGATGGCGCAGAGGTCGTCGACCTCGTTGACGTCGCCGGTGACGCCGATTGCTCCTACGATTTCGCCCGTCGGCATCGCGGATGAGCTGGCCGCCGGCCTCCAGGAACACCGGCCCGTCGGCCAGCTCGGTGAGCGAGGCCATGAACGGCGGCTTCTCCTTCGCCTTCTGCAACACCTGCCGCGAGGAGCGGTTGAGCGCGAGCGCGGCGAACGCCTTGCCGTAGGCGATCTCGAACCGCATCAGCGACGCGCCGTCCTGCTTCTGGAACGCCTTCACCCGGCCGCCGGCATCGAGCACGATGGCGGCGAGCGCATAGGCCTTGCGCCGCTTTGCCGACGCAAAGGTGCCGTTGATGATCTTGTTCGCCTCGGCGAGCGTGATCGCGCGCATGATGTCTCCCCGGCCCCGGTGCCGTTGGTTAGAATAGACGGTCTCCCGCAATGGTCCAACCGATGCGCCCTGCCCGTTTGCCCTCTCCCGGTCTGTCCGCTCCCCGCCTGATCGCGTGGACGCTTGCGATTGTGCTCATGCTGCGCTCGGCGGCGCCGCCGCGGCCGAGCCAGGCTTCGCGTTCGCGACTACGCCGGGCAAGCTGCCGAAGATCGGTCGTTCCGATCCACTACGCGATCGAGCTCGAGCCGAACCTCGACAGCCTCACCGTCGCCGGCACCGAGACGATCGACATCGAGGTGCGCGAGCCGACGCCGCGCATCGTGCTCAACGCGCTCGACCTGACGATCAGCCGCGCGGTCGATCGAGAGACGGACGGCTGGACGCGGCGATCGCGCTCGACCGCGCCAGCGAGACCGCGACGCTGACCTTCCCGCAGCCGCTCGCCACCGGAACGCACAAGCTGCGCATCGATTTCACCGGCCGCATCAACAAATTCGGACGCGGGCTGTTCGTGGTCGACTATCCGAGCGGCAAGGGCACCAAGCGCATGATCTCGAGCCATCTCGAGCCGGCCGATGCGCGGCGCATCTTCCCCTCGTTCGACGAGCCGGCCTTCAAGGCGACGTTCGCGCTCACCGTCACGCTGCCGCGTGCGCTTCCTGGCGGTCTCCAACATGCCGGTGGCGAGCGAGGAGCCGGTCACGCCGACGTTGAAGCAGGTCAGCTTCGCGACCACGCCGAAAATGTCGAGCTACCTGTTCGCGCTCGCCGCGGGCGAGTTCGAGCGGCTCTCCGGCCAGGCGGACGGCGTCACCGTCAGCGTCGTCACCACTGCCGGCAAGAGCGCGCAGGGCCGCTTCGCGCTCGATACCGCGATCGACCTGCTGCAGTACTTCAACGAGTATTTCGGCGTGAAATATCCGCTGCCCAAGCTCGATCTGATCGCGGTGCCGGGCGGCTTCGGCGGCGCCATGGAGAACTGGGGCGCCATCACGTTCTTCGAGGGCCTGCTGCTGTTCGATCCGGCGGTGAGCCCCGACACCGCAAAGCGCGGCATCTTCACCTATGTGGCGCACGAGATCGCGCACCAGTGGTTCGGCAACCTGGTCACCATGGGCTGGTGGGACAACCTCTGGCTCAACGAAGGCTTCGCATCCTGGATGGAGAAGAAGGCGGCCGAGCACTTCTATCCGCAGTGGCAGGTCTGGCTGAACGGCGGCTCCCGCAAGCAACGAGTGCTCGACACCGACGCGCGCCGCACCTCGCACCCGATCCAGCAGCCGGTCGCCAACGAAAGCGAGGCGATGGCGGCGTTCGACACCATCACCTACGGCAAGGGCCAGGCGCTGATCCGCATGATCGAGAACTATCTCGGCGAGCGCGCCTTCCGCGACGGCATCCGCCAGTACATGACCGCGCATGCCTATGGCAGCACGACCACGGCCGATCTCTGGCGCGCGCTGGAGGCGGCTTCCGGCAAGCCGGTCGCAAGCGTCGCCGGCACCTTCACCGAACAGGCGGGCGTGCCGCTCATCCGCGGCGAGGCAGCCTGCGTCGGCGAGGAGCAACGCCTCACGCTGCGCCAGGAACGCTTCACCATCCACGACCCGAACGCGGCGCCGCAGCGCTGGCAGGTGCCGGTGACGATCGGGCCGCTGCGGGCGCTGCGGCCGTCCGAGACCGTGCTGGTGCAAGGCGAGCCGGTCGAGGTGGCGGCCGGGCGCTGCGGCGAGCCGGTCAAGCTCAACTTCGGCGATATCGGCTATTACCGCGTGCAATACGACGACGCGAGCCGCGCGGCGCTGGCCAAGTCGCTGCCGCTGATGTCGCCGGCCGACCGGCTCAATCTGGTCGCCGACGCCTGGGCGATGGTGGAAGCGGGCCGCGCGCCGCCGGCGTCGTTCTTCGAACTGGTCGAGGAAATCGGCAGCGACGACAGCCGCGTCGATCTGGGAGCAGGTCATCGCGGTGTTCGGCGCGGATCGACCGGCTCGAGCGCGGCCGGCCCGAGCGGGCGGCGTTCCAGGCCTATGCGCGCGGCAAGCTTCGTCCGGTGTTCGACCGGCTCGGCTGGGAAGGCCCGGAAGGCGACGACAACGCGCTGCTGCGGGCGCGCCTGATCCGGACGCTCGGCGAACTCGGCGACGCCGAGATGCTGGCCGAAGCGAAACGGCGGTTCGACGGCTTCGCGCGCGAGCGCTCATCGCTGCGGCCGGCGCTGCGCGAGCCGGTCATTCATCTGACCGGGCTTGGCGCCGACCGGGCGACCTACGACGCGCTGCTCGCGCTGGCGCGCGCGACGCCCGAAGCGGCCGAACGGATGCGCTTCTATCTCGCCGCCGCGGGCGCACGCGATCCGGCGCTGGCGGGCGATACGCTGGCGCGCACCTTGACCGACGAACTGCCGAGCAACGCCGTCGGCCGCACCATCAACGCGGTCGCCGAGAACGGCGAGCAGCCGGAACTGGCGCTCGCCTTCGTGCTGAAGAATTTCGATGCGCTCGCGGCCAAGCAGGGGCCGTTCTTCCGCGCCTCGTTCGTGTCGAATTTCATGACGGTGTTCAGCGACGCGGCCCGCGCCGACGAACTGAAGAATTTCGCGCCGGTGCATGCGACCTCGGGCGGGCGCATCGTCGCCGCGCGCGCCACCGAGACGATCCTGACCAACGCGGATTTCAAGGCGAGCGTGCTGCCGGCGATCGACGAGTGGATCAGGGGCCGCGCGGCGAAGGATTAGCGTGGATGCGTGAGCCTCGCCGCGGACGTGGTGGGCTCCCTCTCCCCATCCGAAGTCGGGTTTACCCGACTTCGGCACTTAATGTGGTCAAAGTCGGATAAATCCGACTTCGACTGGGAGAGGGGTGGGGTGAGGGGGTTACAGCTCACTCGAACAACAGTAACCCCCTCACCCGGCTCGCATTCGCTCGCCACCCTCTCCCCCAAGGGGAGAGGGGACTCGCGGCGCGGCCTCGCGTAAAATCCAACCGTCGAACTTGCGGGCATTTCATCCGCGAGACGAACCGAGGAAATGCAATCAATGAGAATGGCTTTCATGCTGGCGATCACTCTGGCGCTCAGCTTCTTCGCCAACTCCGCCCATGCCCAGGAGCCGGTGCTGCTGCGCGTCAACACCTTCCCGAACGCCAAGGCGCTGCCGCTGCATGCCGGCATCGCCACGGGCATCTTCGAGAAGCGCGGCTTCAAGATCGAGCTCACGCTGACCGACAATTCCAAGAACCAGCGCGAGGGACTCGCCGCCAGCCGCTTCGACCTGGTGCATGCGGCGGTCGACAACGCGCTCGCCATGATCGAGGTGGCCAAGCAGGACGTGGTGATCGTCACCGGCGGCGACAGCGGCATGAACGAGTTCTTCGTGCAGGCCGAGATCAAGTCGTTCGCCGACCTGCGCGGCCGCATTCTCGCGGTCGACGCGCCCGACACCGCCTATGCGCTGCAGGCCAAGAAGATCCTGCTGCAGCACGGCCTCAAGGAGGGCGACTACACCGTCCGGCCGGTCGGGGCCGGGCCGTACCGCTTCAAGGCGATGGCCGAGAACAAGGAGAACGCCGCCGCGATCCTCAACCTGCCGTTCACCGTGCAGGCCGAGGCGATCGGGCTCAAGAGCCTCGGCCGCACCACCGACCTGCTCGGCCCCTACCAGGCGGGCGGCGCGTTCCTGATGCGGGCGTTCGCGCGCGAGCGCGGTCCGATGCTGGAGCGCTACATCGCCGCCTACGTCGAGGCGCTGCGCTACGTGCGCGATCCGGCGAACCGCGCGGCCAATGTCGCGCTGCTGGTCGAGAAGCTGAAAATCTCCCGGAAGGAAGCCGAGCGCACCTACGAGCTGCTGCTCGATCCGGAGTTCGGCTTTGCGCCCGACGCCAAGTTCAGTCCCGAAGGCTTCAAGGCGATGCTGGCGCTGCGGGCCGAGATCCAGCGCCGGCCGGGCGACGCGGCGATCGATCCGGCGCGCTATGTCGACCTCGGCTATTACGAGCGGGCGATGAAGCTCCTGCCCTGAATTGCAGCCGGGCCGCTGCCGCGATTCTTGACTCTCCGCGGCCGAGGTCCTATCTCCCGCACATGCACTTGGCACTCATTAACCATGAGTGCTAACAGCGCATGAATAAGGCCAATAAATCAATAGCTTAGTGCGCCAACGGCGCCGCGAGGAGAGACATGGCGAAGACCAAGTTCCGTCCCCTGCACGACCGCGTGGTCGTGAAGCGTATCGATGCCGAAGCGAAGACCAAGGGCGGCATCATCATTCCCGACACCGCCAAGGAGAAGCCGCAGGAAGGCGAGGTCGTCGCCGTCGGCCCCGGCGGCCGCGACGAGGCCGGCAAGCTCATTCCGATCGACGTCAAGCCCGGCAACCGCGTGCTGTTCGGCAAGTGGTCGGGCACCGAGGTCAAGATCGACGGTGACGAACTCCTGATCATGAAGGAGAGCGACATCATGGGCGTGATCGCCTGACCCTTTTCCTCATCCTGAGGAGGCCGCGAAGCGGCCGTCTCGAAGGATGAGGGCACGAACCGGGTCTCATCCTTCGAGACGCGCCTTCGGCGCTCCTCAGGATGAGGATCAACATCAGACACCAGGAGCAAAATTCAAATGGCTGCCAAGGAAGTAAAATTCTCCGGCGATGCCCGCGACCGCATGCTGCGCGGCGTGGAGATCCTCAACAACGCAGTGCGCGTCACGCTCGGCCCGAAGGGCCGCAACGTCGTGATCGACAAGAGCTTCGGCGCGCCCCGCATCACCAAGGACGGCGTCACCGTCGCCAAGGAGATCGAGCTCGAGGACAAGTTCGAGAACATGGGCGCCCAGATGGTGCGCGAGGTCGCCCAGAAGACCAACGATCTCGCCGGCGACGGCACCACCACCGCGACCGTGCTCGCGGCCTCGATCGTGCGGGAGGGCGCCAAGTCGGTCGCCGCCGGCATGAACCCGATGGACCTCAAGCGCGGCATCGACCTCGCGGTCGCCGCGGTGGTCGCCGACATTGAGAAGCGGTCGAAGAAGGTCAGCTCCTCGGCCGAAGTCGCGCAGGTCGGCACCATCTCGTCGAACGGCGACGCCAAGATCGGCAAGATGATCGCCGAGGCGATGCAGAAGGTCGGCAACGAAGGCGTCATCACGGTCGAGGAGGCCAAGGCGCTCGACACCGAGGTCGAGATCGTCGAGGGCATGCAGTTCGACCGCGGCTATCTCTCGCCCTACTTCATCACCAACGCCGAGAAGATGGTGGCCGAGCTCGAGGACGCCTACATCCTGCTGCACGAGAAGAAGCTGTCGCAGCTCCAGGCCATGCTGCCGGTGCTGGAAGCGGTGGTGCAGTCGGGCAAGCCGCTGGTCATCATCGCCGAGGACATCGAGGGCGAGGCGCTCGCGACGCTGGTGGT
This sequence comes from uncultured Alphaproteobacteria bacterium, assembly GCA_963749815.1. Lineage (GTDB taxonomy): Bacteria > Pseudomonadota > Alphaproteobacteria > Rhizobiales > Xanthobacteraceae > VAZQ01. The sequence goes on along the minus strand of CAVVON010000021.1, from coordinate 296,002 downwards.
CAACAAGCTGCGCGGCGGCCTCAAGGTCGCGGCGGTGAAGGCGCCGGGCTTCGGCGATCGCCGCAAGGCGATGCTCGAGGACATCGCGATCCTGACCAACGGCCAGCTCATCTCGGATGACCTCGGCATGAAGCTCGAGAGCGTGACGCTCGCGATGCTCGGCCGCGCCAAGAAGGTCATCATCGAGAAGGAGAAGACCACGATCGTCGACGGCGCCGGCAAGCGCAAGGAGATCGAGGCCCGGGTCGGCCAGATCAAGGCGCAGATCGAGGAGACCACCTCGGACTACGACAAGGAGAAGCTGCAGGAGCGGCTCGCCAAGCTCGCGGGCGGCGTCGCGGTGATCCGCGTCGGCGGCGCGACCGAGATCGAGGTCAAGGAGAAGAAGGACCGCGTCGAGGACGCGCTCAACGCCACGCGCGCGGCCGTCGAAGAGGGCATCGTGCCGGGCGGCGGCGTCGCGCTGCTGCGCGCCAAGAAGGCGGTCGGCAAGCTCCACAACAGCAATGCCGACGTGCAAGCCGGCATCAACATCGTGCTCAAGGCGATCGAAGCTCCGATCCGGCAGATCGCCGAGAACTCCGGCGTCGAGGGCTCGATCGTGGTCGGCAAGATCATGGAGAGCAAGGACGAGACCTACGGCTTCGACGCCCAGACCGAGACCTATGTCGACATGGTCGCCAAGGGCATCATCGACCCGGCCAAGGTCGTGCGCGCGGCGCTGCAGGACGCGGCGTCGGTCGCGGGCCTGCTGGTGACCACCGAGGCGATGGTCGCCGAACTGCCGAAGAAGCCGGCGCCGGCCCCGGCGATGCCGGGTGGCGGCGGCGGGATGGATTTCTAAGTCCAGACCGCGCAGATCAGACAAACATCGAGGGCCCGGCGCAAGCCGGGCCCTTTTTGTTTTGTAGACGACGTTGCTTGCGTCGGTGCCGCACGCTCGCTGGCCGACATTGTGCCCTCTCCCCGCCGGGGGAGAGGGCAGCTCCAAACATTCCGCGAGCAGAATCGGGTGAGGGGGTCGCTTCAAGAACCGCCCGCGCACGCCCCCCTCACCCGATCCCATCCATTGCACTACCTCGTAGCCCTCTCCCCCGGCGGGGAGAGGGCACAATCATGCACACCGCCTCCCCTGCTCCGTCGCCATAAGGCGATCCGCTAACCCGTCAGCTCCCGCACCGCGCGCGCGCCGGCGTCGATCGCGAGATGCGCGAAGGCGTCGCCGCCCGCATCCGAATTGGCGATGGCGACGCGGCCCATCGGCTGGCGGGCGCGGGCGAGCACGGTCGACTCGTAGTCCTCGGGATCGAACAGCGAGTTCATCACATAGCCGTAGCCGTGCGGCCAGCGGTTGACGGTGATGGCGGCGATGTCGCGCCCGCTCGCAAAGCCGCCTGCGCCCAGCATGCGGTCGAGCTCGTCGCGAATGCGGTCTTCGAAATCCGCAAACGTCATGGCGAGGAGCTTGCCCTGCCCGATCCGGAACTGCTCGCGCGCGGTCAGCCCGCGGTTCGGCTCGCCCGCGATGTGCGCAAGATGCAGGCACATCGGCTCGAACGGATCGCGCGGATGGCGGTAGCCGCCGAGGCTGACCGGGAAGTCGAGCGCCACGCGGGAGTGAAACGACACCGGCGCGTTGATCGCATGCAGCTTGAGCGCCGCCCACGGCCGCCAGTTGCGCACCAGCACGTTGGTGTAGACGAGCGGCGTCTTGACGTTCTGCGCCAGCGCCGCGCGCTGCGGCTGCGGCAGCTCCGGCATCAGGTGCGGGATCATCATGTGGAAGCAGGCGAGCACGACGTGCTTCGCTTCGACGCGGTGGGTCGCGCCGGCGCGGACATAGCCGACCAGCGCGCGCTCGCCGGCATTGCGCACGTCGATGCAGGTCGAGGCGAGGCGGATGCGCACATCGGATGCGCGGTCGTCGAGCCGGCCATAGTCGAACGGCGCCAGCACCACGTCGTCCATGGTGTGGCCGGGCGCGATGCCGGGAATGAGCGCGCGCACCAGGAGCCGCGCCAGCGACGCGTTGCCGTCGGGGAAATGATAGATGTAGGGCTCGCTGCGGCCGCCGCCGCCCGGCAGCCCAAGCCCGGCGAAGCCCGGATAGCCGGCATCGCGCGCCTCGGAGGCCGGCACCGCGTCGCAGCCGAGACCGTAGTAGCCCAGCGTGCGGCCCTGGAAGCAGTCGGCCGCCTCGTCGCTCAGGCCGCAGATCGTGCGTGAGATAGTCGCGGTAGCTCGTGGTCTTGAGGAGCTGCTGCTTCTCGGCGGCCGTGCGGCCGGCGAGCGGATCGCGCTTGGCGTCGTAGAGCGCGAGCAATTGCGCCTTGCTCGCCTCGGCGATCGGCAGCGCGGCGACGAATTCGGCCAATGGCTTTGCATTCGACAGGCTGCGCGTCTCCTCGTTGACCGCCGTCGTCAGCGGATCGCCGGCCAGCAGCACGTCGCGGCCGAATTTCTCGCGCGGCAGGAACAGCCCGGTGGAGAGGCCGAGCGAGGAATAGAGCTTGCGGTCGAACGCGGTCTCGAAGCGCTTGAGGTCGACGCCGAGGTCGCGCAGCAGGTCTTTCGCGGTCCGGCTCCACTCGGTGTTGGGCGAGTCGATCGACTGGCTGCCGCCATAGCCGATGATCTTCTGGCTGCCGAGCGTGAATTCGTTGCGCTTGGCGTGGCCGCCGAAATCGTCGTGGTTGTCGATCAGGAGGATGCGGGCGTTTGGCACCGCGCGCCGGTAGAACCAGGCCGCCGCGAGCCCGCTGATGCCGGCGCCGACCACGACCAGATCGTAGCGCTCCTCCGGCGCCAGATTGTCGACGGAAAATGCGCCGCGCTGGCGGGCGAGCGCATGCGCGGCTTCGAACGAGCCCTCGTGCTGCCCGCGCAGGCCGATCAGCGCGGGCGGATAGCGCGCCGGCTCGGCCGCAAGCTGTGCGGCCGGCGTGAGCCCGGCCGCGACGGTGAGCGCCACGCCGTTGAGAAAGTCGCGGCGCGTGATCTCGGTCATGCGCGATCGGCTGTCAGTGATTGCGTTGCGCGCATCAGTACCGCTCCCGTTCGTCCCCGCGGAAGCGGGGACCCAGCACTTGTAGTTGCGACCAGGGAGCTGCGATCTCCCCGCTTGCGCGGGAATGACCGCGCAGCCGAGAGAACCGGCCTGTTCTACAGACAGCTCAGTTCGTCGCGGCGCGGAATCGCAACGTCTTGCCGCCGCTAAGCGTCAGCACCTGGCCGTCGCGGCGCCAGGCGGTGGCCTGTTCCAGGGCCGCGAGCAGATCGTCGTCGCCCTTCATGCGGGCCGGATCGCATTGCCGGCCGGTCTTCGCGCCGGGCGTGATCGTGAGCGAATTGCCGGTGACGGCGAACTGGGCCGCGACGCTGTCGCACCACAGGTCGATCGTGGCCGCGCCGCTCGGCACGATGGTGAGGATCGGGAGGCGCTTTGAGCCCTTCATCGGCTTGGCGTCGAACAGCAGCTCCTTGTCGAAGGGAAAGCCCGGCTCGGCGGCGGTCGCCGGCGCGAGACCCGCGGTCAGCAATGCAGCAAGGGTCAGCAGAGCGACAACGCAACGACACGCAACCATCACGAACCCTCCGAATGTCCGGCCGCCGATTTCGCAAACTCAGGCGCGGCCGGTCAATGACCGGAAAGGCACAGTCGGGGAATAAAGCCGCGCATGACCGAATTGATGCAGGCGGAAACCGATCAATGCTTGCCGCGGGCGCGGCGGGACTTTTTCGCCGGCGCCACCATGCCGATCAGCGCGTTGGCGGTGCGCAGCAGGCGCTCGTCGCGGCCGCGGGCGCCGATGAGCTGCACGCCGATCGGCAGGCCGTCCGCGTCGTTCAGGACCGGCACGTTGACGGCCGGCAGCCCGGTCAGGGTCCAGAGCGAGCAGAACACCGGGTCGCCGGTCGACGCATGCCCGCGCGGCGCGGCGCCACGCGCCGAGAGCGTGATGATGGCGTCGGCGAACTGCTCGAAAATCTCGGCCATGCCGTCGGCATAGCGGCGCGCATCGCGCACGGCGGCGTGATACGCGACCGCCGTCACGGTGCGGCCCTCGGCCAGCATGTCGCGCAACGCCTGGCTCATCTCGCCCTTGTCGACCAACGGCGCGAGATTGTGCGCCATGTCCGCCGCCATGATCGCGCGCTGCGCGTCCCAGGCCCCGCGGTAGTCCGGCGGCAGATCGATTTCGCGCGCGCCCAGTTCCTTGGCGAGCGCTTCGAGCGCGCTCTTCGCCTCGGCGTCGGCCTTGTCCCACATCGGCGTGCGCACGAAGGCGAAGCTCGGCGGCAACGGCGGCGCCTGCGATGCCGTGGCGCGGAACGCCGGCGACGCATAAGGCCGCGTATCGGGATCGTCCGGATCGTGGCCGGCGATGACGTCCATGATCAGGCCAAGATCCTCGGCCGAGCGCGCGAACGCGCCGACGTGGTCGAGCACGCGCGACAGCATGAGCACGCCGGAGCGCGACACCGTCCCATGCGTCGGCTTGATCGCCAACACGCCGCAGAACGCGGCCGGCCGGATCACCGAGCCGTTGGTCTGGGTGCCGAGCGCGAGCGGCACCATGCCGGCCGCGACCGCGGCGGCCGAACCGGACGACGAGCCGCCGGGCGTGCGCTCGATATCGTGCGGGTTGCGGGTCTTGCCGGGATGGAAATAGGCGAACTCGGTGGTGACCGCCTTGCCGATGATGACCGCGCCGGCGCTGCGCAGCCTGGCGACGACGGTGGCGTCGCGCTCGGTGCGGCGGCCGGCAAGGATCGGCGAGCCGCACTCGGTCGGATAGTCGGCGGTATCGAAGATGTCCTTGATCGCGACCGGCACGCCATGCAGCGGGCCGAGCGGCAGGCCCTCGGACCTGCGGCGGTCGAGGGCGCGCGCCTGCGCCAGCGCATGCTCGGGATCGAGGTGGGCGAAGGCGCGCACCTCGGGCTCGACCGCCGCGATCCGGTCGAGACAGGCGCGGGTCATCTGCTCGGCCGAAACCGCGCCGCGCGCGATCTCGGCGGCGGCGGCGGCGGCGGTCAGCGCGGTGAGGTCGGCGGCCGGCACGCTTGGCTACTCGCTGAATTCGATCGAGCGATGCACGTCAGCCGCCGCCATAGAGGTAGTTCGGCAGCCAGAGCGTCATGCCGGGCCAGAAGTACATGATGACCATGCAGATGATCACGATGATCATATACGGCATCATGCCGCTGAAGATCTGATTGAGCGTGACGTGCTTGGGCGCCACGCCCTTCAAATAGAAGGCCGACATCGCGACCGGCGGCGACAGGAACGCCGCCTGCAGGTTCACGAACACCAGCGTGCCCCACAGCACCGGATCGATGTTGAAGTGCTTCAGCAGCGGCAGGAAGATCGGCACGAAGATCACGATGATCTCGGTCCATTCGAGCGGCCAGCCGAGGATGAAGATGATCGCCTGCGACAGGATCATGAACTGCACAGGCGTGAGATTCATCGACAGCACCCACTGCTCGACCAGCGCCTGTCCGCCCAGGATGGCGAACACGCCGGAGAACAGCGCCGAGCCGACGAACAGCCAGCACACCATCGCGGTGGTCTTGGCGGTGAGGAACACCGCCTCCTTGGTGCGCTTCCAGTCGAGCGTGCGGGCCTGAAGCGCGAGCAGGAATGCGCCCGCCGCGCCGACGCCGGCCGACTCGGTCGCGGTCGTGATGCCGAACAGGATCACCGCCAGCACCACGACCGTGAGGATGCCGAGCGGCATGATCGACGATGCCAAGAGCTTGATGACCTCGAGCCGGTCGGCATCGAGCCGCAGGTAGTAGCGGATCTGGAACGCCAGGCAGACCAGCCCGATGGCGCCGAACCACCAATAGAAGCCCGACGGCGGCCCCTGCTCGGCCGGCGTCGCAGGCCCGGTGCCGAGGCCCGGCGTGCCGAGCTGCTCGACGCCGGAGAACTGCTCCAGCGCGCCGACCTGCTGGTGGATCACCACGTACCACCAGATCAGCGCGAACGTGCCGCCGACGATCAGGAACGGCACCAGCGACGCCGTGAAATTGCTCACGAGCCCGCCGTAGCTCATGCGGCCCGCGCCGGTGTCGAGCGCCAATGCGCGCGACGGCGACACCAACGCCTTGATGAGGCCGAAGAACATGTTGTTCGAATAGGCGGCCTGGAATTTCCGCATCCAGTCCGGCACCGGCACCTTGGTCTGCGCTTCCGGCAGCTTGGGGGCGATGCTCGGATTGATCATCGCCCAGCCGACGATATAGACGAGATAGAGGAACGACAGGAAGAAGCCGGGAAACATCGCGGCCGCGTAGAGCTTGACCACCGACTGGCCGGCCACCGCGGCGTAGACGATGATCATCACCGACGGCGGAATCAGGATGCCGAGCGTGCCGCCCGCCGTGATGACGCCGGAGGCGAGCTTCACGTCATAGCCGGCCTTCAGCATCGGATTGAACGCGATGACGCCCATCAGCACGACGACCGCGCCCACCAGGCCGGACGCGATGCCCCAAAAGGTACAGACGATCAGCGTCGCGACCGCGAGCGAGGCCGGCACGCGCCGGAACGCCAGCTGGATCGAGTAGAACATCTTGTCGACCAGCGCGCCGCGCTCCATGACGTAACCCATGAGCACGAACAGCGGTATCGATATCAGCACGTCGTTGGTCATCGCACCGTAGGTGCGCTGAACCATCAGGTCGAAGACGCGGTTGTCCAGGAACGCGTGCGCGGGGTCGTAGAACGCGATGAAGCCGAAGAACATGCCCAGGCCCATCAGCGTGAAGGCCGTCGGGAACCCCAGCATGATCACGACGACGATCAGGCCGAGCATCAGCAGTCCGAGTGCCGGATCGCTCATCATTTATTGAGGTCTCCCCCCATGCCGCGCTGGCGCGCGACTTCGTCGATCTCCTTGGCGCGCTCGATCGCGATCTGCCGCGCCTCGTCGTCGACGTACTCGCTGTGGGCGAGCTGTTCCTCGATGACGTCGATCTCGGCGACGTCCTTGAGCCGGCTCGGCCATTCGCCGGTCTTGAGGCAGACGACGGAGCGCACGATCTCGGCCAGGCCCTGCAGCATCACCAGCACGCCGGCGACCGGGATCACGGCCTTGAACTGGTAGACCGGCGGGCCGTTGGCGGTGACGGTCGAGTGCTCGTTGATCGCCCAGGAGTCAGCCGCGAACACGTAGCCCGAGTAGATCAGCGCCGCGATGCCCGGGATGAAGAACACGATGTACAGCACGAGATCGAGCGCGGCCTGCGTCCGCGGCCGCATCGAGCTGTAGAGAAAATCGCCGCGCACGTGGGCGTTCTGCGCCAGCGTGTAGGCGCCGCACAGCATGAACAGCGAGCCGTACAGCATGTTGTCGAGATCGAAGATCCACGCCGTGGGCGCGTTCAGGAGGTAACGCTTGATCACCTCGACGCAGACGACCGTCATCAGCAGGACGATCAGCCAGGACGCCGCCTTGCCGACCCAGGTGCTGATGCCGTCGATGGTGTGAAGGACAGATTGGACGTTCATCGATCGCCGTCGTAATAGCTCACAAAGAGAGCACCATTCGGTCGCCCGTCCCGAATGGTGCTCATGACCGGCTCAGCGCGGCGCTATCAGATCGGCGCCTTGGAGTTCGGCCCGAAATAGTGGTCGAACGCCATCTTGCGATTCACGACATAGTCCTGCTCCCACCGCGCTGCGCGCTTGGCGAACGCATACTGGGATTCGACGATCTCCTTGAACAGCGGATTGGCGGCCGAGTACTTCTTGGCGATCTCGTCGTACAGCTCGAGCTGGCGCTTCAGGATCGCGTCGGGCGTCTTGAAGAAGCGGACCTTATCGGTCGTCTGCAGGGTGATGTAGTCCTGCGAGTTGCGGTCGATCGCCTTCCACATCATGTCCTGCGAGGCCGCCTCGACACCGCTGGCGATGAGGTTGCGCATCTTTTCCGGCAGCGCGTCGAACTTGGTCTTGTTGAAGCTGATCTCGAGCTGCTCGGAGTTCTGGTGGTAGCTCTGCAGCATGCAGATCTTGGAAACGTCGGCGAAACCGAGCGCCCGGTCCGACGATGCGTTGTTGAATTCGGCCGCATCGAGCAGGCCACGATCGATCGCGGCAACGATCTCGCCGCCGGGCAGCGCGTTGACCGCGGCACCCATCGCGGTGAACAGATCGATCGAGATGCCGACGGTGCGGTACTTCAGGCCCTTGAAGTCGTCGACGCTCTGCATCGGCTTCTTGAACCAGCCGAGCGGCTGGGTATAGAGCGGCGCATAGGGGAACGACACGACGTTGGCGCCGATCGAGGTGAAGATCTTCTCGAGCAGTTGCTTGCCGCCGCCGTACTTGTGCCAGGCCAGCAGCATGTTGGCGTCCATCGCGAAGGCCGGGCCGGAACCCCACAGCGCGAGCGCGGTGTTCTTGCCGTAGTGATAGACCAGCACGCCGTGGCCGCCGTCGAGCACGCCCTTCGACACCGCGTCCAGCAACTGGAAGGCCGGCACCACGGCGCCCGCGGGCAGCACCTCGATCTTGAGGTCGCCGCCGGTCATGTCGGTGATCCGCTTGCCGAAGTCGAGCGCGTATTCGTGGAAGATGTCCTTCGACGGCCACGTGCTCTGGAACCGGAAGTTGATCGGACCTTGCGCGCTGACCACGGCGGGCGCGGTCACGGTGGCGGCGCCTGCCGCAGCCGCGCCAACAAGGAACTTGCGGCGCGTTGCCGCTTTGGACGTGCGTGTATTCTCGGTCGTCATAAGCATTCCCTCCATGAGCGTGCTTGCGGCTTCTTGGAGCCGCTTCACAGGTAAACGTCCGGACAGGGTCCCCTATTCCGGCGCTGCGTAGGTTGTAGGGGCTGGCGCGCGCCCGTACAAGGCTCCAATCGCCGCAAGGGCCGCGACCAGATGACTGGGCGCCGGGACTTGCTCGAACGGGATTTATGTCCTTACCGCACAGCGACGCCGCCGTCCCATTATGCTGCATTATGCTAAAGTCGAATCGGGGGTGGCGTAATGTCCGCGGGCGCGCCGGAAGCCGGCGAAACCTCGGATCGTCCAGCGGAACGCCCTATTCCCATCGCCAATTCGCGCCATCACATCCCGGTGATTCAGTCCGGTTAGCGCGTGAGCGGTAAGCCCGGGGGGCCTAAATCTCGCCGCCGGCCGCCCGCAGATCGGGCCCGCAGATCAGGAGAACGCCTTTGCCACGCCTCTTGTCGACACTCGCCATCCTCTGGCGGCTGGTCCGTCCGTATTTCTACTCCGAGGACCGCAGGGCCGGCCGCCTGCTGCTCGCCGGGGTGATCGCCGCCGAGCTGTCGATCGTCGCGATCAACGTCCTGCTCAACCAATGGAACAACCGGTTCTATAACGCGCTGCAGGAGCGCAACTGGGACGCCTTCGTCAGCGAGCTCGCATTCTTCTGCGTGCTCGCGGCCATCTACATCGTGCTGGCGGTCTATCAGCTCTATCTCAATCAATGGCTGCAGATCCGGTGGCGGCGCTGGATGACCGCGCATTATCTCGACCGCTGGCTGACCGGCGGCAATCACTATCGCATGCAACTGCTCGGCGACGAGGCCGACAATCCCGACCAGCGCATCGCCGAGGACATCCAGCTCTTCATCGACCGCACGCTTTATCTCGGCATCGGTCTGCTCAGCGCGCTGGTGACGCTCGCCTCCTTCGTGACGATCCTGTGGACGCTGTCGGCGGCAGCGCCGCTGCACCTGTTCGGCGCGACCTACGACATCCCGGGCTATCTGGTCTGGGCGGCGCTTTTCTACGCGCTCATCGGCACGCTGTTCACGCACCTGGTCGGCTGGCCGCTGGTGACGCTCAATTTCCGCCAGCAGCGTTTCGAGGCCGACTTCCGCTTCAATCTGGTGCGGGTGCGCGAGAATTCCGAGCAGATCGCGCTGCTCGACGGCGAGCCGGCCGAATGCGAGCGGCTGCGCGACCGGTTCGGCCGGGTGGTGGCCAACTGGATGCTGATCATGCAGCGCACCAAGCGGCTGACGTTCCTGACGGCGGGCTATGGCCAGATCGCCATCATCTTCCCCTACATCGTCACCAGCCCCGCCTATTTCGCCGGCGCGATGCAGCTCGGCGGGCTGATGCAGACCGCGTCCGCCTTCGACAGCGTGCAGAAATCGCTGTCGTTCTTCGTCACCGCCTACCGCACGCTGGCGGAGTGGCGCGCGGTGATCGCGCGGCTGCACGGCTTCGATCTCGGCGTCGAGGCCGCGCGAGCGGCGGCGACGACACCGCCGGTGATCACTGTCTCAGCGCAGGCGGACAAGCAGGCGATCGAGATCAAGGATCTGTCGGTGCGGCTGCCGCAGGGAACGCCGCTGATCGAGGCCGATGGGATTGCGTTCAAGGGCGGCGAGCGCGTCCTCGTCACCGGCCCCACGGGCGCGGGCAAATCGACCCTGTTCCGGGCCATCGCCGGGAGCTGGCCGTTCGGCACGGGCTCGATCGTCGTCCCGGCCGGCGCCAAGGTGATGACGCTGCCGCAACGGCCGTATTTTCCGATCGGCACGCTTGCGGCCGCGATCACCTACCCGGCCGAGCCCGGCACATACGACACCGCCCACCTGGCCGACGTCCTCACCGCGGTCGGACTGCCCGCACTGGTCGGCCGCCTCGACGAGGAGGCGCACTGGAACCGGATGCTGTCGCTCGGCGAGCAGCAGCGGCTGGGGATCGCGCGCGCGATCCTGCAGGCGCCGGATTTCCTGCTGCTCGACGAAGCGACCGCCTCGCTCGACGAGCCCTCCGAAGGGGCGCTGTACCGGCTGCTGCAGGAGCGGCTGCCGCGCACCGCCATCATCTCGATCGGGCACCGCTCGACGCTCAACGCGTTTCACAATCGCGGCCTCGCGATGGATCGTACGGATGCGGGCTTCCGCCTGCGCGAGGCCAAGCTGGCGCCGGCCGCCGAGTAGCTCTTGTTTTCGGAAAACCGGCAGCCCTTTTCCGGATATTTGCGTCACCACCAGCGCACCGGCCAGGCGCCGCGGCGGAACGCGTTGTGCCAGAGGAACGCGAACGCCGCGAGCAGGCAGGCGCCGAGCGCGACCGGAGCGAACAGGAAGCTCCACGACATGTCGTTGACGACGGCGACCAGCGGATCGATGCCGGCCGGCGGGTGAAAGGTGCGGGTCAGGTGCATCGCCACCATCGCCAGGCCGACCGCACCGGCCGCGGCCCACGGCGAGGGCCCGGTGATGTGGACGACGAGCAGTCCCACGATGGTGGAGATCAGGTGACCGCCGATCAGCGCGCGCGGCTGCGCCGGTTCGGCGTCCGGCGCGCCCATCACCAGCACGATCGAGGTGGCGAACGGCACGAACATCAGCGGGAACGCGGCGCGCTCGGACAGCACCTCCATCAGCGCGATCGCGATCGCGCCGCCGGCCGCTCCGGCGACGACGCCGAGCAGGTAAAGCTTATCGTCCCGTTCGAATTTCAGGACCGTCGACCCCGTGTGTTCATGTGCGTCGCGGTCACGTCAGGCGGCAGCGGCGGGATGAAACCGCCTCACCGCCAGGAAGCCGAGCACGGCGAAGATCGCCAGCACCACCAGCTGCGCAATCAGGAACGGAGGTTCGGACTGCGTCGGCGCCAGCGGGGTGAGGAACGAAACCTTCATGAACGACTGCACCACGGCGACGAACACGTTGAGATAGAGCGCCGCCACCGCGGCGACGACGTAAATCCAGCGCCAGCCGCCCGAGAGGCGGAAGACGTAGAGCGCGAGCAGCGCGAGTCGCCAGCACCACCAGCGAAATGATCCCGGTGATATGGGACGGCAACAGCTTGTCGAACGGGAACATGAACCCGGTCACGCTGGTCAGGATCGTGGTGAGCAGAAAGAACGCGGTCCAGCCGGGCAGCCGCTTGTTGCCGAGCATGCCGAACACGACGACCAGGCCGGCGGCGATCGCCACCAGGCTGATGATGACGTGCACGGTCGTGAACGCCGACAGCGACAAGCCCAGGATCATGACACGCGTCCTCTCAAATCATGGTTCGGCCGCGCGCCCGGCTCGCGCCGCGTCCGATGTCAGGCCGCAGCCGCCTTCTTCCTGTTCGCCTCCAGCCGCCGGTCGACCAGCGCCACCTGCGCGTCGATCGCCGGATTGCTCAGGCCCTTCTGCCGGGCGATGAGCTGAACGAGCTTGTCGGCGCGCTCGATGTTGGGCGCGCCGTTCTGCAGCGCGCGCGCGGCCGAAGCCGGACGCACCAGCGACTGCGCCGCCGCCGCGTATTTCTCGAACGGCACGAGGTCCTCGGGCTTGGCGCCGAGCTTGACGCACAGGTCGAACACGAAATTGTAGACCGACTTCGAGGTGGCGAGGTCGGAGTGCACGGCCTCCTGCGCGGTGCGCATGCCGTCCTCGGTGACGCAGCGGTAGTTGCCGGCGAGCAGCATCGACCACTTGGCGAGCGGCACCCAGATCGAGTCGTAGGCCTTGAGCTTGACCGGCAGCTCGATCTTGCCTTCCGGCGTGTCGAAGCGCGCGGCGTCGACGTCCTTCTCGAGGTTGCGGATGATCTGGGTGTCCTTGTCGTCCTCGAATTTGGCGCATTTGAAGTTGGTCGGCAGCGTGACCAAGAGTTCGTTGGCCTTGCCGTCCGGCGGGCGGATCGCCTGCGGGTCCGGGCTGTTGAGGGTGATCTTCTTCGGATCGACCGAATCCCAGACGGTCGGATCGGTGTAGGCGGCCTTCAGCGGCTCATAGTCGAGGCCGGGGATGCGCTTGATGTAGGGCAGCGGCGGCATGTTCATGATCGACATGCACGGCACCCGGGACTTGCCGACCGCGTCGAGCAGTTCGCGCACGCCGGGCGAGCGGTACTGCGGCTCCTGCATGCACAGCCCGACGAGATCGTACTGCTTCGGATCGACGCCGGCGGCGGGCCCGGCCGTGACCTTGCCGGGCAGCTTGCGCGATTCCAGCAGCACCGGATCCTTGCGGCCGCGCACCGGCAGCTTGACCTTGAAGCCCTCGGCGTTGATCAGATCGGCCTCCGCCGGCAGGCAGACCAGATGGATCGAATGGCCGCCGAACAGGAGCTTGGAGGCCAGCAGCGAGCCGTAGGACGCGCCCATGAGCAGGATGTTGTAGGCCATGGCGGATCGCTCCCTCTTTTGGATTTATGGGTGTGGCCGCATGCTATTGCGGCGGCCGACCCGATGCAATGCGGACCGGCTGACGGCGGAGCGGGCGATGACGGCGGAACGAATGTCGGGTTAAGCTTGGCTCGCCGCTCGACGGAGATTCCCATGAAAAAGCTCGTGCTCGAAACCACCGCGCCATTCCAGGGCCTGCCGGAACTCGTGGCCTACGACGAGGGGCTGTTCGAGCGCGAAGGCCTCGCCATCGAGTGGGCGGACCGCGAGAAGGGCGTCGACAAGACCACCGAGATCAACGTGATCAGCCCGAAGGGGCTCAATCCGTTCTCCAGCCACGGCAAGCTGCTCGAGCAGGGGGCGGCCGACATGTACAACGCCTGCGAATGGGGCAACTACTGCCGCGTCCAGGACACCAAGGTCGCCAGCCGCCAGGTCGGCCGGCGCGGCATCGTCACCTACGCGGCAATCGCGGTGCGGCCGGACTCGCCGGTCTACACCGTCCAGCAGCTCGCCGGCCGGCTGGTCGGCGTGCCGTTCTATTTCGGCACCCACTATCTCGCGCTGCACCTGCTCGAAGGCTTCCTGCCGCGCAGCGAGATCAAGGTCTGCCGCGCGCCCAACGGCTCGCGCTACCGCTACGAGGCGATGATGCGCGGCGAGATCGAGGCCACGACGCTCACCGAGCCGTACGCGACGCTCGCCGAGAAGCAAGGCTGCCGGCTGATCTGCGAGGCGTTCTATCACGGCACCGAGGTGGCCTCCGACCGTGTCGATGCCGAGACCTACGCGGCCTTCAACCGCGCGGTGCGCGAGGCGGTCAAGCGCATCGGCGCGAACAAGCGCGCCTACCGCCGCTATTTCATCGAGCATCACAAGAAAGACCCGGACATCGCGGCGCTCAAGCCTGAAGACATCCGCGAGAGCCGCATCGTGGTCTGCGATCCGGCGCCGATCCCGCTCGCCGAGATGCAGCGCACCTACGACTGGCTCAAGAGCTGGGACATGCTGGAGGAGACTGCTTCGCCGCTCGACCTGGTGAATTTGCAGGTGCAGCAGCACGCGCATCAGGCCGCGGAGTAGCGTCTATCGGCCTGCGATCAGCGGCCGCGGCGCGTCCAGATTATTCGATGGGTCAATTGCGCTGACCTGACGACAATGCACAGGCCCGCGGCAACCGCGGGCCTGATGCATGTTGCAGGCTAGCTGCCGCCGTCGCTGCTGCCGCCGCCGCCCGACGGCATGTGGCCGCCCATTGGCGCCGGACTGTGCATGGTGCCCATGGTGGGCGCAGGTGCCGGAGCCGGCTTCGGGGCCGGCGCGGGCTTCGGCGCCATCGCAGGCTTGGGCGCCATCGCGGCAGGCTTGGGCGCTGGCGCAGGCTTGGGCGCCGCCGCCATCGGAGCCGCCTTCTTCTTCGGCGCTGCCTTCTTCGCCGGTTTCTTCGCTACTTTCTTTGCCGCCTTCTTTTTCGCGGCGACGCGTTTCTTCTTCTTCGGTGCGGCCTTTTTGGCCTTCTTTTTCGATTTCTTGGTCTTCGACTTTGCCTTCTTCGCCATGATCGACCTCCCGATCGTTCGGCTCACTCGGTACGGATGACAACGCCGTCAGTGAGGGAAACAGCGTCCTTGCATTTTCCGTACCGTCACACCGCCGCAGCGGGCTCGCCTGCCGTGGCGGAAACGCCTCTGCCTCGCATCGCCTCCGGTGCCGGTCCGCCGGTCGCCCAGTCGATCAGTTCGACGGTGTGGACGACCGGAATGCCGGTGCCGGCGGCGATCTGGGTGATGCAGCCGATATTGCCGGCGGCGATCACGTCAGGACTTAGCTTCTCGATATTCCCGACTTTACGCGCACGCAACGTGTTCGCAAGCTCGGGCTGCAGAATGTTGTAGGTTCCAGCCGAGCCGCAGCACAAATGTCCCTCGGGTACATCTTTGACCACGAAGCCGAGCTTGGAAAGCAATTCTTTCGGCTGACGCAGAACTTTCTGTCCGTGCTGGAGCGAACAGGCGGCGTGATAGGCGACGGCGAGCCTCGGCGCGCGCGCGGGCGACAGTGTCAGGCGAGCGAGATACTCGCTGATGTCCAGCGTGAGCTTCGACACCCGCGCGGCCTTGTCCGCATAGGCCGCGTCGGTGCGCAGCATGAAGCCATAGTCCTTGACCGTGGTGCCGCAGCCGGAGGCAGTGACCAGGATGGCGTCGAGCCCCTGCCCCTCGATCTCGGCGGTCCAGGCGTCGATATTGACGCCGCAGCGCCGCAGCGCCGCAGGCTCGCGGCCGGCATGGTGCGCCAACCCGCCGCAGCAGCCCTGGCCCTGCGGCAGCACCACCTCGATGCCGTGACGATTGAGCACCCGGATCGCAGCCTCCTCGACCGAAGGACCGATCACCGGCGTGACGCAGCCGCGCATCAGCGCGACCCGGCCGCGCCGGGTTCCTGTCGCCGGGAACAGCGTCTGGCCCTCGGTTCGCCGGCGCCCGGAGCTTGTCCGGCGCCAGGCGGAGCATGGCGGCGAGCCGCGTCAGGCCGAGCGCCTGCAGCAGCGGTCCGAGCGGCCGCGCCAGTTGCGCCGCGCGCAACGCCAGCCGGAACCGGCCGTTGTGCGGCAGGACAAACATCAGCACCTCCCGCAGCAGCCGGTCGGCGAGCGGGCGGGTATAGGTTTCCTCGATATGCACGCGGGCGTGATCGACCAGGTGCATGTAGTGCACCCCCGACGGGCAGGTGGTCATGCAGGCGAGGCAGGAGAGGCAGCGGTCGATGTGCTTGACCACCTCGGGCGAGGCCGGGCGGTCGTGCTCCAGCATGTCCTTGATCAGGTAGATGCGCCCGCGCGGCTAGTCGAGTTCGTCGCCGAGCAGCACATAGGTCGGACAGGTCGCGGTGCAGAAGCCGCAATGCACGCAGGCGCGCAGGATTTTTTCGGATTCGGCGATGTCCGGATCGGCGAGCTGCGCGAGGGTGAAGGTGGTCTGCATGCTTCGCCCTACACGCCTGCCCACATCCGCCCGGGATTGAGCACGCGGTTGGGATCGAAGCTCTCCTTCACGCGCCGGGTCAATGCCGCGACGCCGGCGTCCTGCGGGTCGAACACGTCGAGTGCGGCGCGCACCGCCGCCGGCGCCCGGATCAAGGTGGCATGCCCGCCGGCCGCCCGCGCCGCCGTACGCACGGCTTGCGCACCCGCATCGCCGCCCGCCGGCACCGCAAGCCAGATCAGGCCGCCCGCCCAGTCGTAGATCGCCTCGGCATCGGCGGTCACCGCCGCCACCAGCGCGTGGCCCTGCCGCGGCGCGGTCGAGATCCGCCACAGCGCCCGCGCGCCGGACGGCCCGCCGGCCGCAAACGGCGTCACGTCGCGGATCGCGCGCCAGAACGCGCGCGAGGCCGGCGCTTCGAGCGCCGACAGCGAACGGCCGCGAAACATCGTCTCCAGCATGCCGCGGCGATGCCGCACCGACGGCTCGACCCCTTCGAGCCGCAGCGCCGTGACGGAAGCGCCGGCGGAAGCGACCTCGGCGAGGCGCCGCGCGGCCATCTCGGGCAGATGCGCGGCCGCCGACACGTCGCAGCCCGAGCCGGTGGCCGCGGTCATGGCCTGGCAGGCCGCGGCATCGTCGAGCCCGATCAGCAGAACGGTGGCCTCGGTCTCGGCCTTCGGCAGCGTCTTCAGCGTCACCTCGGTCATGGCGCCGAGCGTGCCCCAGGAACCGGCGAACAGCTTGCAGAGGTCGTAGCCGGTGACGTTCTTGACCACGCGGCCGCCCGACTTGAAGGTCTCGCCGCGGCCGGAGATCGCGGTCAACCCAAGGAAGTGGTCGCGCGCGGCGCCGGCCTTGATCCGGCGCGGCCCGGACAGGTTCGCGGCGAGCACGCCGCCGATCGTGCCGCGGCCCGCCGCGCCGCCGAGGATCGGCCCGTAGTCCATCGGCTCGAACGCGAGCTCCTGGCCCTTGGCGGCGACCAGCGCCTCGATCTCGGCGATCGGCGTGCCGGCCTTCGCCGACAGCACCAGTTCCTCGGGCTCGTACAGCGTGACGCCGGAAAGCCCGGACAGATCGAGGGTGACGTCGAACTGCGCCGGCCGGCCGATGGCGCGCTTGCTGCCGTGCCCGGCGATCTCGATCGCCTTCTTCTCGGCCAGCGCCCATTGCACCGCCGCCTCGACGTCCTTGCCGTCGCGAGGTTTGAGGGCGTCAGCCATGACACCGCGGCGGGATCGTGTTCACGCGGGACTCGGTTCGGTGGCGGCGGCGCTCGCGCTGCGCGCGCCCGGAACGCCGGCATGATCTCGCGCGCGAACCGCCGCATCTGATCGGACGCCGCCGAAGATCGTGAGCAGCAGATAGTCCGCGCCGGCCTTGCGCAGTCCTTCGAGCTTCACGGCGATCTCGTCGGGCGTGCCGAACAGCGCATGCTCCTCGGTGCCGCCGGCCTTCTCGGCATAGGCCAGCACATGCGAGCCGGATTTGGCGCCGGGCGCACGCGACACGTCGACGGTGCGCTGGGTGAATTTCGCCTGCCGAGCAAGCGCGTCCTGCGCATCCGCGCGGTTTTTTGCGACATAGAGCTGGCGGGCGACCGCGACCCGCATCGGATCGAGCGGCAGCCCCTGCGCCGCGCGCGCCGACCGGTAGAGCGCGATGCGCTCGCCGATCGCCTCGGTCGCGGCGTACTGGTCGAGGATCAGGTTGAAGCCGCGCGTCGCGGCGCGGCGGATCGAGGCCTCGCTCGCGGCCGCGACCCAGAACGGCGGATGCGGCCGCTGCGCCGGCGGCGGCTCGACCACGATGTCCTCGAATTGCCAGAACCGCCCGCGATGCGAGAAGCGCGCCCGCGAGGTCCAGGAGCGGGCGACGAGTTCGAGCGCCTCCTCGAAGCGCGCGTCGGCTTCCTCCTGCGGGATGCAGAAGCCCTTGAACTCGCTGTGGCGGTAGCCCTTGCCGATGCCGAAATCGAGCCGGCCGCCGGAAATCAGGTCGAGCGTCGCCGCCTGCTCGGCCAGCAGCACCGGATTGTGCCACGGCAGCACGATCACCGCGGTGCCGAGCCGCAAGGTCGTGGTGCGCATGGCGAGGCAGGCCTGCAGCATCAGCGTGGCGGAGACCTGGTTCCAGCCGGTGAAATGATGCTCGACCAGGAAGCTCGACTGGAAGCCGAGCGCCTCGGCCTCGACGCAGTAGTCGATGTAGTCGCGGAAGCCCTGCCCGGTCTCGGGGCCGAGATCGTTGCTTGAGGCTTGCGCGGAACCGAACAGGCCGAAACGCATGGGCTAGAACCTCGGATATTCGGAAACGCCACCTTGCCCCCGCGCACGCGAACCGGTCAAGAAATCGCGCCCTTCCCGTTGCTGAGGGAATTGATGTAGCCTTGTTTCGACCTGCTAGCGAGGCGTACCGAATTCCCGACCATTGCAGCGGGCGGCTAGGACGCGACCGGCGAGCCCAACACATCAAGCAAAACGTGCACGGCGCGCCCGGATATGGGAGGACTCAATGAAACTTCCCCACCGAAGACAATTTCTGCATCTAACCGCGGGCGCTGCCGCGCTCCCGGCCGTGTCGCGCATGGCATGGGCGCAAGCCTATCCGTCGCGGGCGATGAGCGTGCTCGTCTTCGTTCCGGCCGGCGGCACGCCCGACATCCTCGCTCGTCTCGTCGGCCAGGCGATGTCGCAGCGGCTCGGCCAGTCGGTGCTCATCGACAACCGGCCGGGCGCCGGCGGCAATCTCGCACTGCAGGCGGTCGCGCGCGCTCCTGCCGACGGCTACACGCTGCTGATGGTCGCCACTCCGCATGCCATCAACGTAACGCTCTATGAGAAGAGCACCGTCACCGTCACGCACGACATCGTCCCGGTCGCCGGCATCAACTACGATTCGTTCGTCCTGCTGGTCAATCCATCGTTCGCGGCCAAGACCGTCCCGGAGTTCATCGCCTACGCCAAGGCCAATCCGGGCAAGATCAACCTTGCCTCGAGCGGGACCGGAAACTTGACCCATCTCTGCGGCGAGTTGTTCCGGATGACGACCGGGGTCGAGCTGGTTCACGTGCCCTATCGGGGCACGCCGGCGGCGCATTCGGCACTCCTGGCCGGCGACGTGCACGCGATGTTCGACGCCATCGGCTCGGCTGTGCCGCAAATCAAGTCGGGCGCGCTGCGGGCTCTCGGCGTGACCGCCGCGGCGCGCATGCCCGTGCTGCCGGACATTCCGCCAGTCGGCGATTTCGGTCCCAGGCTTCGCGGTGACCGGCTGGCTCGGCATCGGCGCTCCCAAGGGCACGCCGCCCGAGATCGTCGAGCGGCTCAACCGGGAGGTCAACGCGGCGCTCGCCGATCCCATGGTGAAGGCGCGGATGGCGGATCTTGGCAGCGATCCGCTCCCCGGCTCCGCTGCCGACTTCGCCAAGCTCATCGCCGATGAGACCGAGAAGTGGGCCAAGGTGGTCAAGTTCGCCGGCCTCAAGGCCGACTAGGCCGATCCATTACTGGTCGACGTTCGTAAATCCCGACATCCGAATGCCGGCGATTCGCGACTCCGATCAATCGCCGGCTAGAACCTCGGAATGTCCGGGAACGCCACCTTGCCGGCATGCACGTGCAGGCGGCCCAACTCGGCGCAGCGGTGCAAGGTCGGAAACACCTTGCCGGGATTGAGCAGGCCCTTGGCGTCGAACGCGCATTTGAGCCGCTGCTGCTGATTGAGGTCGGCCTCCGAGAACATCGCCGGCATCAGGTCGCGCTTCTCGACGCCGACGCCGTGCTCGCCGGTCAGCACGCCGCCGACCTCGACGCAGAGCTTCAGAATTTCGGCGCCGAATTCTTCGGTCTTCGCCAGTTCGCCCGGCTTGTTGGAATCGTAGAGGATCAGCGGGTGCAGGTTGCCGTCGCCGGCGTGGAACACGTTGGCGACCGCAAGTCCGTAATGCTCCGACAGCTCGCGCATGCGCTTGAGCACCAGCGGCAGCTTGGCGCGCGGAATGGTGCCGTCCATGCAGTAGTAGTCGGGCGAGATGCGCCCGACCGCCGGGAACGCGGCCTTGCGGCCGGCCCAGAACAGCAGCCGTTCCTCTTCCGACGTCGGAGACCTTGCAGCTCACCGCGCGGCAGCCGTTCGCGATCGCCTCGACGGCGCCGGCGAGATGATCGACCTCGGCCTGCGGGCCGTCGACCTCGACGATCAGCAGCGCCTCGACGTCGAGCGGGTAGCCGGCGTGGACGAATTCCTCGACCGCGTGGATCGCGGGCTTGTCCATCATCTCCATGCCGCCCGGGATGATGCCTGAGCCGATGATCCGGCTGACGCATTCGCCGGCGTCCTCCGACGACGCAAAGCCGATCAGCAGCGCGCGCGCGCATTCCGGCTTCTTGAGGATGCGCACCGTGATCTCGGTGACGACGCCGAGCAGGCCCTCCGAGCCGGTGATGACGCCGAGCAGGTCGTAGCCGCCGGCGTCGAGATGCTTGCCGCCGATGCGCACCACCTCGCCGGTCATCAGCACGATCTCGCAGCCGGTGAGATTGTTGGTGGTCATGCCGTATTTGAGGCAATGCACGCCGCCGGAATTCTCCGCGACGTTGCCGCCGATGGTGCAGGCGATCTGCGAGGACGGATCGGGCGCGTAGTAGAAGCCGGCGTGCTCGACCGCCTGCGTCACCGCGAGATTGGTGACGCCGGGCTCGACCACCGCGACGCGATTGTCGAAGTCGATCTCGCGGATGCGGTTGAACTTGGCCATGCCGAGCAGCACGCCGTCGTCGAGCGGCAGCGCGCCGCCCGAGAGCGAGGTCCCGGCCCCGCGCGGCACCACCTTGATGCCTTCGGCGTGGCAATAGGCGAGCACGCGCGACACCTGTTCGGTGGTCGCCGGCAGCACCACCACCATCGGCAGTTGCCGGTAGGCGGTGAGCCCGTCGGATTCATAGGGCCGCATCTCGCGCTCGGCCGCGATCACGCCCTCGCCCGGGACGATCGTCCGAAGCGCCGCCACGATGCGCTCGCGGCGGGCGAGCACGGCGGCATCCGGTTCGGGCATGCGAAGCGACATGGGTGACCCTCGAGGCCTGCATCTTATAGCGGCAAATGCCGCCGGAAACCGCCGCGATCTTCCGCCATGCGGTTGCGCAGGGCGCTGGCCGGCGAACGAATCATGCCGGGCGGGCGTTGACACTGCGCGCGCGGAGCGCCATTCGGAAAAGGTCGGCCTGCGGGCATACCGGCCGGACGCAAGGTTCAGGCACCGCAGGGCCGACGGGCGAGTCGAGAGGAGCAGGACGGATGAGGACGTGGTTCATGGCTGGGGTGCTGGTTTTGGTATCGGCGGGGGCGAGCTCCGCGCAGGATCTCGCCGCGGGAGAAAAATCGTTCAGCAAATGCAATCCCTGCCACGCCATCGGGCCTAATCCCGGGCGTCAGGCTCGGGCCGCCGCTCAACGGTCTCGACGGCCGCAAGGCCGGGTCGATCGAAACCTTCAAATACTCCGACGCCAACAAGAATTCCGGCCTCACCTGGGACCACGACACGTTCCTCAAGTACATCAACAACCCGGCAGAGGCGATGCCGGGCAACCGGATGCCGTTCCCCGGCATCAAGGACCCGGCCGAAGCCGAGAACCTCTGGGCCTATCTCAAACAGTTCAAGGCCGACGGCAGCAAGTAGCCGCCGCGGCAGAGGTTCGACAGCCGCAACAGGAGCACGAGCCATGATCAAGGATCTGGTCGTCAATCTGGTGGGGCGCGAGCCGCAGGACTATGCGGCGGACTATGCGATCGCGGTCGCCAAGGCGTTCGGCGCCCAGGTCACCGGGATCGCCTTCGTCTACGACCCGGTCATCCCGGATGCCGGCTTCGGCGGCATCCCGGCCGACGTCATCGAAATGCAGCGCGCCGAGCAGACCGCGGCCGCCAAGGCGGCGATCGCCCGCTTCGATGCGGCTGCCAAGACCGCCGGCGTCCCGGCGCAGTCGCGATCGATCGACGGCACGTTCGGCGGCGCCGCCAGCGAGTTCGGCCGGATCGCGCGGCGCTTCGACGTCGCCGTGGTCGGCCAGGCGCAGCGCGAGCACGGCGCTTCGGAAGACCTGATGATCGAGGGCGCGCTGTTCGAATCCGGCCGGCCGGTGATCGTCGTGCCCTACATCCAGAAAGCCGGGCTCACGCTCGAGCATGTGGTGGTGTGCTGGGACGGCGGCCGCACCGCCGCGCGCGCGACCGCGGACGCCCTGCCGCTCCTCAAGCGCGCGAAGAAGGTCGAGATCCTGGTGGTCGAGGAAGCGCGCAAGCAATCGCAGGTCACCGGCGCGCGGCTGAGCGAACATCTCGCCCGGCATGGCGTCGCCGTCGAGGTCAAGCGCGTCGCCAGGGCCGGCATCGGCGTCGAGGCCGCGATTCTCTCGCATGCCGCCGATACCGGCGCGGATTTTCTGGTGATGGGCGGCTACGGCCATTCGCGGCTGCGCGAATTCGTATGGGGCGGCGTGACCCGCAGCATTCTGACGTCGATGACGGTGCCGGTCCTCATGTCGCATTGACGACATCGGCTGGCGAATAGACTGAAGTCACCAGTCACCGCAGCCCGGTTCCGCACTGACGCCGCGGCTGCGGTGAAACCAAATCGGATCGAGCGAGTTATATCCGGCATCCGGCGCGGATCGCGCTGGATTATGTAGCGTTATCAATATCTTGATAGTGAAAACGGGAGCGGAGTGGCTTCGCCGCGGCGGCCAGAGCGTTGCGCAAGGTGGAGGACACGATCATGACCCACGAATTCACCATCGGCATCGAGGAAGAGTATTTTCTGGTCGACGCGCAGACCAAGCTGGTCGCACGCGACGTGCCGGCGGCGTTGTTCGAGGCCGCCACCGCGGCGACCGGCGGGCGGATCGCGCCGGAATTTCTGCAGCCGCAGATCGAGGTCATCACCTCGCCGCACGCCAACATGGCCGATGCGCGCGCGGAACTGCGCCATCTGCGCCAGGCCGTGGCGACGGTTGCGGCCGAGCACGGGCTCGCGATCCTCGCCGCCGGCACGCATCCGACCGCGCTGTGGCGCAGCGCGCAGCAGACCGCCAAGCATCGCTACGACGCCGTCATGGACGACCTGCAGATGATCGGCCAGCGCGACCTGCTCTGCGGCCTGCACGTGCATGTCGAGTTGCCCGATCCGGACGAACGCGTCGACCTGATGTACCGGATGCTGCCCTACCTGCCGCTGTTCCTGGCGCTGTCGACCTCCTCGCCGTTCTGGATGTCGCGCGCGACCGGGCTCAAGGGCTACCGGCTCGCCGCCTACGACGAGCTGCCGCGCACCGGCGTGCCGGAGCTGTTTCGCACGCGCGAGGAGTTCGACGCCTATGTGGCGGCGCTGGTGCGCGCGGGCGTGATCGAGGATTCGAGCTACATCTGGTGGGCGATCCGGCCCTCGCTCAAGCACCCGACGCTGGAGCTGCGGGCGCCGGATTCCTGCACGCTGGTGGAGGACTCGATCGCGATCGCGGCGCTCTACCGCGTGCTGGCGCGGCACCTCTATCTCAACCGCTGGCGCAACGCCGACCTCGACGCGGTGAAGCGCGCGATCGTGATCGAGAACAAGTGGCGGGCGCAGCGCTACGGCGTGCACGGCACCTTCGTCACCGAAGACGGCGCGGTGACCGTCGCCGAGATGCTGGAGCGGGTGATCGAGGACACCGCGACGGACATCGCGGCGCTCGGCTGCGCGGCCGAGATCTCCCGCTGCCGGGCGATCGTCGGCTCGGGCACCTCGGCCGACGCGCAGCTTGCGGTGTTCGATGCGCACAAGCAGTCGGCGAGCCGCGAGGACGCGCTGCACGCGGTCAACCACTGGATCGCCGCCGCGACGCTGCAGTGAGCGGCTAAGCACCGCCCGGCATCGCGATCTGCACCACCAGGCCGCGGGCGCGCGCATCGATCACGCCGAGCGCCCGCAAGGCGAACAGCGTCAGCGCCTGCACCTGCGCGCGCGCCTTGCCGGGATCGCCGGGCGCGGCCGGCGCCAGCGTTCCGATCGAGCCCTCGATCAGCGCGCCGACCAGCGCCGCCGCCGCCAGCGCCGCGTCCTGATCGGGCAGATGCCGGCCGGCGATTGCCGCGCGGATCAGCCGCTCGAATGAACCCGCGAGCGCGCGGCGGTAGGGCGCGCGGGCGGCCTCGACGTCGGGCTCGACCGGCTCGGCGATCAGCGCGCTCACCAGCCGGCGCTGCCCCAGCGTGCGGGCGGCGAAGGTCGCAATCGCGGCGGCAAGCGCCGACAGCGGCCCGGGCGCGGCCTTGGCGGCGCGGTCGAGCGCGGCGACCTCACGCTCGGTCAGGAGACCGACCAGCGCGCCGACCAGTTCGGTCTTGGCGGCGAAATAACGGTAGACCGTGCCGGCCGCGACGCCGGCGCGCTCGGCGACCGGCGCGATCTGCACCGCCGCCAGGCCGCCTTCGGCCGCCGCATCGCAGGCCGCCGCCAGGATCGCGTCGTGGCGCGCCGCGAGCCTGCGGGCGACGTTCTCGGTGTGGCGATAGGGCATGGGCGAATTGGCCTCGCTTTGTGAAAAAGTGAAGCATGATTCATGCGGGCGCAACTGGCCGCTGCCGGCCTCGCGGTGCTAACGTCGCGGCCAAGAACTCAAAACCACCCCGGGAGCGAAACATGCGCGCATTGCCACTGGCGCTGAGCTGCGCCCTGCTGCTGGCGGCCGGCACCGCGGACGCCGCCGATCCGGTGAAGATCCGGGCGAGCTGGGTGGTCGCGCCGTCCGACTGGACGCCGCTGCTGCTCGAAAAAGCCGACCTGATGCGCAACAACGGCAAGTCCTACGCGTTCGAGACGATCCGCTTCCAGGGCACGCCGGCGATCATCACCGCGATGGCGAACAACGAGATCGAGCTCGGCAACCTGGCGTTCTCCTCGCTCGCGCTCGCGATCCAGAATGCCGGCATGGAGGACCTGCGCGTCGTCGGCGACCAGTTCAAGGACGGCGTTCCGGGCTACCACACCAACGAATATTTCGTGCTCAAGGACAGCGGCATCCAGAAGGTCGAGGACCTCAAGGGCAAGGCGCTCGCCACCAACGCGGCCGGCAGCGCGGTCGACATCGCGATGCGGGCGATGCTGCGCAAGCACAAGCTCGAGGACAAGCGCGACTACACCGTGATCGAGGCGCCGTTTCCGACCATGAAGGCGATGCTGCTGTCGAAGAAGGCCGACCTCGCGACCTTCGTGGCGCCGTTCTCGTTCGATCCGGAACTGCGGCAGGCCGGGCGTCCGCTGTTCACCCAGAAGGACGGCATCGGCGAGACCCAGATGCTGGTCTGGGCCGTGCGCAAGGGCTTCATCGACAAGAACCGCGCCGCCATGCTCGATTTCATGGAGGACGCGGTGCGCGTGGTGCGCTGGTATCTCGATCCCAAGAACCACGACGCCGCGGTGCAGATCGCCGCGCGGGTGACCAAGCAGCCGCCGGAGCGGTTCGCGGCCTGGCTGTTCACCGGCAAGGACTACTATCGCAACGCCGACCTGCTGCCCGACCTCGCGGCGCTGCAAGCCAATATCGACGTGCAGCGCGAGCTGGGGTTCCTGAAGGGACCGATCGACATCCAGAAATACGCCGACCTGAGCGTCGTGAAGGAAGCGGCGGCGCGGGTGAAGTAAAGCAAGGCATGACGGAGCTACTTGATCCACCGACGCCTGGAGAGAGGGCACAATGAACCCGGTTGCATCCGCGATCAGCAAAAGATCGAAACCGCACACCTCCCCGGCCGAATGGCAGCAGCGCGTCAACCTCGCGGCCTGCTACCGCCTGGTCGAGCATTTCGGCTGGACCGACCTGATCTACACCCACATCTCGGCGCGGGTGCCGGGCGAGCCGGGGCACTTCCTGCTCAACCGCTTCGGGCTGCTGTTCGACGAGGTCACCGCCTCGAACCTGATCAAGGTCGATCTCGACGGCAACCTGATCGAGGAGCCGGACGCGCCGATGCACCGCGCCGGCTTCGTGATCCACAGCGCGATCCACGGCGGGCGCGACGACGTCGACTGCGTGATCCACACGCACTCGAAGGCCGGCGTCGCGGTCGCGGCGCAGAAGGACGGGCTGTTGCCGATCAGCCAGCATGCGCAACTGTTCTACGGCAAGGTCAGCTATCACGACTACGAAGGGCTCGCGATCGACATCGACGAGCGCAAGCGGCTGGTGCGCGACCTCGGCCAGAACGCGGTGATGATCCTGCGCAACCACGGCCTGCTCGCGGTCGGGACCTCGATCCCGCTCGCGTTCTCGAACCTGTTCAATCTGCAATTCGCCTGCGAGACGCAGGTGCTGGCGATGGCGGGCAACGCTGCGCTCAACATTCCGCCGCCGGCGGTGTCCGAGCACACCGCCAAGCTCGCCGCCGCGCCCGACGCGCCATTCGGCACCGAATGGGCGGGGCTTCTGCGCCTGATCGAACGCAAAGACCCCTCGTACCGGACCTGACGCCATGATCCGCCATCGTCTCTTCTGCGCGCTGTTCGCAGCCGCGGCCGCGCTGAGCGCCATCCCGGCGCACGGGCAGGCTTTTTCCCCTCGCGTCCGGTCACCATGGTGGTGCCCTACCCGGCCGGCGGGCCGACCGACACGATCGCGCGGCTGATCGGCGACCGGATGCGGGCATCGCTCGGACAGACGGTGGTGGTCGAGAACGTCGGCGGCGCCGGCGGCAATATCGGCGTCGGCCGGGTCGCGCGCGCCCCCGGCGACGGCTACACGCTCAGCATCGGCCACTGGGGCTCGCACGTCGTCAACGGCGCGATCTACACGCTGCCCTACGACCTGCTCGCGGACTTCGAGCCGATCGCGCTGATCTCCGACGGCCCGCAGCTGATCGTCGCCGCCACCACGGTGCCGGCGAAGAACCTCAAGGAGCTGATCGCCTGGCTCAAGGCCAATCCCGGCAAGGCGACATTGGGGACAACCGGCGTCGGCGGCGCGTCGCATCTCGCCGGGCTGTTGTTCGCCAAGACCACCGAGACCGACATCCAGGTGGTGCCCTATCGCGGCGCGGCGCCGCGCATGCAGGACATGCTGGCGGGCCGCATCCATCTGGCGTTCGACCAGGCCGCAAGCGCGCTGCCGCAGGTGCGCGGCGGCAATCTCATCGCGCATGCGGTCACGTCGAAGGCGCGGCTCGCGGTCGCGTCGGATATTCCGACCGTCGACGAGGCGGGGCTGCCGGGCTTCTACATCTCGGTCTGGCACGGGCTGTGGGCGTCCAAGGGCACGCCGCCCGACGTGGTGCAGAAGCTCAACGCCGCCGTGGTCGACGCGCTGTCAGACGCAACAGTGCGGGCGCGGCTGATCGAACTCGGCCAGGAACTGCCGGCGGCCGATCAGCTCACGCCCGCGGCGCTCGGCGCGCGGCAGCGGGCCGACATCGAGAAATGGTGGCCGATCATCAAGGCCGCCGGCATCAAGGTGGATTGAGCGAAGGCCAATCCTACTCCGCCTTGATGTTGGCCTCGCGGATGATGCGGTCGTACTGGTCGATCATGTTGCGCAGGTAGCCGGCGAAGTCGGCGCCGCACCTGATCGACGTGAACAGGCCCTGCTGGGCGAGCTTCGGCTTCACCTCGGCGGCGCCCATAGCCTCGCTGAACCAGCCGCCGAGCTGCTTGATCGCATCGGCGGGCGTCTTGGCCGGC
The DNA here is from genome assembly GCA_963749815.1 of uncultured Alphaproteobacteria bacterium. Taxonomy (GTDB): domain Bacteria; phylum Pseudomonadota; class Alphaproteobacteria; order Rhizobiales; family Xanthobacteraceae; genus VAZQ01. Next base: position 268,170 of record CAVVON010000021.1, on the reverse strand, counting down.
GCCATGTAGCCGTAGAAGATCTCGTCCTCGTATTTGCCGAGGCCGGCCTCCGCGAAGGTCGGCACGTCGGGCATGGTCTCGACCCGCTTGGGCCCGGCGGTCAGCAGCGGGCGCAGCGTGCCCGACTTGATGTGTCCGACGACGGTCGGATAGTCGGCCGACACCGCCGTGACGTGCCCGCCCATCAGCGTGTTGACGGCCGGCGCGGTGCCGCCGAACGGCACATAGGTCATGCTGATCTTGGCGCCGCGCTTGAGCACCTCGTAGGCCATCTGCAGCGAGGAGGCCGGCGCGCCGCCGACCGAAAGCTCGCCGGGCCTGGCACGCGCGGCCGCGATCAGGTCGGCGATCGTCTTGAACGGCGAGTCGCCCTTCACCACCAGGACGATCGGCGTCGCCGCGAGCTGGCAGACCGGCTCGAAGCTCCCGGCCACATCGTAGTTGCCCTTCTTCAGCGCCGGATTGACCACGAACGAATTCGCCACCAGCAGCACCGTGCCGCCATCGGGCGCGGCGCGCGCCACCGCCTCGGTGCCGATGGTGGTGCCGCCGCCCGGGCGGTTCTCGACCACGACCGTCGCATTCTGGGCGCGGCCGACCTGGTCCGCCATCAGGCGCGACAGAATGTCGGGGCCGCTCGCCGGCGGATACGGCACGACGATCTTGAGATTGCGCGCGGTCTGCGCGGCGGCCGGCAGGGCGAGCGCAAGCAGGACGATAGCGGACAGCGCAACGGCGAAACGACTGCGATGATCGGATGGTTGATCGAACGGCTGATTGGAGAACATGGGCGTTTCCTGACAGGCTGTTCTTATGGAACAAGCCTACGCCCGGACGTCCGGGGAGGAAACCGCCCGCGCCACCCGGAAGCCTGCGTGGAAATGACGCCGCAAGAACGCCGGGCGTGACCGGTGAAACGCTAGGAGGCGTCGTGCGCGTCCGCGCGCGGGCGCGCGGCCTCGCGCTGCATTGTCCCGCAACGAGGCCAATGTCTCCTCCATCAGGTTCAGGAGACCCTGGGCCGACTCCGCGGAGTTGAAACGGGCGAGTTCCTCGACGATCTGGCGCTGGCGCGCGATCCGCTGCTCGGCACGCACGATCCGGTTCGGCAGGCTGTAGGCATCGTCGTCGGACATCACTCACCTCTCGCTCGCTGCATGAACGTGAGTGGCGAATGTGGCCGCAAGCGCGCCGGCGCGCGTTATCCACAGAAGCAGAAGATATCCACAGGGCCGATGCGGCGTCAGCTCAAATAAGCGCCGCGCAACCGGACCGGCGGCCACCCGAGAGGGCTGCCCGCGTCCCGCATTAACACACGTCAGGTGTTGAAATAGGTGCCGCCGTTCACGTTGATGATCTGCCCGGTGATGTAGCGCGCGCCGGGGCCGAGCAGAAAGCGCGTCAACGGCGCAAAGTCGGACGGCCAGGCCGCGCGGCCGAGAATCGGCCGATAGATCGGATGCGGCGGAACCTCATTGGGCTTGTCTGGCCGCGCCAGCATGGCGGGCACCAGCGTGTTCACGGTGACCTTGTGCGGCGCGAGTTCCATCGCCAGCCCGCGCGTGAAGCCCGCGAGACCGGCCTTGGCGGTGACCACGTGCACGCGGTCGGGCGCGCCCATCGCGCCGGTCAGGCCGCCGACATTGATGATCGAGCCGGCATCGCTCTTTTTGATCGATTCGAGGCACGCCTTCACGCAATGGAACGCGCCATCGAGGACGATGCCGGTGATGTAGCGCCAGTCCTCGAAGGTCATGTGCTCGATGGTCTTCTCCTGCCGCAACGCCGCGTTGTTGACGAGGTAATCGATGCGGCCGAAACGGGCCAGCGCAGCCTTCGCCATCGCCTGAACCGCCGACGCATCGGTGACATCGGCAACGGCGGCAAGGCCGCGGCCGCCGGCCGCCTCGATCTCCTTCACCACGGCTTCGGCCTCGGCGCGGTTCGAGCGCACGTTCACCACCACCGCGGCGCCGCCCGCCGCAAGTTCGAGCGCCATCGCGCGGCCGATGCTGCGGCCCGCCCCGGTGATGATCGCGACGCGGCCTTCCAATTCCTTGCCCGGTGTCATGGCGTTTTCCTATCCGCGCAGCGGTGAGAGATCGATCTTGCCGTCATAAAGCCGTCGCAGCAGCGCGAGCGCCTGCTGCGCGCGCGCGTCGTCCCAGCCGCCGTGCTTCACATTGAGCGCGAACTTGTCCTCGATGTCCTGCCGCGTCAAAGGCTCGTGCGCGCCGCCGCGCATGTGCGGCTGACGCTCCTCGACCGCGCTGCCGTCGTTCAGCACCGCGCGGATGTGGCCGGTGAAATTCTTCGGATAGGGATTCTGCGGATCGATCTGGTAGCGCACCTTGGCGGCGAGCGCGAGCACGGCCGGATCGCGCGCCGCTTCGTCGGTGAAGTCGGCGAGGCCGAGATTGCCGCGGACGAAAGCCGGCGGCAATGCCGTAGGGCGTCGAGAACTTGCCGGCATAGCCGTTCTGCGGGTGCTGCTTGGCGGCGAGCGGCTCCCACAGGCGGTGCACGGTGCCCTCGCCGACCTCGCAGACCATCTCGCGGATGTCGGACGCCTTGACGCGCTTCGGCCAAGCCGTCGCGCGCAATCGATATAGGGCTGCACCATGGTGCCGCAGGGATAGGGCTTGAACGCCAGCGTCTCGGTCACCCAGCGCGCGCCGAAATCGCCGGTGACCGCGTCGTAGTCGCCCTGCGTGGTGTTGGCGAAGCCGTGGAACAGGCCGTGGGTGCCTTCGAACACCGTGCGCGGCCCGCGGAAGCCGTGCTTCGCCAGCAGCGCCGCGCGCAGGCCGGACTGCGCCGCCCAGCCGGCATGCATGCGCTTGGGCCAGGTGCCTTCGGCGAGATATTCGATGATGCCGCTCGCCATCGAGCCGGCGACGCCGAGCGCATCGACCAGCTGCCGCGCGTTGAGCCCGAGCGCCGCGCCGACGCCGGCCGCCGCGCCGATGGCGCCGAAGATCGCGGTCGGATGAAAGCCCGCCTTGTGGGTGCGGGTCGGCGCCACCGTGCTGAGCCGGCACATGACCTCGCAGCCGACCGCGATGCCGAGCAGCGCCGCGCGGCCGTCCGGCCGGTAGCGCTCGCACGCCGCCAGCACCGCCGGCACGATCACCGCGCCGGCATGCACCGGGCCGCCCTCGAAGGTGTCGTCGAAATCCTCGCCGTGCGCCGCGGTGCCGTTCACGACGCGCGGCGGCGGCCGGGCTCATGGTGCGGGCATGGCCGATCGCGGTCGCGCCGCCCTCGTCGTCGAACGCCGCCAGCACGGCCTTGACGTAGTCCTCGTGGCGCGCCGTGACGCAGAGGCCCGCGACGTCGATCAGCAGGTCCTGGCACTTGTCGGCGAGCGCGGCCGGCAGGCGCGCGGCGTCGAGCGCGGCGATCTTTTGCGCCAGCGTTTCGGCGACGGCGATTTTGGGGAGTGACTGGTTCATTTGATGTGCATGCTCTTTACACGTCATGGCCGGGCTTGTCCCGGCCATCCCGCTTAGGGGCGCAGTGCCCTCCTAATCGGGATCACCGGAGACTCGCGCCTGCGGCGCGGCCCGGCGATGACGACACTAACAATAGGTTCACGCATTGCGCAGGCGGGCGTCGCCGAAGCCGGGGATGCGGTTGACCGCGATCACCACCGCGAAGGTGATCACCAGCATGATGATGCCGAGCACCGAGATGGCGCCGAGGTCGCCCGATTCGTTGAGGTCGAAGATCAGGACCGAGATCACCTTGGTCTCCGAGGTGAACAGCATGATGGCGGCCGACAATTCGCGGATCACGCCGACGAAGATGAAGCACCAGGTGGCGATCACGCTGGTGCGCAACAGCGGCGCGGTGATGCTCCACAGCGTGCGCAGGCGCGTGGCGCCGAGGATGCGGCTCGCCTCCTCCAGATCGACATGCACGGTGCGGAACGCCGACTGGAGCTGCTGATAGGCCGACGGCAGCGCGATGGTGATGAAGGCGATCAGCAGGATCCAGAGCGTGCCGTACAACACCAAGGGCGGCCGCGCATAGCTGAGGAACAGCCCGACGCCGAGCACGATGCCGGGGATCGCGACCGGCGCGGTGGCGAGGAAGCCGAGCGTGCGGTGGCCCTTGATGGCGCGGCGCGTGGTCAGGTAGGCGATCACCAGCGCCATGACGGTGCCGATGGTCGCCGCCGCAAAGCCGAGCACGAAGGTGTTGTAGACCGCGAGCTTGGTGGCGGAGAGCTCGAAGAACACGAAGTAGATGTTGTGCAGCGTGAAGTTGCCGAACCACACGAACGAGGTCGCGACCTTGCGAGAAGGTGGCGTTGAGCAGCGCGCCGTAGGGCAGGAACACCGGGCACATCAGCACCACGAACACGAAGCCGAGCGCCACCCAGTTGAGCCAGCCGAGCCGGACCAGCCGCGGATTGCCCTGCTTGCCGCCGACCACCGAATAGCCGCGCCGGCCGAGGATCAGGTGCTCGGCGCGCAGCAGGATCACGGTCAGCACCAAGAGCGGCACCGAGGCGGCGGCGGCGAGCTCCGGCTTGGGCGGATAGTTGAACAGGCTCCAGATCTTGGTGGTCATGGTGTGGAAGCCCGCCGGGATCGCCAGGATCGCGGGCGAGCCGAACAGCGTCATCGCCTGCAGGAACGCGACCAGCGCGCCGGCCAGAAGTGCAGGGAGCACGAGAGGTATGGTGACGCGCCGCGCGGTGGTCCAGGTGCCGCCGCCGAGGATCGAGGACGCGTCCTCGAGATCGCCCGGGATGCGGTCGAGCGCGTTCGCCATCAGCACGAACACGTAGGGGAAGGTGTAGCAGGAGATCACGAAGATCAGGCCCGGCAGCGAGTAGATGTTGAACAGGTACTCGTCCTGCGGCATGCCGGTGAGCGCGCGCCAGGTCTTGTTGATCAGCCCGCTGTTGGGCGCGGCGAGCAACTCCCAGGCGATGGCGCCGAGGAACGGCGGCGTCACGAACGAGGCGGTCACCAGCGCGCGCACCATGCGGCGCAGCGGCATGTCGGTGCGCGCCACCAGCCAGCTCATCGGCGCGGCGGCGATGCGCAGCAGGCGATGCTCGACGAGGTCGCCAGGATCACGGTGGTGATGAGCGGGTCGACGAAGGCGTCGTCGGTGATGAGCTTTGCGAAATTGTCGAGCGTGAAGGCGCCGTTGCGGTCGACCAGGCTGTAATAGATCAGCCACGACATCGGCAGGATGATGAGCACGCACAGGACCGCCGCGAACAGGATCAGGATCGGCCAGGACAGGTCGAACCGGTGGCTCGGGCGGGCCAGGGGTGCGGGCACGGCGATGGTCATGATGCGCGGGGTTCCGTTCACACGCCGAAGTATTTGGTATAGCGCGCCTTGATGTCCTCGGCCTGCGCCTCGACCGCGGCCGGATCATCCTTCATCGTCTTGATCTTCGCCAGCGGGGTCCGGCCCGGTTTCTCGGTCACCTGGGGATGGGCGGAGTGCTGCGCGGCGAAGTCGCACAGCAGCTGCTGGCCTTCGCGCGAGAACAGATAGCTCTGGAACAGGCGGGCGGCATTGGGATTGGGGGCGCGCGCCATCACGCCGTTCGGGGCCACGATCAGCGGCGCGCCTTCGGCCGGATAGACGACCTCGACCGGCTGGCCCTGCTCCTTGAGCTGGACCAGGTTGAAGTCGTTGCCGTCGGCCATCACGGCGCGCTCGCCGAGCGCGAGCTTCTTCGGCGGATCGACCGAAGACTGGACCTGCAGCACCTTCTGCTTGGCGAGCTTCTCGAAATAGCCCCAGCCGAGATCGCGCGCGATCTGGAAGGTCGCGGTCATGATCGTGCCGCTGTAGGCCGGGTGCGCCTTGACCATCTTGCCGAGCCATTTCGGCTGCAGCAGGTCGGCGAAGCTCTTCGGCGCATCCTCGGGCTTCACCAGGTTGGTGTTGTAGCCGAGCGAAGAGACATAGACGCGCGAGGTGGCATAGAGCCCGTCCGGATCGCGGTGCTCGGGCGCGTAAAGAGCGCGCCACGTCCTCGGGCACGTAGGCGGCGAGCCAGCCGTTGCGCTTCCAGGCGATGAAGTGCGCGGCGTCGGAGGAATTGATCACGTCGGCGGCGTTGATGTTGGCGGCATATTCCTGCGCCAGCCGCTGGAACTGGCGCTCCGAGCCGGTGCGCTCGATCCGCACCGCGACGCCCGGATAGGCCGCCTCGAAGCCGCGCGCGACCCGCTCGGACACCGCGAGATCCATGGCCGCATACCAGACGACCTTGCCCTCTTTTCGCGCGGCCGCGATCAGCTCCGGCGTGACGGCGCTCGGCGGCGGCGCGGCGCTCAGCACGCGCGCCGGCAGCAGCGCGCTCGCCGCTGCGCCGGCTGAAGCCGTGAGCAGCGCGCGCCGGGAAAGGGCTTTCATCGCGGGCAAGCGTTCACACCTTGAAAATCTGCGCGTAGCGCGTCTTGATCTCCTCGCTCGCCTTCTCGGTCGCCTCCGGATCCTCCTTCATCAGCTTGAGGTCCTTGAGCGGCCGCACGCCCGGCTTCTCGACCGCCTGCGCGTGCGGCGAATACTGCCGCGCATAGTCGATCAGGATCTGCTGGCCCTCGCGCGAGTGCATCCAGTTCTGGAACAGCCGCGCCGCGTTCGGATTGGGCGCCGACTTGAACACCGCGCTCGGGCTGGTGGCCACCGGCGTGCCCTCCTCCGGAAACACGATCTCGACCGGCGCGCCCTCCTCCTTGAAGCGGATCACCAGATAACCCGCGCCGTCGACCATCACCGCGCGCTCGCCGAGCTGGATCTTCTTCGGCGTGTCGGTCGCGGACTGCACCTGCATGATGCGCTGCTTGGCGAGCTTCTCCAGATAACCCCAGCCGAGATCGCGCGCGACCTGGAAGGTCGAATTCATGATCGTGCCGCTGTAGGCCGGATGCGCCTTCACCATCTTGCCCGCCCATTTCGGATCGAGCAGGTCGGCAAAGCTCTTCGGCGCATCCTCCTTCTTCACCAGATTGGTGTTGTAGCCGAGCGGCGAGATCAGCACGCGCGTGGTGACGTGGAGCGCATCCGGGTCGTAGTAGGACTTGTCGTAGTACTTGGCGACTTCCTCCGGCAGATAGGGCGCGAGCCAGCCGTCGCGTTTCCAGATGATGCAGTGCGCCTGGTCCGAGGTGTTGACCACGTCGACCGCGTAGATGCGGCTACTCATCTCCTGGCCGATGCGGGTGAAGATGCGCTCGGCGCCGGAGCGGTCCACGCGCACGGAGATGCCGGGATACTTGGCTTCGAAGTCCTTGCCGAGCCGCTGCGCAAAGGCAAGGTCCATGGCGGTGTAGAAGACGACCTTGCCTTCCTTGCGCGCGGCCTCGATCAGCGCCGGCGTGATCGGGGAGGCCTCCGGCGGCGCCGCCCTGGCGGGCGAGGCGAACACGCCCGCCGCGGCAGCCGCGGTCGAGGCCTTGAGGATGTCGCGTCTGGTGAAACGGGTCTTGCTCATTGTTGTTTCCTCCACTCCGCCCTCATCCTGAGGAGCCCGCGCAGCGGGCGTCTCGAAGGATGAAGTTTGGCGGCCTCGCGCTTCGAGACGCCGCACTTCGTGCGGCTCCTCAGCATGAGGCCGGTCGAAGAGCGCGCAACAGGCTACACCCCGAACAGCTTGCTGTAGCGCGCCTTGATCTCCTCGCTCGCCTTCTCGACGCCGGCGGCGTCCTCCTTCATGGTCTTGATCTCGCGGAACGGCTTGCGTCCCGGCTTCTCCTTGACCAGCGGATGCATGGTGCGCAAGCCGCCGAAGTCGGAGATGAGCTGCTGGCATTCGGCCGTGAAGCAGTAGCACTGGAACAGCCGCGCCGCGTTCGGATTGGGCGCGTTCTTGAACACGGCGTTGGGCCCGACGATGATCGGCACGCCTTCGGGCGGGTAGACGATGTCGATCGGCCCGCCGGCCTCCTTGATCTGGATCAGATTGTACTCGCCGCCGTCGGCGCTGACCGCGCGCTCGCCGAGCGCGAGCTTCTTCGACGGATCGGTCGCGGACTGCACCTGCATCACCTTCTGCTTGGCGAGCTTCTCGAAGAAGCCCCAGCCGAACTCGCGCACCAGCTGGAACGTCGCGGTCATGATCGTGCCGCTGTAGGCCGGATGCGCCTTGACGATCTTGCCGAACCACTTCGGGTCGAGCAGGTCGGCGAAGCTCTTCGGCACGTCCTCGGGCTTGACCAGGCTGGTGTTGTAGCCGATCGGGCCCAAGCTGACGCGGAAGCTCGCGAACATGCCGTCCGGGTCCTTGTGCTCCGCCGGATAGTGCTTGGCCACGTCCTCCGGTACGAACGGCGCGAGCCAGCCGTCGCGCTTCCAGACGATGAAATGGGCGGCGTCCGAGGTCTGCGCGACGTCGCAGCTGTAGATGCGGCTCGCCTGCTCCTGCCCGATGCGCTGGAAGATGCGCTCGGCGCCGGAGCGCTCGACCCGCACCGCGATGCCGGGATATTTCGCCTCGAACGATTTGGCGATGCGCTCGGCCAGCGGCAGATCGATCGAGGTGTAATAGAGAAGCTTGCCCTCCTTGCGCGCCGCCTCGATCAGCGCCGGCGTGATCGCGGTCGGCTCGGGCGCGGCGGCGCGCACCGGCGCGGCGAACACGCTCGCCGCGGCCGCGGCGGTCGAGGCCTTGAGCAGGTCACGCCGAGTGAACCGCTTCTTGCTCATGATCTTTCCTCCCGGCGAGGTCTGTTCCCCTCCCCCTTGCGGGGAGAGGCCAGGGGTGGGGGTGTTCGGGCCCCCACCCCGCTCGCTTCGCTCGCGACCCTCCCCGCCGCTCGCAAGCGCTCGCGGGGGGAGGCGATAGGAAGCGCTACACCCCGAACAGCTTGGCGTAGCGCTGCTTGATCTCCTCGCTCTTCTCCACCACCGCGGCCGGATCGTCCTTCATCTTCTTGATCTCGCCGAACGGCTTGCGTCCCGGCTTCTCCTTCACGCCCGGATGCACCGAGCGCAGGCCGCCGACATCGATGATGAGCTGCTGCGCCTCCGAGCGAGAGCATGAAGCTCTGCCACAGCCGCGCCGCGTTCGGGTTCGGCGCATTCTTGAAGATGGCGATCGGGCCGACGATCAGCGGCGAGCCCTCGGCCGCGTAGACGACCTCGACCGGGCTGCCCTTCTCCTTTTCGATGAAGATGTTGTACTCGTTGCCGTCGGCCATCACGGCGCGCTCGCCGAGCGCGAGCTTCTTGGGCGGATCGGCCGACGACTGCACCTGCATCACCTTCTGCTTGGCGAGCTTCTCGAAGAAGCCCCAGCCGAGGTCGCGCGACATCTGATAGGTCGCGGTCATGATGGTGCCGGAGTAGCTCGGATGCGCCTTGACGATCTTGCTCATCCATTTCGGATCGAGCAGGTCGGCGTAGCTCTTGGGCGCGTCCTCGGCCTTCACCAGGTTGGTGTTGTAGCCGATGGTGCAGACCCAGGAGCGGAAGGTCGCGTAAGTGCCGTCCGGATCCTTGTGCTCGGCCGGATAGCCGGCGACGTCCTCCGGCACGTACGGCTCGAGGATGCCCTCGCGCTTCCAGACGATGAAGTGCGCGGCGTCCGACGAACTGACCGAGTCGACCTTGTAGAGCTTGCTGGAATATTCCTGGCCGATGCGCTGGAAGACGCGCTCGGCGCCGGTGCGCTCGACCCGCACCTTGACGCCGGAATACTTCGCCTCGAACGCCTTGGCGACCCGCTCGGCGACCGGCAGGTCGATCGAGGTGTAGAAGACGACGTTGCCTTCCTTGCGCGCCGCCTCGATCAGCGCCGGCGTGACCGTGCTCGCCGGCGGCGCGGCCGACAGCACCCGCGTGCTCCATGCGCTCGACGCCGCGAGCGCGCCCGAGCCCGCCAGCACGGCGCGTCTGGAAATCGTGGGCTGCTTCTTCATCGTGTCTTTCATCCTCGCCTCGTCCTGTCGCCCCGGTTCGTAAGCTCAGCCACTCAGCACCCGGCAGCGCTCCGGCGGCAGGTGCAGCCACACCGGCGCGCCTTGCGCGATGTTCTCGGCGGGCGAGGTCACCACCCGCAACTGCGTGCCGTCGGCGGTCGCCACCATGTAGTCGCGGCTGTTGCCGAGAAAGACCTGCCGCACCACCGTGGCCGGCACCACGTTCTCCATCGATTGCGGCGCCGACGCCCACAGCCGGATGACGTGCTGGCGCACCGAGATCGCGCCGTCCGTGCCGGGCGTCAGCTTGTCGCCGACGCAGCGCAGCGGCACGTCGCAGAACGAGATGTGGCTGTCGTCGACCGCCTTGCCCTTGACCACGTTGCTCGAGCCGATGAAGCGGGCGACGAATTCCGAGCGCGGCCGGTCGTAGATCTCCTCGGGCGAGCCGGCCTGCTCGATCTTGCCGAGATTCATCACCGCGATCACGTCGGCGGTGGTCATCGCCTCCGACTGGTCATGGGTGACGTAGACGGTGGTGTAGCGGTATTCGTCGTGCAGGCGGCGCACCTCGAAGCGCATCTCCTCGCGCAGATTGGCGTCGAGATTGGACAAGGGCTCGTCGAGCAGCAGCGTCTCGGGCTCGACGATCAGCGCGCGCGCCAGCGCCACGCGCTGCTGCTGGCCGCCCGAGAGTTCCCCCGGGTAGCGGTCGGCGAGCATGCCGAGCTGCGTGGTGGCGAGGATCTGGCCGACCTTCTGGGTGATGGCGGCGCGGTCGAGCTTGCGCAGCTCGAGGCCGTAGGCGACGTTCTGCGCGACCGTCATGTGCGGCCACAGCGCGTAGCTCTGGAAGATCATCGACATGTTGCGCCGCTCGGGCGGCACGGTGCGCGCCGGAGAGGACACGACCTGGTCGCCGACCCTGATCTCGCCGGCGGACGGCTCGACGAAACCGGCGATCAGCCGCAGCGTCGTGGTCTTGCCGCAGCCGGAGGGCCCGAGCAGGCAGACGAGCCGGCCGTGCTCGATGGTGAGCGACACGTCGTCGACCACCGCCAGCTCGCCATAGCGCTTCGTCAGGTTTCGCAATTCGACCGAGGCCACGCCGTTCCCTCTCCTGCCGCGGCGTCTTGGCGGGCGCCGCTTCTCACGTTGCTATTGAAACATCAATCCGGGCCCCAGCCTCCGCGACCACTTGCCGCCGCTTGCCCAGGCCCTCATCCTGAGGAGCGCCCGCAGGGCGCGTCTCGAAGGATGGCCGCGAGCACCGTGGCGTGCTTCGAGACGGGCGCTGCGCGCCCTCCTCAGCATGAGGCCGAGAAAGACCCGTCACGTCCCGGTAAACGCCGGCTTGCGCTTCTCCATGAAGGCGCGGCGGCCCTCGATGAAATCGTTGCTGGCGAAGCACTGATCGACCATCTCGGCGCAGCGCTTGAGGTTGCGCTTGGTCTCGTCCTTCATGGCCTCGCCGACGATGTACTTCACCGCCTTGACGGTGAGCGGGGCGTTGCCCGCCATCGTGTCGGCGCAGTCCTTGACGTACTTCTCGAGGTCGGCGCCCGGCACCACGCGGTTGACGAGACCCATGACGCGCGCCTCCTCGGTGTCGAACTGGCGCGCGGTGAAGAAGATCTCCTTGGCGAAGGCCGGACCCACCACGTCGATCAGCCGCCGCAGGCCGTTGTAGCCGTAGCCCAGCCCGAGCTTCGCCGCCGGCACCGCGAACTTCGAATTGTCCGAGCAGATGCGCAGATCGCAGCACATCGCGAGCCCGAGCCCGCCGCCGATGCAATAGCCGCGGATCATCGCGATCGTCGGCTTGGGATATTCCTGGATGCTCACATAGGCGCGCTCGACGGTCTCGTTGTAGACGCGCTGCGCGTCCTTGGAGGCGCGCTCGCTCTCGAACTTGGAGATGTCGGCGCCGGACACGAACGCCTTGCCGCCCGCGCCGGTGATGACCACGACGCGGATCTCGTCGTCCTTGGCGAATTCGTCGAGGATGCGCGACGTCGCCTGCCACATCTCCAGCGACACGGCGTTGTGGCGTTCCGGATTGTTGAAGATCACGTAGCCGACGCGCCCATCCTTGCGCGACAGCATCTTATCGGTCTTGGTCACGTCATCCATCGTCGGTCTCCCGCGCACATCAGCCGTGCGCCATCAGATTGCGTTGGCCTTGCGCAGCGCCGCGATATCCTTGGCGCTGAATCCGAATTCCTTGAGCACCATGTCGGTGTGCTCGCCCAGCTCCGGCGGCGGCGCCACCAGCTTGCTCGGCGTGCGCGACAGCGACATCGGCTGGCGCGCCATGGTGAGCTTCGACTTCTTCACCGGCTGCGCGACGCCGAGATATTTCACCTGCGGGTCGGCATAGACCTCGTCGATCGAGTAGATCGGGCCGGCCGGGACGCCGGCTTCCGCGAGCAGGTCGATCCATTCCTGGCTGGTGCGCTTGACGGTGTGCTTCTCGATGTCGGCGTTGAGCTGGTCGCGATGCTTGGAGCGGTCGGCGCCGTTCTGATAGTTCGGATGTTCCGCGAGGTCCTTGGCGCCGGCCGCCTTGCAGAAGCGCGCCCAGATGGTCGAGCCGGTCGAGGCGATGTTGATGTGGCCGTCGGCGGTCTTGAACACGCCGGTCGGGATCGAGGTCGGATGGTTGTTGCCGGCCTGCTTGGGCACGTTCTTGTCGATCAGCCAGCGCGCGCCCTGGAAGTCGAGCATGAAGATCTGCGCTTCGAGCAGCGACGTGGTGATGTGCTGGCCCTTCTTCGACTTCTCGCGCTCCAGCAGGGCGACCATGATGCCGAGCGCGCAGAACAATCCGGCGCAGAGATCGGCGATCGGGATGCCGACGCGCACCGGCCCCTGCCCCGGCAGTCCGGTGACCGACATCAGCCCGCCCATGCCTTGCGCGATCTGGTCGAAGCCCGGCCGGTTGGCATAGGGCCCGGTCTGGCCGAAGCCCGAGATGCTGGCATAGACGATCTTCGGATTGATCTTGGCGAGATCCTTGTAGTCGATGCCCAGCCGCTTCTTCACGTCGGGCCGGAAATTCTCCACCACCACGTCGGCCTTCTTGACCATGCGCTTGAAGGCGGCGACCGCGGCCGGCGACTTCAGATTGAGCGTCATGCTGCGCTTGTTGCGGTGCAGGTTCGAGAAGTCCGAGCCGCCGCGCGGGCCGCCGAGCCCCTCGCCGGCATTCGGATCGGGCGGTAACTCGATCTTGATGACATTCGCCCCCCAGTCGGCCAATTGCCGCACGCAGGTGGGGCCCGAGCGCACGCGGGTCAGGTCGAGAACGGTGAAGCGCTCAAGCGCGCGCGAAGCCCTGGGAAATGGCATTTCCGGCACCCTTTTCGGTGTTTCTTGACGCCCGGCGGTGGCCGGGAATGCCCCGACATTGCCCCGATCTTCAGCCCATTGTCTACCGCGGAACCGATTTGAGCTTGGCGTACGGTTTCCGCTATGGTGGCCCGACTTTGGGGGGCGCCCGAAGCATCAAGGACGCCCGAAAAATGCATCTCCCGAACATCAAGACGCCGAGCAGCCTCCTGCTGGCGCTCGTGGTCGCGTGCGCGACCACCTATGCGGTTGCGCAGGAACGCCCGCGCCGGCCGCAGGCCGCCCAGACGCAGACCGAACAGCGCGGCCCCGAGCAGCGCGCCCCGGAACAGCGGCAAGGCTCCGAGAGCGTGCTGCGGCTGCTGCCGGCCGATTCGGTCACCGAGCACAGCGTCGCCACCCCCACCGGCAAGCTCGACTACACCGCGACCGCCGGCACGCTCGCGCTGTTCGACCGGTCGGGCGAGCGCGCCGGGCTCGTCTACTACACCGCCTATGTGGCCAAGAACGCCGAGCCCGGCAGCCGGCCGGTCACCTTCGCGTTCAACGGCGGCCCGGGCGCGGCCTCGGCGTTCCTCACCCTCGGCCTGGTCGGGCCGCGCATCGCCGAGTTCCCCGGCAACGACGCGGCGTCGGTGCGGCTCACGGACAATCCCAACACCTGGCTCGGCTTTACCGATCTGGTGATGATCGATCCGGTCGGCACCGGCTGGAGCCGCGCCGCCAAGTCCGAGGGCGAAAAGGCCATGTTCTACGGCGTCCGGCAGGACGCGCAGGCGATCGCCAAGTTCATCGCGCTCTATCTCAGCAAGAGCGGCCGCAACACCTCGCCGAAATATCTGCTCGGCGAGAGCTACGGCGGCTTCCGCGCCGCCAAGGTCGCGCGCACGCTCCAGCACGAGCAGGGCATCGCGGTCGCCGGCATCGTGATGGTGTCGCCGCTGCTCGCGAGCGAACTGACCTTCGGCCAGTACGCGCTCGGCGCGGCGCTGCGGCTGCCGTCGCTGGCGGCGGCGGCGATGGAGCGCAACGGCACCTTCAGCAAGGAAGCCCAGGCGCAGGCCGAGCGCTTCGCGCTCACCGACTATCTCACCACGCTCGCCGGTGCGCCGCCCAAGGGCGAGGCCGCCAAGGGCTTCTATGCCCGCGTCGCGCAGCTCACCGGGCTGCCCGAGGACGTGGTGGCGCGCTCGCGCGGATTGATCCACGACGCCTACCTCAAGCACCTGCGCTCGGCCGAGGGCAAGGTGGTGAGCCGCTACGACGCCAGCTTCGCGGTCGCCGATCCGCATCCGGAATCGCAGAACTCCCACAACCCCGACCCGATGCTCGATGGGTTGAGCCGCGCCTACGGCAGCGCCTACGCGACCTACGCGCGCGACGAACTCGGCTTCAAGACCGAGCTCACCTACAACCTGCTCAACGGCGAGGTCACGAGCGCCTGGGAATGGGGCGGCGGCGGCGGACGCGCGACCGCCAACGCCACCACCGAGATCCGGGAACTGCTGTCGCTCACGCCGTCGTTCCGGCTGATGATCGCGCACGGCTACAGCGACATGGTCACGCCCTACGGCGCGAGCCGCTACGTGCTCGACCACCTGCCGCCGATCGGCGACCCGTCGCGCACCAGCCTGCAGCTTTATCGCGGCGGGCACATGTTCTATATCGATGCCGAATCGCGCAAAGCCTTCAGCGCCGACGCCAGGACGTTCTATCAATCCTCGCAATGACAATGACCGACACCAGCGGCGGGAATGAGCGCGACCAGTTCATTCCCGTCCGCAAGGAAGACATCCTCACCGCGCTGATCGAGCACGGGCCGCTCGCGAGCGAAGCCGAGCGCGAGCAGTTCCGCCAGATCTGCCGGATGCTGGCGGCGATCTATCATTACGAATACTTCGCGCAGCTCGAGCGGCTGCGGCACGACTATTACTACTTCAATCCCGAACTCGACCCGCACGCGCATTTCGAGCCGGCCGAACTCGACCGCGCCTATGCGGACCTGGTCGAGTCGCTCGACGCCGTGCTCAAGGGCGCCAATTTCATCGAAATGTCACACGCGGAGGTCGAGGCCGCGCACCGCGAGCGCAAGGTGATGAAGGTCGAGGTCGAGGCGCCGGTCGACAATTTCCGCGAGGTCAAGTTCTTCCGGCGCGGCCACCACACCGAGACGATCGAAGAGAGCACCTGGTTCGGGCTGCGCAAGCGCAGCCACGATGTCACCGTCTATGACGACGTGGTGCTGTTCGTGGCGATGAAGCCGGACACTGAGATCGCCAAGAAGCGCGAGCGCAAGCGGCTGCGGGCGCGCAAGATGGTGCCCGGCTCGGTGCTGATCAAGTATTTCCGCAACATCGCGGCGACCGATCTCAACGCGCTGTTCCCGAACGTGCGCGTGGTGATGAGCATGTTCGACAAGCTGGCGCTGAGCGTGCCGGCGCTCGCCGGCGCGATCCCGATCCTGCTCAATCTGGCGTCGACCATGACCGTGCTGGCCCTGGTCATCGGCTTCTATCTCGGCCTGGTATCGGCGGTCGAGCACGACGAGATGAAGGCCGCGTTCGCGGCCATGAGCGGGCTGGTCGCGCTGGTCGGCTTCGTGATGCGGCAGTATCTGCGCTATCAGCGCCAGTCGCTGAGGTACCAGAAGGAACTGACCGACAACATCTACTTCCGCAACGTCAACAACAATGCCGGCCTGTTCGACTACATGATCGGCGCGGCCGAGGAGCAGGAATGCAAGGAGGCGTTCCTCGCCTACTATTTCCTGCGCGTGGCCAAGACGCCGCTGACGCAGGACGCGCTCGACGGCACGGTCGAGACGTGGCTGAAGGACACGTTCCACGCCGATATCGATTTCGAGGTCGACGACGCGCTCGCCAAGCTCGACCGGCTGGGCGTGCTCAAGCGCGACGGCGAGCGGCTCGGCGTGCTGCCGCCGGGCGAGATGCTCGCCCGGCTCGACCGGGTGTGGGACGACTTCTTCCAGGTCCAGGTGGCCTCGCCCGCGACCGCCGCGGAGGCGTGAGCCAGTCGAGCGCCAGAGACTCGGTCTCATCCCTCCCCCGCAGGGGGAGGGTGCCGAGCGAAGCGAGGCGGGTGGGGAACCGGCGCCATGCCGCACAGGCTCCCCACCCGGCCGCGTGCTGCGCACGCGTCCACCCTCCCCCTGCGGGGGAGGGATACAGCGCCTACCGCGTCCCGTCGTATTCCAGAATGTCGAAGCCGACGTGGCGGTCGACCACGTAGATCAGCCCGCGGTCGTCGAGCGCCACGTCGTTCGATCTGCGGCGCGGACTTGCCGCCGACCGGCTCCGGGATGAAGTAGCCGACCTCGCGCGGCGACAGCGGGTCGGCGACGTCGAGAATGCGCAAGCCGCCGCCGAACCAGACCGCGTGCGCGAGCGTGCCGTGCATCGCCTCGCAATACTGGTGCGCGCCGAAGCGCGCGCCGGGCGTGCGGCTGAACGGCGAATCGAGCTCGCTCACCTGGAACTGCCCGAGCGGCTTGATGTCGGCGAGGTCGCTCACATCGAACGTCAGAATGCAGGCATGGGCGCGGCCGCGCCGCGCCTCCTCCTCGGTCGCGCTCTGGGCCTGATCCTCCTCGTCGATCGCCAGCGCGATGCGCCTGCCGCCGATTTTTTCCGGCACCGGCATGATGGTGTGGGTCGGCTCCGGAAACAGCGGGTGATAGTTGTAGCGGCCGGCGGTTTTCGGCTTCGCCAGGTCGGACACATCGATGACATGAAAGCCGCCGTGCCAGCAGCTCGCCCACATCTCGCTGCCGCGGCGCAGCGCGTGGTGCAGGCGGTGGCGCTTGCCGGACCAGGTCGGCGTCTCGCCGCCGGCGAGGTGCTGGCCGTTCATCCACCAGCGCGAGACTTCCTGCGGCTTTGACGGATCGCGGATGTCGTAGATGACGAGGATATTGCCGACATAGCCCTTCATCTCGGTCGAGATGTAGGCGTAGCGCGCGTCCATGTCGAAGCGGTGCGTGCCGATGCCGCCGGTCTTCTGGTAGCAGACGAGCTTCGGCTGCGACGGCGTTCGACACGTCGTAGATCTTGAAGCCGCCGTTGTCGTAGCCGCGCTGCTCGTAGTCTTCGAGCGTGCGCAGGTCCGTCCTCGGTGACGTTCATCTTCGCGGCGAGCTCGGCGTGCGTCGGCTCGCGCTTGAGCGTGTCGGCAAGGACGCGTCGCTCGGCCGGCAGCTGTTCGGCGCGCCGGCCGATCCGGCTCATGTTGCGCTCGTGGTTGACGATCAGGACGTCGCCGACGGTTCGCGCCTTGTGGCTGTGCGAGGTCGGATCGTCGAGCGTGATGGTCGCGACGACGCGCGGATGCTTCGGGTCGGACACGTCGATGATCGAGGTGCCGAGCTGGCTCGGGCTCGGGATGTGGCCGACATAGGCGTGGCCGCCCGACACGCAGACCTGGCCGGCGCCGGGCAGATCGAGATGGCCGACGCGGCGGACGCGATGGGCGAGTTTGTTCATTGGCATTTCTTTCGTTCTTGCCGGATCAGTCCAACTTGGCGCCGGAGGCCTTCACGATCGCGGTCCATTTCGGGATTTCGGATTTGATGTAGGCCGCGAATTCATCGGGCGTGCCGCCGACGATGTCGACGCCGAGATCGCCGAGCGACTTCTGCACGCCCGGATCGGCGAGCGCCGCCACCAGTCGCGCGGTTGAGCGCCGCGACGATCTCCTTCGGCGTCTTCGCGGGCGCAACGAGACCGTGCCAGGTGGTGGCGTCGAAGCCCTTGAGGCCCAAGTTCGTCGACCGTGGCCAGTTCGGGAAACACCGGCGTGCGCTTGAGCGTCGTGACCGCGAGCGCGCGCACCTTGCCCGTCGCGGATGTGCGGCACGACCGACGCCGCGGTCGCGAACATCATCTGCACGTGGCCGGCGATCACGTCCTGCAAGGCCGGCGCCGCGCCCTTGTAGGGCACGTGCACGATGTCGATCTTGGCCTCGGTCTTGAACAGCTCGCCGGCGAGATGCGCGGCCGCGCCATAGCCGGACGAGGCGAAGTTGATCTTGCCGGGGCTCGCCTTGGCGAGCGCGATCAGCTCGGCCATCGTGCGCGCCGGCAGCGCCGGGTTGACCACCAGGATGTTGGCCTGCGAGCCGATCAGCCCGATCGGCGCGAAATCCTTCTCCGCGTCGTAGCCGATCGATTTGTAGAGCGCGGCATTGGTGGCGAGGATGCTGTTGTTGCCGTTGAGCAGCGTGTAGCCGTCGGCCGCCGCGTGCGCGACCAGTTCGGCCGCGATGTTGCCGCCGGCGCCGGGCTTGTTCTCGATCACGAACGGCTGGCCGAGGATCTGCTCGAGCTTGCGGCCGAGAATGCGGGCCAGCACGTCGCTCGGGCCGCCCGGCGTGAACGCCACCACCAGGCTGACCGGCCGCGTCGGGTAGTCGGCGGCCGGTGCGGCCTGGATGGCGACAAGCGCCGCGACCAGCAGCGCCGCACATATTTTCAGCCTTATCGGCATGTTCTTCCTGTCCTATGGCGGCACTGTTGCATGCCGATGCCGGTCACCCGACGAATCGTTGCTGTTTGGCAACAGCCAAGCGCCTATATCGCATTCTCCACACGTGAATTGCTGGCAGTGTGGCCGCTCCGGTTGTTAGCCTTGGTTGTTATCCTTGGCGGGCAGTGAGGCAAAGGGGCGTGTCGTGGTACTCGTTGGCGTCTTGTCGGCGGGCGTGCTGCTGATCCTGGTATTTGCGTATCTCTGCAGCGCGTTCCTGCTCGGTCAGTTCGGTATCCGCCGGCGGATTCTCGTCGGCGAGAGCGGCTTGCCCGCAATCCTCGCGCTGAACCTCATCAGCCTCATCCTGACGTGCGCGTTCGGCGCGTGGCTCGCCTATATGAGCGGGCGCGACCTCTACCTCTACGCGGCGATCGTCGCCGTCGTCGCGCAAGCGGTGCTGCTGGTGCAGCACCTGCGGTTCTATCACCGCGATCATCTGCGGGTGAGCTACGAGAATTGACGCCCTCGCGGGCTCTCAGACGAACTGCACCGCAATGCCGCCGAGCGGGCCGAAATCCGCGTGCAGCGTGTCGCCCTTGCCGGCGAACACCACGCGCGTGAACGAGCCCGCCAGCACCAGATGGCCGGGCTCGAGCGCGACGCCGTGGGAGCCGAGCTTGTTGGCGAGCCAGGCGACGCCGAGCGCCGGATGGCCGAGCACGCCGGCGGCGACGCCGGTCTCCTCGATCTCGGAATTCTTGTACATGATGCCGCCGACCCAGCGCAGGTCGATGTCCATCGGACCGACCGGACGGCCGCCGATCGCGATGCCGGCGGCGGCGCCGTTGTCGGCGACGGTGTCGAAGATCTTGCGCGGGTCCTGCAGGCGCGCGTCGACGATCTCGATCGCCGGCACCACGTATTCGGTGGCGCGCAGCACTTCGGTGAGCCCGATGCCGGGGCCGAGCAGCCGCTTGCCCATGATGAAGGCGAGCTCGATCTCGACCCGCGGCTTGCAGTAGTTGGCGTGCGGGATTTTCGCGCCGTCGGCGATCATCATGTCGTCGAGCAGGTGTCCGTAGTCCGGCTCGTCGATCATGCGAGGAGCGCTGCATCGCCTTCGAGGTCAGCCCGACCTTGTGGCCGATCAGCTTGGCGCCGGCCGCGATCTTGCGCTTGGCGACCAGCGTGGAGATCGCGTAGCTGTCCTCGATCGCGATGTCCGGCCAGGTCTTGGAGAGCTGGACCGCCTGCTTTCGCTCCTTCTCGGCGGCCATCAGAATATCGGCGGCTTGCTTGCGGTCGGCGTCGGACATCATGGCTTGATCCCTCCCCTGTTCTTGGCGCGCGTTGACCCGGACTATCGGCGATCCGGCGCTTGGCCTCAATGCATATTGCGAGGTTGCCAGCGCGGACACGGCCTGACAATTTGACGCCGCGGAGCGCGCACGACACATGGACGTCATCATCATCGGAGGCGGCATCGGCGGGCTGACGCTGGCGCTGGCCGTGCATGCCAGCGGCGCCGCGCGCCGCATCCGCGTGTTCGAGGCCGCACCCGAAATTTTTCCGCTCGGCGTCGGCATCAATCTCGGGCCGCACGCGGTCAAGGAGCTGAGCGCGCTCGGCCTGCAGGACAAGCTCGCGGCGGTTGCGTGCCAGCCGCAAGACTACGCGTTCTTCACGCGCCACGGCCAGCTGGTCTATCGCGAGCCGTGGGGGCTCGCCGCCGGCCACCAGTGGCCGCATTTCTCGATCCACCGCGCCGACCTGCACACGGTGCTGCTCGGCGCGGTGCGAGGCGCGGATCGGCGCGGACAATTTCATCACCGGGCATCGCTGCACCGGCGTCGAGCAGAGCGGCGGCCGCGTGACCGCGCGCTTCGCGGCGCCGGACGGCGCGGCGCTGGCGCCGCAGCACGGCGACGTGCTGGTCGCCTGCGACGGCATCCATTCGGCGGTGCGGGCGCAGTTCTTTCCGGACGAAGGGCCGTTCGTCTATCGCGGCATCAACCTGTGGCGCGGGGTGACGCGGCGGCCGCCCTATCTCACCGGGCGCAGCATCGCGCGCATCGGGGCGCGGCATTCGACGCTGATCGTCTATCCGATCCGCAACAATATCGACGCGGCCGGCAACCAGCTGGTCAACTGGGTGGCGGAGATCGAGCGCGAGGTGGCGGTCGCCGTCGACTGGAACAAGCCCGGCAGGCTCGAGGATTTCCTGCCGGTCTACGAGGACTGGGTGTTCGACTGGATCGACGTGCCGCAGATGATGCGCAACGCCGACTCGATTCACTCCTACCCGATGGTCGACCGCGACCCGCTGCCGCGCTGGTCGTTCGAGCGCGTCACGCTGCTTGGCGACGCCGCGCACCCGATGTATCCGCAGGGCGGCAACGGCGGCGCGCAGGCGATCCTCGACGCGGCGACGCTGGCGCGGCTGCTCAAGAGCGAGCCCGATCCGGTGGCGGCGCTCAAGGCCTACGAGGCGCAGCGGCTGCCGGCGACGAGCAAGATCGTGGTGCAGAACCGCACCGCGCCGCCCAACGTCATCGTCGACACGGTCGAGCAGCGCACCGGCGACAGGCGCTTCGACAAGCTCGAGGACGTCATCAGCCAGGACGAACTGCGCGCGATCTTCGAGCGCTACCAGAAGGTCGCGGGCTATCACGTGCAACAGGTCGGACGGACACAGGGGTAAGGACATGGCAGACACCGCCGCATCGCTGAAACTCACGTCGGAGGGGGCGCTGAAGCTCCTGCACGCGGCCATCGCCAAGGCCAAGGAGATGAACGTGCCGCAGTGCATCTCGGTGGTCGATGCCGGCGGCCACCTGCTGGCGTTCGCCCGCATGGACGGCGCCTATGTGCTGTCGATCGATAGCTCGCTGATGAAGGCGGTGACGGCGGCCTCGCACGGCGTGCCGACCGGCGACATGGGCCATCCGATGGACCTCAAGCTCGCGATCTCGACCCAGGGCAAGCGCATCAACCTGCCGGGCGGGCTGCCGGTGATCGTCGACGGCCACGTCATCGGCGCGATCGGCGTCGGCTCCGGCACCGGCGAGCAGGACAAGCAGGTGGCGAACGCCGCGCTCGCGGCGATCGCGGGCGCCAAGCGGTTTTAGACAACGTCGCTCCACGAAGGCGGTGCGTCCCCTCCCCCGCAGGGGGAGGGTGCCCGCGCAAGCGAGGGCGGGAGAGGGATCGCACGACGGTCTCCCCTCCCGCCTCGCGCTCGCTCGCCACCCTCCCCGCTTCGCGGGAGAGGGAGTAGCCGAGCACGGCAAGGACGCGGTCGATCACTCCGGCCGCAGCGCGCGCTTCACCATCGCCAGCAGCCCATCGTGGGTCTGGTCGAGATAGTAATTGGCCGCGAGCCGCACCGGATCGCCCGCGTAATAGCGCTCGTACTGCACCATGCGCTGCGCAAACTGCGTGCCGGTGACGTCCCAGGCGAGCTTGGCGATGCGGATGCGCTCCTCGGCCTCGATGCCGGCGCCGCGATAGTACTGCGCGATATCCGGGCCGATCTCGGAGCGCAGATCGACCTCCATCGGACTGATCAGCAGCCCGCCCGCGCCCAGCACCTGCGTCACGTGCACGATGCGATCGTAGAACCGCGGCAGATGGTAGCGCAGCGCCTGCAGCGGCGCGTAGGCCGGGCGGATCGCGCCGCGCCCGGTCGGCTCGGCCTTCTGCTCCGCCAGGGCGATCGCGCCCTCGATCATCTGCGGATAGCCGAGAATTTCGCCGAGCTGCTCCTGCACGTGCACGAACACGTCGGTCTTGACCGAGCGCGTCAGCGCGATCGCGACCGCGACCACGAACTGCGTCTTCGACAATCCGCGCACCGCGGTCTGATGGCCGGTGTGGTTGCGCACGCTCGCCTGCTGGAACAGCGCGTTGCCCATCTTGACGTCGCCGTAGAGGAAGACCCGGTCCCACGGCACCAGCACGTCGTCGAACACGCACATCGCGTCCGGCTCCTCGAAGCGCGCGCCGAGCGGATGGTCCCATTCCGACTGGTTGCCGCTGTCGAACGGCTCGCGGCAGATGAAGCGCAGGCCCTTCGCGCCGCACGGCACCGCGAACGCCAGCACGTAGCGCTCCTCGCCGTCGCGGATGCCGGGCTGCGGATAGACCACCAGTTCGTCGGCGGTCGGGCCGTGCGTCGCCAGCATTTTTGCGCCGCGCACGATCAGGCCGTCCTTGGTCTCCTCGACCACGCCGAGATGCGCGTAGGTGCCCTCCTGCTGGTGCGAGCCTTTCGAGCGGTCGACCAGCGGATTGACCAGCGCATGGGTGAGGAAATAGTCGCGGTCGCGGCAGAGCCGGTAGTAGTTGCGCACGTTGTCGGCCAGCATCGCGCCGCGCGCATCGCCGCGTTGCGCGAAGAAATCGGCGTTCTCGGCGAACGTCATCAGCACCGTGTTCAGAAAGTCGGGCGAGCGCCCGACCATCCCGAAGGTGGCGTCGGCCCACACCTTCATGGTCTGCCGCCGCTTGGCCAGATCGGCCGGCGTGCGCGGGGTGAGAAACGACGAGCCGGCGAGCTCGCCGGTCTCCTCGCAGACATAGGTCATGACCTCGCGGTGCTCGGGCGAGACCTGCAGGTCGAACAATTGGGCGATCGACTGGATCGGCCGGCGAAACACCGGATCGGCGGTGACGTCGGTGACGCGCCGGCCGGCGACCCAGACCTCGCGCGGAGTGCGGCGCAGGCCCTCGACGTATTCGCTTCCGTTGCGCACCGCCATCCGACACTCCCCATGCGTGCGGCCGTCTCATGTCGCGCGCCGCTGCGGCAGCATATCGCTTGCGGGCCAAATCGAAAAATCTCAATGTCGAAACGGGCCGGCGCGATGGAGGGATCATGAGAACGCTGCTTGCGGCCGCCGCATTCGCCACCGTCATGGCTGGACCGGCAACCGCGCAGAGCTACCCGGCGCGGCCGATCACCATGATCGCGCCGTTCCCGGCCGGCGGGCCGTCGGACACGCTGGCGCGCATTCTTGCGGAGCCGATGCGGGCCGCGCTCGGCCAGCCGGTCGTGATCGAGAACGTCGCCGGCGCCGGCGGCAATCTCGGTGTCGGGCGCTTAGCCCGTGCCGCACCAGACGGGTACACGGTCGGCATCGGGCAGTGGAGCACGCACGTCGTCAACGCCGCGACCTACGCCCTGCCCTACGACGTGGTCGGCGATTTCGAGCCGATCGCGCTGCTCGCGATCACGCCGCAACTCCTGATCGCGCGCAAGAGCTTCCCGGCCGACGACGTCAAGGCGCTGATCGCCTGGCTCAAGGCCAATCCCGACAAGGCCACCGCCGCGACCGTCGGTGCGGCCGGCGGCGCGCAGGTGACCGGCCTCTATTTCCAGCAGGCGACCGGGACACGGTTCGGCTTCGTGCCGTATCGCGGCGGCGCGCCGGCGATGCAGGATCTGATTTCGGGCCAGGTCGACATCATGTTCGACCAGGCGGCGAACGCGCTGCGGCAGTCGCGCGCCGGCACCATCAAGACCTACGCGGTGCTGGCCAAGGCACGCTGGGCGGCGCTGCCCGATGTTCCCTCGATCGAGGAAGCCGGCGCGCCGGCGCTCGATGTCTCCTACTGGCACGGGCTGTGGGCGCCGAAGGGCACGCCCAAGGAGATCGTCGCCAAGCTCAATGCCGCGGTGGTGCAGGCGCTCGCCGATCCGACCGTCAGGCAGCGCTTTGCCGACCAGGGCCAGGACATCTGGCCGCGCGAGCAGCAGACGCCGGAGGCCTTGCTGGCGCACCACAAGGCCGAGATCGCCAAGTGGTGGCCGATCATCAAGGCGTCGGGCCTGAAGGCGGAGTAGCGTCCAAGCCTTCGCTCTTCCGGTCGTGCCCGCGGAAGCGGGCACCAGTTCTTACTAAGCGCTGGGTCCCCGCCTTCGCGGGGACGAGCGGATCGATCTACTGCTTCGCCGCCTCCACCGCGTCTCGCGATACGCCTCGCGCAGCTTCGCCTGCACGATGCCGCGGTCGATCTTGCCGGCGCCGTTGAGCGGCAGCGCCTCGACGATGTCGATGAAGCGCGGATGCGAATAGGCCGGGCCCTTGTCGAGGCAATAGGTCTTGAGACCGTCCGCCGTCAGCCCCGAGCCCTGGCGCGGGATCACCATCGCGGCCGGCACGAAGCCCTTCACCGCATGCGGCACCGGCGCCACCACGGCGTTGACGACATCCGGGTGCGCAAATAGCAGGTTCTCGACCTCCTTCGGATAGACGTTCTCGCCGCCGCAACTGAACATGTCGTCGACGCGGCTGCGGAAATAGTAGAAGCCGTCCCGGTCGCGGTAGAGAATGTCGCCGGTGTGCAGCCAGCCGTCCTTGAGCTTGGCGGCCGTGATCTCCGGCTCGTTGTGATAGCCGAGACAGACATAGGGGCAGCGGATCAGCAGTTCGCCCTCCTCCGCCGCGTTGCCCTGCGCGTCGATCAGCTTGATCTCGACCTCGGGCGCCTGCACGCCGGCGCTGCCGCGCGGCACCTTGCGGCCGTCGAGCGGCTCGCGCAGCGGGCTGCCGCCCTCGGTAAGGCCGTAGCTCTCGTTGACCTTGACGTGCGGCAGCGTGCGCTCGACCGCGTCCATCAGTTCGGGCGTCACCACCGCCGAGCCGATCGTCATGCTGCGCAGCGCCGACAGATCGAGCGACTTGAGATAGTCGCGGTGCTGCAGGATCATGGTGAACACCGCCGCGACGCCGCGCGAATAGGTGCACTTGTACTTGGCCAGCGCCTCCAGATAGCCGCGCGGCTCGTAGCCCGGCATCAGCACGAACGAGCCGCCCGCATAGAGCATCGGCTTGACGGTGCCGCGCAGCGCGTTCTTGTGGAACAGCGGCAGCGCCACCATGCCGCGGTCGTTCTCGGTGTAGGGCCAGTAGCGCTGGCTGTAGGCGACGTACCACAGCATGCCGTGGTGCGTCATGATCGCGCCCTTCGGACGGCCGGTCGAGCCCGAGGTGTAGGGCTGGAACGCCTGCGCGTTGTCGGCGATCGGCGGCGGCGCGACCGGCGATGCGGGCTTTGCCATCTCGGCTTCGAACGGCAGGAAGCCGAGCTTGTCCTGGTCGAGCAGGAGCCGCTGCCGCAGCGGCACGCGCTCGGCGATGCCGATGGCGTCGCGGTTGCTGCTCGGATCGACCAGCGCCAGCACGCAGCCTGCGTCGGAGACGATGCGCTCGAGCGTGTCGGCGGCGAGCCGCACGTTCAGCGGCAGCGGGATCGCGCCCGCCCGCATGGCGCCGAAGAAGAACTCGATGAACTCGGTGCGGTTGCCGACCAGCATGGCGACCCGCTCGCCCGGATGCACGCCGAGCCGCGCCAGCATGCTGGCGACGCGGTCCATGCGGGCGTCGAGTTGGCGGTAGGTGGAGGTGCGCTCGCGGCCGCCGTGAAGGTCGATGATCGCAACCTTGTCGGGCGAACGCTGAACCGACGCGTCGAAGAAGAAGCCGAGGTTGCGGGCGCGGTTGGCGCTGTCCATGAAGGGCTGTTCTCGTACTGGCTGATCCGACGCCGATCTTGCATTGCGCCTCCCCTAGCGTAAACCCATGCCCGCGAGCAGCACGCCCGCGAATTCGGCAGAGCGCGATGACCGAAGGCACAAGTCCGATCCGCATCTACGTCGACGCCGACGCCTGCCCGGTGAAGGACGAGATCTACCGCGTCGCCGGCCGCCACGGCCTGCCGGTCACGGTCGTGGCGGCGGGCTTCATCCGGGTACCGCAGGACCCGCTGATCGAGCGGATCGCGGCCGGCGCCGGCATGGACGCGGCCGACGACTGGATCGCCGAACGTGCCGGGCCGGGCGCGATCGTCGTCACGGCCGACGTGCCGCTGGCGAGCCGCTGCGTGAAGGCCGGCGCCGAGGCGATCGCGCCGAACGGCAAGCCGTTCGACGAGGCGTCGATGGGCATGACGCTCGCGGTCCGCAACCTGATGCACGATCTGCGCTCGGCCGGCGAAGTCACCGGCGGGCCGCGGCCGTTTACGCCGAAGGACCGCTCGGCGTTCCTGTCGGCCCTCGACCAGGCGATCCGGCGGCTGCAGCGCGGCCGGCGCATAACGCGCGCCGGTGACAAAGGCTTTACCAACCGCTGACACAATCCGGGGTTTCGGCGGCCGGGGGATTCGCTCTTGAAACTGTCCGCGTGGCGCGAACTGAAGAACCAGCAGGCGCGCGCCCGCCTCGACCGGGCGCTGCCGGACATCTTTCCGGCGCCGGTGCTGACCCATGCGCTGGCGCGCCGCTGGACGCCGCCGACGCCGCGGCTCGCGATCGACAGCTACTGGCGCGCGCACCCGCTGCGCGCCGACCGGCTGGCGCGCGTGCTGGCGGACAAGAGCGGCGCGCCCGCAGGCTGGACCTGGCGGCTGCACGAGAAGCGCGGCGACGGCCTGGCGGCGAGCTTCCGCAGCCCGCCGGCGCCCTATCGCGAGAAGCCGTTCGCGCTCGGCCCCGGCCATTGCTGCGTGTGCGGACAGCCGGTCTATCGCTTCGGCTGGCACGCCGACCTGTGGGCGCGCGGCCGCAACAAGAACGCCGAGTGGCACACCGCCTGCGTGGTGGCGTGGCGGCTGTGGAACGCGCCGAGCGATCAGGGCAAGCTGCTGCGCCGGCTGCAGGCGCGCCGCTGCGCCACCAGCGGCGCGCGGCTGTGGAAGACCGCCGAGGTCGATCACCGCGTGCCGCTGTTCCGGGTCTGGAGCGAGCAGCGCGATCTGCCCTGGCCGCAACTGCTGAATTTCTGGGGCTTTCCCAATCTGCAGATGATCAACCGCGACGCGCACGTGGCGAAATGCGCGGACGAGGCGAAGTATCGCGGGGAGGCAAGGCGGGGGACTGACGACCGATGCGCAGGAGCCTGCGGGCTCGCTGTAGCCATTCGGGCCCCGCGGGCTTGGTACTGAAGCCGCTCCAAGCATGATTGATGACAGCGGTTGCGCTGTCGTATCCTCAATTACAACGGGTGGGGAAGCTGGCGGCGACGATCCTTCCATCCAGGCAACGGCGGCTGTTGCGAAAACAAGCCCGCTGGAAGGACGTCCATGAGCAAGCCGGCCCTGATTTCCATTGTCGGTTCGATCCTACCGCGCCTGCCGTTTGGGTTTCTTGTTCCGTTCATCGGATTGACAGGCCTTTGGATTCTCTACCTGCATAAAAAAGTAAGCGTAGGTCTGCGGGGATATTTCGACTGGCCGTATCTCTTCCTGTCGGCCGTGGACGAGGTGGCCTACGTCCTGTTGATGGTCCTTCTCTTCGCCATCGGGCTGTTCCTTGCCTACAATTTTTCGGTTTGGTTCAATCAGAAACTCGTTGGCCGCTGGCGCAAATCGCATCCTCGTGCCCGCATCCAGCCGTATGCTCCGGCACAACAACCGACGGCCAGCGAACTCTTCGGAGACGTCAACAAAATCGGTATCGTACTTGCCGGCGGGGGCGCAAAAGGTGCGTTTCAGGCGGGCGCCATGGAGGCGATCTATGGCTTCCTTGCTCAGAACAATGCACTGAGCAAGGTCGAGGTCATCGCCGGCACGTCGATCGGCTCGTGGAATGCGCTATTCTGGCTCGCCAATCTTTTGGACACGGACAAGCCCGACGGACAGACCGAACTCAAAAAATGGTGGAGCTCGATCCAGCTGAAGTCGCTCGTTACACCATCCTGGTATGCCCCAGCGTGCCGGAATGCATTCTTCGAAACAACGCCGTGGCAAGCTCAGTTCGATGAAATATTCAAGCAGCCGGCAGTCCGGGACCAAATCTACAACTCGCCGATCAAATTCTATTTCACGCATTCCAACGTGCAGTCAGGACAATTGGAATGCACTACAAACAGCCAAAATGAAGACTTACCGGTTCCGCGCGCGAACCTCACGATCTTGAAGAGGACCAATCCCGAGCAATTCGTGGATGGCATCAAGCGTGGCGTATTTGCCTCAATGGACCTGCCGCCGTTGTTCCCCTACGTCAAAATGGGAAACGACTATTGCGAGGACGGCGGCGTCATCGACAACCTACCGATCATGTTCGCGGCTGCGGACGGATGCGATGTCGTATTCATCCTGCCGCTCAATTCGGACTTCTATGCTGACCTCAATCGCCGGTCGATCATCACGCGCTTCGTGCGCGTCATGGACGTCCGGCAGGGTGCGCTTGAGCGCAATGGCTTCAAGATGGTCTACCTGTTCAACGAGCTCGCGGCCCTACGCGACCATCACCAAAAGACCGCACCTGCACCCGCGACGGCCGCACCGAAGCAAACGATCGCCTCCGCCAAGACCTGGCTCGACCGAGCGCTTGCGCGGCGGCACAAGCCAATAAGAGTTATCGCGGTGTGCCCTGACCGGTCGTTCGTGCGTAGCACGATCGACACTCATGAGTTCTGGAAGTCGGAAAAAGCCGGCCTCGCATTCGACAAGATGTACGCCGGCACAAGCGAGCTGCTGAGACAGAAATTTCGAGAATTTCTGGATACCGAGAGGATTCAAGTGGCGCTGATCGACCAAGCTGGAAAGCCCAAGATCGACCAGAATTTCTGAGGCGCCGCTGCTGTCACGCCTATCTCTTCCTTACCGGCTCCAGCACCTCCTGCACCCGCCCGCCCAGGATCGCGTCCTTCACCGCCCGCGGCCGGTCGAGCGCCTCGACCCGCGCGACGCAATCGAGATTGCCCATGTCGAACGGGTAGTCGCTGCCGAGCAGCACGCGCTCCGGCCCGACCTGATCGATCAGAAAATCCAGCGCGCGGGTCGAATGCACGATGCTGTCGTAGTGCAATCGCGCCAGCGACGCCTCGGGCGGCTCGCGCAGCCGCGCCTTCGGCTCGGCGCGCACCGCATGCGCATGCAGGAAGCGCCCCATCTGGTACGGCACGAAGCCGCCGCCGTGGCAGAGGCAGACCGTCATGTTCGGATAGCGCTCCAGCACGCCGCCGAACACCAGCGACACGCCCGCCACCGTGGTCTCGAACGGCAGGCCGACGAAGTTGCGCATGTAGTACGATTTCAGCCGGTCGCCCGGCACGATCTCGCCGTGCGGATGGACGAGAAAGAACGCGCGCAATTCGTCCGCCGCCGCCCACACCGGTTCGAGCGCCGGATCGTCGAGGTTTGCGCCGTTGACGTTCGAGCCGATCTGCGCGCCGTAAAGCCCGAGCGTGCGCACGGCGCGGCGAAGCTCGTCGGCGGCCTTCTGCGGGTCCTGCATCGGCAGGGTCGCGAGCCCCTTGAAGCGGCCGGGATGGCGCTTCACGACCGCGGCCAGCCCGTCGTTCTGCAGCGCCGCGCAGGCCGCGCCGAGCGCCGGCTCCTCGCCGTAGAAGAACGTCTGCACCGCCGAGCAGACGAGCTGCATGTCGACGCCGTTGGCGTCCATCTCGGCGAGCCGCAGGTCGAGATCGAAGATCTGCCGCGGCATCGGCCGCTGCACCAGCCGGCCGGCGATCTCCATGTCGAGCGAGCCGTCGCCCTGCTCGATCAGCTTCGGCGCGACGCGCTCCGATTCCCTGCCGAGGAGACGCATGGTCTCCTGCGGCAGCAGGTGGGCGTGCACGTCGATGCTGATGCCGCGATTCATCTTAGAACTGATCCAGCACATTGCACCATTCTCTCCGCTCATGCCCGCGAAAGCGGGCATCCAGCTCCTGTCAAGCGAACTGGGTCCCCGCTTTCGCGGGGACGAACGGAGGCAAGAGCCTGGCACATGTCCGCTCACGCGGCGGCGCCGCGCGCGGCCTCGGCGATCATGGCGGCGGAGACCTTCTCGGCCAGCATGATGGTCGGGATGTTGGTGTTGCCGCGCGGCACGGTCGGCATGATCGAAGCGTCGATCACCCGCAGGCCCCCGATGCCGCGCACCCGGCCCATGGTGTCGGTGACCGCATCGCGGTCGTTGGCCGCGCCCATGCGGCAGGTGCCGACCGGATGGAACGTGCCGGCGACGTTCTGCCGGATGTGCTCGGCCAGCGCCTCGTCATCCTGCACCAGCGCGGCGAGATCGACGCGGCGGTCGGCGAGCGTCGAGAAGACCGGCCCGGCGAGCGGCGGCACCAGATCGATCAGCGTGGCGACCAGCGCGCTCTTGATCTTGTTGCCGGTGTTGATGCGGTTGAGGCGGCGCAGCCGGTCGTTGAACTTCACCGGGAACGTCACCTCGGTCATGGCGCGGACCTGCTCGTGCGCCAGCACCTCGACGGCGCGGCGGAAGCCCTGCATGAAGCGCCTGAGGTCGAGCTCCTCGCCGCAGAAGTTGAACTCGACCAGCGGCTCGGCCGCGTCCTTCGACTTCAGCGAGACGCGCCCGCGCGCCTTCGGCTTGAGCAGGCTCGGCGCCAGGTTGGCGACCTGGAAGCCGAGCGGGCTCCACGAGGTCTTGCACTGCACGTTGATGTACATGTCGGTCGGCGGCGCGCCGGGCAGGCCCGACGAATAGCGGAAGCAGGTCATCGGATGCGGGCGCAGCGATTGCGCCTGACGCATGCCGGGCTTCTGCAGGAGCCCGACGAACACGATGGCGTGGTTGGAGAGGTTCTCGCCGACGCCCGGAAGGTCGGCGCGCAGCTCGATGCCGGTGTCCTTGAGGTGCGCGCGCCGGGCCGATGCCTTGGCGCATCAGGAACGCCGGCGAATGGATGCCGCCGAGCGACAGGATCACCTCGCGCGCGTTGAACTGCTTCGCTGCGCCGCCGATCCGCGCGTTCACGCCGGTGACGCGGCGGCCGTCGAACACGAGACCGGTCGCGGTCGCGCCGTTGATGACGGTGAGATTCTTCCGCGCGCGCGTCGCGGCGTCGAGATAGCAGATCGCCGCCGAGGCGCGCTTGTCCGGCCAGTTGCTCATCGGCACCGAGCCGTAGCCGTCGCGGAAGTCGGTGTTCATGTCGGCGAGGTACGGGATCTGCCGCTCCTGCGCGTAGGTGAGCACCGCCTTCGACAGCGGCGCCCAGTCCTGCTGCGGGGTGCGGCGGATCGGCACCGGGCCGTCCTTGCCGTGCTCGTCGCCGCCGAAATCCATGTCGGTCTCGAGCTTGCGGTAGAACGGCAGCACGTCCTTCCAGCCCCAGCCGGCGGCGCCCAGCGACTCCCATTCGGCGTAATCGTCGGGCGTGCCGCGATAGGCCACCATGCCCATGACCGAGGAGCCGCCGCCCATGAGGCGCGCCTGCGAGAAGCCGATGAGCGGCGAGTTGTCCTTGCGCCGCCAGTGCACCTTCAGCTCGGGCCAGAAATACGAGTCGTTGTAGTAGGAGGTCGCGTAGGTATCGAGCACGTCGGCGGGCTCGGCGCCGGGCGGCGTATCGGGGCCGGCCTCCAGCAGCAGCACCTTGTGGTTCGAGGAGGCGGACAGGCGGTTGGCCAGCACGCATCCGGCTGCGCCTCCGCCCACGATGATGGTGTCGAAGCTGTCGGTCATGGCGTGATCGTCATTGCTGGGATGTGGTCTTGCGCGGAGGGAGCGCAATTGAAGCATGCCGGCTGGCGACGCGCAAAGCCCCCGGAGCTTCGCCGCGAGCGCGCGGTGTGCATCTCGCGCCCTCTCCCCTCCGTGGGAGAGGGCTCACGGGTGTTGCCGCGTGCTCGCTTGGGTGAGGGGGCCTTCGTAGCAAGAGATGACCCCTCACCCAATTCCCTGCTGCTGGACCACCTCGCTGCCCTCTCCCTCGAAGGGGAGAGGGCGCTGCGATGCGCACCGAGCGCGCGGAGAGACAGACATGACGCCAGCCGAAATGCTTGCCATACTCGCGGCAACAGAAAACAAGTCCCGGGAGGACGCCATGGCCTTCACTGCGCGCCGCGCGCTGCTCGCCGCCCTCGCCTGCGCCGCGAGCGCCATCCCGTTTCACAGCGCGCGCGCGGAGTATCCGGACAAGCAGATCACCATGGTCGCCTGCTTCCCGGCCGGCGGCGGCACCGACATCGCGGCGCGTCTCGTCAACACGCAGCTCGGCGAGCTTCTCGGCAAGCCGGTGATCGTCGAGAACCGCGGCGGCGCCGGCGGCAGCATCGCGACCGCCGCGGTCGCCCGCATGGCGCCGGACGGCTATTCGCTGCTGGTCTGCTCGAGCGCCTACGTGGTCAATCCGAGCCTCTACGCGAACGTGACCTACGACCCGCTCAAGGACTTCACCCCGATCATGGTGATCGGCGCGTCGCCCAATGCATTCGTGGTGCCGGCCCAATCCGAGATCAAGACCATGGGCGATTTCATCGCCAAGGCCAAAGCCAATCCCGGCAAGCTCAACTGGACGAGCCCGGGCGCGGGCACCACGCCCTATCTCGCCGGCGAGGTGCTCAAGCAGCGCACCGGCATCCAGATGCAGCACATCCCGTTCGCCGGCGCCGGCCCCGCGACCACCGCCGTGCTCGGCGGCCAGGTCGATCTCTACACCGCCAATATCGGCTCGCTGATGGGCGTGATCGACGGCGGCAAGGTGCGGGCGATCGCGGTGACCTCCGACAAGCGCTGGGGCGAACTGCCGGACGTGCCGACGCTGGACGAAGCCGGCGTCAAGGACGCGGTCTCCGACACCTTCCAGGGCATCTTCGCGCCGGCGGGCGTGCCGCAGCCGGTGGTCGACCGGCTGGTGAAGGAGCTCAACGTCATCCTGGCGCGGCCGGACGTGCGCGAAAAATTCGTCAAAGCCGGGCTGCCGGTGACCGCCGAAGGGCCGGCCGCGTTCCGCGCCCGGATCGCGCGCGAGGTGCCGATGTACAAGGCGATCATCGACAAGGCCGGGCTGAAGATACAATGACTGACGCCGGGGCAATGCAAGGATCGCCATATGGCTAAACCGCTCGCCGGGCTTCGCGTCATCGAGCTTGCCAATTTCATCGCCGGGCCGCTCGCCGGGACGCTGCTCGCCGACATGGGCGCCGACGTCATCAAGGTCGAGCCGCCGCAAGGCGACATGAGCCGCGCCACGCCGCCGATCAGGAACGGCGAGAGCGTGAGCTTCACCGCGCTCAACCGCAACAAGAGCAGCCTCGTGCTCGACCTGAAGCGGCCGGAGGCGATCGCGATCCTGCTCAAGCTCGCGGAGAAGTCGGACGTGTTCCTGGAGGCCTACCGGCCGGGCGCGCTCGACAAGCTGGGGCTCGGCAGCGCGCAGGTGAAGGCGATCAATCCGCGCATCGTCTACACGTCGGTGTCGGGCTTCGGCCAGAACGGGCCGTACCGGCGGCGCGCCGGCGTCAATCTGATCATCGAGGCGTTCTCGGGCGTGCTGTCGGTGACCGGGGAACCGGGGCAACGCCCGATGCGGCCGGGCGTGCAGACCGCCGACGTGTTCGGCGCGCTGTTTGCCACCTACGCGACGCTCGCGGGCCTGGTCGGCGCGGCGCGCAACGGCGAGGGCCGGATCGCCGACGTGTCGCTGGTCGAGGCCTCGATCGCGGCGGCGGCCTGGGAGGCGGCGGAATATCTCGAGACCGGCAGCGCGCCGCAGCCGATGGGCAACCGCCACCGTCTGACCGCGCCCTACCAGCTGTTCGAAACCAGGGACAAGCGCTACCTGGCGATCGGCACGCCCAACGACGGGCTGTTCCGGAAGCTCATGGAGGTGCTGGGCCTCGACGCCCATCTCGCCGATCCGCGCTTCGCCACCTACGCGAAACGCAAGGCCAACGAGGACACGCTGCTGCCGCTGGTCGAGCCGGCGATCCGGGCGCGGGACTCGCAGGAGCTCGAACAGGCGCTGATGACGGCTGGCGTACCGTGTGCGCGCGTCAACGACTTCAAGGAGGTGTTCGACGATCCGCACATCCAGGCGCGCGGCGTGGTGAGAGAGGTCGAGCATCCGCGGCTCGGCAAGATGCGCACCACGCGCAACCCGATCCTGTTCGACCACGGCGGCCCGGAGATCGAGCGCACCTCGCCGATGCTGGGCGAGCATTCCGAGGAGGTGCTGCGGGAGCTGGGCTATGCGCCGGCGGAAATCGGCGCGCTGGTGACGGCCGGCGTGACCAAGGTCGCGGCGGCAAGGGCGCGGCGCAGGCCGCGGAATAGTTCGATGACACGAAGCACCGATCGATCCACGTCGTCATGCCCGGTCTTGTGCCGGGCATCCCGCTTAGGTGAGCCCAGTGCCTCCCTAAGCGGGATCGCCGGGCCAAGCCCGGCGATGACGGAGGGAGAATGACATGCCCCTCGCCCGCAGCTTCCTCTACGTCCCGGCCAACCGCGAAAAGTTTCTCGACAAGGCGCTTGGCCTGCCGGCCGACGCGCTGCTGCTCGATCTCGAAGATTCGGTGCCGCCGGCCGAGAAGGAACACGCCCGCGACGGCGTGCGCGCCTATGCGCCGAAGATCAGCGGCGGCACGGCTGTGGGTGCGGGTCAACGGGCTCGACAGCGGCCTGGCCGACGCCGACCTCGACGCCATCGTCGGACTGCCGGAGCTTGCCGGCATCTTCCTGCCGAAGGTCGAGACGCCCGCCGAGGTGCTGCGCTGGGACACGATGATCGCCGCGCGCGAGGCGGCGCGCGGCGTGACGCCGGGCGCAACCAAGCTCGTGCTCGGCATCGAGAGCGCGCTCGGCGTGCTCAACGCCTATGCGATGAGCGTGGCGGCCGCCCGCGTCGCCTCGGCGAGCTTCGGCGGCGCGCAGGACGGCGACCTCAACACCGATCTCGGCTGCGTCTGGTCGCTCGACGGTCCCGAGATGCTGCACGCGCGCCAGCAGACCTTGATCGCGGCGCGCGCCGCGCGCTTCGACACGCCGCTCGACGGCGTGTTCGCCGACGTGCGCGACGCCGACGGCTTTGCGCGCGACACCGCGCTGTCGCGGCGGCTCGGCTATCGCGGCCGCAAGCTCATTCATCCCTCGCAGATCGAACCGTGCAACCGGCTGTACGCGCCGAGCGAGGCCGAGCTCGACTATTACGCGCGCGTGCTGGCGGCGTTCGACCAGGCGCTGGCGCAGGGCAGCGCCGCCACCACGGTCGACGGCCGCATGATCGACGTGGCGATGGCGAACGCGGCGCGGCGCATGCTCGATGCCGCCGCGGCGTGGAAGCGCGCGGGCTGAGACCCGCGCGGCGCGCGATTAACCCGCCGGCAACGAACGCGCGCACCGATTCGCGCCGCGCTCGATTCGTTCTTTGGGGAACAGCGGCGAACGGTAGCCGAACAGGGAGGAACATCTGACGACGGCGCTCGTCGCCTCGCGCATCACGCAAACAAAAAGCCCGGCCTTGCGGCCGGGCCAGTTCCCCGTTCCCCTGCGTAAACTCGTCAGATGCCCGACATCGCGTTCTCGAGGCCGAGCAGATGCGCCAGCGAGCGCAACTCGGTGCGCTGCTCGCTGGAGAAACTCATCACCAGCGGGAAGCCGGCGTCGCGCAGGCCCTGCACGTTCATCCTGGTGGTGTCGATCTGGGCGGTCTTGGTGCCCTTGGTACCCTTGACGTATTCCATCTTGCGCAGCTCAGCCTCGACCGCCGGCCAGTAGCGTTCCTGGTCGGGCGTCAGGTTGAGGCGCTTCTTGATGCTGGCGATCTGGGCGGCGTTGAGCACCGCGTTCGATTCGGGCTTGGGCTTGGCGGCTGCGGCCGCAAGCTTGGCGTGCGCGGCAGTCTTGGCGGCGGCGGTATCGGCGGCCGGCGGCTGCAATGACGCGGTCTGGGTGGTCCTGGCGGGCGCCGGCCTCGGCAGCGGGACCGGCCCGTTGGCGATAACGGCATTGTCGACGGCGGCTGCGGTCGCCGACGACCGCGACGGCATGAACGGCATCGCGCTCGCGGACGCCACCGCATAAGCCGGGTGCGACGGCACCGGCATCACGCTGCCGGCGGACGCCACCGTGTAGGAGGAAACCGGCTGCTGCTCGAACATCGCCGCCTGGCTGCTGCTCGCCGACGCGAGTTCGTAGCCCGCCGGCTGCGCATGCGCGGCCTCGGACCAGTCGGCCGGGAAGCGGAACGAAATCGCCTCGTTCGCCGAGAGATTGATGCTGATTTTGGACGTTTGCAGGGTTTCTCCCCCGCCGCCAATCGCAACGCCTGCGATCAGACCGGTAACGCCGGCCGCGCCCAGAATGGCGCAGCAAGCCAAAGTACGCACGTTGGTGTGCTTGGATAGCCCCCGCATGCCCCGTCCCACGACTGTTTCCCCGTAACGCGTGGCATTCTGACAACAAAGCAAGCCAATTTATGGCTTCGGCTGCCCAGTTCTTGCCATTTGCTGTGGATTTTCAGAGTGGTTAACGAGCAAACACCAGCAAAAAGCCCGGCCTTTCGGCCGGGCTTTTCCAGTCTCGGGGCGAGAATGTGACAGCCGGTCAGGCCGCCTCTTCCTCGACCACAGGTTCCTCTTCGGCTTCGCCCTCGGCCTTGGCCGGGCCGCGGCGCGGGCCCTTGGCGAGCGCGCCCTCGATCTCCTTGACCGCCTCGGTCTCGGTCACCCGATGCACCGCCGCGATCTCGCGCGAGAGCCGGTCGAGCGCCGCCTCATAGAGCTGGCGCTCGGAATAGGACTGCTCGGGCTGGGTGTCCGACCGGAACAGGTCGCGCACCACCTCGGCGATGGCGACGATGTCGCCGGAATTGATCTTGGCCTCGTATTCCTGCGCGCGGCGCGACCACATGGTGCGCTTGACGCGGGCGCGGCCCTTGAGCGTCTCGAGCGCCTTCTTGACCAGCGTGCCCTCGGCCAGCTTGCGCATGCCGACGGAGACGATCTTGGCGGTCGGGACCCGCAGCGTCATCTTGTCCTTGATGAAGCTGATGACGAAAAGCTCGAGCTTCGCGCCGGCAACCTCCTGCTCCTCGATCGAAACGATCTGCCCGACCCCATGCGCGGGGTAGACAATGAACTCGTTGGTCTTGAAGCCTTGGCGTTGCGTTGCCTTCTTAGCAGTCATTCCAGGGGGTGCTCCTTCATCCGGCCGGCGCGGCGCGGACGGTTTGGTCACGGGAGCCCCGCGGCGCGCGGTGGCGCGTACGGGGTGCGATGCCCTCCGCCGGGCGGCGGTCGTGGATGCCTTTTTCTTGCTCACAGTGGTCTTCTTGGTTGAACGATGACGCGTTTTTCCAGCCACGGAACTTGCGTGGGTCTCACGTCCCTGGTTGCGGGTTCCTCGGAGCACCCGGAAAAATTACGCTCCCAACGGGGGAGCGGTTCGGGTGCGGTGATTTGCTCATTTTCAAGATATATAGCACATTTTTGCCAGAAATCAAAGCCTTACGGGACCCCAAATGGCGGTTTCGGCGCATTTCCGCATTACATTTTTGTCACCGCTGGTTAACACGCGGGCCCGGACCGGCCGGCAGATTGCAGCGATGCCGGCAAGGTCTTCGAAAAGCGGGCCGCACAAGCGGCGGCAAACCCGGGCATCATCCTCCTTTGGAGGACGTGCTGAAACGCGGCGATCCTTGGGAACTTCGCGCGTTAACGGATGAGGCTAATCGCCGGTGCCGGGATTGGGCGAAAAAAGCTCCTTCTTCCCGGGCTTGCCTTCCCACTCCTTGCCGTCGGCGGGAGGTTCCTTCTTGGCGGTGATGTTGGGCCAGACCTTCGCGTATTCGGCGTTGAGCGTGAGCCATTCCTCCAGCCCCGGCTCGGTGTCGGGCTTGATCGCCTCGGCCGGGCACTCGGGCTCGCAGACGCCGCAATCGATGCATTCGTCGGGGTGGATGACGAGCATGTTCTCGCCCTCGTAGAAGCAGTCCACCGGACACACCTCGACGCAGTCCATGTATTTGCACTTAATGCAATTTTCGTTGACGATGTAGGTCATTAGCCGCTCCGATAGCAGGCCGGGTGGTAGCGCAAGGGGCTTCGCCGGGCAAGTGATCGAAGGCCGCATTTCGCGGCCGATTTCGTGGTGCCGGCCGCTAGAACTCGTCCTCGCCGGTGAACTGCGCGATGGCGCGGCGCTCGCGCTTGGTCGGCCGGCCGGCACCGGCCTCGCGCAGCGCGGGTGGAGCCGATTTCGGCCCGGCCGGGGGGACTGCCGGCTGCAGATCCTCGCACAGCGGCCGCGCGTCCTCGGCCGAGCCGCGGCGCTCGGCAAAGCCCGCGACCTTGAGCACCCGCACCGTGCGGTCGAGCGCCACGGTCACCACGTCGCCCGCGCGCACCGCGCGGCTCGCCGCGTCGATGCGCTGGCCGTTGACGCGCACATGGCCTGACGTTGCGAGCGCGGCGGCGGCCTGACGCGTGCGCACCACACGCGCGTGCCACAGCCACTTGTCGATGCGCTGGCGGTCCAAGATGCGTGACGGACTCTAGTTCACCGCGGTTCCTTGCCTTCGAGCTGCTCCTTGAGCGCGGCGAGCTTGGCGAACGGCGAGTTCGGATCGGGCGCCTTGTCGCGATTGTCGCGGCGATCGCCGCGGCTCTCGTTGCGGCCCTTGATGTATTTGGCGCGCAGATCGGGATCGCGGTCGGGCCGGTCGCCGCCGCGGTCGCGGCCGCGCTCGCCGCGCGGCGGACGGTCGGAGCCGCCGCCGCGCTGGGACCGGTCGGGCCGCTCGCCGCGCGCGGCCTGCGGCGGACGTCCGGCGCCTTCGGTGCGCTCGGGCTGATCGGTACGGTCGCGGTGACGGTCGCGGCGATGGTGGCGCTGCTCCTGCGGCGCCGGCACGGCCGCGGCTTCGGCTGGCACGGCAGCGGCGGCCACTGCTTCGGCCGGCGCGCCCTCGCCCGCGGCGACCGGTGCGGGCGCAGGTGCGTCGCGACGCTCGTGACGGCGGCGGCCGGCTTCGCGCGGCGGGCGGCGTTCGGGCCGCTCGCGGCGCTGACCTTCCGGACGGCCGGGCCGCCAGACTTCGATCAACTCCGGTTCCGCCGGCGCGGCAGGGCTCGCGGATGCGGCTTCGGCCGTCTGCTCGGGCGCCGATGGACCCGGCCTCGGCCAATCCTTCCGGCGCCGGCGACTCCGCGGCGGCGATCTCCTGCGGCGCGGTGGCGGGCGCCTCGACGGACGGCGTCGCCTCCGCCGCCGGCGCTTCGTCTCACGACAGCTGGAGCGGTTCGATGACCGGCACAAGCTCGGGCGCGGCCTCGACAGCGGGCGCAGCCTCAGCGGCCGGCGCAGCCTCGGCGGCGGCTTCGGCCGGCGCTTCCGTCGCGGCCTCACCGGCGGCAACCGGCGCAGCCTCGGACTCGGCCTGCACCGACGGCGCCGGCTCGACCGCCGCAGCGGGCGGCGGCTCGGGCGGCTTCGGCCGCTTCTCCATGCGATAGCCGAGCGAGCGCAGAATCGATGCGAAGTCCTCGCCCGAGCAGCCCGCAAGTGACGTCATCGGCGTCGCGACGACGAAACCCCAGCCGTCGAATGCGCCGGGCGGCTTGGGGCCCGGCATCGCGGCGCGCCAGGCGAGCGCGGGGCGAATGATGTCGGCGAGCCGCTCCAGAATGTCGACGCGCACCGCGCGCTCGCCGCAGACCCGGTAGCCGGCGGTGCGGTAGAGCTCGCGCGCGATCTCCTTGTCGGCGGCGATCGAGGTGCGGCCGCTCTTGGCGAGCTGCTGCACGGCATCGAGCTTGCCCTCGGCGGTCTTCGTTCTTGAGCGCGTAGAGTTGCGTCGCCAGCACGCGCGGCGACGGCTTGATCAGCGCCGGCAGATAGATGTTGATAGGCGCCGAAGCGCACGCCGTATTTGCGCAGCGTCGCGCGCGACGGCTGGTCGAGGCCCTTGACCTCGTCGCCGACCTTGGCGCGCTCCAGCACGCCGAGCCCCTCGACGAGCTGGAACGCGATGCCGCGCGCCATGCCGGTGATGTCCTCGGCGGCGGCGAGCGCGAACAGCGGCGCCAGCACCTTCTCGATGTGGTTCTTGAGCCAGAGATCGAGCCTCGCCTGCACGCCGTCGCGCGGCGCGCCGGTCAGGTGCTCGTCGGCGATGATCCGCACGCGCGGCTTGAGCTCCTCTTCGGCGGCGACGAGCTTGCCGACGATCTGGCCCTGCCAGCGGATGACGCCGTCGGAGGCGAGCACGATCTTGTCGTCCGCCGCCTGCGCGAGCCTGGTGGCGCGCGCGTCGATCTCGCCGGCGAGCGCCTTCTGCGCGGCGCCGGCCAGCGTCTTCGCTTCGGAGCCGGCGGTCGAGGCGTCGGGCGTGAAGGTGAAGCCGTCGAGCCGGCCGATGCTGTGGCCCTCGACCACGACCTCGCCGGTCTTGCTGATGTCGGTCTCGAGCGCGGTGTTCTCGCGCAGCCGCCGCATCAGCACGCTGGTGCGGCGATCGACGAAGCGCTCGGTCAATCGTTCGTGCAAGCGCGTCCGACAGCTTGTCCTCGACCGCCGCGCGTGATCGCCTGCCAGTGCTCGGGATCGGCGAGCCAGTCCGGACGGTTGGCGACGAAGGTCCAGGTGCGGATATGCGCGATGCGGTTCGAGATCGTGTCGATGTCGCCCTCGGCGTGGTCGGCCTCGCCGACCTGGCGGGCGAACCAGTCGGTCGGGATCGCGCCCTCGCG
Source organism: uncultured Alphaproteobacteria bacterium (assembly GCA_963749815.1). GTDB lineage: Bacteria > Pseudomonadota > Alphaproteobacteria > Rhizobiales > Xanthobacteraceae > VAZQ01. The sequence continues at coordinate 226,982 of CAVVON010000021.1, read as the reverse complement.
CATCAGGTAGCCGTAGAGCGTGGTGGCGAGCTCGGCATGGGTGGCGGGCGAAATCTTGCGGTAGTCGGGAACCTGGCAGACCTCCCACAACCGCTCGACCGCGACGCGTCCGGCCGCGAGATCGCGGATCTCGGGATCGCGCGAGGCGTGCTCGAGCACCAGGATATCCTCGGCCACCGGCGCGCGGGTGAGGCCCTGCTCCTTCGGCGTCTCGGCGAGCGAGGCCTGCAGCGCGCCGATCGAGCCGAAGTCGAGCGCGGTGTTGCGCCACTGCAGCATGCGCACCGGCTCGAAGTTGTGGCTCTCCAGCGCCTGCGCCAGCTCGGTCTCGAACGGCGGACAGCGGCCGGTGGTGCCGAACGTGCCGTCGCGATTGGCGCGGCCGGCGCGGCCGGCGATCTGCGCCAACTCGGCGGGATTGAGCTTGCGGTACTGGTAGCCGTCGAACTTGCGGTCGGACGCAAACGCGATGTGATCGACGTCGAGATTGAGCCCCATGCCGATGGCGTCGGTGGCGATCAGGTAATCGACGTCGCCCGACTGGTAGAGCTCGACCTGGGCGTTGCGCGTGCGCGGGCTGAGCGAACCCATCACCACGGCGGCGCCGCCGCGCTGGCGGCGGATCAATTCGGCGATCGAGTAGACCTCGTCGACGGAGAACGCGACGATCGCGGTGCGCCGCGGCAGCCGCGTCAATTTCTTCTCGCCCGAGAACGTGAGGGTCGAAAGCCGCGGACGGGTCAGCACATGCGCGCCGGGCAGCAGGCGCTCGATCATGCCGCGCACGGTCGCGGCGCCGAGCACCAGCGTCTCCTCGCGGCCGCGGCGGTTGAGCATGCGGTCGGTGAAGACGTGGCCGCGCTCCATGTCGGCGCCGAGCTGCACCTCGTCGATGGCGACGAAGGCGACATCCAGATCGCGCGGCATCGCCTCGACCGTCGACACCCAGAAGCGCGGATTTGGCGGCTTGATCTTCTCTTCGCCGGTGATGAGCGCGACCTCGCCGGCCCCGACCCGGTCGGCGATCTTGTTGTAGACCTCGCGTGCGAGCAGCCGCAGCGGCAGCCCGATGATGCCGGACGAGTGCGAGATCATGCGCTCGATGGCGAGATGGGTCTTGCCGGTGTTGGTCGGCCCGAGCACGGCGGTGACGCCTGCGCCACGGGCGCCGCCGTCGCGGCTGGTCGGAGAGGAGAAGGAAATCGGCATTTATGATGCGAGGGTGTGTGCTTTGGCGCGCATGCGGCCACGCGCCGTCATCGTGAAGGGCGATCCGGTATGACGGGCGAGCCTGTCATCGTGGCGCTTTCAGCCCGCGATCGAAACCTGCCGCTTCGGCCCGCTGGTTGTGCCGACGGACCATACTACCGCAAACCGGCCCGTGCTGCATGCCCTGGCGGACGAATTGTCCGCACCCGCTGTGATCCATCCCCATCCGCACCCCCACTATAACCTTGCATTGTGTGCCAGAATGCGACGGGGAAAAGGCCTGTGCAGGCTCGTGGACAGCATTGTGCTTAAGCTGTGGAACGAGTCTTGAACAAAGCAGGCCCGAATCGCTGACTCGCGCCCTCTCCGACTTCGTTCACGGCCACATGTCGCGGTCCCCGGCACCCCTACCCCAAGATCGTGTAATGAGCCAATTCGATCCTGACCCTTCGGCCCTTCCATCCCTTAACACCCCCAGGACTCTGCGCCATGCCGGCCAAAAAGCGCGGCCAGCGGCCGGTCATTGGGTCTTGACCGACGCACTCGGCTTGCCCGCCTGCGGCGCCGATACGAATTGTGTCGCCTGCAAGACACCGAGCCCGATCGGGGTCGGCACCGAGAGGCGGTAAGGCACCAGAATCCGGGTGCCGGCGATCGGCGCCAGCCAGATCTCGATCGTGCGCAGGTCGGCTGAGATACTTGATCGCGGCACGGTCCGGGATGTGGCCGGCGACCGGATGGAAGATCACCTGGCAGACCACCGACGGCCCCTGATAGCCGTGCTCGGCCCGGACATTCTCGATCCGCTTGAAGGTCAGGTTCAGGTCGTAGCGCATGCGGCCGTCGAACACCGCGAGCCTGCGCGGACAGGCCTCCGGCGCCAGCGGATTGCCGTTGCCGGGAACACGGAACAACGAGCCGGTCATCGGATCGACCACGCCGCGGCGATGCGCGTCGGTGAGCGGCACCCGGTCCGGGGCCGGCTGCGACGGCGGTTCGGCGACGAATTCCTTGACGTTGCCACCACTCATCGCCATGCGCACGTCGTCGTATTTCTTGTCGGTGGTGATGCTGGAGACGTAGCTCGCGGGCGCCAATTGGCCGCCCACGATCGCGCCACGCGCCGCGCTCTGGCCGTGACCGCTGGCGATGACCTGCATCAGGCCCGCGGCCGAGCCCGAGGCCGCGGCGGTATATTGATCGTCCATGATGTCGACGACCCAGGCGCCCTTGCCCACCGGCAGTCCTGAAAGCGAGACGGTGTAGCGGGCGTCGAGCCGGCCCTGGGCGCGAATGTCCGCCCGCGAGGCGTCCGCCAGCGTGGCCGCGAGCGCAGCTGCGGCAAAGACGATCCCTGATCGGGCGTGGCGGTCGAACGTCACGAGACGAGGCCCCTGCGAGTGCGGCGCTTGCGCTGCATGCGCCCGCGACCCGCTCAACTGCTGACAAAGCCGGGCGATTCATCGCCTCGGCGAACTCCCCTGCCACCCTTGACCCGGCATCTTGGCCCGAACAAGGCAGAGCGGCCGCCCCCCACCGGTTCCAGAGGGCGGCGGATTTCGCCGGAAATACGCGGCTTGACGCGGTGTTAGCCCCTCTTTATAGGTCCGGCCGAATTTCAGATCACAGAACCTAGAGTTTCGAGGGATCGCGATGTCACGGCGGTGCGAGCTGAGCGGCAAGAACCGGCAGATCGGGCACAAAGTGAGCCATTCAAACCGCAAGACCAAGCGGCGGTTCCAGCCCAACCTGCTCAATGTCACGCTGATGTCCGACGCGCTCGGCCGTTCGGTCAAGATGCGGGTGTCGGCACACGCCTTCAAGACGGTCGATCACCGCGGCGGGCTCGACGCCTACCTGATGAAGGCCAGCGACGCCGAGCTGTCGAAGCAGGCGCTCGATCTCAAGCGCCAGATCAAGAAGAAGCGCGCCGAAGCGGCGGCTTGAACGCACGTTCGTCGTGCCCGCGAAGGCGAGCATCCAGTCAAAACTCGAAAACCGGCACGATGGCCCCCGCATACGCGGGGGTTTCAAGCGTTGGGCATCCCGCATGCGGCGTGGAAACGTCAGCCGTTGGCGAGCTCTTCGCGCAGGATTTCGAGCGCGAGCCACTGTTCCTCCGCCGCCGCAATCTTGCGCTGAATGTCTCCGAGCGCCGCCGTGACCTGCTCGAAGCCTGAGCGGTCGCGCGCGTAGAACTGCGGGTCGTCGAGCTTGGCCTGCAGCGCGTCCGCTTCGGCCTGCAGCGCGGCGATGGTCTTCGGCAAGGTTTCGAGCGCGTGCTTTTCCTTAAAGCCCATACGCCGCTTCGCCGGCTGCGGCTCGGCGCCAGCCGGCGCGGGCGCCTTGGCGCGCGGCGGCTCGCCCTTGCGCGGCTCGCGCGATAGAACCGCGCCGCGTTGCGCGATCATGTCGCTGTAGCCGCCGGCATATTCGGTCCAGCGCCCGTTCCCCTCCGGCACGATCACGGCGCTGACGAGCCGGTCGAGAAAATCGCGATCGTGGCTGATCAGCAGAACGGTGCCGGCATATTCGCCGAGCATCTCCTCGAGCACCTCCAGCGTCTCCATGTCGAGGTCGTTGGTCGGCTCGTCCAGCACCAGCAGGTTCGACGGATTGGCCAGCGTCTGCGCCAGCATCAGGCGGCCGCGCTCGCCGCCGGACAGCTTGCCGAGCGGCGTGCGCATCTGTTCGCTGGCGAACAGAAAATCCTTCATGTAGCTGACGACGTGCTTGGCGCGGCCATTCACCGTCACGGTGTCGCCGTGACCGCCGGTCAGCGCGTCCTTGACGGTGACGTCGGGATCGAGGCTGTCGCGGTGCTGGTTGAGCGTCGCGACCGCGAGCATCGATCCGAGACGTACGCTGCCGGTGTCGGGAGGCGTCACGCCGGTGAGCATGTTGACCAGCGTGGTCTTGCCGCTGCCGTTCGGCCCGACGAAGCCGATGCGGTCGCCGCGCTGGATGCGGATCGAGAAATCGCTGACGATCGGACGATCGCCGTAGCTCTTGCCGATGCCCGACGCTTCGATCACCAGCGCGCCGGACGGCGCCGCCGCGCCGGCCGCGATGACGGCGCTGCCCTCGACCGCCCGATACGTGCGCCGCCGCTCGCGCAGCTCCTGCAGCTGGCCGACACGGCGCATGTTTCGTTTGCGGCGCGCGGTCACGCCGTAGCGCATCCAGTGCTCCTCGGCGACGATCTTGCGATCGAGCTTGTGCTGATCCCGTTCCTCTTCGGCGAGCAACTGGTCGCGCCATTCCTCGAAATGCGCAAAGCCGCGTTCGAGGCGGCGGGTGACACCGCGGTCGAGCCAGACCGTGCTGCGCGACAGCGTCGAGAGGAAGCGCCGGTCGTGGCTGATGATCACCAGCGCGGTCTGGCGCGCGGCGAGGTCCTGCTCCAGCCACTCGATGGTGGTGAGGTCGAGATGGTTGGTCGGCTCGTCGAGCAGCAGCACATCGGGCGACGGCGCCAGCACGCGCGCAAGCGAGGCGCGGCGCGCCTCGCCGCCGGAGAGATGCGCCGGGTCTTCCTGGCCGGTGAGGCCGAGCTGCTGCAGGAGATAGCGGGCGGTGTGGCCGTCGTCGTCCGGCCGCAGGCCGGCCTCGACATAGGCGAGCGTCGATGCGAAGCCGGAGAAGTCGGGCTCCTGCGGCAGATAGCGCACCAGGGCGCCGGGCTGCGCAAACACCGAGCCGCGGTCCGGCTCGATCAGCCCGGCCGCGATCTTCAAGAGCGTCGACTTGCCCGAGCCGTTGCGTCCGACCAGCGAGACGCGCTCGCCGGTCGACACCGACAGCTCCGCGCCGGCGAGCAGCGGCGTGCCGCCGAAGGTCAGCGCGATGTCTTTGAGCTGGATGAGCGGGGGCGCCATGGGTCTTGCGACGATACGTCGGCCGCTCACGGCTCCGCCAGCGTGAACTGCAACAGCAGCGTGCGCTGGATGACGGAGAAATTGTCGTCCGAGATCAGCGTGAGCACGATCTCGCCGTGGCCGTTGCGGTGCACGCTCAGGCCTTCCATGTTGTCGACCTCGTAGCCGAGATCGGCCTCGAACAAGGTCGAGCCGTCGACCACGGCGTTCGGCTTGATGTCGGCAAGCGGAATCTTGCGGATGCGAATCGACAGCCCGCTGGTCCAGCCGAACCGGCGCTCGAGCAGCAGAAGATCGCCGGCCGGCAGCAGCGCGGCGTCGCTGACGTCGAAATCGTCGGTGCGCTTGATGGTGAAGGTGCCCGGGCTCGGGCCGCCGATCAGGAACGCGAGGCTGTTCTTGGCCTTGTCGAGCCCGCGTTCGGAGATCGCGATCAGCGTGCCGGCGAGCGGCAGCGGCTGCGGCACGAACACCAGCGCCTCCAGCCCCTTGTTGAACGGCAGCGCCTTGACGCCCGGCGGCACCGGAATCGGCGTGCCGCGTGCAAGCAGCCCGTCCTTGCCGTAGTCGAAGCGTACGATCTGGTTGACGCGCTCGATCCCGACATAAAGCGTGCCGCCGTCCTGCGCGATCGACTCGGTGTCGAACCAGCCGCGCGCGGCGAGCGGCTTGCCGTCGGCGCCGAGCACGGGCGCCATCTCGGCGTCGGCGATGCCGGTGGGCTTGTAACCGTCGTAGGTCAGGCGGCCGCGCAGCCACCATCCGCGGTCGGAGAGCGCGATGAAGCTCGCGCCGTCCGCCTGCACGCGCAGCGCCGAAATGCCGCCGAACTCCTTGAACGGCGAGGTCAACACGACGCCGCCCCGGTATTCCAGCAGGCCGAACTGCCGCCGCGACGGATCGCGGATGTCGAAGCCGGCAAGCTCCTGGGCGCGGATATCGATCGCAACCGGCTTCGCCGGGGCGGGCGTTTGCGCCAGGACGGGCAGCGCGCCGAATACGAGCGCGCCAGCGACGAGCGCCGCAGCCATGCGACGGTGGAGTCTTGCGACGATGGCCTTGCGCACCGATCGGTCGGCTGCGCTCACGCGTCAAGCCTGCGCTTCGGCCTGCGCGCGGTTTCGGCCTGAGCGTGCTCCTCGAACAGCTCGGCGAGCTTCTCGGTCATGGCGCCGCCGAGCTCCTCGGCATCGACGATGGTGACGGCGCGGCGGTAGTAGCGCGTGACGTCGTGGCCGATGCCGATCGCGATCAACTCGACCGGCGAGCGGGTCTCGATGTCCTCGATCACCCAGCGCAGGTGGCGCTCGAGATAATTGCCGGGATTGACCGAGAGCGTGGAATCGTCGACCGGCGCGCCGTCGGAGATCATCATCAGGATCTTGCGCTGCTCGGAGCGCGCCAGCAGCCGCTTGTGCGCCCAGTCGAGCGCCTCGCCGTCGATGTTCTCCTTGAGCAGGCCCTCGCGCATCATCAGCCCGAGATTTTTCCGCGCGCGCCGCCAGGGCGCATCGGCCGACTTGTAGATGATGTGGCGCAGGTCGTTGAGGCGGCCCGGATTGGTGGGCTTGCCGGCGGCGAGCCAGTTCTCGCGCGACTGACCGCCCTTCCAGGCGCGGGTGGTGAAGCCCAGAATCTCGACCTTCACGCCGCAGCGCTCGAGCGTGCGCGCCAGAATGTCGGCGCAGGTCGCCGCCACCGTGATCGGACGGCCGCGCATGGAGCCCGAATTGTCGAGCAGCAGCGTCACCACCGTGTCGCGGAAGTTGGTTTCCTTCTCGCGCTTGAACGACAGCGCATGCAGCGGATCCATGATGATGCGCGGCAGGCGCGCCGGGTCGAGCAGGCCCTCTTCGAGGTCGAACTCCCAGGCGCGGTTCTGCTGCGCCATCAGCCGGCGCTGCAGGCGGTTGGCGAGCCGCGCCACCACGCCCTGCAGGTGCGAGAGCTGCTTGTCGAGATAGCCGCGCAGCCGGTCGAGTTCCTCCGGCTCGCACAGTTCCTCGGCCGAGATGGTCTCGTCGTATTTCGTCACGAAGGGATGGTATTCGGGGCCCGTCGGCTCGTTCTGGCCGTGCCGGCGCGGCCGCTTCGGCTCGGCGGGCGCTTCCGAGTCGCCCATCTCGGCGTCGTCGGACATCTCGGCCGACAGCGCCTCGGCGGCCTCGGAGGTGGAGTCCGACATCTCGTCGCCGGAGGCGTCGGCCTCGTCCATGCGGGTCTGCATGTCCTCGGACTCGGCGCCCTGCCCGTCTTCGCCGGATTCCTCCTTGCGCCGCTCCTGCTCGCCCTCCTCGCCTTCCTCCTCGGAATCGGTCGAGCGGTCCTCGCCCATGTCGAGCGAGTCGAGCAGATCGTGGATCACGTCGCCGAAGCGCGCCTGGTTCTCGATCAGCCGCTCCAAGCGGTCGAGCTCGCGGCCGGCGCGATCCTCGATCAGCGGCCGCCACAGCTCGACCAGCTTCTTCGCCGCCGGCGGCGGGGTCTGGCCGGTGAGCCGCTCGCGCACGATCATGGCGACGGCTTCCTCGATCGGCGCGTCGGCGCGGTCGGTGACCTCGTCGAACTTGCCGCGATGGAAGCGGTCGTCGATCATGGCCGAGAGATTTTTCGCGACGCCCGACATGCGCCGCGCGCCGATCGCCTCGACGCGCGCCTGCTCGACCGCCTCGAACACCGCGCGCGCCTGCTGGCCGCCGGGCACGAGCTTGCGGTGCACCGCCGGATCGTGACAGGCGAGCTTGAGCGCCATGGAGTCGGCATGGCCGCGCACGATCGCGGCCTCGCCGGCGGTGAGCTTGCGCGGCGGCTCGGGCAGCCGCGCCTTGCCGCCGACGATGCCCGGCCGCTCGGCCGCGAACGCGACTTCGAGGTCGGGCTTGCGCGCGATCGCGCGCAGGCAGCCGGTGACCGCGCGCTTGAACGGCTCGGTCGGCGATTCCTTGGCCGGCGATTTGGGTTTGATGTTGGAGGACATCGTCAGCGAGCTTCTTCCCGGTCATTGCCGGGCTTGACCCGGCAATCCATCCTTCTTTCGCAATAAGATGGATGCGCGGGTCAAGCCCGCGCATGACACCATCAATGAATCAACTCAGCGCCACGTTGACCGCAGACTCCGGCAACTCCTGTCCGAAGCAGCGCTGATAGAATTCCGCAACGATCGGCCGCTCGAGCTCGTCGCACTTGTTGACGAAGGTGAGCCGGAACGCAAAGCCGACGTCCTTGAAGATGTCCGCATTCTCCGCCCAGGTGATGACCGTGCGCGGGCTCATGACGGTCGAGATGTCGCCGTTCATGAACGCGTTGCGGGTCAGGTCGGCGACCCGCACCATCTTGTTGACGATGTCGCGGCCGGCGTCGGTGCGATAGTGCTTCGCCTTGGCGAGCACGATCTCGACCTCGTTGTCGTGCGGCAGATAGTTGAGCGTGGTGACGATCGACCAGCGGTCCATCTGCGCCTGGTTGATCTGCTGCGTGCCGTGATAGAGGCCCGACGTGTCGCCGAGCCCGATCGTGTTGGCGGTGGCGAACAGCCGGAACGCCGGATGCGGGCGGATGACGCGGCTCTGGTCGAGCAGCGTCAGGCGGCCCGAGGATTCCAGCACGCGCTGGATCACGAACATCACGTCCGGGCGGCCGGCGTCGTATTCGTCGAAGCAGAGCGCGATATTGTTCTGGTAGGCCCAGGGCAGGATGCCGTCGCGGAACTCGGTCACCTGGTGGCCGTCCTTGATGACGATCGCGTCCTTGCCGATCAGGTCGATACGGCTGATGTGGCTGTCGAGGTTGACGCGCACGCACGGCCAGTTCAGCCGCGCAGCGACCTGCTCGACGTGGGTCGATTTGCCGGTGCCGTGATAGCCCGAGATGATGACGCGGCGGTTGTAGGCGAAGCCGGCCAGGATCGCGAGCGTGGTCGGTTTGTCGAAACGGTAGTCCTCGTCGGTATCCGGCACGTGGTCGTCGGCTTCCGAATAGGCCGGCACCTCCATGTCGCTGTCGAAACCGAACAATTGCCGGACCGACACCTTGATGTCGGGCAGGCCGGCGACCTCTTGCGTTGCGGCAGTCATTGATCCTCCGTGGCCTCGGAAGCGACCGAGACCCGTGTCGGTCGATGGATAAGGGGTGCGGATTCGAGGCAAACTTAGCAGAAAGCCGAAGGCCAGCGAAAGCCGCCAGCGACGCGAAAATCCCACAAATTCAAATAGCTATCATGCGTTCCTGGCGCAAGCCGGCGGCGGCGCGCCGCGTCAACGAAAGCCGATTGACTTCAAGTAGTTATAGGCCTGGATGATCTCGCGCAGCTTGTCCTCGGAGGAACGGTCGCCGCCATTGGCGTCGGGATGGTGGCGCTTCACCAAGGCCTTGAACCGGGCCTTGATCTCGCTGGTATCGGCGTCGGATTCCAGACCGAGCGCGTCGAGCGCTTTGCGTTGAGCATTGCCGACCATCCGGGCCTCCGGCCGGGCCCGGCGGCTGGCCGAACCGCCCTGATCCTGGAAAAAACCGAACGGGTCGTCGGGCGCGCCGTCGGCATCGAATTTCCCCGCATAGGCGCGCGCGGTGCTGCTCTTGCCGCCGCCCATGCTGCCCATCTTCCAGGTCGGGCGATGGCCGACGACCGCATCGCGCTGGTACTTGGCGATGTCGTCGGTGCTCATGCCGGCGAAGAAATTGTAGGAATGGTTGTACTCGCGCACGTGCTCCAGGCAGAAGCGCCAGTACTCCTTCTCGCGCAGCCGCCCCTTGGGCGCGCGATGCGTGCCTGACGACGCGCAGCCCGGCCACTCGCAGGCCGGCGCGCTGGCGCGCACGGTGCGGTCCTTGTCGGGCTTGACCTTGATGCGGTCGAACAGGGGCGAGTTGTTTTTCATGACCGATCAGTATGCGCGCGCGTCGATGACAGCCGCAAGTCTTGACAATTTCGAATAGGCCAGGCGCGGCCGCAATTGTGGGCATTGACCGGGGCGCGGCGCGCCACTATGCGGACGCCATGGCAACCCGCGATGTCATCACCGAGAAATTGACGAAGGCTTTCACGCCGCAGAGTCTCGACGTGGTCGATGAATCCCACCGCCACGAAGGCCACGCCGGGCACCGGCCGGGCGGCGAGACGCATTTCAGGGTCAATATCGTGGCGGAAGCATTCCGCGGCAAGAGCCGGCTCGCGCGCCATCGCCTGGTGAACGACACGCTGGCGGCGGAACTTGCGGGCGGCGTGCACGCGCTCGCGATTCATGCGAGCGCGCCCGGCGAAAGTTGATCCCGGACCTGTGCCGGCCTAGGCGCCTTCCGTGGTTGCCCCGAATCGATTCGCCTGCTGCTGCGGCGGTCGGGACGACGCACCCGGCTGCTCGCCAATGGCACAGGAAGCGCGAACGGACGGCGCTGCGCCGGGCACATGCCGCAGACCGCCTCGTCCTCCTTGGCGATGAACGCATCAAGCTCCCGGTCGCTGCAGGCCGGGTCCAGCGGTTCGTAACTCAGGTAGGAATTCCATTTCGGCGAGAGCCGGTGTTGGGCCTTCTGCAGCTTGAGATAGGCCAGCGGCGCGCATTTCCAGATCTTGCCCTCGAACAACTGCTTGCATTGGCGGGCCGGGCAGATTTCCCAACTCGCGCGGGGCGCACCATCCTCGAACGGCTCCATCGCGTCGCCGTGCCCATGATAGCGGCGGGTCCAGTTTGCGAACGATTGAGCGACCGAGACGCGGATTCCGAAATCACGCTCCCAGCGCTCGATCAGTTCGAACATCGGACGCAGGCGCTCGCGGTATTCGGCCGAATCGTGATGGACGGAGACGCAGATCTCGGAACGTCCGTCGGACGCCACCAGCGCGGGAAGCTCGGGATGCCGATGCAGGAAGAAGCCGTTGGTGCGGATGCGGATCACGGTTTCGGGCCAATGCCTGCGCACGAGGCGGACGAAATCCGTCAGTTCGGGGTGAATGGTCGGCTCGCCGCCGAGCAGATGAAATTCGCCGACCGCAATCCGGCGGCTCCAGAGCGCCATCCATCGGTCCGCATCGGCGAGCGCAAGGTGCCCCTGATGATTGTGATTGGAATAGTGCGAGCAACTCTCGCACGTCAGATTGCAGACATGCGTGACATGGAGCTCGAGATGCTCGATCCGCCCGCGCGCAGACTTCGCTGGCGCGCCGGCAAATCGGCGTAGGATATCGGCGAACGGCATGGCCGTTGCATACCACGAACGGCAGAGTTTCGCCACGCAGCGTGAGGAAGCCTCGGTTCACTCCGCCTTGATGCCGGCCGCCTTGATGATGTCGCCCCACATGGCGCGCTCGGCGACGATCTGGCGGGCGAATTCCTCCGGCGCGTTGCCGACGGCGCGGGCGCCGGAACGCGCGATGCGCTCGGCGATCACGGTCTGGCGCAGCGCCGCGGCGATCTCGACGTGCAGGCGCGCGACGATCTCCTTGCGGCGTGCCGGCCGGCGCCACGATGCCGAACCAGGACGACGCCTCGAAATTCTTCACGCCCGCCTCCGCCGCGGTCGGAACGTCGGGAGAGCTGAGCGAGGCGGGACTTCGCCGCCACCGCCAGCGGGCGCAGCTTGCCGGCGACGATGTGCGGCAGCACGGTCGGCGGATTGTCGACCACGCCGTCGATCTGCCCGCCCAGCAGATCGTTGAGCGCGGGCCCGGCGCCGCGGTAGGGCACGTGGGTGATCTTGATGCCGGCCGCATGCATGAACAGCGCGAGGCCAAGATGGCCGGTGGTGCCGATGCCGGGCGAGCCGAAATTGAGCTTGTCGGGTTTCGCCTTCGCCAGCGCGACCAATTCGCCGAGCGTATTGGCCTCGACCTTGGGGTTGACCACCACCAGCATCGACATGTCGGCGACCACCGAGACCGGCGCGAACGCGGTCTCCGGATCGAACGGCATCTTGGCGTAGAGAAACTGATTGGCGGTGAGGATGCCGGCCGACGACATCAGCAGCGTGTAGCCGTCGGGCTCGGCCTTGGCGACCGCATCGGCGCCGGTATTGCCGCCGGCGCCGGCGCGGTTCTCCACGATGACCGGTTGGCCGAGCGATTTCGACAGCTCGTCGCCCACCAGCCGCGCCAGCACGTCGGCCAGTCCGCCCGCCGGGAACGGCGCGATCAGGCGAATAGCCCGCGTCGGATAGGCCTGGGCGAGCGCGGATGTGGCGAGGCAGGCGAAGATCGCGCCAATCGCAACGGCGCGGATGGTTGTTGGTCGCTTCATGACCTCTCTCGTCGCGGATCGAGACTCACGCGCGCCGGATCATAGCCGCCGCGCGTGACGAAGCGCGCCTGGCGCGTCTGCGACTTAATGACCGCGCCTAAGGCTCCAGCGATCCGAGATAGGCGGCGATCGCGATCATGTCGTCGAGCGTCAGATTCGCGACCACAGGCTGCATCAGCGCCATGGCGGGACCGGAGCGCGCGCCGCTCTGCATGTCGTGCAGCTGGCGCACCAGATAGGTCGGCTGCCGGCCGGCGAGCGCCGGCCATTCGCCGAGGCCCTTCAGCGTGAAGCCGTGGCAGGAGAGGCACATCGTGGTCTTGCCGCCGCCGGTGCGCACCAGTTCCTCGCCCCGCTTGATGCTGCCGACCGGCACATAGTCGATGAAGCCGGACTTCGGATCGCGCATGTGGGCGCGCGCCTCGTCCTGGGGCAGCACGATGATGCGGCTGCCGATCGGCTCGCGGCCGGCATCCGGGCCCTTCACCTCGAAGCGCATCGCGCCCTGCCCGACATAGCTCTTCGGCACGGTGTCGGTCTCGATCACCTTGGTGAAGACGATGGGCTTGAGCGCCGCGAAATAGTCGGCGGCGGCCTTCACCTCGTCGGCCGAGATCGCCGCCGCGATCTCGTTCATCACGGTCGCGCGGAGGCCGGTGCGGCGCTTGTCCTTGAACTCGGCCATCTGCCGGATGAAGTACCCGGTATTGAGGCCGGCGACGCTCGACGATTCGGGATGGCCGGCGCCGTTGGTCAGATGGCAGAGCGCACAGGCGCGCGCGCCGGGCCGCTTGCCGTGCGCGACGATTTCCGGCATCGGCGCATGCTCGTTCGGAAACCAGTCGGGCGGATTGAAGCCGTCGTCGATCTGCGCCTGGGTGTACTGCTTGGTGCTGCCCGGCACCTGCTTGAGCACGACGCGTCCTTGGGCTCGCGGCTTCGGCGTCGGGCGGATAGGCCCAGTCCGGCAGATCGGCCGCGGTCGCAACATGCGAAGCAAGCACGAGCGCCGAAGCGCAGATGAACGTGCGCATTCTCCTCCCCCGTTTCCTGCCAGTTCGACGTCTCGTCCGACCGCACTGGCGGCGCCTGCGACGCCGGACCTTGCGGTAAGATTAGCAGCAATTTTTGCAGATGGAACGCCCGCCGGCACACCGCCTTGCGGCGCGACGCAGCCTACGCCGCCTTGCCCGCCGGCTTGCGCGGCAACGGCGTGATGCGCAGCGCCGTGATGCGGTTCCGGTCGCGGCGCAGCACCCGGAAGCGGAAGCCGTGGAACGTGAAGGTCTGTCCGGGCTCGGGGATCGAGCGCGCCTCGTGGATGACGAGACCCGCGATGGTGGTGGCCTCGTCGTCGGGCAGCGACCAGTCCATGGCGCGGTTGAGATCGCGGATCGGCACGCCGCCGTCGACCGCGACCGAGCCGTCGGGCTGCGGCCGCACGCCCGGCACGACCACGTCGTACTCGTCGCTGATGTCGCCGACGATCTCCTCGAGAATATCCTCGAGCGTGACCACGCCCATCACCTCGCCGTACTCGTCGACCACCAGCGCGAACGGCGTCTTGCGGCGGCGGAACGCCTTGAGCTGCTCGGACAGCGGGCGGATGTCGGGCACGAACCAGGGCGGCCGCGCGATCGCCAGCACATCGATCTTCGAGGCATCGCCGTCGGCGGACTGGAGCGCGCGCAGCAGATCCTTGACGTGCAGGATGCCGACGATGTTCTCGGGCTTGCCCTTCCACAGCGGAATGCGCGTGACGGCCGCCTCCAGCACCGCCTTGATGATATCCTCGGTCGTTTCGTCGGCGCAGACGGTGATCATTTCGGTGCGATGGATCATCACGTCGGCGACCTTGAGGTCGCTGAAGCGAAGCAGATTCTGGATGTACTCGGCCTGGCTCTCCTCGATCTTGCCGTACTCGGCCGACGTCTCCACCAGCCCCTCGATCTCGCCCTCGGTCAGAATCTCCAGATGCGAGGCTTCCCGCACCCCGAGCATCCGCAGGATCGAGCGCGACGCGGCGTTGAGCAGCCAGTTCAGCGGGTAGAACACCAGGAACGACAGGTGCAGCGGATAGGCGATCCATTGCGACACCGGCTCCGGCTCGCGAATCGCCAGGGTCTTCGGCACCTGCTCGCCGAGCACGATGTGCAGCGATGAGAACACCAGAAAGCCGACCAGGAACGACGTGACGTGCAGCGCCTGCTCCGGCATGCCGAGCGGTATGAGCAGCGGCTGCAGCAACGCGGCCACGGTCGGCTCGCCGACCCAGCCGAGACCGAGCGACGCCATGGTGATGCCGAGCTGGCAGCAGGCGAGATAGGCCTCGACGTTCCGCACCATGTGCTGCGCCAGGCGCGGCGCCGAAACGGTTCTCCTCGGCCATCGCGTCGATGCGGTAGCCGCGGCTCTTCACCAGCGCGAATTCCGCCGCGACGTAGAAGGCGTTGGCTGCGAGCAGGAAGACGGCGAGCAGCAGGCTGACGACCGTGTCGTTCATCGCCGTCTCGCGCGTTCCGCGGCCGGGTCACCGCACCGGCGCGTCGACAAGGCGAGGAACACGGCGGCCAAACCGGCGGTGAGCCAGAATTCGGCGAAAGTCATCCCGACAACTGCTCCGTGAGAAACGCGCGCACCTCGGCGGCGTCGACGTCGGGCGCGATGAAGGCTCTCGCCGATGCCGCGCACCAGGATGAACGTCAGCTTGCCGCGCTTCACCTTCTTGTCCTGGGCGATGAGTTCCATCAGCCGGTCGATGCCGGGCGCGCCGCCTTGAATCTGCGAGACCTGGGTCGGCAGGCCGACCGCCGCAAGATGCTCGCGCGCCCGCACCGCCTGCGCCTTCGGCAACAGGCCGCGGCGGGCGGAGAAGTCGAACGCCATCACCATGCCGAGCGCGATCGCCTCGCCATGCAGGAGCCGCTGCGAGTAGCCGGCGGCGGCCTCGAAGGCGTGCCCGAAGGTGTGGCCGAGATTGAGCAGCGCGCGCTCGCCGGTCTCGCGCTCGTCGCGCCCGACGATGCCGGCCTTCATCCGGCAACTGGTCGCGATGGCGTGCTCGCGCGCCGGACCGCCGGAGAACACCTCCTGCCAGTTCGATTCGAGCCAGGAGAAGAACGCGGCGTCGCCAAGGAGCCCGTATTTGGCGACCTCGGCATAGCCGGAGCGGAATTCGCGCGCCGACAGCGTGTCGAGCAGTGCGGTATCGGCGACCACCAGGATCGGCTGGTGGAACGCGCCGACCAGGTTCTTGCCGTGGCTGGTGTCGATCGCGGTCTTGCCGCCCACGGACGAGTCGACCTGCGCCAGCAGTGAGGTCGGCACCTGCACGTAGTCGAGGCCGCGCCGGATCACCGACGCGGCAAAGCCCGCGAGATCGCCGATCACGCCGCCGCCGAGCGCAACCACGAGATCGCCGCGCTCGATCCGCGCCGCGATCAGCGCCTCGCACACCTTCTCGAACCAGGTGAAGCTCTTCGAGCTCTCGCCCTCCGGCACGGTCACCGCGGTCGCGCCGATGCCGGCGGCGGCGAGCGCGGCCTGCGCGGCGGCGAGATGATGGTGCGCGACGGTGGCGTCGGTGACGATCGCGGCCTTCGCGCCCGGGCGCAATTGGGCGATGCGCTCGCCCAGCGAGGCAAGCAGGCCGCGGCCGATCGCGATGTCGTAGCTGCGGTCGGCGAGCGCGACGCGCACGGTGATCGGATTGCTGGCGCGAAGCGGAACGGTCATGGCAGCGCTCCGGTCGGATTGGCGACGGGCCGGTCGGACGCCTGGGCGAAGAACGCGGCGAGCGCATCGACGATCTCGTCGACGATCTTGTCGTGCGGGATTTCGCGCGACTGCATGGTCAGGTCGGCGAGACCGTAGACCGGATAGCGCTCGTCCATCAGCGTCTTCATCGTGGCGCCGGGATCGTCGGTCTTGAGCAGCGGCCGGTCGTGGCGGCGCCGGATGCGGCGCATCAACACGTCGAAGTCGGCCTTGAGCCAGATCGAGATGCCCTTGACGGCGATCAGCGCGCGGGTGTCCGGATTGATGAACGCGCCGCCGCCGGTCGCCAGCACCTGCGGCGGGCTTTCCAGCAGCCGCGCGATCACCCGCGCCTCGCCGGTGCGGAAATCGGGCTCGCCGTGGATCGCAAAAATATCCGGGATCGCCATGCCGGCGGCCTTCTCGATCTCGACGTCGGCATCCACGAACGGGATGCCGAGCCGCAGCGCCAGGCGCCGGCCGATCGAGGACTTGCCCGCCCCCATCATGCCGACCAGCACGATCGAGCGCGCGCCAAGCGCCGCCAGGATGGCGGCCTCGGGCCGTGCGGCCGTCGGCAGGTTATCGGTGGCGCCCTGCGGCATGCCGTCCAATCTACTCCGTTGCTGGCCGTCCACCGGACGGTCTCCGCGGCCGTGGCCGGATGTTCCGGGCTCTGATAGCATGAGATTTCAGCCGAGGCTCCCGCCAACCAACGCGGCCGCCCGGCACCCTACATAACAGCAATCATAAACGTTTATTGTCGCAGTTTCTCCACTCTTGCGTGACAAAGCCCGCCCGGGCGAGAGGGTATCATGCCGAGCCTGTTCCGGTTTCTGACATTGATCGGCGTTCTGGGCGGGCTCGCCTACGGCACCATGTTCATGCTCGCCACCTGGTACGACCCCAAGCCGCGCGAGATCACGGTGACGGTCCCGCCCGACCAATTCATGAAGCAGCCCTAGGCGCTGCATGGCGCGCAAGCAATCCGACCAGGCCGCGATCGCGCTGTTTCTCGACATGCTGGCGGCCGAGCGCGGCGGCGCCAGGAACACGCTCGCCGCCTACACGCGGGATCTGGAGGATCTCTCCGCCCATCTCGCGCAGACCAGGCGCACGATCGCCGGCGCCTCGACCGACGATCTGCGCGGCTATCTCGCCGCGCTCGCCAAGCGCGGCTTCGCCGCCTCCTCGGTGGCGCGCCGGCTGTCCGCGATCCGCCAGCTCTATCGCTTCCTGTACGCCGAGGGCCTGCGCAAGGACGACCCCTCCGCCATCATCGAGGGGCCCAGGCGCGGCCGCACCCTGCCGAAGGTGATGAGCATCGCCGACGTCGACGGTCTGCTGGCGGCCGCGCGCGACGCCATGAGCAAGGCCAAGACCGCGCCGGAGCGGCTGCGCGCCGCTCGGCTGGTCTGCCTGATCGAGGTGCTGTACGCCACCGGCCTGCGCGTCTCCGAGCTGGTCGAGCTGCCGGCGTCGGCGGCCGAGCGCAACGCGCGCATGCTGGTGGTGCGCGGCAAGGGCGACAAGGAGCGGCTCGTGCCGCTCAACGACGCGGCCAAGACCGCCATGCGCGACTATCTCGCGCTGATCGCCGAGGCCGACGCCGGCACCGGGCGCAAAGCGCCGAAGTCGAAATGGCTCTATCCGTCATTCGGCGAAAGCGGCCACCTCACCCGCCAGCACTTCGCGCGCGAGCTCAAGGAACTGGCGGCGAGCGCGGGGCTGCGCGCCGACGCGGTCAGCCCGCACGTGCTGCGTCACGCCTTCGCGAGCCACCTCCTGCACAACGGCGCCGACCTGCGCGTGGTGCAGACCCTGCTGGGCCATGCCGACATTTCGACCACGCAGATCTATACGCATGTACTAGAAGAGCGGCTGAAGAGCCTGGTGCGGGACCTGCACCCGCTCGGGGAGACATAGCGAGACGCAGGATTGCCACAAATCCGTCCACTATGGACGGACCACACTTCGATGTTGCGAGGGGTTGCCGATGCGTTTGTCCGCGCCAATGCGGTTTTCGATCATGATCGCCGCCACGCTCTGCGCCACGTCCGCGCTGGCGCAGACCGTGCAGGAGCGCCGCCAGTGCGAGGGCGACGAGGACGCCCCGGTGGCGCAGCGCATTGCGGCCTGCTCGGCGGTCATCAAGGGCAAGAAGGACAAGGACGACAAGCTTGCGGAGATTTATGACCGCCGCGGCGCGGCCTACCGCAGCCAGGGTGACCTCAACGCGGCGATCAAGGACTACGATCAGGCGATCAAGCTGAATTCGAAATTCGCCCAGGCCTTCAACAACCGCGGCGTCGCCTACGACCACAAGGGCGATTTCGACCGCGCCATCGCCGACTTCGACCAGGCGATCAAGCTCAAGCCCACCGCGATCGCGCATTTCAACCGCGGCAACGCCTATCTCGCCAGGAGCCAGTACGATCACGCCATCGACGACTACAACCAGGCGATCAAGCTCAAGCCCGATCTGGTGCAGGCCTTCGACAACCGCTGCTGGGCGCGCGCGGTGGTCGGCATCCTCAAGCCGGCGCTGGCCGACTGCAACGAGGCGCTGCGGCTGATGCCGAACAATGCGGCGACGCTGGAAAGCCGGGCCTTCATCTTCCTGAAGATGACCAATTTCGACGCGGCGGTGTCGGGCTACGACGCGGCGCTCGCGCTCAATCCGAAGCTCGCCAGCGCGCTCTACGGCCGGGGCCTGGCGAAGCTCAAGAACGAAGACGCAACCGGCGAGGCCGACCTCACGGCCGCCAAGGCGCTCCAGTCCGACATCGCCGAGGAATACGCGCGCTACGGGATGCCGGCGACGCAGTGACCCCGCCGAGGGGCGAAAATCCGGCCCGCAGCCGCGCTTTCCAGACTTTGCCGCGCCATGCCATAAGTCTCCGCACCAGCGACGCCGGGCACCGGGGCCCGGCGGCTGCGGCGTAGAGCGGATTGATGCGGAGTTATCTCGATTTTGAAAAGCCGGTGGCCGAGCTCGAGGCCAAGGTCGAGGAACTGCGCGCGCTCGAGACCGGCGAGACCGCGGTGGCGATCGGCGAGGAGATTACCCGCCTCGAAGCCAAGGCCGCGCAGGCGCTCAAGGACCTCTACGCGGAGCTCACGCCCTGGCAGAAGACGCAGGTCGCGCGGCACCCGGAGCGGCCGCACGCCCTCGACTACGTGGCGCGGCTCGTCACCGATTTCGTGCCGCTCGCCGGCGACCGCAAGTTCGGCGACGACAAGGCGATCGTCGGCGGCTTCGGCCGCTTCCGCGGCGAGAGCCTGTGTGTCATCGGCCACGAGAAGGGCTCCTCGACCGAGGCCCGGCTCAAGCACAATTTCGGCATGGCGCGGCCGGAGGGCTACCGCAAGGCGCAGCGGCTGATGGAGATGGCCGACCGGTTCGGCATTCCGGTCCTGTCGCTGGTCGACACCGCCGGCGCCTTTCCGGGCATCGATGCGGAAGAACGCGGCCAGGCCGAGGCGATCGCGCGTTCGACCGAGACCTGCCTCAACCTCGGCGTGCCGAACGTCGCCATCATCGTCGGCGAAGGCGGCTCCGGCGGCGCCATCGCGATCGCCACCGCCAACCGGGTGCTGATGCTGGAGCACGCCATCTACAGCGTGATTTCGCCGGAGGGCGCGGCCTCGATCCTGTGGCGCGATACCGCCAAGGCGCAGGAGGCGGCGACCGGCATGAAGATCACCGCCGAGGACATGGAGCGCTTCGGCGTCATCGACGCGATCGTGCCGGAGCCCGCCGGCGGCGCCCACCGCGACCCGGCCGCCGCCATCGCCGCTGCCGGGGAGGCGATCGGCCAGGCGTTCGACGGCCTCAAGGGCCTCGACCGGGAGACGGTCCGCCGCCAGCGGCGGGAGAAGTTCCTGGCGATCGGACGCACGATCGGCTGATTTTGCCGCTTTTAGGCCGGATTCGCCCCGTTTTCGGTACTAAGCCTCTGGTCACCAAGAAAATATTGGAGCTGTGGTTTTCCCGCTGCTGCCCTGATCTCGCCCAAAGGTTACTCTAGCGTCCTCAATGCCTTCGCTGGCGGGGAATGTCGGGGGACATCACCTTTACCGGTTTACCCTTCATTCACCATCGGCGTGCTCAATCGGCCGCGTGGGTTTGCGCCTTGTTTACGACTTCCCGCGCGAGTACCGAGTGATCGGGGAAGACTTGTTGGGGAATAGGCTTGGGGAAGCCTATCGGTCGGGGAGTTTGGCGTTGAATCGTCGGCTTGTAGTTCGCCCGTTACTGGCGTCCGCGGCGCTTGCCGTGGCGATTGCGCTCGCCGGTTGCACCGTCGACGAGCCGCCGGCGCTGAGCGGCCGGCACATGCAGCCGATCTCCGAACAGATGCTCGCCGACATCGATCGCAAGAACATGTCGAAGGAATCCGCCATCCTGGTGCGGATCTTCAAGGAAGAATCCGAACTCGAGGTCTGGAAAGAAAATCGCGACGGCCAGTTCGCGCTGCTCAAGACCTATCCGATCTGCCGCTGGTCCGGCGAACTCGGCCCCAAGGTGAAGGAAGGCGACCGGCAGGCGCCGGAGGGCTTCTACACCATCACCCCCGGCCTGATGAATCCGAACTCGCAGTACTACCTGGCGATCAATACCGGCTTCCCGAACGCCTACGATCGCGCCAACGGGCGCACCGGCGCGTTCCTGATGATCCACGGCGACTGCTCATCGCGCGGCTGCTACGCGATGACCGACGAGCAGATCGCGGAAATCTATTCGCTGGCGCGCAAGTCGTTCTTCGGCGGCCAGAAATCGTTCCAGATCCAGGCGATGCCGTTCCGCATGACGCCGGCCAACATGGCCCGGCACCGCAACTCGCCGCACATGGCGTTCTGGCGGATGCTCAAGCAGGGCTACGACCACTTCGAGATCACCCGCCACGAGCCCAAGGTCGACGTCTGCGAGAAGCGCTACGTGTTCGACGCCGAGACCAACAGCCGCTTCAGCGCCGCCGACAAGTGCCCGGCCTATCGCGTGCCGGAGCAGATCGCCTCGCTGGTTCGTGACAAGCAGCGCCGCGACGACACCCAGATCGCCGAACTCGTCAACCGCGTGCCGGCCGCACCGATCAAGACCGGCGTCGACGGCGGCATGAATCCGGTCTTCCTCACCGCGCTGAAGAGGAAGGACGGCCTGTTCGACAACAACGGCCGCTTCCTCGGCATCGAGGCCACCGCCAAGCTTCCCGGCACCATCCCGGCGCACGTCAATCCGCCGCGCGATCCCGGCGAGACCACCGGCAGCACGTTCGCGGTGGCGTCGTCCGAATCGCGGACGGTGCAGGTCGCATCGGCCGGACCGTCGCAATCGAGCGGCTTCTTCGGCAACCTGTTCTCGTTCGGCAGGAGCGAGCCGGCACCGCCGCCGGCGCCCGCGCAGGCCAATCTGCCGAAGCCAAAGGCCAATCCGCCGGCCACCAAGCCGGCACCGGCTCCGACGATGACCGCCGCGGCGAAGCCGAAGACCGACCCAGCGCAGACGCCGACGCGGTCGGCGAATGCCGGCGCGATCAAGCAGCAGCAGCAGCAGCAGGCCGACGCCTATGCCGAGCCGGCCAAGCCGACCAACAGCGCGGCGATCCTGAGCGGCGCGGCGCCGACGGTGCCGTCCGGCGGGTTCGAGAACCGCTTCGGCGCCTGGCGCTAGCCTTCACCGTAACCGATCAGTTCGGCCCTTCGATCTTGTTGGCGCGGATCACCTCGCCCCAGCGCGCGATCTCGGCATGGAACAGCGCCCTGGCGCCGGCGAGCGTGTGGTATTCGTCGGCATAGCCGAGCACGCCGGTATCGTCCCAGGCCTTGCGCAGCGCCGGATCGCGCATCGCCTCGCGCAGCGCGGCGTTGAGCCTGTCGAGCACCGGCGCGGGCGTGGCGGCGGGTGCGAACAGCGCCTGCCAGAACTGCACTTCGAGCTTCGGCCCGAGCGACGTCACCATGCTCGGGATTTCCGGCAGTTGCTTGAGCGGCTGTTTCGCCGTCACGCCATAAGCCTTGACGGTGCCGTCGCGGATGACGCCGACGACCTGCTGCGGCGTCGCGTAGAACAGGTCGGCATGGCCGCCGACGATGTCCTGCAGCGCCGGCGCGGCGCCGCGATAGGGCACCATGTCGCCGCTCGCGCCGACGGTCTGCAGGGTGAGCGCGGTGGTGAGATGGCCGGTCGAGCCGACGCCCGGATAGGCGATCTTCGACTGGGTCGACTTCATCCAGGCGACCAGCTCGGTGAGCGTGTTGGCGGCCAGCGTCTTGCGCCCGACCAGCACCAGCGGGTTGTTGTTGACGAAGGCGACCGGCACCAGCTGCTGCTCGGTGTCGCCGGCGAGCTTCGGATAGAGCGTGACGTTGGCCGAGATCTGCAGATTGTGCATCAGCAGCGTGTAGCCGTCGGGCGCGGCATGCGCGACGCGCGCGGTCGCGATATTGGTGCCGCCGCCGCTGACGTTCTCGACGACGATGGTCTGCCCGAGCTTGGCGCCGAGCAGCGGCGCGAGCTGGCGCGCCACCAGATCGGTCGGGCCGCCGGCCGCATAGGGCACGATGACGGTGATGGTGCGGGTGGGGAAGGTCTGGGCGTGGGCGGACAGCGAAGCGAACGCGAACAGCGCAAGTGCCGCCGCCAAGCGTGCCGGTCTCATGACGTCTCCTCGTGTTTATTGGCGCGCCTGAGCGCGCACGAGCGAGTAAGGCAAGGCGGCCTAGCGGCGTCAATGGTGGGAACGCCGCAGCCTAGACCGGCACCGAACCTGGCTGTGAACCGTGCCGGGAGGCGTGGCGGATACGGTGCCGCTAAATCTTCCGGATGGCGATCCTGGCGACCGCGTGCCACTTCGAATTCTGGGTGAAGACGCGCAGATAGATTTGCTCTGGATTGCTTCCCGCCTGATGCTCGAGAATCATCCGCGCCGGGCTGCCGGTTTCGAAATAGGTTTCGAACAGGCTCGGGGTGAGGTTGGCGCTAGCCGGGCTGCCCAGACAGATGACGCTGGGATCGTCGTTGCCGACGGCGCGCATGCCGGGATCGACGACGGCGCTCGCGCCAAGCGTACGCAGCCGGCAATAGCCGGCCGAGGCCGGGGAGCGGATCGTGGTCATTTCGGGCGGCTCGCCGCCGCTGTCATAGGCGACGATGGACATGCCGCTGAGGTGATAGAGGCCCGGCGCGACCGTCACGATGCCGGTGGCGAAATCGCACTGGATCGCATTGCCTTTGCGCGCATCGGTGTTGGTGAAGATGCGCGTGTTCCAGCCGGCTTTCAGGAGCTTCGACTCCGGCGAGAGCTCGGTGAATACCGCATAGTCCAGCCCGCCGGCCGCCGCGGCCTGCGCGCTGGCGTGCCGGAGCGCGCCCAGGCTGGTGAGCAGGGCAGCCGCCCCACCGGCCAGAAGGTGTCTCCGGGTCGGTCTCGGCGTCATCGACTTTGTCATGTCCGCCTCCGCTTGACGGGGATATCGCTCCGGAAGTCGTAGCGGATAGTCGTATAGGGCGGGTTAGCGCCGAAGGCGCGTAACCACCGGCATGGTGTCGTCCCCGCGAAAGCGGGGACCCAGGCTTTTGATTTGTAGAGATGGATTCCCGCTTTCGCGGGAATGACAACCGAAAAAACTACTCGCAGAACGAGGGACTGCCTTACCCGAACCGGCCGTGGCAGTGCTTGTACTTCTTGCCCGAGCCGCACGGGCAGGCCTCGTTGCGGCCGACCTTGCCCCAGCTCGTCGGATCGTTGGCGTTGCGCTCGGGCGCGCGCGCGGCGCCGTTGCCGGCCATCGCCGGCATCAGCGCGGCGTTCGCCATCGCCATCTCGTCCTGGCCGGTGGTCGGGTCGAGCTTGGAGGCCTCCATGTAGGGCAGCGGCGGCGGCTCCTCCGGCTGCTGCTGGCGGATCTCGACGCGCATCAACTGCGACGTCACCGATTCGCGCAGGCTCTGGCTCATCGCCTCGAACAACTCGAACGCTTCCTGCTTGTACTCGTTGAGCGGATCGCGCTGGCCGTAGCCGCGCAGCCCGATCACCTGGCGCAGGTGCTCCAGCATGACCAGATGCTCGCGCCAGAGATGGTCGAGCGTCTGTAAGAGGAACGTCTTCTCGACATAGCGGATGACGTCGGCGCCCCATTGCGCGACCTTCGCCGCCATGTGCTCGTCGGCGCGCCGCTCGACGCGGGCGATCATCTCGTCCTCGGCGATGCCTTCTTCCTTGGCCCAGTCGCCGACCGGCAGATCGAGACCCATCACGCGATTGAGGTCCTCGCGCAGCTTCTCGGTCTCCCACTGGTCCGGATAGACGTCCGGCGGGATGTGCTTGGCGACCAGGTCGTGGATCACGTC
Source organism: uncultured Alphaproteobacteria bacterium (assembly GCA_963749815.1). Lineage (GTDB taxonomy): Bacteria > Pseudomonadota > Alphaproteobacteria > Rhizobiales > Xanthobacteraceae > VAZQ01. Next base: position 202,554 of record CAVVON010000021.1, on the reverse strand, counting down.
GTGGCGCATGTCGGCGACGGTCCCCACAACGTTGTCGTCGCTCATCAGTTCGACGCGCTGATCGAAGATCACCTGGCGCTGATCGTTCATCACGTTGTCGTACTTGAGCAGGTTCTTGCGGATGTCGAAGTTGCGCGCTTCGACCTTCTGCTGCGCCTTTTCCAGCGCCTTGTTGATCCAGGGATGGACGATCGCCTCGTCCTCCTTCAAGCCCAGCCGCGTCAGCATGCTGTCGAGCTTGTCGGTGCCGAAGATGCGCATCAGGTCGTCTTCGAGCGACAGGAAGAACTTGGAGTGGCCCGGATCGCCCTGACGGCCGGAGCGGCCGCGCAGCTGGTTGTCGATGCGGCGGCTTTCGTGCCGCTCGGTGCCGAGCACGAACAGGCCGCCGGCCGCCAGCGCCTTCTGCTTGAGGCGCTCGACCTGCTCGCGGATCTTGGCGGCGCGCGGGTCGCGGTCGCGCTCGCCCCAATCGGTGACGTCGGGGATCTCCGAGCGGATGCGCATGTCGGCATTGCCGCCGAGCTGAATGTCGGTGCCGCGGCCGGCCATGTTGGTGGCGATCGTGATGGCGCCCGGCACGCCGGCCTGGGCGATGATCTGCGCTTCCTGCTCGTGGTAGCGCGCGTTCAGGATCGCGAACACCTTCTTGGTCGAGGACTGGTCCTCGTACAGCGCCGCAAAGGCGTTGGCATCGGTGAAGTCGTGCTGCTCCCAGCCGGCCTTGCGCAGCAGGTCGGCGAGCTGCTCGGACTTCTCGATCGACGTCGTGCCGACCAGCACCGGCTGGCCGCGGCTCTTGCATTCGTCGATCAGCGCCAGGATGGCGCGGTATTTCTCCGCCGCCGTGCGGTAGACCTCGTCGTCGTCGTCGAGGCGGACCATCGGCTTGTTGGTCGGCACCTCGACCACTTCGAGGTCGTAGATGTCGATGAACTCGTCCGCCTCGGTCAGCGCCGTGCCGGTCATGCCGGCGAGCTTCTCGTACATGCGGAAGTAGTTCTGGAACGTGATCGAGGCGAGCGTCTGGTTCTCGGGCTGGATCGCGACATGCTCCTTCGCTTCCAGCGCCTGGTGCAGCCCTTCCGAATAGCGCCGGCCCGGCATCATGCGGCCGGTGAACTCGTCGATGATGACGACTTCGTCGTTGCGCACGATGTAGTCCTTGTCGCGCTGGAACAGCTTGTGCGCGCGCAAGGCCTGGTTGACGTGGTGCACGGTCGAGACGTTCTCGACCTCGTAGAGATGCTCGCCCTTGAGCAGGCCGGCATCGCGCAGCGCCTGCTCCATCTTCTCCATGCCGACTTCGGTCATGACGACGGTCTTCTGCTTCTCGTCGACCTCGAAGTCGCCCTTGGCAAGGCGGGGGATGTAGGCGTCGATGGTGTTGTAGAATTCGGAGCGGTCTTCGAGCGGGCCGGAGATGATCAGCGGCGTGCGCGCTTCGTCGATCAGGATCGAGTCGACTTCGTCGACGATCGCGTAGTTGTGCCCGCGCTGGACCATGTCCTCCAGCCGGTACTTCATGTTGTCGCGCAGATAGTCGAAGCCGAGCTCGTTGTTGGTGCCGTAGGTGACGTCGCAGGCATAGGCCTTCTTGCGCGACTCGTCGTCCATGTCGTGCACGATCACGCCGACGGTGAGGCCGAGGAAGCCGTAGATCTGGCCCATCCATTCGGAGTCGCGCTTGGCGAGGTAGTCGTTGACCGTGACCACGTGCACGCCGAGACCGGCGAGCGCGTTGAGATAGACCGGCAGCGTCGCGACCAGGGTCTTGCCCTCGCCGGTCTTCATCTCGGAGATGCCGCCCTCGTGCAGGATCATGCCGCCGACCAGCTGCACGTCGAAATGGCGCTGCTTGAGCGTGCGCTTGCCGGCCTCCCGGCAGGTCGCAAACGCCTCGACCAGGAGATCGTCCAGGGTCTCGCCGGCGGCGAGCCGCTTCTTGAAATCGTCGGTGCGCGCGCGCAGCGCGTCGTCGGTCAGCTTTTCGAGTTCCGGCCTCGAGCGCGTTGATCTCGGCCACGCGCGGCATGTAGCCCTTGATCCGCCGGTCATTTGCAGACCCAAACAGCTTGCGGGCAAGAGCGCCGATCATGCGGGAGGTCCTTGTCTGTGCGCTGGGCCGGATGAGCAGTGCAGCTTAAGATTTAGCCATGCACAACACGCCCCCGGCGGGCGTCCCGACGGGGTTGTTGGACACATAGGAGGGGGCCAAACCCTTGTCAATCGGCCATGTTCGCTCACGTTCTCGTCAAAATCGGGGGCTAAGCGATTGCCAAGCGGGGCTAATTCACGCGACTGTCCGGCGCCGCCGATAGCCGCATCGACCCTAGGATCACTCATGAACGCCCAGAATTTGCTGCCTGCGACCGCGCCGCGGTCGCGCCCCTTCGCCTTCGCCGCCGTCGCGGCGCTGCTTGCGGTCCTGCCGGTGGCGGCCGGCTGCTCCAAGGAGACGTCTTCCAAGCAGGAAACCGTCGCCGCCGACCCGACCGACACCGTGGTGGCCAAGATCAACGGCGTCGAGATCCGGCAGAGCGATCTGGCGCTGGCCGAGGAAGACATGGGCCAGGAGTTGCAGCAGGTGCCGCCCGATCAGCGGCGCGACCAGCTGATCTCCTATCTCGCCGACATCATCATGGTGGCGCAGGTGGCCGAGCAGAAGAAGCTCGGCGACAATGCCGACTTCAAGCGCCGCCTCGCCTTCCTGCGCAGCAAGCTGCTGATGGGCTACGGGCTGCAGGACGAGGTGAAGACCGCGGTCACCGACGAGGCCCGCCGCCAGGTCTATGACGACGCCGTCAAGTCGATGGGCGGCCAGGAAGAAGTGCATGCGCGCCACATCCTGGTGGAGACCGAGGACGAGGCCAAGGCGATCGTCGACCTGCTCAAGGGCGGCGCGGATTTCGCCACGCTCGCCAAGGAGAAGTCGAAGGACCCGGGCTCGAGCGACGGCGGCGATCTCGGCTATTTCGTCAAGGACCAGATGGTGAAGGAATTCGCCGAGGTCGCGTTCAAGATGTATCCGGGCCAGACCTCCAACCCGGTCAAGACCCAGTTCGGCTGGCACATCATCAAGCTCGAGGACCGGCGGGAAAAGAAGGCGCCGGACTTCGATGCGGTCAAGGAACAGGTCGACACCTTCCTCGCCCGCAAGGCGCAGACCGACTTCGTCGCCAAGCTGCGCCAGAGCGCCAAGATCGAGCGGCTCGACAAGCCGGCGGAAGCCAAGCCGATGAGCACCGAGCAATTGAAGCAGCAGCTGAAGTAAGCCAAGGCTGCAACCGCTGGCGCGATGGCCGGGCTTGTCCCGGCCATTTGCGTTTCTTATTCCGGTAGGTTCAAAACAAGCGTCGGATGCCCGGGACCAGCCCGGGCACGACGACGTGGACGGTCCCGCCATGGCAACTGCAGTTTCCCCGCTCGCGCCTGCGACGTTTCCCGACATGCCGCCGGTCGCGGGCATCAGGCTCGCCACCGCGGCGGCCGGCATCCGCTATCAGGGCCGCACCGACGTGCTGGTCGCGCTGATGGACAAGGGCACCGTCGCGGCCGGCGTGTTCACGCGCTCGAAATGCCCGTCGGCGCCGGTCGACTGGTGCCGCGCGCAGCTCAAGGGCAAGGGCGCGGCGGCGCTGGTGGTCAATTCCGGCAACGCCAATGCGTTCACCGGCAAGTCCGGGCGCGCGTCGACCAAGCTCACCGCCGCGATCGCCAGCAAGGCGCTCGGCTGCAAGCCCGCCGAGGTGTTCCTCGCCTCGACCGGCGTGATCGGCGAGCCGCTCGACGCCCGCAAGTTCGGCACCGTCATGGACGGCCTGATCGCCAATGCCAAGCCCGGCGGCTGGCACGAGGCCGCGAAGGCGATCATGACCACCGACACGTTCCCGAAGGGCGCGGCCGCGAGGGTCGCGTTTCGGGGCGAAGACCGTGACCATCTGCGGCATCGCCAAGGGCGCCGGCATGATCGCGCCCGACATGGCGACCATGCTGTCGTTCGTGTTCACCGACGCGGCGATCTCGAAGGCCGTGCTGCAGGACCTGTTGAGCAAGGGCGTCACCGGCACCTTCAACGCGGTGACCATCGACGGCGACACCTCGACCTCCGACACGCTGATGGCGTTCGCCACCGGCGCCGCCGGCATGCCGCCGATCGCCAGGCTCAGCGACCCGCGGCTGCCGGCGTTTCGCAAGGCGTTCGACGCCGTGCTCGCCGATCTCGCCGAACAGGTGGCGCGCGACGGCGAAGGCGCGCGCAAGCTGGTGGAGATCCTGGTCGAGGGCGCGGCATCGAACAAGGCGGCGCGCAAGATCGCGATGTCGATCGCCAATTCGCCGCTGGTCAAGACCGCGATCGCCGGCGAGGACGCCAACTGGGGCCGCGTGGTGATGGCGGTCGGCAAGGCCGGCGAGCGCGCCGACCGCGACAAGCTGTCGATCTGGTTCAACGGCATCCGCGTCGCCCACCGGGGCGCGCGCGACGGCGCCTATGACGAGGCCGCGGTCTCGGCGGCGATGAAGAAGCCGGAGATCACCCTCAAGGTCGCGCTCGGGATCGGCAAGGGCCGCGACCGGGTGCTGACCTGCGATCTGACCAAGGAGTACGTGGCGATCAACGGGGATTATCGCTGCTGATTTCGTGCCGTCCCTGCGGTCACGCCGCGCGGCGCTTCTTCGGCGCGACGTTTGGCCCCTGCCGGCCGCACGGATAGCTTCAGCCCCATCGCCTGAAGAATGCGCATGACCGTGCTGAACTCGGGATTCCCTGCCTCCCCCAGCGCCTTGTAGAGGCTCTCCCGGTTGAGTTCGGCGCTCTTCGCGATTCCGGCCACGCCGCGCGCCCGCGCCACGATGCCGAGCGCATCGCGGACGAAAGCCGGATCGCCGGTTTCGAACGCCACAGTGATGTAGGCGGCTTGCCGCTCGACAGTGTCGAGATACTCGGCCGCATCAAAGCGGGTTGTTGCAGTCATTTCCAATCACTCCGTCACGTCCCGCGCAAGTTCCTGCGCCCGCCGGATATCGCGGACCTGCGTGCGCTTGTCGCCGGCGCAAAGCAGAATCACCAAAGCTTCACCGCGTCGCACGTAGTAGACCCGATAGCCTGGACCATAGTCGATGCGCATTTCCATCACGCCCGCGCCGACGCTCCTGCTGTCTCCGACGTTGCCACGTTCCATCCGGCGAATGCGGGCGACGATTCGCGCGGCCGCGTTGTCATCCTTCAGACGGCGCAGCCAGGTTGAGAATTCGCTCGTTTGGCGGACCTCGACCATGAACCCATTGTAGCTCATAGGCTACAATGGGGCAAGCATGTCCTCACCCTGGGTAGATGTCCGGTGCTGCCCTGCATTCCGGTCACTCGCCGCGCCAACGCGACAATGCTAGATTGCGATCACAAGAAGAATTCGATCGGGAGGACTGAATGAATACGTCGCGCCGTCATTTTCTGCGCCTGGCCGCAAGCTCGGCCGCCCTGCCCTTCCTCCCGCATCGCGCGAACGCGCAGGCGTGGCCGGCGCGTCCGGTGCGCTTCGTGGTCGGCTTCCCGGCCGGCGGTGGCGCCGACGCGACCACGCGCATCCTGGCCGCGCAACTGTCGGAGATCTGGGGCCAGCAGGTCGTGGTCGAGAACAAGGGCGGCGCCGGCGGCAATCTCGCGCACGAGATGGTCGCGCGCGCGAGCCCCGACGGCTACACCATGCTGATGGCGACCGGCACGATGCCGATCAATCCGTTCCTGTTCCCGGCGCTGACCTATGACCCGTTGACCGACTTCGCGCCGGTCAGCCTGATCGGCACCTATCCCAACCTGGTCGTGGTGCCGGCCAACTCGCCGCTGAAGACGCTTCAGGATTTCATCGCCAAGGGCAAGCGCGAGACGATCAACTACGCGACCCCGGGCGTCGGCACGACGCCGCACCTCGCGGCCGAACTGCTCAAGTTCAAGGCTGGGATCAAGCTCACCCATATCCCCTATCGCGGTGTCGCGGCCGGCGCCATGAACGATCTGCTCGCCGGACGCATCGACTGCATGTTCAACACCACCGGTTCGCTGCTGCAGTCGGTAAGGGCTGGCCAGACCCGCGCGCTCGGCATCACATCGGAGACGCGCGAGCCGAACGCGTCCGACATTCCGACCTTCGCCGAATCGGGAGTACCGGGCTTCGTCGTCGTGTCGTGGTACGGCATCTATGCGCCGGCCAAGACCCCCGCCGACATCCTCAAACGAATGCACGAAGGCGCCGTGAAGGCGCTGGCCGAACCGGTGGTGAAGACGCGGTTCGAGCCGCTCGGCGTCTCGGTCGCGAGTTCCACTCCGGAGGAGCTGGCCGCCAGGATGAAAGCGGACGTCGAATCTGTGGGGTCCCATCATCAAGACCGCCAACATCAGAGGCGAGTGACGCGATGCGAGGCAGATTGCCGTTCGCGATCTGTTAAAGGTAAGCCGCCGTTAACCTCGCATGATGGAACAAACACCTCATCCGGCACTGTTAAATCGCCGTTAACCCTGAAATCTTAACGTCGAAGCGAGCGCCGTGAGCGTCAGAACAGTCCTCGTCGCCGCTTGCGCGCTGGTCGATCCCGACGGGCGCGTGCTGCTCGCGCAGCGCCCGCCCGGAAAATCGATGGCGGGGCTGTGGGAGTTTCCCGGCGGCAAGGTCGAGGCGGGCGAGCGGCCCGAGGAGACGCTGATCCGGGAGTTGAAGGAGGAGCTGGGAATTGCCGTCCAAGAGGCGTGTCTCGCGCCGCTCACGTTCGCGAGTCACAGCTATCCGGACTTCCATCTCCTGATGCCGCTCTATGTCTGCCGGCGCTGGGAGGGGACGGTGACGGCGATGGAGGGACAAAGCCTCGACGTGGGTGCGGCCGAACAAGCTGCGGGACTATCCGATGCCGCCCGCCGACGAACCGCTGGTCTCCCATCTGATGACGCTGTTGTAACTGCTTGCCAGAAGGCCACGAGGACATGTCGAAGAACTCAACAAGCGGCAAACTTGCAGAGACCATGGCCTTGATGCGCCGGCTCGTCGGCGAGGACGAGAACGGCGCGACCGCCATCGAATATGCCCTGGTGGCGTGCGGGATCAGCGTCGCCATCGTGGCCGCGGTCACGAGTCTCGGTTCGAAAACCAATGCGCTGTTACGCCAGCGTCGCCGCCATCTTCAACTAGATTCGCCGCCGGGCTTTTCGCCAGCGGACATCTCCCGGGTGCCGAGCGCATCGGCCAGGCGCGCGCGCGCCGAGCCGGGCTTGAGCGGCTGCTGCTGGCTCGCGTGCGGCGCCCAGCCGGACAGCCAGACGATCTCGAAGGTCGCCCGGATGCGGCCGTCGGCATCGGCGAAGCGCTCGCCGTAGATTTCCGTCATGCGCATGAGCGTCGCGCGCCTGAGCGGCCGCCGGCTGCGCTCGATCAGCGCGTTGGTCGCGCCCATCCGGCGCAGGTCGTGCATCAGCGCGAACGGCGAGGCATAGCGCACGGTCAGGCGGTCGACGTCGGTCACCGGCAGCGCAAAGCCCGCCCGCTGCAGGAGCGAGCCGGCGTCGCGCACATCGACGAACGGCGCCACCCGCGGCGAGATGCCGTCCTCGACCTCGGCCTCGGCCGCGGCGAAGGCCTGCCGCAGCTCGGTCAGCGTGTCGCCGCCGACGAGCGCGGCGAGCAGGAGGCCGTCGGGCCGGAGCGCGCGGCGGATCTGGATCAGCGTGCCGGGAAGATCGTTGACGAACTGCAGCGCCAGCGCCGAGACGACCAGATCGAGCGAAGCCTCGGCGAACGGCAGCGCCTCCTCGTCGGCGGCGAACGGGTCGGCCGCGACAATGGTTCCGACCTTGCCGCTGTCCGCCAGCACCCGGCGCAATGCGTCGGTCGGCGTGCCGAGATCGACCGCATGCTCGAACCGCCGCAGCACCGCGGCGAGCCGGTCGGCGAAATCGTCCGCCACCCGGTCGATCAGGAACGTCACCGGCCCGAGCGCCTGCGCGCGCGCGCGCCGGGCGCGCAGGAGGCGGCGATCGAAGATGATGGGCCCGTCTGCCATTGCCGCCGTTCTTATCGCGTTCCGCGCGCTCGCCGCCTCACGGAAAAAGTCGCGCCCGGAAAACCGTTGCGGTTCAAGCCCCTTCCGCGAAATTAACGACTTAGCGGCATGGCCTTTGAACGATCCGTAAGGCTCGAGCGGCTATATGACGCTTGGACGAAGGTCCCACAATTGCCGTGGGAGGGCACGATGAAAGAACGCAGATCTTTCCGGCGTACGACGGTCTGGCGCAATGCCAAGATCATCCTGAGCCATCGCTCGCCCGTGGTGTCCTGCACGGTCAAGGACCTGACCGGCCACGGCGCCTGTCTGTCGGTCGCGAGCACCTACCGGCTGCCGGAGGAGTTCGAGCTCACCTTCGAACACGGGCGCGACCGCCGCCGCTGCTACGTGAAGTGGCGCACCGACAACAGGCTCGGCGTGTCGTTCGACGCCGCCGAGGAGCCAGCCGGCCGAGCCGGAGGCGTCCGCCGCCGCGCGAAGTAGCCGGCGGCTTGCGAGGCCTCTACCGGGCCGCTAGCGTTCCAGCCCATGACCGCCGCCACCGAGGGCCGCGTTTCCGCCTTCGCGCGCGCCGCATCGGCGCTGCGCGCCACGATGGGCTTTGCCGTCGACGTGGCGCTGCCGCGGCTGTGTCCGGCCTGCCGCGAGCCGGTCGGCGACGCCGGGCTGTGCGCGCCGTGCTGGTCGAAGCTCTCGTTCATCGCGCGCCCCTACTGCGAGCGGCTCGGCATTCCGTTCGCGTACGATCGGCGGACCCGGCGTGCTCTCGATGGAGGCGATCGCCGACCCGCCGGCCTATCAGCGCGCGCGCGCGGCGGTGCGCTACGACGACGTCGCGCGCACGCTGGTGCATGCCTTCAAGTACGGCGACCGGCTCGATCTCGCGCCGACGCTGGGCCGCTGGATGGCGAGCGCCGGCCGCGAGCTGCTCGACGGCGCGGATGCGCTGGTGCCGGTGCCGCTGCATTGGCGCCGGCTGTGGACGCGGCGCTTCAACCAGTCGGCGCTGCTCGCCGAGGTCGTCGGCAAGGCAGCGGGCGAAGCCGGTCGCCCACGACGCGCTCAAGCGCGTCAAGGCGACGCCGCAGCAGGTCGGGCTCAGTCGCAGGCCGAGCGCGCCGTCAACGTGCAGGGCGCGTTCCGGGTGCCGGACGACGGCAAGGCCGAGGTCGCCGGGCGGCGGCTCGTCCTGGTCGACGACGTGCTCACCTCGGGCGCCACCGTCGATGCCTGCGCGCGCGCCCTGCTGCGCGCCGGCGCCGCCCAGGTCGACGTCCTGGTGTTCGCCCGGGTTGTGGCGGCGGTGCGGGCTCCCATATAAAGTCTCCTGCAAATAACCTGCTAAACTGCACTGCCATGGCGCCGATCGAGATCTACACCACCCCCTATTGCCCCTATTGCACCGCCGCCAAGGCGCTGCTCACCGCAAGGGCGCGCCGTTCACCGAGATCGACGTCAGCGGCGACGCCGGAGGCGTGACAAGATGATCGAGCGCGCGCAACGGCCGCATGACGGTGCCGCAGATCTTCATCGGCTCGACCCATGTGGGCGGATCGGACGACCTCTACGCGCTCGATGCGCGCCGGCAAGCTCGATCCGCTGCTCAACGGCCGGGGGACCAGCGGCATGAGCCAGGGCGCAACCTTCACGGTCGGCCTGATCCAGATGCGCTCGGGCCTCGAGCCGCACGCCAATCTCGACGCGGCCGCGCGCCTGATCGACGAGGCCAAGGCCGGCGGCGCCGACTATGTGCAGACGCCGGAGATGACCAACATCCTGGCGCTCAAGCGCGAGCAGCTGTTCGCCGCCATCGTCGCCGGAGGAGCGCGACCCGAGCCTCGCGGCGTTCCGCGAGCTGGCGCGCAAGCTCGGCATCTATCTTCATGTCGGCTCGCTCGCGATCAAGCTTTCGCCCGACAAGGCCGCCAACCGCTCGTTCCTGATCGACCCGCAGGGCGAGATCGTCGCGCGCTACGACAAGATCCACATGTTCGACGTCGATCTGGCGAACGGCGAGAGCTACCGCGAATCGCGCAACTACCGCCCGGGCGAACTCGCCGTGGTCGCCGACCTGCCGTGGGGCCGGCTCGGCCTGATCGATCTGCTACGACCTGCGCTTCCCGGCGCTCTACCGGGCGCTGGCGGAGGCGGGCGCCTCCTTCATCGCCATCCCGTCGGCCTTCACCAGGCAGACCGGCGAGGCGCACTGGCACGTGCTGATGCGCGCGCGCGCGATCGAGAACGGCGCCTATCGTGTTCGCGGCCGCGCAGGGCGGCAAGCACGAGAACGGCCGCGAGACCTTCGGCCATTCGCTGGTCGTCGATCCGTGGGGCCGCATCCTCGCCGAGGGCGGCACCGAGCCGGGCGTGATCTTCGCCAACATCGATCCGGCCGAGGTTGCGGCCGCGCGCGCCAAGGTTCCCTCGCTGCAGCACGGGCGGCGGTTCGAGATCGTCGAGCCGCTGGCCGAGCCCGTCGCATCTGCACGCGGTGCGGCCGATGATCCGCTACGCGCTGGCCTGCGAGCAAGGGCCACGGCTTCGAGAGCTGGTTCCAGAATTCGGCGGCCTACGACAAGCAGCTCAAGCGCGAGCTGGTCACCTGCCCGCTCTGCGGCTCGGCCAAGGTCGAGAAGGCGCTCATGACGCCGCAGCTCGCCGGCACCAGGAAGCGCGGCAAGGCCGATCGCGTCGCCCGCATCCGAGGCGCCCGCGCCGGAGGCCGGCTCCGGCAGCGGCGCCCTCCCCGGTCGCGATGATGTCGCCGCAGGAGCGCGAGTTCCGCACCAAGCTCAAGGAGCTGCGCGAGCACCTCACCAAGAACGCCGACAATGTCGGCACCAAGTTTCCCGAGGAAGCGCGCAAGATGCACTACGGCGAGATCGAGCACCGCTCGATCTACGGCGAAGCCTCGCCGCAGGACGCCAAGGACCTGCACGAGGAGGGGATCGAGTTCCACCCGCTCCCGGTCCTGCCGGACGAGCGGAATTAGGCGTCCGGTTCGCTACTGCGTCCAGATCAGCAGCACCACGCCGATCACGATCAGCACGATCCCCAGCATTCGCGCGGCGTCGTCGCCTGCTTGAACACGAAGCGCGACATCGCCTGCGCGAACAGCACCTCGACCAGCGCCAGCGTGCGCACGCTCGCAACCGTCGCCAGCGCGAAGGCCAGGAACCAGAACTGCGACGCGAGCGCGCCGAGGAAGCCTGCGAACAGCGACGGCCGCCAGGCGCGCACGATCGCGCCGAGCACGCCCGGATCGCGCAGCCACAGATAGATCGACAGCAGCACCGGCCTGCACCGCGAGCCCGACCGCCAGCGTGAAGGTCGCCGCCACACATAGCTCGGCAGCTCGAGATTGAGGATCGCGCCGCGATAGCCGACCGCGGACAGCCCGAACATCGCGCCCGCCGCGATGCCGAGCAGCGTCGCCCTGACGTCGGTCTTGGTGCCGGGCTTGAGCCCCATCAGCACCACGCCGACGGTGGCCACGGCAATAGCGACCGCCATGGCGGGCGTCAGCTTGTCGCCGAGGAAGACGAGGCCGAACAGCGCCACCTGCACCGGCTCGGTCTTGATATAGGCGTAGACCACCACGAACGAGCGGTCGTTCATGGCGGCCAGCATCAGCGCGGTGGCGGCGATCTGCGCGAACGCGCCGAGCGCCAGCCACGGCCAGTAGGACAGCGTCGGAACCGGCAGCGCCGCGCCGGTCGCCAGCATGACGATGAGCAGAAAGAGCACCGAAAACGGAAATCCGAACAGAAAGCGCACATGGGTGGCGCCGACCGTGCCGAGCGTCGCGGTCAGCTCGCGCTGGGTGGCGTTGCGCGCGGTCTGCGCGGCCGCGGCAATGAGCGTGAAGACGATCCAGAGCCAGGACGAATCGAACATCGGTCAGGCGGCTCGCTCGGCCGTGACCATGTAGTTCACATCCATGTCGCTGGAGACCTGCCAGCGGTCGGCGAGCAGATTGTAGATCACGCCGGTCTCGTCCGTCACCCGCATGCCGGCGCGCTCGAGCGCGATCTCGAGTTCGTTCGGCGTGACGAACTTGTCCCACTGGTGGGTGCCGCGCGGCAGCCAGCGCAGCACGTATTCGGCGCCGACGATGGCGAGCGCGAAGCTCTTGAGCGTGCGGTTGAGGGTGGCGACCGCCATCAGCCCGCCGGGCTTCACCATCTCGGCGCAGCGCGCCACGAACAGGTTGAGATCGGCGACGTGCTCGACCACCTCCATGGCCAGCACGACGTCGAAGCGCTCGCCGGCGTCCGCCAGGTCCTCGGCCGTGGTCACGCGGTAGTCGATCGCGAGCCCCGCGCCCTCGGCATGCAGCCTGGCGGCCGCGATATTGGCCGCCGCCGGATCGGCGCCGACGACCTTGGCGCCGAGCCGCGCCAGCGGCTCGCACAGCAGGCCGCCGCCGCAGCCGATGTCGAGAATGCGCAGGCCGGCGAGCGCATCGAGGCGCTTGGCCTCGCGGGCGAATGTCCGGCACACCGCGTCCTTGATGAAGCCGAGCCGCACCGGGTTGAACTTGTGCAGCACCCCCATCTTTCCGCGCGGGTCCCACCATTCGTCGGCGAGCGCGGAAAAACGCGCGACCTCGGACGGGTCGATGGTGGATGACGGACTGGCGGCCATCGGTAGCTCCGACACAAGTCCTCCCCCAAGGGACGGGAGAGTTGGCAAGAGGGCCGCCGCGGTTGCTCCGGCCGACCCTCGCGGCTATGTATACGCGGCTTTTCGGACGGGAGCTTGCGATAATCAAGAGTTCCCGCGCCGGCCTGATCCGAGACCCCGTCATGGCTCGCCTGGTGATGAAATTCGGCGGCACGTCGGTCGCCGACATGGACCGCATCCGCAACGTCGCGCGCCACGTCAAGCGCGAGGTCGACGCCGGGCATCATGTCGCCGTCGTGGTGTCGGCGATGTCCGGCAAGACCAACGAGCTGGTCGGCTGGTGCCGCGACGCCGCGCCGCTGCACGACGCGCGCGAATACGACGCGGTGGTGTCGTCGGGCGAGCAGGTGACCGCCGGCCTGCTGGCGCATGGCGCTCGAAGGCATGGGCATCAATGCCCGCTCCTGGCAGGGCTGGCAGCTGCCGATCCTCACCTCCAACGCGCACGGCTCGGCCCGCATCCTCGACGTCAACGGCGCCGAACTGATGAAGCGCTTCACGGAGCGCAACGAGGTCGCGGTGATCGCGGGCTTCCAGGGCATGCACAAGGAGACCGGCCGCATCACCACGCTCGGGCGCGGCGGCTCGGACACCTCGGCGGTGGCGATCGCCGCCGCGATCCAGGCCGAGCGCTGCGACATCTACACCGACGTCGACGGCATCTACACCACCGACCCGCGGATCGTGCCGCGCGCCAAGCGCATGCCCAAGATCGCCTACGAGGAAATGCTGGAGCTCGCCTCGCTCGGCGCCAAGGTCATGCAGGTGCGCTCGGTCGAGCTCGGCATGGTGCACAACGTACGCATCTTCGTGCGCTCGAGCTTCGAGAAGCCCGAGGACATCGATCCGCATGGCACGCCGCCCGGATCGCTCATTTGCGGCGAGGAGGAGATCGTGGAACAGCAGGTCGTCACCGGCATCGCCTTCTCCAAGGACGAGGCGCAGATCTCGATCAGGCGGGTGCAGGACAAGCCCGGCGTCGCGGCCGCGATTTTCGGCCCGCTGGCCGAGGCCAACATCAACGTCGACATGATCGTGCAGAACGTGTCGGCCGACGGCGCCACCACCGACCTCACCTTCACGGTCCCGGCCGGCGACTATCAACGCGCGTCCGACGTGCTCAAGAAGTCCAAGGGCCAGCTCACCTATGACCGCCTCGACGGCGCGACCGACGTGGCGAAGATTTCGGTGATCGGCATCGGCATGCGCAGCCACGCCGGCGTCGCCGCCCAGGCGTTCAAGGCGCTGGCCGAAAAGGGCATCAATATCCGCGCCATCACCACCTCGGAGATCAAGTTCTCGCTGCTGATCGACGAGGCCTATACCGAGCTGGCGGTGCGCACCCTGCATTCGCTGTACGAGCTGGATAAGTAGAGCGAATTTCGCCGCTTTGGGCGATTTCGCCGCATCTTCCCTCTCCCCGCTCAGCGGGGAGAGGGTGGCGAGCATCGAAGATGCGAGCCGGGTGAGGGGCAATTGTGCGGTGCGCTCCATCCCGGCATCCCGGCCCCTCACCCGCCCTCGCTGACGATCGGGCACCCTCTCCCCGCTTCGCGGGGCGAGGGAAGAAGCCGGCCGCTTTTTCTTGCCCCCCGCAGGCCCCATTCGCTATACGCATGACGGATGGTGGCCGCCGCGGGCGCAGGGCCGGGGCTGCCGTTTCCTGATAGCTTCGTGCCAGGGCCCAAGGGGCGGCTCCGGCCGGATGGGCTGACCCGAGGATCACGTCATGCGTGGCGCGCTCGGCGGTCCGCGCGTGCTGTTGCGCCGGCTTCGCGAAGTGATGGCGGAGCCGGTCAGCGCGCAGGAACGCCTGGACAAGATCGTGGTGCTGATCGCCGCCAACATGGTGGCGGAGGTCTGTTCCGTCTACGTGCTGCGGGTGGACGGCACCCTCGAACTGTACGCCACCGAGGGCCTCAAGCCCGAAGCCGTCCACCAGACCGTGCTGAAATCGGACGAAGGCCTGGTCGGCCTGGTCGCCAGCGAAGCCAACCCGATCAACCTCTCCGAGGCCCAGAGCCACCCGGCCTTCTCGTACCGGCCGGAGACCGGCGAAGAGATCTACCACGCCTTCCTCGGCGTGCCGGTGCTGCGCGCCGGCAACACGCTCGGCGTGCTGGTGGTGCAGAACCGGGCGCGGCGCACCTACACCGAGGAGGAAGAGGAGGCGCTGCAGACCACCGCGATGGTGCTCGCCGAGATGATCGCCTCGGGCGAACTCTCCGCCATCGCCAAGCCCGGCGCCGAGCCCGCCGCCCGCCGGCCGCTGCACCTCACCGGCGTCGCGCTCAACGACGGCATCGCGCTCGGCCATGTGGTGCTGCACGAGCCGCGCGTCGTCATCACCAATTTCATCGCCGACGACGTGCCGAAGGAATTGAAGCGCCTGCAAGCCGCGATCGAGACCATGCGCTCCGACCTCGACGTGCTGCTCGAGCGCGGCGAGGTCGCCGACGGCGGCGAGCACCGCGACGTGCTCGAAGCCTACCGCATGTTCGCCTACGACCGCGGCTGGGAGCACCGGCTGGAGGAAGCGGTGCGCACCGGCCTCACCGCCGAGGCCGCGGTCGAGCGCGTGCAGTCCGACACCCGCGCACGCATGCTGCGCATCACCGACCCCTATCTGCGCGAGCGCCTGCACGACTTCGACGATCTCGCCAACCGGCTGATGCGCCAGCTCACCGGCCAGGAGCACGCGCCAACGCGCGAGCGGCTGCCGGAGAACGCAGTCGTGGTCGCCCGCTCGATGGGTCCGGCGGCGCTGCTCGACTACGACCGCAGGCGGCTCCGGGGCCTCGTGCTCGAGGAAGGCGGCCCGACCTCGCACGTCGCCATCGTCGCGCGCGCGCTCGGCATCGCGGCGGTCGGCGACATCGCCAACGCCACCGGGCTCGCCGATCCGAACGACGCCATCATCGTCGATGGCGCGACCGGCGACGTGCATATCCGCCCGACCCCCGACATGGAGGCGGCCTATATCGAGCGGGTACGGCTGCGCGCCCGCCGGCAGCTTCAGTATCTCGCGCTTCGCGACAAGCCCTGCGTCACCAAGGACGGCCAGAAGGTGACGCTGCTGATCAATGCCGGGCTCGCGGTCGACCTGCCGCATATCGAGGAGACCGGCGCCGCCGGCATCGGCCTGTTCCGCACCGAGCTGCAGTTCATGGTGGCGGCGACGTTCCCGCGCACCGCCGAGCAGTTCGCGCTCTACCGCAACGTGCTCGACGCCGCCCGCGACAAGCCGGTGACGTTCCGCACCCTCGACATTGGCGGCGACAAGATCCTGCCCTATATGCGCAATGTCGAGGAGGAGAACCCTGCGTTAGGGTGGAGAGCAATCCGTCTCGGTCTCGACCGGCCGGGCCTGCTGCGCAGCCAGATCCGCGCCATGCTGCGCGCCGCCGGCGGGCGCGATCTCAAGATGATGTTCCCGATGATCGCCACCGTCGAGGAGTTCGACGAGGCGCGCTCGCTGGTCGAGCGCGAGCTGACGCACCTGCGCCGCCACGGCCACAAGCTGCCGGAGCGGGTCGAGGTCGGCACCATGGTGGAGGTGCCGTCCCTGCTCTACCAGCTCGACGAATTGCTCGACCGCGTCGACTTCCTGTCGGTCGGCTCGAACGACCTGGTGCAGTTCTTCTATGCGGCCGACCGCGGCAATGCGCGGGTCGCCGACCGCTTCGATCCGATCTCGGCGCCGGTGCTGCGGGCGCTGCGCGACATCGCCGTGAAGGGCAAGGAGCACAACAAGCCGGTGACCCTGTGCGGCGAACTCGCCTCCAAGCCGATCGGCGCACTGGCGCTGGCGGCGATCGGCTACCGCTCGCTGTCGCTGTCGCCGTCGGCGGTCGGCCCGGTCAAGGCCATGCTGCTCGATCTCGACGTGCGCAAGGTCGAAAAGCTGATCGCGCCGCTGCTCGACGCCCCGTCCACCGGAGCCTCGGTGCGCGAGCGTCTCAAGGCGTTCGCGGCGGAAGAGAATTTGCAGATATAAGGCGCCCGCAGGCTCGCGCCGCGCCCCGGAACGACGAAGCACCGATGCTCCCCGAACACAAACTCGACGCGCTGCTGGCCCGCCATAAGGCCGTCGAAGCCGAGCTGGCCAGCCAGGTCTCGCCCGAGACCTACGTCAAGCTGTCGCGCGAATTCGCCGAGCTCGGTCCGGTCGTCGACGCCATCAAGGAGTATCGCAACGCCGCCGCCGAGATCGACGGCCTCAATGCGCTGATCGACGATCCCAAGACCGACAGCGAAATGCGCGCGATGGCGAACGCCGAGAAGCCCGCGCTCGAGGACAAGCGAGCCAGGCTCGAGCAGAAGATCAAGCTTGCGCTGCTGCCCAAGGACGCGATGGACGAGCGCAACGTCATCCTGGAAATCCGCGCCGGCACCGGCGGCGACGAGGCCGCGCTGTTCGCCGGCGACCTGTTCCGCATGTACGAGCGTTACGCCGCCAAGCAGGGCTGGAAGGTCGAGGTGGTGTCGGCGAGCGAAGGCGTGATGGGCGGCTACAAGGAAATCATCGCCGAGATCCGCGGCCGCGGCGCCTTCGCCAAGCTGAAATTCGAATCGGGCGTGCACCGCGTGCAGCGCGTGCCGGATACCGAAGGCTCGGGGCGCATCCACACCTCGGCAGCCACCGTCGCGGTGCTGCCGGAGGCGGAAGACGTCGACGTCGCGATCAACGACGGCGACCTGAAGATCGACACCCTGCGATCGAGCGGCGCCGGCGGCCAGCACGTCAACAAGACCGAATCGGCGGTGCGCATCACCCACCTGCCGACCGGCATCGTCGATCTTCATGCAGGAGGACCGCTCGCAGCACCGGAACCGCGCCAAGGCGATGGCCGTGCTGCGCACCAAACTCTACGACCACGAGCGGCAGAAGCTCGACGCCGCGCGCGCCGCCGAGCGGCGCGGCCAGGTCGGCTCGGGCGACCGCTCCGAGCGCATCCGCACCTACAATTTCCCGCAGGGGCGCGTCAGCGACCACCGCATCAATCTCACGCTCTACAAGCTGCCCCAGATCGTCGAGGGCGAGGCGCTGGGCGAGATCATCGACGCGCTGGTCACCGAGCATCAGGCCGAGCTGCTGGCGGCGGAGGGCGCATGATCCGTGCCGGCCGCCGCGGACACGCAACCGAGCGTCTCGATCGATGCCGCGCGCCGCGATTTGGCGCGCGAATTCCGCCGGCGCGGCATCGATTCGCCCGAACTCGACGCCCGCCTGCTGGTCGGTCACGCGCTCGGCCTCGACCACACCGCGCTCGCCGCGCAAGCCAACCGCCGGCTCGCCCCGCACGAGGCCGATGCGATCTCTGCGCTCGCCGGCCGGCGCCTCGGGAACGAACCGATCGCGCGCATCCTCGGGCGTGAAGGAATTCTGGGGCCTGCCGTTGCGGCTCAACGCGGAGACCCTGGTGCCGCGGCCGGAGACCGAGACCGTGGTCGAGGCCGCGCTCGCGGCGACCGATCCCGCGGCGATCCAACGCGGCGCACGGATCGCCGATCTCGGCACCGGCTCGGGCGCGCTGCTGCTGGCGCTGCTGTCCGAATGGCCGGATGCGCGCGGGGTCGGCACCGACATCAGCCCAGGCGCGCTTGCCTGTGCGCGAGAGAATGCCGCCGCGCTCGGGCTTGCCGGACGCAGCGAATTCGTGGCCTGCGATTTCGGCGCGGCGCTCGTCGGCCCGTTCGATCTCGTGGTGTCGAATCCGCCCTATATCGCGCGCGGCGATATCGCGGCCCTGCCGCCCGAGGTCCGCGACCACGACCCGTTGCGCGCGCTCGACGGCGGCAGCGACGGCCTCGACGCCTACCGCGCCATCGCCGCCGGGGCGAAGCGTCTGCTGGCGCCGGGCGGCGCGCTCGTCGTCGAACTGGGCGCCGGACAGGCGGACGCGGTCGCCGCCATCATGAGCGCGCGCGGCCTCGCGCCCGATTTACCAATGCGGCAGGACCTCGCCGGCATCGCCCGCGCCATGGTTTTGCGCCCCAGGCCATGAGACCCCCACATTGCTGATACCTAAAAAAGCGCTTGGATTGTGGGGCAATACCGACTAGGTTTCGGCCACGGAATCGACCCGAGATAGTTGAGCGCACCGATAGCGAGCCCCGAAGCGAGATTGCGGAGAGCCGACGGTGCGCCTGGAGCGGTCAAGGAAAGCCGGATGATCCGGCAGGTGAACTAGCCCACTCGGGACGAGATGCTTCAACGGTTCGACGCAGGCCGCAATTACGGAGCGATAGCGGTTTGCGCATGAGGAAGAGATGGGCAACGCCGCGGCGGGACCGCGGGCATGGGGTTGCTGTTTCGCGATAAGGAACCGGAAAGCGCAGCACGAGCGCTGCATTTCATTTCCCGCCGGTATGAGCGGGGCGCGCGGACGCGTCCGCAACGCGCGCATGACGGAGAGCAAAGCGTTCGATCGGGACGTTTGAGGAACAGGCGGCGCGACGCCGTCATCAACAAGGGTTGGACACGGACGAGTCATGAGAAACGGTCAGAACAAGCGCATGCGTGGTCGTAACAACAATCATAGCCACGGCCACAGCCAGCACCATGGCGGCGGTCACCGCAAAAACCACAACCCGATGGCGCGCGTGTACGAGTCGAACGGACCGGAAGTGAAGATCCGCGGCAATCCCGCCCACATCGCCGAAAAATACATGCAGCTCGCCCGCGACGCGCAGACCTCGGGCGACCCGGTTTCGGCAGAGAACTACTTCCAGCACGCCGAGCATTATTTCCGCCTGATCGCCGCCGCGCAGGAGCAGTTCCGGCTGGCCAACCCGCACCTCGCGCGTCCGGAAAACGAGGGACCGCCGCAAGGCGCTCGCGACGAGGGCTTCGACGAGGGCGAGGACGACGGCCAGCAGCCGATGATGTCGGGCAGCGATCAGCCGTTCGGCACCCGCGAGCCGCAGCCCTATGTGCCGCCGAATGCCCAGCCGTTTCCGCAATATCAGCAGCCGCAGCCGCAGCCAGCAGCCGCAGCATCAGGCCGCGCACGCATCAGAGCGGCGGCGGCGAATTCCAGGGCGACGTCGCCCAGCTCCCGTCCTTCATCACCGGCGGACAGGGTCAGCCGCAGCCGGGTCCGCAGGGCAACGGCCAGAACGGCTACGACAACCAGGGCGGCGATCGCTTCCCGCTGCATCGCCGCCGGCGCCGCCATCGCGGCCCGCGCCCGCAGGACGGCGGCAACACCGGCCCCGGTGACGTCAGCGAGTAGTCGCGGCGTCCTCCGAAAGAAATCTGAAAGTGTGAGAGACGCCCGCGCCGTGCCGCGGGCGTCTTCGCGTCAGGCCCCGCCCGGCGAGGGTGCGAGCGCGGGTTCGAGCGCCGGCACCAGCCGCTTGCGCTCACGCTTGGCCGGAATGGCGCGATAGACCTGCTTGGTCGCCTCGACGATGTGCACGCCCGCGAACGGCGTGGCGATCACGCCCCCGACCCGCTCCCACGCCAGCGCCGAGCGCAGGAACCAGCCGCGCGCGACCGGCGGCACGTGCAGCGCTTCGCCCCAGCCGATCGGCGTGAACCAGGTCTCGCGCATGAGCTGGGTGATCTGCGAGCGCGAATAGGGCCGGCCGTGGCCGAACGGCGTCGTATCCATGCGCGCCCAGACGCCGCGCCGGTTCGGCACCACGACCAGCAGCCGCCCGCCCGCCGCCAGCACGCGCCAGACCTCGCGCAGCAGCGCGCCCGGGTCATGGGCATTTTCGAGCGCATGCACCAGCAGCACACGGTCGACCGCCGAATCCGGAAGCGGCATGTCGAGTTCGTCGACCAGCGCCGCCAGGCCCGGCCGGCTGGTCGGCCATTTCACCACGCCCTGCACCGCCGGCATGAAGGCGAGGCAGCGCTCCGCCTCCTCGCGGAACAGGCCGAGATAGGGCGTCGCATAGCCGACGCCGAGCACGCGCAGGCCGCGGGTATCGTTGAAACGGGCGCGGATGCCGCGCCCGATGAAGCGCCGCGCCACGACGCCGAGGCGCTGGTTGTAGAAATTACGCAGGTCGACGACGTCGATCGACATGACGCCATTCTAGCACGTCATCGCGAGCCGGGCGTCACCAGATCAGAGACGCGTTCAGGCTCGCGCGGCGTGGCGGACCTTCTCGAGCCGCCGTTCCTGGTCGACGTAGGCGCGCGCCGCGTCGTTGTGAAACATCTCGTGCGTTTCAGTCTCGTCGGCGGCGACCGGCGAAATCGCGAGATCGGTATACTCAAACCGCTTGGGATCGTGCTTGATCTTGAAATAGAGCTTGCGCATCCAGCCGTAGAGCCAGAACCATTTCGCCATCTTGGAGATCACTTCGGCGTAGAACTTGGGATAGAACAGCCAGACCGGCTCGATCGGCATGCCGGATCGGCGGTCGAGACGGGACTTGAGGCGCAGCACGCCGCCCTCGACCGGATGAACGTTCTCGATCTCGATGCAGCCCTTGAACCAGGTCATCGCGATCAGATTGTTTCCGAAAGCCCGCAACGCCGCGGCGCGCCGCATGATCTGCTCGCAGTGCTCCCACGAATAGTACCGCTTCCAGGCTTCCGAATAGGCGTAGGTCCACTCCTCCTTGGACATGCGCGGATGGTTGCAGGTGATGTGGTAGAGATCGTACTTGTTGAGATCGGGCTCCATCCACGTGCCGGCGCGGTAGAGCTTCTGATGGTCTTCCGATCCCGGCAGCGGTGTCAGATAGAAGATTTCGAGCACGTCGATCGGCAGCTCGCGCGCCAGCACGTCGATGTCGTTGAGGATCGACTCGGCCGTGTCGTTCGGAAAGCCGGTGATGTAGCCCGCATAGACCAGGATGCCGACGGTCTGCCAGGCCAACAGCATCTGGCGGTATTCGGTGATCTTGTTCTGCTTCTTCTTCGCGGCCATCAGATTGGCCGGATTGATGTTCTCCAGCCCGATATAGACCTTGCCGACGCCGGCCGCGCGGCACTTGGTGATGAAGTTCGGAATCCGGTGGCACAGCGTGTCGACCTGGATCGTGAAGCTGAACTTCAATCCTTCCGTGTCGCGCAGATGAATCAGGCGATCGAGAATGGCCTCCCAATCCTTGTTGCGGGCAAAGTTGTCGTCGGTGACGAAGAACCGGAACAGTCCCTGCGCCAGGTTGGTGCGGATGATCCTTTCGATATCGTCCGGCGTACGGCGGCGCGACTTGCGTCCCTGCACGTTGATGATGGTGCAGAACGAGCATTGGTACGGACAGCCGCGCCCGGCATCGAAGCTGGTCGTGGTGCCGCCGGTGCGCTTGACGCGCTCGGGCTCGAGATACGGGATCGGCGCGCCGGCGATGCCGGGCAGATCGTTCATGTAATTGTAGAGCGGCTTCAACTGGCCGGCGAGCGCATCGCCCAGCACCTCGTCGAGGCGGCCCTCGGCCTCGCCGGCATAGATCGACACGCCCATCGCCTGCGCTTCGCGCAGCGCCGCGTCGTCGCCGTTGATCATGGAGATCACGCCGGACATGTGGAAGCCGCCGATGGCGACCTGGATCCCGGCGGCGCGCAAGACCCGCGCGAGATCGAGCGCGCGCGGCGTCTGGTTCGACTGCACGCCGACCAGCATGACCATGCCGCTGCCGGCCGCCTTGATCAGCTTGATGAGCCGGTCCGGCCTGATCCGCGTGTTGGCCTCGTCGAAGGCATGAATCTCGAGGTCGACATCCTCGCCGAGCGTCTTCCGCTCGCCGAAGTCCTTGGCGATGCCGTACATGCAGGCCAGCGAGTTCGATGGAACCGCCGACAGGTACCAGCGGATCGGATATCCGTCGTCGCAGTAGTGCGTCGGTTTGACCAGGACCAGGCAAAACCGTCGCTTGGCCGCAACGGGCGATCTCATCAGCATGCGGCACCCCACTTTACCCGGTCCGCGCGCAAATTCAGTGATCGAGAACTTCAGAAGACAATCGAATTACACTATCAGGAGCCGTGGTTTGGCACAATGCGTGCCCCTGACACAGCGCAGGACCGGTGTTCGAGAACTCCGTTGACCCGGCTTTACATCATGAAACTGCTCTAGAATTATCGTAGACCAAGCACGAAAATCCGAGGCTCGAACTGGGGAAAGGCTCTATCGCCTGGTTCGGAGCCGTGCTCCATTTCCGGCCGTTTGAAAGGACGAGCATGCCCGCGCAGATCCACCTGTTCCCGTGCCTGAAGGACAATTACGGCGTGCTCGTGCACGATCCCGAAAGCGGCGCGACCGCGGCGATCGACGCGCCGGAGGCGCCGGCGGTCGAAGCCGCGCTGAAGGCGACCGGCTGGAAGCTCACCGACATCCTGGTCACCCATCACCATGCCGACCACACCGACGGCATCGCCGCGTTGAAACAGCACCACCGCTGCCGCGTGGTCGCGCCGCAGGCGGAGGCCGCGCGCATCCCGATGGTGGACGAGACCGTGCGCGAAAACGACACCGTGCGCGTCGGCGGTTTGCAGGCGCGCGTGATCGAAACGCCCGGCCACACCGCCGGGCAGATCAATTATTTCTTCCCCGCCGACAAACTGCTGTTCGCGGGCGACACGCTGTTCTCAATCGGCTGCGGCCGCGTGATCGAGGGCAATGCCGAGATGATGTGGAATTCGCTGCTCAAGCTGCGCGCGCTGCCCGACGACACCCGCATCTATTGCGGGCACGAATATACCAAGTCGAACATCCGCTTCGCCCGCACGGTCGAGCCGGCCAACGCCGCGCTCGCGGCGCGCGAGAAGGAAGCCGATGGGCAGCTTGCCGCAGGCAAACCCACCATTCCGTCGATGATGGGCGAGGAGAAGGCCGCCAACCCGTTCCTGCGCGCCGACGTGCCGGAAGTCGCCAAGGCGGTCGGGCTCGCCGGCAGTCCGGCCTGGCAGGTGTTTGCCGAGATCCGCGAGCGCAAGAACAAGTTCTGATGGCGTGAAACGGCCTCGCGTCTATTGCGCGAGCTTCGCCCATTCGTCGGCCTGCACGCGCGCGATCAGCTTGTAGCCGTTGCCGTCCGGCTTGAACACCGAGGCCTCGCCTTCCTTCACGTCGAACCAGTCCTTGCCGAAGGCGTCCATGATGTTGGGCTTATGGCTGACGATCACGGCATTCGTGCCTGCCGGCGGCACCGTCGCGGCAAGCTTGCGCATCGCCTGGGCGCGCCGGTTGTTCTCGATCGGCGTGACCACCAGCCCTCCTTCCGTCACGTCGGCGGTGGACGTGACGTCTCCGAAGCCGAGCAACTTGCCGGTCTCGACCGCGCGGTTGAACATGCTGGTGGTAACCTGACCGACCGGGATCTTGAGTTTACGCATCGACTCGCCGATCGAGCGCGCAAGTGCACGGCCGTTGTCGTTGAGCTGGCGTTGCTTGGCGATGTTCGAGAGATTGAGCGGATCGGTATCGGCCTGGTCCGTGTGGGTCGCCCCGTGCCGGAACACGATCACGTGGCCGCCCTGGCGCAGGGCGCCGATCCATTCGGCCTGCGAATAGGCGGGTTCAAGAAAAGAACCCAATGCTAGCATCGCGACAAAGAGCGTCGAAATTCCAAAGCGCATGACAGCCTCCGGCAAATGATGAAACAATTGCGTACGCACGTTCACGTGCGGAATTCTATTCGCGATGCCGGGGCGCCGCAATGTCGATCGCCTGCCTGCCGAGGAAGCCAATGACAGCGTTGTCTGCCACGGACATCATCCGCCTGCTCGACCTCAAACCGCATCCCGAGGGCGGGCACTTCCGCGAGACGTTTCGCGATCCCCGCACGGTCGACAGCAAGCGCGCGGCTTCGACCGCGATCTATTACCTGCTGGCGCGTGGCGAGCGCTCGCACTGGCACAAGGCCGACGCGGTCGAGGTCTGGCACTATTACGCGGGCGCGCCGCTGATGCTGGAGATTGCGCCGGGTGATGCCGGACCGACCGAGCGCGTCACGCTCGGGCCCGATCTCGCCGCGGGACAACGCCCGCAGGCGGCGGTGCCGGCGCACGCCTGGCAGGCGGCAGAAAGCCTCGGCGACTGGACACTCGCCGGCTGCACCGTCGCACCGGGATTCGACTTCGCGGGCTTCACGCTCGCACCCAAGAACTGGACGCCGACCTCGTAGTTCCACCACCGGGAGACTTCACATGACGCTCGACGAAGCCTGCGCCAAGCTCGCGCTCGCCAACCGCATCATCGCGCACGAGGGCGTGCTCGACGCCTTCGGCCATGTCAGCATGCGCCACCCCTCCGATCCCAACCGCTACCTGCTGCCGCGCTCGCGCAGCCCGGAGTTGGTGGAGCCCTCGGATATTCTGGAGTTCACGCTCGACTCCGAGCCGGTGACACCGCCGGCCGTGCTGCTCTACGGCGAGCGGGTCATCCATGGCTGCATCTATCAGGCGCGCCCAGACGTGAACGCGGTCTGCCACCACCACGCCCGTGCGGTGATGCCGTTCTGTATTTCGGGCGTGCCGCTGCAACCGGTGAGCCATCTCGGCGCCACCATGGGCGCGATGGTGCCGTTCTGGGACCAGCGCGACGAGTTCGGCGACACCACGCTGATCGTCGCCAAGCCCGACGAAGGCCGCTCGCTCGCGCGTGCGCTCGGGCCCTACTGGATGGTGCTGATGCGCCGGCATGGCGCGACGGTCGCCGGCCAGACGCTGGAGCAGATGGTGTTCCGCGCGATCTATTCCTGCCGCAACGCCGAGATGCAGCGCGAGGCGCAGGCGCTCGGCGGCGTCAGCCCGCTCACGCCCAAGGAAGCGGAATTGGCCGGCGCGTTCAACCTGCAGCCGAAGCCGATCGGGCGCGCCTGGGAGTACTGGTCGACGCGGGTGCAGCGCGCGGCGTAGGACGGCGAACTCTGCCGAGGCTACAAACTCGGTATGTCCCCTCCCCCGCTTGCGGGGGAGGGTTAGGGAGGGGGCATCACGAGCGATTCGTGCCAGCTCACCCTCTCCCCACCCCTCCCCCGCAAGCGGGGGAGGGAGCGCACTGAGTGCGCGGCAACTTCAGGGATTCAAATCGCGATCACACCATCACCTGGCCGCCGTTGGCCGACAGCGTCGAGCCGGTGATCAGGCCGGCATCGTCGGCGGCGAGGAACACCACGCAGCGCGCGATCTCCTCGGGTTCGCCCAAACGCCCGAGTGGAATGAGCGGCAGGATGTTCTTCTCCAGCACCTCCTTCGGCACCGCTTTCACCATCTCGGTCGCGATGTAGCCCGGGCAGATGGCGTTGACGGTGATGCCGGAGCGCGCGGCCTCCTGCGCCAGCGCCTTGGTGAAGCCGAGCTCGCCCGCCTTGGCGGCCGAGTAGTTGGTCTGGCCCATCTGGCCCTTCTGGCCGTTGATCGACGAGATGTTGATGATGCGGCCGAACTTGCGCGTGCGCATGCCTTCGATCACCGGGCGGCACATATTGAACAGCGAGTTGAGATTGGTGTTGATCACCGCGTTCCACTGCTCGGGCGTCATGCGGTGGAACATGGTGTCGCGGGTGATGCCGGCATTGTTGACCAGCACCTCGACCGGGCCGAGATCGGCCTCGACCTGCTTCAGGCCGGCCGCGCACGAGTCGTAAGACGACACGTCCCATTTGTAGACGCCGATGCCGGTCGCGGCCTTGAATTTCTGCGCCGCCTCGTCGTTGCCGCCGTAGTTGGCGGCGACCTTGTAGCCGGCGGCCTTCAGCGCCTTCGAGATCGCCTCGCCGATCCCGCGGGTTCCTCCCGTCACCACTGCAACGCGTGCCATCTGTTCCTCCCACTACAAGTTTCTTGGATGTCCCGCCGAAACGGCGCCTAGCCAACATTAAAGACGTTCATGGCCGGGACAAGCCCGGCCATGACGCGCACTATTTCGTTTGATATATCATATAGTTATAGCTAACTCTTGGGTTGCTTAGGTACGCGGTAGGTACGCGGCTTCTTTGGCATTTCAGGTTTGTACCAGCCCCGCTCCGCAGTGAAATCGGAAAGTATCTTCTCGACAAGTCCGGCTAGGCTCCGATGGTCTTCGGCCGCGCACCATTCCAATGCTTCCTTGAGCTTGGGATCGGTCCTGATGCTGATTACCGCCGTCTTGCTCATGACAATTGCCGACCGTAAGCGTTTAGCAGCGATCTGCTGCAATCGGCGCTCAATTAGCATCTTAGCCAAATCCAGTCACGTAGTGCAGCTTCAACTCAGGCAAAACGTTGCCGGTGTGGAAGCGGAAATCCTTCCGTCCCGCGGACAAATCCGCCTCCGCAGAGCATGACGATGCAGACGAGATAACCGCAAGAACCTGGAGGCGCACGGTGGGGCCCTTTCCTATCGGGTCTGGCATGCTTGCCAGCCGGGGGCTTCGCCGTTTTTGTTGCAGTGCACGAGTCTCTTCATGGTCCGAAACGGACCTGCCAGTCGCGCTAATCGATGTCCGGTTATAGGTGAGAAGCGGAAGTGCTCACCGCTCGCTCGAAATGACGCGAATGACCCAGAACGGACCTGACAGACGAGGGAGCGAGTCCTCGCCGACGCTCCGAGAATGCAGCGCCCCATAGAATTGGCGTCTCTTATTCGCGGCGACGCAAAGTCGATAGCGCTGCAGCGACGAGCTTCACGCCATCGCTGACTCGTTTCCCCCGTAGTTGGACCAATCCGATCCGCCGACGCAGGCGCGGACTAAGGGGCAACACCGATGTATTCGCTGTTGCGACGTGCCCATCTCCCAGGCACAAGCTCGGAACGATCGAGGCCCCAAGGCCTACGTCCACGAGACTCTTTATCGTCTCCACGTTGTCGAACTCCATCACGGGCTTCGGCGGCGGACCGGCGAGTGCGAGCCAATCGGTCACCGTTCGTCTCAGTGCCGACGCCTCATTGCCAAGAATCAGCGGACACCGGGACAGAAATGGGGGCGTCACATTTTTTGAGGTAGGCTTTAGGTTGGCTGGCAGAATGGCGACAAGCTCGTCACTAAAGAGCGGGATCGTCTCAAACGCCGGATCTTCGATCGGGATCGCACACAGGCCGAGATCGAGCGCATTCGTCTTCAACATTTCCAGGGTCGTCTTCGTCAGACCGCCTTTGAGCACAAGTTCCAGCTGGGGATGGTCCGTCTTCAGCTTTCGCAAGATCGGTGGCAGCAAATACATGAGCACGGTCATGCTGGTGCCGATGCGTACTCGCCCGAGCCATCCATCGTCGAATCTGCGCATGGTCAGCCGCGTGCGCGAGTCTTCTTCCAACAAATGGCGGGCATGCTCGATCAGTTTCTCGCCAGCTTCGGTCAGGTAGGCGCGTTTGCCGAGCCGCTCCAGGAGCGTCACTTTGAAACGCTGCTCCAGTTCGTGAACCTGATGTGTCACTGCAGGCTGCGAAAGGTTCAGCTCTTTCGCCGCTGCAGTGAAGCTGCCACGTTCAACCACTTCGACGAATGCCCGGAGTTGATCAAGATTGAGGCTGCGCATGGCGATAAAGCTCGTTTATCGTTTCCATCAAAACAATGATGTTGCACCCTGATTTCAATTCAACAAGATCACTAACGCATTGGGGGGATGCGCCAGCCACTCGGAGGTCCCATGCTCAAGCCAATTATCATCGCTTGTGCGATATGCAGCGGCGCTGGCGGTACAGCATTACTGGTAAAATGGGATGGGGGCCTAGAGGGGAAACCGCCCGCTGAAGTGACCACCGAAGGGCGCGCACTGCCGTCTTTCCAGGAAATGCACTCAAAGGCGCACTTGGAATTCCTGCCGGTAGCCACCAACGAATCGGCGCGTTGACAGCGACCGCGCTGCAAGTACGGCCGGAGCAATGACGAACTCGGTGCGAGGTTCCGGCCAGCGTCCTATGCTGTCGGCTTCACGGACGGCCTCGTTGCGCACTGCGATGTCGGCTATTCGCGGAAACGAGTCAATGTCTCCCTGTGACTTGTTCTGAATAGTTCACCGCTAGTGCGCCGGAACCTTGCCCGACTTGGGCTCAAGAGGAACGGCGACGATGAAGAAAATACTTGGATTAGGCACCACCGAAGCTGCTCAACGCCTCGACGTTACGGAAGCGACCGTCCGCCGATGGTGTGCTGAGCAAGGCTTCGGTGTCCGGCTCATGGGCCGGTGGCGCATATTGCCGTAGGTCTCGGTCGCCGTGACAGCCGGCGTGATCAGCGGTTTGAAATCCGGAACGGTCGCGGGCTATTGGCCGGACCTTGCATCGCGATGATCTTGTAACGCACGGCCTTGCCGCGAACGGGTGCGAGATCGCGCCAACGAAATCCTGCGATTGGCTGTTGCGTAGTTGGCTTGGTTTTCCATTCCTTTGCGTCCCCCTCCTCAAAGCCAATGTGTGATGTCAGCGGCACTTCCGGGACGTCGGCATCGGCCGGGAGGCGAAACACCGCGAACCCAAGACATCCGGGTATTTTTTGGTCGACGCTCCACCCGATCTGCACAACATCGTTGTTGGCGTACGCAATTGCTTTTGCCACCATTTTCGCACCTCGCGTGTTTTGTGGCAACATTCTACCAAAAAGTGCAGCGACAAATCCACGACCCCTGTACACCATCGTGAAATATTCGCGCACGGCTGGAGGGGCTGGTGCGGCGCCCTGTGCCGTATTCAGGGTTTGAATTTCAATCGATATGGCCGCAATTTATCTCTTGTCGGGCGCGCCATTGGGGTGCCAGCTTGAATAAGCCGCTGAAGTCGCCGGAGCAGCTTGGGCGCATGCTGTGGGAGGCGCTGCGGGCGGAGCAGCCGGCGGGCTTTCGCGAGTGCTCGATCCGGGTGGTCCGGGCGAAGGCCGGCCCTTCGGATTGGGACGCCGAGCTCGTCACCGGACAAGGAGGCGCCAACGGCGCGCTGGCAACGGTCTTCGCCAAGGCGAAATCGGCGCTGCAAGCACAATACGGCTGGCGCGACGATTGAGGTGCCGACGCATTCGGGCGCGCGCCGGCCGGACAGCCAGAGGCCCGCGCAGGATTGTGCGCGGGCCCCGCGTAGCAATCGCAATCGCTCAGTTCACTTCACCGCGAACACATAGACCGCGCCGCCCTGCGGCACCTCGGGATACTGGCCCGGGAACAACAGGTTCATGCGCGCCTGCATCTTGGCCGGATCGACGCCCCAGCCGGACTGCACCGCGATGTACTGCTTGCCGTCGACCGCGAACGACACCGGCACCGCGGCGACGCCCGAGATGGTCGGGAACTCCCAGAGGATCTTTCCGGTCTTGCCGTCGAAGGCGCGGAACATGCGGTCGTTGGTGCCGCCGGCGAACAGCACGTCGCCGCCGGTCGCCAGCACCGGGCCCCAGTTGAACGACGGCAGGTTGGTGGTCCACACCTTCTTGCCGGTGTCGACGTTCCAGGCCTGCAGTTCGCCGATGTGATCGGCGCCGGCGACCATCTTCATCGCGGTCTTGGCCACGCCCATGAAGCGCTCGCCGACGACGTATTTCGGCGTCTCGCCCATCAGTTCCTGGCACAGGTTCTCGTTCGCCGGGATGTACATCAGCCGCGTGTTCGGATTGAACGCCACCGGCGGCCAGTCCTTGCCGCCCCACAGGCTCGGGCAGAATTCGGCGGACTTGCCGGTGCCGGGCTTGCGCGTCTCGTCGACGTCGGGGCGGCCGGTCTTCGGATCGAGGCTCTTGAACACGTTCTGGCGCACATAGGGCCGCCCGGCGACGAAGTTGATCTTGTCCTTGGTGCGCTCGAGATCCCAGATGTAGCCGCTGCGCGAAACGTTGATCAGGCCTTTGATCGTCCTGCCGTCGCGCTGATAGTCGACCACGATCGGCGGCGACACCTCGTCCCAGTCCCACGAGTCGTTCGGATGGTACTGGTGGTGGCCCTTGATCGCGCCGGTATTGACGTCGAGCGCGATCACCGAGGTGGTGTAGAGATTGTCGCCCGGCCGCTGGTCGCCGAACCAGGGCGCGGCGTTGCCGGTGCCCCAGAAGGTGAGATTGGTTTCCGGATCGTAGGTGCCGGTCACCCAGATCGAGCCGCCGCCGCGCTTGTAGTGGTCGCCGCCGGCCGGCCAGGTCTCGCTGCCGGGCTCGCCCGGCGCCGGCACCGTGTAGGTCTTCCACAGCTCCTTGCCGGTCTCGGCATCCATCGCGGCGACGAAGCCGCGCACGCCGAGCTCGCCGCCCGATGCGCCGAGGATCACCTTGCCGTCGACGATCAGCGGCGCCAGCGACATGTAGTAGGCCTTCTTGTAGTCGTCGACCTTCGCGGTCCAGATCTCCTTGCCGGTCTTGGCGTCGAGCGCGACCAGCACGCAATCGGCGGACGCGAAGTAGACCCGGTCGCCGTAGAGCGCGACGCCGCGGTTGGTCGGATGCAGATGGATGACGTCTTCGGGAAGCGTGCGCTTGTAGCGCCAGAGGATGTTGCCGGTCTTGGCCTCGATCGCCATCATCTGGTTGCCGGGCGTGGCGACGAACATCACGCCATTGTTGACGATCGGCGGCGCCTGATGGCCCTCGACCTGGCCGGTCGCCATGCTCCAGACCAGTTGCAGCTTGCCGGCATTGTCCGGCGTGATCTCCTTCAGCGGGCTGAAGCCCCAGCCGTCGTAGGTGCGGCGGAAGTGGAACCAGTTGCCGTCTTCCGGCTTCTTCAGCCGCTCGGCGGTCACCGGGGCGTATTTCTGCAGCACCTCCGGCATCGGTCCCGGCGTCGGCGTCGATGAGGCCGGCGCGATGGTCGGCGGCATCTGCGCCGCAGCCCCCGACAGGCCGGCCGCGATCAGCGCAGCCGCGCACACGCCTTGCAACAATATCCTGGTGGCAATCATGACGTTTCCTCCTTCGTTCTATTGTCGGCCGGATTTGCTCCGGTCCGTCGGCTAGGGTCTGGTCGAGAATTCCTCCTGCGTCGCGTTGGTCGAGAACGACGGTGTCAGGTCGGGGCAATGCCGACGCGCGCGGTGAACGGCTTTGCGACCGTGAGCTTGCCGTCCGCGAGCTTGAGCGGCAGCGCGGCCAGCGCGCGCGGCGCCGGGCCGTCGATCACGGCGGCGGCCTCGCGCGGATTGTAGTGCGAATAGTGACAGGAGCACTCGATGATCTTCTGATCGTCGACCCAGACGCTGACGTCGCATCCGGCATGCGGACAGATCGCCGAATAGGCGACGACGCCGTCGGCGGCGCGTTCCTGGGTGACGCCGACCAGGGTCGAGGGATCGAGCCGCACCAGCAGCACCTTGTTGAGGCGCGAACCGTTGCGGACGACATTGCCGGCGAGATCCATCGGCCAGGCGAACACCGGCGGGCCGCCGCTGGGGATATCCTTGAGCTCGAGCGGAACCGGGCGCTCGCCGTCGATCGCGACCAGCACGTCGCCTTCCTTGGGACGCTCGCTTTCGGGCTCGGCCAGCGCGGGACTTCCGGCGGAGCCGACCGCGAGATCGGCGCCGATCACCGATGCGATCGTGAGAAAATCGCGCCGCGTGGCTTTCGCCGCACCACGACAAACGCGCCGGCCATTGTTGCCGACTTCGTCCATCAATCGCCCTCCCGCCGGCGCAGGTCTTCGGCCCGCGACCGGACGCCGCGTACTAGATCACAACTTTCCGGGTCTGCACTTCACTTTTCTTCGAATACCGCGCGTGCGCCCTCAGCGTGGGCAGCGCACTGTGGGATTTCCCGCCCACGCCCAAGATTAAGGGCTGTCAGCCCCGGCCGGGCTCACATATAATGGCAATCGAAAAGGCCAGATGTGACCCCGATTCCCAAAAAAGCGCGCCGCTTCTGCCTGGTTCTGGTGAAACCGTCGCATTACGACGACGACGGCTACGTCATCCAGTGGAAACGCTCGCCGATCCCGTCCAATTCGCTGGCCTCGCTCTATGGGCTCGCCCAGGACTGCGCCGACCGGCAGGTGCTGGGCGCGGATACCGTAATCGAGATCCACGCCTACGACGAGACCAACACCCGCATCCGCCCCGACCGCATCGCCCGCATGATCGAGCAGGCGGACGACGGGATGGCGATGCTGGTCGGCGTGCAGTCGAACCAGTTCCCGCGCGCGCTCGACATCGCGCGGCCGCTGCGCGCACGCGGCCTCAAGGTCGGCATCGGCGGTTTCCATGTGTCCGGCACCATCAGCATGCTGGGCGGCAAGGACCGCGGCCTCGACGAAGCCAAGGCGATGGGGCTGTCGCTGTTCGCCGGCGAGGCCGAAGGCCGGCTCGACGAGGTGCTGCAGGACGCGGCGGCGAATACGCTCAAGCCGCTCTACAACTTCATGAACGACCTGCCCTCGATCGACGGCACGCCGATCCCGCTGATGTCGGTCGAGCGGGTGCAGCGCACCGCCGGCGGCGCCACCAGCTTCGACGCCGGGCGCGGCTGCCCCTACCAGTGCTCGTTCTGCACCATCATCAACGTCCAGGGCCGCAAGTCGCGCCGGCGTTCGGCCGACGACATCGAGAAGATCATTCGCGTCAACTACGCCCAGGGCGTCGACAGCTTCTTCATCACCGACGACAACTTCGCGCGCAACAAGGACTGGGAGACGATCCTCGATCGCCTGATCCACCTGCGCGAAAACGAGAACCACGACATCGGCCTCATCATCCAGGTCGACACGCTCTGCTACAAGCTGCCGAACTTCGTCGAGAAATGCTCGCGCGCGGGCGTGCGGCGCGTGTTCATCGGGCTGGAGAACATCAACCCGACCAATCTCGCGGGCGCCAAGAAGAAGCAGAACAAGATCACCGAATACCGGGAGATGCTGCTGGCCTGGAAGGCCGCGCGCGTCATCACCTATGCGGGCTATATCCTCGGCTTTCCGAACGACACGGTCGAATCGATCCTGCACGACATCGACGTGATCAAGCGCGAACTGCCGGTCGATCTGCTGGAGTTCTTCTATCTGACGCCGCTGCCCGGCTCGGAGGACCATCTCAAGCTCCATCGCGCCGGCACGCCGCTCGACGAGGACCTCAACAAATACGACCTCAACCACGTCACCACGGCGCATCAGAAGATGTCGGCCGACGACTGGAACAAGGTCTACCGGCTCGCCTGGCAGCGCTACTACACGATCGAGCACATCGACACGGTGCTGCGCCGCATCGCCTCGACCGGCGCCAACGCGTCGCAACGCGCTGTTCCTGATCACCTGGTTCAAGGGCGCGATCGATCTCGAAAAGATCCATCCGCTCGAGAGCGGGTTCTTTCGCTTGAAATATCCGCACCGACCGCCGGCCGGGCCTGCCGGTCGAACCGGTCTGGTCGTTCTACCCGCGCTACTGGGCCGAGACCGCGGTCAAGCTGACGCAATGGGCGAAGCTCTATCTGCGGCTGCGCACGCTCTATCTCGACATCCGCCGCGCGCTGCCGCCGCAGGTGCCCGGGCAACTGCGCAAGCTCGCCTATACCGATCTCGCCATGACGCCGGTGAGCGACGACGAGGCCGAGACGCACGAGCTGTTCAACAGCGACGCCGCCAGGGCGTTTGTCGGCCATGAGCAACATCTCAAGGACGTGCGGCGCAATGCGTCCGGCGTGACAGTGCCAGCGGCCGCCGCCGAGTAGCCGGTCGATCCTGATATGCGTTGCTGCTTCAGCGGCCGCCGCGGCTAGGCGGACGATCCTTGTTGACCAGCGTCCACAGCCGCGCCGGCGACAGCGGCAGCGCCCGGACATCGGCACCAAGCGAACAGAGCGCGGCGGCGACCGCATTGGCGGCGGTGGCGGCGACCGCGACGATGCCGCCCTCGCCCGCGCCCTTGGCGCCGAGCGGATTGGTCTTGGAGGGACGCAGCTCCATGGTGATGGCGCGCACGTTCGGAAAGTCGGTCGCCACCGGCACCAGATAGTCGGCGAGCGAGGTGTTGAGGATCTGCGCCTCGTCGTCGTACAGCACCTGATCGAGAAACACGCCGCCCAGGCCCTGCACCAGCGCGCCGATCGCCTGGCCGTGCACGATGTGCGGATTGATGGCGCGGCCGACGTCCTCGATCGCCACGTAGTCGAGGATCTCGACCTCGCCGGTGCGCGCATCGACCGTCAGGTGGCAGGCATGCGCGCCGTAGCTGTAGGTGCGGATCGCGGTCGAGAACGTGCCGTCGGCCGACAGCCCGGCAAATTCGCGAAGCTCGGCGCGCTTGCCGCCGGCGCTGACGATGCCGCCGGCGATCACGACTTCTTCGTTGGGTAGTCCGAACCGCTTGGTCGCTTCGGCGCGGATCGCGGCCATGAGATTGTTGCAGCCGTCCATCACCGCCGAGCCGCCGACCACCATCGAGCGGGACGCAAACGTGCCGAAGCCCTCGCGCAGATAGGTGGTCGAGCCGTGCAGAATCTTGACGCGCTCGAACGGCAGCTTGAGCGTCTCGGCGGCGACCTGGCCGAGCGTGGTCTCCAGCCCCTGCCCCATCACCGCCGAGCCGACATAGACGGTGACCGAACCGTCCGGCTCGACCTCGGCGCGCGCGTTCTCCTTGCCCTGCCCGCCGCTTTCGACGAACGGCACGATCGACAGGCCGTGATAGCGGCCGTCGATGAGCTTGCCTTGCAGCGCCTTGTTCTTCTCGCCAGCCGATCTCCGCGACCGCGCGATCGAAGGTCGCGTGGTAGTCGCCGGTGTCGAAATCGGTCTCGTCCTCGTAGGGCACCAGCTTGCCGGTCGGGAACGGCAGCTCGGCTTCGACGATCAGGTTCTTGCGGCGGAAGTCGACCGGGTCGAGCCCGAGATCGTTCGCGACCAGGTCGAGCAGACGCTCGCGGAAGAAGTTCGCCTCGAACCGGCCGGGCGCGCGCAAGGTGCCGACCGGCGTCTTGCTCGTCACCATCACCTCGAGCGAGAAGGCGACGTCGCGAATGCGGTACGGGCCCGGCAGGAACTGCACCGCCTTCGACGGCACCACGCCGCCGTTGGTGCGGATATAGGCGCCCATGTCGCTCCAGACATGGCCGCGCATGCCGAGAATGCGGCCGTCGCGCGTGCAGGCGATCTCGAGCTCGCAATCGACCTCGCGCGAGTGGTTGGCCGACATCAGGTGCTCGCGGCGGTCCTCGATCCACTTCACCGGCCGGCCGAGCAGCCGCGCGGCGAACGGGACGAGGAAATCCTCCGGATAGAACTCGCCGCGCACGCCGAAGCCGCCGCCGACGTCGGGCTCCAGCATGTCGATGGCGTCCTCGCCGACGCCGAGCATCTTGGCCAGCATGCGGCGGTTGAAGAACAGCACCTTGGTGGCGCCGAACACCGTCAGGCGCGATTTCGCGGCGTTCCATTCGGCGATGATGCCGCGCGTTTCCAGCGGCAGACCCGGTCAGCCGGTGGCAGGAGAAGCTTTCCTTGCGGGTGTATTCGGCCTTGGCGAAGGCGGCGGCGGCATCGCCGAACGAGACCGAATAGCTATTGGCGCAATTGCTGCCGTTCTCATCGAACAGGAGCGTCGTGCCGCTGCGCCGCCGCATGCCGGTCGGGCAGCGCCGGCAGCCGCTCGATCTCGACCGCGATCGCTTCGAGCGCGTCCTCGGCCAGCGCCTGGGTGTCGGCGATCACCACCGCCAGCGGCTCGCCGACATAGCGGACCTTGTCGACGGCGATCACCGGCTGACAGAATCTCGCCGGCCCCGGCATGTTGGCGAGCCGCAGCGGAATACGCGGTACATCCTCGCCGATCTCAGCCGCGGTGATGACCGCGTGCACGCCGGGCCGCGCCCGCGCCGCCGACGCGTCGATCGACTTGATGCGGCCGTGCGCCACGCTGCTGCGCAGGATCGCCGCGTGCAGCATGCGGTCGCGCTTGAGATCGTCGACGTACTTGCCGGCGCCGGTGAGAAAGCGCAGGTCCTCGGCCCGATCGACCGGTTGACCGATCAGCGCCGCTGCTGGCAGGTTCATGAGCGATCTTCACGCAGGAATTCGGAAGGCGGCCGCAACCGTAGTCCGGCCCTCCCCGATCCGCAAGCGAACCGCCGACAACCAAGAAGGGTGAAGCAATGAAAATCATCGACATGACCCACGTGATGAACGTGCACACGCCCGGCTGGGTCGGATACGCCGGCAACAAGATGTACTACGCGCAGAACCTGCAGACCGTGCGGATCGTCGCGCAGCGCATCGACACCGCGCTGCATGTCGGCACCCATTTCGACGGCGCGATGCACGCCACCGACAACCGCAAGGGCGACATGGCGCATCTGCCGCTCGATTATCTCTGCAACCGCGGCGTGGTGGTCGACATTTCCAAGCACATGAAGGACTGGGCGGTGATCACGCCGGAGATCATCGAGAGCGCCGGCGCCGACATCCGCGAGGGCGACATTCTGATTCTGCACACCGGCTGGCACAAGCACTACGAAGGCCAGTCGCAGCAGGATCTGGTGCGCTACTTCTGCTACCACCCGGGCCCGAGCCTCGAGACGCTCGCCTGGATGTTCAAGAAGAAGATCAAATGGTGGGGCATGGACACCGGCTCCTGCGACCACGCCATGAACACCTCGATCCGCTACATGCGGCCGGACTTGGCCGAGGAGTTCACCAGGAAAGCATGGCAAGACGCCGGCCGAATTCTTCGGCACGTTCGAGTACACGCACAAGAAATCCGGCCGGAAGGTCTCGGCCGACGTGTTTCCGTTCCACAACTGGGCGTTTCAGGAAGGGCCTCTTGCACGCCGAGAATCTCGGCGGCGACATCGAGCTGATGCTCGGCAAGCGCGCGATCATCGGGGCGTTCCCCTGGCGCTACGAGGGGCTGGAAGGCTGCCCGTGCCGGATCGTGGCGTTCCTCGACTGCGGCGAGAACGTCGAAGCGGTGGGCGATGCCGCGAAGGCGATCCTGGGCGGGTAGATTGCTTCGTCGCATGCGACTCGGTCAGACCCTCTCCCCTTGTGGGAGAGGGTGGCGAGCATCGTGCGCAGCGGAGATGCGAGCCGGGTGAGGGGTCGAGTCCTGCAAACAGACGCTGACCCCTCACCCGGCGCCTCACTTCGCGGCGCCACCCTCTCCCACAAGGGGAGAGGGTTACGGAGCAAGCGACTCGAAAGCGGCATCTGTCGCTCGCCCTGCGCGCCAACCGAGTTGAATAGCTTTCGTTGCACATAGCGCCGTCTCCGAAAGCCCGCATGCCGAAAATCTCCGCGTCCGACGGCACCAAGCTCTACGTCGAGGAAGCCGGCAGCGGCACGCCGGTGGTGTTCGTCCACGAATATGCGGCGGACTACCGCACGTGGGAGCCGCAGATGCGGCATTTCGCCCGCTCGCACCGCTGCGTCACCTACAGCCAGCGCGGCTATCCGCCCTCCGACGTGCCGGAAGACCCGGACAAGTACACGCAGGACTTGTTTCGCGACGACGTCATCGCCGTCATGGATGCGCTCAAGATCGACAAGGCGCACGTGGTCGGCCATTCGATGGGCGCATCGACCGCGCTGCATGTCGGCATCCGCCATCCCGAGCGCTGCATCTCGGTGACGGCGGCGGGCTGCGGCTACGGTTCGAGCGCCGACCCGAAGGTGGTCGAGGAATCGCGCGCGGCCTCGCGCGACAACGCCAGGATGTTCATGGAGAACACGATGGCGGACGCGGCCGTGAAATACGGCGACGGCGCGACCCGCCAGGCGCACAAGAACAAGGACCCGCGCGGCTACGCGCATTTCATCAGGATGCTGAGCGAGCATTCCTCGCTCGGCCATGCGCTGACCATGGCCAATCTGCAGGCCAAGCGCCCGACGCTGTGGGACATGCAGGCCGATCTGAAAAAATTCGCGCCGCCGCTGCTGATCGTGGTCGGCGACGAGGACGACTGGTGCCTCGACGCCAGCGTGTTCCTGCGCCGCACCGCGCCGACCGCAGGTCTGGTCGTGGTGCCGCGCACGGGCCATACGCTGACCAGCGAGGAGCCGGAGAAGTTCAACGCCGCGCTCGACGAATTCTTCGCCGAGGCGGAGCGGGGCACCTGGCTGTCCCACAAGCCCCACAAATAAATCAGCAGTTCGAAGGAGAGTGCGATGGATCTTCAGCTCAAAGGCAAGACCGCTCTGGTGACCGGCGGCAGCGAGGGCATCGGCAAGGGCATCGCGCTCGCGCTCGCCAAGGAAGGCGTCGACGTCGCGATCTGCGCGCGCCGCAAGGAGCCGCTGGAGAAAGCCGCCGCCGAGATCGGCAAGGCGACCGGCCGCAAGATCGTCGCGATCGCCGCCGACCTGCGCAAGGATGCCGACGCCAAAGCCTTCATCGAGCAGGGCCACAAGGCGCTCGGCCGCATCGACATCATGATCAACAATGCCGGCTCCGCCGCCGGCGGCGTGATCGAGCACCTGACCGAAGACGACTGGGACAAGGGGCTGCAACTCAAGTTCATGGGCTATGTGCGCTGCCTGCGCTACGCGCTGCCGATCATGGTCAAGCAGGGCGGCGGCCGGGTGGTGAACCTGATCGGCAACGACGGCGTGAAGCCGTCCTACTGGGAAATCTGCCCGGGCGCCGCCAACGCCGCCGGCCAGAACCTCACGATCTCGCTCGCTGGCCAATACGGCAAGCACGGCGTCAGCTTCTGCGCGGTCAATCCGGGACCGGTGCGCACCGAGCGCTGGGCCGGCCTGGTGCAGGCGATGTCGCGCGACATGAAGCTGTCGTACGAGGAAGCCGACAAGCTCGCGCCCGCCTCGATCCCGATGGGCCGCATCGCCGAGGTCGAGGAGGTCGCCAACCTGGTGGTCATGCTGGCGTCGCCGCTGATGCAGATGGTCAACGGCACCATGATCGAGATCGACGGCGGCCAGGAGAAGTCGCTGATGGATCGCGCGCGCGACAAGAAATAGCGCGACGCAGACGCCGCGCGGAGCGTCCGCGACTGCCGGATAATTCGGCAGCAACGCGCGATTATGTGACCTTGACAAGGATTCGGCCCAACTCGACTATTTGGGCACGAACGGAAGGACGAATGCGCGCGAAGCGTGCTTTCCTGGCATCCACACCCGATGGAGTGACCCGAATGACGAAGTCTTACCTGTGGCTCGCCGCCGCGAGCGCCGCCGCCATTGGCTTTGCCGCCCCGAGCTTCGCGCAAGGCACGATCAAGATCGGCGAGCTCAACAGCTACAAGTCGCAGCCGGCCTTCCTCGAACCCTACAAGAAGGGCTGGGAGATGGCGGTCGAGGAGATCAACGCCAAGGGCGGCGTGCTCGGCAAGAAGCTCGAAGTGATCTCGCGCGACGACGGCGGCAACCCGGGCGACGCGGTGCGGGTCGCCAATGAACTCATCACCCGCGAGGGCGTGAGCCTGATCGCCGGCACGTTCTTCTCGCACATCGGTCTCGCGGTGACCGAATTCGCCGGCAAAGAGAAGGTGTTCTTCCTGGCCGCCGAGCCGCTGACCGACAAGATCACCTGGCAGAACGGCAACCGCTACACGTTCCGTCTGCGTTCGACCACCTATATGCAGGTCTCGATGCTGATGCCCTATGCGTTGGCGGCCAAGAAGAAGCGCTGGGCCCTGACGTATCCCAATTTCGAGTTCGGCCAATCGGCGGCGTCGTGGTTCAAGGCGATGATGCAGAAGGCGCAACCCGACGTCGAGTTCGTGACCGAGCAGGCAACCCCGCTCGGACGCATCGACGCCGGCGCTGTGGCGCAGGCGATCGACGACGCCAAGCCCGACGGCATCTTCAACGTGCAGTTCGCCAGCGACCTCGCCAAGTTCGCGCGCGAGGGCGCGACGCGCGGCACGTTCAAGGACCGCCTCGTGCTCGGTCTCTTGACCGGCGAGCCGGAATATCTCGACCCGCTCAAGGAAGACGCTCCTGCCGGATGGATCGTCACCGGCTATCCGTGGGAGCAGATCGACCTGCCCGCGCACAAGGCCTGGGCCGCCGCCTATCAGAAGCGCTGGAACGACTATCCGCGGCTCGGCTCGCTGGTCGGCTACGAGATCATCAAGTCGCTCGCCGCCGGCATCACCAAGGCCGGCGGAACCGACACCGAAAAGCTGATCACCGCCTTCCGCGGCCTGAAGATCGACGGCCTGATCGGTCCCTACGAGTATCGCGCCAGCGACCAGCAGGGCACGATGGGCATCTATGTCGGCAAGATCGCGCTCAAGAACGGCAAGGGCGTGATGGAGGACTGGAAATTCGTCGACGGCAAGGACGTGCTGCCGTCCGACGAAGAGGTGAAGAAGCTGCGGCCCGCCGGCGCGATGAATTGAGATGGCGCGGCCGCGCACTCCGTAACCCTCTCCCCCTTTAGCGGGAGAGGGTGGTGAGGGCCACCAGCGCGTTTATCGCGAGCTGAGCCCCCTCACCCGGCTCGCTTCGCTCGCCACCCTCTCCCTCAGCGGGAGAAGGAACGCCAGGCCGGGCATGCGATTGCGTCCCCCATGACCCTCGACGCCCTGCTGTTCCAAGCGATCAACGGGCTCGCTTCGGCGGCGGGACTGTTCTTCGTCGGCGCGGGGCTGTCGCTGATCTTCGGCGTCACCCGCATCATCAATATCGCCCACGGCTCGTTCTACATGCTGGGGCTGTTTCTGGCCTACACCTTCGCCACCTATGTCGGCGGCGTGCTCGGCTTCTGGGGCGGCATCGTCGCGGCCGCGCTGATCGTCGCGGCGCTCGGCGCGCTGATCGAGATGGTGCTGCTGCGCCGCATCTACCACGTCCCGGAGCTGTTCCAGCTGCTCGCGACCTTCGCGCTGGTGCTGGTCATCAACGACGTCGCGCAATGGATCTGGGGTCCGGAAAACCTGCTCGGCCCGCGCGCGCCCGGACTGCGCGGCTCGGTCGAGATCCTGGGCCGCCGCTTCCCGACCTACGATCTGTTCCTGATCGCCTGCGGTCCTGTGGTTCTGCTGCTGCTGCATCTGATGCTGGCGAAAACGCGGTTCGGCCGGCTGATCCGCGCCGCCACGCAGGACCGCGAGATGGTCGGCGCGCTCGGCGTCAACCAGGCGATGCTGTTCACCGTCGTGTTCACGCTCGGCTCGCTGCTCGCCGGGCTCGGCGGCGCGCTGCAGGTCGCGCGCGAGCCCGCCGATCTCAGCCTCGACCTGATCGTGATCGGCGAGGCCTTCGTGGTGGTGGTGGTCGGCGGCATGGGCTCGATCCCGGGCGCGTTCCTCGCCGCCATCATCATCGCCGAGGCCAAGGCGCTGTGCACCGGCATCGGCGTGGTCCATGTCGCCGGCATGACGATGAACTTCTCCAAGCTGACGCTGGTCGCCGAATTCCTGGTGATGGCGGTGGTGCTGATCGCCCGGCCGTACGGGCTGCTCGGCCGCCCGCAAGGCGCGGTGCGCAATCCGGCCGACATCGAGGAGCCGATCGCGCCCGCGGACTGGCCGCTCAAGCTGATCGGCGCCGTGGTCCTCATCGGCCTGCTGCTGGTGCCGTTCGCTGACAAGACCTCGCCCTATGCGCTGGTACTCGGCATCGACATTTTGATCGCGGTCCTGTTCGCGGCCTCGCTGCATTTCATCATCGGACCGGGCGGCATGCATTCGTTCGGCCATGCCGCCTATTTCGGGCTCGGCGCCTACGGCGTGGCGCTGGCCGTGAAGTTCGTCGCCGCGCCGATGGCGCTGGCGCTGCTTGCCGCGCTGCTGCTCGCCACCGCCGGCGCGATGCTGTTCGGCTGGTTCGCGGTCAGGCTCGCGGGCGTTTATCTGGCGATGCTGACCTTGGCGTTCGCGCAGATCGTCTGGTCGATCGTCTACCAGTGGGAAGATTTGACCGGAGGCTCGAACG
This sequence comes from uncultured Alphaproteobacteria bacterium, assembly GCA_963749815.1. Classification (GTDB taxonomy): domain Bacteria; phylum Pseudomonadota; class Alphaproteobacteria; order Rhizobiales; family Xanthobacteraceae; genus VAZQ01. Next base: position 160,146 of record CAVVON010000021.1, on the reverse strand, counting down.
GCATCCTCGGCATCTGGCCGCAGGCGCCGTTCAATAGCCGCCCGGCCTTCTATCTGCTGACGCTCGCATTCGTCGTAGCCGGCGTGCTGCTGCTGCGCCGGTTCCTGTTCGCGCCGTTCGGCTTCGCCATGCGCGCCGGCCGCGACTCGCCGCTGCGCGCCGAGGTGATCGGCATCAACGTCAAGCGCGTGCACTGGATCGGCTTTACGATCGCGGGCGCGTTCTGCGGCATCGCCGGCGGGCTGTTCGCCTACGCCAAGGGCACGATCTCGCCGGAAGTGGTGTCGGTGTCGCGCTCGATCGACGGCATGGTGATGGTGCTGCTGGGCGGCATCCAGACGCTGACCGGCCCGATCATCGGAGCTTCCGTCTACACCTATCTGCAGGATGCGCTGCTGCGGCAGACCCCGTTCTGGCGCGGGCTGCTCGGCCTGGTGATCCTGCTGCTGGTGCTGGTGTTCCCCGGCGGCATCGTCGGCGCGCTCGCCAAGTGGCGCTCGGCGCGGAGGATGCGCGCATGAGCATCCTGGCGGTGCACGATCTCTCCAAGGCGTTCGGCGGCGTGCGCGCGGTCGACCACGTGACGTTCGATGTCGGCGAAGGCGAGTTTTTGGCGCTGATCGGCCCGAACGGCGCCGGCAAGTCGACCTGCTTCAACATCATCAACGGCCAGCTCCTTCCGGACGACGGCGACGTGCGGTTCGCCGACCGCAGCATCGTCGGCCTCAAGCCGCGCGACATCTGGCGGCTCGGCGTCGGGCGCACCTTCCAGGTCGCCGCCACCTTCGGCTCGATGACGGTGGTGGAGAACGTGCAGCTCGCGCTCGCCAGCCATCACGGCGAGATCTACCGGTTCGGCCGGCCGCTCGCGAGCCGCCACCGCGCCCGCGCCATCGAGCTGCTCGACCAGGTCGGCATGGCGGACGCCGCCGACCGCGCCTGCAGCGTGCTGGCCTACGGCGACGTCAAGCGCATCGAACTCGCGATCGCGCTCGCCAACGATCCCAAGCTTCTCCTGATGGACGAGCCGACCGCCGGCATGGCGCCGCGCGAGCGCAACGAGCTCATTGCGCTGGTCAAGAAGCTCGTGGTCGAGCGCAAGATCTCGGTGCTGTTCACCGAGCATTCGATGGACGTGGTGTTCGCCTATGCGGACCGCATTCTCGTGCTGGCGCGCGGGAAGCTGATCGCCGACGGCAACGCGCTCGCGATCCGCGACAATCCGGAGGTGCAGCAGGTCTATCTCGGCACCGGCAAGACCTTCACGCCGCGTGCGGAGGCTGCGCCATGAACGAGCCGGCCCGCGCCCCGATGCTCGAGGTCGAAGCGCTGTGCGCCTGGTACGGCGGCGCGCAGATCCTGTTCGACCTGTCGTTTTCGGTCGGGCGCGGCGAGGTGGTCGCGCTGATGGGCCGCAACGGCGCCGGCAAATCGACCACCATGAAGGCGCTGATGGGGATCATCGCCAAGCGCAGCGGCAGCGTGCGTTTCTGCGGCGCCGACATCGCGCGGCTGCGTTCCTACGAGATTGCGCGGCGGGGACTGGGCTTCGTGCCGGAGGATCGCCGCATCTTCTCGGATTTGACCGTGCTGGAGAACCTCGACATCGGCCGCCAGCCGCCGCACCATTTCGCCGACGGCCAGACCGCGCCGGAATGGTCGCCGGAAAAGCTGTTCAAGATTTTCCCCAATCTCGCCGCCATGCCGGACCGGCGCGGCGCGCATATGAGCGGCGGCGAGCAGCAGATGCTCACCGTCGCGCGCACGCTGATGGGCAATCCGCTGCTGGTGCTGCTCGACGAGCCGTCCGAGGGCGTGGCGCCGGTGATCGTCGAGCAGATGGCGAACACGATCGTGGAGCTGAAGAAGGAAGGACTGTCGGTGCTGCTGTCCGAGCAGAACATCCATTTCGCCGAACTGGTTTCGGACCGGGTGTACGTGCTGGAGAAGGGGCAGTTGCAGTGGCAGGGCCCGATGGCGGAACTGGCGAAGGACAAGGCGGCGCAGCGCAGCTTCTTGTCGGTGTGATTGAGTCGCGCCGTCGCGCCACGGGCGGTGCAACCCACTCCCCTTGTGGGAGAGGGTTACGCAGCAAGCTGCACGAACGTCGACTACCGCCCCGCCCGCTTCAATATCTCGCGCAGGCGCTGCGGCGTCACCGGCAGGCGCACGATCGCGCCCGGCATGCCGATGGCGTCGTCGATCGCGGACGCGATCGCCGCGCCGACCGCGTTGGCGCCGCCCTCGCCCGCGCCCTTGAGGCCGAGCGGATTGAGCGGGCTCGGCGCATCCTCGGTGATCACCACGTCGAGCGCCGGAACCTCCTTGGCGGTCGGCATCAGGTAGTCGGCGAAATTCACCGACAGCGGCTCGCCGCGCTCGTCGTAGAGAAACTCCTCGAGCAGCGCGCCGCCGAGCCCCTGCGCGAAACCGCCGGCGATCTGGCCTTCGACCAGCATCGGATTGACGGCGCGGCCGACATCGTAGGCGACCAGATAGCGCTCGACCGTCACGCCGCCGGTGTCGTGGTCGACTTTCACGACCGCAACATGCACACCGTACGGGTAGTTCATGTGGTCGGTGTAGTACCAGCCGTCGGCGTTGAGTCCGGGCTCGCGGTTGCCGCGCAGCTTCGAGGTCGGCTCCAGCGCCTTGGCGATCTCGCCGAGCGTCATCGACGGCCCGGCGGGCACGCCCTTGCGCACGACCTTGCCGTCGACGATGTCGAGCGCGTCCGGCGATTGCTGAAGCAGCTCGGCCGCCAGCTCGATCGCCTTCTTGCGCACATCGACCGCCGCCTGCCGCGTCGCCTCGCCGGTCATCACCGTGACGCGGGACGCGAACGCGCCCTGGCCATACGCGATGCGGTCGGTCTGGCCGTGCACCACGCGCACGCGCGCGTAGTCGACGCCGAGCGCATCGGCGCAGATCTGCGCGATCACGGTCTCGACCCCCTGCCCGACCGAGGCCGCGCCGGTGACCACCTCGACGAAGCCCGACGTGTCGACGGTGATGCGCACGCCCTCGAACGGGCCGAGCCCGCTCTTCTCGACGAAGATCGCGAAGCCTGACCCGACCAGTTCGCCGGCGGCACGGCGGCGGCGCAGCTCGTCCTGAAGCGCGCTCCAGTTGCAGGCGGCCAGCGCCTTGTCGATCAGCCCCGCATAGTCGCCGGAATCGAGCACGATGTCGGTGCCGAGCGTGGCGAGCGGACGCGTATAGGGCATCTCGCTGGACGCGATGAGATTACGCCGCCGCACCTCGATGCGGTCGATGCCGAGCCGCGCCGCGATCGCGTCCATCAGCCGCTCGCGCACGAACGTGCTCTCGTAGCGGCCGGGCGCGCGGTAGGTGCCGCCCGGCGTCTTGTTGGTGAGGCGGACGTGACCGACGGCGCGATAGTTCGGCACCCGGTACGGGCCGGGCAGCATCGCGGCCGCGAGGTCCGGCACCGTGGCGGCGTGGGTGCGCACGTAGCCGCCCTGGTCGTGGAAGAATTCGTCGTCGATGCGCGAGGATGTGGCCCTGCGCATCGACCGCGGCGCGCACGTGGTGGTGCTGCTGGCGCGAATGATTGGCGGCGATCAGGTGCTCGCGCCGGTCCTCGATCCATTTCACCGGCCGGTTCATGCGCAGCGCCGCAAGGCAGACCAGCACGTCCTCGGGATAGAGTTCGCCGCGAATGCCGAAGCCGCCGCCGACATGGCCTTCGACCAGATGCACGCTCGACGCCGGGCGGCCGAGCATGCGGGCGATGTTGTCGCGGTTCCAGTGCGGCACCTTGGCGGCGCCGTGCATTTCCAGCACGTCGCGCGCGGCGTTGTAGATGCCGATCGCGCCGCGCGTTTCCATCGGCACGCCGGAATGGCGGCCGATGGCGAGGTCGAGCTCGACAACGGCGTGCGGAGCGCGGAAGGCGCCGGCGAGATCGCCGTAGGTTTTCTCAACGACGGCGGGTTCGGTCGAGCGGCCGTCCTCGAACTCGCCGGGCGCATCGCGCGCATCGAGGATGACGGGCAGTTCCTCGATCTCGACATTGACCAGGTCGGCGGCGTCTTCGGCCAGATAGGCGTCGGTCGCGAACACAGCCGCCACCGGCTCGCCGACATAACGCACGTATTTTCGCGCCAGGATGGTCTGGCGATAGAACGCGAGCCCTTCGATCTTGGTCAGCCGGAAGTCGATCGGCGGAATGCCGGCGACGTCGGCGAAGGTCCAGACCGCGACCACCCCCGGCAGCGCCAGCGCGGCGCTGGCGTCGATCGATACGATGCGGCCGTGCGCGTGCGCCGAGCGCACCACGCGCATGTGCAGCATTCTTGGGAAGAACACGTCGGCCGCGAACCGGCCGCGGCCGGTGACCAGCGGCCGATCCTCCAGGCGCGGAACCGAACGGCCGATGAAGGTCATGTTTCGATTAAAGCGTTGCGCGCCGACCCAACCACGTCATGCCCGAGCTTATCCCGGGCATCCACGACTTTCTTAATGGCACCAAGGCAAGACGTGGATGGCCGGGACAAGCCCGGCCATGACAGTGTGCATGTGGCACGGGCATGCATAATTACATCATGACCGCAGGCCGGCTGCGCGCAGCGCGGCGCGGATGCGCTGCGGCGTCGCGGGAAATTCGTCGATCGAGACGTTGAACGGCGCGAGCGCATCGTTGATGGCGTTGACGACCGCAGCAGGGGCGCCGATCGAGCCGCCCTCGCCCAGGCCCTTGGCCTTGGTGACGGAGGCTTCGGTCAAGGTCTCCAGGTGATGGATCTCGATCGGCGGAATCTCGTGCGCGGTCGGCGGCATGAAGTCGGCGAGCGTGGCGGTGAGGATATTGCCGGTGTCGTCGTAGATGATTTCCTCCAACAGCGCATTGCCGATGCCCTGCGCGACGCCGCCGTGAATCTGGCCGTCGACGATCATTGGATTGATCAGGCGGCCGGCGTCCTCGGCGACCAGGAATTTCTCGATGGTGGTGCGGCCGGTCTCGGGATCGACCTCGACCACGGCGATGTGGCAGGCGTTCGAGAACGTGCCGGGCGGGTCGTAGGTGGCGCTCTCGATGATGCCGGGCGTGATCTCGCCCTTGAAGCGGTGGGTCTGGTGATAGGCGGCGCGCGCCAGCTCCTCGAACGCGATGGCGCGGTCGGTGCCGGCGACCTTGGCGGCGTTGCCTTCGAGCACGATGTCGGTCTCGGCCGCCTCCAGCAGGATGCCGGCCATCTTGATCAGCTTTGCGCGCACCTTGCGCGCGGAAAGCAGCGTGGCGCCGCCGGCGATCACCAGCGAGCGGCTGGCGAAGGTGCCCCAGCCGTACGGCGTGCGGTCGGTGTCGCCGTGCACGATCTTGATGCGATCGGGCGAGGAGCCGAGTTCGTCGGCGATGATCTGCGACAGCGTGGTGCGCAGGCCCTGGCCGTGCGGCGAGGCGCCGATGCGCGCCTCGATGAAGCCGGACGGGTCCATGCTGAGTTCGACAGTCTCCCAGCCGGGCGTCACCTCCATGCCGCGCGCGGCGAATGCGGGCGTGCCGTAGCCGGTACGCTCCGAGAAGGCCGCGATGCCGAGCCCGAGATAGCGGCCCTCGGCGCGCGCCTTCGCCTGCCGGGCGCGGAAGGCCGGAATGCCGATGGCCTTCACGGCGGTTTCCATGGTCTCGACGTAGGTTGCCTCGTCGAACACCATCCCCATCGCCGAGGTGTAGGGAAACGACTTCACCAGATTGCGCCGCCTGATCTCGACCGGGTCGATGCCGAACGCGGCGGCGGCCTTGTCCATCAGCCGCTCGATGGTGAAGGTGATGACCGGCCGCGACACGCCGCGATAGGGCGCCATCGGACAGGTATTGGTGACGGCGCCGCGCGACACGCACGCATAGTCGCGCACGTCGTAGGGACCCGGCATTTCCGCCATCGCCATCAGCGGCTCGACGCCGCAGGTGGTCGGGTAGCACGAATAGGCGCCGACATTGGCGAGGATGTCGGCTTCGAGCGCGATCAGCTTCGCATCGGCATCGAAGGCGGCTTCGAGGGTGACGTGCTGGTCGCGGCTGTGAAAGCAGGCGATCAGGTTCTCGCGCCGGTCCTCGGTCCAGGCAATCGAGGTCTTGAGCTTGCGCGCGAGCCAGGTGACGACGATGAATTCCGGCCCGAGCGACATCTTCTGCCCGAAGCCGCCGCCGACGTCCGGCGCGATCACGCGCAGCTCGGATTCCGGCATGCCGACCAGTTCGGCGATGATGGTGCGCATCGCGTGCGGCATCTGGGTCGCGCAGTGCAACGTGATGCGCTGGCTGGTGGCGTCCCAGGCGGCATGCGCCGCACGCGGCTCAAGCGGCGTCGCGTTCTGGCGGCGCGAGCGGATGTCGACTTTGACCTTGCGGTGCGCGGATGCGGCCTTGGCGTCGAAGCCCGGCGTCTTGACGCGGCCTTCGACCACGACGTTGCCGGGCGCTTCGCGGTGCACCGCCGGCGCACCCGGCGCGACCGCGGCCGTCGCCGCGACCACGGCAGGCAGTTCAGCGATCTCGACCACGACCTGGTCGGCGATGTCTTCCGCCTCCTCGCGGCTTGCCGCCACCACCGCCGCGATCGGCTCGCCGACGAAACGCACGACGTCCTTGGCGAGGATCGGCTGGCTGGTCGGGACATAGTTGAACTTGTGCAGCATCGGGCGGATCGACTTCACCGCCGCGAGGTCGGCCGACGTCAGCACCATCGCGCCCGCGGGCGCCGTGATGCGCACGATCCGGCCGGACGCCACCTGGCTGCGCACGAACCGCACCCAGCGCGCCGCCGGCAGATCGCCGGTGAAGCGGCCCTGCCCGGTCACCAGGGTCGGGTCCTCGACCCGCCGGATCGAGCGGCCGACCCAGGTGCCGTCGTGCCTGTCGTGAGCGGTCATGGGTTGCGCCCTATCCGGCCCTCTCCGTTCGTGCCCGCGAACGCGGGCACCGGTCTTTGACCTTATCCCAACCCGAACACGCGCCGCGGATTGGCGTCGGCGATCGCGTCGAACTCGGCCTTCGACAGACTCGCCGACCGCAGCAGCGCCAGCGGCTCCATGTCGGCGGGCGGAAACGAATAGTCGGTCCCGAGCGCGACGTTGTCGAGCCCGACCACGTCGATCAGGAAGCGCAGCGCCTTGGGCGCGTGCACGATGCTGTCGTAGACCATCTGGGTCGCGTAGGCCGAGGGCGTCTTGAGCGCCACATCGCCTTGCGCCACCTTGTCCATGCGCTTGTGCATGATGTCGAAGCGGCCGGCGAGGTAAGGAAACGCGCCGCCGCCGTGCGACAGCACGAGCTTGAGCTTCGGGAAGCGGTCGAGCACGCCCGACATAATGAGAGAGCCGACGCCGAGCGTGGTGTCGAAGGTGTATTGCGCGACCTGCGCCAGCGCGAACTTGGCGGCGCGCGGCGCCGGCCCGACCAGCACCGGATGGATCAGCACCGCCAGGCCCAGCGCCTCGGCCTTGCGCCAGAACGGATCGAGCGGTAGTTCGCCGATGTTCACGTTCTCGATGTTGGACGAGATGATCACGCCGCAGGCGCCGAGTCCCTCGGCGCGCTCCAGTTCCTGCGCGGCGGCGTCCGGCTGCACCAGCGGGACCGAGGCGATCCAGGCGAAGCGCTTGGAATTTTCGCCGCACCACTCCGCCAGCGTGTCGTTCAGCATGCGGTGCCAGGCGATGCAGGCATCGGGAGCAAGCCCGTAACCGAAGATGTCCGGCCAGGTGCCGACGACCTGCAGGTCGATGCCCTGCTCGTCGAGCCAGACGTGGCGCTGCGCGACCGGCTCGACCAGCCGCGGAAAGAACGGACGGACCTTGAAGCCGTAATCGAAATGCAGCGCCGGCGTCGCGCCGGCGGAGCGCGTCAGGCCGACGCCGATGTCCTTGCCGCGCGCGTCGATCGCGGCGATCAGCTGCGGCGGAACGTAATGGGCGTGGATGTCGATCGGCATTTTCTTTTCTTTCTTGGTTCAGCGCGTGCGGTGGCCATGTTTGCACATCGCGTTCGCGGCTGCGTCCACTCACCGCGCCCCGCGCATCTCGGCGGCGGCGGCGCGCACCGCCTTGATGATGTTCTGGTAGCCGGTACAGCGGCAGAGATTGGAGGAGAGCACGTCGAGGATTTCATCGTCGGTGATCTGCGGATTGCGCTCCAGCGCATTGACCGCCAGCATCAGAAATCCCGGGGTGCAGAAGCCGCATTGCAGCCCATGATGGGTGATGAAGGCCTGCTGCAACGGGTGCAGCGTATCGCCGTCGGCCAGCCCCTCGACGGTGCGGATCGGCCTGCCCTGCGCCTGGACGGCGAACATCAGGCACGAGCGCACCGCGTCGTCGCCGAGGATCACCGTGCAGGCGCCGCAGACGCCGTGCTCGCAGCCGATATGGGTGCCGGTCTGGCCGCATTCGTCGCGGATGACGTCGGCGAGCGTCTTGCGCGGCTCGACCGCGACAGCGTGCGCACGACCGTTGATTGTAAGCGTGATGTCGATCTTTTCGGTCATGCAGCCATTCCGCGCGCGCCATTCCGGTGCGCGAGCCGATAAGGTATAGCCGGGCGAAGGCCGCTGTCCACGCGATTAAGGGGAACGCATGAAGTCGATGCTAACCGCGGTTGCGCTCATCGCCGGCTCGGTCGTGGCGGCGAGCGCGCAGAACTATCCGTCGCGCCCGGTCACGATGGTGGTGCCGTTCCCGGCCGGCGGCTCGAGCGACCCGATCGGACGGGCGCTGGCGGAGGGCATGCGCGCCGCGCTCGGGCAGGCCGTGATCGTCGAGAACGTCAGCGGCGCCTCCGGCAATCTCGGCGTCGGCCGGGTCGCCCGCGCGGCGCCGGACGGCTACACGCTCAGCCTCGGCAGCTGGCCGACCCACGTCCTGAACGGCGCGGTCTTCAATCTCCCCTACCATCCGCTCAACGATTTCGAGCCGGTGGCGCTGGTGTCGGAGCAGCCGCTGTTCATCATCGCGCGCAAGACCGTGCCGGCGAACAGCCTCACCGAGTTCATCGCCTGGCTGAAGGCCAACCCGGACAAGGCGATGCAAGGGACCGGCGGCATCGGCACCGCCTCCCACGTCGCCGGCGTGCTGTTCCAGAAGGCCAGCGATACGGACGTCCAGTACGTTCCCTATCGCGGCTCGGCGCCGGCGATGCAGGACCTGCTGGCGGGCCAGATCGACATGATGATCGACATGGCGGCAAGCTCCGGCGCGCAGGTGCGCGCGGGCGCGGTGAAGGCCTATGCGGTCACGGCGAAGCGGCGCTCCGCCGCAGCGCCGGACGTTCCGACCGTGGACGAGGCCGGCCTGCCGGGATACTACGTCACCTCCTGGCACGCGCTCTGGGCGCCGAAGGGCACGCCGGCCGCCGTCATCGGCAGGCTCAATGCCGCCGTGGCCGCTGCGCTCGCCGATCCGGCGGTGCGCAAGCGCCTCGCCGACATCGGCCAGGAGATCTTTCCGCCCGAGCAGCAGACGCCCGACGCCATGCGCGCCTATCACCAGGCCGAGATCGACAAGTGGTGGCCGATCATCAAGGCAGCCAACATCAAGGCCGAGTGATTCTGCACCGCGACAGCCGCCCGTTCGGCAGCCTCGCGGCGCTTTCCCGTTGGACGCTCGGCGCGCCTCACGCTATTGTTCGATTATTGGGGCGGCCCATGGCCGGCCATTATGAGATACTCGACCATGCGCCGATTTCTGTCCTTGGAATTCATCGTCCCGATTGCAGCCTCGCTCGGCGCCGTGCTGCTCACCACAGCGGTCCTCATGGTCCTCGATGTCCGCCTGGAGGCGCAGCACCTGGTGATCGGCTATCTGGTCCCGATCACCCTGATCGCGATCCAGTACGGCAGCACCGTTGCGCTCCTGACGTCGGCGGCGAGCAGCGTGGCGGCGGCCTATTTCCTGTTCCCGCCGAAGTTCAGCATTTTCATCGCCAGCCCCCTGCACATGGCCGAACTCGGATTCTTCATCCTGCTCGCCGCCATCGCCAGCAAGGTGACGGCGCTGCTGATGCACGACGTCGCGGTCAGGAAACCGCTTCCCGGCGAACTCCGCAAAGGCTGAAGACGGCCGCCACGGTCAGGCGGCGCGGCGCATCTCGTTTGGCGCGATCGGCCGGCGCGGCGCGGGCACGTAGTACTTGCCGATCTTCACCATCGGGCGCGGCTTGACCAGGATCGAGGTGAGGCGGTCGCGCAGCGCCTGCGGCGAGGTCGGCTTGATCAGGAACTCGTGCACGCCGAGCAGCATGGCTTCGTGCACCTGCCAGCGGCTGGCGGTACTGGTCAGCATGACGATCGGCAGGTTCGGCTTGGGGAACACGCCAGGTGCGCGGATGATGCGCATGACCTGCGGGCCGCTGAGCGCCGGCAGATCCCAGTCGAGCAGCAGGACGTCCGGATTGGCGCCGCGGATGACCTCGAGCGCCGTGAGCCCATCGGACGCCTCGTAGACCGCCTTGGCGCCGACGGTCATCAGCATCGAACGGGTGAGCTTGCGCATATAGGCGTTCGGATCGACCACCAGAATGCCGAGCTGTTCAATGAGCCTGCCGATCTGCTGGGCGGACATCGTGCGGGTGGCTCCAGAAGTCGAACCCCTTCCATACACCGGCATCGGCTACGGAAATCCTAAGACCAGCTCCGCAATTTTATGAGTTGCCCGGGAAGAGCGCCGGCCGGCAGCGCCTTCCGGCGCTTCTGCGGCGGCGCAACAAATCCGCAAAAATGGCGGGCCGGGCATGCCATCCGGGCCATTCCGGACCTCGCGCGCCCCTGCCATAACGCCACCGAGGCGCCCTGCCGGCCGCCCTTCTTGTTCGAGCATGGTCTTCTCCGAAAGCACGCGCCCACCCGGACCAGGTCCGGGACAGGCGCTTTCGGGATCATGCTCCTGCCCGAAAGAGAGACCGCGTGAGTGAGGCCGACAGCTTGCGCGCGGGCGGGTTCCGCCGGGACAAGATCCCGACCGGCATCCTGCTGATGGTCACCGCGACCGTCCTGTTCTCCGGCTCGAGCGCGATTTCGAAATGGCTGGTGGCGACCTATCAGCCGGGCGAGGTGCTGTTCACCCGCACGATCGTATCGCTGTTCGCCTGCGCGCTGTTCATTCTGCCGAGGACCGGATTCGCCGTCTACCGCACCGCGCGGCTGCACCATCACCTGGCGCGCTCGGTATCGCAGGGCGTCTCGCAGACGAGCCTCACCATCGCGTTCAGCATGATGCCGCTCGCCGGCGCGATGGCGATCAGCTTCTCCTCGCCGCTCTGGGCGACGCTGGTGTCGGCGCTGATCTTCAAGGAGATGGTCGGCCCCGCCCGCTGGATCGCGCTGCTGATCGGCTTCGCCGGCGTGCTGATCGTGACGCGGCCGGGCGCCGAGACGTTCCAGATCGGGGCGCTGTTCGCGCTCGCCAATGCGATCCTGTACGGCTCGGTGATGGCCGCGGTCCGCCGCATGACGGCGACCGAGTCGGCCGAAACGCTCACGCTCTATCAGCTGACGTTCCTGTCGCTGTTCTTCGCCTGTCTGTTGCCGTTCGGCTGGATCACGCCGACCTGGTTCGACGCCGGCCTGATGGCGTTCAACGGTGTCGCCAACGCGCTCGGACAGTATCTGTGGACCCGTGCGCTCGTGCTCGCGCCGGCCTCGGCGGTGGCGCCGTTCCACTACACGTCGCTGATCTGGGCGCTGATCCTCGGGTTTCTGGTCTGGGGCGACGTGCCGACCGCCACGCTCCTGATCGGCTCGTCGATCGTCGCCGCGGTGGGGCTGTTCCTGCTCTGGCGCGAGACCGGCGGACGTTAAGTCCGCGCTAACCCGGCTGCATCAACGTTAATGCCGACATTCCGCCGGCCCGTCTTGCGCGCGACACGATTGCGCCCGATCTCAACGTGCGCCCAGGAGCCGGGACGGGATTCGCTCGGGCGCTGCGTGCTGCAAGGACCATGACCATGACCGCAGGTTCGCCCGTCGCTCCGCGCAACCATTCTCGCCGGCATTTCCATCCTCGCACTCGTGCTCGCCGTTCCGGCGCAGGCGCAGAGCAAGCTGACCGCGAACTACACCATCTCGGTCGCACGCATCCCGGTCGGCAAGGCCGCCTGGACGGTCGACATCGGCGAGGACAGCTACACCACGACCGGCAGCGGCGAGGCGAGCGGCGTCGCGAGCCTGGCGGTCAGCGGCAAGGGCACGGTCGCGGCGCGCGGCACGATCACGGACGGACGGCTCGAGGCGACCAACTTCACCGCCGACATCACCCGCGGCGAAGAAAAATCCGACATGACCATGGTGCTCGATCATGGCACCGTCACGGAGATCAAGGCCGAGAAGCTCGCGCCCGGTGAGGATCGCGTAGCGGTGACCGACGCGCACCGTCAGGGCATCGTCGATCCGTTGTCGGCATGGCTCATTCCGGCGGGTGATGGCCTCGGCAAGGCCGCCTGCGAACGCACGCTGCCGATCTTCGACGGCCAGCGCCGCTACGACCTCAAGCTCACGTTCAAGCGCATGGACCAGGTGAAGATCGACAAGGGCTACCAGGGCCCGGTCGCGGTCTGCGGCATGAGCTTCCAGCCGATCGCCGGACATCGCGCCAGCAGCACGCTGGTCAAGTACCTCTCGCAAGGCCGCGACATCGAGTTGTGGCTGGCGCCGGTCGGCGGCACGCAGTTGCTGGCGCCGGTGCGGCTCTCGCTCGCCAACATGCTGGGCAATCTGGTCGTGCAGGCGAACGAGTTTCAGGCGGCACCGCCGCCCGGACGAAGCGCACAGCGCTAACAACCCCTACGGCACCCAAGTGTTGCTGCGATGCACCGCCGCGCCGCGATCTTGCGGCGTAATGACGCTTGCTATTGGCGGCGCGCGATAGTTCGTGTTGAATAAATTTACAGTCGTTTTTACGTCGGGCGGCGGTTGTTTATGCCGGCGGCGTCAAGACGAAGCTCCGTGTGACGGCGCGGAGCGTGATGTCTGGGACGGCGCGACGAGCGCTGCGCGAGGGGGCGATCGCGTGACCTACCAATGGGTGGACTGCGAACGTACGTTCGTTGAGCGGCGCTATGATCGCATCGCCGGGCTGATCACATTCTTCGAGTGGATGCTGTTCGTGCCGCCGCAACTGCGCCAGCGCGCCGCGGTCCGGCTCGGCCTCAAGGCGGGCGACCGGGTGCTTGAGATCGGCTGCGGCACCGGCCGGAATTTTCCTTACCTGCGCCAGCAGATCGGACCGCGCGGAACGCTCTACGGCGTCGACCTGTCCTCCGGCATGCTGCGCCGGGCGCGCACCTTGTGCAGCCGGCGAGGGCTGGACCAACGTCGAGCTGACGCAGCGGGATGCCGTCGACTATGTCGCCCCCGAGCCGCTCGACGGCATCCTGTTCGGCCTGTCCTACAACACCATGCCGCACCATCTGACGGTGCTTCAGAACGCCTGGAAGCAGTTGCGCCCGGGCGGCCGTCTGGTGATCGTCGACGCCAAGGTCCCGCCCGGATTCGGCGGCGATCTGGTCCGGCCGTTCAGCGTCTGGCTGATGAAGCACACGCTGCTGGGCAACCCGTACATCGAGCCATGGCACGATCTCGCCGGGATCGCCGACGATTTCGAGATGGAAGAATTCCTGTTCGGCTCCTACTACGTCTGCTGTGGGACCAAGCCGGTCGGCGACGATGCGAGCGCCGATGAGCCGCCCTACCTGATCGCGGCCGAGTAGCGGCCGCGCCGGCAACGGCAGTCAGGACCCAGTCTGCCGACCCGTCCGGGCGGGGCGATTCCGGGCTTGCCCGGCCCCGCAAATGCACCGAAGATGGCGGCCATGAAACGTATTGTTGCGTCACTCTGGGTGTGCTTCGGCGCCTATTGCGGGTACCAGTCCAATACCGCGCCGCTGACCTTCGGCATGACCGTCGAGCAGGCTTCGGCCGCGATGGGCGTGCCGCTGGTCCACTACTCCGGCCACGGCAAATCGCAGATCTACGTCGCCTATGGGACGCCGGCGATTCCGGGCTTCTATCGATCCGATTCCGCGATTGCGCTGCAGTTCCGCAACGGCCACCTGACCGGCTGGAAGAAGGATTGGCAGATGCGGCGGCCCCAGTGGCCGTTCTGACGGCCGCGACGTTGCCGTGATTCCGCTGTCGGTTCTCGATCTTTCACCGGTCACGACGGCAACCTCCGGCGCGGCCGCGCTGCGCAATTCGCTCGACCTCGCCAAGCTCTGCGACCGCCTGGGCTACATCCGCTACTGGGTGGCCGAGCACCACAACCTGCCGTCGATCGCCAGCTCGGCGCCCGACATCATGATCGGCCAGATCGCGGCGGTGACCGAGCATATGCGGATCGGTTCGGGCGGCGTCATGCTGCCCAACCACGCGCCGCTGATGGTGGCCGAACGGTTCAAGGTGCTGGAATCGCTGTTTCCCGGCCGCATCGATCTCGGCCTCGGCCGCGCGCCCGGCACCGATCCGGTGACGTCGTACGCGCTGCGGCGCCGGCAGGACATGGCCGACGACTTCCTGGAGCGCTTCCAGGAACTGATCCTGTTCGAGACCAAGGCGTTCCCGGAAGGACATCCGTTCCGCAACGTGCGCGCGATGCCGTCCGACACCGTGCTGCCGCCGATCTGGCTCTTGGGTTCGAGCGACTACAGCGCGCAGCTCGCCGCCCATGTCGGCTGCGGCTTCTCGTTCGCGCATCATTTCTCCGAGCTCGACCCGGCCGAGCCGATGCTGGCCTACCGCAATCAGTTCAAGCCGTCGGCAATGCTGGCGCAGCCCTATTCGATCCTCGGCTGCGCGGCGGTGTGCGCCGACACCGACGCCGAAGCCGACCGGCTGGCCTCCACCATCGATCTCAATTTCGTGCGCCGCCGGCAGGGCGAATATCTGCCGCTCGCGAGCCCCGAGGAGGCCGCCGCCTATCCGTATTCGCCGGCCGAGCGGTCGCTGCTGGCGCGCAACCGTGCGCGGCTGTTCGTCGGATCGAAGGCGACCGTGACCGAGCGGCTGATGGCGATCGTCGCGGCGACCAAGGCCGACGAGGTCATGATCACGACCATGATCTACGACCACGCCGCGCGGCGGCATTCCTATGAACTGCTGGCCGAGGCGTTTTCGCTGACGCCGAAAAGCTAGGCCGCCGGACGGCCGGTTGCTCGACAAGCGTCCGATGTGCGACGGTTTGACGCTTCATCCATACGGCGACCGTCGGTGCCGCGAGGTCATCCCATGCTTCCTGTTCCTGCAGACATCTTCACCGAGCCCAGCAACGTCTCGCCCGACGACTTGGCGAACCTTGGACCGCTGCGACGGCTGGCCGGTGTTTGGCAGGCCGACAAGGGCGTCGACATCAATCCCAAAGCTGCAGGTCCGGAACGCCGCATTTTTCGCGAGCATATCCGGATGGATGCGATCGATCCTCAGACCAACGGCCCGCAACTCTTCTACGGTTTGCGGTATCACATCCATATCAACACACCGGAGGAAGACATTACGTTTCACGACCAGGTCGGCTACTGGCTTTGGGAGCCTGCGACCGGCCTGATCCTGCAGAGCGTGACAATTCCACGGGGTCAGGTTCTGCTGGCGTCCGGCCTCGCGAAGCCGGATGACAAGACAATTTCCGTCACGGCGAAGCGTGGCGATACGCGTTACGGAATCTGCTCGACCGAGTTTTTGGAAGAAGCCTTCCGCACGACCAGCTACCGCTGTGACATTACCTTCAACGACGACGGAAGCTGGACCTATTCCATAGCCACCGAGCTGCTGGTGAAAGGCGCCGACCGCCCATTCGATCATCACGACACGAACACGATGAAGCTCGTCGAGGCTCCGACACCCAATCCCTTGGCTATCATCCTGAAGGCCCGCGAAGAGCAGAACTAGGATTGCTTGGCGCGTGTTCGACGCGCCCAGGCGGCTGCGACGCCGACAATACGGCTGCGGCCGCGCGCCGGTGATTCCAAAAAGCTAGAACCCCGGCGAGCCGGGGTTCTATCCGAGATCTACTCAGTCTGATGTTACTGCGCGTTCAGCACCTGCTTCCCGGCCGGCGGGTTCATCGCCATTTCCTGCGTGCAGACGTCCTTGAACACGACGGTGCCGTTCTCGAGGTACGACTTGGTCAGGCAGGTGCACGGGCCGGTGGTGGCCGCGTAGGTCGCGACGCCAGCCGCAACGCCGGTGCCGACGATGACGGTGCCGCGGTGCCAGCGGGCGTGCTTGTGGTGGTGATGCTTGTGGTGGTGGTGATGGGCGTGCTTGCCGCCGCCGCCGCCACCGTTCTTGCCGCCGCTGCCATGATTGCCGCTCTTGGCGAAGGCGGTGACGGGAACGATCGCGATTGCGATGGCGGCGCCGAAGGCGAGGAGGGTCGTACGGTTCAACATGGGTCAGTTCCTTTTCTTCTCGTTTTTGGTTCAGGTCACGTGCGGACCTTACGTGCCATTGGTCGGCGCGAGTGCCGCCGAGGTTCACGCAACCGTGTGCGTCCCACCCCGGCGCGGCTGCAAGCTCGACTGGAAACGCTTCGAATCCACGTGAAATCCGGCCCGTGGCGGGCGGCGCGGCCGACCGCTGCGGTGGGTTGCTTTGTGGCGGCGGATTCGTGACATTCCCCCCGCCGGGGAAGACGACGTTCGCCCCTGTTCGCAGCGTTTCACGGGAGGTTCAAATTGGGTAAGCACTTCACGCTCACGTCCGACGACAAGTTCCAGCTGGGCGCGTACCGCGCCGATCCCGCCGGCACGCCGAAAGGCGGCATGGTGGTCATCCAGGAGATCTTCGGGGTCAATCAGCACATCCGCGCGGTCTGCGACCGGCTCGCCGGCGAAGGCTACGCCGCGGTGGCGCCGGCGCTGTTCGACCGCCAGACCAAGGACTACCAGTCGGGCTACACGCCCGACGAGATCGCCGCGTCGCGCAAGTTCGTCGCCAACCCGGACTGGGCGGCGATGATGCGCGACACCCAGGCCGCGATCGACGACCTCAAGGGCGCCGGCCCGGTCGGCATCGTCGGCTTCTGCATGGGCGGCAGCGTCGCGTTCCTGGCGGCGTGCCGGCTGAGCGGGCTGTCGGCCTCGGTCGCCTATTACGGCGGCCAGATCGCCAAGTTCGCCGACGAGAAGCCGAAGTGCCCGACCATGATGCATTTCGGCGAGACCGACGCGGCGATCCCGATGACCGACGTCGACATGATCAAGAAGAAGCGCCCGGAATGCGAGATCTACGTCTACCCGGTCGCCGGCCACGGCTTCCATTGCGACGAGCGCGGCAGCTTCCACAACGACAGCGCCAAGCTCGCCTGGCAGCGCTCGATGGACTTCCTCAACAAGCACATGAAGAAGTAGCGCGGCATTCGGCCGCACCTGCTCTACCGCTCGTCCCCGCGAAAGCGGGGACCCGCACTTGAGACGGGCTGTGCCCGCTGCCGCGAGCATGAGCGGGGCCGTTCGCCTTTCGGCGCGTTCGCTCAGAACCAGCGCTCGTTGACCGTGATGGTGTCGCCCGGCCGCACCGGCGCGATCCGCGGCACGTTGCGGCGCTCGGTCAGCCCGCCCCTGGAGCGGCTGATATCGACATTGGAGCGATAGGCGCGCGGCGTAAACCCGCCCGCGATCGCGACCGCGGTCTCGATCGTCATGTTCGGGACGTAAGGATACTGGCCCGGATAGGTGACTTCACCCAGGATAAAGAACGGCCGGTAGGTCTCGACCTCGATGGCGACATGCGGCTCGCGGATGTAGCCGTTGCGCAGCTTGTCGGCGATCAGGCGGGCGGCCTGCACGGTGGTGCAGCCGCGCAGCACCACGGTGCCGATCAGCGGCATGGTGATGCGGCCGGCGGCGTCGACGATGTAGGTGTTGCTCAGGCCGTCCTGCCCGAACACGACGATGCGCAGCTTGTCGCCGGAATCGAGCGTGTAGGGCTCGTCGCCTCCCGGCACCGCCACCGGCAGCACCGCCGGCGCGGGCGCCATCACGGCGCTCCCTCCGCGCAAGCCGACCGGCGAGGGCGCCACGACGGGACCGCGGCCATAGACGACGCTGTCGATATCGGGCGGCACCATAACCGGGTCCGGCGCCGCGACCGTTCCAGGCGCGTGCGCGCAGCCGCCAACCGCGGCGGCGATCATCAACACAACGAGAAGGCGGCGAAGCCGCATTGGACTTGTTCCGCACCCGGACCAAAAGGGTTAACGGATTAACGCCCGATATGGTTAACAAAGCCTAACCGGCGCGCGGACCGCCGGTTTTTGCGGCCGGACGGCCCTTCCCGGGCAGCGACAGGTGCGGCGATTCGCCTAAGCCGGCAGTCCCGCCGCCCCGTTACGGGCAGGCGGCCAGCATGTTCTGGCGCTGCTGCGCCTCGAAGATCACGTTGCCCGCCGGCACGCTCATGCACCAGTTCTGGTGCGGGGCGCGATTTTCGATCCAGCGCGGTCCGCCGAAGCCGCACTTCTTCCAAATCGCGTTCGCGATCTGCACCATCGCCTGGTTGGCGTAGAACTCGCACTGGCACGGATGCAGTTCGTTGTGGCGCGCGGCCGTCTCCGCATTGGCCATGCTCTCGTCGACGAACAGGCACCAATTCCGGTGTCCGTTGAAATTGGCGACCCAGCGCGGACCGGCAAAACCGCAGCGATTGGCTTTCGCCGCATTGACGGATTGCATCGCGGCGGTCGCGTAGTTGGTGCAGAAGAACGGATTCGCCGCCTGCGCCGGGACCGGCTGCCAGAACAACGCCAGCGCACCGGTCAGGACGATCATCAGACATCGGACGGAATTCATGTGTGTCGCTCCCTCGTGCGCCGGTCCCGGCATCGGCCGCGGCCGCGCACCCGCCGCTTGATCCCCGATGCCTCGCCGGTGGCCCGGCGGCGCGCGAGGATAACGAACTTCGGCTACGGCAGGAAGACAACCTAGTGCGCGGGCTTCTTCGCGCGCCCCTCCGGGGAATGCTCGCCGGGTGCGCTGATCCGGTCGGCGATCGCCACCAGCAGCATCGAGACCACGAACATGACGTGAATGCCGACCAGCCAGGCAAGCCGGGTGTTGTCGGGCTGCTGATCGATGTTCATGAACGCGCGCAGCACCTGGATCGCCGAGATCGCGACGATCGAGGTCATCAGTTTCTGCTTGAGGCCGCCGAAATCGACCCTGGTCATCCATTCGGGCCGGTCGTGGCCGTCGGTCTCGATCTTGGAGACGAAATTCTCGTAGCCGGAGAAGATCACGATCACCACCAGGTTGGCGGTGAAGGTGAGATCGACCAGGCCGAGCACGCCGAGGATGACGTCGCTCTCGTGCGCGCGATCGATCTTGGCGACGAAATCGTAGAACTCCTTGCAGAACTGCGCGAGCATCAGAACGAGGCTGAGCGCCAGGCCGAGATAGAACGGCGCCAGGACCCAGCGCGAATGGAAGATGATCGCTTCGATGAACAGTTCGATCCTGCGCACGGCGGGGCTCCACGACTGACGCTGCCGGACGCAGCGCGCTTAATCAAAATAGCCGCGGTCCCCGGAGGTTCCTACGGCCGTACTGTACCCTAGCGCTCTTGCGCCGCCCCGTCAGTTGGCCGGAGTGACCGCGTAGTCGTTGAAATAGACGTAGCTGTCGGCCTTCGACCACAGGCCGACACGGCCGGAGACCGGCGCCGGCAGCGTATCTTCGAGATAGAGCTTGCCGTTGATATAGCCTTCGACCTTGGTTCCGGCGATGCGGACCTTGAGGTCGTGCCACTTGCGCGTGGGCGTCGGCGTGTTGCGAATCCATTTCACCGACGAGCGCGTGCCCTTCTCGAACTTCCACATCACCAGATTGTTCTCGAGCGGATTGGCGCGGATGGTCAGGTAGTCGCCATTGGGCTTGAGGTTGAAGAGAATGCCGGCGCCCTGGTCGATGCGGCCGGAAATCCCCTCGAAGCGGACGGCGATCTCGCCATTCGTGAAATCGGACACGTCCTTGAACACCGCGTAGGGGAAATACGCATAGGCCTGCACCCGGTCGAGAAACTCGGCGTAACGCTCGCCGTAGAGCGCGCGCGCCTTGTCGGCGATGCCGCCGGCGGATTGCCCTTCCTTCCACTGGCGGCCATCGACCGCCAACACGTTCTTGTTGGCCTCCCGATCGATGCGCCACACGCCGACCACGCTCAGGAACGACTTCGGTTCGGCGCCGACCGTCTCGGCCGACAGATCGGCCTTGATCGCCTGCTGCGCCGACGCCGGTGGCGGCGCGGCGACGCTCGCGCCGATGGCGAGAGCGATCATTCCTTGGCGGAGAAGTTTCATGGCTAGCCTCGGGCTTGTTCGAGTTCCATTCGGCGGGACGGCGGACGGCGGCTCCACCACCACGCCAGCACGATCAGCAGCGGCAGCGCGCCAAAGAACCAGATCAGCGCCGGCTCGCCATTCGCTTCCAGAGGATACCCCGGATAGTCGTCCCCGGCGACCGGCGCCGGCCGCGAGACGCCGGCGAGCTCGTACAGAATCGGCAGGATTTCCCGCGGACTGGTCGAGCGAGTCATGGCGGAGCGTCCGGCATAGACATATTCGACCTCGCCGTAGGACTCGTCGCCGGTCCGGCCGATGATCCTTTGCTGCTCGCCCGCCAGCCGGATGGTCACGTCGGGCAGCGTCCGTTCGAGCTTCGACAGCACATTGCGGCGCAGGTCCACATATCGGGGGTCCTCCGCCGTGAGATGCACCGTGATCACCAGCGGTTCCTTGAGCTGCGGCAGCGCCCGCTGATCGGCCGCCGCAAACGAATTGCGCCGGTCCTCCGTGACATCGAATGCCGCCCTAATTTGGGCCGCGGCCGCAAGCACCGCGGCCGTCAAGGCGACGCAGGCGATCGATCGAAGCAATTTGGTTCGCAGCGGAACCCCGGGATGCAGCCAGACCACCGCGAGCGCCGCAAAGCCGCAAATGGCGGCAGCGATTCCCAGCACCAGCGCTGACCGACAGCAGGCCCTGCTCGAAGCTGCGCAGCGTCTGCGTCAGCGACAGGCGGGACAGCCAGTCGAGCAGGCCGGGACGCCCGGCGATGGTGAAGTCGAGCACCCAGGAGCCGATCGTGAACGAAAGCGCGATGATCGCGGCGGTGGCGGCATTCTCGGCGATCGACGCGGCGAACAACGCGATGGCGCCGACCAGCAGCCCATAGAGGAGATGACCGAACACGAGGTTCAGCGTTTCCGGCGGCGCCAGATGTCCGGCCAGCAATGTCCAGATCACGAGCGCGGAGATGACCGGAATGGCGGCAATGAACCACGCCGCCAGAATGGCGACGAGCTTCATGGCGATGAGGGTCGCAGGCCGGTAGGGCAACTGGATCAGCAGTCGCACCGCGCCGGACTGCTTCTCCTGCGCCAGCACGCGGATCGCGACGAACGGAAACAGCAGCGTCACCGCGACGTAGAACGCGCCGAGCGTCGGCACCAGCACGCCGTCGAGGGGCGAAAGTCCGCTGGCCAGCGCCGGCGATTGCTGGACCGCCGAGCTTGCCTCGGCATAAAGCGAAACCGCCTGGAAGAAGCTGTAGCCGACCAGCGGACACAGCAGCAGCAGCATCGTCCAGAGCGCACGTCCGCTCAGCACCTCCCAAAGCTCCTTGACCAGCAGGGGGAGCAAGGGCGCGCCGGGCGCAACGGTTGCGTCAGGTGAGCGCAAGGAACACGTCCTCCAATGCCGCCGCCTTGCCGCCGGTCCTGGTCCGCAATTCGTCGAGCGTGCCGACGCCGCGGATGCGGCCGTCGGCGAGCAGGATGAAGCGGTCGCAGACCCGCTCGGCGTCGGGCAGCTGGTGAATCGCCAGCACCAGCGTGCGGCCGCTGGCGGCGACGGTGCGCAGCGCCGCCATGATCTCGCGCGTCTGCCTGAGATCGAAGCCGTCGAACGGCTCGTCCATCATCAGCAGGGGATGCGGCGTCAGCAGAGCCAGCGCCAGCATCAGACGCCGGGCGTAGCCCTTCGACAGGGCAGACACCTGCTTGCGCAGCACCGGCGCAAGCCCGACCATCGCGACCGTCTCCGCCACCTGCGCCTGCGGCCGCCGGTAAACGTCGGCGAAGAATGCGAGCAGGCGCTCGACATACTGGCCGTCCCACGGCCGCAGCCCGTCCGGAAGATAGAAGATGACGTCGCGGCGGCGCGCGGACGGCAAGGGCGAGCCGTCCCAGAGAATCTGCGCCGTCATCGGCGGGAAGCAGTCCCGCGATCGCTTCCAGCAGCGTCGTCTTGCCGGCGCCGTTCGGTCCGATCAGGCCGAGCACCTCGCCGGCGCGCACGTCAAAACCGACGTCGGCGAGGATCTGCTGATCGCCGTAGCGCTTGGTCAGCCCGGCGACCTGCATCAGCACGTTCGCATTCTCCCACCCGGGCGGCGATCGATCCGGCGATCGGCGCCGAATCCGGCCGCATCGTACCGAATTGATGCTGGATCGCACACCATCCCGGCAACGGGATTACGCGCGACGGTGCAGAAGTAACGATAATGGGAAAATTCAGTCCGTTGACGGGCCGCTGGCACGCGACCGGTGCCGCGGGCATAGTCCGGGCATGATCACGGCCTCGACCATCACCTGCCCGCAATGCGGCCACCAGGCCACCGAGCAAATGCCGATGGACGCCTGTCGGTTCTTTTACGACTGCAAGGGCTGTGGCACGCAACTGAAACCCAAGCCGGGCGACTGCTGCGTATTTTGCTCTTACGGCTCTGTGCCGTGCCCGTCAATCCAGGCCGGGAAGGACTGCTGCGGTTCCTAGCGCGCGGGCGCGATCAGCGCAGCGCATTGCGCGCCTTGGTCATGGCGTCACCATCGAGCGCCCTTCCGCCTGCCCCGTGACGGCGCTATGAGTTGGCCTGGGGGCGCGCTTATCCGATGGCCGCAACGGGATGGCAATTCGGGACAAAGATTTGCGCGTGGCGCTGCTGGCGTCGAGCGTCGCCCTGGCCGGCTGCTCGATCAATGTGGCGCCCGAACCACCGGCCGTCGATCCCAACGTCTATCCGGTCAACTACAAGACCGACCTGCTGACCTATCTGAACCTGCATCAGTCCGAAATGGAGAACGCGCGCGAGGCGTCGATCTCGACGCCGGCGCTGACCCAGCTTGCCGGCTCGGCCAGCCGCTACGCCGTCTGCCTGCGCCTCGACGGCCCGGGTCCGCGCACCGAGAAATTCGTGACCTTCTTCGGCGGCCAGATCAATCAGTTCGTCGACGCGGCCGGCCAATGCGCCGCCGCCGCGTACCAGCCGTTCACCGAGCTCACCGCGACGCTCAGGCAAATGCGCGGAGCGAAGTGACGCGGCCGATTGACCGGTGCCGGGCAGTTCAGGAACGAGGACTTGAGAGTTTCGCCGATCGTGTTGATAGTCGCTCTGGCTCCTGAAATGGAATACGCGCCGGACGCATGTATCTCGGGACACCCTCCATGAGAACTCGAATTGGGCCCGTCTGGCTTGTCGCATTCAGTATTGTCGCAAGCTCGGCCTGGTCACAGGACGCTGCGGACGATGTAAAAGAAGGGCATCGCGTGGCCCTTCTTGTCTGTTACGCCTGTCATGTCGTTGAACGCGATCAGCGGGAGCACCTGCCGACGTTGGCACCACCGGCGCCATCATTCGAGTCGATCGCGCAACGCAGCAATGTCAGCGCCGAGTCCATACAAGCATTTCTGACCACGATGCATCGTGACGTCAGCAATCCGGGAGCCATGCCCAATCCTGGATTGACCGATACCTATGCGAAGCAGGTCGCGGCCTACATTTTGAGTCTGCGCCGGCCGCAGCAATGAACCGCAAAAGCAAACGCGGCCCCCGATGCGTTCGGAGGCCGCGCCGGCATTTCGATATCGTCGATCGTCAGCCCGCCGCCGCCTTCACGCCGGTGCCGATCGGGCAGCTCACGCCGGTGCCGCCGAGCCCGCAATAGCCCATCGGATTCTTGGCGAGATACTGCTGGTGATAGTCCTCGGCGAAGTAGAACGGCGGCGCGTCGACGATCTCGGTGGTGATGGCGTCGTAGCGCTTGGCCTTGAGCGCGTTGCCGTACATCGCCTTGGAGGCCTCGGCGGCGTTGCGCTGCGCCGGCGTGAACGCGTAGATGCCGGAGCGGTACTGCGTGCCGACGTCGTTGCCCTGCTGCATGCCCTGGGTCGGATCGTGGCTCTCCCAGAACGTCTTCAGCAGCTTGTCGTAGGAGACTTTCTTCGGATCGTAGACCACCAGCACCACCTCGTTGTGGCCGGTGCGGCCGGAGCAGACCTCCTGGTAGGTCGGATTGGGCGTCGGGCCCCCGGCATAGCCGACCGCGGTGACGTGGATGCCGTCGCCCAGCTCCCAGAACTTGCGCTCGGCGCCCCAGAAGCAGCCCATGCCGAACATCGCGGTCTCATAGCCCGCCGGGTACGGTCCCTTGAGCGGACGGTGGAAGATGAAATGCTCCTTGGCGGTCGGGATCGGGTTCGGACGGCCCGGCAGCGCATCGGCGGCGGTGGGGATCTCGAGCGACTTCTTGAACATGAACATGGCTGGCAATCTCCCTGCCTCGTGATGGCGCAAATATAGTCCCGGTCGGCGGTTTTCGCGACTGCGGCGGGGATCACATCTCCATCACCCGCGCATGACAAGACTATCACGGTGGCGCGAGGCTTGGGCGTGGCGCGAGGCTTGGGCGCGCCACCCCTATTCCCTGACCCTTCCTCCGCCTATGCTGGCGGCCCGCGCCAACGTGCGCGCTCCGAGCCCCGTTCCAGGGCCGGAATCACGAAACATTGGGAGGAGTTTTCCATGCGTAAGACGATGCTTGCCTCGCTGACCCTCGGCGTCTCGCTCGCGCTGAGCTCGGGCGCTTTCGCCCAGGCGCCGCCCGCGCCGCCGATGTACGGCCCGTCGATGAATCTCGAAACCGCCAAGAAGGCGGTCGAAGCCGCGATGGCCGAAGCCAAGAAGAACGGCTGGTTCATGGCGGTCACCGCCGTTTCGATCGGCGGCTATATCGTTCATGCCAGCACGATGGACGGCACCCAGTTCGCCTCGATCCAGATTTCGCAGCACAAGGCCAAGGCGGCGGCGATCTTCCGGCGCCCGACCAAGGTGTTCGAGGATCGCGTGGCGCAAGGCGGCGCCGGCATCGCGGTGCTGTCGCTCGACGGCGTGATCGCGTCCGAAGGCGGCCTGCCGGTGATGAAGGACGGCAAGGTCGTCGGCGGGCTGGGCTGCAGCGGCGGCACCGGGCAGCAGGACGGCCTGGCCTGCAAGGCCGGCGTCGACGCCCTCCAGTAAGTGCCCAGACCAACGCTTGCTACAAGGCCGCGGCGCCGATGCCGCGGTCTTGTCCGTCAATCGCGGGCGTAGCCGATCAGCTTGCGCTTCTTGCGGCCGAACAGGATCAGGATCGCGCCGACAATGCCGAGCGCGGCCCACATCGGCGCGTCAAGGACATAAGGCTTGATCACGCTGCGCCAGGGCGCCGGGCCCAGGACCCTCTCGACCGCGGGCTGCAGCGCAGACAGCGAACTCTGGTGCACGTTCGACCAGATCGCCTCGACGCTGGTGACATAGAAGCTCTGGTCGGCGATCGACTTGGTCCCGTCGTAGACCAGCAGCACGAATGCCAGCGCCAGGCAGAGCAGGCCGATAAAGCGGAAAAAGAATCGGATCATGGCAAGGTCGTCATGGTTCTCGAAGAAGAAGAATATGGTCGCCCGCCCACCGATTACCCTTCCCGGCGCTTGCATTCAATCCGACGCAAGCGCGCTGTGGACGGTATCGGCGCGGCGCCCGCCGCCACCGATGCTATCCGCAACCCTGCCCGTCCCTTGAGCAGGCCTCGCCCAATCCGCTAGTTTGCCCCACCCGGCTGTTTGCCAAGCGGTCGCAAGCCCTCGTAAGGAGTTGAAATGGCTTCCAAAAACAAAAACCGCGGCACGCGACCGACGTTCACCGACCAGGAAGCGCTGCTGTTTCACAGCCAGGGCCGGCCGGGCAAGCTCGAAGTGGTCGCGACCAAGCCGATGGCGACCCAGCGCGACCTGTCGCTGGCCTATTCGCCGGGCGTCGCGGTGCCGGTGCTGGCGATCGCCGAGGACGAGGGCAAGGCCTACGACTACACGGTCAAGGGCAATTTCGTCGCCGTCATCACCAACGGCACCGCCATCCTGGGGCTCGGCAACCGCGGCGCGCTCGCCGCCAAGCCGGTGATGGAAGGCAAGGCGGTGCTGTTCAAGCGCTTCGCCGACATCGATTCCATCGATCTCGAGGTCAACACCGAGGATCCCGACGAGTTCATCAATTGCGTCAAGTTCCTCGGCAAGGGCTGGGGCGGCATCAATCTCGAGGACATCAAGGCGCCGGAGTGCTTCATCATCGAGCAGCGGCTGCGCGAATTGCTCGACATCCCGGTGTTTCACGACGACCAGCACGGCACCGCCATCATCGCGGCGGCCGGCCTGATCAACGCGCTCGATCTGACCGGGCGCGACATCAAGACCACCAAGCTGGTCTGCAACGGCGCGGGCGCGGCCGGCATCGCCTGCCTCGAGCTGTTCAAGGCGATCGGCATGACGCCGGAAAACATCATCCTGTGCGACACCAAGGGCGTGATCTACCAGGGCCGCACCGACGGCATGAACCAGTGGAAGTCGGCGCATGCGGCGCGCACCTCGGCGCGCACGCTCGCCGAGGCGCTGGCCGGCGCCGACGTGTTCATCGGCCTGTCGGTCAAGGGCGCGGTCACCAAGGAGATGGTGAAGTCGATGGCGGCGAAGCCGATCATCTTCGCCATGGCCAATCCCGACCCGGAGATCACCGCCGAGGAAGTGGCCGAGGTGCGCGACGACGCCATCATGGCGACCGGCCGCTCGGACTATCCGAACCAGGTCAACAACGTGCTGGGCTTCCCCTACATCTTCCGCGGCGCGCTCGACGTGCGCGCCAAGGCGATCAACATGGAGATGAAGATCGCGGCCGCGCACGCGCTCGCCGAGCTCGCCCGCGAGGACGTGCCCGACGAGGTCGCCGTCGCCTACGGCGCGCGCCCGAAATACGGACCCGACTACATCATTCCGGTGCCGTTCGACCCGCGGCTGATCTCGTCGGTTCCGCCGGCGGTCGCCAAGGCCGCCATGGACACCGGCGTCGCGCGCAAGCCGATCGTCGACATGGAGGCCTACAAGGTGCAGCTGCGCTCGCGCCGCGACCCGGTCGCCGGCGTGCTGCAGCGGGTGTACGAGCGGCTGCGAAGGCGGCCGCAGCGCGTCGTCTTCGCCGAAGGCGAGGAGGAGCAGGTGATCCGCGCCGCCGCGAGCTTCGTGCACCAGGAGCTCGGCACCGCGCTGCTGGTCGGCCGCGAGGACCGCGTGCGCGAGACCGCACGCAATCTCGGCGTCGAGCTGGGCGGCGGCATCGAGATCATCAATGCGCGGCTGTCGCACCGCAACGCCGCCTATCCGGCCTACCTGTACGAGCGGCTGCAGCGGCAAGGCTTCTTGCAGCGCGACTGCCAGCGGCTGGTGAACCAGGACCGCAATCATTTCGCCGCCTGCATGGTCGCGCTCGGCGACGCCGACGCCATGGTGACCGGCGTGACCCGCAACTTCTCGGTCGCGCTCGAGGATGTCCGGCGCTGCATCGATCCCAAGCCCGGCCATCGCGTGATGGGCGTCTCGCTGGTGCTCGCCCGCGGCCGCACCGTGCTGGTCGCCGACACCGCCGTCACCGAGATGCCGAGTGCCGAGGCGCTTGCCGACATCGCGGTCGAGGCGGCCGGCGTCGCGCGCCGCATGGGCTACGAGCCGCGGCTGGCGCTGCTGGCGTTCTCGACCTTCGGGCATCCGCCCGGCGAGCGCGCCGTGCATGTGCAGGGCGCGGTCAAGATCCTCGATCAGCGCCGCGTCGATTTCGAATACGACGGCGACATGGCGGCGGACGTCGCGCTCAACATGGATCTGCGCGACGCCTATCCGTTCTGCCGGCTGTCGGGACCCGCCAACGTGCTGATCATGCCGGCGTTCCACTCGGCTTCGATCTCGACCAAGATGCTGCAGGAACTGGGCGGCGCGACCGTGATCGGGCCGCTGCTGGTCGGGCTCGACCGGCCGGTGCAGATCGTGCCGCTGTCGGCGAACGACGCGCAGCTCGTCAACATGGCGGCGCTGGCAGCGTTCAACGTCAGCGGGTGAGCCTTCCGCATTCAAAGTCGGTTGTGCATCAATATTGATCAGGCGGCGCGCCGGCGCCGCGCGCTTCGCGCGACAGCGCTCACCGACTCACGATCTACACGCGTCCATGATCTATGCTCATAATCGTATGTTGTGCATTTTCTATTCATGATTACGAGAGGGTTAAACCATTTCATAATCGTTTGAATTCAACTTTATCGGGCGGATGCGCAGTATGCGCCGAACGATGAATTCAACGGAACTGACGACCGCCAACCTGCAAAACGGTGCGCCGCTTTTCTCGCGTGCGGATGTCGAAGCTGCCTCATCGCGTCGCGACGACGTTTGGAATGGGCTTCAGAGGATCAGACGGCAATGGAAGCCTCGCGGAAAAAACCGGAAGAACGTCCTCGCGGGTCAAAAGCGACCATCACACTGACCCTGTACGCCACGCTCGGCTGCCTGACGCTGCTGACCGTCGCGGCGCTCGGCTGGAAAAGCGCGAGTTCCTGGGCGGTGTACCAAGCTTCCATCGACCAGAAGGCGTTCAATCGCGATGTCAACCGTTTCGTCGCCGGGCTGCACGAGGTCGTGCTGGAGCGGATCGTATCGAGCAAAGCGATTCACCTGGCCGAGCCGGCCAATGCCGCGGTCGTCGCCGCGATCGCGGCCCATCGAGCGGCGGCCGAGCATCAATTGACATTCGGACTTGCGGCGCTGGAGCGCTGGGACTTTCCGAACAAGGCGGCGCTGATACAAGAGTTCAAGGCGCTGGCGCCGAAGGCGGACCACTACCGCCGGCAAGTCGACGAAGCCATCAGACGCCCGCGCGATCAGCGTGACCAGAGCCTGCGCAACTTGACCACACCGCCCACCATCGATCTCGTCGGCGCGGGGGTCAAAATCTGGTTCGTCCTGATCCACAGCAACGAAATCAGCGATCGGCATCTGACAAGGCTTGCGTTCATCAAGGAGATCGGATGGCGGATGCGGGGCGCCGCCGGGCGGGAGCGGGCGATCGTCGCGGCGGCAGTCGCGGAGAGCGCGGTTTCGGCGAGCGATCTGACCACCATCGCGGTGAACAGAGCCAGCGCGGACACGCTCTGGCAACAGTTGCAGAATCTCACCGCGCGGGCCGATACCCATCCCGCAATCAGGACCGCGATGCAGGCCGTGGAGGAGAATTACTTCAAGGGCTTCCGTTCGCTGACCGACGACATCGTCAGGACCGGCAAATCCGGCGCGCGGCTTCCGATGACGTCGGAACAATGGGCGGCGAGCGTCGATCCGCAACTCGCTTCGCTGTTGCAGGTTCTCGACGCCGCCAACACCGCAAGCGAGGCTGCCGCCGACGTCGCGATCAATCGCGCGTTGCGTGAGGTCAAACTGGCCTTTGCCTTGATGGTGCTGGGCATCCTGATCGCCGGCGCCGGCATGTGGGTCGTGTCGGCGCGGGTCACGCGACCGCTGGCGGCCTTGGCCGCCGTCGTCCACCGGCTCGCCGCCAGCAACACCGATGTCGAGATTCCCGTCAGCAGCCGCAACGACGAACTGGGCGCGATGGCGCGCGTCGCTCGACGTGTTCAAGACCAGCCTGATCGAGACGCACAAACGGCGCGCCGAGCAAGCGGAAGTCGAGCGGCTGCAGCAGGCGGAACAGAAGAAAGAGATGATGAACGCGCTCGCCGACCGTTTCGAGGCCGCGGTCGGCAAGATCGTCAACACGGTTTCTTCGGCCTCAAACGACCTCGCGGGCGCCGCATTGACCCTCGCCAAGGTGGCCAATGACACCCAGCAGCTCTCGACCATCGTCGTCAGCGCGTCAACGAATGCCTCCACGCAACGTGCGGTCGGTCGCGGAGTGCGACCGACGAACTGGCCGCGTCCGTCATCCGAAATCGGCCGTCGTGCCGAGGATTCAAACCGGATCGCCAACGAGGCGGTCCTGCAGGCGCACGGCGCCAATGCACGCTTCGACCGGCTGTCGGAGACGGCAAGCCAAGCGAGCAAGGTGATCAAGTTCATCACCGATATCGCCGAGCAGACCAACCTGCTGGCGCTCAACGCCACCATCGAGGCGGCGCGCGCGGGCGAGGCCGGCCGCGGCTTTGCGGTCGTCGCCAGCGAAGTCAAGACGCTGGCGGCGCAGGCCGCCAAGGCCGCGGAAGATATCACCTCCCAGATCGCCGGCATGCAGGAGACGGCGCGGGATTCCGTCGCCATCATCGGCAAGATCAGCGCGACCATCGACGATATTTCAGTCCTGTCCTCGGCCATCGCCGCCGCAGTCGAGGAGCAGACGGCCGCCACGCAGGAGATCTCGAGCAACATCCAGCAGGCGGCGCACGGCACGGCTCAGGTTGCCGCCAACATCGAGGACGTCAGCCAAGGCGCCGCCAAGACCAGTACAGCGTCCAGCCAGGTTCTTGCTTCGGCCCAGGTGCTGTCGGACGAGGGCGGCAAGCTCAAGACCGAGGTCGATCGCTTCCTTGCGACGGTGCGCGCGGCCTAGACCCGTCCGGTTGCCGGACCAGACGTGACGCACTGACTGCAATTGGCCTATAGTCGCTGTTCTTGCAAACAAGGGCAGTGCAACCAAAATGACCACCACCAG
Source organism: uncultured Alphaproteobacteria bacterium (assembly GCA_963749815.1). Classification (GTDB taxonomy): domain Bacteria; phylum Pseudomonadota; class Alphaproteobacteria; order Rhizobiales; family Xanthobacteraceae; genus VAZQ01. The sequence continues at coordinate 129,356 of CAVVON010000021.1, read as the reverse complement.
AATGCAGGGCGTCATCGCCGCCGTCGCCACCGCGGTCGACGACCAGGGCGAACCCGACATCGCGCGCTCGATCGCGCTGGCGAAGTTCCTGCTGGCCAACGGCTGCGACGGGCTCAACGTGCTCGGCAGCACCGGCGAGGCGACCTCGTACGCGCTGGAGCAGCGCAAGCGGGTGATGACGGCCTACCGCGACAACGGCGTGCCGCTCGACCGGCTGATGGTCGGCACCGGCGCGTCCGCGACCGCGGACGCGGTCGCGCTGACCCGGCACGCCGCCGACCTCGGCTTTGCGGGCGCGCTGGTGCTGCCGCCATTCTACTACAAGGGCATGCCGGACGACGGGCTCGCCGCCTATATCGCCGCCATCGTCGAGGCGACCGCGGCCAAGCCGATCCCGATCTACCTCTATCACTATCCGCAGCTCTCCGGCGTGCCCTGGCACGTCAAGCTGGTGAAGCGGCTGATCGATACGCACGGCAGCCGCATCGTCGGCCTGAAGGATTCCTCGGGCGACATGGCCTATGCGCGCGAGGCGGCGGCACTCTCCAAGTCGTTCAGCGTGTTCCCGTCGACCGAGGCGGTGCTGCTGGAGGCGCGCGCCGGCGCGTTCGCCGGCTGCATCTCGGCGACCGCCAATCTCAACGCCGACCTCTGCGCCCGGGCCTGGCGCTCGGGCGACGCCCCGGCGCTCGAACAGGCGGTGACCATCCGCAAGCTGTTCGAGGGCAAGCAACTGGTCCCCGGCGTCAAGGCGCTGATCGCCCACATCCATCGCGATCCGGCCTGGGCCCGGGTAAAGCCGCCGCTGTCGGTCTTTCCCCCCGCCGACCGGACCGCTGCGGCCGCCGGCTACGACCGGGTCCGGACGCCCGTGGCCCAGGCTCGCGCCGGATAGGGCCCGAAGACGGGCCCGCCGGGCCGTCCTGGGCCTTTGACTCGACCGGGAGCCGCGACTATAAGCGGCGCTCCGCGACGCGCCTTTTGGCGCGCCCGATTTCGCGATATCAGACCAGACGATAGGAGAGCGGGCGGACGGCCGCCCGCAGCAACGAGAACGAAGCATGGCCAATACCAGTTCCGCCCGCAAAGCCACCCGCGTGATCGCGCGGCGCACCGAGGTCAACAAGTCGCGGCGTACGATCATGCGCAACAGCGTGCGCAAGGTCGAAGAGGCGATCGCGAGCGGCGACAAGGCCGTGGCCGCCGCGGCCTTGAAGGAAGCGGAGCCGGTCATCATCCGCTCGGCGCAGAAGGGCGTCGTGCATCGCAACGCCGCGAGCCGCAAGGTGTCGCGCTTGACCCAGCGCGTCGCCAAGCTCGGCAAGTAGCGCGCCGCTGCTTGCTCGCAGTTCGCAAGGTTCGAAGCCCGGCCGTCACGCCGGGCTTTTTGTTTTCATCGCCCGCGCGACGCGCCGAACGTCGCGCAATGCGAGCAAAGCTTGCCGAAATCCTGGGGATTGGTCGGGAAACCAACTCAAATTGTTGTCTAACTGTCACGTGCACGGCGATAATGCGTCGCGAACGGTATCGTGCACTCGCGTCCACGACCCAAACGCAACAGCGGCGTCCGCAGCCGCCGTATGTGTCAGCACTACCCTGCATTTTCGGTCTGAAAATTGTGTTTTTTCAGAACGGCTTATTAGTAAAGAACCGCGCAGGACCTCGATTTTCCAAAGCCGCCGTGCAGCCGCGTGAATCGCGGCGCAGAGAATTACGACCGCGGCTTTTGCGCAACGAAGCCCGCCATACTTCGAAAAATGTAAGTGTATTCAAAACTTTATCGGCGAATTCGAGACTCGCTCGCAGCATTGTGACGGCGGAGCTGCCGGTAAAATACAGATGCACTCCGTACGAAGGGCGTTGCATCGCGCGCAACTGCGCGTATTTTCGGGCTTACCCGCTGGGTCACCGGCGGTTTTCAGTGGCAAACGGTCGTATTCGAACTCATCGAAGATGGGGGCGGCTGAGTCATGTCTGAACGTTCCTGCCTTCGAAAAGGTTTTACCCAGATGTTGGGGTACACGGACATAAGTCGGAGCTTCGTGGCGCCGAGCCGATAGCCGGCGGCGACACGAAGCGAACGGGAATACCTTCTACAAGTCGAAATGGATGCATGGTCCTCGTTCGCAACGGGGACGATGAACAGGGGGGTGTTGTGCCAAGACCAATGCAAATCTACGGACCTGTCCAAGCACAGCGCCCGCACCGGGCCTAGCCTCTCCGCTCTCCCCGCAAGTCAACAAAGCCGATCCCGAGAGCGTCCGTGTTCCAGTCCTGTCAGCGTTCTCCTGCAACCCTAGTCTGAACCCCGCTCCGGCGGCCTCGCCGGGCGCCAAGTACCTGTCCGCGTTCGCGTCCAACAACAAACCGTCCGAGCGACAAGAGAAGACAAACCATGGCGGACACCGAGCAGGAACGCTGGAAGCGGGTGCGGGAACGCCTGCGCGCCAAGGTCGGCGACGACATCTATTCGAGCTGGTTCGCCCGCATGGAGCCGGAAGGCGTCGAGGACGACACCGTCAGGCTGTCGGTGCCCACGCGCTTCCTGAAGAGCTGGATCGGATCGCACTATTCCGAGCAGTTGCTCGGCTGCTGGCAGGCCGAAGACCCGGCGATCAAGCGGATCGAGATCACCATGCGCTCGGCCGTGATCCGCCCGCTCGCCGCCAAGCCGAAGCCGGTCGAAACCGCTCCACTCACGCGCGAAACGCGCGAGTTCAAGACCAACGGCAGCGGTGAACACCGCGGCCCGACGGCGCCGGTATCCGCCGTGCACGAGGCGCTCGGCGGCTCGCCGCTCGATCCGCGCCTGACCTTCGAGAGCTTCGTCGTCGGCCGCTCCAATACGCTCGCGCACGCCGCCGCCAGGCAGGTCGCGCAGGCCCATCGCGGCGACGTCGTGATGTTCAACCCGCTCTACATCCACGCCGGCGTCGGGCTCGGCAAGACGCACCTGCTGCAGTCGCTGGCGTGGGCCGGGAATTCGTCCTCGGAGCGCAAGGTCCTGTACCTCACGGCCGAGAAGTTCATGTACGGCTTCGTCGCCGCGCTGCGCGCCCAGAACGCGCTCGCCTTCAAGGAGGCGCTGCGCGCCATCGACGTGCTGGTGATCGACGATCTGCAGTTCCTGCAAGGCAAGTCGACCCAGGCCGAATTCTGCCACACCCTCAACGCCCTGATCGACGCCGGCCGCCAGGTCGTGATCGCGGCCGACCGGCCGCCGTCCGATCTGGAAAGCCTCGACGAGCGGGTGCGCTCGCGGCTCGCGGGCGGGCTCGCAGTCGAGATCGGCCCTTTGACCGAAGAGCTGCGGCTCGAAATCCTGAAATACCGCGCGGCGGCGGCCAAGCAGCATCATCCGGGCTTCGACGTGCCCGCGCCGGTGCTCGCCTACATCGCCCGCACCGTCACCCACAACGGCCGCGACCTCGAAGGCGCGCTCAACCGCCTGCTCGCCCACAGCAAGCTCACCGGGTCAGCCGGTCACCCTTGAGATGGCCGAGCGCGAGGTGCGCGACCTGGTGCGCCCGCAGGAGCCCAAGCGCGTCAAGATCGAGGACATCCAGCGGATCGTGGCCCGGCAATACAATGTGAGCCGCGCCGACCTGTTGTCGTCGCGCCGCACCGCCAACGTGGTGCGGCCGCGGCAGGTGGCGATGTACCTCGCCAAGACGCTGACGCTGCGCTCGCTGCCGGAAATCGGACGGCGCTTCGGCGGCCGCGACCACACCACCGTGCTGCACGCCGTGCGCAAGATCGAAAACCTCGTCAGCACTGACAGCGCGCTGGCGGAGGAGATCGAGTTGCTGAAGCGCCAGCTGCAGGAGTGAGTGCGCCAACAACGACGATCGTGGCCGGCGTCCCGCCGGCTGCGAACGGCGTTGCGTGCATGCTTGGCGGCTCGCGCCGGGCGGTTGCGCGATGGCATTGGATATCTGCCCTTATACCGCTGCGCGCACTTGCGAAAACCGCGCCCACGCGCCACTTTTGACCCCCCTTAAAAAGGTCCCAAGTTCCTCCGAGCGAACCGGATTTCGCCAATGAAGATCACCGTCGAGCGCGCCGATCTGTTGAAGTCGCTGGGCCACGTCCATCGCGTGGTCGAGCGCCGCAACACGATCCCGATCCTGGCCAACGTGCTCCTCAAGGCCGACAAGTCGAAGCTCGGCTTCAAGGCCACCGACCTCGATCTCGAAGTGACCGAGACCATCGCCGCCGAGGTGGGCCCGGCCGGCTCCACCACCGTGCCGGCGCACATGTTCTACGAGATCGTGCGCAAGCTGCCCGAGGGCGCGCAGATCGTGCTGGAATCGTCGAACGACCGCGCCGTGCTGGCGATCAAGGCCGGCAAGTCGCGCTTCACCTTGCAGACCTTGCCGGAGAGCGACTTCCCCGATCTCGCCGCCGGCGACATGACGCACAAGTTCAAGCTGCCCGCCGCCGATCTCAAGAAGCTGATCGACAAGACCCAGTTCGCGATCTCGACCGAGGAAACGCGCTACTACCTCAACGGCATCTATCTGCACGCCGCCGGCGCCGCCAAGGCCGCGACACTGCGCGCAGTGGCGACCGACGGCCACCGTCTGGCGCAGTACGAGCTGCCGCTGCCGTCGGGCGCCGCCGGCATGCCGGGCATCATCGTGCCGCGCAAGACCGTGGGCGAGGTGATGCGCCTGATCGAGGACAACGAGGCCGAGGTCACGGTCGAGCTGTCGCCCGGCAAGATCCGGTTCACGCTCAACGACGTGGTGCTGACCTCCAAGCTGATCGACGGCACCTTCCCGGACTATGCGCGCGTCATCCCGCAAGGCAACGACAAGGAGCTCGTGGTCGACAAGAAGGAGTTCGAGCAGGCGGTCGACCGCGTCTCGACGGTGTCGAGCGAGCGCGGCCGCGCGGTCAAGCTCTCGCTCTAGCAACGGCAAGCTGATGCTGTCGGTGACCAATCCGGATTCCGGCAGCGCCACCGAGGAGATCGAGGTCGAGTACAGCGCCGAGCCGCTCGATATCGGCTTCAACTCGCGCTACCTGCTCGACATCGCCGGCCAGATCGAAGGCGAGGCCGCGGTGCTCAAGCTCGCCGATCCGGGCTCGCCGACCCTGATCCAGGACCGCGACGCCAAGGGCGCGCTCTACGTGCTGATGCCGATGCGGGTGTGATGGCGGCCTTGTGAGCCCATGGGTCGCTCCTGTAGAGCGTCGCCATGCCATCCGCCGCCCGCATCCGCCGCCTGACGCTGAGCAACTTCCGCAGCTATCACGCGGCGCAGATCGAAATCGGCGCTCGGCCGGTGGTGCTGGTCGGGCCGAACGGCTCGGGCAAGACCAACCTGATCGAGGCGATCTCGTTTCTCGCACCCGGGCGGGGGCTGCGCCGCGCCACGCTCGAGGACGTGGCGTTCACCGAAGGCGACGGCGCCTGGGCGGTGTCGGCCGAGATCGAGGGCGCGCTCGGCCTCGCCACGCTCGGCACCGGCATCGAGCCGCCCGCGACCGAGGACGCGCAGATCACGCGCAAGTGCCGCATCGACCGCGAGCCGGTTCCGTCCGCCACCGCCTTTGCCGACCACCTGCGCGTGCTGTGGCTCATTCCGGCGATGGACCAGCTGTTCAACGGTCCGGCGTCCGAGCGCCGGCGCTTTCTCGACCGGCTGGTGCTGGCGGTCGACGGCGAGCACCAGAGCCGCGTCAACGCGCTGGAGCGGGCGCTGCGCTCGCGCAACCGGCTCCTGGAGGAGCAGCGGCCCGATCCGCACTGGCTCGACGCCATCGAGCACGAAACGGCCGAGCTTGCGGTCGCGGTCACCGCGTCGCGGGCGCAGACCGTCAACCTGCTGCAGGCGCGGCTCGCCGCCCGGCGCAAACCGGACTCCCCCTTCCCGGCCGCCGAGATCGCGCTCGACGGCTGGATGGAGCAACTCGTCACCCGCCATCCGGCGACCGAGATCGAGGACCGCTACCGCGCCGTGCTCAAGGAGAACCGCGCCCGCGACGCCGCCGCCGGCCGCACGCTCGACGGGCCGCATCTGACCGATCTGGCGGTCGCGCACGCCGCCAAGAGCATCGCCGCCGCCGACGCCTCGACCGGCGAGCAGAAGGCGCTGCTGATCGGGCTCGTGCTCGCACATGCGGCGCTGATCACGGAGATGTCGGGATTCGCGCCGGTGCTGCTGCTCGACGAGGTGGTCGCCCATCTCGACCCGTTGCGCCGCGCCGCGCTCTATGCGGAACTCGGCACGCTCGGCGCGCAGGTGTTCATGACCGGCGCCGACGCCGCGGCGTTCGCGGACATCGCGGCGAGCGCCGAGGTGTTCGAGGTCAGCCCCGGACAGGTGAAGAAACGAGCGTGAAAGCACGCGAGGGAGATTTGTCATGCGCGCCGCCTATTACGAGAAGAACGGACCGGCCCGCGACGTGCTGCGCGTCGCCGAGGTCGAGACGCCGGAGCCCGGGCCCGGCGAGGTGCGGGTCAGGCTCGCCACCTCGGGCGTCAATCCGTCCGACGTGAAGGGCCGTGCCGGCTTGACGCGCAAGATCGCGTTCCCGCGCGTGATCCCGCACAGCGACGGCGCGGGCGAGATCGACAAGGTCGGCGAAGGCGTGCCCGCTTCGCGCGTGGGCGAGCGGGTGTGGGTGTGGAACGGGCAATGGCGGCGCGCCTTCGGCACGGCGGCGCAGGCGATCGTGCTGCCGGCCGCGCAGGCGGTGCGGCTGCCGGCCAACACCAGCATGGAGGTGGGCGCCTGCCTCGGCATTCCGGCCTATACCGCCTGGCAGGCGGTCGAATACGCGCGCCTCGGAGCGGACGCGACCGTGCTGATCGCGGCCGGCGCCGGCGCGGTCGGCCACTACGCGATCCAGTTCGCCAAGAAGAAGGGCGCGACCGTCCTCACCACCGTCAGTTCGCCCGAGAAGGCCGCGCTGGCGCGCCAGGCCGGCGCCGACCACACCATCGACTACAAGCGCGAGGACGTCGGCGAGCGGGTGATGGCGCTGACCGGCAAGCGCGGCGCCGACGCGGTGATCGAGATGGACCTCGCGGTGAACGCCAGGCTCCTGCCCGGCGTGCTCAAGCCCGACGGCATCGTCGCGATCTACGGCGGCAGCGCGGCCGAGCCTGCGATCCCGTTCCAGTTCCTGCTGCAGAACTCGATCACGCTGCGGTTCTTCCTGGTCTACATGATGCCGGGCGAGCTGCGGGCGCGGGCGACCGACGACATCACCCGCCTGCTGGAAGCGGGCGCGCTCCTGCACAACGTGGCGCAGACCTTCGCGCTTGCCGACATCGCCGCCGCGCACGAGGCGGTGGAGAGCGGCAAGGCGATGGGCAATGTGGTGGTGCGGGACAGGCTAGCTGTTCCCTTCCGCTCATGCCCGCGAAAGCGGGCATCCAGTTCGTGACAAGCGCTGGGTCCCCGCTTTCGCGGGGACGAACGGAAACAACGTGCGCCGCCTAACCACGCATTTCGGGCGCTTTCGTGCGCGCGGCAATCTCATTGTGCAGCGTCTTGATCGTGGTCGATGCGGTCGTCACGAACAGGAACGGGAAGATCGCGTGCACGGCCGCGGCGAAGCTTGCGCCGAAAAGCCGCCCCGCAACCCGCAACGCGATCCCGGCGTGCTGGAGGTAGGTCTCGTTCACCGAGCGTGGATGGGCGAGAAACCAGCGGTCGAGTGTATCGCGCATCGTCTAATCACCGTTTCTTGGTCTTCTTCGTCTTGCCAGCCGCTCTGCCGGCCTTCGGCTTGTGCTTCTTCAGGTGCGGCATGTGCTTGTCGATGGCCGCATGCACCTGCTCGACCGTCACGCCGGCCGGGCCCTCGTTGCGCTCGATGCATTCGATCATGCGCTGCACCAGATCGTAGTCGTGCTCGTCGCGATAGGGCTTGAGGTCGAGATCCTGCGGCACCTTTTCGAGCCGCTCGTCGCCGATGTGCTTGACGTTCTTCTGCATGAAGTCGTCGTAGGCCTTCCAGCCGATGCCGGCGGCGCGCACCGCCGCCTGCTCGGCGCGCGAGGCGATCTGGTGCGCGTGCAGGTAGTGCAGGTTGAGCTGGTCGATCAGCGTCTTCTCGACCTCCTCGTGCAGGATCAGATAGCGGTCGGTGTCGATCTCGCGGCCGTCGTAGCGCATCGTCTTCGGCATGTGCCGGTCGATGTAGATGGTCTTGCCGTCGCGGCTGTAGCCGGCGAGGTAGGGAATATCGTGCTTGCGATCGAGATTCTTCACGCGGCGCACCACCGCGTCGAGCGCGCGGTCCATCATCAGGGTCGACACGTACCACTCGGGCAGCCTGAGCTTCTTGTGCGGGGTGTTCGGATGACAGAAGTGATGCGGCATCGCGAAGTCTCCTCGATTCGTCGCCTGACGCCGATTCATGGTCAGCGCGGCGGCAAAGTCCAGCACGGCCGGCGAAGTCAGCGCCGGCGCTGCGGGGCTTTGCGCGGCCGGTACCCGACTACGATTTCGAGGCCAGGTACCGGCTCAAAGGGCCGCCGAAAACAGGCCAAAAAAGCGGCTGAATCCGGCCCTGCCAGAGGCATCGTTCCGGGCTCGCCGGAACCCTTGAAATTCAATTAAAAACAACTACTTAAAGCGTGCACTTTGGGCTGTACGACACCGGCTTTTCGTGTCACACAAACTCTACAGATTCGCAACCCCATTTCCGCCGCCGATTCGAAGGTTCTCCATGGCCGAACCCGCCCGCCCCCTTGGCTCCGATTACGACGCCGAGTCGATCAAGGTCCTCAAGGGCCTCGACGCGGTGCGCAAGCGGCCGGGCATGTATATCGGCGACACCGACGACGGCTCCGGCCTGCACCACATGGTCTACGAGGTGGTCGACAACGCCATCGACGAGGCGCTGGCCGGCTACGCCAAGGAGGTCACCGTCACGCTCAATCCGGACGGCTCGGTGACGGTGCGCGACGACGGCCGCGGCATCCCGATCGACATCCACAAGGGCGAAGGCGTGTCGGCGGCCGAGGTCATCATGACCCAGCTGCATGCCGGCGGGAAATTCGACCAGAACTCCTACAAGGTCTCGGGCGGCCTGCACGGCGTCGGCGTCTCGGTGGTGAACGCGCTCTCGACCTGGCTCAAGCTCACGATCTGGCGCGACGGCAAGGAACACGTCATGGAGTTCCGCGACGGCGAGGCGGTCGCCCCGCTCGCGGCCGTCGGCGATGCCCATGGCAAGCAGGGCACCGAGGTGACCTTCCTGCCGAGCCCCGCGACCTTCACCATGGTCGAATTCGACTTCGCCACCCTGGAGCACCGGCTGCGCGAACTGGCCTTCCTCAATTCGGGCGTGCGCATCGTGCTGTCCGACAAGCGGCACGCGGTCGAGAAGCGCGAGGAGCTGATCTACGAGGGCGGCGTCGAGGAATTCGTCAAATATCTCGACCGCAACAAGACCGCGCTGATCCCGGCCCCGATCATGATCAAGGCCGAGCGCGACGGCATCGAGGTCGAATGCGCGCTGTGGTGGAACGACGGCTACCACGAGACCGTGCTGTGCTTCACCAACACCATCCCGCAGCGCGACGGCGGCACCCATCTGGCCGGCTTCCGCGGCGCGCTCACCCGCCAGGTGACCGGCTACGCGGAAAAGGGCGGCGTGGCGCAGAAGGAAAAGGTCGCGCTGACCGGCGACGACTGCCGCGAGGGGCTGACCGCGGTGCTGTCCTGCAAGGTGCCGGACCCGAAATTCTCGTCGCAGACCAAGGACAAGCTGGTCTCCTCCGAGGTGCGCCCGGTGGTCGAGAGCGGTCATCAACGAGGCGCTGCAATACTGGTTCGAGGAGCATCCCGGCGAAGCCAAGGTGATCGTCGGCAAGGTGGTGGAGGCCGCCGCCGCCCGCGAGGCCGCCCGCAAGGCGCGCGAACTGACGCGCCGCAAGGGTGCGCTCGACGTCACTTCGCTGCCCGGCAAGCTCGCCGACTGCCAGGAGCGCGATCCGGCGAAGTCCGAGCTGTTCATCGTCGAGGGCGATTCGCGCCGGCGGCTCCGCCAAGCAGGGCCGCAACCGCGAATTCCAGGCGGTGCTGCCGCTGCGCGGCAAGATCCTCAACGTCGAGCGCGCGCGCATCGACAAGATGCTGGGCAGCCAGGAGATCGGCACGCTGATCACCGCGCTCGGCACCTCGATCAGCGACGAGTTCAACGTCGACAAGCTGCGCTACCACAAGATCATCATCATGACGGACGCCGACGTCGACGGCTCGCATATCCGCACGCTGCTGCTGACGTTCTTCTACCGGCAGATGCGCGAACTGATCGACCGCGGCCATCTCTTCATCGCGCAGCCGCCGCTCTACAAGGTGGCGCGCGGCAAGTCCGAGCAGTACCTCAAGGACGAGCGCGCGCTCGAGGACTATCTGATCGATACCGGGCTCGAGGATTGCGTGCTCCGGCTCGCCAGCGGCGAGGAGCGCGCCGGCGACGACCTGCGCGCCCTGGTCGAGGAGGCGCGCGCCATCCGCGGCGTCCTCAACGGCCTGCACAGCCGCTACAATCGCCAGGTGGTCGAGCAGGCCGCGATCGCGGGCGTGCTGCACTCCGAGTATCTTCACCGATGCGCAGAAGGCGTCCGCCGCCGCCCAGTACATCGCCAAGCGCCTCGACGCGCTGGCCGACGAGACCGAGCGCGGCTGGCAGGGCAGCTTCAAGGAAGGCGAAGGCTTCCTGTTCGAGCGCACCGTGCGCGGCGTCAAGGAAGCCGCGATCATCGACCAGGCGCTGCTCGGCTCGGCCGACGCGCGCAAGCTCGACGAATATGCGCCGAAGCTGCAGGAGACCTTTCCGCGGCCGACGCCGCCCGCCATGCTGCGCCGCAAGGACGAGCAGACGGCGATCCACGGGCCGGTCAGCCTGTTCGAGCAGGTGACGGCCGCCGGCCGCAAGGGCCTGTCGCTGCAGCGCTACAAGGGGCTCGGCGAGATGAACCCGGGGCAACTCTGGGAGACCACGCTCGACACCAACGCGCGCTCGCTCCTGCAGGTGAACGTCAAGGAGATCGACGAGGCCGACGACATCTTCACCAAGCTGATGGGCGACGTGGTCGAGCCGCGGCGCGATTTCATCCAGGAGAACGCGCTCTCCGCGAGCGTGGACGTGTAGGCGGACGGTACCGTCTTTTGCCGCCTTAGATCGTGGCTTCCAGCCACCGGTTGTCATCTTCCCGTCGTTCGGCCAGTATCTACTTCTGGTTGAATATTCGCGGAGGACGCTATGGCTATTGCGATTTATGCCCATGCGAATGCCGACGACGCCTTGATTGCCTGGCGCCCGGCACCGTGGCCCACGGAGTGGATCGGATGCGCGCTTTGGAAGCGCGACCTGAAAACCGGCACCGAGAGCCCGATCAACAATCGCATTCCGCCGAAGAAGGGCGGGACGAGTGTGCCGATCGATGGGCTCTCATCGCTGGTTTCGCCGATCCGACGATGCATCTGGTACGATCACTCGATCAATGCCGGCGATCACGTCCAGTACCGTGTCATCCCGATGGTGCCCGCCGGTTCTTCGTTCAAGACGGTCGATGACGCGGCCAGCGATTGGTCCGATCCGATCGACGCGACCACTGCGGCGGGCGACGGTCTTTCCGCCGCTTTCAACCGCGGCATCATCATGTCGCAGGTCGTCAGTCGGCTGGTGGGCGACGAAATATCCCCGGCCAGACTGAAGAAGTTCAAGGACGAGCTTGCGGCGCCGGGTTTCCCAGCACGCCGTTATCTAGCCGGCCAGGTACGGCACGAGTTGCTCGATTTTCTCGCCGCTGCGCATCAGCGCGGCAGCGACATCTACGGCGCACTCTACGAAGTCAACGACGACGAGCTCGTCAAAGGCATCGAGGCGTTCGGTCCGTCGGCGCATATCCTCATCGGCAACGGGTCGGCCACACCCTCTGGAATGGCAAAGCGGCTGGAGAAGGCGCACGTAGTCGTGAAGGAACGTGACCTTTCGAAAGCCGGGCGATCGTCGCCCAGCGTGCATAACAAATTCATCGTCGAGGTCGACAAGCACAGCGGCCCGGTCCGGGTACTGACGGGCAGCACGAACTGGACCACGACCGGCCTTTGCACGCAGCTCAACAATACGCTCGTGATCGAGCGACCCGAGATCGCGGTGCGTTTTCGCAAGCAGTGGGACCTGCTCGTCAAGGCGCACGATGACATGCCGGACTCGCTGATCGCCAGCAACTCGAAGGAAACCGAGGATCCGCCTGTGTCAGTGATCTTTTCAGCCGCAAAGGATCACGTTGATCTCGCCGAAGCCGAAGAGCTGATCCGCGCGGCGAAACAGGGGCTGTTCTTCCTCAACTACACACCGGGGCAGTCTCCGCTGCTCAACGCCTTGCTCGATCGCAGCCAGGGCGCGCATGGACCATATGTTCGCGGCGTGGTGTCGGAGGTCCGCGAAAGCAAGAACGGCAAAATCATCGAGCACGGCGTGCGCGTCGTCCGCCGGGGCGAGGAGAAGCTTTTCCGCGAGCACCCCTTGTTGCCATCCGGCATCAGCGCCAATGCGCCGTCCTGGGCCAAGGAAGAATTCACGCGCCGAATGTTCTTTCCCGCCGGCCTGATGGCCATCGTTCACTCCAAGGTGATCGTGGCCGACCCGTTTTCCGACAACTGCGCGGTCGTTACCGGTTCACACAATTTTTCGACGTCCGCTTCCGAAAAAAACGACGAGAACCTGGTTATCATCCGCGGCAACAAGCGGCTGGCGGAGATTTACGCGCTTCACATCCAGGTGGTTTACGATCACTATTCATGGCGCGCCTTCCTCTCCGAAGGCGGCGATCCAAACGTGTTGTATGGGGGTCTCAGCGGCTGGCGTAGCGGCGCCAAGGCGCGCGATCTCTCGTTCTGGATGCAGGACTTCACGCCCTGAGACGCAACCGAGCTAACGCCCTCACCCGCCGTTCGCCCAGCTCGACGCCTGGCGCCGCGCGGCGTCGGTCTTGCGCCAATAATCCTGCCAGTCGGCGGTCGGGCCGATGCCGTCGATCGCGGCCGGACCGGTGAAGCGCGCGGCCGAGGCTGCATCGAGCACCATCGGCGGCGTGCCGCCCTTGCCGGCCTGCTCGATCGCGCCGCGCAGGATGCGCCGATAGGCGGAGATCGCCTTGTCGGACTGGCCGAGATGCTCCTTGGTGCGGTCCTGGATCGTCCCCATCGACTCGCAGGCCCACTGGTCGTGCACGTTGATGTCGGCGCCCATGCCGGTGAAGGTGTCGTGCTCCTGCTCGTGCGGGTCGAAGCCGTAGTCGTTGCTCTTGTTCTTGCGCGGGATGTAGTCGGGCAGTTCGTAGAGTGCGAGCCGCTGGCGGCGCATCTCGTCCTTGTCGACCGGGCCGCCGAAGCTGGTGAAGATCGCGTACCAGTAGTGCCTAGTGTCGTCGGTCGGCACGTGCCACTGGGTGATGGTCATTTCGCGGCTGAGCGGGATGTGGAAGGCGTGCGGGAACACGAGATTGGTGACGCGGACGTGGGTCGAGGCGTCGCTCAGCCGCCGCGTCGTCAGAATGCGCAAGCCGAAGTCGGTCGGCTCGACGTCGATCTGCGGGCGCGTGAACTCGCGCACGATCTGGGTGATCGGCATGTCGAAGTCCGCCGACTTGTCGCGGAACAGCCGGCCATACGTGTCGCCCGACGTGTCGTCGTGGAAGAACCGGTGCAGGAACGAGGTGTGCGCGGGATCGATGCCGACCTCGAGCGACTGCAGCCAGTTGCACTCGATCAGGCCCTTGAACGCGAAGGTGTGCGACGACGGCGCGACGAAGCAGTCGAAATGCGGGAACGCCGGCGGCTCGCCCGGCCCCAGATAGGCGAACAGGATGCCGTTCTTCTCCACCACCGGATAGGCCTTCTGCCGGATGTTGGCGCACATGCGGCTGCCTTCGGGCTCGGCCGGCGTCTCCAGGCACTGGCCGGTGATGTCGAACAGCCAGCCGTGGAACGCGCAGCGCAGCCCGCCGCCTTCGAGCCGGCCCTTGGCGAGATCGGTGCCGCGATGCGGGCAGGAGCGCTCCATGAGGCCGTAGCGGCCCTGGTCGTCGCGGAACAGCACCAGGTCCTCGCCCAGCAGCCGGATCGGCTTGACCGGGCGGTTGCCGGAGAGCTCGTCGGTCAGCGCGGCCGGCTGCCAATAGCGCCGCATCAGCGTGCCCGCCGGGGTCGACGGGCCGGTGCGGGTGATCAGGTCGTTCTGTTCGGTGCTCAGCATGGTTCCGCTCGCGATTTCGATGGTCCGGTGGAACTTACAGGATGAACGGCGGTGTTCGCCAGCCGCCGCGCGCATGGCCGGAACCCGACCGGCGCGCGGCGCGTTTGTTCTCCGGAGCAAGACGGAGACGATCAACCTCATGACGCGCATGCCTGCACAACATCCGGCCCTCTCCACCGTGCTTGTTCGAGCAGGTACGATGCCTCCTCCTGTGCACGAGGGGCGGACATGAGGCGGCGTGATTTCATAGGGGCGCTGGCGGCTGCTTGGCCGCTCTCCGGGCACGGCGCAATCGCGACTGATGCCGGATGATATCGCCAGCGGACGCCTCGCAGGCCGGAGCCTGAACGGAGAATTTGCCGACCTCGTCGTCTCAGGCGGGACCATCCTGACGCAAAATCCGTCGCAGCCGACGGCACAAGCGCTCGCCGTGACGGACGAGCGCATCGTTGCCGTTGGCTCGACGGCGGACGTCGCCTCGCTCCGCGGCCCGCAAACCCGGTCGATCGATCTTGGCGGGCACACCGTGTTGCCGGGGATGTGTGATTCCCATGCGCACTTGGAACGGGAGGGTCTCAAAGGGCAACGGTTATCCCTGAAAGGACTGCGATCGATCGGCGAGATCTTGAGCGTGATCCGAGCCGCCGCCGCACGCGCACAGCCAGGACAGCATGGATCGTCACGATGCCGGTCGGCGATCCGCCGTACTTCTTTGGCGGTCCCGCCATTCTGGCGGAGCGCCGCATGCCGACACGGCACGAGCTCGATGGGGTCGCACCCGACAATCCGGTTTACATCGCGGGATCATTCAACAATTGGGGCGAGCCGCCAGGCTACTCCGCACTGAACAGTCTTGCGTTGCGCAAAAACGCATCACGGGCGCGACGGTACCGCCATGTCCCGGCGTCGAAATTGTCAAGGACGCCAATGGCGAGCCGACCGGTGTCATCATCGAAACCAATGACCGGCCGACTGTCGAATTCGATTTGTTATCGGCGGTACCCAAGTTCGGCTGGCAAGGGCGCCTGGATGGCATCCGCACGTCCATGAAACTCTACAATGCGGTCGGCACGACGAGCGCTTACGAGGGCATGGGTCCTCCGCCGAATCGCTGGCGCTATACCGGCACCTTTGGGAGCGCGGCGAGCTTAGCGTGCGAATGTCGCTGGTGGTGAGCCCAGCCTGGACGAACAGCGCACAGGCGATGCGCGACCTGCGCGAACTGCTCCCGTTCGCGAGGGGCCAGGGCTTTGGCGATCATTGGCTTCGCGTATCCGGCGTCTTCATCGGCCTTAACGGCAATATCGCCGTTCGTGGCGCCGCCATGGCTGCGCTGCCCGACACCGGCTGGTCCGGATTCACCGAACACGCCAACACCTGGAGCGAATATCGCGACTACGTGATGGCGGCGGCAGAGCTTGGATTCCGGGTCCATACCATCGGGTCGGCCAATCTCGACAAACTGCTGCCGATCTGGGCGGAGGCGGACGAGCGTTTTGGAATCAAGGATAAGCGCTGGGTTCTGGAGCATGTGGCGATCGTCAATGCCGCGGACGTTGCAACGATCAAGCGTCTTGGCGTCCATGTAACGAGCATTCCGAGTAAGACATTTTGGAAACGTGGCTCCCGGTTGGCTTCGACATACGCGGGGGCAGGCGAATTCGTGATCCCCTATCGAACCTTCCTGAACGAAGGCATTCCGATCTCACTCGGAACCGATAACGTACCCATCAGCCAATTTTTTCCATTGTGGAATGCAACCGCCCGAGAGACCCGGAGCGGTGAGGTCGTCGGTCCAGGGCAACGCCTGACGATACCGGAGGCACTTCCCTTGGTGACAAGCGAGGGCGCGAAGCTTTCGTTCGATGAGCATAGGAAAGGCGTGTTACGTGCCGGCATGCTCGCCGATTTTGCCGTGCTTGACCGGGATTTGCTGTCGACGCCGCCTGACAGAATAAAGGATATCGTTGCGCGCACGACGGTGGTGGGAGGACGGATCGTCCACGAATCGTGAAGCGACACCCGGGCTAATGCCCGGGCAGGACCTGCACCTTCGGCGCGGTCGGCAGCGTCGTCTTCGAGATCACCGTCGAGGGGATTTCGCTCATCTCCACGGTCCAGTTCTGGCGGGCGCGGTCCAGGAACCGGTGCAGCGTGTAGGTGCTGAAGAAGTGCATCGGGATCATCAGCGGCGCCTTCAGCGAGGTCAGCACCTCGAACATTCCCTCCAGGTCGAGCGTCATGTTGCCGTCGACCGGCACGAACACCACGTCGACGCGGCCGATCTCGTTGAGCTGCTGCTGGTTGAGGGTGTGGTGCAGGTGGCCGAGATGGGCGATGCACATGTTGGCCATCTCGTAGATGAAGATCGAGTTGCCGTGCCGCTCCGTGCCGCCGCCGTAGTAGTTGCGGATATTGGTCGGCACGTTGCGCACCCGCACGTCCTTGACCTGCACGTCATGGCGCGCCGGCGTCTCGGGATTGGGCCCCCAGCCGCGCAGCACATGCTTGATCGACGGGTCGGGGCGGTCGGTGTAGTGCGTCGAGTGCGCGTGGTTCATGGTGGCGATGTCGGGCAGCACCGGAAACCGCACATAGTCGTTGTAGTCGGTCGCCACCCGTACGAGCTGCGGGCTCTCGACCAGGAAGCTCGAATGGCCGACATAGGTGATGCGGACCTGGTCGGAATTGAGCGCGAGCCGCATCGCGGCCGGCATCAGCCGCGGGCGGTTCGCGGCGACCAGGCCCGGGCAGTTCTCCACCATCTCGGGCTTGGCGGGCGCCTGCGCCCGCTCAAGCGGCGCGGCTTCCGCAACCGGCCAGGCGAAACAGGCGGCGAGTGCGACAACGAGCATGCGGGAAAGACGCGCGAGATCGGCCATATGACGACCCATGTGGGTGTGGTCCTGTGGGGTGTGGTCCTGTTGCGGCCCCGGCCGGCCCTGACGACGGCCGGGAGCGAGCCGGCCGTTCGCAAAATGCCATGAATTCGCGGAGCGCGCCACAACGCTCGCTGCAACGTGAACGCAACGAGGCGGCGCCTTTGCGACGCCGCCTCAAATTCTAGCAAGCGCTGCCGCGGAAGGCGTCAGCGCGCCTGATGGATCACGCCGCGCGAGGTGACGACGACCCAGCGGCCGTCCTGCTTGCGGATGGCGTCGACGCGGCCGAGGCCCGGCACGATGTCGCCCTGGTCGACCTCGATCACGCCCATGCGGCCCTCGATGAAGGCGGTACCGCGGCGGACGTCGCGCACCACCCAGCCTTCGACGCCGCCCGGCGGCTTCAACGGCTGGCCGGCGATGGGTTGCGGCGGCGTGATCGAGCCGGTGATGTCTTTTGCGGCGGCGGTGGCGCCGGCGTCGGCGCGGCGCTCGAAGCGGTCGAGCGATTCGACCGCCTTGGTCAGTCGCTGCACCGGCTCGGCCTGGGTGCGCTCCATGCGCTCCACGCGCTCGCTGATCTTGGTGAACTGCTGACCGGCGGTACGGTGCCCGGCGTCGATGTTCGCCTTGAGCGCGGCGAGCTCGACGCGCGCCTGCACGATCTGCTCCTTGAGGGCGTTGACTTCCTCGATGCCGAGCTTCGGCCCGGCGAGCGATGCGACCGGCGTCGGCCGGGCGATACCGGTGGCGATGAGCGCGCCGATCATCGCGCCGAAGGCCGCCGCTCCGCCGAGCGATGCCGCCATGACGGCGAACGGGCTGATCCGCCGCTCCGGCCGGTCCTCGGGGATGAAGTCTCCCATCATCGGCTCCGGCCCGGAGGCCATGCGGATGGAGGGCTCTTCGGCCGTCGCATTGGCCTTGGGCATCGCGTCCGGCTCGATCGCCGGCGTCTCGGCAAGCACCTCCGGTTTCGGATTTTCGAGCTTGAGCGATTCGATCGCGGCCAGCGCGCTCTTCATCGCCTCGTCGGCGGCATCGCCCGGCACCAGCGTGGCGCCGAGCGCGTCCGCCGGCACCGGCTTGGCGTCGGCCTGCTCGTTGGTAGCCTCAATGGTTTCGTGCTTGCCCATCGCAAATCCCCAATCCGCGGTTCACGAATTGGAAACTATTCCGGTTACCATTTGGTTACGATTTCGCGGCCGGTCGGGCCCGGCACGACTCGCCGCGGCACACTGGTAAAGGAATTGTTAACGAGCGCGCGCCGTCGGCGCGGGGATGAAGCTCACACACCCAGGTAGCGGTGCTGGATCGCAGGGTCGGCGGCGAGCGCGCGCGAGGTGCCGGTCCACACCACCTTGCCGCGCTCGATCAGGTAGTGCCGGTCGGCGATGCGGATCAGCGCCTCGACGTTCTTGTCGATCACCAGGATCGACTGGCCGGCCTCCTTGAGACGGGTGAGGCACTGCCAGATCTCGGCGCGGATCAAGGGCGCGAGCCCCTCGGTCGCCTCGTCGAGAATGAGCAGGCGCGGATTGGTCATCAGCGCGCGCCCGATCGCCAGCATCTGCTGCTCGCCGCCGGACAGCTGATTGGCCATGTTGCCGGTGCGCTCGGCGAGCCGCGGGAACAGCGTGCAGACCCGATCGAGCGTCCACGGCTCGGCGTCATGGCGGCGGTTGGCGGCGGTCGCGACCAGGTTCTCGCGCGCGGTGAGATTGGGAAAAACCTGGCGGCCCTCCGGCACCAGGCCGATGCCGAGCTTGGCGACCTGGTGCGAGGGCAGCCCGCGGATTTCCTTGCCGGCAAAGCGGATGCCGCCGGCGCGCGCGGGGGTCAATCCCATGATCGAGCGCACGGTGGTGGTCTTGCCCATGCCGTTGCGGCCCATCAGCGTGACCATCTCGCCCGGCTCGATCACCAGCGACAGGCCGAACAGCACCTGGCTGAGCCCGTAACAGGTCTCGATGCCGTCGAGCTCCAGCAGCGGCGCGTCAGCCATGGAGCGCCTCCTGCTCGCCGAGATAGGCCTGCCGCACCTCGGCGTTGTTGCGGATCTCGACCGGCGCGCCGGTCGCGATGACACGGCCATAGACCAGGCAGGTGAGCCGGTCGGCGAGCGCGAACACCGCCTCCATGTCGTGCTCGATCAGCAGGATGGTGAGTTCGCCCTTGAGCGCGAGCAGCATCTCGACCATGCGGGCGGTCTGCTCCGGCCCCATCCCGGCCATCGGCTCGTCGAGCAGCAGCATGCGCGGCTTGGTGGCAAGCGCCATCGCCAGTTCGAGCTGGCGATGCTCGCCGTGGCTGAGTTGGGCGACCGGAAGGTCGGCCCGCTCCGCCAGGCCCACCCGCGCCAGCGCCGCCTGAGCGGGCTCGCGCAGGGCCTTGTCCTTGCGGGCGTCGCGCCAGAAGCGGAACGAGTGGCCGCTGTGCGCCTGCACCGCCAGCGCGACATTGTCGAGCGCGGTGAAATCGAGAAACAGCGACGTGATCTGGAACGAGCGGGCGAGGCCGAGCTGGCTGCGGCGCCAGGTCGGCAGACCGGTGATATCGTCGCCGGCGAAGCGAACGCGGCCGGTGTCGGGCGTCAACTCGCCGATCAGCTGGGTGATCAGCGTGGTCTTGCCCGCCCCGTTCGGTCCGATGATGGCGTGCAATTCGCCCGCCGGCACGTCGAGGGTGATGCCGTCGGAAGCGACCACGCCGCCGAAGCGCTTGCTCAAGCCTTCGATCTGCAGGAGCGGCTCAGTCACGGCGCATACTCGTGAGCAGGCCGTCGATGCCGCCGCGCGCAAACAGCACGACCAGCAGGAACAGCGGCCCGATGATGATCTGCCAGTATTCGGTGACGCGCGACAGCGCCTCCTCCAGCAGCAGCAGCACGACCGCGCCGATCACCGGCCCGATCACCGTACCCATGCCGCCGAGCACCGCCATCACGATCAGGTCGCCCGAGCGCGTCCATTGCATCGTCGCCGGACTGATGAAATCGGTGTGATTGGCGAGCAGCGCGCCGGCCAGCCCGCACAGCATGCCGGCGATCACGAAACAGGCGAGCTTGTAGCGGTAGGTCGGGAAGCCGATCGCGCGCATGCGGCGGTCGTTGGAGCGCGCGCCCTGGATCACCAGGCCGAAGCGCGAATTGACGATCCGCCAGACCAGAAACACCGTCGCCAGCAGCAGCCCGAAGCAGACGTAGTAGAACACCGTGCGATTGCCGAGATTGATCCAGTCGCCGAACTGGCTGCGCTTGTAGATGGTCATGCCGTCGTCGCCGCCGTAGCGGTCGAGGCCGACCGCGACGTAGTAGACCATCTGCGCGAAGGCGAGCGTGATCATGATGAAGTAGACGCCGCGGGTGCGCAGCGACAGCGCGCCGACGCCGAGCGCGAACAGCGCGGACGCCGCGAGCGCCACCGGCCACTGCACGAAGCCGGAATTGATGCCTTCCTTGGCCAGGATGCCGACCGCGTAGCCGCCGATGCCGAGATACGCAGCGTGGCCGAAGCTCACCATGCCGCCGAAGCCCATGATCAGGTTGAGGCTCACCGCCGCCATCGCCAGGATGATGATGCGGGTGAACAGCGACACCGCGAAGGTGTGGCCGGTGAGCGCCGCATAGACCGGCAGCAGCGCCAGCAGCGCCAACAGGCCGAGCACGAAGACGTTGCGCGCGGAAAGCCAGCCGGTCATCGGTTCGACGCCGGAAACAAGCCTTCCGGCCGGAAGATCAGGATCAGCGCCATCAGCACGTAGATCAGCATCGACGAGACCGAGGTGCCGAGACTCGACCCGGTGCTGTAGCTGAAGAACAGGCGGAACAGATCCGGCAGGAACGCGCGGCCGAGCGTGTCGATCAGGCCGACGATGATCGAAGCGACGAACGCACCGCGGATCGAGCCGATGCCGCCGATGATGATGACGACGAACGCCAGGATCAGGATGTTCTCGCCCATGCCGATCTGCACGGTGAGGATCGGCGCCTGCATCAGCCCGGCGAAGCCGGCGAGCGCGGCGCCGAGCCCGAACACGAAGGTGTACAGCAGCTTGATGTTGACGCCGAGCGCGCCGACCATTTCGCGGTTGGAGGCGCCGGCGCGGATCAGCATGCCGACGCGGGTGCGCATCACCAGGAGATAGAGCAGCAGCGCGACCACCAGCGTCACCGCGATGATGACGAGCCGATAGGCCGGGTAGTAGACGCCCGGCAGCACCTGCACGGCGGTCAGCATCTGGCTCGGCAGCGACAGCGTCATGCCGGCCGGACCCCAGATCAGCCGCACCAGTTCGTTGAAGAACAGCAGCAGCCCGAAGGTGCCGAGCACGTGGTCGAGATGGTCGCGCCCGTAGAGCCGCCGGATCGCGATCACCTCCAGCGCCATGCCGACCAGCAGGGTGGCGGCGAGCGCCAGCACGGCGCCGAGCACGAAGCTGCCGGTGAAGGCCGCGAAGGTCGCGGCGAAATAGGCGCCCAGCATGTAGAGCGAGCCGTGCGCCAGGTTGACCAGATCCATGATGCCGAAGATCAGCGTCAGGCCGGCCGCCAGCAGAAACAGCAGCATGCCGAGCTGAATGCCGTTCAGGCACTGTTCGATCAGGTAGAGCATCGCCTGGTCGCGCTCCCAGTTCGCGGCCAACTCAAAGCATCAGGCCCCAGCAACGCCCAAAAAACAAGACGGCAGAAGCGCACGCGCCGCTGCCGCCTGTTGAAGCCGCCTTCAGCCTGCCGGTCAGTTCGGCATCTTGCACTTCTGGTAGTGCTTGTCCTGATCGTTCTCGACGATGGTCGCGACCGTCTTGAGCACGTAGTCGTCGCCCTGCTTGACCGCGTCCTGCAGGTAGAAGTTCTGGATCGGGATGTGGTTGGGGCCGAACTTGAAGTTGCCGCGCACCGACTTGAAGTCGGCCTTCTCCATCGCCTTGCGCAGGCCGTCCTTGTTGCTGGTGTCGCCCTTGACCGCCTTGAGCGCGCTGTCGATCAGCGCCGCCGCGTCGTAGGTCTGCGCGCCGTAGAACGAGGGCGACAGCTTGTACTTGGCCTTGTAGTCGGCGACGAACTTCTTGTTGGCGTCGTTCGGCAGATCGTTCACCCATTCCTGCGCGCCCGGGATGCCGACCGCGAGGTCCTTCAGCCGCGGCAGCGACAGCTCGTCGATCACGAAGGCGGTATAGAGCGGGATCTGGCCCTTCAGGCCGTTCTGCACATACTGGGTGATGAACTGGATGCCGGCGCCGCCCGGATAGAACGCGAAGATCGCATCGGGCTTGGCGGCGCGCGCCTTGGACAGCTCGGCCGAGAAGTCGAGCTGGTCGGGCCAGCGGGTCAGCTCGCGGCCGACCACCTGGCCCTTGAAGGTGGAAGCGACGCCTTCCAGCATGTCCTTGCCGGCCGCGTAGTTCGGGCCGATCAGGAACGCGGTCTTGACGTTCTTCTGGTTCATGTAGAGGCCGACCGCCTGCGGCGTCTGGTCGTTGTTCCAGGAGGTCGAGAACACGTACGGCGAGCACAGTTCGCCGGCGAGCTGCGAGGGCCCGGCATTGGTGACGACCGTGGGGGTCTTGGAATCGACCAGCGGCTTGAGCGAGGCGAGCAGCACGTTCGACCAGATATAGCCGACGACGAAATCGACCTTGTCGGATTCGATCAGCTTCTGGGTCTTCTGCACGCCGACTTCCGGCTTGAGCGTGATCGTCCTCGTAGATCACCTCGACCGGCAGGCCGCCGAGCTTGCGGCCGAGATGGTCGAGGCGCGAGCTCGAACGAGTTGCGCATGTCGTTGCCGATCGCCGCGACCGGGCCGCTGAAGGTGCTGATGAAGCCGATCTTGATCGGTCTTCTGCTGCGCCATGGCGGGCGCCGCGCCCAGAACCAGGAGCGCGGTGGTCGCCAACAAGACGTTTTTCATGTCGTTTATCCTCCGGAATTATTGGTCGTGCTGGCGCGATACTAGTTGATCGATCTGGGAGCCAAAAGCCCTCCCGGCCGTGGCTTTTCGCCCTTGCGCCCCTTCGCGGATGCCGCCGGTCGCCTTGCCTTGCCCGGGGCATGGCAGTAAAGCATTCAAACCGCTGCATTCTTGGGGGCACGACGAAGGGGCGGTCACGATGCACGAAATCGCCGGCAGAACCCATTGGCACGAGCCGACCGGCAACAGCCGCGCCGGCTTCGGCGAATTCGGCCGCCCGAAGACGCCCTACGACCTGTTCATGGAATCGGAAGGCATCCCGATCTTCCGCGATATCGGCGTCAGCCAGGTGCAGAACCTGCCGATGACGCCGTGGAAGCGGCTCGGCGGCAAGGGCAGCTACATCCAGCTGCACGGCACCGAGGGCAAGTGGGGCTGCTACGTCGTCGAGGTGCCGGGCGCGGGCGCGCTCAATGCCGAGAAGCATCTCTACGAGGAGGTCTACTACGTCGTCGAAGGCCGCGGCTCGACCGAGGTCTGGCTCGACAACGATTCAGAAGCGCCACGTGTTCGAATGGCAGAAGGGCTCGCTGTTCTCGATCCCGGTCAATGCCTGGCACCGCATCGTCAATGCGAGCTCGGCGCCGGCCATGCTGCTCGCCGGCACCACCGCGCCGAACCTGCATCAACCTGATCAACAACGTCGACGTGATGTTCAACTGCCCGTACGAGTTCCGCGACCGGTTCTCGGGCGCCGACGACTTCTACAAGTACAAGGACGACATCGAGCCCGATCCGGTGCGCGGCCTCGCCATGCGCCGCACCAACTTCATCCCCGACATCGTCAACTGCGACCTGCCGCTCGACAACCGGCGCTCGCCCGGCTGGCGCCGGGTCGAGCCGTTCATGACCGGCAACACGTTCTATCTGTGGATCGGCCAGCACGAGAACGGCCGCTACTCCAAGGCGCACGCGCACACCTCGGCCGCGGTGCTGATCTGCCTGAAGGGCAAGGGCTACACCTACACCTGGCCGGAACGCTACGGCGTCACGCCCTGGAAGGACGGCCACGCCGACAAGATCAAGCGCGTCGACTACGAGCCGGTCGGCATGGTGTCGGCGGCGCCGGGCGGCGCGCGCTGGTACCACCAGCATTTCGGCTGCTCGAAGGAGTCGTTCCGCCTCACCGCCTGGTTCGGCCCGCACAATCCCGGCCGCGAGCCCGGCCCGCCCGGCGAGAAGCACACCGACTACACCGGCATGGACATTCCGGAGGGCGGCACCGCGATCCCGTACTGGATGGAGGATCCGTTCATCCGCGGCGAGTACGAGGCCAAGCTGAAGGCCGAGGGCGTGCCGAGCCGGATGGAGCCGGAGTTCTACAAGAAGGGCGCGGTGGTGCCGAAGTTCGCGGGCGCCTAGGCTGCTGCGGTCCATCGTCACGGCGTGCGCGTCCATCTCCGCGAGAGCGGATGATCCAGCTATCAACCCGCAGCGTAACATCTCGCATCCGTCTCGCGTGGATCGCTGGATGCCCGAATGCGCGGCGCGTGACAAGTCACCGGCGGTCGCAGCATGACCGACGAACCCGAAGGCGGCCGCGTCTTCTTCTCCAATACCGGGCGCTCGCTGGTCGACGAGGACGAGATCGTCGTGCTCAGCGTCGGGGTCGACATCGGCTCCTCGACCTCGCACCTGGTGTTCTCGCGCATCGTGCTGGAGCGGCTCGACAGCCGCTACATCGTGACCACGCGCGAGGCGTTCTACCAGTCCGAGATCCTGCTCACGCCCTACGCGGCCGAGGAGGAGATCGACGCCGACGCGCTCGGCGCCTTCATCGAGCAGCAATACCAGAAGGCCGACGTCGATCCCGACGAGATCGACACCGGCGCGCTGATCCTGACCGGCGTGGCGGTGCGCCGGAAGCAACGCGCGCGCGATCGGCGAGCTGTTCGCGCGCCAGGCCGGCAAGATGGTGGCGGTGTCGGCCGGCGACAATCTCGAGACCGTGATGGCGGCGCACGGCTCGGGCGCGGCTGCGCGCTCGATCCGCGACAAGGCGATCGTGATGAACGTCGACGTCGGCGGCGGCACCTCGAAGATCGCGGTCTGCGCCGAGGGCCGCGTCATCGCGCTCACCGCGCTCGATGTCGGCGCGCGGCTCGTCTGCCTCGACGCCGAAGGCCGCATCGTGCGCGTCGAAGAAGCCGCGCGGCGGTTCGCGGCCGACCTCGGCATCGCGCTCGACATCGGCGCCCAGCTTGCACCCGGACATGCGCGGGCGCTGGCGGCGCGCATGGCCGACTGCCTGTTCGAGGCGATGCGCGGCGGCCTGCCGTCGGCCGGCGGCTCGGCGCTGCTGCGGCTCGACCGCCTCGCCGGCGCACGCGCCGATCGGCCAGGTGACGTTCTCGGGCGGCGTCGCCGAATACGTCTACGGCCGCGAGCCGCAGAGCTACGGCGATCTCGGCGGGCTGCTGGCGCAAGAGATCCGGGCGCGGGTCGAGGGCTGGGGGCCGAAGCTCACAGCCTCGAACGAAGGCATCCGCGCCACCGTCATCGGCGCCTCGCAATACACCACGCAGGTGAGCGGCTCGACCATCTATGTCTCGCCGATGGAGACGCTGCCGCTGCGCAACGTGCCGGTGATCGCGCCGGCATTCGCGCTCGACGCCGAGGCGATCGATCCGGCCGCCGTCGCGGCGGCCGTTCGCGACGTGCTCAGGCGGCTCGATCTCGACGCCGGCGACACGCCGGTCGCGGTGTTCGCGCCCTGGCGCGGCTCGGCGACGTTCCATCGCCTCGACGCGTTCTGCCGCGGCGTGGTCGAGGGGCTCTCCGGCGTGCTCAAGCGCGGACATCCGCTGGTGCTGGCCGGCGACGGCGACGTCGGCGGGCTCCTCGGCATTCACCTGCGCGAGGAGATGAAGCTTGCGAACGCCATCGTGTCGATCGACGGGCTCGAGCTCAAGGAGTTCGACTACATCGACATCGGCACCATGCTGCCGGCCTCGGGCGCGGTGCCGGTGGTGATCAAGTCGCTGATCTTCCCGGCGAGCGCCGCGCCCGGACGCGAATGGCAGGCGGCGGCGCGGCCGCTCGATCGCTCCGCCGCACGTTGAAGTGGCCATTGCCGCTGGCGCGGCGCGCCTCTACGCTTTCATCGTCGGTTGTCCCGGGCTGAGGAGATCCATCATGTCCACGCCTGCCTCGCATCTCCATCGAGGCGCGCTCTGCACCATCGCGGGCGCGCTGCTGCTGACCACCTCGAGCACGACTGCGCTGCGTGCGGCCGAGCACACGCTCATGCCGACGCCCGCAGACCGTCCATATCGGCTACTTCCTCGCCACCCTGAAGCCGGTGCTGAGCATCGATTCCGGCGACATCGTCACGCTCGAAAGCGTGGCGACGATCGTGCCGGACGTGATCGACCAATCCGGCGTGGTGCCGCCCAGCGCCGTGCCGCAATATCAGCGCGACATCTTCGGCACCGTGAAGGACCGCGGCCCCGGCCCGCACATTCTCACCGGACCGATCGAGATCAAGGGCGCGATGCCGGGCGACGTGCTCGAAGTGCGCATCCTCGACGTCACGCTGCCGCTCGACTGGGGCTTCAACCGCCAGCGGCCCTATACCGGCGCGCTGCCGGACGAGTTCACCGCGCTGTGGACCCGCATCATCCCGATCGACCGCCAGAAGAAGACCGCCGAGGTCGCCAAGGGCGTGGTCGTTCCGGTCGACAAGCCGTTCTTCGGCACGATGGGCGTCGCGCCGGACGCTTCGCTCGGCCGCATCAGCAGCGGCCCGCCCGGCGTCCACACCGGCAACATCGACAACAAGGACCTGAGCGCCGGCACCACGCTGTTACATGCCGGTGCACGTGGCGGGCGCGATGTTCTCGGCCGGCGACGCCCATGCCGCGCAGGGCCACGGCGAGGTCGACCTGACCGCGATCGAGACCGGCATGCGCGGCAAGTTCCAGTTCATCGTCCGCAAGGACATGAAGCTGACCTGGCCGCGCGCCGAGACGCCGACGCACTGGATCGTGATGGGACTGCACCCGAACCTGGAGGAAGGCATGAAGATCGTGGTGCGCGAGACCATCGACTTCATCACCAAGCGCTTTCCCCACCTGACCCGCGAGGAGGCCTACATGATCGCCAGCGTGGCGGTCGACTACCACGTCACGCAGGTGGTCGACGGCACCAAGGGCATCCACGGGATGATCCCGAAGTCGATTTTCACCGCGTCGCGGTGAATCGTTGAACGCGTTTCGGCCTGGCTGCGACCAACGGGTTGACCAGGACTAAATGCTAACAAACGAGCTATCTCTTGGTACGCAAGAGCCCGGCGGCCCCTCCCCCGCCGGGCTCTTTTTCGTTGCGATCGCAATTGTGGCCGTCTCGCCGCATCCCGTCCCCCGCCCTTGAGGGGGAGGGGTGAGGAGGGGGTCACGAGTTGCCCTTCAGCCCCCTCCCAGCCCTCCCCCTCGGGAGGGATGACCGAGCCCGAATTCGTTGATGCTCACAGCCCGTACACCCGCGTCGCGGTGTCGCCGAGCACCGCGCGCTGGTCGGCGGCGGAGAGCCCCGAGATCAGCGCGGTGGTGCCGTTCCAGCATTCCGCATAGCTCGCGCCGAGCAGGATCACCGGCCAGTTCGACGCCGCCATCACGCGGTGCGGGCCGAACAGGTCGAGCACGTGGTCGGAATAGCGCCGGATGGCGTCGGTCTGCCAAGGCCAGCGCATGATGATGTCGAGACCGATCGAGAGCTTCATCGACACGTTGCGGTGCTCGGCGGCGCGCGCGACCTGGGTCGCCCACGGCTCCCAGCCCTGGTCGGGGATCGGCGGCCGGCCGAGATGGTTCATGACGATCTTCAGCGCCGGCATGCGCTCGGCGATCGTCAGCACGGAGTTGAACTGCGCCGGGTTGATCGGGATGGCGTCGAACACCAGCCCGGACGCGGCCAGCAGGTTGAGCGACTCGACGACCTTGTCCTGCAGCAGCCACTTCGGGTCGGGCTCGTTGCTGATGAGGTGGCGCACGCCGACAAGCTTGCCGCCGCGTCCGCGCAGCCGCTCGATCGCCTTGACGGTGGCGTCCGGATCGGCGAGCGGCAGCCAGCCGACCACGCCGCGCACGAAGTCGACCTGTTTGCAAAGGTCGAGGCATTCCTCGGTCTCGCCGCCGATCTGGTTCAGCACCTGGACCAGCACCGTGCCGTCGACGCCGCAGCGCTTAAGCTCCGGCCGCATGTCGTCGGGCGTGTAGTCGCGGTTGAAGCGGTCGCCGACCGCGGGCGGCCAGGTGTAGGTGTGCTTCTCCTGCCACCAGAAATGATGGTGCGAATCGATCACCGGCATGGCGGTCACCCTCTCGGCGCGACGAAGGCGTCGTGTTCCTTGGTCAGCCAGACGTTGCCCGAGGCTTCGACATTGGGCACGCCGATGTAGCAGAACACCAGCGACGCCTCCTCGGTCTGCGACGCATTGGCGATGACGTGGATGGCGCCGCTCGGAACATAGACGAAGTCGCCCGCCTCCAGGATGATCTCCTTGCGGTCGCTGCAATCGCTCTTGGCGGCGATGCACCTGATCTTGCCGGACATGATGTACCAGCACACGTCGTTGTTGGCGTGATAGTGCGTCGGGTTCGGCTCCGCGCCCGGCACCAGCACGGTGCGGCCCATCACCGCGTTGGCGCCGCCGATGGTCTTGTCGCTGATGCCGAAGCCGACCCGCAGCGGCGGCTCGTAGGTCGTGTCGACGCCGATCTTGTTCTGCCGCACCACCGTGACGGTCTGCTTGTCGAAGGGGACCATGCGTTTGCCTCCCGGTCTTATTTGCCCGTCCATTTCGGCTTCGCGCTTCTCGACGAAGGCGCGCACGCCCTGGCGGAAATCCTCGCTGCCGTAGACCGCGCGGATCAGATCGTCGCCGTCCGGCAGGCCCGATTGCAAAATGCGGCGGATCGCCTCCTTGCTCGCCCGCATGGTGAGCGGCGCGTGCTGCGCAAGCCGGGCGGCGATCTCGGCGATGCGCGTGATCGAGATTCTCCGGCGCGACGATCTCGCCGACGAAGCCGCCGGCCAGCGCCTCGTCGGCGGTCAGGTTCTCGGCGAGCAGCAGCATGCGTTTTGCTCGCGGCGCCCCGAACGCCGCCACCAGCCGCGCGTAGTTCTCGACCGACAGGCAGTTGCCGAGCGTGCGCGCGATCGGCACGCCGAAGCGCGCCGACGGCGTCGCGATCCGCAGGTCGCAACAGGCCGCGATCGCCAGCCCGCCGCCGATCGCGAAGCCTTCGATCGCGGCAAGCGTCGGGAACGGCAGCGTCTCGACCGCGGTGAGGTAGCCCTCCATCTTGCGTTCGTAGGCGATGCCGTCCTCGCCGGAGCCGAACGCCTTGAACTGCGCGATGTCGGTGCCGGCGATGAACGCCTTGCCGCCGGCGCCGCGGAACACCGCGACGCGCAGGTCCGTCTCGGTACGCATGCGTGCGCAGATTTCGCCGAGCTGCTCGTACATGTGCCAGGTCATGGCGTTGCGCGCCGCCGGGCGGTCGAAGATCACGGTGGCGACCTGGCCGTCGCGGCTGTAGCGGACTTCGCCGTCAGACATGTTTTCTTGCTTCCCAGCAGGCGGTGTTTCGTTCCCCTCCCCCTTGCGGGGAGGGGTCAGGGGTGGGGTCTCACTATGCCGTCCAAAGACCCCCTCCCCAACCCTCCCCCACCAGGGGGGAGGGAGCGAGAGAGCCCCGTTCCTCTTAACTTCGCCGCCGCTTGATCTCCTGGATGATCCCGCAATTGTCGAGATCGCCCTCGCCTGCCCGCACGCAGGCTTCGAGCACGTCGGCATGCACTTCGAGCGCCGGCAGCTTCTGGCCGATGCGTTCGGCCTGCTCCAGCATCAGGTGCACGTCCTTGAGGTGCTGGGTGATGCGGCCCTCGGGCACGAAATCGTTGCCGACCATCTTGGCGCCCTTGATGTCCATGACCTGCGAGAACGCCGCCGAGGTGCGCGCGACCTTGAGGAACGCCGCCGGATCGAGGCCGAGCCGCTCGGCGAACGTCGAGCCCCTCGGCCAGCGCCAGCCGGTTGAGGCCGAGAATGAGATTGATCGCGAGCTTGGCGCGGCCGCCGTCGCCGGCCTTGCCGATGTGGTAGTGCGCCGGGAACAGCGCGCGCAGCACCGGCTCGACTTCGGCGGCGGTCGCCGGATCGCCGCCGATCAGGCCGACGCCTTCGCCGCGCGCGACCTGGCTGCTCGAACCGGACACCGGCGTTTCGAGCAAGCGAATGCCGCGCGGCGCGACCCGCGCGGCCAGCGCCGCGACCCGGTCGGGATCGCAGGTCGAGGCGCTGAGCACGATCTTGTTCGAACCTTCGCCGAACGCGGGCAGCAATTCCTTCTCGACGACCTCCTCGACCTGATCGGTGCTGAACACCGCCAGCACGATCGGCGCACAGTCTTTCGCCAGATCGGCGATCGAGGATACCGGCCGGCCGCCGAGCTCGGTCAGCTTGGCGGTCTTGGCCGGATCGACGTCGAAGCCGGCGAATGCGATCCCGGCGCGGTGCAGGCATTGCGCCAGCGCCTGGCCGAGCAGGCCGATGCCGATCAGGCCGACTTGCGCCACGGCCATCACCCCAGCGGCGCGATGCCGAGATCGCGCGCCACCGCGTCGAGGCTGTCGCGCAGCGGCTTGGGCATCGGGATGCCGTGCTTGTCGCGGTCGAGCCGCTTGAGATGGCTCTGCTCGCCGGGCAGCCAGATGCGCTCGACGCCGGGCAGGCGCTCGGCGCCGCGCATCGCGCGCACCGCCTCGTCGATGGCGCGCTTGAACTGCGCCGCCGGCATGAAGGCCTCGACCGAGATCGCCACGATGGCGTGGCCGGTGTTGGTCGGCTTGCCGATATCCTTGGAGAAATCGACGACCTCCTGCCCGAACGCCGCGCGGTTGAGCACGCCGGCGAGCAATCCGATCACCAGGCTCAGGCCGTAGCCCTTGTACTCGCCGATCGGCACCAGCAAGCCTTCGTCCATGCGCTTGGCATCGGTGAGCGGCTTGCCCTCGCGGTCGATCATCCAGCCGACCGGCATCTCCTCGCCGCGCTGCGCCTTGAGCCGCACCTTGCCGAAGGCCGCGACCGTCGGCGCCATGTCCAGCACGATCGGCGGCTCGTCGCCGGCCGGAATCGCGATCGCGATCGGATTGGTGCCGAGCAGATTTTCGAGCGAGCCCCACGGCGGCAGATGGTTGTTGCTGCCGACCGCGAGATACATGCCGATCATGTCGTGGGCGAGCGGCATGGTGGCGTAGAGGTTGGCGGGGCCGGCGTGGTTGCTCATGCGGGCGCCGACCCAGGCGACGCCGTTCTGCTTGGCCTTCCTGATCGCGGTCTCGGTGGCGAAGCGCATCACCAGGTGGCCGATGCCGTTGTCGCCGTCGACCAGCGCGGTCGCGGGCTTCTCCTGCACGATGCGGATGTTGGGGCGCGGATTGTTGCCGCCGGCCTTGAGGCGGCGGATGTTGATCGGCAGCCGGATGACGCCATGGGTGTCGGAGCCGCGCAAGTCCGCTTCCACCATCAGACCGGCGACGATCTCGGCATCCGCGGCCGGAAGGCCGGCGGCCTCGAACGCGCGCTTGGTGAACGCGGCAAGCTGCGCCGGCGTGACGCGCGGCGCTTCGGTTTTCGGCTTCTCGTTGACTGCTGGCTGGGCCATTTCACTCCTCGACGAACAATTCGTTCGCGCCATGATAGATCATTTGGCGGCCACCAGGTCGGCCGAAATCGCATCGAGCCGCGCGACGCCGCACAGCGCCATGCTGCGGGCGAGCTCGGCGTGCAGGTGATCGAGCACGGCGCGGACGCCGTCGGCACCATCGAGCGCCAGGCCCCAAACCACCGGACGCGCCACCAGCACCGCGCGGGCGCCGAGCGCCAGCGCCTTGACGATGTCGGTGCCGCGGCGGATGCCGCCATCGACGTAAACCTCGGCCTTGCCGGCGACCGCCGCGACGATCTCGGGCAGCGCATCGGCGCTCGCCACCGCCGCGTCGAGGTGGCGGCCGCCGTGGTTCGACACCATGATCGCCTTGGCGCCGGCCTCGACGCAGCGCACCGCGTCGTCGCCGCGCAGCACGCCCTTCACGATCACGTCGACCTTGCAGCGCTTCACCAGCCATTCGAGATCGCGCCAGGTCGCGGGCCAGGTGACGCTGCCGCTCCAGCTCGGCTTGTAGGAATTCTGCGCGATCGGCGCGCCCGGCAGGTTGGCGTTGCGGATGTCGGGCGACGGCGACAGCGGCGCGCGCGCCGCGCGCGGGCTCGAGCCGTAGACCGGCTGATCGACGGTGAGCACGACGGCGCGGATAGCCGGCATCGGCGGCGCGGTCGATGAGGCTTTCGGCGAGCGAACGATCGGGCGGCAGATAGAGCTGGAACCAGCGCGGCGCGCTGGCCGGCTCCTTCGCGACGTCCTCGATGCTGACCGTCGACGTGGTCGGCAGCACGAACACGGTCGCACCGGCGCCGCGCGCGGTGGCGCACTCGCCTTCGGGATGAAAGAGCTTGTGGCGGCCGAACGGCGCGACCATGACCGGGCTCGCGAGCCGCGTCCCGAGCACGCTCACACTGGTGTCGATCGCCGTGATGTCGTTGAGGATGCGCGGCCGCAGCCGCAGCCGCCGCCAGGCGGCGATGTTGTCGGCGAGCGTGATCTCGTCATCGGCGCCGGCCGCCGCGAACGCATAAGCCGCCGGCGAGAGCTTGGCCCGCGCCTTTTCCTCCAGCGCATCGAAGTCGGCGCTGTCCATTTCTCCCCGACGATTCCACTCCGTCATGGCCGGGCTTGTGCCGGGCATCCCGCTTAGTGGCACCGCGCCTCCCTAAGCGGGATGGCCGGGACAAGCCCGGCCATGACGTGGAGAGAGTGTGCCCTGCCCTTACGCCTTCGCCTTCGATTTCTGCCGCTTGAACTCGCCAAGCCCCGGCCGGTAGGTCTTGTCGTCGAGGAACTGCTTCATGCCCTGGCCGCGGCTGTCTTCCTTGTCGTTGAAGCGCAGCGCGTCGCTCTTGGCGGCGAGGTAGTCGGACGCCTGCGGCTCGTTCATGAAGCGCACGGCGCGGATCGCATCCTTGGTGTAGCGCACCACCGCCGGACTCTTCTCCATCATCTTCTTGGCGAGCTTGACGGTCGCTTCTTTCAGTTTCGCCTTCGGCGCCGAGAAGTTCACAAAGCCGATCTCGGCGGCCTTCTTGCCGTCGAAGGTGTCGCCGGTCAGCGCGTAGTACATGCCGTCGCGGAAGTTGAGCACCTGCGCGACGTTCCACGACACGATGCCGCCCGGCAGGATGCCCCAGTTCACCTCCGACAGGCCGAAGATCGCCTCATCGGCCGCGATCGCGAAGTCGCAGGCGCAGACCTGCGTGAAGCCGCCGCCGAAGCAGTAGCCGTTGATCATCGCGATGGTCGGCTTCGGGAAGGTCGAGAGCTTCTGCCAGCGCCAGTTGTTGGAGGCGCGGCCGGCCTTGCGGCGCAGCACCGGGTCGGCGTCGCCCTGGCGGAAATAGAGCTTGATGTCCTGCCCGGCGCAGAACGCGTCGCCCGCGCCGGTCAGCACCACGACCTCGGTCTCGGGATCGACCGCCAGCTCGTCGAGCGCTTCGTCCATTTCCATGTGCAGTTGCGGGCTCATGGCGTTGCGCTTGTCCGGGCGGTTCATGAACAACCAGGTGATGCCGCCTTCCTTTTCAATCTTGATGGCTTCGTATTTCTTCGTGGCCACGGGCTTTCTCCTTTGGTTGTCCGTTGGATTCTGCGGCGGGTTACCCGCTCGCGCTTTAATTCGATGTCGAAGCAATTTCGGCGCGGCCAATGCACCCTGTGGGCAGAGCTTCGTCAACCCCGCGCGCAGCGGGAACCGGCTTCCAAGGGGTCGTGGCTGATATGCGGTAGCGGCGAACGACGGTCAGGCGGCCGCCAATTCGCCCGCCTCGGCGAGCGCTTGCTCGACCGCGCGGCGCTGCTCGGCGGTGAGCGCGGCCTGCGGCGCGACCGGATCGCCGACGGCGTAGCCTTGTCCTTGCAACCCGGCCTTGATGCAGGCCGCCAGATTGTAGCGGGCGAAGGCCTCGTTCACCCGCCACAGCCGCCGTTGCAGGTCCATCGCCTCGCTCCATCGCCCGGCGCGGCACAACTCGTAGAGGCGCACGCTCTGGCGCGGAATGACGCAAGCGGGTCCTGCCATCCAGCCGACGCCGCCGATCAGCATCACGCAGGCCGGGATGTGGGCGGAGGCGGAGAACACGCGCAGCTTGTCGCCGCAGCGGTTCATGATCGAGAGGAGCCGCCCGGTATTGGTCGAGGCATCCTTGATGTAGCGGATGCGCGGATGCGCGCTGAGCCGCTCGATCACGTCGAGCGATAGATCGCTGCGCTGGAATTGCGGGTTGGTGTAGAGCACCACCGGAATGTCGACCGCATCGGCGATGGCGCGGAAATAGGCTTCGACCTGCGCGTCGCTGAGCGGAAAATAGGCTTCGAGAATCGCCAGGATGCCGTCGGCGCCCAGCCGCTGATAGGACCGCGCCTGCTCGACTGCATCGCCGGTCGCAGTCGAGGCGACGCCCGCAACCACCGGCACGCGTCCGGCGGCAGCCTCGATGGTGGCGCGCACGACCGCGGCGCGCTGCTCGCGGCTCAGATAGGCGAATTCGCCGGTCGAGCCGAGCGGAGTCAGGCCATGCACGCCGGCGGTGATCAGATCGCTCGGCCAGCCGCGCCAGCACGTCGGTGAGCACCCGGCCGGACGAATCGACCGGCGAGACCAAATACGGGAAAACCCCGTGAAACTCAGGCATATCAATGCTCCCAGCGACACTTCTGCCGATCGCGCACAATGGCCTCGCGAAAACGCGATTTCCACATTAAAACCATCCCAGGCTAGTCTTGCAGACAGCGAGCGCTGTGGAACCGGCGGGTTCTGCGGCGTCGAACATTCGCCACTCGATGGCGACATAACACGAGGGAGATACGCATATGGCTGCTCTCACCATCAATGGCAAAACTCAGGAGGTCAACGTCGACCCCAACACGCCGCTGTTGTGGGCGTTGCGGGAACAGGTCGGCCTGACCGGCACCAAATACGGCTGCGGCATCGCGCAGTGCGGCGCCTGCACGGTTCACATCGACGGCGTGGCGGTGCGCTCGTGCTCGCTGCCGGTCAGCGCGGCGGTCGGCAAGCAGATCACCACCATCGAAGGGCTCGCGGCGAACGGCGTACTGCACAAGGTGCAGAAGGCCTGGGTCGAGAATGACGTTCCGCAATGCGGCTACTGCCAGAGCGGAATGATCATGGCGGTGGCGGCGCTTCTCAAGGAGAAGCCGAAGCCGACCGACGCGGACATCAACGCGGCGATCACCAATATCTGCCGCTGCGGCACCTTCCAGCAGGTGCGCGAAGCGATCCACATGGCCGCGAACGCGTAAGGGAGGAGCATCACATGAATTACGTTCCGAAGATGAACCGCCGCTCCTTCGTCGTCAGCGCGGCCGCCGCCGGCGGCGGGCTGGCGCTTGGATTCAACCTGCCGTTCGGTCCGAAGCAGGCCGGCGCACAGGCCGACGCACCCGAGCTCGGCATCTGGGTGAGGGTCAAGCCCGACGACACCGTCGTCATTCGCATCGCGCGCGCCGAGATGGGCCAGGGCTCGCAGACCGGCCTCGCGCAACTGATCGCCGAAGAGCTCGACTGCGACTGGGCGAAGGTGACGACCGAAGTTCCGACCCCCGGTCAGAACGTCGCGCGCAAGCGTGCCTGGGGCAACTTCAACTCCTCCGGTAGCCGCGCCATCCGCGAGTCGCATCGAATATGTGCGCGAGGGCGGCGCGGCGGCGCGCATGATGCTGCTGCAGGCGGCGGCCAACGCGTGGAACGTGCCGGTCGCCGAGGTCACGGTCGAGAAGGGCGTGATCTCGCACAAGGCGTCGAACCGCACCACCACCTACGGCAAGGTCGCGGACGCGGCCGCCAAGCTGCCGGTGCCGGAAAAGCCGGCGCTCAAGGACCCGAAGACCTGGACGATCGCCGGCAAGCCGCTCAAGCGGCTCGACACCGCCGGCAAGGTCAACGGCTCGCAGAAGTATTCGCATCGACTTCACCATGCCGGGAATGCTGTGCGCCGCCATGAAGGAGTGCCCGGTGATCGGCGGCAAGCTCGTGAGCTTCGACGCCGCCAAGGTCGAGAGGCATGCCGGGCGTGAAGAAGGTCGTGCAGGCCGGCGATACCGTCGCCGTCATTGCCGACACCTGGTATCAGGCGAAGACCGCGCTCGCCGAACTGCCGATCGTGTGGGACGAGGGGCCGAACGCCAAGGTCTCGAGCGCTTCGATCGCCGAAATGGCTCAAGGCCGGCCTCGACGCCGAAGAGGCGTTCGTCGGCACCAAGCAGGGTGACGTCAACGCCGCCATCTCCAGCGCGGCGAAGAAGGTCGAGGCGGTCTACGCCTACCCGTACCAGAACCACGCCTGCATGGAGCCGCTCAACGCGACCGCGCTCTACACCGCCGACAAGTGCGAAGTCTGGACCAGCACGCAGAACGCCGAAGCGGCGTTCGGCGCCGCGGTGCAGGCGTCCGGCCTGCCGGCCGCGAAGGTCGACGTGCACAACACGCTGCTCGGCGGCGGCTTCGGCCGGCGCACGCGCAGCGAGTTCGTCACCAATGTCGTCAATGTCGCCAAGCAGATGCCGGGCACGCCGATCAAGCTGATCCGGTCGCGCGAAGACGAC
Source organism: uncultured Alphaproteobacteria bacterium (assembly GCA_963749815.1). Lineage (GTDB taxonomy): Bacteria > Pseudomonadota > Alphaproteobacteria > Rhizobiales > Xanthobacteraceae > VAZQ01. Next base: position 92,525 of record CAVVON010000021.1, on the reverse strand, counting down.
ATGACCAACGCCGTGTATCACCCGATCACGCAATGCAAGATGGTCGGCGCGCTCGACAAGGACAACAACCTGACCGGACTGCAAATGCGCATCTCCGGGCAGTCGATCCTCGCCTATGCGCGGCCCGAGGCGCTGGAGAACGGCAAGGACCCCGCCACCTTCCAGGGCCTCAATGCCGGCGGCGCCGAAGGCCAGTTCGGCTACACCGTCCCGAACCTGCTGATCGATCACGCCATGCGCAACCCGCACATCCCGCCGTGGTTCTGGCGGGGCGTGAACAACAATCAGAACGCCATCTATCTCGAGTGCTTCATGGACGAACTGGCGCACGCCGCCGGAGCGGACCCGCTCGAGTTCCGGCGCAAGCTGATGAGCAAGCATCCCAAGCATCTCGCCACGCTCAACGCCGTGGCGGAGAAGATCGGCTGGGGCAAGCCGGCGCCGCAAGGCGTGTTCCGCGGCATCGCGCAGCACATGGGCTACGGCAGCTACGTGGCGGCCTGCGCGGAGGTGTCGGTCAACGGCAACGACGTGAAGGTGCATCGCATCGTCGCCGCGACCGACTGCGGCCACGCGGTCAATCCGGCGCAGATCGAGCGGCAGATCGCCGGCTCGTTCGTGTACGGGCTGTCGGCGCTGTTCTACGGCGGCTGCACGGTCAAGGACGGCCGTATCCAGGAGAGCAACTTCGACACCTTCGGCTCGATGCGCATCGCCGAGATGCCGAAGGTCGAGTCGATCATCATGCCGTCGGGCGGCTTCTGGGGCGGCGTCGGCGAGCCGACGATCTTCGTCGCCGCGCCGTCGGTGCTCAACGCCATCTTCGCGGCGACCGGCAAGCGCCTCCGCTCGTTCCCGCTGAAGGATCAAGGTCTGCGCATGGTGTGATCGTCGCCGCCAGCGCAACGAACGGCGGAGCGGCGGCCTTCGGGCCGCCGCTCTCTTTTCGACGGCAGCCCGGCGGTGGGCAAGCGCAAGCGCTCTCAGAACGCGACGGATTCCGGCCACGACGGTGGGCGCGCTCCGGCCCTGAATCGCGCTCGCGAAGATGCGATTTCCATATTAGAATGACAACCAAGCTAGTCTTGCAGACAGCGAGCGCTGTGGAACCGGCGGGTTCTGCGGCGTCAAACATCGCCACTCGATGGCGACATAACACGAGGGAGATACGCATATGGCTGCTCTCACCATCAATGGCAAAACTCAGGAGGTCAACGTCGACCCCAATACGCCGCTGCTATGGGCGTTGCGGGAACAGGTCGGCCTGACCGGCACCAAATACGGCTGCGGCATCGCGCAGTGCGGCGCCTGCACGGTTCACATCGACGGCGTGGCGGTGCGCTCGTGCTCGCTGCCGGTCAGCGCGGCGGTCGGCAAGCAGATCACCACCATCGAAGGGCTCGCGGCGAACGGCGTGCTGCACAAGGTGCAGAAGGCCTGGGTCGAGAATGACGTTCCGCAATGCGGCTACTGCCAGAGCGGGATGATCATGGCGGTGGCGGCGCTTCTGAAGGAGAAGCCGAAGCCGACCGACGCGGACATCAACGCGGCGATCACCAATATCTGCCGCTGCGGCACCTTCCAGCAGGTGCGCGAAGCGATCCACATGGCCGCGAACGCGTAAGGGAGGAGCACACAATGAATTACGTTCCGAAGATGAACCGCCGCTCCTTCATCATCACCGGCGCCGCCGCGGGTGGACTAGCGCTCGGTTTCGACCTGCCGTTCTCGAAGGGCGCGCTCGCGCAAGCGACCGCCACGCCGGAGATCGGCGCCTGGGTCGTGGTCAAGCCGGACGACACCGTCGTCATTCGCGTCGTGCGCTCCGAGATGGGCCAGGGCACGCTGACCGGACTCTGCCAGCTCGTCGCCGAAGAGCTCGACTGCAACTGGGACAAGGTGACCTGGGAATATCCGACCCCGGGCCAGAGCGTCGCCCGCAAGCGCGTCTGGGGCGACTTCTCGACCGGCGGCAGCCGCGGCATCCGCACGTCGCACGAATACGTCCGCCAGGGCGGCGCGGCCGCCCGCACGATGCTGCTGCAGGCGGCGGCCAACGACTGGAAAGTTCCGGTCGCGGAGCTGACCGTCGACAAGGGCGTGATCGCCCACAAGGCGTCGAACCGCACCACCACCTACGGCAAGGTGGCCGATGCGGCATCGAAGCTCGACGTGCCCGACTTCAAGTCCATGAAGCTCAAGGACCCGAAGGAGTGGAAGATCGCCGGCAAGCCGCTCAAGCGGCTCGACACCATCGACCGCGTCACCGGCGCGCAAATCTACGGCGCCGACCTGAAGCTTCCCGGCATGCTCAATGCGGCGATCCGCGACTGCCCGGTGCAGGGCGGCAAGGTCAAGAGCTTCGACGCCGCCAAGGTCGCCGGCATGCCCGGCGTCAAGAAGGTCGTGCAGGTCGGTGAGAGCGGCGTCGCCGTCGTCGCCGACACCTGGTGGCAGGCCAAGACCGCGGTCGATGCGATCCCGATCGAATGGGACCCGGGCGCAAATGGCAAGGTCTCGAGCGCGACGATCTCCGAATGGCTCAAGGCCGGTCTCGATGCCCCGGAAGCGTTCGTCGGCAATTCGAACGGCGACGCCAAGGCCGCTCTCGCCAGCGCGGTGAAGAAGGTCGAGGCGGTCTACTCCTACCCGTACCAGAACCACGCGCCGATGGAGCCGATGAACGCCACCGCGCGCTGGACCCCGGAGAAGTGCGAAACCTGGGTGCCGACGCAGAACGGCGAAGCGGCGTTCGGCGCGACCGTGCAGGCCTCGGGCCTGACGGCCGACAAGTGCGAAGTCTACAAGCAGCACCTCGGCGGCGGCTTCGGCCGGCGCGGCGCGTTCCACGACTATGTCACGCAGGCGGTCCTGATCGCCAAGCAGATGCCCGGCACGCCGGTCAAGCTGTTGTGGTCGCGCGAGGAGGACATGACGCATGGCCGCTACCACCCGGTCATGCAGGCCAAACTGGTCGGCGGGTTCGACAAGGACAACAACCTGACGGCGCTGCACCTGCGGCTGTCGGGCCAGTCGATCCTGGCGGACGTGTTCCCCGGCAACCTCGACAAGGGCGACACCAACCCGGCCAACAAGGGCATGGATCCGCTGAGCTTCCAGGGCCTGATGCGTCCGGGCCAGGAGCACGCGTTCGGCTACACCATCCCGAACCTGCTGATCGATCACGCCATGCGCAACCCGCACATCAAGCCGGGCTTCTGGCGGGGCGTGAACATCAACCAGAACGCCATCTTCATGGAATGCTTCATGGATGAACTGGCGCAAGCGGCCGGCCAGGACGAGCTCGAGTTCCGCCGCAAGCTCCTGACCAATCTGCCGCGCAACCGCGCCGTGCTCGACGCGGTCGCCGAGAAGATCGGCTGGGGCAAGCCCGCCCCGCAAGGCGTCTTCCGCGGGCTTGCGCAGATGATGGCGTTCGACAGCTACGTGGCGGCGGCGGCGGAAATCTCCGTCACCGGCGGCAAGATCAAGGTCCACCGCATCGTCGGCGGCACCGACTGCACCTACGCGGTCAATCCGGCGCAGATCGACCGGCAGGTGGCGGGCTCGTTCGTCTACGGCCTGTCGGCGCTGTTCTACCAGGAGTGCACCGTCAAGGACGGCGCCGTCCAGGAGACCAACTTCCACGACTACAACTCGATGCGCATCGCCGAGATGCCGAAGGTCGAATCGGTGATCGTGCCCTCCGGCGGCAACTCGCGCTGGGGCGGCGTCGGCGAGCCGACCATCTGCGTGGCGGCGCCCGCCGTGATGAACGCCTACTTCAAGGCGACGGGCCAGCGCATCCGCTCGTTCCCGCTGAAGAACCACAATATCAGCATGGCCTGAGGCCATCTGGACGCGATGCGAGCGGCGGCCTCACGGCCGCCGCTTTGCTTTTGGGCCGGGGCTCGCCCTGCTGCACCGGCAATCGCAACGTCGAGTGTGGCCGCAATGCCATAGCCAAGGCATTTCGACGTTGGCGGCGCGGCGCGCCCCCTTCTCCCCTTCTTTCAGTCTAAAACTGCCGGCCTTGCCGCTTGCGGGGCGCGGCGGATTCGGGCTGGGGGAGTTCGGGGAGTGGCGCGGCTTACCGTCAATGGCCAGGTCCATGACGTCGACGTCGATTCCGACACGCCGCTGTTGTGGGTGTTGCGCGACGCGATCGGCCTGCAGGGCACCAAATACGGCTGCGGGATCGCCCAGTGCGGCGCCTGCACGGTGCATGTCGACGGCGCCGCCGTGCGCGCCTGCTCGGTCCCGGTCGAGGCGGTGGCCGGCCGGCAGATCACCACCATCGAGGGGCTCGCCGACCACGGCATCCTGCACCGGGTGCAGAAGGCCTGGATCGATCTCGACGTGCCGCAATGCGGCTACTGCCAGAGCGGAATGATCATGGCGGTGGCGGCGCTGCTCAAGGTGACGCCGAACCCGACCGACGACGAGATCGACGCCGCCATCACCAACATTTGCCGTTGCGGCACCTATCAGCGCATCCGCGCGGCGATCCATGCCGCCGCCACCAAGGTGCGCGTCGGAAGCTCGCCATGAGCGGCCCAAGACAACGGCCAAGCATCGACCGCCGTTCGTTCCTGAAGAGCGCCGCCGCGGTCGGCGGCGCGCTCGTGCTCGGCTTCGACATCCGCCAACCTGCGCAGGCGAAGGCCGCCGGCGCGGAAATCACCGCCTGGATCGTGATCGAGCCCGACGACACGGTCGTGATCCGCGTCGCCAAGTCGGAGATGGGCCAGGGCGCGCTCACCGCGCTGCCGATGCTGGTGGCCGAAGAACTCGGCTGCGACTGGAACAAGGTGCGGCCCGAACTGGTGCAGCCGAGCGAGAACCTCCGCCGCAACCGGGCCTGGGGCAATTTGTCGACCGGCGCGAGCCGCTCGATCACCACCTCGCAGAACGATCTGCGCCGGGCCGGCGCCACCGCGCGCGAGATGCTGGCCGCGGCTGCCGCCGCAACGTGGGACGTGCCGCGCGCGGAATGCACGGTCGCGCAAGGCGTGATCAGCCATGCGGCGAGCGGGCGCAGCGTCAGCTTCGGCAAGATCGCCGCGGCTGCTGCGACGGTGCCGCCACCGAAGCAGGTCACGTTGAAGGACCCGAAGGACTGGACGCTGATCGGATCGCCGCAGCGCCGCCTCGACGTGCCCGACAAGGTCACCGGCCAGCCGATCTACGGCATCGATGTGCGGCTGCCGGGCATGCTCTACGCCACTGTCGTCCAGTGCCCGGTGTTCAAGGGCAGGCTGAAGGCGGTCGACGAGCGCAAGCTCGCCGGCATGAAGGGCATCCGCTGCGTATTGAAATATCCCGACATGGTGGCGGTGGTGGCCGACAACTGGTGGCGGGCCAAGAAGGCGGCCGACGCGCTGGCGATCGACTGGGACCTGGGCGCCGCCGCCGGCGTCTCGAGCGCGACCATCCACGCCGATCTGGTCGCCGGACTGAGCGCGACCGACGCGCGGCTGGCGCGGCACGACGGCAACGTGGCCGATGCGCTGACAGCAGCCGTCACGCGGGTCGAGGCCGATTACGAGGTGCCGTTCCTCGGCCACCTCACCATGGAACCGCAGAACTGCACCGCGCATGTCACCGCCGACCGGGTCGAGGTCTGGGCGCCGACGCAGGACGGCGAGACCGCCCTCTCCACCGCGGCGGCGGCGGCGGGCGTACCGCCCAGCAAGGTCGTGGTGCACCGGATGGCGATGGGCGGCGGTTTCGGCCGGCGCGGCATCGTCCAGGACTTCGTCCGCCAGGCCGTCCTGATCGCCAAGGATACCGGCGCACCGGTGAAGCTGCTCTGGACCCGCGAAGAGGACGTCCGCCACGACCAGTATCGGCCGGTCGCCGCGGCGCGGCTGACCGCCGGCCTGGATCGGCACGGAATGCCGGTCGCGCTGAAGATCAGGCTCGCCGGCCAGTCCGTCATGGCGGGGATCGCGCCGCACCTCCTGCGCATGGGCATCGACCGGAATTTCCTGCAGGGGCTGCTCGAAGACGTGCCCTATCAGGTGCCGAACTATCTGCTCGACTACGCACTGTGCGACACGCCGGTGCCGGTCGGCTTCTGGCGCAGCGTCAACCATTCGCAGAACGCCTTCTTCAAGGAGAGCTTCACCGACGAGATGGCGCACGCGGCCGGACAAGACCCCTATCTGTTCCGGCGCAAGCTCCTGGCCGATCGCCCGCGCGAACTCGCCGTGCTCGATGCCGCCGCGCTCAAGGCCGGCTGGCTGCAGGCGCCGACGCCGGGCGTCGGCCGCGGCATCGCGCTGCATGCCTCCGAGGGCAGCGTCTGCGCGCAGGTCGCCGACGTCTCGGTGGGAGACGACGGCCGCATCCGGGTGCGCCGCGTCGTTTCGGCGATCGACGCCGGCCACGTGGTCAATCCCCTCAGCGTCGAACAGCAGACCGAGGGCGCCATCGTGTTCGGGCTCAGCGCCGCGCTCTACGGCGAGATCAGCATCAAGAATGGGCAGGTCGAGCAGTCGAACTTCAACGATTGCCGGATGCTGACCATGGCGGAGATGCCGCGGATCGAGACCGTAATCGTGCCCAGCAGCGGTTCCTGGGGCGGCGCGGGCGAACCGCCGGTGCCGCCGCTCGCGCCCGCCTTGTGCAATGCGATATTCGCCGCAACCGGACGGCGGGTGCGCACCCTGCCGATCAAGAATTTCGATTTGAGAAAAGCCTGACAAAGGGCGACAATGGGCTCCCGGCGGCCGGTCGAACGCCGCCCTTGTGCCGGAGGCCTGACATGAATGGGACGCGCTTTGCTGCCGCGGCTGCATTCGTCCTTCTATTCGCTCAATCGGCGCCGGCGGCGGGTCCGGGAGACGCCCCGCCCGGGGCTCAGTCCTGCTCCGGTTGTCACGCCACCGCGCGCTTCGTCGACACGACGGTGCCGCGCCTGATCGGCCGCGATCCGGCCGCGATCCTCGCCGCGATGCAGGCGTTCCGGTCCGGACAACTGCCGTCGACCGTGATGGACCGCATCGCCAAGGGCTTCACCGACGACGAGATCAAGGCGATCGCCGCCTGGTACGGCGCGCAGAAGGATTGAGGCAGCGGCCATGAACAAGCATCGCAGCAATCGTCGCCAGTTCCTCAAGACCGCCGCGGCCGGAACCGCAGCCGCACTGCTGCCGCTGCCCGCGATCGCGCAGGGCGCCGGCGGCCGGGTCGTGGTCATCGGCGGCGGCTTCGCCGGCACGACGGCGGCCCGGTTCGTGAAGCGGATCGATCCGCGCATGACCGTGACGCTGGTCGAGCCGAGCCAGACCTTCACCGCCTGCCCGTTCAGCAACACCGTCGTCATCGGGCTGCGCGATCTCAAGGCGCAGCAGTTCGGCTACGACAAGGTCGCCGCCGGCGGCGTGGTGCTCAACTTCGCGCCCGCCACCGCGATCGACGCGCAGGCGCGCGCGGTGACGCTCAGCAATGGTGCTCAGCTGAGCTACGACCGGCTGATCATGGCGCCCGGCATCGACCTGCGCTGGGACGGGCTGCCCGGTTACACCGAAGCCGCGGCGGAGCGCATGCCGCATGCCTGGAAGGCCGGCGGACAGACGCTCCTGCTGCGCACCCAGCTCGACGCCATGGCCGGACGGCGGCACGGTGATCATCTCGGCGCCGGCCAATCCGTTCCGTTGCCCGCCCGGCCCGTACGAGCGCGCGAGCCTGATCGCCTACTACCTCAAGACCAAAAAGCCGAAGTCGAAGCTCCTGATCCTCGACGCCAAGGACGCCTTCTCCAAGCAGGGGCTGTTCCAGGCCGCCTGGAAGGAGCTCTATCCGAACCTCGAATGGGTCGGCCTGTCGAAGGGCGGCAAGGTCAACTCGGTCGACGTCGGCGCGATGACGCTGGTCACCGATTTCGGCCGGCACAAGGGCGACGTCGTCAACGTCATTCCGCCGCAGAAGGCGGCGCGCGTCGCCGACATCGCGGGCGTCGCCAACAACACCGGCTGGTGCCCGATCAATCCGGTGACGTTCGAATCGACGCTGGTGCCGAACATTCACGTGATCGGCGACGCCACGATTGCGGGCGCGATGCCGAAGTCGGCGTTCACCGCCAACGCCCAGGCCAAGGTCTGCGCCGCCGCGGTGGTGCAACTGATCGCCGGCAAGCCGCCCGAGGACCCGCGGCTGATCAACACCTGCTACAGCCTGGTGGCGCCGGACTACGGCATTTCGGTCGCGGGCGTGTACCGGCCGGCGGACGGTCAGCTCAAAGAGGTCGAACGCTCGGGCGGCGTCAGTCCGGCCAATGCGCCGGCCGCGTTCCGCGCACAGGAAGCAACGTTTGCCAATGGCTGGTTCAAGACCATCACCGAAGAAGTGTTCGGCTGACGGCCTGCGGCGGGGCGCGCTGGCGATGGCGGCGGCAGGCGCGATCATCGGTCATGCGGACGCCGCCGGTGCGCAATCCGGGCTCGCGCCCTATGTCGTTTCCGGCGACGCGATCCCGGAATCGCTGACCGGCGCCAAGGGCGACGCGGAACGCGGCCGCGCCATCGTCCTCAACCGGCAGGTCGGGCTATGCCTCCTCTGTCACAGCGGGCCGTTCCCGCAGGAAAAGTTCCAGGGCACGCTGGCGCCCGACCTGAAAGGCGCCGGATCGCGCTCGACCGAGGGCCAGTTGCGGCTGCGGATCGTCGATGCCAGCCGCCTCAACCCGCAGACCATCATGCCGCCGTACTACCGAGTTGATAATCTCACCCGCGTCGCCCCGGCATTCCAGGGCAAGCCGGTGCTGAGCGCCGAACAGATCGAGGATGTGGTGGCGTATCTTGCGACCTTGCGGGATTAGGAGCACTAGGATCGACATGACCCACGACGATCATCGACCCGACACCACCCGCCGCGACGTCCTGCGCGACGGCGCACGGCTCGCCGCCGGTACGCTTTTGCTGACTGTCCTGCCCGGTGCGGCGCGCGCCACGCCCGAGGCCATGACCGACGCGATCAAGAAGGTGATCGGCGAAGCCTCGCTGCGCAAAGGCAAGGTGAAGCTCGAACTGCCGCCGCTGATCGAGAACGGCAACTCGGTCACCATGGTGGTCGCGGTCGAGAGCCCGATGACCGCCGCCGACCACGTCAAGGCCATTCACGTCTTCAACGAGAAGAACCCGCAGCCCAACGTCATCGGCATATATCTCGGCCCGCGCGCCGGGCGCGCCAACATCTCGACCCGCATCCGGCTGGCGGACTCGCAGAAGGTGATCGCGGTCGCCGAGATGAACGACGGCTCGTTCTGGTCCGACGAGGTCGAAGTGATCGTGACGCTCGCGGCCTGCCTGGAGGTGCTCTGACCATGGCCCGCACCCTCATCAACGTGCCGCCGCAGGCCAAGCGCGGCGAGATCGTCGAGATCAAGACGCTGATCTCCCACGACATGGAATCCGGCTACCGGCCCGACAATGTCGGCAGGATGGTTCCGCGCGACATCATCACGCTGTTCGTCGCCAGCTATAACGGACAGGAAATCTTCCGCGCCGAACTGCATCCGGCGATCGCCGCCAATCCATTCATCGCGTTCACCACGGTCGCGACCGAGAGCGGCAAGATCGAATTCAAGTGGACCGGCGACAACGGATTTTCCGCGACCGAGTCGGCGTCCATCACAGTCGAATGATCGGACGGCCGATCCTTCCGCCGCCATGGCCGGGCTTGCTGGCGCTGATCTTTGTCGCGCTCGCATCCCCTGCCCTCTCCGCCGAGATCCCGCCCGCGGAGCGCAAATCCGGCTACGACTTCATGACCCGCGAGACGCGCGCCATGCAGGACGACGACACCGTCAATCCCGGCATGCTGTCGGTGCTCGACGGCGAGGCGCTGTGGAGCCGCAAGGCCGGCGACGCCGGCAAGTCCTGCGCCGACTGCCACGGCGACGCGAGCGCCAGCATGAAGGGCGTGGCGGCGCGCTATCCCGCCTTCAATGCGGCGCGCGGCCGGCCGATCAATCTCGAACAGCGCATCAATCTCTGCCGCACCGAGCAGCAGAAGGCGCCGGCGCTCAATGTCGAGAGCAAGGAAATGCTCGCGCTCTCGGCCTATGTCGGCCGGCAATCGCGCGGCCTGCCGATCGACGTGAAAAATGACGACCAGACGCGGCCGTTCATCGAAGCCGGCCGCGCGACGTTCGAGCGCCGGCAGGGGCAGATCAACCTGTCCTGCGCGCAATGCCACGACGACAACTGGGGCGGCAAGCTCGCGGGCGTGCCGATCCCGCAGGGCCACGCCACCGGCTATCCGCTCTATCGCCTCGAATGGCAGGCGATGGGCTCGCTGCAGCGCCGCCTGCGCAATTGCCTCAGCGGCATGCGGGCCGAGTTGTATCCGTCCGGCGCGCCCGAACTGGTCGACCTCGAGCTGTTCCTGATGTGGCGCGCGCGCGGGATGCCGATCGAGACGCCGGCGGTGCGGCCGTAACCGGCGTCGCGGCGACTTTCGATCACGCCGTCCGGTTGTGGAAGCCTTCCTCGGGCGACGGTCCCCACACGGTCGTGCTGCCCGGCTCCCAGTAGCGCGGCCGCTGCGGCGTATCGTGATGCCAGGGCCGCGGCTCGAAGTAGCCGAGCTCCTCGTCCAGCATCTGGTCGAGCTCGCAGAAGAACTCGATCATCTGGCCGTCGTGATTGCGGTGATAGGTGGCGATGTTGTGGCCCGGCCCGTGGCGGAGCGGCCCCCACAGGATCGGCACCTTCTTCTGCCCCATCAGCTCGCAGGAATTCTGCAGGTGGATGAAGTCCTTCAGCTCGAACGCCATGTGATGCAGCTTGACGTCCGGGCCCTTGAAGAAATTGACCGTGTGGTGGTCGGGCCCGCAGCGCATGAACACGAAGAAATCGCCGATGGTGTCGGAGTGGCGGAAGCCCAGCACCTTCTCGTAGAAGGCGACCGTCTTCGGGATGTCCGGGGTGAAGAACGCGACGTGGCCGAGCTTGAGCGGCCCGATGCCGGGCACCTGCTCGTGCTTGCAGAGATAGTTCCACTCCTTGAACAGCTCGATGATGGTGCCCTTGTTGTCCTTGAACGACAGCACCTGGCCCATGCCGGGCACCGAATCGTTGCGCAGCTCGCTGCGCACGCCGTCCTCGGCGAGCTCCTTCGCCATCTCGCCGAAGTCCTCCTTCGGCGACACTTCGAACGACAGCTTGGCGCAGTGCTCGCGGTCGGACTTGTCGAGCTGGATCACCAGTTGCCCGATCTTGGTCGCCAGATAGGCGTGGTCCTTCTCGCGCTCGGCGACCTTGAGACCCATGAAGCGCTCGTAGTAGGCGATCGCCTTCTCGAGGTCGGGCGTCTCGAAGGTGGCGTGTCCAATGCGTCTGGCTTTGACCATGGCGGGCTCCGGAATGGGCGGATTGTTCCCGGCCACTATAGCCCATTTTCGAATTCCGGATCGAGCGCCAGCGCAACCCCTCCACGTCATGGCCGGGCTTGTCCCGGCCATCCACGTCTTGCTTTATTGGAGATCGACCCAAAGAAAGACGTGGATGCCCGGCCCAAGGCCGGGCATGACGTTGATGGATCGAGGCCACTTTCAACTAATTCGGCACGGAGGAACACCCATGGCCGCCTACAAGCTCGCGACCTACCAGTCCAAGGAAGGGCCGCGCGCCGGCCTCGTCATCGACGACAAGGTCTATGACGCCGCCAAGCTCAGCCGCAAAGCCGCCTATTCGACCGTGCTCGCCATCATCGAGGACTGGCCGGCCGCGAAGGGCGTCCTGAAGGCGGCCGCCGCCAAGGCTCCCAAGAGCAAGATCAAGAGCCAGCCGCTCGCCAAGACCAAGCTGCGGGCCCCGCTGCTGTGGCCCCACACGATCTATTGTGCCGGCTCGAACTACGCCGACCACGCCGCCGAGATGGCCCGCAAGATGAACCGGCCGATCGAGCCCGACCCGCACACCCTCGGGCTCAAGGCCTGGCACTTCATGAAGGCCGCGAAGTCGCTGGCCGATCCGGGCGCGACCGTGAAGATCTCCGGCGTGTCCGACCGGGTCGACTGGGAGGTCGAGCTGGCCGCGGTGATCGGGCGGCCGGGGCGCAATATCCCGCAGGACAAGGCGCTGTCCTACGTGGCCGGCTACACCTGCGCCAACGACCTCTCGGCGCGCGACCTCGGCCCCCGGCCGAACATCAGCGAAACCTCGCCGTTCAAGCACGACTGGACCAAGCACAAGACCTTCGACGGCTCCTGCCCGCTCGGCCCCTGGATCGTGCCGGCCAGCGACATCGGCGACCCGCAAAAGCTCGGGCTCAAGCTGTGGGTCAACGGCGTGCTCAAGCAGGATTCCAACACCAGCGACATGATTTTCAACCTCGCCGAGCAGATCGCGCGGCTGTCGGAGGGGACGACCCTCCATCCCGGCGACCTGATCCTGACCGGTACGCCGGCGGGCGTCGGCGCCGGCCGCGGCGAGTTTCTCAAGAAGGGCGACGTGGTGAAGATCTGGATCGAGAAGATCGGGGAGTTGACCACCAAGCTGGCGTGACGCGGCCTCGGGTCGAACGAGCAAGCGGATTAACCCCGCCCCCAGGCATGTAAATTTTGCGGGTGCGGGGTACACCCATGGCGCTGGTTGGCCTTGAACAATTGTAATATAAAGGAACGTAATGGACGCCGATTTATGAGCCTGCCCGGCAGGCCGGAGCGTCCGCAGAAGAACCGGAAACCTTAGGAGCGCCCATGGCCGAGCAGTACGTCGGCAAGATCGAAGAGTTCAAGGACGGCGACCGCCGGATCGTCTTCGCCGGCGATCAGGAAATCGGCGTGTTCCGCCACGGCGGCCAGTTCTACGCCTACAGCAATTTCTGCCTGCACCAGGGCGGACCCGCCTGCGAAGGCCTCACCATCGCCAAGGTCGAGGAGCGCTTGCGCCCCGACAAGACCTCGCAGGGTCTCTACTTCTCCGACACCGAGATGCACTTCGTCTGCCCATGGCACGGCATGGAATACGACATGAAGACCGGCGAGTGCGTGTCCGACCGCAAGATGAAGCTGCGCAAATACAAGCTCCTGGAAAAAGGAGACGAACTGTATGTCGTCGCCTAAGGCCGCGGCCGGATCCGCAGCCAAGACGGTGCGCCGGCCCGCTGCGAACAGCAGGGCAAAGGCCGCCGCGAAGCCGAAGCTCGTGCGGCAGAGCGAACTGTCGAACGAAGCGATCCGCCTTGCCGCCGAGATCGAACGTGAATTTGCGAAGCACGACGACGCAATTTCGATCGAAGCAATGCAGGCGCTGATGGGCGCGTTGTGTCGGGTGTATTCGACGCAGATCGACAACGGCGCGAGGCACACGCCGGTCAAGGAAGGTCAGGCGGTCAGTCCGACCGCCATCATCCACACCGCAAGCGCACTGCTGCGTGCGGGCAATTTGTCGGTCTACGAACTTGGATTTTGGCAGAATGCGACCGGACGCTGATCCGTCCGTTGCAACGAAACTCGGCGATCATGGGAGAATGATATGGATCTAATTGCCGACCGCGGCCGACGCGTCACAGTCGAGGAACTGAACACCACCCGGCTGCTTGCTCACGCCCGCAAGCAGGCAGTGCAGCGCAAGCTCGACGACATGCTGATCGTCGACGTCGACGCGCATCACTACGAGAGCGAGAACTTTCGCGAGTTCCTGCCCTACATGGAAAACGACGTGCTGCGGCAGCTCGCCATCCAGGGCATCGCCAAGGGCGGCCGCGGCGCCATCACGGTGCAGAACGTCGGCTACCAGGACATGGGCGGCCGCGTGACGCGCTATCCGCTGCGCTCCAGCGAGAAGACCGAGGAGAAGGGCCACCTGCGCGACGTCCAGCTCGGCTATCGCTGGATGGACGCGATGAGCGTCGACTACTCCTGCCTGTTCCCGACCGGGATGCTCAGCATCGGCATGCATCCGCAGAAGGAAATGGAGGCACGAGCTGTGCTGGGCCTACAATCGCTGGCTCACCGAGAAGGTGCTGCCGGAATCCGATCACCGCTTCTATTCGATGCTGTGCCTGCCGTTCAACGATGCCGACGAGGCGCTGCGCCACGTCGAGACGTTCGGCGACCGCAAGCACGTCGGCGGCTTCATGGTGACGACCGTGCGCCAGAACGGCGTGCACGAGAACCAGTACATGAAGGTCTACCGCGCCATCGAGGAGCGCGGCCTGGTGCTGTCGTTCCACTCCGGCCCGAACTGGTCCGAGCCGATCTTCAAGACCTGCAACCGCTTCCTGTCGGTGCATGCGCTGGGCTTCAGCTGGTACAACATCCTGCATTGCACCAACTGGGTGATCAACGGCCTGGGCGAGCGCTTCCCGAAGCTGCCGGTGGTCTGGATCGAGTCCGGCCTGGCCTGGATCCCGTTCCTGATGCAGAAGCTCGACCACGAATACATGCTGCGCCCGTCCGAGGCGCCGCTGCTCAAGAAGAAGCCGTCCGACTACATGCGCGACATGTACTACTCGACGCAGCCGATGGAGATCCAGGACATGGAGCGCGCTGGAGTGCACGTTCCGCATGATGAACGCGGAAACGCAGCTGCTCTACTCGTCGGACTATCCGCACTGGGACTTCGACCTGCCCAGCACGATCTACGACCTGCCCTTCCTGTCGGAGAAGGGCAAGCACAACATTCTCGGCGGCACCGCGGCCGAGCTGTTCAAGCTGCCGCCGCGCAACGAAAAGCAGAAAGAGAACCTCAAGAAGTTCGGCAACCTGTCCGCCGCCTGACCTGTCAGGGACGCGTCAAGCCTGCCGCCGCCGGGAGCGATCCCGGCGGCGGTTTCTTTTTGGCGGCTGGAATATTGACGCCCAAGGCGGTTTGACAAACCGCCCTGCGTGCCCGATGACGCTTTCGGTTCGGCCGAGGCGGCAAGAGGGAGCACCGGTGAGCACGGCGCAGCCTGACCTGATCGACGTGCGCGTGAACGCGATCCGCTACGCGGCGCGCGACACGCACCTCTACGAGCTGGCGCGGCCGGACGGCGGAACCCTGCCGGCCTACGAGCCCGGCGCGCATATCGACCTGCATCTGCCCAACGGGCTGATCCGGCAATATTCGCTGATCAATCCCGAGCGCGAGCCCAAAAGCTACACGCTCGGCATCAAGCGCGATCCGGCGAGCCGCGGCGGCTCGCGCTACGTCCACGACGACCTGCGCGTCGGCCGGACGCTCAAGATCAGCGCACCGCGCAACAACTTTGCGCTCAAGGAGGATGCCGCGCACGTCGTTCTGTTCGCCGGCGGCATCGGCATCACGCCGATCTGGTGCATGGTGCAGCGGCTGGCGGCGCTCGGCCGGCCCTGGACGCTCCACTATGCGGCGCGCTCGCGCTCCGACATGGCGTTTCTCGGCGCGCTCGAAACCATGGCGCCGGCGCAGTTCCACTTCGACGACGAGAGCGCCGGCAAGTTTCTCGACGTCGCCGCGCTGGTGGCGCAGGCGCCGAAGGACGCGCATCTCTACTGCTGCGGTCCGACCCCGATGCTCAGCGCCTTCGAGGCCGCCACCAAGGACTGGCCGCGCGAGCAGGTCCACATCGAGTATTTCACGCCCGAAGGTGCTGGCCGACGACAAGAAGGGCGGCTTCGTCGTGGAGCTAGCCAAGTCGGGACAGGAATTCGTCATCCCGGAAGGCCAGAGCATCCTGCAGGTGCTGCTCGATGCCGGCGTCGACGTCGACTATTCCTGCGAGCTCGGCATCTGCGGCGCCTGCGAGCAGCGCGTGATCTCGGGCGAGCCGGTCCACCGGGACTCGATCCTCAGCGAGGAGGAGCAGGCGTCGAACACCAAGGTGATGATCTGCTGCGCCGGCTGCAAGAGCGAGCGGCTGGTGCTGGATTTGTAGCGCTGCTTCCGTTCGGCGCCCGCTACTGATTCAGCAGCGGGATATCCTTCGCCTCCGGGCCCTTCTTGATCGACGCCAGGTAGGCGTGGATGTCCGCCAGATCCTCGTTCGGCAGCACCGGCTCCATGTAGGGCGGCATGCCGCGGTTGGTCTGGCGCACGAACCCGACAAACGCCTCGATCGGAATCGGCTCGGGCGCGAGCTTGGGGCCGGTAATGCCGCCCTGCCCGACCATGCCGTGGCAGCCCCAGCAGCCGTACTTCATGTACGAGTCCTTGCCCTTTTCGGCCGACGCCGCGAGTGCGGCAGCCGGGCCGACGAACAGGCCGGCCGCAAACGCCGCCAGCCCCAACACACCAACGAAACGCATGGAACTCTCCCTAGTCTTTGTTCAATTGAGATTGCGTCACTCTCTCCCGCTCATGCCCGCCTCCGACCGAGTCGGGGGTAAACGCCAGCGGGCATCTGGTCTGAGCGCTGGGTCCCCGCTTTCGCGGGGACGAGCGGAGCGAGCGTGCAAGTCCAGAACGCGGTCAGCGCGGCTGGGTCCAGACGTTGACCAGCGCGGGCTGGCCTTCCTTGACCGCCGCCACCGCCTGCTTGATCGCGGGCCCGAGCTCGGCCGGATCCTTGATCGGACCCTTCGCCCACCAGCCCATCAATTCCGCAAGCTTGTGGTACTCGATGTCGGGATTCATGATGCTGGTGCCGATCGGCCCCATGTCGCCGCCGAGGCTCGCGACGCGGTTGCGGAAGTTCGACAGCCGCTGCACGTGCATCACTTCCTGATGGTATCCGCGGTTGTTGTGCATCACGGCGAGCAGCGGGATCTTGTGCTTCGCCGCCGTCCACAGCACGCCGGGCGCGTACATCAGGTCGCCGTCCGACTGGATCGAGACCGAGAACCGGCCGCCGACGTCGCGGTTGGCGAGCGCGGCGCCGACCGAGGCCGGCGCGCCGTAGCCCACGCCATAGCCGCCGGAGCGGCCGAGCCACTGATAGTGCTTCTCCATCGGCCAGAGCCGGTTCGGCCAGTTGCTGACATTGCCTTCGGAGGCGACCAGCGACCAGTCGAGGTCCTTGATCTGGGCGTAGAGCTCCATCGTGAGGCGCGCGGTGCTGATCGGGCTTTCGTTCCACGCCACCGCCGCCGCCTCCTTGGTGCGGGCGCGGCCCTCCGCATAGGCCTTGCGGGCGGCCTCGCCGCGCTTGTCGATCGCGGCCTTGCGGTCGTTCGGGATCGCCGACTTCACCGCCTCGATCAGCGAGGGCAGCGTCGCTTCCGCGTCCGCCGCCATCGAGATGTCGACCGACAGGAAGCGCTGGAAGTCCTGGTAGTTGGCCTTGGTGTTGAGCTCGACCGAGCTGATGCTGATCAGCTTGGTATCGGGCTTGATGCGGGTCGTGTTGACGCCGATGCCGTGCTCGCCGTTGTCGATATAGGCGTTCACCACCGCCCAGAAGTCGGACAGTTCCATCCCGATGATCACGTCGGCGTTGTTCACCACGGTCGGCGGCGCGCTGAGATAGTGCGTCTTCGGGAAGTTCATCCGGCCCTGCTGGTCGACGACGCGCGCCTGCAGCAGTTCGGCAAGCTCGACGAGCAGCCGGACGCCGTTCTGCGTACGCGCCGCACGATCGACGACGATCACCGGATTGGCGGCGTTGGCGAGAAGCCGCGCGGCTTCCTTGACGGCGCCGGTCTCGCCTTGCGGCGGCGAGGTCGGCACGTAGCGCGGGATGTAGAGCTTCTCGCCGTTGCTCTTGACCGGCTCCTGCTGCAGGCCGGCGTCGAGCGAGATCGCGACCGGGCCATAGGGCGGCGTCATCGCGATCTTGTAGGCGCGCACGAACGACTGCGCGTAGTGCTGCAGCGACACCGGGGTGTCGTCCCACTTGGTGTAGTCGCGCACCAGCGCGTTGATGTCCTGCGCCGAGTGGAAGGTCGGCACGCCCGGCGGCCGGTGCGCGGCGTCGAGATCGTTGCCGCCGACCACGATCACCGGCACGCGGTCGCACCAGGCATTGTAGACGCCCATCGCCGCATGCTGCAGGCCGACGGTGCCGTGGCACAGCGTCAGCAGCGGCTTGCCGGCGACCTTGAAGTAGCCGTGCGACATGCCGACCGCGGATTCCTCGTGCGTGCAGGTGAGGAATTCCGGCATCTTGTTCTGACCGTAGTTGATCAGCGATTCGTGGATGCCGCGGAAGCTCGATGCGCAGTTGGACGGCAGATACTTGATGTCGAGCGTCTTGATGACGTCGACCATGAAGTCCGAACCGGCCTTGCCCTGGATGCGGGATTCGTCCTTGCCGGGCGTGCCGGTCTCGGCCGCGATGGTCCGGAACGTGGGCGGCAGCGCGGACGGCAGGCGGGGCGCCGCCGCCGGGGCAGCCTGCGCGGGATTCGGCGGAGCCGTCACGGCGCTCGCCGCACCGGCGACTGCGACGCCGGTCAGAAATTTACGCCGGTTCACTGCGGGACGCGGGCTCTTCCGCGTCATGGTGTTCTCCCAAATCATTTTTCGGACGGCGCCCTGATCCCAGAGCCGGTCGGTCCTTGACGGTGGCGCAGATATTATCGTTGCCGTCGCGTCGCGGAAAGCCGCTCGCGCGCGAAAGAAGGCCCTTTCCATGGCTTTCATGTCCCCGGCGCGGGTCAGGCATGTTTGCGCCGGCAGCGGCTGAACCACGTCAGGCATCCGTTTCGGCCGGCAGCACGGGCTTGCCGCGAATGACGTCGGACGCCTTCTCGGCGATCATCAGCACGCAGGCATTGATGTGGGCCGAGACCAGGTCGGGCATCACCGACGCGTCCACGACGCGCAAGCCCTCGACGCCGCGCACGCGCAACTGCGGATCGGTGACGGCCTCGGGCCCGATGCCCATCGCGCAGGTGCCGCACGGGTGATGCGCGGTGATGGCGGTGCGGCGGATGAACGCGTCGATCTCGGCGTCGGTCTTCACGCTGTCGCCCGGCGAGGTTTCGACGCCGCGATAGGGCGCCATCGCCTTCTGGGCGGCGACGTTGCGCGCGATCTTGAACCCTTCGCGCAGCTTCGGCAGATCGCCCGGCGCCGAAAAGAAGTTGTAGACGATGCGCGGCGGATCCTTGGGATCGGTCGAGCGCAGCAGGATCTCGCCGCGGCTGTCCGGATGCAGCAAGGTCGGGCGGATGCCGTAGCCGTCCGGATAGGCCGGCTTGATCGAGCGGAAACCACAAGTGCGGCTCGGCCGGCGCGCCGCGGAACATGAACTCGACGTCGGGCACCGCCAGCTCCGGCCGCGTCTTGATGAAGGCGTGCAGCCCGCCCGGCACACGCGTGCCGGGACCGCTGCCGAAGAACCAGGCCTGCAGCATGCTGCGCGCCATGCGGTCGAAACGCATGTCGTGCCGGAACACGCTTTCGTTCAACCGCGCGAAGAAGATGATGACCGCGAGATGGTCTTGCAGGTTCTTGCCGACCGGCAGGTCCACCACCGGCTTGATACCCAGGTCCTTGAGGTGCCCCGCCGGGCCGATGCCCGACAGCATGAGCAGCGGCGGCGTGTTGAATGTGCCGCCAGCGACAATCACCTCACGGCCGGCCTCGGCACGCACCGTCTGCCCGCCGGCCGCGATGTATTCGACACCGGTCGCGCGGGTGCCCTGCATCAGCAGGCGGGTGGCCTGCGCGCCGGTCTCGACGGTGAGATTTTTTCGATTGCGCGCCGGCTTGAGATAGGCGGTGGCGGCCGACGAGCGGTAGCCGTTGCGGATGGTATATTGGCCGCGGCCGAAGCCTTCCTGCTGCTTGCCGTTGTAGTCGTCGGTCACCGGCAGGCCGGCGGCGCGCGCCGCGTCGAGCCAGGCGTCATAGACCGGGTCCTCGGTCTTGGCGTATTCGGTGCCGACCGGCCCCGACCCGCCGCGCCAGGGATTGACGCCGTTCTCCCAGGTCTCGGTGCGCTTGAAGTACGGCAGCACGTCCGCATAGGACCAGCCGAGCGCGCCCTTCTGCGCCCAGCGGTCGTAGTCGCCGCGATGGCCGCGCGTGTAGGCCATGACGTTGATCGACGACGAGCCGCCCAGCACCTTGCCGCGCATCGCCTCGATCTTGCGGCCGTTCATGTTCGGCTCGGGCTCGGTGTGATAGCCCCAATTGAACATGCCGTGCTCGTGCATCTTGCCCAAGCCGAGCGGGATGTGGATGTAGGGATGGCGGTCGGGCGGACCGGCTTCGAGGATCAGCACGCTTGCGCCGCCATCCTCGCTCAACCGGTTGGCCAGCACGCAGCCGGCCGAACCCGCGCCGACGATGATGTAGTCGTAGCCTTTTTGGCTGCCCATCTAACTTGCCCTCTCCCAACGCCGCGGTCATCACCGGGTCGCCGCGAAGCGGCGTGACCCGGTGATCCATCCTCTTTCGAAGATGATGGATCGCCGGGTCAAGCCCGGCGATGACAGAAAGCAAGAAGCCGAGCGGTCGTCACACATCAAGCGTGCTCGGTGCGAACAGCTCGGCGAGCTCGACCTTGCGATCGCTGAGCCCCTGCTCGTGCACATATTGCGTGACGGTCTCGAGCACCGGCCGTGCCGCCTTGAAGCCGTAGGCGAGCGGGTCGTTGGCGGCGAGCGCCTGCTTCACGTCGCCGGACAACAGCCCTGCCTCGAAATACCAGCTCAGATAGGAAGCGCCGGCACGCGCGATCTCCTCCTTGGCGGCGACGAAGGCCGAATAGAGGTTGAGCGCGATCCAGGGATGGCTCTCGAGCAGCGAGCGCCGCACCACCACGGTGTGATTGATCGGGAATAACCCGGTCTTGGCGAAATAGCGGCGGCCTTCGGCGGCCGGATCGGGAAACAGATAGCGCGTCACCGCCGAGACGTCGACGCGGCTGCGGTCGACCAGGTTCTTCTCAGGCAGATAGTGGATCGAGCCGTCCAGTTCGCCGCGCAGCAGCATCTCGCCCATGTTGGTCGTCGGCGGGATCTGGTTCACCGTCACCCCCGCGGGCGGCGCAAAACCGGTGGCGCCGCCGTGGCTCTTGTCGGGATTGCGCTCCATGAACCATTCGATCTCACGCGCATGCACGCCGAACTCGTGCTGCAGGATGCCGCGCGACCAGATCGCCCAGGTCTGCTGATATTCCGGCACGCCGATGCGCTTGCCGCGCAGTTGCGACGGCGTGGTGATGCCGGAATCCACCCGCACGATGATGCTGGTGTGGAAGAACTTGCGCATGGTGAAGACCGGGATCGCCACCCAGCGGGTGTCGCCGCGCGCCGTCGCGATGATCAGCGACGACATCGACATTTCGGAAATGTCGAATTCGGCGAAGCGCAGCTGCCGCCAGAACATCTCGGACGGGTGGATCATGGTCGGGACGAGCGCGATCCCCTGCGGGGCCACGCGGCCTTCCAGCAGCGGCCGGGTGCGCTCGTTGTCGGAGAGCGCGATGCTCAATTGGAGCGTTGGCGCGCTCATGGAAGCCTCACAGGTCTGCGGTCGCGAAAGACTAGAATGCAGGCCGCAGGCGCGCAAATTGCCGGCCTGATTGCCGGCAGACGCCGGAGAGCGCGGCCGCCCCCGTTCCCGACGATTCGCCATCGCGACACCACTGTGATCGCGCCGCCACGATCTGCCCGCGAGCCCTGCAACCGGAGAGCGCCGAACCGGCCCGGTTCGCGCCGGGCAACGGACGCAGTGGCGGCAGCCACCCCTTGTGCAGCGCGAAATCGGTAGCAAAAGCAGGCAGCAAAGACGGCGGAAATGTGCCGGATCGATTCCTGTGACCTTATTGAAACATATAGGGAAATTGCCATTTTGGGACAGGCAAAATCAGCCTTCGCCGATTGGCCGCAAGGCCGCCGCCCGGTAAGGTTCCGGCCGCTGCTAGCGACTTACGAGGCCATGAATGTTCGCCGGCATCTGTCGAGTTTTGGCGGCCTGGGTGATGGTCAGCGCGACGAGCGCAGCTGTCCTCGCCCAGGTTATTCCGCCGAGCGAATTGCCGGGCCGCGAGCGCGAGCGCTTCACCACCTATCCGACCGCACCCACCCTGCCGGGCGCACCGCTCATCGGCCTGCCGAGCGCCGCGCCGACGCCGGGCACGAGCGACGTCAAGATCATCATCCGTAGCGTCAACGTCACCGGCTCGACCGTCTACCGGCCGGAGGAGCTGGCACGGCTCTACGGCGAGTTCGTCGGCCACACGGTGCCGCTCAGCGTGGTGTTCGAGATCGCCAAGCGGATCACCGACAAATACGGCGTCGACGGCTTCGTGCTGTCGCGCGCCGCGGTCGTGTCGCAGACCATCGATCCGGCCGGCACGGTCCTGCAGATCCAGGTGACAGAGGGCTATGTCGACAAGGTCGAGTGGCCGGCCGAGGTTGGCAGCTACCGCGACTTCTTCTCCGAATACGCCGCGAAGATCATGGCCGAGCGGCCGTCGAACCTTCGCACCATCGAGCGCTATCTCCTGCTCGCCGGCGATCTGCCGGGACTGCGGTTCAAGAACCGGCTGGTGCCCTCGACCTCGCATCCCGGCGCCGCCACGCTGATCGTCGAGATGACCGAGAAGAAGGTCGATGCGCTGGCGCGCTCGGACAATCTCGGCAGCGCGGGGCGCGGGCCCTACCAGTACCTGGCCAGCGCCAGCATCAAGAACCTGATGCATGCGCACGAGGCGTTCACCGTGACCGCCGCCGGCTCCTGGCAGTTCAAGGAACTGACCTACGTCGCCGCCAACTACCGGCAGGTGCTCAACAGCGAAGGATTGTCGGCCTACGTGTTCGCCGGCTACGGCTGGGGCAAGCCCGGCACGGTCGAGTTGGAGAGCATCGACTACCGGACCAAGAGCCTGGTGGTCGAAGCCGGCCTGACCTATCCGATCCTGCGCCAGCGCGAGCACAACGTCACGCTGACCGGGCTGTGGTTCCAGTCCGACGACGACGGCACGCTGCTGACCGCGCCGTTCAGCCAGGACCGTCTGCGCGGCTTCCGGCTACGGGCGGAGGCTGACTGGATCGATCCCCTCGGCGGCGCCAACCAGTTCTACGGCGTGGTCAGCCAGGGCATCCAAGGCCTGGGCAGCACCGTCAACGGCAATACGCTGGCCTCGCGCGCTTCAGGCCGCGTCGACTTCACCAAGTTCGAGGGAACGCTTGCGCGCGTGCAGCCGCTGCCGGCGGGCTTCTCGATCTTCAATGCCGTGCTCGGGCAATATGCCGGCACGCCGCTGCTCTACCCGGAGGTCTGCGGCTATGGCGGCCGGGTATTCGGCCGCGCCTACGACCCCTCGCAGGTGATCGGCGACAATTGCTTCGAGATTCTGGGCGAATTCCGCTTCGATTTCCATTATTTGCCCCAGGGCATGACCCAGGCGCAGCTTTATCTCTATGCCGACACCGCATGGCTTCACAATATTGCCCCGGATCCTGGTATAGCTAGCAACGTCAACGCAGCGTCGGCCGGGGGTGGACTTCGGCTTGGTTGGCTCAACACGGTCACCGCGGACCTTTTCGCCGTCAAGGCGATCGAAGGGCCCCGCGATGACTGGCGGTTCCGATTTGTCGTGACCGCCCGGTATTGAAGGAACGCTGCGATGATGCATCCATTCGACCGTTCGTTTTGGCTGTCGCGGCACTGCTGGCGGCTGCATCATTTCCTTGCACCTCGGCCGCGCAGACCATTAACGACTGCACAGCCTGCAACAGTTTTCGGCCCCTCCCGCCGCCCAACATCCCGCCGCCCAGCGTCAACAGCAATCAGATCGCGCCACAGATCAAGGCGCTGCAGAATCTCACCGACCCGATCATCATCAACATCGTCCCGGGCGAGGTGGTCGACCGCAGCGCGCTCAACCGGCCGCCGAACGCTCCGGTGCTGACGATCCTGGGCCAGGGCGGCCCGACTGGTCCGGGTCAGACGGGTCCGACCAACACCTTCCCGCGCATCAACGGCATGCCGCCGCAAGGGGAGAACAACTTCGCCCAGGACGAGGTGTTGATCTTCGTACGCGGCGTGCTGACGCAAGACCAGATCAACCGGCTCTTGGCGCTCGGGCTGTCGCTGACCGATCAGCAGACGCTCGATTCGCTCAACGTCACCTTCTACAAGTTCCACATCGACAACGGCGCGACCGTGCGCGCGGTGATCGCGACGGTGCAGCAGGCGTTCCCGTTCCCGCTGACGCAACCGAACTACTTCTATCATTTCGGCCAGCAGGCCGGCGCACCGGCGCAGCAGGATGACGCCACGCAGTACGCGATCGAGAAGCTGCGCCTCAACGAGGTGCACCGCCTGGTGCGCGGCAACAACATCACCATCGCGGTGGTCGATTCGGAGATCGACGCCGCCCATCCCGACCTGCAGGGCAACATCGCCCAGCGTTACAGCGCGGTCGGCGCGCCCGAGAAGCCGCACCCGCACGGCACCGGCATGGCCGGCGCCATCGGCTCGCACCAGAAGCTGATCGGCATCGCGCCGGGCGCCCGGCTGTTCGCGGTGCACGCCTTCAGCAGCGCCGCCAGCGCGGAAGGCACGACGTTCCAGATCCTCAAGGGCATCGACTGGTCGGTAACGCAGGGCGCGCGCATCATCAATATGAGCTTCGCCGGCCCGAAGGATCCGGCGCTCGAACGCGCGCTCAAGGCGGCGTATGACCGCAACATCGTGCTGGTCGCCGCGGTCGGCAACGCCGGCCCGCGCTCGCCGCCGCTCTATCCGGGCGCCAATCCGAACGTGATCGGCGTGACCGCGACCGACGAGAACGACCAGATTTTCTCCGGCGCCAACCGCGGCCGCCAGGTCGCGCTCGCGGCGCCGGGCGTCGATATCCTGGTGCCGGCGCCGGACGGCGCCTATCAGCTCACGACCGGCACCTCGGTGGCGTCGGCCGAGATGAGCGGCGTGGTGGCGCTGATGCTCGAGCGCAATCCGAACCTCAAGCCCGCCGACGTGAAGCGCATCCTGATCGCGACCGCCAAGCGGCTCGGCACCGCCGCGCGCGACGACACCTACGGCGCGGGCCTGGTCGATCCGCTCAAGGCGGTGCAGCAGGCGACCGACCCGCGCGTCAGCAGCGTGACGCCGGCAAGGCGGTAGCCGGAATGGCATCTGCCCCGCTCGTCCCCGCGAAGCGGGGACCCAGCGCTTGACAAGACTGATGCCCGCTTCCGCGGGCATGAGCGGAAACGCCTCCTCGCCGGTCAAAGATCCGTCACGCGATCCCGAACACCTTCTGCGCCGTGCTCCCGGCGATCGCGGCGGCTTCGTCCGGCTTGAGGCCGGCCGCCGCGACCACCTTCATCGGCTCGAGCTCGCCGATCGGGAACGGCGTGTCGGAGCCCATCATCACATGGTCGAGGCCGATCATCTCGATCACGAACCGCAACACGCGCGGATCGTGCACGATGCTGTCGGTGTAGATGCGCGAGAGTCCTTCGACCGGGTCGGCGATGTTCGGCGTGATCTCGTGGTTGCGCTTGAGCCGGCCGATGACGAACGGCAGCCCGGCGGCGCCGATCGGCACGAAGAACCTGGCGTTGCGGTAGCGCGCGACATGGCCGGTGCAGAGCAGCCGCGCGATCGCCACGATCGCGTCGGTGACGCGGCCGACGCCATTGGCGAGGCCGAAATCGTTCACCCGGCTTTCGCCGGCGTCATAGGCCGGGTGGATATGGATCACCGCGCCGGTCTCGTCGGCCGCCGCCCAGAACGGATCGAGGTCCTTGGCGTCGAGCACGCTGCCGATGCCGCGCGGCAGCGTCGAGATCATCGCGCCGCGGAAGCCCGCGCTCATCGCCGCCTTGAGCACCGCGGCGGCGCGCGCGCCGTCCTGCATCGGTACGCTCGCGAGCGGCACGAAGCGCGGCTCGGATTTCACTTGTGACAGCAGCGCATCGTTGAACAGCCGGCACCAGGCCTCGCCCTCGGCGGCGCGGCAGGTCGTAACCGAACCAGTCCGGCCAGCCGCCGTTGACCTGGCGGTCGATGCCCTGCTTCGCCATCCAGGCGAGGCGGCCGGCGGTGTCGCTCAGCCCCTTCATGATCGGCCGCGACGGCTTGCCGCCCGCGAAGGACAGTGCAAGGCCCCCGCCGTCCTCGACCAGCCGGAGCGAGGGAAACTTCGCACGCTCCTTGCGGATGGTGTCGAGCAGCGCGGGTGGCACCAGGTGGCCGTGGACGTCGATGATCATGCTTTCTTCATTCCCTTGATTTCGCTCGCACTCGCGATCAGGTCCGCGAGTTTCGTCATCTTGATCGGCAGGCTGTTCACCGTGAGCCCGAGCGGCGCGACCGCATCGTTGACGGCGCTGGCGATCGCGGCCGGCGCGCCGAGATAGCCGCTCTCGCCCGAGCCCTTCTGGCCGAACACCGTGTGCGGCGACGGCGTTTCGTGATGCACGATCTCGACCGCCGGGATTTCGTGCGAGGACGGCAGCAGATAGTCCATGAAGCTCTGCGCGACGAGCTGGCCTTCGCCGTTATAGGCGAATTCTTCGTACAGCGCGGCGCCGATGCCGTGCGCGATGCCGCCCATGGTCATGCCGCGCACGATCTTCGGATTGATCTGCGTGCCGCAGTCGTGGCCGATGACGTAGCGGCGGATCTCGGGCTTGCCGAGGATGGGATCGATGGCGACCAGCACCAGGTGGAATTCGAACGCGTAGCACGGGATACATCTGCACGCGCCCGTCCGCCGTCGGCAGCGTCCCGCCGGTCGGCACCGGCATGATGTGGCTGGTCGCGAGCCCGGGCTCCTCGCCCGGCGGCAGCCGGTGCACCTGACGGTGCGCGATAGCGACCAGCTCGGCCCAGTTGCGCTTGCGCTCGGGCTTGGCGGCGTCGAACACCGTGCCGTCGCGGTAGATCGCGCGCTCCGGCGCGACGCCCAAGTCGAATGCGCCGATCGCGATCAGCTTGTCCTTGAGCTTGCGCGCCGCATGGAACGCCGCGCCCCCCAGCATGATCGCCATGCGGCTGCCGACCGGGCTGTTGCTCGGCAGCGAATTGATCGAGTCCGGTCGCGTGATGCGGATCTTGTCGGGATCGATTTCCAGCACTTCACCCACCACCGTGCCGACCAGCGTCTCGTGCCCTTGGCCCGCCGAGGTGGTGTGAACCGTCGCCATGATGGCGCCGGTGAGATCGACGCTGATGCGGCAGGAGTCCATCCAGGTGGTGGTCTCGTTCTTCGGGTTGAGCAGCGGCTCGAACGACGAGTTGCCGCCGGAAGGCTCCAGGCAGGCGGCGATGCCGATACCGGCGAGCAGCCCTTCGCCGCGCAGGCGGTCGCGTTCGGCGATCAGGTCGTCGTAGGGCGCCTGCGCCAGGACCTTGCCGATGACGGTCTGATAATCGCCGCTGTCGTAGGTCGAGCCGCTCGGAATGAGATACGGAAAGTCCTCGCGCTGGATCAGGTTGCGCCGGCGCACCTCCAGCCGGTCGAGTTTGAGGTGCCTGGCGACTTCGTCGACGGTGCGCTCGATCGCATAATTGGTCGGCGACTGCCCGAAGGCGCGCACCGCCTCCTGCACGGTCTTGTTCGAGAGCACCGCGATCGCCTGATACTGCACGCTCTTGATACGATACGGCCCGACGATGGCACCGACCGGCTTGCCGAGCTGGAACGGCGAGCGGCCGGCATAGGCGCCGACATTGTCGAGCGCGCGCATCTTCATCGAGCGGATCACGCCCTGGTCGTCGAACGCCACCTCGACATCGAAGTTGCGCTCGGGGCCATGCATGTCGCCGCCGCGCATGTTCTCCAGCCGGTCCTCGATCAGCCGTACGGGAGTGCACAACACCCGCGACACGTGACCGACGAGGACGGTGTGTTTGATGCCGCGCTTGACACCATAGCTGCCGCCGACGTCGACATCGTAATGCACGCGCACCGACGAAGCCGGCAGCTTCAGCGCCATCGCGGTCTGTTCTGGATACTTCGGCATCTGGATCGAGGCCCAGACGTCGAGAATCTCCCGCCATGGATCCCAGCTTGCCGTGACGCCGAAGGTCTCGATCGGCACCGTGGAACTGCGGCCCCATTTGACGCGATGCCTGAGCGTGTGGGGGCTCGCGGCAAAATCCTGCTCGACCTCGCCCCAGACGAAGGTGCGGTCGAGCAGCACGTTGGTGCCGTGCGCTTCGTGCACCAGAACGCCGCCGGGCCGGTAGGCCTCCTCGCCGTCGAGCACGAACGGCAGCGGCTCATATTCCACCGCCACCAGTTCGGCGGCATCCTCGGCGAGCGCGCGACTGTCGGCGACCACGGCGACGACCCATTCGCCGGCATAGTGCGCGACATCCACCGCAAGCGGCCGGCGCAGCACGTGCGGGGTGTCGAGACCCGCCGCCAGCGGCACCGTGGCAGCGGCAAGCTCGCGTCCATCCAGCACGTAGTGCACGCCGGGCAGCGCGAGCGCGGCGGTCTTGTCGATCGACACGATGCGCGCCGCCGGATGCGGCGAGGTCACCAGCGCGACATGCTTGACGCCCTGCGGGACGATGTCGGCCGCGAACCGGCCCTTGCCGACGACGAAGCGGCGATCCTCGCGCACGCGGCGATCGGTGGAGACAAAGCGGAATTTTCCCGGCGGGGCCATGCGCCTACCTACCGGCAATCGGCGCGCCGGTAAACACAGCGCTTTCGTAGGACTGCCGCGAGCAGAGCGCCGGCTTGTTCATTCCGGCTGGAAATTCGCCGCCTTCAGCAGCTTGGCGGTGCGGTCGACGTCGGCCGCGATGAACTGCCCGAAGAATTGCGGGCTTTGCTCCACCGGCTCGATGCCGAGCGTGGCGAGACGCCCTTCCGCCGCCAGCGCCTTGACGGCCTCGTTGACCCAGCCGTTGATCGTCCTGGTGAGATCGGGAGGCATCCCGGGCGGGCCCCACATGCCCCACCAGGCGCCGAAATCCAGCGCCGGCAGGCCGACTTCGGCCATGGTCGGGATCTCGGGCGCCAGCGTACTGCGTTTGGAACCGGTGAGCGCGACGGCCCGCACGCTGCTCGCGCGCACCATCGGCAGCAGCGCCAGGATCGCTTCGATCATCATCGGCACATGCCCGCCGGCGACGTCGTTTACGGCCGGCGCGGTGCCGCGATAGACGATAATCGGCACGTTGATGCCGGTGTATTGGTTGAACGCAACCGCCGCGAGATGGCCAGGCGCGCCGAGCTGCGCGGTCGCGAACGACCATGCCTTCGGGTCCTGCTTGGCGGAAGCGACGATCTCGGCCAGCGTCTTCTCCGGCCGGTTGTTGGCAATGACGTGCACCAGCGGTGCGCTGCCGGTGAGCGCGATCGGCGTGAAGTCGGCGACCGGGTCGTAGGGTGCGTTGCGCATCACGCGCTGCGCGACCACGTGGGTCGAGGCGTGGAACAGGACGGTGTAGCCGTCCGGCGCGGCGCGCTGCACCTCGAGGCCGCCGATGGTGCTATTGCCGCCGGTGCGGTTCTCGACAATGAACTGCACGTCGCGTTGCTGCTTGATCTTGTTGGCGATCAGGCGCGCGAAGGTGTCGACGCCCCCGCCCGCCGACACCGGCACGACGATCCGGATCGACCGGTTGGGAAACGCGCCCTGCGCGCGCGCGACACGGGGCGAAAGCACCGCAGCGCCTGCGGTCAGCAACAAGGCGAGTGCGGCGCGGCGATCGACGGGACGGTTCATGGCGGCATTCCTGAATGGAAGCCCCGCACCTGCGGCATTGCGGGGGCCATCGACGGCGATATAGTCGGGCAGCAGTGCCCACCACACAAGAAGGTGCACCATGGCGGCCGGAAATGCGATCCCCACAATCGACCTCACGCCGCTGCGAACGGGCGGTGACGCCGGGCGGTGCGAGGTGGCGCGGCAGATCGACGAGGCCTGCCGGGACACCGGCTTCTTCCTGGTGGCGGGACACGGCGTGCCGACGGAGCTGATCGCCAAGACGCGGCAGCGCGCGATCGATTTCTTCGCGCTGCCCGACGAGGAAAAATTGAAGGTCAAGCGGCCGCCGGCGAAGATCAGTCGCGGCTACAACTGGATTGGCGATCGCTCGATCGCCTATTCGATGGGTCAGGCCACCCCGCCCGATATCCAGGAGGCTTTCGCCTTCGGCCAGGAGAGCGCGGACCTTGCCGCCAAGGTCGACCCGACCAGCGCGCAGATGTACGCGCCGAACATCTGGCCGGAGCATCCGCACGACTTCAAGCAGACCCTGGTGGCTTACTACGAGACCATGATGGGTCTGGCGGGAAGCGTGCTGCGCGCGATGGCGACGGCGCTGGATGGGAACGAGAACTACTTCGCCGACAAGTTCGATCGCCAGGCGAGCGTGTGCCGCGTCATCCGTTATCCCGCGGTGAGAGAGACGCCGCTGCCGGGGCAGTTGCGCGCCGGCGCGCATACCGACTACGGTATCATGACGTTCGTGCGCGGCGACGATACGCCGGGCGGCCTGCAAGTCCAGCACCGCAACGGCAGCTGGATCGACGTACACATCCCGGCCGACGGCTTCTGCTGCAACATCGGCGACCTGATGGGGCGCTGGTCGAACGACCGCTGGGTCTCGACCATGCATCGCGTCGCCGTGCCGCCGCCGGGCGCCACGCCGCAGGACCGCATCTCGCTGGTGTTCTTCACCAACCCCAACCCCGACGCCGAAATCCGCTGCCTCGATAGCTGCCTGCGCGCGGGCGAGGCGCCGAAATATCCGCCGATCACCGTATCGGAGCACTATCTCGGCAAGCTGATGCGGGCCGGCCACAGCCGCGTCGATGCCAAGGCGGCGGATGCGCTGACACACTGAGGGGTGCGCGGCTCGAATTGATTTTTTTGCTCGTGCCCGCGAAGGATAGGTCTCAGCGCGCCGCCGGCAGGTTCTGGCCGCGCATGCGCTCGGCGGCGAGCGCGATCGCCTCGACGATCTGCGCATAGCCGGTACAGCGGCAGATGTTGCCGGAAATCGCCTCGACGATCTCCTCGCGCGTCGGCGAGGGATTGTTCGTGAGCAGCGCGTGCGCGGTGAGGATCATCGCCGGCGTGCAGTAGCCGCACTGCATGCCGTGGGTCTCGCAGAACGCATCTTGAATTGGCGCAAGCTCGCCTGGCCCCGGCGCCACGCCCTCGATGGTGGTGATGGCGTAGCCGTCGGCCTGGACGGCGAACATCAGGCACGAGCGCACCGGCGCGCCGTCGATCAGCACCGTGCAGGCGCCGCAGACGCCGTGCTCGCAGCCGGCATGCGCGCCGGTGAGCAGGAGCTTGTCGCGCAGGCAGTCGAGCAGCGACAGCCGCGGCTCGGCCTCGACCGCGAGTGTCTGTCCGTTGACGTTGAGTTCAACGCGCATGGGCGGCTCCCGCTTGCGCGTTGGCGTCCATGATCGCGCGCACCGCCAGGCTCAGCGCAGCGCGGCGGCGGTATTCCGGCGACGCGTGCAGGTCGGCCAGCGGCTCGATGGTTTCGAGCGCCGCGGCGACCGCATCGCGCGCCGACGCTTCGCCGATGTGCGTGCCAACCAGCGCCTTCTCGACCGCATCGAGCCGCAGCGGCACCGGCGTCGCCGCACCGA
Organism: uncultured Alphaproteobacteria bacterium; assembly: GCA_963749815.1. Taxonomy (GTDB): domain Bacteria; phylum Pseudomonadota; class Alphaproteobacteria; order Rhizobiales; family Xanthobacteraceae; genus VAZQ01. The sequence goes on along the minus strand of CAVVON010000021.1, from coordinate 61,127 downwards.
TGCCGAGCGCGAGCCGCCGGCAGACGCCGTCGCCATCGAGCGCGACCTGCGCCGCCGCCGACACGAAGGCGAAGTCGCTGCGCCGCGCGCTGACCTCGTGAAACCCGGTGCCGATGCGCGCTCTCGCGCCAGACCGGGAAGCGCACCGCGGTCAAGCAGGCGGCGACCGGCAGCGCCGTCACCATCGGACCAAGGAAGAAGTCCGCGGCGGCCATCTCGGTGGTGTCCGTGCCTTCGCGATAGACCAGCGTCGCGCCGAGCGTCACCGCCACCAGCGCGATCTCGGCAGCCGGATCGGCATTGGCGAGCGAGCCGCCGATGGTACCGCGCGCCCGCGTCGGCGCATGGCCGACGAACGGCATGGCGCGGGCGAGCAGCGGCAGCTTGGCCGCCACGATCAGGTCTTTCTCGACGACGCACTGCCGGGTGGTGGCGCCGATCGTCACCGTGTCGCCCTCCTCCCGGACGAAGGCCAGGCCCGGAATGCGCGCGATATCGATCAGCTTCGACGGGCCGCGCCAGCCGCATCGCCATGAACGGCACCAGGGTCTGGCCGCCGGCGATGATGCGCGCATCGTCGCTTTCGGCCAGCAGCGCGCAGGCTTCGTCGAGGCTCGCGGGTCGCGCGTATTCGAACGCAGCAGGTTTCATCAAGAATGGCCGTCAGGTGAGCGAGGGCTTCTGCCGGGACTCTCATAACGTTTGAGGTAGATTGGCACAAGATTGGAAATCTTGTTCAATCAATTAGTTAGTCGCTCGGGTGCCGGGTATGACCGCTAGTCGATCGCCGGGGCGCCGCTGTTGCCGGAGAGGAAGCGCTCCTCCCACCAGGTGAAGAAGACGTCGCGCAGTGCCGCCGCGTCGTCATCTCCGTAAATATCGAGCCTGACGGACTTCAGCAGCGCGGCCTCGTCGGCGGTCAGCGTCACCGGCACATCCTCGATCCGGATCGGGGTGTTCGGGAATTGCGGCGTGTAGGCCGGGTCCGGACGCAGTTCGCGATCGGCCTTGATCTTCGGATTGCGAAAGTCCTTCGGCGTCCGCTGGCTCTTGAGGATCGGGGTCTTCGGCACGGCCGACATCTCCGCCTCGGTCGCCTCGAACACCGTGAGTTGAAGCGGCCGCAGCGCAAAATTGCTGGTGCGCATGACGTCAGAGCCGCACACGTTCGGCACCGCCAGCACGTCGATCAGCGCCAGCAGGTCGACGTGGTCGCCGGGCTTGCTGTTCTGCCGCGTCATCGTTGCGGAGTGCGGGCCGGTGACTTCGGTGCACATGAACAGGTTGAAGCTGTCGTGCACGTCGTCGGGCGTAAGCCCGTACTCGCGCTGCGCCTCGGCCTGGATGTCGTGGCAATTGGTGTGAACGTCGAAGCCGTAGGCGCTCTCGTAGACATAGGCGCTGCAACGGGGAAACAGCACGTCGTTGCGGCCGTAGGTGTCTTCGAGGATGTACATCATGGCGCGCTCGCGCGGCGGCGCCGACCACAAGAACGTGCCCTTGCTCGGATGGAAGCCGTGCACGGTGCGGGTCCGTCCGCAGTGCATGAATTCCTTGTAGTCGTGCAGACTGAAGCAGTTGAAGTCGGCGCACTGGCCGCCTTCGATCTGCGCGATGCGCAGAATCTGCCCGGCGCGCACCTCGATCGCCTTGCCGGTGCCGGGCTGCAGCGTCCATTCGAACACGGCGGCGCGCGCGCTCATCGCTTGGCCTTGTCGCCGGCGTGAGCGGCCGCGTATTCGCGCAGCGCCAGCCTGATGAGCGAGGGCGCGATCCGGCGCGATGCCGCGCGCGATCGTGCGGTCGATCAGTTCGAGCTGCTGCTGATTGAGCTTGAGAGTCAGGACCCTGTCAGCCCCGCCGCCGGCTTTGTCCATTGGGACTCCGAGTAGGTATACAAAGTGATCCGCTTCTCGTATCCGCAGATGCGGCTGTGGCTAGCGAAATTTGACCTACCGCTAAAACCGTAAGACTCAGCAAAGATGCGGAAAAGGCCAATTTATGAGCATCAATGCACAAATCTTGATGTTGTTGCCAAGCCTGGATTGGATACGATTTTAGAGCCGGATCGATACAAAACCGAGCCCGAAAAGGCTCCCGAGACCCCATGAGCAAGGCTTCGCCGCGCGCCGACACGGCCTATCAGGCCCTCCGGCGCGCCATCATCGAGCAGGCGCTGGCGCCCGGCACCAAGCTGCCGGAAGACGAGATCGGCGAGCATTTCGGCATGAGCCGCACCCTGGTGCGCTCGACGCTCGCGCGCCTGCAGTCCGAAGGGCTGGTCGACACCAAGCCGAAGCGTTCGGCGACCGTCGCCAAGCCGACGCTCAAGGAGGCGCGGGACGTCTTCGCGATGCGCCGCGTGCTCGAGCGCGAGGCGGTGCGGCTCGCGATCGAGAAATGGACGCCGGAATTCGGCGCCGTGCTGGAAGGCAACATCCGCGAGGAGGAAGCGGCGGCCGCGGTCGGCGATCCGCGCGTGTCGATCCGCCTGGCCGGGGAATTCCACATCGCGCTGGCGGCGCTCGCCGACAATGCGCCGCTGCGCCGCTATCTCGGCGAGCTCGTCTCGCGCTGCTCGCTGATCCTGGCGCTCTATGGCCGCCCGCATTCGTCCGAATGCGCGATCAGCGAGCACCGGGCCATCGTCGATGCGCTGCGGCAGCGCGACGCGGCTGCGGCCATCGCGCTCATGGACGAGCACGTCGGCTCGGTCGAGCAGCGCGCGCTGCTGGCCGAGAAGGCCGAGCCGGAGCCGGACCTCTCGGACGTGCTCGCGCGCTATGCCGGCGCGATTTCGGCGCGCCGCGCCGCACTCGACATCCGCAGTGCGCGGAAAGCCAGGAAGTGACGATCACCGCCGGGACAACCCAGGAGCCTATCATGACGCGTTCTCTCATCGACCGGCGCCAGTTTGTCGGCGCCAGCACGGCCTCTCTCCTGCTCGCTTCGGGCCTGCAGCGGGCGCACGCCGCCGATACCGTCGTCGGCTTCATCTATGTCGGGCCGCGCGACGATTTCGGCTGGAACCAGTCCCATGCGGTCGCCGCCGCGGCGCTCAAGCAGACGCCCGGCATCAAGATCGTCGAGGAGGAAAACGTCGCCGAGACCGACGCGGTCGCCAAGACCATGGAGTCGATGATCACCTTCGACAAGGCCTCGCTGATCTTCGCGACCTCGTTCGGCTATTTCGATCCGTTCATGATCGCGATGGCGAAGAAATATCCCAACGTCCAGCTCCGCCATCCGACCGGGCTGTGGAGCGCGGACAAGCACCCGCAGAACCTCGGCGGCTATTTCTGCTACATCGAGCAGGCGCACTACGTCGAGGGCATCGCGGCCGGGCTCTCGACCAAGACCAACAAGATCGGATTCATCGCCGCCAAGCCGATCGCGCTGGTGCTGCGGACCATCAATGCGTTCACCGCCGGCGTGCGCAAGGTCAATCCGAACGCCGAGGTCCGGCTGATCATCACCGGCGAGTGGAGCCTGCCGGTGCGCGAGGCGGAAGCGGCGAACTCCCTGATCGACGCCGGCTGCGACATCATCGGCTGCCACGTCGACAGCCCGAAGGTGGTGATCGAGACCACCGAGAAGCGCGGCATGAAGTCGTGCGGCCACAATGCCGACCAGTCGAGCCTGGCGCCCAAGGGCTTCATCACCGGCTCGGAGCTCAAATACATCACCATCTACAAGCTCTATTCCGAGATGATCGTGAAGGGCCAGAAGCTGCCCAATTCGTACGAGGGCGGCTTCGACAAGGACCTGGTGCAGAACACCAAGTTCGGCGCCGGCGCGACCGAAGCGGCGCGCAAGGCCGCCGCCGAAGCGACCGAGGCGCTCAAGAAGGGCGCGCCGATCTTCGTCGGGCCGGTCAAGGACAACACCGGCAAGGTGGTGAGCGAGAAGACCATCGGGCTTTACGACCCGAGCCTGTGGGGCACGAACTATCTGGTCGAAGGCGTCATCGGCTCGGTGACGTAAGAGAAAATCACAACTCTGGCTGTCGTCCCCGCGAAAGCGGGGACCCAGTGCTTTCTTCTCCAATGAAGGCTGGATTCCCGCTTGCGCGGGAATGACAACCGGAAAGCCTTGCACGATTTCAGTTCAACGGCACACGAGCCAGCGCAACAGCAGGCGGCCTAATGCCCCGCCATGTGCTTGCCGATGGTCGAGCGGTCGGTCTCGCCGATCGGCGCGACGTAGTTGATGGTGCCGCCCGACATCACCGCCACCCGGTCGGCGAGTTCGAGGATCTCGTCGAGGTCCTCCGACACCAGCAGCACCGCCGCGCCGCGGTTGCGCTGCTCCATGATCTGGGCGCGGATCTCCACCACCGAGGCGAAGTCGAGCCCGAAGCACGGATTGGCGACGATCAGCACGTCGACGTCGCCGGCAAGTTCGCGCGCCAGCACCGCGCGCTGGACGTTGCCGCCCGACAGGTTGGCGATCTCCGCGTCCGGCGAGGGCGTCTTGACCCGGTAGCGCGCGATCAGCTCGCGCGCCTTGCTCCGCATCGGCCCCGGCGACAGCCACCAGCCGAGCTTGGCGTTGGGCGGCCGGTCGAAGGTGCGGAACGCCATGTTCTCCGCCACCGTCATGCGCGGCACGGTCGCGTTCTTCAGCGGCTCCTCCGGCAGCCCGAACAGCTTCATGCGGTGGAACTTGTCGCGCGTCGGCTCGAACGGCTCGTTCTTGACGATGATGCGGCCGTCGCTGAGCGGCCGCTGCCCGGACAGCACCTCGATCAGCTGCGACTGGCCGTTGCCGGAGACGCCGGCGATGCCGACGATCTCGCCGGAATGCACCTTCAGATTGACCTTCTCCAGCGCCGGCAGACCGTCGTCGTCGTCCGCGAACAGCGCGGCCAGTTCCAGCGTGATCGGTCCGGGCGCCTTTTCGGAGCGCACCGCACGGTCGCGGATCTGCGTGTCGCCGATCATCATGCGCGCCATGTCGTCGGTCGAGAGGTCGGCGACCTTGCCGGCGCCGACCATCTTGCCCCGGCGCAGCACGGTCACGTCGTCCGCGAAGGCCCGCACCTCGCGGAACTTGTGCGTGATCATGATGACGGTGATTTCCTTGCGCCGCGCCATGCCCTTGAGCAGGCCGAGCATCTCGTCGGCCTCGTCGGGGGTGAGCACCGAGGTCGGCTCGTCGAGAATGAGCAGCCGCTGGTCGAGGTAGAGCAGCTTGAGGATTTCGAGCTTCTGCTTCTCGCCCGCCGCCAGCATCGACACCGGCACGTCGAGCGGCACCCGGAACGGCATGCGGTCGAGAAACTCGTTGAGCGCGCGCGTCTCCTTCTTCCAGTTGATGACGGCCGGCGCATCGGCGCGGCTGATGACCAGATTTTCGGCGCCGGTGAGCGAGGGCACCAAGGTGAAATGCTGGTACACCATGCCGATGCCGCAGGCGCGGGCGTCGCGCGGATTGTGGATCGGCGCCTTCTTGCCGTCGAGCAGTACCTCGCCCTTGGTCGGCGGAGTAGAAGCCCATGATGCATTTGACGAGCGTCGACTTGCCGGCGCCGTTCTCGCCGAGCAGCGCATGGAACGAGCCGGGCTCGACCATGATCGACACGTCCTCGAGCGCGACCAGCGGCCCGAAGATCTTGGTCATGCCGACGGTCTGCAGCGACGGTGCGCGCACGGCGGCAGGCGTGGCAACCGCGACGCTCATGGCAGATTCTCCACGAAGCTCTTCGAGTTCGACGACCGAACCGAACACGCCGCCCTGCATCTTCACCATCTTGATCGCGGCGAGATGGTTGCCGGGATCGGTCGCGCCGCAGCAATCCTCCAGCAGCAGGCACTCGAAGCCGCGATCGTTGGCCTCGCGCATGGTGGTGTGCACGCAGACGTCGGTGGTGATGCCGGTGAGCACGATGTTGCGCAAGCCGCGCGTGCGCAGCATCAGTTCGAGATCGGTGGCGCAGAACGAGCCCTTGCCGGGCTTGTCGATGATCGGCTCGCCCGCTTTCGGCGCAAGCTCCGGGATGATCTCCCAGCCCGGCTCGCCGCGCACCAGGATACGGCCGCACGGACCAGGATCGCCGATGCCGGCGTTGATCCGCCGCGAGCGCCAGCGCTTGTTGTCGGGCAGGTCGGCGAGATCGGGGCGATGGCCTTCGCGGGTGTGGATGATGGTGTAGCCCTTGGCACGCATGGCGGCGAGCACGCTCTTGATCGGCTCAATCGGCGCGCGGGTCAGAGACAAGTCGTAGCCCATCGAGTCGACATAGCCGCCCTTGCCGCAGAAATCGGTCTGCATGTCGATGACGATGAGCGTCGTATTCGATGGCTTGAGATCGCCGTCGAACGGCCACGGATAGGGATCGCCTGGGATCGTCGGCATGGTCACTCCGCCGCGCGTGGCAGCCGCTCGCCGTAGCGGCGCATCGGCTTGGCAAATCCGCAGGACGTGCCGTCGGTATGGACGACCTCGGCCTCCCACGGCAGCCGGTAGCGGCCGGCAACCAGGTCCTGCATGTAGGTGTAGGGACAATCCTGCGCGCCGCCGGCGACCGCGGTGAAGCCGCGATGCCCGAACTGGTAGATGTTGTTCTCGACCGACCAGTGCTTGCGCGCCTCGCGCACCAGGTCGGGGCGCACTTCGGCGGTGACGATCTCGTCGGCGCGGCCGGAGGTGCCGTGCGCCAGCACGGTGCCGTCGAAATTGACGATCATGCCCTCGCCCATCGAGTTGAACGTGCCGTCGGAGCCGCACATGCAGACGTTCGCCGTCACCATCAGATTGCAGAACGAGTTCGACTGGTTGGTGAAGCGCCAGGAGTCGCGGATCGGCGCGGTGTAGCCGGCGGTGCGGATCATCACCTCGGCGCCCTTGTAGGCGCATTCGCGCGCCATCTCGGGGAACATGCCGTCGTGGCAGATGATCAGCGCGATCTTGCAGCCCTTCGGACCCTCGATCACCGGAATGCCGATGTCGCCCGGCTCCCACGGCTCGACCGGCACCCACGGATGCATCTTGCGGTAATAGAGTTTGAGCTCGCCCTTGTCGTCGATGATGATGCCGGAGTTGAACGGGTTGGCGCCGGGGTTGCGCTCCATGATCGAGAAGCAGCCCCAGATCTTGTTCTCGGCGCAGGCGCGCTTGAACGCCGCCACCTCCGGTCCGTCGAGCGAGCACATGATCGCCGGATTGGTGTCCATCGACAGCCCGTGCAGCGCGTATTCGGGAAACACCACCAGATCCATGGTCGGCATGTTGCGCCGCGCCTTGCCGACCATGTCGACGATGCGCCTGGTCTGCGCGGCCAGCTGGTCGGGCGTGGCGACGACCGGGAGCTGGAGCTGCACCAGCCCGATCACGACGCCATTGGGGGTCTTGTTCAATCCGCCGAGTGCGCTCATGTCCCGCCTCTTCGGTCTGCCTACTTGGTGATGCTCAGTTCGCCCGGCACGTCGCGCAGCGCCTTCTTCGAGCCCGCCGACGCGGTCATCAGGATCAGCGTGAGGATGTAGGGCGCGGCGTTGAAGAAGTAGTAGCCCTGCGTGATGCCGATCGATTGCAGCGCCGGACCGATCGCGCCGGTGGCTCCAAAGAGCAGCGCCGCCAGCACGCAGCGGATCGGATCCCAGCGCGCGAAGATGACCAGCGCCACCGCCATCAGGCCCTGGCCGGACGACAGGCCCTGCGTCCAGGAGCCCGGATAGTACAGCGACAGGAACGCGCCGCCGACGCCGGCGAGAAAGCCGCCGACGGTGGTGGCGAGGAAGCGCACCAGATCGACCGAGACACCCATGGCGCGCGCGGACGCCGCGCTGTCGCCGGTCATGCGGACGATCAGGCCCCATTTGGTGTTGGCGAACGCCCAGGCCATCAGCACCGCGACCGCGACGCCGACCAGCAGCAGCGGATTGATCTGCAGCGCGGTCTCGATCTGCTGGTTGCCGGTCCAGCCGCCGAGCGAAAACGAATCGAGCCGCGGCGCGGACGGCTGGATGTAGGCCTTGCCGAAGAAGAACGCGAGGCCGGTGCCGAACAGCATCATCGCGATGCCGATCGCGATGTCGTTCACGCGCGGCAGCTTGCAGATGTAGCCGTGCATGGCGCCGAGCACCGATCCGGCGCAGGCCCGCCGCCAGCACGCCGAGCCACGGCGAGCCGGTATGGAACGAAATCGCGTAGGCGCTCATCGCGCCCAGCACCAGCGTGCCTTCGAGGCCGAGATTCACCCGGCCGGACTTTTCGGTCAGGCACTCGCCCAATGCGACGAACATGAACGGCGTCGAGACGCGCAGCGCGCCGCCGACGATCGCAACCAGCACGATGACAAAGACTTTCGTTCATGTGCGGTCCAGCGTGCCTTTGACCTGGAAGATCTTGAAGCGGCCGTAGAGCGTCTCGGAGGTGAGCAGCACCACGAAGGTGAGGCCTTGCAGCACCAGCACGGTCGCGTCCGACAGGTCCATGCGGCGCTGCACGAGGCCGCCCGAGGCGACGATGCCGCCGAACAGGATGGCGACCGGAATGATCGCGATCGGATTGTGGCGCGCCAGGAACGACACCAGGATGCCGGTGAAGCCGTAGCCTGCGACCAGCGACGCGTTGGCGCGGCCCTGGATCGCCGTGACCTCGAAGAAGCCCGCCATGCCGGCGCAGGCGCCGGCGATCAGGCAGCAGCCGACGATCAGCTTGCCGACCGGCAGGCCTTGCGCCAGCGCCGCGCGCGGATTGCCGCCGCTGACGCGCACCGCGAAGCCGAAGGTCGTGCGCGACAGCAGGATGTGCAGGACGATGGCGAGCAGGATGCCGACCGCCAGCCCCCAATGCACGTCGGTGCCGGGAATCTTGCCGACCATGTAGGCGTCGCCGATCGGCATGGTCGAGGGCTTGTTCGGATTGGTCAGATCGCGCAGCGAGCCTTCGACGAAGAAATTCATGATCGCGATGCCGATATAGGTCAGCAGCAGCGACGAGATCGTCTCGTTGACGCCGCGCGCATAGCGCAGGAAGCCGGCGATCCCGACCCAGACCGCGCCGACCGCACAGGCCACGATCATCATCATCGACAACGTCAGCATCGGCGGCACCTTGCCGACGACGAGCGGAATGGCGATCACGGCGGCCGCGAAGCCGCCGAGCACCAGCGCCCCCTCCCCGCCGATCATCACCAGGCCGATGCGCGCCGGCACGGCGACCGCGAGCGCGGTCAGGATCAGCGGCGCGGAACGCTGCAACGTGTTCTGGATCGAAAAGGCGGTGCCGAAGCCGCCGCGATACACAAGTTCGAAGAACTGGAGCGGCGATTTGCCGAGCGCCAGCAGGAACAGCGAAAACAGGATGCTGGAGACGACCAGCGCGAACAGCGGAATGACGATGTATTCCGCCGCGCCCCGGACGCGGACCGAGAGATCGACCCAGCGCGCACGCGCAGGCTGGCTAGCCGCAAGCAGCGGTTCGGCGACATCAACCATGGGCATTCATTCCCGGACTGAGCCCGGCGGTGCGCCCCGCACCGCCGGTGCCCGCTACGCCAGACTTCAGGTCGTCGAGCCGACGACGCCCTTCGAGCAGGTAGTCCATCTGGTCGAGATACGGGTCGAGATTGTCGTAGGTCTTGTCGATGACGACCTTGCCCTTGTTGTCCTTGAGCGGACCGACATAGATCGGCTTCTTCGCCTTCAGGTCGGCGATCGCCGCATCGGCGGCCTTGCGCGCGGCTTCCGAGGCGCCCGCGCCGTACGGCGAGTTGCGCACCATGTCGCCTTCGTAGCCGCCGGCCATCATGTTGGGCAGCGGCTTGCCTTCGGCCAGCAGCGACGCATAGAGCTTGTAGATCGTCTCCCACTTGTACTCGGCGCCGGTGATGAAGCCCTTCGGCGCGAGCGGCGCCTGGCGAGGCGTTGTGGCCGCAGGTCTTCACGCCGCGCTTCTCGGCGGTCTCGATCACGACCTTCGGACCGTCCACGTGGCAGGTGATGACGTCGCAGCCGGCGTCGACCAGCGCGTTGACGGCCTCGGCCTCGCGCACCGGCAGCGACCAGTCGCCGGTGAAGATGACCTGCACGACGGCATTCGGGTTGGTCTTCTTGGCGCCCAGCATGAACGAGTTGATGTTGCTCAGCACCGAGGCGATCGGCTTGGCGGCGACGAAGCCGAGCTTGTTCGACCGGGTCGAGAGGCCGGCGGCGACGCCGTCGACGTAGTGGGCCTGGTTCAGGTAGCCGAAATAGCTGCCCAGGTTCTTCGGGTGCTTTTCGGCGCTCCAGAGCGGCGCGGCATGGCGGAATTCGACCTTTGCATACTTTTTCGCCAGATCGACCATAAATGGATCAAAGTACCCGAAGGACGTACCCAGAACGATGTTGGCGCCGTCCAGGTTGACCATGGATTCCATCGACTTGGCGCAGGCGTCGGTCTCGGGGACGTTTTCCTCCTCGACCGCCTTCACGCCGGGAAGCGTCTTGAGCGCCTGGACCGCGACCGCATGGGCCTGATTCCAGCCGAAATCGTCGCGCGGACCGACATATACGATGCCGATGGTGACGTTGGCGGCGTGCGCCAAGCGGCTTCCGGAGCCCGCGGCGAGCGCGCCGGCGGCGGTCGTTTGCAGGAATGTTCGCCTTGAAATCAAAAGTTTCGTCATGCACGTCTCCCACTTGTTTCAACCAGGAAATTTGCGTTTCCCTTGCAAAAGTCAGCAAGCGCCGTGCCAGTTGGATGGCCCGATGGAACCGGCACCCGAGATTCACACAAGTGATTGGCGCGCATGCCAAATCGCGGCGCGAAGGCCGGGGCGCGACGGTGCCCGGATCGGGCTTAGGCCCCTCAGCTTGCCGCCTGATGGGCGTAGGTCGGCTCGAGCCGCGACTTGAGGAATTCCGCCCCGGTGACCGGGGGATAGCGGGCAGGCTTGCCGGCATCGGCGCAGGTCGGCAGGCACGCCACCACCGCGTCCGGGTCGGGGTCGAGGAAGAACGCGACCGAATAGCGGTCCCTGCCCGGCGGGCTCACCACCTTGTGCGGCGTCGAGACGTAGACGTCGTTGGTCCAGCGCATCAGGCAGTCGCCGATGTTGCACACATAGGCATCCGGGATGACCGGCGCGGCGAGCCAGCGGCCGCTGCGATCCTGCACCATCAGGCCGCCGACCTCGTCGGTCGCGAGCAGCGTGACGTTGCCGTAGTCGGTATGCACACCTGCCCCCATCTGGCCTTCGGCGAGCGGCGCGTCGGTCGGCGGATAGTGCAGCAGCCGTAAGATCGCCAGCGGCTTGCGGAATTTGTCGGCGAAATAGTCCGGATCGAGGCCGAGATCGCGCGCGAAGGCGCGATGCAGCAGCACGCCGGTGCTCCACATCCGGTTGAAGTATTCCAGCATGACGGCGCGGAATTCCGGCATGTCGGGCCAGACATTGAGCGCGCGGAACGGCTTACGCGGCGAGCAGGTCGGGATCGTCGGCGGCGAGATCGAGCCCGATATTGAAGGCTTCCTTGACGTCCGGCGGCTTGCCCGGATCGAGCGCCTCGCCGCCCAGCCGGATGAAGCCGCGATTGCCGCCGGGGCCGAGAAATCCGGCCGCTTCCTTGATTTCCGCCGGCCCGGTGAAGAATTTGGCCGCGGTATGGAACACGCTCAGCCGCAGCGCCGGCGGCACGCCGTGGCCGGTGATGTAGAAAAATCCGATGTCGCGACAAGCCTTTCCGATCTGATCTGCGACGTCGCGTTCGCCGCCGGTATCGCCGGCGACCAGCGGAGCAATATCGATGACCGGAATGGTGGCGGACATGGCGCGGCCTCGCGATTGGGGCGACAAAGCGCCTTACCCTTGCAAGACTGACGCCAAGGATCAACCGGACGGACCTGCGCCGGATGGCGTTGTGGTCCTGGAATTGCAAGAAAAGACCCATGAATTGCTACATCGAAGTGCTGTCTCTTCGGCATCTATTCGGCATCGAAACGCTGTCGAACCGCCGTCGAACTGTCGTTGATTAGATGGCTCGGAAAACGTCGAACTCTAGAGTTCCAAATCAGGTGACACGGTGAGCGGCAACAGGCTCTGGATCAAGGACCCGCTGGCCATTCTGGCCGACGACGCCGAGCGCGGCATCGTGATCGAGGACGGCCGCATCGCCGAACTCGTCCCGAAGGGCGGCGCGCCCTCGTCACCGGCCGTCGCGTTCGAGGCCCGCGACCACGTCGTCATCCCGGGCCTGATCAACACGCACCATCATTTCTTCCAGACGCTGACGCGCGCCGCGCCGCCCGCGCTCGACCGCGAGCTGTTTCCCTGGCTGACCGCGCTGTTTCCGATCTGGCAGAACCTGAAGCCCGAAGCGCTGGAGCTTGCGGTCACGGTGGCGATGGCGGAGCTGCTCCTGTCGGGCTGCACCACCACCACCGATCACCATTATCTTTTTCCGGCCGGCCTCGAAGCCGCAATCGACATCGAGGTCGCCGCAGCCTCGCGGCTCGGCATCCGCGTGGTGATGACGCGCGGCTCGATGAACCTGAAGCAGAAGGACGGCGGGCTCGCGCCCGACAGCACGGTGCAGGACGAGGACACGATCCTCGCCGACAGCGTCCGGCTGGTCGAGCGCCACCATCAGAGCGGCGACGGCGCGATGGTGCAGATCGCGCTCGCGCCCTGCTCGCCGTTCACCGTCACCAAATCGCTGATGCGCAAGACGGTGGAGCTCGCCGACAAGTACGACGTGCGCATGCACACGCATCTCGCCGAGACCCAGGACGAGACGCGCTTCTGCCTGGAAATGTTCAACTGCCGCCCGCTCGACTATCTCGAGGACTGCGGCTGGCTCGGGCCGCGCACCTGGCTCGCGCACGCGATCCATTTCAATGGCGCCGAGATCGCCCGCATGGCGAAGGCCGGCACGTCGATCACGCACTGCCCGTGCAGCAACCAGGTGCTGGGCTCGGGCGGCTGCCCGGTCTGCGAGATGGAGGCGGCCGGCATGAGCGTGGGGCTCGGCGTCGACGGCTCGGCCTCGAACGACTGCTCGAACCTGATGCAGGAGGTGCGCAACGCCTTCCTGCTGCAGCGGCACCGCTACGGCGTCACCAAGGTCAGCCACCGCGACGCGCTGCGCTGGGCGACGCAGGGCTCGGCCGCCTGCGTCGGCCGCCCGACGCTCGGCGCGATCAAGCGCGGCAACATGGCGGACCTCGCGCTGTTCAAGCTCGACGAACTGCGCTTCTCCGGCCACGGCGATCCGATCGCCGCGCTGGTGCTGTGCGGCGCGCATCGCGCCGACCGCGTGATGGTGGGCGGGCGCTGGGCGGTCGAGGACGGCCGGATTCCGGGGCTCGACGTCGACGACCTGATCGCCCGCCACAGCGCGGCGGCGAAGCGATTGCAGGCGGGCGGGGGTTAGAGTCGCGGACCGAAAATTCCGTGATTCCCAAGAACTGCGAAGCGATGTCCGCTATTCCCCGGTAAGCAGACCTCGATCGCAACGCCTGTCATGTCCGCTTTGGGCCAATCGCGGACATTGGCCAAGGAGGAGCGGCTGGTCCATAGCGCGATTCCCCAGCGAGCCTCTGAGCGGATTCGGTCGTTGGTCACAGTGAACTGCGTGAAAGGCGGCGCGAGGTGTCAGCGAGAGATCGTTGGCAGAGATGCGCGAATGCGTTGGGAGAAATCGGGCGCGCCATCGGCCGCTTGCGCGGCCGCGTTGATCAGGGAACGTCGCCGCAATTCGTCAAACGGCAGCGTCGTGTCAACCCGCCCCGAATGGTAGAGGTAGCTATCGACCAGACCGTTTAGGAGATGGCGGATGTCGAACCGACCCTTCCGACCCGCGGCGTTTGCGTAGCGCACGATGTTGATCGTGCAGCTGTTGGTCAGCAGGTGATAGAACTCCGGCCGATCGGCGAGTTCGTTGATCCGCTGCTAGGTAGATCAGGAGCAGCCGGCGCGCATCATCGGTCGAGGTGTTGAGGCGATAGAGGTACGTCGGCTCCCCTCGGTGGTTGGTGCGAACGCCCACGAGGTCACGCTCGTCGCCAACCACGTAGATCAACTCGAATTGCTTGAACATGGATGCGATGGGCGCAAAGCCTTCACCGACTTCTGGCCGTGTCTCAATGGAGATAGTCAGCGGCAGCGCGTTGTCGAAGACGAAACTCAGGAACGTGTGACCGACTGGTCCCTCCGTAAAGTAGGACACGTAGAAATCGAGGCCGATCAGGTGCGACAGCAATACCTCGCGCTCCTCATAGTGCACCGTAAAATCGTTCCGGGTGCGGTATTCGAAGTTGCGGACACCGGTGAGGCGCACGCGGTCGCCGTCGATGAATCGCCCGCGGCATCACCGCAACCTCCGGCCGCCAATTGCGATCGTGCGAGGGAGGAATCGACGATCCACCACGCGGCCACGGCGAGAAACAGCACGGCGGCGATGGCAACCATTCGCCGTTGACGCGACAGCAGAACCGCCCAGATTGCAAACGCCGCAAAAGCCAGCGCCAACATGATGCGCAGCCAAGGCCAGTGCAGATTCGAATAGTAGATGGCCAGTGCGGCCCATGCGATGAGCAGAACCCTGCACAGAAGCCAGATTCCGGCGATTACCCAGCCAAGAGACCGGGACAGCAATCCGAAAAGGTGGTGCAGTTGGTCCTCACCTGGTCAACGCATTCTTGAAGATATTGCCATCTTTCATGATGATTTTGAAGTTTGGCGGGATCGGCGATCAGGTTGATGTTGTCCAGCGGATTGCCGTCGACAAGCAGCAAATCTGCGAGCGCACCCTGTTCCACGACGCCGAGCTTGCCGGGATAGGGATTGCGCTTTCCGGACAGCAACAACAGTTCGGCGTTTGTCGACGTAGCCATGACGAGCGCTTCGGCGGGGGTGTACCAACGGACAAGCGAGGCCAGAATTGCCCCCTGTTGCTGCGCCAGCGCGCGGGAGAACAGCACATCGGTGCCCCACGCCGTCTTGATCTTGTACTTCTTTGCCAGTTCGTAAGCCCTGGCTATGCCGGGCCAGACCTCATCCGCCTTGGCTCGCTGAACGGAACCGACCGGAAAGCCCAGCCTCAAGTCCTCGGGGAGCGGCTGCATGCTCAGCCAAACGCCCTTCTCGGCGATCAGCTGGGCAGTCGCATCGTCCATCAGAAAGCCGTGCTCGATACACTTCACGCCAGCCGCAATAGCCCCCCGGATCGCAGCCGGCGTAAAGGCATGCGCGGCGACGTACGTGCCCCAATTCTCGGCCGCTTCAACCGCGGCGCGCAGTTCGGCCTCGGTGAAGGTGGTCACGTCGATCGGACTGAAGGGTGACGACACTCCGCCGCCCGCCGTCAACTTGACTTGGGAGGCGCCCTGCATGAGCTGTTCGCGTGCGCGCACGCGCACCTCGTCGGGGCTGTCCGCAACGATGGCGCCGCCGATCTGCTCCATGCGGGTGAGCATGCCGCCGATCGTCCGCGGCAGATCGGTCAGCTGGCGGAAGTCCCCATGCCCGCTGGTAACGGTGATCATGGCGCCGGACGGATAGATGCGCGGGCCCTTGACGATGCCCTCGTCGATGGCGCGCTTGAGACCGAACACCGGCCCACCCACGTCGCGAACGGTGGTGAAGCCGCGCATCAGCGTGTCGGTCGCCTCGTCGCCAGCCACGAGATTGTTGTAGCCGACGTCACCGAACGCCTGTGCCGGCGTCGGCCGTATCAGCATCGCATGCCAATGATTGTCGATCAGGCCGGGCATCAAGGTGCGTCCGCCGCCGTCGACGATGCGCGTGTCGGCCCGGCGGTCGACCGCGATCGGCTGCGCGGAGATGCGTTCTATGATGTTGCCCCGGACCAGCACATTGGAGGGCGCCGAGAGCGCCGCGCCTTTGCCATCGAAGATGCGCACGTTCTCGAACAGCGTGACAGCGTCACTCGCCGGGGCGGAAGCCGAGGCCTGGGCCCAAACGTTGCGGTGTGGTTCCAGCGCCGCGGCGCAGACGAGCGCCGCTGCACCCGCCAGAATGGAGCGGCGGTCGAGTGCCTGAGCACTGCGTCTTCTGCGGGACGATGTCGAGCAACGGTGCGAGTGGTTTCGTGTGCATAGCGATCGTTTTTTCCGGCTGATCGATTAGAATAAGAGTGTATCTCATCCTGGGGATAAGGCGGAAGGCGGAGGTCCAACCCGTGTCTGTTGTGGGTCAAACTCGGAAATACTCGCCGCGAGCAAATGTTTTCCGCTTTACCCCCGAAAGCGGAAAACGAGGTTGACCGTTCAGACTTCCGCCAAGGCGATATCCGGAAATGCAGCCTGTCCCACTTATATTCACAAGCGTAGGCTTGCTGATCGCTCTTATCAAAGGGGGGTGTCATGGACGTCAAGGTTGCCGTTTGCCAAAAGCCGCCGGTGCTTCTTGATCTGAAGGCTACAATAGGTCGTGCGCTTCAGACGCTTGATGAGGCTGTCGCGGAAGGCGCGCAACTTGTCGTTTTTCCAGAAGCTTATCTGCCCGGATACCCGACGTGGATGTGGCGGCTTCGCCCTGGCGGCGATATGGCGCTTGGCAACAAGCTCCATACCGAACTGCGAAACAATTCGGTCGATATTGCGGCTGGCGGAACTCATCAAATTTGCAAGGCTGCTGCGAAGCACGGCGTTGTGGTGGTGATGGGGCTCAATGAGATTGACTCAAAATTCAGCGGCAGCACGTTATTCAATACGGTCGTGATCGTCGGATCTGACGGCTCGATATTAAATCGTCACCGAAAACTCATGCCGACAAATCCCGAACGGATGGTGTGGGGCGTTGGCGACGCCAGCGGCTTGAGAGTTGTTGAAACTTCGGTCGGCCGAATTGGGTGCCTGATATGTTGGGAAAGCTATATGCCACTCGCGCGCTATGCTCTTTACGCACAAAATATAGATATCTATGTCGC
Source organism: uncultured Alphaproteobacteria bacterium (assembly GCA_963749815.1). Lineage (GTDB taxonomy): Bacteria > Pseudomonadota > Alphaproteobacteria > Rhizobiales > Xanthobacteraceae > VAZQ01. Next base: position 44,247 of record CAVVON010000021.1, on the reverse strand, counting down.
GCCCACCTGGGACTGCGGCGACACGTGGCTTGCCTCCATGAACCACATTGCCCGTGAAGGAGGCTGCTGGGTGCTGAGCACAGCGACTGCCCTGCAGGGCTCTGATGTACCTGACACTTTTCCAGAGCGAGGCAAGCTATTCAAAGACGATGAATGGGTAAACTCTGGCGATGCAGTCCTGGTCAAGCCGTTTGGCGGCGTTGTGGCGGGGCCCCTTCATAACGAAAAAGGTATCCTTTACGCGGTCATTGATCCGGAGGCGGCACGCAATTCACGCAAATCACTAGATGTCGCAGGTCATTACGGACGACCGGACATATTTCATTTAGAGATTGATCGCCGCCCCATGCCACCCCTTAAGTTTGTCGATGACGATCATTGAAACAGTTCACAAATAACTGACATTCAATGTCGCTCATGGATCAAAACCGGAAATGCTCGCCACGAGAAAATGTTGTCCGCTCTACCCGGACAGCAGACATTCGGCAGGCGCACCGGGACGTCCGTTCAGGACCAACAATAGAAGTCCGGCCTATCACGTCGCCTCGACGCCGTCGGGGTTCGCTGGCATGAGGTGCGGTCCAGACATCGCTAAAAATGCGAATATTCGATGCTTGTGCGACCGTAATTTCGACCGGCCGCAACCCTGGCCGACACGCTGCGGAGCGCACGGGACCCTCAGCGCGCCTATACTGAGGTCTAGTGCGAATGCTCCAAGGTGTAATTCCAGCCGATGAAAAACCCTGCCTTACTACCTGCACCCGGCGCCCCCGAGTCCCCCGACTGAAAGACGCCGGCTAGCCCCGCCCCGGGACTTCCCCGTCCCTGGGCGGGGCGTCGGCTTTTGCAAAGTAGGCGCTCAACCCGCAGGAGGGAGCTTGCAATGAGTATACTTTGGACCATCGTCATCGGATTTGTGGCAGGCTTGGTCGCAAAATTCCTTCATCCCGGAAACAAGAATGAGCCGTCGGGTTTCATCCTAACAACCCTGCTCGGAATCGGGGGGGCATTTGCCGCGACGTTTCTTGGCCAAGCGGTCGGGTGGTACAAAGAGGGCGAAGGCGCCGGTTTCATCGGAGCAGTCGTTGGCGCAATCATCGTGCTGGTCGTTTGGGGGATTTTTGCAAATCGTCGCGCCTGAGGAACTCTGAGAAATCGGAAAACAGTTTGCCGGCGGCAAGCCGGCATCGCACGGAAGTGCCCGTCTGGTTTATCGTGCAGAGCACTCCACCCTTCTGGAATCGTGACATGGTGAAAATCTCCGGCGCCGCATTCGCCTTCGTGCTCGTGTGGAGTACCTCGGCAAATACAGTCGAGACGCCAGCAGCGGGTCTTTATCGCGCTCTATCGGATATATGCCTCGATCGCTACTTAAAGGACAAAGTCTTGAACGAAGCACAAATAAACACCGGCCGACCGCTAATCGTGCATTGCGATTGCATGGCACGATCGCTGTTTTCCTATATGGACGCTGAAGCGATTCGTCAGCTTGAGACGCGCATTCCAGATAAAGTTACGTCGAATTGGGATGACGCCGCTCTAAGGTGCACAGCTCTCATTCTCCGCTAGCGGCGACGGAATACCGGTGCCGGCCTCGCGGAGACTCGCGCAGCCTATCCCCCAATTCCACCCATAGCGGTGCGTCGAGCGGGCGGTAACCCGCTGGGTTCGGCAGCCGAAGGGTTAATCGTTAATTCTGAAATTCTCCGGGGCCACCCGGGATTCGCTATTCTCGGCCTATGTCGCGCGTCGCAATCGTTGTTGTTGCAGCTACGGCCATCATCGCGGTCGCATGCGATGCATTTGCCAGGGGAGGCGGGCGGGGGCATGGCGGCCATGCTCATGCGAGTCGTCACGCCGACCATCACGAACATCACGGCAATCACTCACATCACGGGCATCACGGGCATCAAGGGCACGGGCATCAAGGGCACGGCGCACACGGCACGCATGCCCGCGGCCACGCGCCGCCGATCGCCGACGGGCACTGGCACCAGTCGCCGGGGTTTGGGAGCGGGCAGTCAGGCCATCATCAGGGCGAGTGGGTGCGCTCGACGCCGTGAGCGAACGGCCTTGTTTCGCCATATCGAATAGGTCGGGCGCGGCGATCCGGTTGGCGATGTCGGTTGCGGGTCAGCTTCCAATTCAAGCGCACCGTCGACCTTGAGTCCGCTCTTCCCCCGATTTCGCTCTTCCCCCGATAAAGGACATTGGCGGGCGCCACCGCCATGCCGCCGCGCGGGACGTTCGTTGTTGCCGATCCGTTGGATGGGCTGCTAGAATTTTTGGCGTTCGCGATGGGTACGGCGGATCAGATTTGGACATGCTTACAAAGCGGAAATGGCTTTGCGTCGCGGCCGCCAGCCTTGCCGTGTTGATTGACGCTCGGCCGGCGCCGGCACAATGGCGGGACGCCACCGAGACGATCGCGGGCAAGAAGATCGTGATGCAGCGCACGCCCGGCAAAGGCGCGATCTCGAAATCCGACCGCGAAGTCACCTCAAGTCTCTACCTGCGCTGCGACAACCCCTACGACGACCGCGTCCGATATCGCGGCCACGACTATTGGTCGGCCTTCGTTCTGTTTTCGGAGCCGGTCAACTCGGTCGAGGCGCGCACCCGCTACAGCTTCGATGGCGGCGAGGCCGCGCAATCCACGTTCATGTCCAACCGGCGCGGGACTGCGCTGTTCTTCACGCAGCAGGAAGACGAGGACAACGAGTTCATCAAGCGATTGGCCCGGTCGACCACCCTGCAGATCAATCCGGTGCTGAGTTGGGCCGGCACTCCGACCATCACCTTCGAAACCGCCGGCGCCGCGGCGGCGCTTCAGCAAATTCCCTGCAACAAGAAATTCTAGCGCGGGTGCGGCCTTCGCTCAGGCTTCCTTCTCGGACCCGCCGGCCGCGCCGCGTAGCTCGGCCAGCAGCGACTTCGGTCCCAGCATGTGGCCGGTCGGCGGATCGAGCCGATACACCAGCTCCCACGGTCCCTCATACAGCGACGATGGATTTTGCGGCGAGCCCACCACCACGACGAGCTTGACGCGGGCTTTCTCCTGCGGGGCAAGACCGTTCAGGATATGCCGGACATTGTAGCCGCCCCCGCTGAAACCATAGAACGCCGCAATGTCGGGATCGGATCGAAATGCCTTCAGCGCCGCCAGCACCTGCGGCGCGCCCGGAAAGGCCTCACCCGACACCTCGAGAACCTTGCCGGCGTAGCCGCGCTCCCGCGCGTATTCAAGCGCCGGCGGCTCGTCCAACAGGCTCTTGATGCCTCGCAGAATGAGCATCGTCGGCATCGGTCATTCTCCTTCTTGCGACGAGCAAACGACTCGTTTGCGACGAGCAGATGACGCGCGGCCGATCAGGACCGAAAGCGGCCGGTCATTGCGGCGGGATGCCGGCGACCTTGACCACCTCCTGCCAGAGCGGAAGCTCGCGCGCGATCCGCGCCTTCAGCTCGGCCGGACCGCCGGCGGATACTTCGAGACCGGCGGTGCGCAGCTTCGCCTGCACGTCGGGCTTGCGCAGCACCGTCAGGGTCGCCGCGCTCAGGCGCTCGATCACCGCCGGCGGCGTCTTCGCCGGCACCAGCATCATCACATAGGTGTCGAGCACGAAGCCCGGATAGCCCGCGTCCACCATGGTCGGGACGTCCGGCAGGTCGAACCACCGCTTCTCGCCGGTCACCGCGATGGCCTTCATCGTGCCCGCGACGATGTGCGGATGCGACGCCGGCAGCGCGCCGGAGGCCATGTCGACCGTGCCGGTGAGCAACGCCTGGTTGGCGGGGCCGGCGCCGTTGAACGGCACATGCGCCATCTCGATGCCGGCGCGGCTGCGGAAGAATTCGGCGGCGAGATGCGCGGGCGTGGCGAACCCGGCGCTGCTGTAGTTGAGGCCGCCCTGCTTGCGCTTGGCGAGCGCGATGAACTCCGCCACCGTGCTGACGCCGAGCTTGGGATTGACCGTGAAGGCGGTCGGCGAGCCGGCGATGTCGGCGAGCGGGACGAAATCCCGCTCCAGATCGTACGGCACGCTCTTGTAGAGCAGCGGATTGATCACGATCGTGTTCGACGTCACCAGCACCGTGTAGCCGTCCGGCTCGGCGCGGGCGGCGATGCCGACGCCGATATTGCCGGCGGCGCCGGGCTTGTTCTCGATGAACATCGAGGCTTTCAGTTCGTCGGAGAGCGGCTGCTGCAGCAGGCGCGCCACCACGTCGACCGGGCCGCCGGAACCGAACGGCACCACCAGCCGGATCGGCCGGTCGGGCCACTCGGCATAGGCGCGGGTCGACAGGAACGGCAGCGCGGCGGTGAACGCGGCGCCCGCCTGCAGCACGCGGCGGCGGCTCGGCAACGCAGAACGGCGATCGGCGATGGTCATGGGGACACTCTCAGGATGCATCGGTGCGGTTCTCGCGCGGCGCTGCCGGCGCGCGCCAGCGCGAGTACGATCTTCTAACCGGCGCTGTCGGAATCAGCAATGCGGCGCGGTGCGCGCTGGCACGCTCTCGTCGCATGGCGGCACAGCGGTGACGGACGGCGATCACACCGTCAGCTCTTCGGCCGGCCCTTGATCTCGTTGAATTTGGCCATCGCGCGCTCGAACTTTTCGTTGAACAGCCACATCGCGTCGAGGATTTCGCGATAGGTCGCGGATGTCCTCGCCCGGTCGGCGCGCCCGAAGGTGAAGACGCTGTTGTTGCGCAGATATTTCATGATGGTCGCGTCGGAGACGCGGTAGCCCAAGAGATTATTCGACTTGAGCGCGGACCGGGTCGGACTGGGAACGATCTGGATGAGCTCGAACAGCTTCATCTGGTCGATCGGATCCGGCAGCGTCTTCACGATCGCCGGGATCTGCGGAAACAGTTCCGCGTGCGCATTCATCAGACCGTCGCGCACGGCGATCCAGTGATTGTAGCGGCGATCCAGGCTGCCGACCCGCGCCTCTTCCTTGTCGTCGCGGGCGATCAGCGCAGGGTCGATCGCCTTGATCGAGCCTTTGATCTCCGCCCACTTCCTTTGGCCCTTCTGGCCCTCGGCCGGGCCGGTCTGATAGCTGCCCTTGTAGGTGTTCGAGCGGGCGTTACCGATGTTCTGGTTGCCGTTGGTCTCGGCGAAGAACATTCCCAACGCAACGCGCCCCGCCAGTTCGGCATTGGCCGCGTCGAGGCCCTTGGCGCGCGCGATTGCGGTCGCGAGATCGACGACGTCCTTGAACGGCGTCGGCGAATTCTGCGCATTGGCGGGCGGCGCCTGCATGATCGCGAACAGTGCGGTGTACTCGTCGATCAGCGGCTCGTTGTCGGCATCGAAATAGGCAGGCGGAATGTTGAACTTGTTCGGCCGTCCGATCTTCGACGGGACAGCGTCGGTGAGGTCCTTGTAGGCGCTCATCATGGCGATGCGCGCGAGGTAGAGCGCCTGGCCCGGCAGGTTCGGCAGCGGCTGCTTGGCATCGATCTGGGCGCGGCGCTCGCGCAGGACCGACTTGAAGGCGCTCAAGGTGGTGTCGTAGGCCGCGAGCTCGGCCTGCTGAGCGCGTGCAGGCGGCGGCAAGAGCGATGCAAAGAACAGCCCAAATGCGAGGGCTGCGGCAAGTATGGCTGCTTTCAAGGTCCCGGACCTCCGCGATCTCGGCCGATCCTGCCCATGAAAAAAGGCAGCCTTGAGTCGCGCCGCGCGACGATAGCACGGAAAAAATTCAGGGCGGCCGGACCCCCGGCCGCCCTGCTCCGGGCCTGAAACGTACGCCGCGGCGATCACTTGCCGGGGATCTTGTCGTCGATGCCCTTGACGTAGAAGTCCATGCCGAGGATCTGGCCGTCGTCGAGATTGGCGCCGCCCTTGCACTCGACGGTCTTGCCGTCCTGCGCCACCACCGGGCACTTGAACGGATGCAGCTTGCCGTCGGTGATCGCGGCCTGCGTCGCCATGGCGAGCTTCTTCACGTCGTCCGGCATGTTGGTGTAGGGCGCCATCTGCACCATGGTCGACTTGAGGCCGCCCCAGGTGTCGGTCGAGGTCCACTTGTTGTCGAGCACGAGCTTGGCGCGATCGATGTAGTACGGGCCCCAGTTGTTGACGATCGCGGTCAGCTGCGCCTTGGCGCCGAACTTGATCATGTCGGAGTCCTGGCCGAACGCGAGCGCGCCGCGCTGCTCGGCGACCTGCATCGCCGCCGGGCTGTCGGTGTGCTGCATCAGCACGTCGGCGCCCTGGTCGAGCAGCGCCTTGGCGGCGTCGGCTTCCTTGCCCGGGTCGAACCACGAATTGACCCAGATGATCTTGACCTTGATGTTCGGGTTGATGGTCTGCGCGCCGAGGATGGTCGAGTTGATGCCGGAGATGACCTCCGGAATCGGGAACGAGCCGATGTAGCCGAGCGTGCCGGTCTTCGACATCTTGGCGGCGATCTGGCCCTGGATGTAACGGCCCTCGTAGAACTTGGCGGAATAGGTCGCCATGTTCTTGTCGCGCTTGTAGCCGGTGTTGTGCTCGAAGAAGATGTTCGGATATTTCTTGGCGACCTTCAGCGTCGGGTCCATGTAGCCGAACGAGGTCGTGAAGATCAGCTTGTGGCCGGCGCGCGCGAGCTGCTCGATCGAGCGCTCGGAGTCCGGGCCTTCGTTGACGTTCTCGAGATAGGTGGTCTCGACCTTGTCGCCGAGCGCCTTCACCAGCGCCTGCCGGCCGACCTCGTGCTGATAGGTCCAGCCGAAGTCGCCGACCGGGCCGAGATAGACGAAGCCGACCTTCAGCTTGCCCTGGGCACTGGCATCGATCAACGCTCAAACAACTCGCAGCCGCAATCGCCGCCGCCACGGTTAAGATTTTTCGCATACTTGACTCCGGGTTTCCTTGACGGGTGGTTCGAATGTCCCCGCGGCGCGCGACGCCGTCCACGCGCGCCACCAGGATAGTCACCGGTCGGGCACGAACACCAGACCGAGAGATGCGGGCGCGGCCGACCCGGCGGTTCCGCGCGTTCGTGAAATCAAGACCAATACGATCACGGTAGCAAGATAGGGCAGCGATGACATCAGCTGCGAGGGAATGCCGAAGCCTATTCCTTGGGCATGCAGCTGCAAAATCGTCACCGCGCCAAACAGATAGGCCCCGATCACCAGCCGTCCCGGCAGCCAGGATGCGAACACCACCAGCGCCAGCGCAATCCAGCCGCGGCCGGCGGTCATGCCAGGAATGAAGAACGGCGTATAGGCGAGCGGCAGGTAGGCGCCGCCGAGCCCCGCGCAGGCGCCGCCGAACAGCACCGCGAACGTCCGGATGGTCAGCACCGGATGGCCGAGCGCATGGGCGGAGGCATGGTTGTCGCCGACGGCGCGCAGGACGAGGCCGCTGCGCGTGCGGTAGAGGAACCACCAGATCGCGACGATCAGCGCCAGCGAGAGATAGACGAAGGCATCCTGCCCGAACAGGATGCGGCCGACGACCGGGATGCTGGTCAGTCCCGGGATATAAAGCTGCGGCGCGGTGGCGATCTTCTCGCCGACGAAGCCGGCGCCGATCAGCCCCGACAGGCCGATGCCGAGGATCGTCAGCGCCAGCCCGGTCGCGACCTGGTTGACGGCGAGGCCGAGCGTGAGCAGCGCGAATATCGCCGCCATCGCCACGCCGGCGGCGATGCCGGCAAGCGCGCCGATGAAGGTCGAGCCGGTGTAATAGGCGGCTCCGAACGCGCAGGCGGCGCCCATGATCATCATGCCCTCGACGCCGAGATTGAGCACGCCGGCGCGCTCGGCGATGAGCTCGCCGGTCGCGGCCAGCAGCAGCGGCGTCGAGGCGGCGAGGATCGACAGGATGATGGCTTCAGCCAGCCCCATGGGCGACCCCGCGCGATGACAGGAGACGGATGCGATAGAGGATCAGCGAGTCGCAGGCGAGCACGTAGAACAGCAGGATGCCCTGGAACACCTTGGTGAGATCGAGCGGGATCTTCATCGAGATCTGCGCCTGCTCGCCGCCGATGAAGGTCAGCGCCAGGAACAGGCCGGCGATCAAGATGCCGACCGGATTGAGGCGGCCCAGGAACGCGACGATGATGGCGGTGAAGCCGTAGCCCGGCGAGATGTTGGGCCGAAGATTGCCGACCGGGCCGGCGACCTCGATGATGCCGGCGAGCCCGGCGAGCCCGCCCGAGATCGCGAAAGTCAGGATCACCAGCTGATTGGCGTTGAAGCCCGCAAACCGCGCCGCCTTCGGCGCCGCGCCGACCACGCGGATCTCGAAGCCCTTGATGGTCCGCCCCAGCATGACCGCCGCCACGATCACCACCACCAGCGCGATCATGGCGCCGAGATGCAGACGGCTGCCCTCGATCAGCGTCGGCACGGTGGCGACCGGATCGAAATCCGGCGTGGTCGGAAAATTGTAGCCCTTCGGATCGCGCCACGGCCCGCGCACCAGATAGTCGAGAAACAGATCGGCGACGTAGACCAGCATCAGGCTGGTGAGGATTTCGCTCGCGCCGAACTTGACCCGGCAGATCGCCGGAATCATCGCGTAGAGCGCGCCGCCGAGCGCGCCGAGGACGAGCATCGCCGGCATCACCCAGTAGCCGGCGTCGGTGCCGTGCGTCTTCACCGCCAGCCAGCTGCCGGCGACCGCGCCGATCAGGAACTGGCCCTCGGCGCCGATGTTCCAGACGTTGGCGAGATAGCACAGCGACAGGCCCACCGCGATCATCACCAGCGGCGTCGCCTTCACGGCGATCTCCTGCAGCGAATAGAGGTCGGTCAGCGGGTCGATGAAGTAGACCCACAGCGCGTGGAACGGATTTTTTCCGAGCAGCGCGAACAGGATCGTCATGGTGACCAGCGTCAGGGCGATCGCGAGCAGCGGCGACAGGATCGCGATCGTGGTCGAGCGCTCGGCGCGCCGTTCAAGCACCAGCCGCATGGCCCACCTCGTGCTCGCTCGCGCCGTGCGCCGTCGCGCTGCTGCCGCCCATGAGCAGGCCGAGCTTCTCGCGGCTCGCCTCGGCGGCCGACAGCGCTCCCGACAGCCGGCCGTGGAACATCACCGCGATGCGGTCGGCGATTTCCGCCAGTTCGTCGAGGTCCTGGCTGATGACCAGCACGGCGGCGCCGCGCGCGGCCAGATCGATCAGCGCCTGGCGGATGACCGCGGCGGCGCCGGCGTCGACGCCCCAGGTCGGCTGGCTCACCACCAGCACGCCAGGCTCGCGCAGGATTTCGCGGCCGACCACGAATTTCTGCAGGTTGCCGCCAGAGAGGCTGACGGCTTCGGGGTCGCGCTTGGCCTTGCGCACGTCGAACGCGGTGGTGGTGCGGTCGACCGCGGCGAGCGTCGCCGCCTTGTCGATGAAGCCGTGCCTGACCATGCCGCTCGCCGCGTGCCCGGTGAGCAGCGCGTTTTCCGACAGTTTCATGCGCGGCGCGGTGCCGTGGCCGAGCCGCTCTTCCGGCACGAAGGCGGCGCCGAGCTTGCGCCGCTCGCTGACCGAGAGATAGCCGGCCGCCTGGCCGTCGATCACGACGCAGCCCGCGTTCGGCGCGATGCGCTCGCCCGACAGCGCGGCGAACAATTCGTCCTGGCCGTTGCCGGCGACGCCGGCAATGCCGAGGATCTCGCCGCCCTGGACTTCGACTGCGACCTCCCGCAGGTGGACGCCGTGCGGATCGTCCGGCTCGAGGTTCAGCCCCTGCACGATCAGCCGCGCCGGCGACATCGTGCGCCCCGAACCCATCCGCACCTCGCCGATCTCCGCGCCGACCATCATGCGCGCCAGCGAGGCCGCGGTCTCGCGGCGCGGATCGCAGGTCGCAATCTTCTTGCCGCCGCGCAGGATGGTGGCGCGGTCGCACAGCCGCTTCACCTCTTCGAGCTTATGCGAGATGTAGAGGATCGCCTTGCCCTCGCTCCTGAGCCGCTCGAGCACGACGAACAGCAGGTCCGCTTCCTGCGGCGTCAGCACGGCGGTCGGCTCGTCGAGGATCAGGAGCTTCGGATTCTGCATCAGCGCGCGCACGATCTCGATGCGCTGGCGCTCGCCGACCGAGAGCCGCCAGACTTCGCGCTTGGGATCGAGCGGCAGCCCGTAGGCCGTCGACACTTCGGCCAGCCGCGCCGATATCGCGGCGAAGCTGTCGGTGGGCGCCAAGCCGAGCGCGACGTTCTCGGCGACCGTCAGGTTGTCGAACAGCGAGAAGTGCTGGAACACCATGGCGATGCCGAGCGCGCGGGCGTCGGACGGGTTGGCGAGCTTGAGCGTCTCGCCCTGCCAGCGCAGTTCGCCATCGCTCGGCTGAATGAGCCCGTACATGATCTTGACCAGCGTCGACTTGCCGGCGCCGTTCTCCCCGAGCAGCGCATGAATCTCGGTGGGCAGAAGATCGATGCTGACCTGGTCGTTGGCGAGGAAGGTGCCGTAACGCTTGGTGATGCCGAGTGCCTGAAGCAGCGGCTGCGGTGACGGCGTGGGCGGAGATCGATCTTGCATTGTCCCAGAACTGCGGGGCGCTCGGCCCCGGAATGATCAAGCTAATTGTGTGCCAAGACCGCGGACAGAACCAGCGGATAACCGCGGTTCGTCCGACTCGCAGGGATCATCAGGAAATGCCGGCGGCTGAGAATCGGCGGCACCGCGGCCTCGCCGGGGGGCAAAACCGGCGGCCCGACCGGCCGACTTGTGCACACATCCACCGATGCAGCAACATGGCTAGTATCATTCCTGCAACAGCGAGCGGCATTTCGAATTGGCCCTTTACACAGTGCCCGAAAAATAATCAGCCGCTTTGCGGCCCCGGTGCGAATTTTTCTGCGTCAAATTGAAACAGCCGAATTTGCAGAAGTGCCCGTCGTTGCTCATCAAAATGCGCACCACGATCACGGCGGCGTGATCCCAAATCGCGGGCCAATGCGCAAAATGCCGAGAGATTTGGCAATTTTCTGCGCAAAAGCGAGGCTTTGGTAACCGCAAATCTGATGGTTAGGTCCGTTTGTGACGAACCGTTAACGTTACTGTTTTTGGGGATACTGGGGGATCAACATGTACCGAGCACTCACAATAGCTGCGCTTCTTGCGACGACAGTCGCCGGAGGCGCTCTCGCAGCCGACATGCCTGTGAAGGCAATCGTCAAAGCTCCTGAGGTGCCGTTCTTCATCGTGAACGACAACTCGATGAGCTACTCCTACGTGTTCAAAGGCGCCGTTCCGGGCGACCGGCTACACGCCGAAGAACGTCTATAACTTCACGCACTTCGACGTGTGGGCCTATGGCACGAACTTCTTCAACGTCGACTACCTGAAGGCGACCAAGGGCGGGTTCGCCGGGAGCCCGGTCAAGGGCACTGCCTTCTACGGTGGGCCGGCCGCGCCATGCGATAACCCGGCGGTACGCCAGGCAATCCGCCGCATGCTGCGAAGGCTTTGCCGAAATCTACGGCCTCTACCGCAGCACGATCGGCTGGAACCAGCTGTTCAACACCAAGGCGTTCTCGGTTGGTCCGCTGACCAACATCGAGTTCGTCTGGGGCGCCGACGTCAACGCCGACAACACCACGCTCGGTTCCGCCAAGCGCTCGATCCAAGGCGGTCTGCAGTTCGACTTCATGGCGCCCTACAAGGGCTTCTTCAACGTCGCCGTGTACGCCTACAAAGAGTGGCAGCACAACGGCATTCCGAGTCGTTCTTCGGCACGGCTATCGGACAATAGTCGCGGAGTTCAACACCACCTGGAAGGTCGAATACCTCTACGTCCAGCCGCTCGGCTTCCTGCCGACATGGCTGCCGCTGACCTTCAAGGCCTTCGGCGTCATCGTGGCCCGAAGGGTGCTGGCGCAGCCTGGCCAAGTCGGCGCTGCTCCGACGATCACCGAGTACCACCTCTGGCGAGACCCTCTCGCTCGACGTGGGTCAGTGGTTCTCGAGCAAGCCCGGCATGTTCTCGGTGTGGGCCAGCTACAGCTGGTGGAAGAACAAGTTCGGCATCAACCCGGCTCCGGTGCGCGCCGGTCGGCAGCGACCTCTGCTGCACCATCGAGAGCACCTGGATCACGGGCGTGACCTGGGCCTTCTAAGACCTCTGTCAGCCTGACTTGATAAGGCGGCCCGCACATCGACCGGTGTGCGGGCCGCGGCTTTTTTGCGATACTCGCCAAGCTCCCGCACCCGACGGCAGAACGCCATGACCGCGCAACGCAACATCTCCGCTGCGGACGACGAAACCTTTCTCCGCCACGCCTTCGCGGTCGCCCGCCGCGCGCAGCAGCACGGCAATCATCCGTTCGGCGCGATCCTGGTCGACGGCGCAGGCCAGGTGCTGATCGAGATGGAAAACGGCTTCATGCCGGATCGCGACATGACCGCGCATGCCGAACGCCTGCTGGCGACGCAGGCGTGCCGGCGCTTCAGCGCCGACGTGCTGGCGGCCAGCACGCTCTACGCGTCGGCCGAGCCCTGCGCGATGTGCGCGGGCGCGATCTACTGGACCGGCATCGGACGCCTGGTCTACGGGTTGAGCGAGCGGCGGCTGCGGGAGCTAACCGGGGCGCACCCGGAGAACCCGACGCTCGACCTGCCCTGCCGCACGGTGTTCGCCGCCGGCCAGCGGAAGGTCGCGGTGACCGGCCCCTTGCTGGAGGACGAAGCGGCCGCGCTGCATGCCGGGGTGTGGGATTAAGGACTGATTCAGCAAAAGAATTGGTTGCGGGGATAGGATTTGAACCTATGACCTTCAGGTTATGAGCCCCAGGCCACAGGCTGCGCACGATTGCGCAGAATTTCCTTTTCCTTCGTATTTTCAATGGCTTAGTTGACTTCACGCCGGACGGTCCCCACTCTGGTTTTCGCAGGTTCGCGCCGCGGTATTCGCCCTCTTGCTTCCATAGTGCTTCCACGGGCGAACGCGGTCGAATCTGGAAGCAGATTGAGCATCGCTACGGGATCGCAGCTCATGACGAAACTGACCAAGCGCGTCGTCGATGCCGCCGAGTATAAAGAGAGAGAGCATTTCATCTGGGACGACGAACTCCCCGGCTTCGGGCTGCGCGTGCTGCCGAGCGGCCGCAAGAGATACGTCGTGCAGTACCGCGCCGGTCGACGATCGCGCCGCATCAGCCTCGGGCCCAGCTCCGTGCTCACCTGCGAGCAGGCGCGCACCCGGGCGATCGCGATCATCGCCGCGACCAGGAATGGTGAGGATCCCGCCGCCAAGCGCGATGCCGACCGGCAGGCCATCACGGTCAAGGAACTCGCCGACCGCTTCGATAAGGAGCACATCGCGCTCCGGCTGAAAGCGAGCACGGCCAAGGGTTACCGGCGCATGCTGGAGCGCGTGATCATTCCGGCGCTCGGCCGTCATCGCGTGACCGAGGTGACGCGGGCCGACGTCGCCAAGATCCATCACGACCTCCGGCACATCCCCTACGACGCCAACCGGTCCCTCGAGATCATCTCCAAGATGTTCAACCTCGCCGAGATGTGGGGCCTGCGTCCGGACGGATCGAACCCGCGCAAGCACATCAAGAAATACCCGGAGGAGAAGCGCGAGCGGTTCCTGAGCCCCGCCGAGCTGCGGCGTGTCGGCGAGGTGCTGCGCGAGATGGAGCAGGAAGGCATCGAACTGCCCTCCTCCATCGCCGCCATACGGCTGCTGATCCTGACCGGCTGCCGGCTCGGCGAAATCATGACGCTGCAATGGGAGCACGTCGACATCGCGGGCAAGGCGCTTCGGCTGCCGGATTCAAAGACCGGCGCGAAGGTCGTGCATCTCGGTCAGCCTGCGGTCGAGGTGCTGGAAAAGATCGAACGCGTCGAGGGAAACCCGTGGGTGATCGTGGGAACGAAACCGGGCGCGCGGCTCACCGACCTCCAGCCGTTCTGGCAACGTGTCCGAGCACGCGCCGGTCTCAAGGACGTCCGCATCCATGACCTGCGGCACACGTTCGCGTCGACCGCTGTCGCCTCCGGTCAGGGGCTGCCGATGATCGGCAAGCTGCTCGGGCATACGCAGGTTCAGACGACGGCGCGGTATGCGCATCTCGCGGCTGATCCGGTCAAACTGGCCGCCAATCAGGTCTCGGCAGAGATCGCGAATCTCTATTGGATGGCCGCGCGGCATAGCTGGAGGGAGAGGAACTGGGATCCAACGCTCTCTGAATTTGTAGGCCCCTGACTTGCTAGAGGGAGAGGAACCGGGATCCAACTCCCGAATTGAAATCACACGAGAATACTTGGCTGCGTGCCGTGGGATACTGACTTGGAAGTCGGCGGTCCGATGTTGCACGATGGGGCAGCGCAGCGGCAAGGATTTACCAGCGACGACCCCAATCCCACCCTCGACCCTCATTCCTGTCGCGCCTCTCGTATTGCCAGTTTCGGCCATTCCACGAATCTCCGTCATAAGACCGTTGACTGGCACGCCCCCGTTGGCGCCTTGAATTTCGTTCTTCGGCTTCGTCGTCATCATCGCGGTCACGCCTTGCATATGCGCTCTCGCGTGAGATCAGCAGATTCTGCGTGTCTATCTGCTTGCCTTTAGCGTCATTGCGAAAACATTCCATAATGCCGCCTGACCGTACCCGTTCACCCGACTCGACGTCGACCGAGTTGCAAGTCATTTGCTTCTTTGCTTCGGGCGACGGCGGCGCCAGCGCCGTCTTCGGTGCGTGGTGCGCCCACACCGCCTGGATGACCTGCTCGAAGATCGGCACCGCAAGGCCGCCGCCGGTCACGCCACCGCCCAGCGTCTGCCGCTTGCCGGTGGCGTTGTCGTAGCCCACCCACACCGCCACCGTGACATCGTTGGTGAAGCCCACGAACCAGGCGTCGTTCTCGTTGTCGGTGGTGCCGGTCTTGCCGGCCACAAACGGCGCGAGCGACGCGATCGAACGCGCCGTGCCGCGCGACAGCACGCCCTGCATCATGGTCTTGAGCTGGTAGAACGCGACCCGGTCGGCCGAACCGATGGTGACCACCGATTTCGGGTCGTGGCGATAGACGCTCAAGCCGTTGCGTTCGATTGCTTCCACCACATAGGGCACCGGCCGCACGCCCTCGTTGGCGATCGCGGCATAGAACGCCGCCAGATCGATCGGGCGTACCGGCTGCGCGCCCAGTACGAACGGATAGTACTTCATGCATTCGCGATAAATCTGCGTTTCCAGGGCGAGCGCGCAGAGGCGATCGAGGCTCGCCTCGGGCGTGTCGGCAATGCCGCCGTCGAGCAGATGCACGGTCGCGAGGTTGCGCGAATTTTCCAGCGCGCGGCGCAACGTCGTCGTGCCTCCTTCGCCACCACCATAGTTTTTCGGCGACCAGTAGTCCTGCTCACGACCGCGCCCGCCGCCGATCGGCGGCAGCGTGATCGAATCGTCGCTGACATAGGTGTTGGGCTGCAGGCCGCGCGAAAGCGCGGCGAGATAGGACAGCGGCTTGATCGAGGAGCCGGGCTGGCGCTGCGCCTGCGTCACGCGGTTGAGCTGGCTCAGCGGATAGGAAAAGCCGCCGGTCATGGCGAGGATGCGGCCGGTCTTGTTCTCCAGCACCACCACCGCGCCCTGCACGGTCGGGCGGATCCGCAGTTCCGCGCGCGCGGTGGATTGCTTTCGCCTTGGGGTTGCCCTCGTTCACCTTGACCATGACGACGTCGTAGAGCTTGAGCTTGGCGGCGATCGCGCCGTTGTCGACCGAGAGCGGCATGATACGGCCGTCGGCCAGGCCGACGCGCAACGCCTCGCCCTTCTTGCCGGTCGGCTTTTCGACCACCAGGCCGGGCGTCCAATGCACGTCGTAAAGCGGGAACCGCGCGGTCGCGATCGCGCGCTGCCACGACGGCCGCTTGTCGACGGTCTTCTTGTCGGCGTCGATGCGGTCGATCATCTTGGCCAGGTTGGTTTCGACCGACACGAACCGCAGGCGACCCATGTTGCGCTCGTAGCGCCAGAGGCCCTCCTGCAGCGTCTCCTCGACGGAGCGCTGCAATTGCACATTGATGGTGGAGCGCACGGTGTAGGAATTGGCCGTGATGCCCTCGATCCCGGCCAGCGACTTGGCCTCGCGGGCGACCTGATCGACGAAGTGGAAGGCAAGATCGCGGCGCGGCCGCTCGTAGGGGATCATCTCGGGAAGCGTATCGAGCGCTTTGGCGCTCTCCGCAGCGGTCACGATCCCCTCTTCCTTCATCCGGCTCAGTACGTAGCCCAGGCGCTCGTGGGCGCGGCCGGGATGGCGATCGGGATTGTAGTAGTTCGGCCCCTTGGTCAGGCCCGCGAGCAGCGCGCCCTCGGCGAGCGCCAGATCCTTGGCGGGCTTTCCGAAATAGCTGCGCGCCGCCAACTCGATGCCCCACGAGCCGCGGCCCAGATAGGTGGAGTTGAGATAGAGCTCCAGAATCTCCGCCTTGCTGAGCGCGCGCTCGAGCCGCGTGGCGACGATCATCTCCCTGATCTTGCGCTCGTAGGTGAGGTCCTCGCCGACCAGGAGGTTCTTCACCACCTGCTGGGTGATGGTCGAGCCGCCCTGCGGCCGGCCGGAATTCGCCAGGTTGCCGATGAAGGCGCGGATCAACCCGCGCTCGTCGATGCCCTTATGGGTGAAAAAGCGCTTGTCCTCGGCCGCGATGAAGGCCTTCTGGACATAGGGTGGAATGTCGGCGACCGGCACCCAGACGCGCCGCTGGTTCTCCTCGAACACCTCGGCGAAGCGGTGGCCCTTGTTGTCGAGCACGACGCTCGCGCCCGGCAGCTTCAGGCCCTTGAGGCGCGTGTGATCGGGCAGATCGGCGGCCGCCTTGTTGTAGAAGTCGATGACGTCACCGAGATCGACCGCCGGCGTCGGAACCGCCTCGTTCTTGCAGAACTGCTTGTAGGCGGTGAGCAGGTCGCCGAAGTTGAGGCCGCGGAACGCCTTGACGTCGCCGGTCATCGCCTGCGGATCGTCCATCGCGGTGGCGATCAGGTCGTCGAGATTGATCGACTCGATGTCGAAGGCCTTGCGGATATGGCCGCAGCCCGCGCCCAGGATGCGCGCCACCTCCGGCTGGTCGGTCGCACGGTCGAACTTGGTCTTGACCGCCTCGGGGGCGGTCGTGACCTGACTGAGCGCCAGTACCATGGCGAACATTTTGACGAGGATGGTTTCCACTTTGAGTGCGACTTACCTTTAACGGCCGAGACTGATGCTTCGACAGACGACAAAGTCCCACGTTTGGTGGTATTCAGTGCTCGTGTTCCGTGACCAGCAAATCAAACGCGAAGAACCCACCTTAGGGACGCGAAGATCCTAAGTCCACATTCGCGCGGTCCAAACTATCCCGGCGCCGACTCAAAGCGCTCCTAGATCAGCTGACCGGCGCCGACGTCGCACTCGGTCATGCGAGACACTTCAACTCCTTGGCAACAGCGTCGGCAGAGTGGCCAACGTCCCGCACGGCTTCTCCCAGCCTCTCCTTTGAGACGCC
The DNA here is from genome assembly GCA_963749815.1 of uncultured Alphaproteobacteria bacterium. Lineage (GTDB taxonomy): Bacteria > Pseudomonadota > Alphaproteobacteria > Rhizobiales > Xanthobacteraceae > VAZQ01. Next base: position 26,790 of record CAVVON010000021.1, on the reverse strand, counting down.
GAACTTGTCAGCCCAATACTGCACTTCGTGCGGCTCCAAAAGACTGATCCGCGAACGGTCTGCAGGGCCTCTATCCGAAAGATCGTCTGGCATGTCAGCCTCCAATGAAAAGGTAACGGTTCGCTAATCGAGCGGTTCCCTCTTGACCGACGAACTCGCGTATTTCGTCCTCAGGACGCAACAGGCGCACTCCAGGGACATCTACAGATGCATAGCAGAGGACTGAGCCACGGCAGGACAAGTGGTGGTGCGTGGCGGGCTGTTGGTCGCTCCGACAGAGGGTTCCGGTTCTCGCTAACAGACAAAATGCGCCAATCGCCCAGCTCCAGGCTGGAGGACCATCGCCTGTTCGCGCGCGATGATTGATCCGGTTATCGCGCGCAAGCTGGAACCTTCTTCCTCCTTAGGATTTTGTATGCTGGGGCCGAAGGAGAAATTGCAAGTGAAGCGGTGCGACGAATGCGGAGGCCACGTAGGCCTATTTGTCCGTCGGTATTACGCGCGGCGCTTTTGTAAGTCGAAGTGCAAGGAGCAATACGTCGAACAACTCAGGCGTCGGGCTCAAACCGTCACACGTCCGTGGTGGCAACATTATATCGCCGGACGCGAGTTGCCGGTTTCTCGCTGAATCACGCGTCGGCCGCCTTATCTTCACGCAAGGGACCGGGCAACTAAAACGGTTGGTATTGGCCCTGACCGACATCCCGCAATTCGACTCACGATGCTCTTTGGAGAGCACCAATTTCCGTCGGCGCCGTGATGCCAGGAGCGATCTGAGTTGCTTCGACAGCACATGGTTCAGTCGGCGCGGCCCTAGCGGTGCACGGAATTGCTGTCGGCGAGGTCAGCCGCGCACGCCTGCGGTCATGATAGCGCGTGTCGTATGGTCCGGGCCGAACCTGTCGGCCCCGTCGATCGAGAGCAGCTCCAAAAGCCGCCTGCGGGCACGATGGACCCGGCTCTTGATCGTTCCCACCGCGGTCTTGCAGATCGCAGCGGCCTCCTCGTAGTTGAATCCAGACGCACCAACGAGAAGCAGAGCCTCGCGCTGGTCGGACGGCAGCTTTGCAAGCGCCACACGAAATTCCTCAAGCTCCACCCGGCCATGCTGCTCGGGCGGCGATTTTAGGCTATCGGCATAACGGCCGTCGGTGTCTTCGACCTCGCGGCGCCGTTTGCGATATTCCGACAGGAACAGGTTGCGGAGGATGGTGAACAGCCAGGCGGACATGTTCGTCCCCGGCTGGAATGAATCGATTTCACGGATCGCGCGCAGGAGCGTTTCCTGCACAAGGTCATCCGCACGGTCGGGGTCGCGGCTAAGAGAGATCGCAAACGCGCGCAGGTTAGGAACCAAGGCGAGTATGGCATCGCGCGCGGACGGCGAAAGCGGATTAGGTTGCTGCTTTGCGGGCCGCATCGTGGTGAGCGCGATGGTGGGCACTGGTCCCGATTGGGGCTTCGCAGTCAGTTTCACGGACGGTATTTGATGACGCATCGAGACCGTCACAGAGGTGGGTCTCCGCGGTGGAAGGGCAACGTCAATTGTTTCCAGGTGGCCGCAGGCACACACATAGGTGCGCATTTCCCGTCCCCCCCGGGATGGTATCGACGTCACGATTCTCATTTTTTCCGCGCATTCTGCACAAAATAACTTCCAAGGATCGGTACAGACGACATGGTCTGGAACGTGAAGCTGCAAAGACATGATGATTTTCCCTCTCGAGAGAAAGCGATTCTGGCTGTCAGCCTAGGTCTGCGGCCAGAATGGTGTCTGTATAAGATCGCTCACCAAGTGCTGGCTCCCTCAGCCTCCCAACGTGGAAGCCATCCCGCCCATATGAGCAATTTTGACCAGACCCGTGCTTCACCGAGCGATAATCTGGCGCGTTGATGGCCGTCCGGCCCGTTGCACAGAAAGCTCACCAATGTTTACGACCGAACAGTATCGAACCAAGGCGGCCGAATATTCCAAATTGGTCAAGTCAGCAAACGGACCCAAAGAGGTCATTGAATTTCAGAACCTCGAACGGAGCTTCACTGAGCTCGCAGACAATGCACAATGGGTCACCGAGCATCATGATCAGACTTTGCATACGCCAAAGCATGTTAGGCCTGAACTTAAGCGCGTCTCGCAAGGATCGTTGTTGATCGATCGACCCCGCAACGGGAGATAAGTCATGTCGATTGGCCTCATACTCATCATCCTCCTTGTCATCTTTCTATTTGGTGGCTTTAGCGGCCGCTTCGGTGGCTATGGCTACGGCTTCGGTCATGGTGGCAACGGTGTCATTGGCGTCATCCTGATCATCGTTGTCGTACTGCTTGTCATGGGTCGGATCTGATCTGACAGACCGAAAATAGACCGCCGTCGGACAAGCATCGGATGACGACGTTAAGGTCGTCATCGGGAGACGCATCGAACCGCTCGACTCCTTCAGGATTGCGTTACCGTTACGCCGGCGCGTTGACCGGGCGTGGAAAACGCCTGTTGGCCAGGCGACCTGTGCCTCGTACATTGCCTCGACCATTTGCGCCGGATATTTGTAGGCATCGGACGATTGCGACCATCAAGACCGCCGCAATGGAACTCGATGGCATGAGCGCGAGGTAGATCGCATGAGCCGACTTCGCGTGCACCGGGAGAACCACCTCGTCGGCCGCATCGGATGGTTGAGGGCGGCGGTGCTCGGGGCCAACGACGGCATCATTTCGACCGCAAGCTTGATCGTCGGAGTTGCCGCGGCAGCCGCGACCCACAACGATGTCTTGATCGCGGGTGTTGCGGCGCTGGTGGCTGGCGCCATGTCGATGGCAGCCGGCGAGTATGTATCGGTCAGCTCACAATCCGACACCGAAAAGGCTGATCTCGCGCGCGAAAGCAAGGAGCTGATTGAAAATGCTGAGTTTGAGCTTGACGAACTTGCAGAAATCTATGTCAAACGTGGGGTCGATCACGGTCCTTGCGCGGCAGGTCGCCCAGCAATTGATGGCGAAAGACGCTCTAACCGCCCACGCACGCGATGAGCTTGGGATTTCGGAGATCACCACCGCGCGCCCCGTGCAGGCCGCACTGACATCGGCGGTGATGTTTTCCGTCGGTGCGGCGATGCCTTTGCTAATGGTCGTTGTGTCACCCGCCAGTGGGCTTGTCCCAATCGTATCCGCCGCGTCTTTGGGCTTTCTCGCGCTATTGGGGGCGATCGGCGCAAGAGCCGGAGGTGCAAACGTCCTACGGGGTACGGCCCGAGTGACATTCTGGGGCGCGCTAGCCATGGCTCTAACTGCCGGCATCGGGAAGCTGTTCGGAACGGTTGTTTGAAGACTGAAATGTCGCAATAGATCAAAAATATCAGCGGCCGATGATCCGCCCGCCCGCTCTTAAACGTCCGAGATCTCGGTCTGGCCCTTCTGCATTATCAATATGATAGCACTTCGTTTCCTGGGAAAGGTCAGAGAGGTCCAAGCTGAAGCCATCGCTATCCTTTGACGCGAAAGCGTTTATCCCCACATCGGTTGTGCTGCAGCGGCTGCACGACGAGGCGCCAACGGACTATTTCACCTTAGGTTGGCTTATGGAGAGCCTTCACAAGCGCTCCTTCGGCATCGTCATGCTCCTGCTCGCCTTGGTCGCGATGGCACCGGGTGTCTCAATCGTAGCCGGCCTGCTCCTCATGATCCCGGCATTGCAGATGATCGCGGGCCGGCCTGCACCAATCTTCCCGGGTCGCATTGCCGCTCATCCCATCCCGGTACAGCACCTCGCCGCATTGGTGCAGCGAGCCGTGCCGGTGATGAAGTATCTTGAGAAAATGATCCGTCCGCGGTGGCCCACCCCGCTCGAGGCGACCAAGCGCCTTGTCGGGACCATCGTAGTGATACTGAACATCACCGTAGTGTTCACTCCGCTCCCCCTGAGCAATGTCGTCCCGGCTCTCGCCATTGCCCTGATCTCGCTGGCCTATCTCGAAGAAGACGGCCTCCTGCTGTTGGTCGCCCTGCTGTTCGCCGCCATCGTTCTGACGGTCGCCGTGGTGGCCGTCTGGGGGACTGTCCTCGGCGCCGAATGGATCAGCGGCCTCTGGTAGCTGATCGCATGGTCCGATGCGTTCATAAGCTGAGGTCGCTCGCTAACTTCCAAATTTCAATTATCACCAGGGGCGACTTCAATTCGGAATAAAATCAAGTGACGACCAGGCGTCGCTCATGGTGGTTTTACTTTGAGCCTAATCAATGCGCTGGGATGCATTTCGTCCGATTTGAAAATAGCGGTCTTTAGAAGGGCTCAGGTTCGAATGGAGGATATGGGTGAAGCCATGAAAGCTCCTGAGGTCCAACACGGAACACCCGTTAAAAGTGTCCAAACGGCGGTCGCAACCCTCGCCCAAATCGACTTGGACGCGAACCGACTCCGGCGACATCTCCTACTGCGGCGATTTTGGAAAAGCGCCAAAGGCTTTTGGCGCGCCGGAGGAGATCGGCGCTCCTGGATGTTGTCTGGAGCGATCTTACTCACCGTTCTTTTTAACGTCGCGGCCGCTTACGGAATGAACATCTGGAACCGCGCAATTTTCGACGCGTTGGAACAGCGAGACGCTAGTACGGTTCTATTCTGGTCAGTCATCTACTTTCCTCTGTTGGTGACGAGCGTCTGCGTGGTCGTCGCGAAGGTCTATGCGCAGATGACGATACAGCGGCGTTGGCGCGCCTGGTTGAACAATCATCTGCTGGATCGCTGGCTGACGAATGGCCGGTATTACCAGCTGAATCTGGTCAGCGGGGATCACGCAAATCCGGAATATCGGATTGCGGACGACGTCCGGGTGGCGACAGAATCACCGGTCGATTTTGCAACTGGCGTTACCTCGGCTGTCTTGTCAGCGGCGACGTTCATTGCCGTCCTCTGGTCTATAGGCGGATCGCTCACAATCACGATTGGCAGCATAGCATTCACAATTCCCGGGTTCTTGGTGATTGCCGCCGTGATCTATGCGGCGCTGGCGAGCGGATCGATGGTGCTTATCGGCCGCGGCTTTGTAACGGCATCGGAAAACAAGAGCCAGGCTGAGGCGGAGTATCGCTATGTGCTTACGCGCTTGCGTGAGAATGGCGAGAGCATTGCGGTGCTCGGCGGGGAAGATGAAGAGCGCAGCGCGATCGATCGTTCGCTGACCACGGTACTGCGCCGCTGGCGGGAAATCTGTGTTCAGACGATGCGGACAACGCTCGTTTCGCAGACCAGTGGATATGTTGCATGGATCATACCTATCATCCTGTGTGCGCCGAAATTTCTCGATGGCACGATGACGCTCGGAGAGGTCATGCAAGCCTCCGGCGCCTTTACTGCTGTGCAGTATGCGTTCAATTGGCTGGTGGATAATTATCCGCGGCTTTCCGACTGGACCGCCTCGGCCTGTCGCGTGTCGTCGCTCATGGTCTCTCTCGACGCTTTGGAGCGAGCCGAAAAGGGCGTCGGCCGGATTGAGCGTGGCGTGACCACTGGCGTAGCGCTGCGGCTTGGCCATCTCTCCGTCACGCTTGAGGATGGCACTACGGTGGTCAAGGACGCCGAGGTCGAGATCGCGCGGGGCGAACGGGTGCTCGTTGCCGGAGAGTCAGGCACCGGAAAGAGCACGCTGGTCCGCGCCATTGCCGGTCTGTGGCCCTGGGGCAAGGGCCATGTCCAGGTTGAGGCCGGTGCGAAAATGCTCCTGATGCCGCAGCGTGCCTACGTCCCGGTAGGCACATTACGGCGGGCCGTCACTTATCCGCACCCAGCTGAGGACAAAGAGATCGTGGAGATCGCGAGAGCGCTGAAACTTGTCGGCCTCGAACATCTCGTCGACCGCATAAATGACGACGCGCCTTGGGATCAAATATTATCTGGCGGCGAGAAGCAGAGACTGGCATTTGCGCGAATTCTTCTCCATCGGCCGAACATTGTTGTGTTGGACGAAGCGACCTCAGCGCTTGATCCAGCGAGCCAAGACAAGATGATGGAGCTACTGACGACAGAACTCGGTGCAACCACCATCGTCAGCGTTGCACACCGTCCAGAACTTGAGGTGTTCCACAGCCGCAAGATTACTCTCGACCGTCAACCCGGAGGCGCACGGTTCATAGACGACATACACCTGACCCATAAACCTCGACACAGGCCCTTGATAAAACATTTGCTTCGCCCGCGGCGTCGCGCCACCTAGAAGCAGCATACGACGAGAGCGATCAGAAGCGACTTTGATAGTAAGCGTCCGCAACGGATCATTCTAAGTCGCGTAGACCGTTCATTCACAAGGACAAGGTTGAACATGCTTCCAGCAGTTTTTTTCGGTCACGGCAATCCGATGAATGCCGTGCTCAGCAACAACTACACGGATGCGTGGCGACAAATAGGGCAAGAAGCGCCGAGACCGAAGGCCATTCTGGCGATATCTGCCCACTGGTTTGTTCCTGAAACTGCCGTCACGATCACCACCGCACCAAAGACAATTCACGACTTCGGCGGATTTCCGCAGGAGCTATATCGGGTCCAATACCCCGCTCCTGGTGATCCGGGACTGGCCCGTCGGGTGCAGAAATTGCTGGCTCCCTTGGAGGTGATTCTCGACAAATCGTGGGGCCTCGATCATGGGACGTGGTCTGTACTCCGGCACGTTTATCCACATGCGGATGTTCCGGTGGTCCAACTCAGTATCGACGCAACAAAGCCAGCATCGTTCCATTTTGACATTGGCAAGAAGCTCGCACCACTAAGGGATGAGGGCATAATGATCCTGGGCAGCGGAAACCTGATGCACAATCTTCGGACTTACGCTTGGGGACGACATATGCCCGATCCGTATGATTGGGCAGTCCGCTTCGAAAGCACTGCAAAGAAAATGATCCTCGCCGGCGACTATAAGCCTCTCATTAATTACGAACCCCTCGGTCCAGATGCGGCGCTCTCTATTCCGACACCAGATCACTATTTGCCGTTACTCTACGTGATCGCTGTCAGGCAGAACGGCGAAACCATTGGTTTCCCTGTGGAAGGAGTCGATGGCGGTTCAATTTCGATGTTGGCCATGCAGATTGGATGAGCGGCCACGAAAAACCCAACGGCCTGGGTGGCGCTTGAACCGGCTGCATCCTTGCTCAGTGAGAAACGCTTCGAGCCTTATTATACGGCCAGATTACTCGGATGGCTCGGTTGAGAAGTCCGCACGCTGGTTCAGATCACGAACGAAGGTCGTGCAAAGCCATGAATGCCTTGTAGAGGACGCGCGGGTCGAACTTTCCTTTGTAGACAGGCCGGCGGCTCGCGCTTGAGGCCGAGCAGCGCATAGACCGCGGCTTGTGCCGAGCGGATCGAGTATTCGACGGTGAACACGACATCGTCCGGCAATTCGCAAAACTGACCCATGAAGGCCAGATTTCTTGAACCCTTCGGTACGACCTGCGGTCGGTCGCCCTTCTCGCGCCGGAGGAACTGGCTGGTAATGAACGGCATCATGCAAGGAATGCAGATGGAGGTCTCCAGAATCTTGGACGCCTCCGCCTCGATACGCAGATGACCAAGCACTTCCGTCATGATCTCGCGGCCGGTGCAGGCCGACATCGGTTTCTTGACGAAGTCTCCGGGCTTGTCGACGGACAGGCCGTAGCCCCACAACACGCTGACGTCGTCGGGTTGGCCGATGAAATGCGGCTGGTGCGGGATGACGATCGAGGCCAGCCAACTGGATTCCGGGAAGGTGATCAGACCGCCCTCTCCGGGCACATTGCCGGTGAAGTCCCGGACGATGCGGAGGAAGGTCGGATCGTGAAAGGTCGTGGTGAATGACACCCATTTGGACTCGTCGATATGGTCGGCAAAGGCCGAGGGACGTCCGAACTCGGGCCGGCCGACGGCAATCTTCTCCCAGAGCGTCCAGGCGCCGCCATCGTTCTTACCGTTGAGCACGGGCGCCGTGTCCATGCTGCCGAGGCTGGACGCCTCGGTCATCGAGCCCAGGGTGACCAGAACATAGTCGTTTGCGCTGACAGCGATCTCACCGGCTCTGCCATCCCGCTCGTAGGCGATGCGCTTCACGGTCGTCTTGCCGTCCTGCTCGCTCAGGCCGAGATCGGTGACGCGGGTGTTCAGCTCAAAGTTTACGCCACGGTCATCGAGCCACTTGTGCAGCGGCCGCACCATCGAGTCGTACTGGTTGTAGACGGTTCGCATGATACCTTGCAGGCGGTTGAAGCCGGCGACCATATGGGCGAACCGCACCAGATAGCGCTTGAACTCGACCGCGCTGTGCCAGGGCTGGAAGGCGAAGGTGGTACACCACATGAACCAGAAATTGGTCTTGAAGAATGTGGGATCGAACTGATCGGCAATGCTGCGTCCGGCCGAGCATATCCTCGGGCTCAAGCGCCAGACGCTCGATCGTCAGGATGTGCTTTTCGCTGAGGCCGAATTCGGGCGCAGTCTCCCTGTGGCCGTCGCGGACGAGGCGCGATTTGGACGACGTCGTCATCGTCACGTTCCACTCGAGGATCTCTTGCGTGACCGTCTTGCTCCCGTCGAGAGTGGGGATCGAGGAGAACAGCTCGTAAGTGCAGACGTACTTGCTTTCGAGCATCCGGCCGCCGCGCAGCACGTAGCCGTTCTGAGGAGAACCGGAGCCGTCGAGGCTTCCGCCGAGCTTGTCGAGTTCCTCGAGGATGGTGATGTTGTGGCCGGGAATATCGCCGTCGCGAATCATGAAGGCGGCCGCGGCCAGCGAGGCGATCCCGCCGCCGACGAGATAGACCTTGGTCGCGCTCCGATCGACGCCATTGCGCCGCACGTCGAAAGGATCGGAGACGCGATCTGGACGCAACATTATGAAACTCCTTATGTCACTGATTTGAGGCTGACGTCACGACTGACTGCCTCCACGGGAAGCGAAAATTCAAGAAATGAGCAATCTAGTACAGACACGGATGAGAGATCGGCTCAGCCTTAACAATGCCGGGCGCTCCCGTCTCCCCCCAGCCGCGAGTGCCCGAGGACCCCAATCGAATCCCCCTTGGTTGGCTTCTGTCCAATGTGATGTAGGCGTTGCGTAGAAAGCCCAGCATTTCTGGGCTCTCTCAATTAGTCAGTCGCCCGCACTACGCTCACTGGGCTCAACCCAGCGATTCCTAGAGCACGCGCGCCAGCCTTCGTTACATCGATGCATCGGCCTGTCACAAAAGGCCCGCGATCCGTAATCGTTAGCGTCACAGAGTTACCATTCGCCTTGTTGGTGACCTTCACCTTGGAACGGAACGGCAGCGACTTGTGAGCTGCCGTCATTGCATCGTCATTGAGTGGGATGCCGCTTGCGGTTTGAGTTCCTGGCTGCGACGCGTCACCGATCCCATAGATAGACGCAATGCAGTCCTCGGCCTGCGCCGGAATGATGAGAACGCAAAGCAAGAACGCTGCGATAGACAATCGCATAATTGCCTCCAATTTTTGGTGCGGCCTCGGCGCGGGGAGATGAAAGTGCAAGCGCCAATCACTGCGTCTAATAGAACGCAGATGGGCACCAATGGGTTCCTCCGACTCGGACAAACCGCTCAGCGCAGAAGGTCAGGGCATTGCGGCGAAGAGCTTCGACGCATCAAGGTCAGTGCTCACATGCCAAAAAAAAGAGGCCGCTGACAGCGGCCCCTCAAGTTTGAATCAAGGCTCAATTCGCCTTTACTTAGCAGCCACAACCCATGTCATGTTGGTGCGGTCGTATTTGTACCCAGGAGCCTTGTTCAACGCATCAGTGGTCGTGTTCATGACGGGGAACCACTTGTTATTGTCCTTCGACTTGAACTGAATCGCGTTGAAGGCAACGATCACGTCCTTCTCACCGAGACCAATGAAGCCCCCGACACCGACGATTAGCGCGACAGCCTTGCCATCGCGATCCATGAGCACGTCGTTGATTACGCCGATCTTGGCATTATCGGACTGATTATAGACAGTCTGCTTGTACCAATGGCTGACAGTCACCGCATCGGCCGGGACCGTCGCAAGAATTTGGGCCGGGGGTTGAGGTGTTTGTGCGTTCGCTGCCGTCGTCGCGAGCGCAAAAAATAATGTAGCACCGGCGGATGCCAGTTTCTTCATGGGAAAACCTCTTTTTGGAGTTACGTTATCCGCTGAACTTATCGTTCAGTGAAACGACGGTCTGTGCAAAATCGCTCACATGCCCGACGTAATCCGCGCTAATTGCTCGTATCGCTCGCTTTGATCCCGGGCTTGTCGTATAAGACGACATTCAACAATGAATTGTGGACCTCGATTTTTCCGTTGTATTCGACAAAGCCAAGTTTGCGAAATTTGTTCATGAAAAAGCTCACGCGCGACCGGGTTGTTCCGATCATCTCCGCCAGCGTTTCCTGACTGTACTTGCCTACGATTGCCTCCGGCCTGCCTTCCTTGCCGAAATTTGCAAGCAGAAGGAGAAGCCGGGCGAGGCGCTTTTCGCTCGAATTAAATAGTTGGTCGATCAAGTCCTCCTCGATCCGACCGTTCCGAGACAACAGGTACGCCATGAACAGTTCTGAAAATTCTGGTTCATTGTGAATGGTCGCGATCATGGTCGCCTTTTCCAGGCGAGTGATCACGCACTCATCAATCGCCCTGGTGGTTGCGAGGCGCAGCGGATGGCCATTCAGGCATCCTTCGCCAAAAAAGTGCCCCGGCCCCAAGACTGCGATCACAGCTTCCTTGCCCTGTTCGGAAATGACAGTGAGTTTGACCTTTCCCTGCTGGATGTAAAAGACGGCGTCGGCAACCTGTCCCTGCGAAAAGACGATTTGGGCCTTCCGGTATTTGGATATCGTTTTTCCCTCGCCAACTTTGGCGAGGAACGCTTTGGGATCAAACCGTGTTTTGCGTTTGGCTTTCACGCAGGACCTCTCTCATTCGTATTCTTATCAAAAATCTGTCGGCGCTGATTTAAGAATCGGCGCATGCAATTTCAATTTTACTTGTTCAAAAGCTGCGCAAACGCCCCAAAATCGAGGAAATTGCGCCAGAACAACCGCTTCGAGTGAGCAATTTTGCACAGACCGCCGCTCTCGATGCGCGCAGCCTCTGCGGCATGGGGCATCCTGTAGTCAGGAGGCTGGAAATATCGCACTCAGATCAGTTCTGGCGATACGCCGAAGAGGCAATGCTCGGCGCTCGCCACGCGAAAAACGAAATCGAGAAACGAGCCCTACTTGCTTTAGCGCGGTCGTGGACGCAAGCGGCGCTACAGAGCGACGGCACCCTAGTGGTGATCGCCAGCCTAGAGAGAGCTAAGGCCACGAAAGTCGCCGCAACCAAGATGGCCGTCGCTGAGAGCCAAATCGTGCTCCTCTCGAAGCAAGCGCTTTTCACGCCAAGAGAACCGATCGCTCCCAATCGTCCACATCCCGATGAGCCCAGACAAGCCGCCAGCCGAAGAGCCTCAGCGCAACAATCCGCCGGAGGACAGCCCCATGCGCGATCCGCAACAGCCTGACGGTGACAAGCCACGCATGATGTAGCGCGCCTCCAAAGAACAAGGCGAAGCGTTTCACGCCTTTCTGGCGCGCGCGACAAGATACCGGTTTAGGGTGACAGGCAACCGTTCGTCGCGGGACCGTTTTGCTTTGATCCGACTGTTCGCTGGCGGGGCAGGAGCGCGGCCGGACCATCCGACAACTGGCCACGCACGCCGGTGATTGATTTAGGTCAATGATCGCGGCGCCTGGAGGACCTACCAACCTTCGAGGGGCGCATCCGCGCCGAAATAGAACGCGCTCGCGAACAGGGCCGGCCGCCCTCCGGCTGGCAAAGCCTCCGCGTCGACTTCGATGGTCCGGGCGACGCCCGGCGGAGCGCAAACAAGGCCTCCCATCCATGTCGCTCGTTCTGACGCTGGCCTCGCGAAACCTTTTCCAGGACCGGCTTCGGTTCTTTGCTTCGCTCATGGGCATCGTGTTTTCGGTGGTGCTGGTGATGGTGCAGATGGGCCTGTACTTCGGTTTCAGCCACATGGTGACCACCGTGATCGATCACGCCGCGACCGATCTCTGGGTCGTATCGAGCGGGGCGAAATACTTCGAGGATCTCTCGCTGCTCAACTCCGGCATGCGGGATCGCCTGGCGGCGATCGACGGCGTGGCCGAAGCCGTCCCGGTGGTGGCGGGCTTTTCCGCCTGGAGCCTGCCGGACGGAGCCATGGCGTCGATTTTTGTAATTGGATCAGACGTCGCCGCGGGCGGATTGTCACCCTGGAATGTCGTGGACGGGACAGCCCAGAAGTCTGGCTTCGCCCGGAACGGTGGCGATCGACCGCAGCTACTTCGACCGGCTCGGTACATCCGGTGTCGGCGCGGCCTCGATAATTCGCGGCCTGCCGGTCAAGATCGGCGCGGTCACCGAGGGCATTCGCTCCTTCACGACGACGCCCTACGTGTTCTCAGGCATCGCCGATGCGCGCAACTTCATTGGGTTGCCTTCGGTCTTCACGAGTCACTTTCTCGTTCGGCTGAAGCCGGAAACCGATGTCGACCGGGTTCGCAAGGATATTCTTTCCAAGATGACCGCCATTCAGGTGCTCACTCCGGATCAGTTCCGGGATCAAAGCCGGTCGTTCTGGCTGTTCAGGACTGGCGCCGGCGCGGCGCTCGTTGCCGGCGCGCTGCTCGGCGTCATCGTCGGCACCGTCATCGTCGCGCAGACCCTCTATTCCAGCACCAAGGACCATCTCTACGAGTTCGCCACGCTGCGCGCGATCGGCGCCTCCAACAGCTACATCTACAGGGTGATCGTCTGTCAGGCGCTGCTCAACGCCGTCATCGGATTCGCGATCGCGGCGCTGATCGGATTGGCTGTCGTCCGTCTGACCGCGACCAGCGCCGTCCAGGTCGTGGTCACACCGATCTTGATGGTCGAGCTGTTCATTCTGACCGTCGTGATGTGCATCGCCTCGGCGATTGCCGCGATCGTTCGCGTCGTCCGCGTTGACCCCGCAACTGTGCTGAACCGATGACCGGCCCGATCGTCGAAGCGACCAACGTCAGCAAGACCCTCGGCACCGGGCCTGCATCGGTGCAGGCGCTGAAGGGCGTCGATCTGACCCTCAACGGCGGTGAACTGACGGTCCTGATGGGACCGTCTGGCAGCGGCAAGACCACGCTACTGTCGATTCTCGGCTGCATGCTCGCGCCGACCGCGGGGACGGTGCGCATTTGCGGCGCCTCCACCGGCGGGGCGCCTCCGGAGGAGCTTGCAAAGATCCGCCGGCAGCACATCGGCTTCGTGTTCCAATCCTATCACCTGTTTTCCACCCTCACGGTCGCTGAGAACGTCCAACTGGCGCTCGATGTGCGCGGTGAACATGGGGCCAAGGCGGTGACGAAAGCCGAGGAGACCCTGGCCAGCGTCGGGTTGACACCCAAGATGGCATCGTTCCCGCGTCAGCTTAGCGGGGGCGAGCAGCAGCGGGTCGCGATCGCACGCGCCATCGTCGCAGAGCCTTCGATCATTCTCGCCGACGAGCCGACTGCCGCACTCGATGCCGTCAACGGGCACGCGACCATGACAATTCTCTCCGCGCTCGCCAAACGGCAAGACCGCGCCGTGCTGGTGGTGACGCACGATCCGCGGCTGTTCGGATTTGCCGACAGGATCATCCGCATTGAGGACGGCCTGCTGGCGCGCGAAGAGTTTGTCAATTCGAAGTCAATCCGATTCGCCGGCGACGCCGACCGCTTGTGACCCTAGTCGAATGTGACCGAGGACCCGAGCGATGCCCGGTATTAGGGGTACTTCAAACTCGTTATGCCCAATGTGAGCCTTTGTCGCTCCTTACCCTAAGCAGGCATAGAGGATACGACGGGAACGGCGAAGACCGGGCACGGCGCGTGTCTGATCACGCGCTCAGTCGTGCTGCCACGCAGTGCATCTAGGACGCCATGATGCCCAGCAGTGGGCATGCCTATGAGGTCGACATCAAATTCAATCGCAGCATCCACAATCGATTTAACAACATTGCCTGATCGCAATATGACCTCTGGCAAATCTGGCAGATTTATTGATTGGGGATGTAGTGGCGGTGCTGACCTCCCAATGTGAATGAGATGCACCGCGACATTTGAGCCCGTCAGCAGGGCGCAGAAACGCTCGATCGTATCGATTGCATTGCTTGGCGCTGGCGAAAAATCAATCGGAATTAACACGCGCCGAAGCCGAATATCGCCATTGACCTGACTGACGAACCCACGTGCGCCTTGCGTAAGAAAAAGAGTCGGGACTGCAAATCGGCGGAATACGGCTTCCGATACCGACCCCTTCAGCCAACGCTCAACCCCCTCACGGCCATGGGTCCCAAGCACGATGAGATCGCTCGAACGTTGATGCAGAAAGCTGAATGATACCTTGTGCTGGATCTTGCCATTTGATTGTCGTGCTATCGACTTCAAATCCGAGATTGGCCGAAACGACCCAGGGTGGGTCGGTTTCTTCTGACAGTCCCCATTGCACCAGCAGGCGTCGCACGTGCGGAAATGCCAATGCTGCACCCGGGTCGTGTTGGGCAATGTGGAGAAGATGCAATTTGCTCTTGGCTGCCAAGGCAATACGCAACGCATGGGCTAGCGCCGCCCCGCTTAGATCAGAAAAATCGGTTGGATGCAGAACGGAGCGAACAAAAGAATTCATTGAGTTGCTTCCACCACAGAACGAGCATGTCCGTGCGACTGCTGTGATACGCATGGACTGAGAACAGCGAGCCTTGATCCATATCAAACAACTTACTCGTAATTCGCGGCACTTGGTGACCTATGCATCCCCGTTGGATGTGCCGGTTGGGTTCTCAACGATCGGCGCTATGACGAAGCCACTCATGACGCAGCGACTCTCATCGGTCGATGTCGGGAGTTGGCCCGTACGGACCTCCTCGTCGCGCGAAGCGGAAGTGCCCCGCTCGCTCGAAATGACGCGAATGACAGACAACCGTTCGTCGCGGCCCACTTTGCTTTGATCCAACTGTTGGAGCGCTAGAATTTACTTGGTCTTTGGGCCATGAGCTTTTGTCAGGCAGCGCGTTTTTCCCGAAACTCAGACAACGCTGCCTTCCCTGCTCTGGTCGCCTCCGACATGCTTTCAAAAAAGTCCGACTGGAGAACCGGCTTATTTTTCCCGGCGACATATATTTCCCATCTCCAGGGCTTAGGCGGGCGGCCACGGTTCTTGATAGCGAGGCGATAATCGGCGGATCAAAGCGTGGGGTCGGTTCCATTTGTTCTGATTTAGGAATGCCGTTGACGTGGTTCAATTGTCTTAGCAAGACCATTGGTCGGCCACTGCGTGCGGGGTTTCTATCTCGGCAATGCGGCTTTTCACCGCGTCTTGCACCTTTTCGAAAGCGCGCACCTCGATCTGCCGCACCCGCTCGCGCGATACGCCGAACTCCTGGGCGAGGTCCTCAAGCGTGATGGGATCATCGGTCAACCGCCGCGCCTCGAAGATGCGTCGCTCGCGCTCGTTCAATACGGTCAGCGCGCTGACGAGCGCCTTGTGCCGGTTGTCGGATTCCTCGCCTTCGGCAAGCGTTGTCTCTTGACTGGCGCTGTCCTCGGTAAGCCAATCCTGCCATTCGCCGGGTTCGCCATCGTTGCGGACTGGTGCGTTGAGCGAAGCATCGCCGCCAAGCCGGCGGTTCATGTCGATGACGTCCTTATCAGTAACGCCCAGCCGCTCGGCGATGATCTGCACCTGATCGGGGCGAAGATCGCCCTCCTGCAAAGCCGCGATTTTGGTCTTGGCCTTGCGTAGATTAAAAAACAGCTTCTTCTGATTGGCCGTGGTGCCCATCTTCACCAACGACCACGAGCGCAAGATGTATTCTTGGATCGCCGCCCTGATCCACCACATTGCATAAGTGGCCAGACGGAAGCCCTTGTCGGGATCGAAGCGTTTGACACCCTGCATTAGTCCGACATTGCCTTCCGAAATCACCTCGGAAATCGGCAAGCCGTAGCCGCGATAGCCCATGGCAATCTTGGCCGCCAGCCGCAAATGGCTGGTCACGAGCTTGTTCGCAGCCTCGCGGTCACCATGCTCCCGCCAGCGCTTGGCCAGCATGAATTCTTCTTGCGGCTCCAGCATCGGAAACCGACTGATTTCGTCCAGATAGAGGCTCAGACTAGATTCAGCCGTCCGAACGGGTAAGGCCATAGTGTGGGCCATAGAGCACCATCCGATAATACTGTGCTGCTAACACTTATGCGGCCCATTCGATCCCTTTGTCTTGATTTGAATCAATGGGACCGCGGGAGGTCCTGCCGTTCTAACCAGCCATCGTCATGATTTGTTTGATGATTCAACTCATGTGGCTTGATCGGAACACTCGCGGGCCATGGCGCTGCGGCCTCACGGAATATATCAGTCGGGCTGAGCCAACCCCCGTTCAACCCGTGACCGGATTCTTAAGAAACGCGTCGACCTTGCCCGTCTCCTCGAACACCATGTGGCGGCCGATAGCCATGATGAGGGCGATCGCGCCGTCGATCTTGTTTTCCGGCCGCTCCTTGCGCGGATAGACATTTTCCTTGGCATCGTAGTGGCCGACGACATTTCCGATCATCCACGCAAGGACAGGATCGCCGTCGTGAGCGATCTTGCCGGAGCGCATGAGGGCGTCGAGCTCTTTGGTCGGCTCCGAGAAGTTGGCGACGGTCTGACGGAATTCGATGACGCTCGCGCCTTGCTGCTGCAGCCGTGTTGCAAGTTGCGTGGCCTGCCAGGGATCGTAGGCGATCTCGCCAAGTTGGAAGCGGCGAGAGATCTCCAGCAAGTCCGCCTCGATCTGATCGAAGTCGATCACATCGCCTGGCGTGAGGATCAACCGCCCCTGGAGCGCCCAACCGCGATAGGAGGCGTTGCGGGTTTCATCGACCGCGGCTTCGGGTAGGTAGAACCGCCCGAACGGAATGATCTTGCCATCTCGCTCGAACAGCAGGATCACGGCCGCCATGTCGGTCTTCGAGGCCAGGTCGACCGCAACGATGCACGGCTCACCCTCGAACAGTTGCAATGAGAGGCTTTCATCAGTGCAGCGCTCCCAGGCGCGCATGTCGTACAGCGCCTGGTCGGTTTGGATCCATACGTTGAGGTGCTTGGTCAGGAACGAGGCCTGGGAGGCCGGCGACTGCATGGCCTTGCGGCACTGCATGGCGATGTGTTCGGGCTCGACCGACACCGCAAAGTTCGGATTGGCCTTGCGCCAGGTCTCTTCGGCCGTCCAGTCGTCGCCCTCGTCGATAGTGTAGATGATCCCGAAGTAGTTCTCGTCCTCGATGGTCCGCTTGAGGATGTTCAGCACATAGGCGCGCTGCTCGTAACAGATGCCGGTCTTGTCGGATCCCGCAGTCGTGATCGCCCACAGCATCGACTGGTCGCGCTTGCCGGCGCCGGTCTCGATGGCATCGTACACATCGCGTCTGCGATGGGCATGGAACTCGTCGATCAGACCGAAGTGGACATTCTTGCCCTCCAGACTGTCGGCATCGGCGGAGACGGCCTCGAAATAACTCGCCGATCGGCCTTGCACGATACGGTGGGCCAGAACCTCGACCCCGAGGCTGTCGAGGAAGTCGGGCGACTTCCGCGCCATCTGCTGGGCGGTCCAGAATGCAATCTTGGCTTGGTCGCGGGTCCTGGCGGCACTGTAGACCTCAGCCCCGCCTTCGCCGTCCGCCGCCAACATATAGAGGGCAGGCGCATCCGACATGGTGGTTTTGCCGTTGCCGCGGGGAACCTCGATGTAGACCCGGCGGAACCGCCGCTTGTGCGTATCCCGACGTATCCAGCCAAACGCCGTGCTCAGGACGAACGCCTGCCAGGGCGCAAGCCGGATGCGCTGCCCGGCGCTGGGACCCTTGATGTGCGGCAGCAGCTCGGCGAACCGGCAGATCCGCTCTGCCGCCTCGGGATCGAACCGATAGGGCCAATTGGTCTGCTTGAGGTCCCGCAGCTGGCGCTCGCAGGCTTGGCGCACATACAGGCAGGTGGCGATCTTCCCGCTTACGACCTGTTCGGGCATAATCCAGCGCCATCGCCACGTGCGGGTGTTTGGCGTTCCTCCTCACCATTGAGGCGTGAACTGTCCGAAGCCTGTGGGCTTCTCATCGCCCGGCGGCTCCCCCTGCACGCGGCTGCGCGCACTCGGGGTCATGCCGAATTCGGCCGCATAGCGCACCATGTCGCCCATTGCCTTGTTGGCGGTGCCGACCAGCGGGTTTTGAACGGCGTTGCCGTTGGTGGTCTTGATCATCAGGCCTTCGGTCATCTGATCGCGTTCTGCCATCTTGGCGATGGCCCGCTCGGCCACGATCCAGCGCCCGTAGGCTTGGCAATATGCGGCGAGCGGCCCGCGATCGATGCCGGACAGGACCCCGATCCGATGAAGCTCGCCGGCGACGCGTTCCCACTCAATGCGGGCGTCGGCGCACAACTCGGCAGGCGGGCTGGGCAGCGTCAGCTGCGGCGCCGGCTCGGACGCGTTGAGCGGTCGTTTGCCGGGGTTTCCTCGGACTACTTTGAGATGGGTCGGCGTCGGCTTACGCCCGCGCATCGCGCTACCTCTCGAACGACTCTATTCGGCCGCTTGCGGAATACTTGCTTCCGGCAGCCGGTGAGTGCGCATCTCGGCAAGCGATTTTCCGCTCTCCTCCAGTCGGGCCTCATGCCCGGTGAACGGCTGCCAGCGCGTCACCGCCACGTCGACATAGGCGCGGGTCAAGCTCGATCGCATGGCAGATCCGGCCCGTCATCTCGGCCGCGATGATCGTGGTGCCGGAGCCGCAGAACGGCTCGTAGACGGCCTGACCAGGCGACGAGTTGTTCTCGATCGGCCGCTTCATGCACTCGACCGGCTTCTGAGTGCCGTGGCTGGTGTCTGCGTCTTCGTTACGGCTCGGGATCGTCCACAGCGTGGTCTGCTTGCGGTCGCCGGTCCAATGGCCCTTGCTGCGGACCGCGTACCAGCAGGGTTCGTGCTGCCAATGGTAATCGCCCCGGCCGAGGACCAGACGCTCCTTGGCCCAGATGATCTGGGCACGGATCTCGAAGCCTTCGGCCTCGAGACTTTCTGCAACCGTGCGCGGCGTGCAGCGCGCCGTGCCACACGTAAGCGATCTCGCCGGGAAACAGCGCCCAGGCCGCGCCCCAGTCGGCGCGATCGTCGTTCAGGACCTTGCCCGTCCGCTTCGTCGTCGAGACACCGGCTGCATTGCGCCATGCCGGATCGTACTCGACGCCATACGGCGGGTCGGTCACCATCAGATGCGGCTACGACGCCATTGAGCGCCTTGGCGACCGTGTCGGCATATGCGCCGCACCTCCTCGGTGCTGACCTCTGGAGTTTTCTGGTTGGGCTCAGTAAGGGTTGCCTGATAGACGTTGCTCTGCGCGGTCGCCATGGGCACGCCTACATCGGATACATCGACGACGTAGACCCCAACGCGGGTGAGATTGTTGCGAGCTTTGACGGCCGGTCCGTCACCTACGGTTTTGGCGAGCTCGACACGCTGGTGCCGGCCTATGCGGCGACCATCCACAAAAGCCAGGGCTCGGAATATCCCGCCGTCGTCATCCCGGTCATGATGCAACACTACGCCATGCTGCAGCGGAACCTGCTCTACACCGGCGTCACACGCGGCAAGCGGCTGGTCGTGCTGGTCGGGCAGAAGAAGGCCGTCGCCATCGCGGTGCGCAACGTCTCAGGCCGTCGGCGGTGGTCGAAGCTAAGCGAGTGGCTGCGTCCTGACCCACCGTCCAATTTTCGCTGAAGTGCGAAATGGGATTTGTCCGTGGCTAAACACCCCCAAAGCACGAAACGCTGTTTTTCGTTTATGTGCTGGGAAGCCGACGCAAAAATGATCGCCGAACCTACGTCGGCTGGACGACTGATCTTGAAAGACGCCTTCAGCAACACAATGCGGGAGTTGGTGCCAAGTCAACTCGAGGGCGGAAATGGACACTGCTTTATTCCGAACGTTGCAAAACCCGCAGTGGCGCTATAAGTCGCGAGTGGCACATCAAGCACGACAGAGCGTTTCGCACCGAACTGCGCACAACGATTAGGATCTGACGAGGTGCCCGGCGAAGCTACCAAAAGATACGTGAGATCGATCATGAAGCTCAATCCGCAAGAGCTGGAAAAAATCACCGATCTCACACTCGATCATTACAACGAGCGTGCCGAAGGTTTCTGGAAAGGCACGCGCGACCATGACGTCAACCAGAACATCGCGGCACTATTGCAAAGCATCGAGAGTGAACCGCCTTTTGCAATACTTGATTTTGGCTGCGGGCCTGGACGCGACCTCAAGACGTTTGCTGACTTCGGTAACATCGCGGTGGGTTTGGAAGGCGCCCCTCATTTCGCCGCGATGGCGCGCGCCCATAGCGGCTGTGAAGTATGGCAGCAGGATTTCCTCAAGCTCGATCTGCCGGATAACCATTTCGATGGCATATTCGCCAACGCTGCATTGTTTCATGTGCCCAGCCAGGAATTACCGCGCGTGTTGCTTGAACTGCACGCGAGTTTGAAACCGCGTGGGGTGCTATTCAGCTCGAACCCTCGCGGTCACAACGAGGAAGGCTGGAATGGCGGTCGCTACGGCGTGTTTCATGATCTCGATACTTGGCGCCGGTATTTGTCAGCTGCGGGCTTCCTAGAGCTCAATCACTATTACCGCCCTGCAGATTTGCCGCGCGAAAAACAACCGTGGCTAGCGAGTGTTTGGCGGCGGAAAGGTCCAGAGCCGTCTAAGCCATGAGCTCGTTTGAGCGTCTCAAAATTGAGGCATTCGCTACATCGAGCATCTGTGACTTCCCACGCCTGGATCACCGCCGGGCGGTTTTCTTTTGGGTTAAGTCTATGAACCGGATCGGTCGTATCGCCTTCTTCGCATTGTCGCTCGTTGACTGCCGCCATAACGTAACCTTCGACCGCAAGCCAGCCCCATGGAATGCCCACCATGGGAGCAAGCTCGGTTTCGATCCGGCGGTGGGGGCTCCACGTGGGCGGTTCTTTATTGCCGCGAGCGATCAGCACGCGCTACTGCTGGGGGATGCCGGCGTCAGCAACCACCTTCTTCCATTTCGCAATCTGCGCTACGACGAGGTCTCGCATCTCCTCAGGTGAACTGCCTTTCACGTCAAAGCCGATCTTCCGAAGCCGTTCGTCGATCTTGGGATCTGCCAACCCTGCTCGAAGCGCCGAGTTGAGACGCCCAACCGCCGCCGCTGGCATGCCTTTCGGACCTGCGACGCCCAGCCAAGTGAGAACATCATAGCCCGGCACCGTCTCGGCGATTGGCGCGATATCCGGGAGGCTCCACCACTTGCCGCCACTGCTGACGCCAAGCGCGCGCGCCGCGCCGGCACGAACCTGCGGCTCGATCACTGTTATTGTGTCAACGATCATGTCGATTTGTCCGCCAAGCAGATCGGTCATCGCACCGGTGCCGCCACGATAGGGCACGTGCGTCATTTCGATTCCAGCCATAGCGCAAAGTAACGCGCCGGCGAGGTGCTGGGTCGTTCCTATTCCGGCCGACGAGTACGTTAGCTTGCCCGGCGTGGCTTTGGCAGCCTTGATAAGGTCTGCAACGGTCTTAATGGCGCTTTCATTACGGACGCCGAACAGGAACGCTTGATATCCGTAAAGCGAAATATATTGGAAATCGTCAATCGGATCGAATGGAAGCGTTTTGAAGATCGCAGGCGAAACCGCATGACTGCCCGGCAGGGTGATCAGCGTATAGCCATCGGGATCCGACTTGGCGAGGCGCGAGGCCGCGGTGTTACCGCCCGCACCCGGGCGCGGCTCGATGATAACCGGCTGCCCGAGGCGCGAACTGATCACCTCACCGACGATACGAGAGACGACGTCGCTGTTGCCACCGGCGATGAAGCCGTGCGTCAGCGTGATCGGCCGATTCGGATAATTGTCCTGCGCCACGACCGAGACAATGCTAGCGAGCACCGCAAGGAACGCGATGCAGAACAATACTGGATGGAGCCGATTGATCATGAGACCTTGTCTGTTTTCCGGACGTTCTTGCGGAAGCGGCGAAAGTCAGGTTTTCGTTTCTCAAGCCACGCAGAAGGGCCTTCGACGAACTCCTCGGTGTCAACGTGAGCCGATAGCATTTCGCCGCCGGCAAACATCCCGCTCCACAGGCTCTGATCGGACTCGGCGTTGAATGCGAGTTTCGCAAGCCGAAGCGACGTCGGGCATTTGTCGAGCAACTCCTGCGCCCAGGCCATCGCCGTCGAGTGTAGGTCCTTCATGGGCACGACGGCATTGACTAGCCCCCACTCCAACGCCTGCTGCGCGGTATATTGGCGGCAGAAGTAAAGGATCTCGCGCGCTCGCTTTTCTCCGACCGTCCGGTGAAGTAGCTGAGTCGCCGTCCAGACCGGAACGCTTCCCATCTTTGGGCCAGTCTGCCCGAACTTTGCGTGATCGGCGGCGATCGTAATGTCGCAGATCAGGTGCAACTCATGGCCTAGTCCGATCGAATAACCGTTCACGGCGGCGATCACCGGCTTGCCCGCCGTTCGGATCGCGAGCGCCAAATGGGACATCACCCGGAGATGGTTGCGCTTGACTCCCGATGTGCGCTCAGAGATCGCTTGCATGTTCCCGCCGGAGCAGAACGACTTCTCACCGGCGCCGGTAAACACAATTGCGCCGATCTCACCGTCCTCCGCCGCGTCGCGAAACGCATCGCACAGCTCCTCGATTGAGTGCTGGGTCACTGAATTGTAGCTTTCGGGACGATTGATAGTGATCACGGCGACGCCCTGCTTCTTTTCATACAGGATGTCGGTAAACTTGAATTTTGCATGGATGTTCATGTCTTATTCTCCGTGCCTGAGGCTATGAAGCACAGCAGTCCGCCGCACTCCGTGTATTTTCAACCAGCGTATTGGAGCGCGACCGATCGCTCGACGACGAGAAGGTCAATCAGCTTCTTGATATCCGACAGGTCGGTAATATTGTCGACCATCTTGATGATCTCTTCCGGCCGGCCCTTCGGCAGAGGCTTCTCGACCAGCGACACGAACTTCTCGCGGACCTCGGCCGGAGTCATCGGGTTTTCCGGCAGGCCCTTCGAGAACGGCACGACTTCCTGAATGACGCGCCCGTCCGTCAACTCGACTTCAAGACCCGCGCCCTTGTCGACGTCGCTCCATTTGTTGGTGTCGGCGATGACGCATTTCACCGTACGTGCTGTCTTGAACAGCGTCGGATCCTTCAAATCGACGTTGAGATAGTCCCAGAACCCATTGCCGCCGGCGACGCCGGTACCGCCGTGGTGAAGCCGCATCGCCATACTGAACGGCAGGCTGAACTGCGCGCCGAGGATGTCTTCCGGCTCCTTGATCGAGCCGATATGACTCAAAATCTGAGGGCTGTTGCTGGCCACTTTCATCGACTTCACGTTTTCAGGCGAAATATCCGCCCTGCGAGCGCACCACATCGAGCGCATCGAGATGCGCGTGGATGAGATGACAGCAACTATGCGGCTTCAAGCCGTTGTCGAGAAGATGATACGTGCTTCCAAGGCCTTCGGTGAGACGAGTCGATATTCACATCCGGACCACCGAAGGTCTTGCAAAACCCCTTCTCGCCTTCGAGGATTGAATAGGGACCCGTGATGCCGGCCTGCGCAAACAGCGCCGCCCGCACGCCCGCCTGTGCGGCGATAGCACTATGAATGCGTTTCACCGACCCGCCGGTCTTGGTGTACTCGATCAATCCCGCCGAATGACTGCCAGCAATCCCCAGCGCATTCGTCGTCAGTTCCTTATCGAACTTCATAAGAACAGCACCGGCAGCGGCGCCCCCGAACGGACCGACGCCGACCGGCGGATGATGACCGCGATAGATCAGATAAGGCGAGCAAGCCCAAGAAATCCGAATCTGAACCTCGTAGGCGGCGATCATGGCGAGCAACAGGTCGCGTCCGGAGCAGGCCGTATATTCACCGAGCGCGAACGATGCCGGGGTCGCGATACCGCCCGGATGCGTCGGACTCTTGAGGTGGGTGTCGTCACTTTCGTTCGCGTGGTTGAACGTGCTGTTCAGAAAGGCGGCGTCATCAGGCGACATTTTGTCGCCGAAGAACGCAACCGTCGCGTGATGCCCAGAGCGAGTTTCCGGATCACATTGTAATAGGTCGAGCTCCACGGCACCGTCGCGCCGCCAATGATGCAACCGATATTGTCGAGCAGGAACAGCTTCACGCTGTCCTGAACCTGCGTCGGAAGAGTGTCTTAGGTCGAGTTGGGAAACCCACTCGGCCAGAATGTGAGTCTCGTTCATGAACCGTCTCCTTTGGTTACGAAGGCTTCACGCATAAGCCCGGGCGACCTGCAAGCTTTCTAGAGCATACCGACGCTGCCGCCTTGCTTAAGCTCGGCGATGGCAGCGAGCACTCGCCCCGCCCCGTCGTTTCCGATTGCCAAGCCGGCAAGGCGCTTGAATTTCGCCTCGAGCTCGGCCGGCGAACACGGCGCACGAGCCGTGCCGTGCGCGTCGAAGAATCTCGGCTACGACCTCGCCCTTGCCGAGCATCACAGCCGATACGCGTGCACCCATCGACTGCGGATAGGCCGCGTGCATCTTGTCGTCGACATACATCGTGACCTTTTCCATCAAGGCGCGAATTCCCGGGTTGGATAGCGCCTCGGTCGAAAACAGCCGGGGATCTTCGGGATCCCCCTGAAGGGCGAGCGCCGTACAAAACGGCAGGCTGTATTGCCCCGCCATGATATCGGCCGGCTTGCGCTCGTTGTTCTGGGTGACCGCGCGTTCGCTCGAGCCGACCTTGATCATGTCGAAATTGCTGCCGCTAGCCCCTGCTCCTGCCGCAACCTGACGACCGCCTGCAACGTCGACTGCAGAACCGCGCAACACGGGTAGATCTTGATCGTGGTCTGCAGCACCTCGAACGTCTCGCCAAGCCTCATATCGAGCTCTCGAAACGCGCCTGCTCGGTCGCCGACTATCACATCGAGCAAACCGAATTGGCCGTCGAGCGCCCCGGTTGGCCCGGTGAAGCCAGATTGGACCAGCCGTGCGGCTAGAACGCCCGCCCGCGACGCAAGACCGGCGTGCAGGCGCTTCACCATGCCACCGGAGATGCCGAAGGCCTTGTTGCCTCCGGCCGAAGCACAGGCAATGCCGACTGCATTGGCATGTTGCCAGCGCTGAAGCCAAGCAGTACCCCCACTGCCACGGTCGAAGCGGCCGGTCCAGCAACGCATGTAAGATGCCAGCCACGGCCACTCGCTTGCGGACCGAGCGCACGACCAAGTCGGCCCATCACCTCATAGCCCGCAACGATAGCCTTGAGGATCTGAACCGTCCGCCTTTTCTTCCTCGGCAACCGCGAGCACAGCCGGAACGACTACGGCTCCGGGATGCGCAAGCGCGTCGGTGAGCAAATCGTCAAGCTCAAAACCGTGCGCCGCCGTGCCGTTGCACAAAGCAGCGGCCTCCGCATTCAGCATAGTCTTCCCGCCGAAGGCGGTCGCGCGGCCCTGGCAATTCGATACGGTCTTGAGCAGGATTCTGCGTCCACTCCTGGCCGCCCCCATATAGCGCACAGCCAAGCGTATCCATCAGCCGCAGCGCCGCAGCGTCGGCAAGCGCAGGCGACAGCGGACGCCGGCTGAAGTCAGCCACAAACTCGAAAAGGTTGCGGGAATGCTCATTCATGACACGATTCCTGCTCGAATAGCGCGGTCGTCGCATGCCTCATCGTACCTGCTCCATCAAAACGGGAATCCAATCAATTGCCACCACAGGAACTGGAGCGGCACCGTCACCGCCGCAGTGACCGCGCCGATCCACAAGGTCGCGAACGCCGCAGTGCGGTGGGGGATTTCCGCAATCTGGAAACCGACGACGCTCGGTGGCACCTGATAGGGCAGCAAGAAGATCGAGTACCCGATGATGATAGTGCCGATGACGACATCCAGACTGAGACCCGACGCAGTTGCGAGATCCTTCGCCAACGAAGGCATCAGCGCGGCCATACCGCCGTGGGTCGCCAGCAGCCCGAGCGTGGCGGATATGCCGGTCAACAGGATCGCTTCCCGCATCATGCCGTCGCTGCGCAATCCGATCCACGTCGCCAGCTCTTGCGCCGCCGCCGTGCCCAGGCCGGATGCCGCGATAAAGCTTCCCAAGCCCAGCATCTCCGCCGACGTACAGCAGCGGACGAACGCTCACGAACTGACGAAGCTGATCGAGCGGCACGATATCGATGCCCGGGAACATAAAGATGAACGCGGCAGCCAATGCCACCCAAGCCGGCGAGATTCCGTGCAGAACGTCGGTCACCCAGAACAGCAACGCGACGATCAGGACGATGGCGGTCAACCGGCGCCGCCAGTCGCCGGCGTCACCGACCACCTTCACGCTCGCGAAATTATCGGCGACCGGCGCCTGAAATGCGACCCCGATCAGAATGCCGGCAAGCACCGACTTGAGCAGGCCGAGCACCGGGAAATAGGTGACGAAGTAGTTTGCCGAAATGAAGGTGGATACCGAGCGTCTTCTCCAGGTTTCCGGCGAGCGCCATGTTCGGCACGTTTGCCGGCAACAATCCCGTGCCGAAATAGTAGTTGGCGAGCACTGCTGCGGTGACCAGTCCGGTCCTGCCGCGCCCTACTCCCAGGCCAAGCCCTTCGGCGAGTGCTAGGGTGACCGGAACGATCAGCATCATCCGCGTCAT
>CAVVON010000020.1:0-395057 GCA_963749815.1 uncultured Alphaproteobacteria bacterium | reverse complement strand
TGGTCGAGCCGACAAAACCGCGCGGTCGCGCCGAGGTATGGCGGCCTTGGGCACCGGGCGCCGGCACGCGCCCGAGTGGATTGATCGTCTCGACGATTTCCTTGGCGAACGCCGCGCAGCGCTTGCGCGAATGGGCGGTGGCGGATGTCGCGCCGGGCCGGCTGGTGCCGTGGCTCGCGATCGCGTTCGGGTTCGGCATCGCTCTCTACTTCACGGCCGACCGCGAGCCGGCGCGGTGGGCGGCGGCCGTGCTGCTCGCCGTGACGGTTGCGGCGCGGTGCTGGTGCGGCAGCGGCCGGTCGGCGTTCCCGCTGCGCGTCGGGTTCGCCGCCATCGCGGCGGGCTTTGCGACCGCGACCGTCAAGCAGCTCATCGTCGCGCATCCGGTGCTGTCGGCGCCGGTCTGGAACGTCGAGGTCGCCGGGTTTCGTCGAGGTGCGCGAGGAGCGCGAGCGCTCCGACCGCATCGTCGTGCGGGTCGCGCGCATCGTCCGCGCCGCGGCTCGACGAGCAGCTCGAACGGGTGCGGGTCTCGGTGCGCAAGGGCACCGCGCCGGCGGTCGGCGCTTCGTCGAGTTCAAGGCGCGGCTGTCGCCGCCGCTCGCAGCCGCTGCGGCCCGGCGGCTACGACTTCGCGCGCGACATGTATTTCCAGCGCATCGGCGCGTCGGGCTTCGCGCTCGGCCGCATCCGCACCGTCGAGGCGCCGATCGAAGCCGACGCTGTGGCTGCGCTATGCGACCGTCGATCGACGGCATGCGCGAGGCGATCGACAAGCGCATCCGCGCCGTGCTGCCGGGCGACCAGGGCTCGATCGCGTCGGCGCTGATCACCGGCAAGCGCGACGCGATCTCGACGCCGGTGAACGACGCCATGTACGTTTCCGGCATCGGCCACGTGCTGTCGATCTCCGGCTATCACATGGCGGTGGTGGCGGGCCTGGTCTTCTTCGCGCTGCGGGCGCTGTTCGCGCTGATGCCGGCGTTCGCCAGCCGCCATCCGATCAAGAAATGGGCGGCGCTGGCGGCGCTGGTCGCGGCCGCGTTCTATCTGCTGCTGTCGGGCGCCGAGGTCGCGACCCAGCGCTCCTTCATCATGATCGCGATCGTGCTGGTCGGCGTGATGGTCGATCGCCCGGCGCTGACGTTGCGCACGCTCACGGTCGCGGCGCTCGGCGTGCTGCTGCTGGCGCCGGAGGCGGTCGTGCATCCGAGCTTCCAGATGTCGTTTGCGGCGACGCTCGCGCTGGTCGCCGGCTATGAGCAGCGGCCTGCCCTGGATGAGCGGCGGGCGCCGACACGCCGCTCGGCGCGCGCATCGCGCTCTGGGGCGGGCGCGAGCTCGTCGGCGCTGCGTGCTCGTGTCGCTGCTCGCCGGCCTCGCGACCATGCTGTATGCCGCCTATCACTTCCATCGCCTCGCGCCCTACGGCGTGATCGCCAACCTGCTGGCGATGCCGGTCGTGTCGGTCTGGGTGATGCCGATGGGCATTCTTGGCCTGGTCGCGATGCCGTTCGGGTTCGACGGCTTCTGCTGGTAGCTGATGGGCGTCGGCATCGACTGGATGATCGCGGTCGCGCTGTGGGTCACGAGCCTGCCGGGCGCGGTCGGCCGCATGGCGGCCTTCGGCGTCGGACCGCTGCTCCTCGGCATCGCCGGGCTGGTGCGTGCTCTGCCTGCTCAAGACGCCGCTGCGGCTGATCGGAGCGGTCATGCTCGGCGGTCGCGAGTCGTCGTGGGCGGTGCGCACGCCGCAGCCCGACGTGCTGATCGCCGCCGACGGGACGGCGTTCGCGGTGCGCGGCGCGGACGGCCGGCTCGCCATGATCAAGTCCGGCAGCGACACGTTCGCGTTCCGGGAATGGCTCGCCGCCGACGCCGATGCGCGCTCGCCCAAGGACAAGGCGCTGGGGCAGGGCATCCGCTGCGACGAGGCCGGCTGCATCGGGCGGCTGCGTGACGGCACGCTCGTCGCGATCGCGCGGAGCGCCGAGGCCTTCGAGGAGGACTGCCGCCGCGCCGCGGTGGTGGTGAGCGCGCGCGACGCTCCGCCGGGCTGCGCCGCGCTGGTCATCGACCGCCAGGTCTGGCGGCGGACCGGCGCGGTGGCGCTGCGGCGGACGGGCGACGGCTTCGAGATGACGCCGGCGCGGCCGCCGGGCTACGACCGGCCGTGGGCGCGGGCGCTACCGGCGCCGGGCGAGGCGCGATGCGGCGCGGCCGCCGCTCACGCCGCACGCCGCGCGATGCCACGCCGAACGTCGACGATCTGGAGCCGGGGGATTGATGGCTCGAGGTGCGGCAACACGGGGGCTGCATCCCTCCCCTTGCAGGGGGAGGGAGCGCAGCGAGATTGCGGCAACGCGCTGCGATCAATACCGCCGGAACAGGCCGATCAGCTTGCCCTGGATGCGCACGCGGTTGGGCGGCAGGATGCGCACCTCGTAGGCGGTGTTGGCGGGCTCGAGCGCGATCGAGGCGCCGCGGCGGCGGAAGCGCTTGAGCGTCGCTTCCTCCTCGTCGATCAGCGCGACCACGATGTCGCCGGTGTCGGCGGCGTCGGTCTTCTTGATCAGCGCGATGTCGCCGTCGAGGATGCCGGCCTCGATCATCGAGTCGCCGCGCACCTCGAGCGCGAAATGCTCGCCGGTGCCGAGCATGTCGGGCGGCATGTTGATGACGCTGGCTCTTGTTCTGGATCGCCTCGATCGGCGTGCCGGCGGCGATGCGGCCCATGACCGGCACCGCGACCGGGCGGCCGCCGTCGTCCTCGGAGGCGGTGCGCACGCGGCCGAGATTGCCTTCGATCACGCTCGGCGTGAAGCCGCGGCGCGGCCGCCGCCGATGCCGTGGGCGACCGACTCCGGCAGCTTGATCACCTCGATGGCGCGCGCCCGGTTGGGCAGGCGGCGGATGAAGCCGCGCTCCTCCAGCGCCGTGATCAGCCGGTGGATGCCGGATTTCGAGCGCAGGTCGAGCGCGTCCTTCATCTCGTCGAAGGAGGGCGGCACGCCGGCTTCCTTCAGGCGCTCGTGGATGAAGCGCAGAAGCTCGAACTGCTTGCGGGTCAGCATCTCTCGTCATTCCCCCGGCTGCCGGCGCGTCTCGAGGACTCACCGAAACAAATCATGAACGGACACTATATGTTCCATATGTGTTCCGCAACCATTTAATTTGACGTGAAGAAGTGCGAAAGACCGCTAAAGGCCGAGCTTAAGGATGCTGCACGCGGCTGCCGGCCTTGGCGGCTGGTGCGTGCGGCGCGCGCACCAGCAGGCAGCCGGCCTGCGCGAGCGGCACCAGCATGGAACTGTCCTGGGCCGGGCCGGGGTCGCGACCGGCAGGCCGTCGGGGCCGGGCGTGAGCGTGGCGCGCAGATAATCGGCGCGCTCGTCGTTCTCCGGCAGGTCGCAGCCGAGCACGGCGGGCTCGAGCTGCGGCTCGACATCGCTGCGGCCGGCCAGCCGCCGGATCAGCGGCACCAGGAACAGCACCGCGCAGACATAGGCCGAGACCGGATTGCCGGGCAGGCCGAGCACGTGCATGGCGCCGAGCCGGCCGTGCATCATCGGCCGGCCGGGGCGCAGCGCCACCTTCCAGAACGACAGCGCGAGCCCTTCGGCGGCGAGCGCCTGCTGCACCAGGTCGTAGTCGCCGACCGAGGCGCCGCCGGAGGTGACCAGGATGTCGGCGCTCGCGCGTCGCGCGCGCGCCGGACCGCCGCGATGGTGTCGTCGAGGCGGTCGGGCGCGATGCCGAGATCGATCACGTCGCAGCCTTCGCGGCGCGCCAGCGCCATGGTGGCAAAGCCGTTGGAATAGACGATCTCGCCGAAGCCCGGCGTCTGGCCGGGCATGACCAGTTCGTCGCCGGTCGCCAGCACGGCGACCTTGGGGCGGCGATGCACCGGCACGGCCGGGTGGTTCATGGCGGCGGCGAGCGCGAGGTCGCGGTCGGTGAGGCGGCGGCCCTTGGCGAGCAGCGCCGCGCCCTCGGCGAAATCGAGCCCGGCGACGCGGACGTGCCGGCCCTTGCGCGGACGGCGTGTTGACCATGACGGCGTCGCCGTCGCGCGTGGTGTTCTCCTGGATCACGATGGTGTCGGCGCCGGGCGGCAGCACGCCGCCGGTGAAGATGCGCGCCGCCTCGCCGGCGCCGACCGTGCCGTCGAACGGATGGCCGGCCGCGACCTCGCCGATCACCTTGAGCGTCGCCGGGGCGGTCGCGACATCGGCGGCGCGCACCGCGTAGCCGTCCATCGCCGACATGCTGGCGGGCGGCTGCGTGCGCAGCGCCGTGACGTCGGCGGCCAGCACGCGGCCGTGCGCGGCGGCGAGCGGCGCGGTCTCCGGCGGCGAGCGGCGCGGCGCTCGGCCAGCACGCGCGACAGCGCCTCGGCGACCGGACATCAGCGCCACGACTCTACT
The DNA here is from genome assembly GCA_963749815.1 of uncultured Alphaproteobacteria bacterium. Classification (GTDB taxonomy): domain Bacteria; phylum Pseudomonadota; class Alphaproteobacteria; order Rhizobiales; family Xanthobacteraceae; genus VAZQ01. The sequence goes on along the minus strand of CAVVON010000020.1, from coordinate 390,630 downwards.
CCTTCGCCCGGTAGTGGCCGGACTTGCCGCCGCGCTTCTCGAGCAGCCGGATGCCCTCGATGCGCATGCCGCGCTCGACCGCCTTGACCATGTCGTAGATCGTCAGGCAGGCGACCGACACCGCGGTCAGCGCCTCCATCTCGACGCCGGTCTGGCCGGTCACCTTGGCGGTGGCGCGCACGGTCAGGCCCGGCAGCTTGCGGTCGGGCTCGATGTCGACCGCGATCTTGGAGAGCGCGAGCGGATGGCAGAGCGGAATCAGCTCGTGCGTCTTCTTCGCCGCCATGATGCCGGCGATGCGCGCGGCGCCGAGCACGTCGCCCTTCTTGGCGTTGCCCTTGAGCACGAGATCGAGCGTCTTTTTGCTCATCACCACGCGGCCCTCGGCGACCGCGACGCGCTCGGTCGCGGCCTTGGCCGAGACGTCGACCATGCGGGCCTCGCCGCTCGTGCCGAGATGGGTGAGTTTGTTCGAGCGGGCCACGCTCACTCCGCGGCGCCGAAGCTGCGATGCTTCTTCGGCGAGCAGCGCGCGGGTGGCGGCCTCGACGTCGCGCTCGCGCATCAGGCTCTCGCCGACCAGGAAGGTCTGGATGCCGAGCCGCGCGAGATGCGCGACGTCGGCAGGCGTGACGATGCCGCTCTCGCCGACCACGATCCGGTCGTTCGGGATCCTGGGCGCGAGCCGCTCGCTGGTCGTCGAGCGTGGTCTCGAAGGTCTTGAGGTCGCGGTTGTTGATGCCGATGAGCCGCGAGCGGCGCTTGAGCGCGCGATCGAGCTCCCCCTCGTCGTGAACCTCGAGCAGCACGTCCATGCCGTAGGCGAACGCGGTGTCCTCGAGGTCCTGCGCGACGCGGTCGTCGACCGCCGCCATGATGATCAGGATGCAGTCGGCGCCCCAGGCGCGCGCCTCCACCACCTGGTAGGGCTCGTACATGAAATCCTTGCGCAGCACCGGCAGCCTGGTCGCGCTGCGCGCGGCGGCGAGATATTCGGGCTTGCCCTGGAACGACGGCGTGTCGGTGAGCACCGAGAGACACGCGGCGCCGCCCTTCTCGTAGGCGCGCGCCAGCGCCGGCGGATCGAAATCGGCGCGGATCAGCCCATTCGAGGGGCTCGCCTTCTTGACCTCGGCGATCAGCGCGTACTCGCCGCCGACCAGCTTGCGCTCGATCGCGGCGAGAAAGCCGCGCGGCGGCGAGCGCGGCCTTGGCCTCGGCGTCGAGCGCGGCGAACGGGCGCGCGCGCTTGGCGGCGGCGATCTCCTCGCGCTTGTAGGTTTCGATCCTGGTGAGAATGTCGGGCATGGGCAGGCTCAACCGTTCGAGACCGAGATCAGGCGCTGCAGCCGGCCTTCGGCCTCGCCGAGCTGATGGATTTCTGCGCCAGCGCAACCGCGGCCTTCAGGTCCTTGGCCTTGCCGGCGACCACGAGGCCGGCGGCGGCATTGAGCACCGCGACGTCGCGGAACGGGCCGGGCTTGCCCTTGAGCACGCCGGCGAGCGCGTCGGCATTGTGCCTGGCGTCGCCGCCGCGCAGCGCCTCGGGCTTGACCCGCGCGAGGCCGACGTCCTCGGGCGTGATCTCGAAGGTTCGCACCTTGCCGTTTTCCAGGGCCGCCACATGGGTCGGGCCGGAGGTGGTGATCTCGTCGAGGCCGTCGGCGCCGTGCACCACCCAGACGCTTTCGGAGCCGAGGTTCTTGAGCACCTGGGCGAGCGGCTCGACCCACTGGCGCGAGAACACGCCGACCATCTGGCGCTTGACGCCGGCCGGATTGGAGAGCGGGCCGAGCAGGTTGAAGATGGTGCGGGTGCCGAGCTCGACGCGGGTCGGGCCGACGTTCTTCATCGCCGGATGGTGCGCGGGCGCGAACATGAAGCCGATGCCGGCTTCCTTGATGCAGCGCGCGACGCCCTCCGGCGGCAGCTCGATGTTGACGCCGAGCGCGCCGAGCACGTCGGCGGCGCCCGACTTGGAGGACAGCGCGCGGTTGCCGTGCTTGGCGACCGGGACGCCGGCGCCGGCAACGATGAAGGCCGCGCAGGTCGAGATGTTGAACGAGCCCGAGGCATCGCCGCCGGTGCCGACCACGTCGATGGCGTCGGGCGGGGCGGTGACGCGCAGCATCTTGTCGCGCATGGCGGTGACCGCGCCGGTGATCTCGTCGACGGTCTCGCCGCGCACCCGCAGCGCCATCAGGAGCCCGCCCATCTGCGAGGGCGTGGCCTCGCCCGACATCATGGTGTCGAAGCCGCGCGCGGCTTCCTCGCGGCTCAGCGTGGCGCCGGTCGCGGCCTTGGCAATCAATCCCTTGAACTCGTCGGTCACGGTCGCCTCTCAGAGCACGCGGCCGGCGGCGCGCTGGCCGGCCGAGCGCCGCCCGGTCGACGCGTTCCACGCCGCCGCAAGGTCGAGAAAATTGCGCAGGATCAGGTGCCCGTGCTCGGACGCGATGCTCTCGGGATGGAACTGCACGCCATGCACGGCGAGGCTCGCATGCGACAGCCCCATGATCAGATCGTCGGTCTCGGCGGTCACGTTGAGATCCGTCGGCAGGGTCGAGCGCTCGACCACCAGCGAATGATAGCGCGTCGCCTTGAACGGCGCATTGATGCCGCGGAACAGGGTTTCGCCCCGGTGCCTGATCTCGGAAAGCTTGCCGTGCAGGGGCTTGGGCGCGCGGACGACCTTGCCGCCGAAGGCCTGGCCGATCGCCTGGTGGCCGAGGCAGACGCCGAGGATCGGGATGCTGGACGCGGCCTTGGCGATCAGGTCGAGGCAGATGCCGGCCTCGTTCGGCGTGCAGGGGCCGGGCGACAGGATGATCCCTTCCGGACCGGCGCCGATCACCTCGTCGACTTCGACCTTGTCGTTGCGATGCACGACGACGTCCGCCCCGAGCCCACCGAGATAGTGGAACAGGTTGAAGGTGAAGCTGTCGTAGTTGTCGATCAGGACGAACATGGCCGCCCGTTCTCTTGCCCGAACAGGGTCTTAGACGGGGGGCTAGAGGGGGTCAAGGACGGCCGCCGCGCGCAGGGCACGCTCAATTCCCCATGATGCCCGCGGCCCGCACGATCGGCAGCCAGCGGGCATATTCGTCCTTCACATAGGCGGCGGATTTCTCGGGGCCCAATCCGGCGATCGGCTCGAAGCCGGCGTCGGCGAGCCGCTTCTGGAACGCCGGTTCGGCGAGCGCGGCCTGGGTGGCGTCGCTGATGCGCTCGACGATCGCCTGCGGCGTTCCGGTGGGCGCGAACACGCCGAAGAAATTCTGCGCGATCAGACCCGGCACGCCGGCCTCGATCGCGGTCGGGACCTCGGGCAACAGCGGATGGCGGGCGGGCGCATTCACCGCGAGGATGCGGATTTTTCCGGTGCGATGCAGCTCGATGATCTGCCCGGTGATGTTGGGCACCAGCATCGGCACATTGCCGCTCAGCACGTCGGCGAGCGAGCCGCCGACGCCCTTGTAGGGGATCGCCAGGATGTCGAGCTTGCCGGCGAGCTGCTTGAACATCTCGCCGCCGATGTGGCTGATGCCGCCGGTGCCGCCGTGCGCATAGCTGAGCTTGCCGGGATTGGCCTTGGCATAGGCGATCAGGTCGCCGAGCGTTTTTGCGGGCGCGGCCGGATGGACCGCGATCGAGGTCGAGGTCAGCGCGAACACGGTCACCGGCGCGAGGTCGCGGATCGGATCGTAGTCGGTGCGCGGCGCGACCAGCGGATGAATAATGTGCGTGCTGTTGCTGCCGAGGAGGAGCGTGTAGCCGTCGCGCGGCGCGCGCGCCGCCTCGCCGATGCCGATGCTGCCGCCGGCGCCGCCGCGGTTGTCGATCACGATGGTGCCGAGCGCGGACTTGATCTGCTCGGCCCACACCCGGCCGATGACGTCGTGCACGCCGGCCGGGCCGGAGGCGACGATCATGCGGATCGGACGGTTGGGGTAGGGGGCCTGGGCGTGCGCGGATGAGGATGCCAAGGTCAACGCGGCGAGAGCCACGATGCAATACCGGTGCATGCGGCTCACGGACATTCTCGGACCTCGCGGCAAGTAGGGCGCAATAGCGAAGCGTATTGCGCCGCGGTGTGCGAGTGAAGCGCGGATTACGCTTCGCTAATCCGCCCTACGGACCCGGGCTACTGCCCTCGCTTGGCCATGCTGGCGAACCGCTTGGCCTCTTCCGCCGCGCGGAACAGCGCCTTGGCCTTGTCGACGCATTCCTGCTGCTCGGACTTCGGATTGGAATCGGCGACGATCCCGGCGCCGGCCTGCACGTACATCTTGCCGTCCTTGATCAGCGCGGTGCGCAGCACGATGCAGGTGTCCATCTCGCCCGCGGCCGAGAAATAGCCGACCGAGCCGGCATAGAGGCCGCGCTTCTCCTTTTCGAGCTCGTCGATGATCTGCATCGCCCGCACTTTTGGCGCGCCCGAGACCGTGCCGGCGGGGAAGCCTGCGGCCAGCGCGTCGAGCGCGTCGAACTTGCTGTCGAGCTTGCCCTCGACATTGGAGACGATGTGCATCACCTGGCTGAAGCGCTCGATGAAGAACTGGTCGGTGACCGTCACGGTCGCGGTGCGCGAGACGCGGCCGACGTCGTTCCGTCCGAGATCGAGCAGCATCAGATGCTCGGCGCGCTCCTTCTCGTCGGCGAGGAGCTCGGTCTCCAGCGCCTTGTCCTCGTGCGGGGTCAAGCCGCGCGGGCGGGTGCCGGCGAGCGGGCGGATGGTGACGGTGCCCTCGCGCAGCCGCACCAGGATTTCCGGGCTCGAGCCGGCGATCGCGAACTGGCCGAAGTCGAGGAAGTAGAGGAACGGCGCCGGATTGACCCGGCGCAGCGCGCGATAGAGCGCGAACGGCGGCAGCTCGAACGGCGCCTCGAAGCGCTGCGACAGCACCACCTGGAAGATGTCGCCGGCCATGATGTATTCCTTCGCCGCCAGCACCATCCGCTCGTATTCGGCGGGCGCGGTGTTGGACGAGGGCCACACCGTCAGCAGCCCGGTCTTGGCGCTGGGCGGGGAGTGGCCGAGCGGCGCCTCCAGCGCGTCGACGACCGCGGACAGCCGCTCGCCCGCGCGGGTCAGCGCGATGTCGGAGCTGACGTCGTTTTCCGGGCGCACCGGCGTCACCACGGTGATGGCGTCCTTGACGGCGTCGAACACCACCACGATGGTCGGGCGCACCATCACGGCGTCGGGAACGCCGATCGGATCGGGATTGGGCGCGGCGAGCGCCTCCATCTGCCGCACCATGTCGTAGCCGAGATAGCCGAACACGCCGGCCGCCATCGGCGGCAGCGTGTCGGGCAGATCGATGCGGCTCTCGGCGATCAGCATGCGCAGCGCCTTGAGCGGCGCGTCCGGGCAGGGAACGAACCTGCCGGGCTGGTGGCGGGCGTTGCGGTTGATCTCGGCGCTGCCGTCGAGCGAACGCCAGACCACGTCGGGATCCAGCCCGATGATCGAATAGCGCCCGCGCACGGCGCCGCCCTCGACCGACTCGAACAGGAAGCTCAGCGGCCGGCCGGCCGCGATCTTCAGGAACGCCGAAACCGGCGTCTCCAGGTCCGAGACCAGCGTGGTCCAGACGACCTGGGCTTCGCCGCGGGCGTAGCGCTTGGCGAATGCGGAGGCCTGCGGCTCGATCTGCATGGTGCGGCTTTTGGCGCGGTCAGTTGCTGTCGTCGCTCGATCTGCCGCTGGTGATCTGCCGGATCGCGTCGGGATTGGTGGTCACGCCGATCTCGGCTTCGAGCTTTGCCACATACTCGCTCAGCAAGTCCTCGGAGACGGTACGGGTCAAGGTGTCGCGCAGGCGCTTGGCCTCGTCGGAAGCGAGATCGAGCGCAGGCACCGTCACGTCGGTGACATGGAACACGATCTGATCGGCGGCCTGCGCCGCCTCGGCGCTGTCGAAGCCGCCCTTGGGGGTGCGGAAGATCGCGTCGACCGTGGCGGCCGAGAGCGGCGGCGCGGCGTCGGCGCGCTTGATGCCGGTCGAGGTCTCGACCTTGAGGCCGTTGGCGGCGGCAACCTCCGCGAAGGCGGCGCCGGCCTTGAGCTTGTCGAGGATTTCGGCCGCCTTGGCCTTGAGGCGGATCGCGACCTCCTGCTCGCGCCAGCGCGCCTCGACCTGGTCCTTGACCTCGTCGAACGGGCGATCGCGGGCGGGAATGATGCTCGCCACCTCGACCCAGATGTAGCCGCCTTCGAACTGCAGCGGCTCGCGCGGGTCGGAGCCGGCTTCCATGCCGAACGCCGTGGTGATCAGCCGCTGCGCGTCGGGCAGGCCGGCGACCGGCGCGCCGGACGGATCGCGGCCGGAGCGGTCGACCGCCTCGACGATCTTGATCGGCACCTTGAGGTCGTTCGCCGCCTCGGTCAGCGTCTTGCCGTCGGTGCGCTCGTTTTCCATCTTGTCGTAGATGGTCAGGATGTCGGTCTTGGCGCGCTCGGTCGCGAGCTCGCGCTTGAGCTCGGCCGCGACCTGCTCGAACGGGCGCGCCACCTCGGGCTCGATCTTGAGCACCTGCAGCAGCGCGTAGCCGAAGCGGCCCCGGACCGGCGCGCTGACGTCGCCCTCCTTGAGCGAGAACGCGGCGTCGGCGATGGCCGGATCGATGATCGCGGTCTTGGCGATCATGCCGAGGTCGTAGTCCTTCTCGGTGAGCTTGCGCTCCTTGGCGATCTCGTCGAATTTCTCGCCCTTGGCGATGCGATCGGCGGCGGCCTTCGCCTCTTCCTCGTTCGGGAAGATCATCTGATGGACCTGCCGGCGCTCCGGCGTGACGTAGCGGGCGCGGCGGTCCTCGTAGGCGCGCTTTGCGTCGGCGTCGGAGACCTCGATCCACTGCGCCTGCTCGGCCGGCATCAGCGACACGACCAAAAGCTTGCGGTATTCGGGCGCGCGGAACAGGATCTTGCGATCCTCGTAGTACTTCGTGCAGCGCCTCGGGCGTCGGCTCGCCGATCTCGCCGGCATGGGCGCGGTCGATCAGCACGTATTCGATCGCGCGCTGCTCGTTCTGGTAGCGGTTCGCCGCCTCGATCATCATGTTGGGCACGTTCGGCCCGAGCACGACGGATGCGCCGAGCTGGCGGCGCAGCATCTGCCGGCGCTCCTCGGCGATGAAGCGCGCCTCGGTGAAGCCGTTCTGGCGCAGGATCGCCTCGAAGCGCTGGCGGTCGAACTGGCCGGTCGGCGACAGGAACGCCGGGTTGGTGGTGATGCGCTTGATGATCTCGGCGTCGGCGATGTTCAGCCCGAGCTTGCGGGCGCGCTCGTCGAGCAGGAAATCGGTGATGATCTGGCTGACCGCGAGCTTGTCGAGGCCGAGCTGACGGGCCTGCTCGAGCCCGATCGAGCGGCCGAACTGCCGCGAATATTGCTGCAGGCGGTCGTTGTAGAGCGTGCGGAACTGCTCGATACCGATCTCGGTGCGGCCGACCTTGACCGCCGTCGACCGGCCGAAGCCGCGGAATACGTCGCCGATGCCCCAGATGCCGAAGGCAATGACCAGGCCGCCGACAATGGTCCCCATGACCAACTTGCCGAGCCAAGTGGTGGAGGCTTTATGGATACCTCGAAGCATTCGTCATCCGTGTCTTGATCAGGCCATTCGGCGGGCTGCCCGCTCGAAGGCGGCGCATCATAAGGATCGCAATCCTGCATCGCAACATGCGCGGCAGTGGGCCGCAGGCGGGGAAAACGTGGCCCTGGCGGGGGTTCAGCCGCTCTGTTAACCCGCTACCTTGATCAGAAAAAGGCGGGAAAACATGCCCGGACGCCGCCCTCTCGTCGCTGGAAACTGGAAGATGAACGGCCTCACGGCCGCCGCCGCCGAGTTGACGGCGATCCGGCAGGGCGCGGTGGAGCTACAGGGGTCCGCGGACCTGATGGTCTGCCCGCCGGCAACGCTGCGTGGCCTCGTTCGCGGCGGCGGCCGCCGGGAGCCCGCTGCTGATCGGCGGCCAGGACTGCCACGCCGAGGCGTCCGGCGCGTTCACCGGCGACCTTTCGGCCGAGATGCTCAAGGATGCCGGCGCCACGGCCGTCATCGTCGGGCATTCCGAGCGTCGCGCCTACCACCAGGAGACCGACGCCGAGGTGCGGGCGAAGGCGCTGGCGGCGCGCCGGGCCGGGCTCATGGCGATCGTCTGCGTCGGCGAGACGCGCGCCGAGCGCGACGGCGGCCGTGCGCTTGCGGTGGTGCGCGGCCAGATCGACGGCTCGCTGCCGGACGGCGCGACGGCGGAGAACCTGGTGGTGGCCTATGAGCCGGTCTGGGCGATCGGCACCGGGCTGACGCCGACGCCGGCCGACGTCGCCGAGATGCACGGCCTGATCCGCGAGCGGCTTGCCGCGCGCTTCGGCGCGGGCGGGCAGGGGATGCGCATCCTCTATGGCGGCTCGGTCAAGCCGTCGAACGCCAAGGAGCTGATGGCGGTGGCGAACGTCGACGGCGCGCTGGTCGGCGGTGCGAGCCTGAAGGCCGCCGAGTTCCTGGCGATCGCCCGCGTTTACGGCTAGGATTGCACCGCAATAACAAAAATCGTGGAGGACGTCATGAGGATGGGAGCTGCCATTGTCGCAGCCGTTGCGCTTGTCGCCGGCACGGCCGGCGCGGCCGAGATCAAGCTGTCGAGCTCGAACGCGGTCAAGACGGTCCTGGAAGAGCTGGTGCCGCAGTTCGAGAAGGCGACCGAGCACAAAGTCAAAATCACCTTGGGCACCGCGGCCGGCCTGAAGGCGTCGATCGAGAAGGGCGAGGCGTTCGACGTCGCGATCCTCACGGGTGCGGGGATCGACAGTCTGATCAAGGACGGCAAGGTTGCGGCGGCCTCGCGCGCCGACATCGCGCGGTCGGGCATCGGCGTCGCGGTCAAGAAGGGCGCGCCCAAGCCGGACATCAGCACGACCGACGCGTTCAAGCGCACGCTGCTGGCGGCGAAATCGGTCGGCTACGTGGAGCAGGGCGCGAGCGGCATCTACCTCAAGGCGCTGTTCGAGCGGCTCGGCATCGCCGATGCACTCAAACCCAAGCTGATCGCCCTGCTGGCATCCAATCCGGCGGCGAAGGCCGTCGCCAACGGCGAAGCCGAGATCGGCATGACCCAGATCAGCGAGATCCTGCCCTATGCGGGCGCGGAGCTGGTCGGTCCGCTGCCGGCCGACATCCAGCTCACCACCGTGTTCACGGCCGGGGCGGCGAAGGACGGCGGCCCGGCGCAGGCGCTGATCGCGTTCCTGCGCACGCCGGCCGCGGCCGCGGTGATCAAGGCGAAGGGGCTCGACCCGGGCTGAGCCGCCGGCCGGGACCGTCCTAACAGGCGCGCGGAGGACCTCATGCGGATCGGTGCGGCACTCATCGGCGTGACGCTCGCTTTCTCCGGCAGCGGCGTCGTGCCGGCGGCCGAGATCAAGCTGTTCGCCTCCAATGCGCTCAAGACCTCGCTGGAAGAGCTGGCGCCGCAGTTCGAGAAAATGGGCGAGCACAAGCTCGTCGATCAATTTCAAATCCGCCGAGGAGCTGAAGACCGAGATCGAGCGGGGCGCTGCGTTCGACATCGCGCTGCTCGGCGCGCGCGCCGCCGATCCGCTGATCGCGCAAGGCAAGCTGGTCGGCCCGCCGCACGTGGTCGTGGCGCGCGGGCGGGCCGGCGTGGCGGTGAAGCGCGGCGCGCCCAAGCCCGATATCAGCACGACCGAGGCGTTCAAGCGCGCGCTGCTCAATGCGGAGTTGGTCGCCTATGTCGAACAAGGCTCGACCGGCATCTATCTCAAGTGGCTGCTGCCGCAGCTCGGCATCGCCGAGCAACTGAAAGGCAAGATCAAGGCGCTGCCGTCGTCCAATCCGGCCGCCTTTGCGGTCGGCAACGGCGAAGCCGAGATCGGCATGACGCAGATCAGCGAAATCCTGCCGTATCCGAAGGCCGAGCTGGTCGGGCCGTTTCCGCCGGAGATCGAGCTTCTGAGCGTCTATCCGGCGACGGTCGCCACCGCGGCCAAGGAGCCGGCGGCGGCGCAGGCGCTGATCCGGTTCCTCAGTACGCCGGCCGCCGCCGCGGTGTTCAGGTCGAAGGGGCTCGATCCGTCGTGACGAGCGGCTTGCTGTTTCCGTCCGTGACCAGAACTTGGGCCGCGATCGTGGCGGGCTTGGCGCTGCTGGCGGCGGGTGTCGCCGCCGAGGCCGCCAAGGCCTTTCTCAAATTCATCTCGACGCCGGCGGCCGGCGCCGCCTACAAATCGAAGGGACTTGATCCGACTTAGAGCCGCGCGGTTTTGCCCTTGGATGAGAAGATTCCTCGCCGCGACTTCTTGAAGGCCGCTGGCGCCAGCGCGGTCGCCGTCGGCCTCGCCGAGGCGGCGCGGGCGCAATCGGCCGGGAGCCCGGTGACCGCCAGCGCGGCGACTCGCCCGGCCGATCTCATCCTGAAGAACGGCAAGGTCATCACGGTCGATCCGCAATCCTCGATCGTGCAGGCGATCGCGATCGCCGGCGAGCGCATCCTGGCGGTCGGGCCGGATGCCGCGATGGCAGCGCACACCGCGCCCGACACGCGCGTCATCGATCTCAAGGGCAAGGCGGTCATACCGGGCCTGATCGACGGCCACGCCCACATGGACCGCGAGGCATTGCGCGGGGTGTTCCCGTCGCTCGGGCCGGTGCGCTCGATCCGCGACATCCAGGACCGTATCGCCGAACTCGCGCGCAACAAGCAGCCGGGCGAGTGGATCGTGACGATGCCGATCGGCGATCCGCCTTATTACTTCGACGTGCCGGACATCCTGGCCGAGAAGCGCTGGCCGACCCGCCAGGAGCTCGACGCCGCCGCACCCAACAACCCGGTCTACATCCGCGCGATCTGGGGATTCTGGCGCGGGACGCTGCCGCTGGTGTCCTGCGCCAATACCGCAGGCGCTCAGGCGTGCCGGGATCACGCGCGACACGGTCTCGCCGGTCGGCGACGCCTGACCATCGTCAAGGACGGCAACGGCGACCCGACCGGCATCTTCATCGAGCAGGATTTCCAGCCGATCGCCGAGCTGATCTGGTTTCGCGAGGCGACGCGCTTCTCGCACGCCGACCGCGTGCGCGCGCTGCCGCAGTCGGCGCGCATGGCCTACCACGCGCTTCGGCACCACCAGCGTGTTCGAGGGCCACGGCATCGCGAGCGAGGTCGCTGCGCGCCTACAAGCAGGCCCGCCGCGACGGCACGCTGACCATGCGGGCAACGCTGACGATCAGCGCCGAACTGGGCGGCGGCGGCGGATGCCCCGCTCGGGCCATTCGCCGAGGCCTGGATCGGCTGGCTCGGCGAGCCCGGCCTTGGCGACGACCTGCTCAAGATGAGCGGGCTGTATGCGCGCATCGGCCGCACGCCGGCCGACGATCGTGCGCGCCAGCGCCGCGCCCTATACCGGCTGGGCGGGATTCAATTCCGACGCACGGCCTGCCGCGCGACAAGGCCGTCGAGGACGTGCTGCGTGCGATTGCGCGGCGAACGATATCCGCGTGGTCGCGATCGCCGGAGCGGCCGGGCTCGGCATTGCTCGATCTCTACGAAGCGGTCGACCGGCAAATCCCGCTGCAGGGACGGCGTTGGGTGCTGGCCCACGTTTACGTGGCGTCGCCGCGCGACATCGAGCGGATCGCCCGCATGGGACTGGTGGTGACGACGCACACCAACGCCTCGCTCTACAAGGCGCTCGATGCGATCGCGGGCCGGTCTGCCGCCCGAACGGCACGACGAGATCACGCCGATGAATGCATTGCGCGAGGCCGGCGTCACGGTGTCGCTGGCGACCGACAATGTGCCGATCTCGCTCTGGTGTCCGGTGGCGCAGACGGTCGCGCGGCGGGATTACAAGTCGCAGCGCGTGGTGGCGCCGAAGCAGGCGCTCTCGCGCATGGAGGCGCTGCGCTGCGCCACCTGGAATGGCGCCTACCTCACGTTCGACGAGGACAAGAAGGGTTCGCTCGAGGCAGGCAAGCTCGCCGACCTCGCCGTGCTCGGCGCCGACCCGCTGACCGTCGAGGAGAACGGCATCGCCGACATCGCCGTCGCTGATGACGATGGTGGGCGGGCGCATGGTGCATGAGACCTCGGGCTGGTCCGGGTGACGGACACCCCCCAATAAGGCCTTAATCTGGGCCGGATCGCGGGACACAGGCTGTGCTGGAAATCGCGGCGCGGGGCCGTGTAGACCCGCGCCCGACACCCTATATGAGCCCGCGAGCGCCGCGGCCCCGATGGGCCGGGCCTTTGGAATTCCGAGTTAATCCATGCAGACCGTCATCATCGTCATCCACCTCATGATCGTGCTGGTCATGATCGGCGCCGTCCTCCTGCAGAAGTCGGAGGGGGGCGGGCTCGGCATCGGCGGCGGCGGCGGGTTCATGTCGAGCCGCGGCACCGCCAACGTGCTCACCCGCACCACCGCGATCCTGGCGGCGGCGTTCTTCGGCACCAGCCTGGTGCTGTCGATCCTGGCGGGCTTCGACCGCAAGCCGAAGACATTGATCCAGGGCGTCACCCCGCCCACCCAGCAGCAGGGCGGGGCGCCGGCCGGCGGCGGCGTGCTCGATACGCTGCGCCAGCAGGAGCAGCAGCCCTCGGGGCCACAGGCGCCGCGGTCGCAATGAGGCGAAAGAGACAAAGGGCCGGGTGACCGGCCCTTCGGCTTTCTGTGGATGCGCTATGCACGGCGCGAATGGCGGGTTCAGGCTGGATATCAGGGAAGCCGGCAGAGTCATTGGAATATGATGATAATTCGCCGTCATGCACAGCGCGCATGGGATCGCTTTGGCGATCCGAAAGGACGCTCGTCGAATCGCTCGCGGGGGTCTAAGGGGTAAGTCCCATGGCGCGGTACATCTTCATCACCGGCGGCGTGGTCTCCTCCCTCGGCAAGGGTCTCGCTTCAGCAGCACTCGGTGCGCTGCTTCAGGCGCGCGGCTACAAGGTGCGGCTGCGCAAGCTCGACCCCTATCTCAACGTCGATCCGGGGACCATGTCGCCCTATCAGCACGGCGAGGTCTTCGTCACCGACGACGGGGCGGAGACCGACCTCGACCTCGGCCATTACGAGCGCTTCACCGGGCGGCCGGCGACCCGCCAGGACAACATCACCACCGGGCGCATCTACCAGGACATCCTCGCCAAGGAGCGGCGCGGCGACTATCTCGGCGCCACCATCCAGGTGGTCCCGCACGTCACCAACGCGATCAAGGACTTCATCCGCGACGGCAACGACGGCTACGACTTCGTGCTGTGCGAGATCGGCGGCACGGTCGGCGACATCGAGGGCCTGCCGTTCTTCGAGGCGATCCGGCAGTTGGGCAACGATCTGCCGCGCCATCACGCGATCTACATCCATCTCACGCTATTGCCGTTCATCACCGGCGCGGGCGAGCTCAAGACCAAGCCGACCCAGCACTCGGTCAAGGAACTGCGCTCGATCGGCATCCAGCCCGACATTCTGCTGTGCCGTTCCGACCGTCCGATCCCCGACAGCGAGCGCGGCAAGCTCGCGCTGTTCTGCAACGTGCGCAAAAGCGCGGTGATCGAGGCGCTCGACGCCGACAACATCTACGCCGTGCCGCAGGCCTATCATGAGGCCGGGCTCGACGGCGAGGTGTCTGGCCGCGTTCGGCATGGACGCGGGCGGCGAGCCCGACCTGGCGCGCTGGCGGTTCATCAACGAGCGCATCCGCAACCCGGAAGGCGACGTCACCATCGCGGTGGTCGGCAAGTACACGGGCATGAAGGACGCCTATAAGTCGCTGATCGAGGCGCTCTCGCACGGCGGCATCGCCAACAAGGTCAAGGTCAACCTCGACTGGATCGAGAGCGAGGTGTTCGAGCGCGAGGACCCGGCGCCGTTCCTCGAGCACGTCAACGGCATCCTGGTGCCCGGCGGCTTCGGCCAGCGCGGCACCGAGGGCAAGATCAAGGCGGCGCAGTTCGCGCGCGAGCGGCAGGTGCCGTATTTCGGCATTTGTTTTGGCATGCAGATGGCGGTGATCGAGGCGGCGCGCAATCTGTGCGGCATCGCCGACGCCAATTCGACCGAGTTCGGCACCACCAGCGAGCCGGTGGTCGGCCTGATGACCGAGTGGATGAAGGGCAACGAGCTCGAGATCCGCGCCGCCGAAGGCGACCTCGGCGGCACCATGCGGCTCGGCGCCTATCCGGCGGTGCTCCAGCGCGGCAGCAAGGTGTCGGGCATCTACGACGGCGCGACCGAGATTTCCGAGCGCCACCGCCACCGCTACGAGGTCAACACCCGCTTCAAGGGCACGCTCGAGCAGCACGGCATGCGGTTCTGCGGCATGTCGCCGGACGGGCTGCTTGCCGGAGATCATCGAGTACCAGGACCATCCCTGGTTCATCGGCGTGCAGTTTCATCCCGGAGCTGAAGTCGCGGCCCTTTGAGCCGCATCCGTTATTCTCGTCGTTCATCGGCGCGGCGCGCGACCAGAGCCGGCTGGTGTAGCGCCGCGGCCTTATTGCCATTAACGTCGCCTCCGCAAACACAACCGAGGAAGCGACCCAATGATCTACGAGTTGCGCATCTATCACTGCGTCACCGGACGGCTGCCGGCGCTGCTCAAGCGGTTCGAGAACACCACGCTCGAACTGTGGAAGCGCCACGGCATCCGGCAGGCCGGGTTCTGGACCGTGCTGGTCGGGCCCGGCGGCAACCAGGACCTGCACTATCTCCTGGCCTGGGAATCGCTCGCCGAGCGCGAGCAGAAGTGGAACAAGTTCGCGACCGATCCGGAATGGATCGCGAAACGCGCCGAGAGCGAGAAGGACGGGCCGATCGTCGCCTCGATCAACAACATGTTCCTGCAGCCGACCGCGTTCTCGGCGGTGAAGTAGGCGTGGCGCGCGGCCTCGACCATATCGCGCATGCGGTGCGCGACCTCGATGCGGCCGCCGAACGCTACCGGCGGGCGGGCTTCACGGTCGGGGCGCGCAACCGCCATCCCTGGGGCACGCACAATTACATCGTCCAGCTTCCGGGCTTCTTCATCGAACTGGTCACGATGGCGGAGCCCGAGAAGCTCGGCAGCGACGGCTTCTCGACGCTGTTCGCGCGCTTCAACCAGGATTTCCTGACGCGCCAGGAGGGGCTGTCGATGCTGCTGCTGGAAGGCCAGGACGCCGCCGCCGATGCGGCGGCGTTCAAGGCCGCCGGCATCGCCGCCGCCGACAAGATGACGTTCGAGCGCGAGGCCAGGCGCCCGGACGGCACGCCGGTGAAGGTCGGCTTCTCGCTCGCGTTCGCGCGCGACGCCAAGGCGCCGGAGATCGGCTTTGCCACCTGCCAGCAGCACTATCCGGAGAATTTCTGGAATCCGGCGTTCCAGCAGCATGCCAACGGCGTGAGCGGCATCGCGGGCGCGGTGATCGTGGCCGAGAACCCGGCCGACCACCACATTTTCCTCTCCGCCTTCACGGGCGTGCGCGACCTGCATGCGACTTCGGGCGCGGTTTCGGCGCAGACGCCGCGCGGAAAAGTCACGATCATGGACCAGGCCGCGTTCCGGGCGCATTTCGGCGTTGCGCCGCCCGATGTGTCGCGCGGCGCGCGGCTCGCCGCGATGCAGTTTGTTGTGCGCGACCGCGCGGCGCTGACCGCGGCGCTCGACGCCGGTGGCATCGAATTTGCCTCGCAGATGGGGCACATCGTCGTCGCTCCAGCCGGTGCCATGGGCGCGACGCTCTCGTTCGAATAGCGATACGCCGATGAATTCTCCTCCCATTGCTGGGGCTGCGACCGCGCTGCGCGGAACGCTGATCTATTGCCGCGACGATCCGTTCCTCACCGATCCGGCCAAGGCGTTCGTGCACGAGCCGGACGGGCTGGTGATCGTCCGCGACGGCCTGATCGAGGCGGCCGGGCCCTACGCGTCGCTCAAGCCGACGCTCGCGCCCGATGTCGCGGTCGAGGACCATTCGGGCTGCCTGATCGCGCCGGGCTTCGTCGACACCCACATCCACTTCGTGCAGGTCGGCATCATCGGCGCGCAAGGCAAGCAACTGCTTGACTGGCTCAACACCTATACTTTTCCGGCCGAGCAGCAGTTCTCCGATCCGGCGATCGCGCGCGAGACCGCGCGCGTGTTCTGCGACGAGCTCATCCGCAACGGCACCACCACCGCGCTGGTGTTCTGCTCGGTGCATGCCGCCTCGGTCGAAGCGCTGTTCGAGGAAGCGGCGAAACGCAATCTGCGGATCATCGCCGGCCAGTCGATCATGGACCGCAACGGGCCGCCGGCGCTGGTCGAGGCCGCCCGCAATTGCTACGACGAATCGAAGGCGCTGATCGCCAAGTGGCACGGCCGCGGCCGCGCGCTCTACGCGATCACGCCGCGCTTCGCCGTCACCAGCTCGCCCGAGCAGCTCGAACTCGCCGGCAGCCTGTGGCGCGAGCATCCCGACGCGTTCGTGCAGACCCACGTGTCGGAGAACCTCGCCGAGATCGCACGCGTCAAGGAGCTGTTTCCACTGCGGCGCGACTATCTCGACGTCTACGCACATTATGGATTGACCGGCCGGCGCGCGGTGCTGGCCCACGGCGTGCATTTCACCGAGAGCGAATTCGCGCGCTGCCACGAGCACGGCACCGCCGTCTCGCATTGCCCGACCTCGAACAACTTTCTCGGCAGCGGACTGTTTGCGCTGCGGCAGGCGCGCGATCCGCGCCGGCCGGTGCATGTCGGGCTCGGCACCGACATCGGCGGCGGCACGAGCTTCTCGCATTTCTCGACCATGGACGAGGCCTACAAGGTGGCGCAGCTCAAGGGCGCGCCGATCGACGCGATCGAGGCGTTCTTCCTGGCGACGCTTGGCGGCGCGCGCGCGCTCGCGCTCGACGACAAGATCGGCACGCTCGCGCCGGGCCGCGAGGCCGACATGATCGTGCTCGACCCCGGCGCCACGCCGCTGCTCGCGTTCCGCAATGCGCGCGCGCGTTCGATCGCCGAGGTGCTCGGCGTGCTGATGACGCTCGGCGACGACCGGGTGGTGCGCGCAACCTATGTGGCGGGCAAGCGCGCCCATGCGGGCGGCGCGGTTGACCCCTGAATACGGGCGGCGCAAGGTTTGGCCATGAACGTTGCGGTCGAGCCCAAACCCAATCCGGTCGTCGCCGTCGGAAAGGCGCGCTTCGGCAATGCGCTGCCGTTCGCGCTGATCGCCGGACCGTGCGCGCTCGAGAGCCGCGCGCACGCGCTCGAGATGGCGAGTGCGCTGAAGGAGATCGCCGCCAAGGCCGGCGTCGGCTTCGTCTACAAGACCTCGTTCGACAAGGCCAACCGCACCAGCGCGAAGAGCGCGCGCGGCATGGGGCTCGACGCCGCGCTGCCGGTGTTCGCCGAAATCCGCCAGTCGCTCGGCGTGCCGGTGCTCACCGACGTGCACGACGCGCAGCAATGCGCGCAGGTCGCGGCGGTCGTCGACGTGCTGCAGATCCCGGCGTTCCTGTGCCGGCAGACCGATCTGCTGATCGCGGCGGCGGCGACCGGACGCGTCGTCAACGTCAAGAAGGGCCAGTTCCTGGCGCCGTGGGACATGGCCAACGTGGTCGCCAAGATCACCGGCGCCGGCAATCTCAACGTGCTGGTGACCGAACGCGGCGCGAGCTTCGGCTACAACACGCTGGTCTCCGACATGCGCGCGCTGCCGATCCTGGCGCGCACCACCGGCGCGCCGGTGATCTTCGACGCCACGCATTCGGTGCAGCAGCCGGGCGGGCAGGGCACGTCGTCCGGCGGCGAGCGCGAGTTCGTGCCGGTGCTGGCGCGCGCCGCGGTCGCGGTCGGCGTCGCCGGCGTGTTCATCGAGACCCACCAGGATCCCGACAAGGCGCCCTCCGACGGCCCCAACATGGTGCCGCTCCGGGAGATGGAGGGCTTGCTGCGCCGGCTCACCGAATTCGACCGGCTGGCGAAGGGCTGAAGACCGACAGCAAGCGAGCGCGACCATCTCCCCCGTCCTGAAAATCGTCGCCCTGGTGGTGTTCGCGCAGACCCTGTTCACGCGCGCGGTCGACCCGGTGATCCCGCAGATCGCCGGCGATCTCCTGGTCGACGTCAAGACCGCGGCGCTGCTGTCCACCGCCTACACATTTCCCTATGCGCTGGTGCAGCCGGTTCTCGGCACCATCGGCGACTTCTTCGGCAAGACCCGGCTGATGAACATCAGCCTGGTGGTCGTGTCGCTGGCGGCGCTGATCTCCGTCGTCGCGACCAGCTTTCCGCTGCTGGTCGGGATGCGGGTGCTGGCCGGATGTCTCGCCGGCGGCATCTTCCCGATCGCGATGGCGCTGGTCGGCGACCTCGTGCCGATGGGGCAGCGGCAGGTCGCGATCGGGCGCATGCTGGCGATCGCGCTGATCGGCAATGTGCTCGGCGCCTCGATTGCCGGCATGATCGGCGACGTCGCCGGCTGGCGCGGCGTGTTCGGCGTGCTCGGCCTGTTCGGCATGGCCTCGGCGATCGCGGCGTTCTTCGCGTTCCGCAACATCAAGCGGCCGCCGCCCAAGCCGATCAACCGCGCCGCGGTGATCGCCAATTTCCGCGGCATCTTCGCCGACCCGCGCGCCAAGGTCTGCTTCACCGCGGTGTTCTTCGAGGCGATCTTCATCCACGGGCTGTTTCCCTACGTGGCGCTGCTCCTGCTCGCCATCGGCGAGCCGAGCTCGACCATCGCGGGCCTGCTGATTGCGTGCTTTGCGCTCGGCGGAGTGGGCTATTCGATGGCGATCCCGTTCCTGATCCTGCGCGTGCCGGAACGCCGGCTGATGATCGCGGGCGGCACGCTCGCGGCCATCGCGCTCGTGCTGATCGCGATGCATTTCTCCTGGACCACCCAGATCGCGATCTATCTGATGTTCGGCCTCGGCTTCTACCTGCTGCACGGCTGCATCCAGGTGCACGTCACCGACCTGTCGCACACCGCGCGCGGGGCGGCGACCTCGCTGCACTCGACCTTCTTCTTCATGGGCCAGGCGATCGGGCCGATCGTCTACGGCTACGGCTTCGCCCACGGCGGCATGGAGGCGACGCTGCTGGTCGGCGCCGCGGTGGTGCTGACCGTCGGGCTCGTCTGCTCGCGGCTGCTGCGCCACCCGCAACCCGATCCCGAATGAACCGCACCCTCAACATCGTCAGCTTCCTGATCTTCGCGTCCGCGCTGTCGGTGCGCGCCGTCGACCCGGTGATCCCGCAGATCGCCGCCGACCTGCACGTCACGCCCGAGACCGCCGCGATGCTGGCGGCGGCCTTTGCCTCGTACGGGCTGGTGCAGCCGGTGCTCGGGCCGGTCGCCGACGCCTACGGCAAGAACCGGATCATGATCGCCTGCCTCGCGCTGTTGACGGTGTCGTCGTTCCTGTCGGCGATCGTCGAGAGCTATCCGCTGCTGTTCGCGCTGCGCATCCTCACCGGCATCGGCTGCGGCGGCAGCTTCCCGGTCGGCATGGCGCTGATCTCCGATCTCGTGCCGATGGGGCAGCGCCAGGTCACGATCGGCCGGCTGCTCACCGCCACGATCTCCGGAAATCTTCTGGGCGCCGCGGTGTCCGGCGTGGTGGCCGAGGTGATCCATTGGCGCGGGGTGTTCGTGGTGCTCGGCTGCATCAGCCTGGTGTCGCTCGTGCTCGGCTATTTCGGCCTGCGCGACCTGCCGACCGGGCCGCGGCATCCGCTCGATCTGCGTTCGGTGCTGGCGCGCAACCGGCAGATCTTTGCGATCCGCAACGCCCGCATCTGCTATCTCACGGTCGCGTTCGAGGCGCTGTTTCTGTTCGGCATCTTTCCTTATGTCGCCGTGCTGCTGATCGCGGGCGGCGAGCCGCGGTCCTCGATCGCGGGCCTGGTGGTCGCGGCGTTCGCGCTCGGCGGCATGGTCTATTCGCTCAGCGTCCGGCGATTGCTCGACTGGCTCGGCCAGAAGAAGATCATGATGGCCGGCGGCGTGCTGGCTTCGCTCGGCCTGCTGGTGGTCGCGCCCGGCCCGCCGTGGCCGGTGCAGGCTCTGGCGTTCGCCGTCATGGGCTGCGGCTTCTACATGCTGCACGCCAGCATCCAGGTCTATGTCACCGAATTCGCGCCCGCGACCCGCAGCTCGGCGGTGGCGTTCCACACCTTCTCGTTCTTCGTCGGCGGCGGCATCAGCCCGATCCTCTACGGCATCGGCATCGAGCGGATCGGCGCGCCCTGGACGCTGGTCATTGCCGCGTGCGGCATGGCGGTGATCGGCGTGGTCAGCGCGCAGCTTCTGGTCAAGCCCAGGCCGGACGCGGTGTAGCGCGCGGGCTACCCGCGCCCGCGATAGGGCGCGACGCCCTGGTCGGGCAGCCAGACGCCCGACGGCAGCCGGCCGGTCTGCCAGAACACGTCGATCGGCATGCCGCCGCGCGGATACCAGTAGCCGCCGATGCGCAGGAATTTCGGCTTGAGCAGCTTGGCGAGCCGCTGGCCGATCGCGACCGTGCACTCCTCGTGGAAGCCGCCGACGTTGCGGAAGCTGGCGAGGTAGAGCTTCAGCGACTTCGACTCGACCAGCCATTTGCCCGGCACGTAGTCGATCACCATCAGCGCGAAGTCCGGCTGGCCGGTGACCGGGCACATGGTGGTGAATTCCGGCGCCGTGAAGCGGGCGACGTAATTGGTGCCCGGCTGCGGGTTGGCGACCCGGTCGAGCGTCGCCTGGTCGGGCGAGGCGGGCAGGCGGCTCAGCTTGCCGAGGTGATGCAGGACGGGCTTGGCCATGGCCCATGGATGCCCCGGTTTCGCGGGGCATGACAAGGGCATTGTCGATCGGGTAGAAGCCCGGCCAAGAGCCGGGCGCATGATCCCGAAAAGTGGGAACCGGTTTTCGGATAAGATCATGCGCAAACCAGTGAGCTCCCATGACCGCCATCGTCGACATCATCGGCCGCGAAATCCTCGACAGCCGCGGCAATCCGACCGTCGAGGTCGACGTCGTGCTGGACGACGGCACCATGGGCCGCGCCGCGGTGCCGTCCGGGCGCCTCGACCGGCGCGCACGAGGCGGTCGAACTGCGCGACGGCGACAAGCGCTATCTCGGCAAGGGCGTGCGCAAGGCGGTCGATGCCGTCAACGGCGAGATTTTCGACGCGGTCGGCGGCATGGACGCCGAGGCGCAGGCCAAGATCGACGAGACGCTGATCGCGCTCGACGGCACGCCGAACAAGGCCCGGCTCGGCGCCAACGCCATCCTCGGCGTCTCGCTCGCCACCGCCAAGGCCGCCGCCAATGCCCACAAGGCGCCGCTCTACCGCTATGTCGGCGGCACCTCGGCGCGGCTGCTGCCGGTGCCGATGATGAACATCGTCAACGGCGGCGTGCATGCCGACAACCCGATCGACTTCCAGGAATTCATGATCATGCCGGTCGGCGCGCCGACCTTCGCCGAGGGCCTGCGCATGGGCGTCGAAGTGTTCCAGACGCTCAAGAAGGCGCTGGCACGAGGCCGGCCACAACACCAATGTCGGCGACGAGGGCGGCTTTGCGCCCAATCTGCAAGTCGGCCGAGGAGGCGCTCGAGCTTCGTCATCAAGGCGATCGAGGCGGCGGGCTACAAGCCGGGCGACGATGTGCTGCTGGCGCTCGATCCGGCCGCGACCGAGTTCTTCAAGAACGGCGCCTATGTGTACGAGGGCGAGGGCAAGACGCGCTCCAAGGAGGAGCAGGCGAAATACCTCGCCGAGCTCGTGTCGCGCTATCCGATCGTCTCGATCGAGGACGGCATGGCGGAGGACGATTTCGAGGGCTGGAAGCTGCGTCACCGACCTGATCGGAAAGAAGTGCCAGCTGGTCGGCGACGACCTGTTCGTGACCAACGTCAAGCGGCTCGCCGACGGCATCAACCGCGGGCTCGCCAACTCGATCCTGGTCAAGGTCAACCAGATCGGCACGCTCACCGAGACGCTGGCGGCGGTCGAGATGGCGCACAAGGCGGGCTACACCGCGGTGATGTCGCACCGCTCCGGCGAGACCGAGGATGCGACCATCGCCGACCTCGCGGTCGCGACCAATTGCGGGCAGATCAAGACCGGCTCGCTGGCGCGCTCGGACCGCACCGCGAAATACAACCAGCTCCTGCGCATCGAGGAGGAACTCGGCGCGCAGGCGCGGTATGGCGGGCGCGGGGTGCTGCGGATCGGATGAGAATTCGGCCGGGCGGCGCGCTACAACAAGCAGGCGACCAACCTGGCCGATGCGACATGCCGGATGTTCTCGTTGACCTGAAGACCGCGGAAGAGCGCATCGCCACGCGCGCCGCGCTCGATTGGTCGAGCGCGCCTCGCCAATTCATCGCCGCTTCGATCGACGCCGCGCGCGTGAGCGCCGAGCCGTTCCATCACCTGGTGTTCGACCGGGTTTTCCCCGACGACGTCTATGCCGCCATGCTCAGGTCGATGCCGGCGGCATCGGACTATCGGCCGATGCACGGCCGCAGCACCGAAAACGACCTGCCGGACGGCACCCATACGCGCGTCAAGATCGATCTGTTTCCCGAATACACCCGCCACCTGCCGCCCGAAGAAGCGCGCGCTGTGGAATTTCGTCAGCGACGCACTCCGGGCGCCGGAGGTGCAGGCGGCACTGGTGCGCAAGCTCGCGCCCGGCCTCGCGCGCCGGTTCGGAGACGATGCACGCGTGGGCCTCTATCCGGTGCCGGTCCTGACCCGCGACATCGCGGGCTATCTGATCAAGCCGCATCCGGACACGCGCTGGAAGGGCATCACGGTTCAGCTCTACCTGCCGCCGGACGATGCCGCGTCGCACGCCGGCACGATCTTGCACGGGCGCGATGCGGAGGGCCGCCTGACGCGGCACACCCGGATGACGTTCGCGCCCAATACCGGCTACGCCTTTGCGGTCGACGAGCACACCTGGCACTCGGCCGATCCGGCTCGGGCCGGAGATCACGACGCGGGATTCGATTCTGCTCACCTACTTCGTCGACGCCGGTCTGCTGCGCATTCTCCGCAATCGCGGCAAGCGGCTCGGCAATTTCCTGCTCAACGAGTTGCGGTTCTGGACCGGCCTATGACCACCCGTAGTGGCGATCGTGCTCAGGTGAGTCCGTTAATTCTGTCTTAACATCGCATCGGCATGTTCGGCCGATGGTCACTCGCCAACGGCTCCGCTCGGTCCTCAACGCGCTCGCGCTCTACACGATCGCGGCGCTGCTGATCGGCTATTTCGGCGTCAACGCCTATACCGGCAACCACGGGCTCAACGCCAGGCAGGATCTCGACCAGCAGATCGCGCAGCTCTCCGGCGAACATGCCGCGCTCAAGGCCGAGCGCGGCGACTGGGAGCGCCGGGTGGCGCTGCTGCGGGCCGACAGCCTCGATCCCGACATGCTGGACGAGCGGGCGCGGGCGCTGCTCGACTACGTCGACCCGCGCGATCTGGTGTTGAAGATCAAGTAGCTTTGCCGCAGCGCAACCGGCCGCTGGCGCGTTCGCCAGGCCGGATATGTCTGCATCCCAGCGGTGTTTCCGGGTTGTCCCCATGCGCTTTCGCCAGCGCCGATTTCGGCTATTGGAACTGAGCCGTCCAATCGTCCCGATCCCGCCATCCGAGGAGAGAAATGGCCGTCGCCAGCAACAAACCCGCGGCGCAGGCTGCCCGGCGCCCCGCCGTGGACCCTGCCGCGTCGGCGGTACCCGAATTCAGCAAGGATCAGGAGCTTCTCGCCTATCGCGAGATGCTGCTGATCCGCCGCTTCGAGGAGAAGGCCGGCCAGATGTACGGCATGGGCCTGATCGGCGGCTTCTGCCACCTCTATATCGGCCAGGAAGCGGTCGTGGTCGGCATGCAGATGGCGCTCAAGCCGGGCGACGCAGGTCATCACCGGCTATCGCGACCACGGCCACATGCTGGCCTGCGGCATGGATCCCAAGGGCGTGATGGCGGAACTGACCGGCCGCCGCGGCGGCTATTCCAAGGGCAAGGGCGGCTCCATGCACATGTTCTCGCTGGAGAAGGGCTTCTTCGGCGGACACGGCATCGTCGGCGCGCAGGTGCCGCTCGGCACCGGGCTGGCCTTCGCCAACAAATACCGCGGCAACGACAATGTCTCGCTCACCTATTTCGGCGACGGCGCCGACCAACCAGGGGCAGGTCTACGAGAGCTTCAACATGGCGAAGCTGTGGAAGCTGCCGGTGATCTACGTCATCGAGAACAACCAGTACGGCATGGGCACGTCGGTGGCGCGCGCGTCGGCCAACACCGATCTCTCCAAGCGCGGCGCGGCGCACAACATTCCGGGCGAGCAGGTCGACGGCATGGACGTGCGCGCGGTCAAGGCCGCCGGCGAGCGCGCGGTGAAGTGGTGCCGCGAGGGCAACGGGCCGATCATCCTGGAGATGCTGACCTACCGCTATCGCGGCCACTCGATGTCGGACCCGGCGAAATACCGCTCCAAGGAAGAGGTCGACAAGGTCCGCACCGAGCACGATCCGATCGAGCAGGTGCGCAGCGCGCCTGCTGAAGAAAGGCTTCGCCAGCGAGGACGCGCTCAAGAAGATCGACGCCGAGGTGCGCGCGGTCGTCAACGAGGCCGCCGAATTCGCCACCCACGACGCCGAGCCTGATCCGTCCGAGCTCTACACCGACGTGTACAGTTGAGAATGTCCGTGTTCGCATTCATCGTCGCCGGTCTCGCATTCGCGGGCGCGCTCGCCGCATGGATCGTCGGCGCGTGGCTCTATGCCCGCACGCGCCCGGACGCCTCCTCGAGCCGCACCTGGCTTGCGATCGCGGCCTGGCCGTTCGCCAGCACGCGCCTCAAGGGCGCCGCCGTCGCGCGGCCTTCCGAGCTCAACAAGGCGCTCGTCGCCTTCATCGCCTGCCTGACGGTCGCGTTCGCGGCGACGTCGGTGGCGACCAATCTCGCGCGGGTCTCCCGCTAGGCCGCCTCCAGGAAAGCGTTTATGCCGATCGAAGTTCTCATGCCCGCGCTGTCGCCGACGATGGAGAAGGGCAACCTCGCCAAGTGGCTCAAGAAAGAGGGCGACAAGATCAAGCCCGGCGACGTCATCGCCGAGATCGAGACCGACAAGGCGACGATGGAAGTACGAGGCGATCGACGAGGGCACGCTCGGCAAGATCCTGGTGCCGGAAGGCACCGCCGACGTCGCGGTCAACACGCCGATCGCGATGATCCTGGAAGAGGGCGAGGACAGCGCGGCGCTCAAGGGCGCAGGCGCGGCGAAACGTCCCGCCGCCAAGCCGGTCATGTCCGAGGAAGCCGCGGAGTCGCGGCCCGTGGTCGAGGAGCCGGGCGCGCTGGTCATGCCGAAGCCCGCGGCGGCGAAAGCGCCGGTCGAGCCGGAGGCCGACCTTCCGGCCGGCACCGAGATGGTGACGATGACGGTGCGCGAAGCGCTGCGCGACGCCATGGCGGAGGAGATGCGCCGCGACAAGGACGTGTTCGTGATGGGCGAGGAGGTCGCCGAGTATCAGGGCGCCTACAAGGTCACGCAGGGCCTGCTGCAGGAATTCGGCGCGATGCGGGTGATCGATACGCCGATCACCGAGCACGGCTTCGCCGGCCTCGGCGTCGGCGCGGCGCTGGCGGGGCTCAAGCCGATCGTCGAGTTCATGACCTTCAACTTCGCCATGCAGGCGATGGACCAGATCATCAATTCGGCGGCCAAGACCCGCTACATGTCGGGCGGCCAGATCGGCGTCGCGATGGTGTTCCGCGGCCCGAACGGCCCGGCCGCCCGCGTCGCCGCCCAGCACAGCCAGGATTATTCGTCGTGGTATTCGCACATCCCCGGCCTCAAGGTGGTCGCGCCGTATACGGCCGCCGACGCCAAGGGGCTGCTCAAGGCCGCGATCCGCGATCCCAATCCGGTGATCTTCCTCGAGAACGAGATCCTCTACGGCCAGAGCTTCCCGGTGCCGAAGCTCGACGATTACGTGGTGCCGATCGGCAAGGCGAGGATCGCGCGGCACGGCAATGACGTCACCATCGTGGCCTGGTCGATGGGCATGTCCTATGCGTTGAAGGCCGCCGACGAGCTCGCCAAGGACGGCATCGCCGCCGAGGTGATCGACCTGCGCACGCTCAAGCCGATGGACATCGAGACGCTGGTCGAGTCGGTGAAGAAGACCGGCCGCATCGTCACGGTCGAGGAAGGCTGGAAACAGTCGGGCGTCGGCGCCGAGATCGCCGCGAGCCTGATGGAGCAGGCGTTCGACTACCTCGACGCGCCGGTCGCGCGGGTCACCGGCAAGGACGTGCCGATGCCGTACGCCGCCAATCTCGAAAAGCTCGCGCTGCCGACGGTCGCCGACGTGGTCGCGGCCGCCAAGGCGGTCTGCTACCGGTAAAGCCAACGCCGAAAGAGTGCCATGCCGGTCAACATCCTCATGCCTGCGCTGTCGCCCACGATGGAGAAGGGCAACCTCGCGCGCTGGCTCAAGAAAGAAGGCGACAAGGTCAAGGCCGGCGACGTGATCGCCGAAATCGAGACCGACAAGGCGACGATGGAATACGAGTCCATCGACGACGGCGTGCTGGCGAAGATCGTGGTGGCGGAAGGCACGCAGGACGTGCCGGTCAATTCGCTGATCGCGGTGCTGGCCGAAGAGGGCGAGGACGTGAAGGCGGCGGCCGCGGGCGCGAAGGGCGCGGCGGCAAAGCCGGCGCCGGCCGCGCCGATCGTTCAACAGGTCGAGGCGGTGAAGGTTGCGATGAGCGCGCCGGCCGCTGCGCCGCAACCGGCGCCGGCCCAAGCGGCACCGGCGGCCGTACATGCTCCGGGCAACCGCACCTTCGCGTCGCCGCTCGCCCGCCGTCTCGCCAAGGAGGCCGGCATCGAGATCGGCCGCATCCAGGGCTCGGGGCCGCACGGCCGCGTGATCGCGCGCGACGTGGAGGCGGCGAAATCCGGCAAGGGCCTCGCACCGGCGCGCGCGCCGGCCGCCGCGGGTGCGCCGGCGATCGCCGCCGCGATGCCGGACGCGCAGGTGCTCGCGCTCTACGAGCCGGGCAGCTACGAGCTGATCCCGCACGACGGCATGCGGCGCACCATTGCCCAACGACTGACCGCCTCGACGCAAAATATCCCGCATTTCTACCTGACGATGGACTGCGACATCGGCAAGCTCCTCTCGGCCAGAGAGGAGATCAACGCGGCCGCGCCGAAGACCAAAGAGGGCAAGCCGGCCTACAAGCTCTCGGTCAACGACTTCGTCATCAAGGCGCTGGCGCTGGCGCTGCAGCGCATCCCCGACGCCAATGTGAGCTGGTCGGACGGCGGCATGCTCAAGCACAAGCATTCCGACATCGGCGTCGCGGTCGCTTTGCCGGGCGGACTGATCACGCCGATCGTCCGTGCGGCGGAGACCAAGTCGCTGTCGGCGATCTCCAACGAAATGCGCGATCTCGCCGTGCGGGCGCGCGGACGCAAGCTCAAGCCGAACGAATACCAGGGCGGCACCACCTCGGTCTCGAACCTCGGCATGTACGGCATCAAGGATTTCACCGCGGTGATCAACCCGCCGCAGGCGACCATTCTGGCGGTCGGCGCGGGCGAGGAGCGCGCGGTGGTGCGCGGCGGCAAGATCGAGGCCGCGCACGTCATGAGCGTGACGCTGTCCTGCGATCACCGCGCGGTCGACGGCGCGCTCGGCGCCGAACTGCTGGGCGCGTTCAAGACGCTGATCGAAAATCCGGTGATGATGGTGGTGTAAGCGAAGACGCCTTGCAGCGTGCCTCGGGAGCGCCTGGCGATGAGCGAAGCCCAGTCCAGAATCCGCGCCGTGGTGGTGGTCTACGTCCCGTTGTTCATCGCGGGGCTGTCGCTCGCCACGTCGATCTACAACGGCTATCTCAACAACAAGTTCGTCGAGATCATCCAGCGCAATTTCGAGCGCGGCGAATCGCTGCGCACCTGCAAGGAGGTCATCGAGGCCTATTTCCAGGTCAAGCTGCGCGCCGGCGTCGTCAGTGCGAATGGCGAGCGCGAACGGGCGACCGGAGCGCCTGTCCCCGGCGCCGAGGCCGC
This sequence comes from uncultured Alphaproteobacteria bacterium, assembly GCA_963749815.1. Taxonomy (GTDB): domain Bacteria; phylum Pseudomonadota; class Alphaproteobacteria; order Rhizobiales; family Xanthobacteraceae; genus VAZQ01. The sequence continues at coordinate 362,540 of CAVVON010000020.1, read as the reverse complement.
CCAGATCGAAGCCTTGAACGCGGTCAGCAAGGTCGGCGGGCTCGGGACCTATCTGGCCAACATGGAGGGCGAGGCCGCACGCGCGCGCTACACGAACTTGACGCGGGAGCTCGAGAAGATCGTCAAGGAGGCGCCGCAGCTTGCCGCCAGTGCACTCACGGAGCGCTTCAGGCCCGCCGACAAGCTGTTCGACGGCATGAACGCGGATTGCGTGCGGAACGCCAAGCAGTAGATGCGCCAGGCCAATGAATTCACGAGCCTCCGCGCCAGACCGGAGGCCATTTCAAGGAGGATGCAAATGGGCGACAGGATTTGGAGACCGACACGGCGGCGGATCGTCGGCGGAGCGGCCCTGCTGGGCGCGAGCGCGGCGATGCCGGCGGTATTGCGCGCGCAGGAGCGCTATCCGTCGAAGCCCTTGCGCATCATCGTGCCGTTCCCGGCCGGCGCCACCACCGACATGCTGGCGCGGCTGTTTGCGCAGCGGATGACCGAAACCATGGGCCAGCCGGCCGTGGTCGAGAACGTCGGCGGGGCGGGCGGCTCGCTCGGCGCCGACCAGGTCGCGAAGTCCGCTCCCGACGGCCACACCATGCTGTTCGGCAACATCACCTTCACCACCACGACCGCGTCGATGATGTACGCCAAGACCGCGCGGCACACCTTCGACGACTTCATCCCGGTCTCGGTCGGCGCCTGGGTGCCGCTGCTGCTGCTGGCGCATCCCTCGGTGCCGGCCAAGAACCTCAAGGAGTTCGTCGCCTACGCCAAAGAGCCGAAGGAGCCGCTGTTCTACGGCTCGACCGGTCCGGGCAGCATCATGCATCTGATGGGCGAGGTGCTCAAACGCGACACCGGCATCAAGATGGATCACGTGCCGTTCCGCGGCGCCGCGCCGCTGGTGACGGAGCTGATCTCCGGCCGCATCCAGTTCGGCGGCGATCAGCTCTCGAGCTCGCTCGAGCGGGTGCGCACCAACCAGCTCAAGGCGATGGCGGTCGCGACCAGGTCGGTGGCGCTGCCGGACGTGCCGACGGTCGCCGCGCTCGGCTTCCCCAATCTGGAGCTGAACGGCTGGAACGGCTTCCTGGTCGCCAAGGGCACGCCGCAGCCGGTCGTCGCGCGGCTGCAGCAGGAGATCGCCGCGGCGGCGAAACATCCCGACGTGGTCAAGCGCATGACCGAGGTCGGCGCCGAGCCGTCGGGCTCGACCCAGGCCGAGATGCAGACCATGCTGCGCGAGCAGATCGCCAAGGTGCGGCCGATCGTGGAAGAGCTCAAGCTGGTGGTGCAGTAGATGCCGGATGCTCCGGCGCAAGGGCGGAAGGACAAACGGATGACGACAAGATCGTGGAGTTTGCCGGCGGTTGCGGTTCTGCTGGCCGGGACGGTTCCGGCCGCGGCCGAACTGCCGCCGCAGTATACGGTCTGGCAGGACTTTGCGGCGGTCGCGACCCTGGCTGCCATTCCCGACGTGCTCGGCGTGGTCGACCGCATCGAGCGGGCCGACGCCGGCAAATACGTCGTCCGGGCCGGATCGTGCTTCGTCGAAGTGCAGGTGCGGCGCGAAGCGCGCGCGCGGGCCCAACGGCGAGGCGATCGTCGGGCCCTCCCGGATCGTCGACGTCAGGGCCGGCGAGCGCCGCTGCAACTAGGCTCGCGGCGCGCGATGTGAGGAGAGTTCATGCGGCGCTGGCCCTGGATCACGTCGGTTGCGGCGCTGCTGTTCGCGGTCAGTCCGATCGGCCAGGAGATCTTCCATGGCGCGTTCGTCTCCGGCGAGCAGTTGTCGCGCAGCATCTCGCAATTCGTGCTGACAATCGTTATTGCCATTGCGGCCGGCCTTGCCCTGATCGAATGGCTGATATGGACGTTCGTGGCCCGCCGGCGCGCCGCCGCCGTGAAGGGCGCCACCAAGAGGTGAAACCGTGTCATGGAGTGGATCGGACGATTTGTGAAGGAATACGGTTGGCTCGGGACGGTGATCGCGGCGATCGCCACTGCGATCTGGGCGGTCACGACCTATCTGCAGAATGCCAGGCGCGAATACGTCAAAGAGTTCAATACCAAGCAGGTCACGACGTTCTTCACGACCGCCGAGACGGTCTCGAGTCTGGTCGCGGAGAACGACGCGGCCAAATGGAACGAGCCACGGCGCAAGCTTCTGGAAGCTGCACTATGGCGACCTGGTGATCTTCGAAAACCCCGGCATCGAGTGCGCGATGACCTATTTCGGCGCCAAGCTCAACACCATCCCGTTTGAACGGCGCCGCGAACTCGGCCCTTATGCTTTTGCGGTGTCGCAGGAGCTGCGAAAGTTCATCCAGACGCTCAACGAAAACGAATGGAAGATCAATCTCACGACGCTCGCAGGGGTCAAGACCGACCTCGCCCCCACTCTGGGGCTGAAGGGCGAGCGCCTCGGTGCGGACGTCGGCCGGACCGTCAAGAGCCAGATCGAGGCCAAGTGCAAGAGTTTCATGACTGCTCCGCAAGACATCGAGCCCTCACCTTGATTATATGCCGCGTGCACCAAAGGCGGGATTCGGAATGGCTGACACCTCCTTCGACATCATCATCATCGGCTCGGGCCCCGGCGGCTACGTCACGGCGATCCGCGCGGCGCAGCTCGGCTTCAAGACCGCGATCGTCGAGCGCGAATATCTCGGCGGCATCTGCCTCAACTGGGGCTGCATCCCGACCAAGGCGCTGCTGCGCTCGGCCGAGATCTTCCACTACATGCAGCACGCCAAGGACTACGGGCTCTCCGCCGAGAAGGTGAGCTTCGATCCGGCCGCCGTGGTCAAGCGCTCGCGCGGCGTCGTCGAAGCGGCTCAACGATGGCGTCGGCTTCCTGATGAAGAAGAACAAGGTCACGGTGATCTGGGGCGAGGCCGCGCTCGATGCGCCCGGCAAGGTCACGGTGAAGGCCGGCCGCAGCGAAGCGCCGAAGGGCGCGCTCGGGGCCGGGAGCTATCAGGCCAAGCACATCATCATCGCGACCGGCGCGCGCCCGCGCGTGCTGCCGGGGCTCGAGCCGGACAAGAAGCTCGTCTGGACCTATTTCGAGGCGATGGTGCCGGAGAAGATGCCGAAGTCGCTGCTGGTGATCGGCTCGGGCGCGATCGGCATCGAGTTCGCGTCGTTCTACCGCACGCTCGGCGCCGAGGTGACGGTGGTCGAAGTGCTGCCGCAGATCCTGCCGGTCGAGGACGCCGAGATCGCCGCCTTCGCGCGCAAGAGCTTCGAGAAGCAGGGCATCAAGATCTTCACCGGCGCCAAGGTGACCAAGCTCGACAGGAAGGCCGACAGCGTCACCGCCACCATCGACGACGGCAAGGGCGGCACGCAGACGCTGACGGTCGAGCGGGTGATCTCGGCGGTCGGCGTCATCGGCAACATCGAGAATCTCGGGCTGGAGAAGCTCGGCGTGAAGACCGAGCGCGGCGCGATCGTGGTCGATGACCTCAGCCGCACCAGCGTGCCGGGCATCTACGCCATCGGCGACGTCGCCGGCCCGCCGCTGCTGGCGCACAAGGCCGAGCACGAGGGCGTGATCTGCGTCGAGGCGATCAAGGGCCTGCATCCGCATCCGATGAACAAGAGCCTCATCCCGGGCTGCACCTATTGCACGCCGCAGATCGCCTCGGTCGGCCTCACCGAGCAGGCCGCCAAGGAGAAGAAGCTCGACGTGCGGGTCGGGCGCTTCCCGTTCGTCGGCAACGGCAAGGCGATCGCGCTCGGCGAGGACCAGGGGCTGGTCAAGGTGATCTTCGACAAGAAGACCGGCCAGCTGCTCGGCGCGCACATGGTCGGCGCGGAAGTCACCGAGCTGATCCAGGGCTACGTGGTGGCGATGAATCTCGAGACCACCGAGGAAGAGCTGATGCACACGGTGTTCCCGCATCCGACCTTGTCGGAGATGATGAAGGAAGCGGTGCTCGACGCCTACGGGCGGGTGCTGAACATCTGAGCGAGGGACAGCAATGGGCGTCCTGTCCTGGATCGTCATCGGCCTGATCGCCGGCTGGCTCGCCGCGAGGATCACCAACGCGCCGCGCGGCCTGATCCGCAACCTGATCGTCGGGCTGATCGGTTCGCTGCTCGGCGGTTTTCTGGCGACCAAGCTCAACATCCAGGTGATGCCGGATTTCTGGGGCGAATTGATCGTCGCGACCGCCGGCGCGGTGATATTTCCTGCTGATCTGGCAGGCGATCCGGCGCTGAAGCGCGCCTTGCGCCGGGTGCGTTGCGTCCGTAAGTAGAGGGGCGAGGGACCGTCGAGTCCCGGAGCGCCCATGACCGTCGTGCACGATACCACCGGCCGCCCGCGCCATCCCGAGAAGGCGCATCGGCCGGACTCTGCCCTTCTCAAGAAGCCCGACTGGATCCGCGTCAAGGCGCCGGTATCGAAGGGCTATGTGGAGACGCAGGCGATCGTGCGCGCCAACGGCCTGCACACCGTTTGCGAGGAGGCGGGCTGCCCCAATATCGGCGAGTGCTGGGAGAAGAAGCACGCCACCTTCATGATCATGGGCGACACCTGCACGCGCGCCTGCGCGTTCTGCAACGTCAAGACCGGGCTGCCTGGCGCGCTCGACGCCGACGAGCCCGAGCACGTCGCCGAAGCGACCGCCAAGCTTGGCCTGGCGCACATCGTCGTCACCTCGGTCGACCGCGACGATCTCGCCGACGGCGGCGCCGAACACTTTGCGCAGACCATCCGCGCCATCCGCGCGCGCTGCCCCGATACGACGATCGAGGTGCTGACGCCCGATTTTCTGCGCAAGGACGGCGCGGTCGAGACCGTGGTCGCGGCGCAGGCCCGACGTGTTCAACCACAATCTCGAAACGGTGCCGTCGAACTATCTGACGGTGCGGCCGGGCGCGCGCTACTTCGCTTCGATGCGGCTGCTGCAGCGCGTGAAGGAGATCGACCCGGCAATGTTCACCAAGTCGGGGATCATGGTGGGGCTCGGCGAGGAGCGCAACGACGTGCTCCAGCTGATGGACGATCTGCGCGCGGCCGACGTCGACTTCCTTACCATCGGCCAGTACCTGCAGCCGACCCGCAAGCACCACGAGGTGGTGCGGTTCGTGCCGCCGGACGAATTCGCCGCCTACGACGACCATCGCCTACGCCAAGGGCTTCCTGATGGTGTCGTCCTCGCCGCTGACGCGCTCCTCGCACCATGCGGGCGAGGATTTCGCCAGGCTCAAGGCCGCGCGCGCGGAACAATCGCGCTGACGCATGCCGCAGTTCTCCAGCACCCGGACCGTGCGGCATGCGGCCGCCGACATGTTCGATCTGGTCGCGGACGTTGAACGCTACCCCGAATTCGTGCCGCTGTGCCGCTCGCTCAAGGTGCGCAAGCGCATCCCCGAGCCGGAGGGCATCGAGGTCGTCGTCGCCGACATGACGGTCGCCTACAAGCTGATCAGCGAGACCTTTACCAGCCGGGTCACGCTCGACCGGCCCAATCTGCAGATCCTGGTGGAATATCTCGAGGGTCCGTTCAGCCGGATGGAGAACCGCTGGAGCTTCCGCCCGACCGGGGCGAAAAGCTGCGAGGTCGAGTTCTTCATCTCCTATGAATTCAAGAACCGGATGCTGGGGTTGCTGATGGGCTCGATGTTCGATGTGGCGTTCCGGCGCTTCGCCGCGGCGTTCGAAAAGCGGGCGGACGCGATTTATTCGGCCTGAGGGCCGTTTCCGAGCGCGCAAATACTCCGTTGGCGCTCGCGGCTCCACCGATTGCCGCCAGAGGCCGGGTAAGCGCCGCTTAACTAACCGGCGTTAACATCTGGGTCCTTTTTGTGGACCCGGCATGACCACCCTCGACCAGTCCGTATCGCCGCACGCCGCCGCCATGCCGGGCGCATTGCGGCTTGCGCCCATGCTGTATGCGGCGACGCTGTTTCTTTCGGCGCTGCTGCTGTTTGCGGTGCAGCCGATGTTCACCAAGATGGTGCTGCCGCGGCTCGGCGGCGCGCCGACGGTGTGGTCGGTGGCGATGGTGTTCTTCCAGGCCTGCCTGCTCGCGGGCTACGCCTATGCGCACCTGGTGATCCGGCGGCTGCCGCTGGGCTATGGCGCGTTCGGACATATTGCCGTGTTGGCATTGGCTGCCGCCGCGCTGCCGATCGCCATTGCGCACGGCTTCGAGACGCCGCCCGAACATGGCATCGCGATCTGGCTGATCGCGCTGTTTGCGCTGTCGATCGGACTGCCATTTGCGGTGCTGTCGGCGAGTGCGCCGCTGCTGCAGGGCTGGTTCGCCGCGAGCGGCCATCCGCAGGCGGGCAATCCCTATGTGCTCTACGCCGCCTCCAATCTCGGATCGTTCGCGGCGCTGATAGCCTATCCGGTCGCGATCGAGCCGTGGCTCACGCTCCGGCAGCAGACGGAGATCTGGTCGGCCGGCTACGCGGTGCTGGCGGTGCTGATCGCGCTCGCGAGCCTGTTCGTGGCGCGTGCGGGCCGGGCGTTCGCGCAGGAGCGGGCGGCAAGCCCGGTCAGCGTGCGCGATCGGCTGACCTGGATGGCGCTGTCGGCGATCCCGGCCGGGCTGGTGATCGCGGTCACCGCCTATGTGACGACCGATATCGCGGCGGCGCCGTTTCTGTGGGTGCTGCCGCTCGCGCTTTATCTCCTGACGTTCGTCGCGGTGTTTCGCGAGCGCGCCTGGATCGGCCACGACCTGGTGGCGAAGGCGGTGCCGCTCCTGGTCGCGCCGCTCGCGATCGGGCTGCTCGGCCGCGACCACGTGTTCTGGGCCGCGATGGCGGCCGTCAATCTCGGGGCGTTCGTGCTGCTCGCGCTGCTCTGCCACGGCGAGCTCTATCGCCGCCGTCCGGCGCCGGCGCAGCTCACGGAATTCTATCTCTGGGTCTCGGCCGGCGGCGTGCTCGGCGGCGTGTTCGCGGCGCTGGTCGCGCCTCACGTGTTCACGCGCGTCTACGAATATCCGATCCTGATCGCGGCCGCGCTGTTCGTGCTGCCGGGCTTCTTCGCCGGAGGCTGGCGCGAATTCCTGAAGGAGGCCGGACCGGCGCTGGCGGTGGCCGCCGCCGCGATCCTGCTGCAGGCGCTGTCCGGCCTGCATCTGCCCGCCGCCGCCGAATTGCCGTTCCAGATCGTGCTGGTCGGCCTGGTCGCATTCATGCTGGTGCAGCGCCGGCGTCCGGCGCGGTTCTTCGCGCTGGTCGTGCTTGGCATTCGTGCTGACGGCGCTGTGGCAGCCGGGCTTCAACCGGGTCGAGACCGCGCGCGGTTTCTTCGGCGTGCATCAGGTGGTGGAGACCGCCGACGGCGGCCATCGGCTGCTCTATCACGGCACCACCATGCATGGCGCGCAGCGGATCGGCGGCGGCTCGCCGCCCGAGCCGCTGACCTACTACTATTTCGGCGGACCGATCGCCGAGAGCATCGCGGCGGTGCGCACCGCCAGCGGCGGGGTGACGCGCGTCGCGGCGGTCGGGCTCGGCACCGGCAGCCTCGCCTGCCACAAGCGCGGCGAGGAGCAGTGGACGTTCTTCGAGATCGATCCGGACGTGGTGCGGATCGCCCGCGATCCGCGCTACTTTACGTTCTTGTCGGAGTGCGCGCCCGGCGTGCCGGTCGTGCTCGGCGATGCGCGGCTGACGCTTGCCGCGTCGAAGGAACGCTTCGACCTGATCGTGCTCGATGCGTTCTCCTCCGACGCCATCCCGGTGCATCTGCTCACGCGCGAGGCGCTGGCGGGCTATCTGTCGAGGCTGACGCCGGGCGGCGTGGTGGTGATGCACATCTCCAACCGGCACATGGAGCTGGCGCGCGTGGTGGCGGCGGTCGCGGCGGCCGAGGGGCTCGTCACCTATGTGCGCGAGGACGACCGGCCCGACAGCAGTGCCGCCCGACTACAAGATGAATGCGATCGTGGCGGCGCTGGCGCGTTCGCCCGCCGACCTCGGCGGCCTGCCGCAACGTCCGGGCTGGCACGAGGTCAGGCCCGATCCCGCCGTCGCCGCCTGGACCGACGACTATTCGGACATCCTCGGCGCCATCCTGCGCAGGAAGCTCGCGCGCTGAGGACCTTCCTGCCGGGTGCGACACGTTCGCCCAGCCGCTAACCATGCCGCTTTCGATACGGGTCCGGCGCAAGGCGCGTGCCTTGAACGGGCCAAAGCGCCCGCTTAGGGTTGCGCCCAGGGCGGCTGAAGGTGGGAAACAATGCCTGACACAATCGTACCGCGCTGGGCTCATGCGAGCCGTCGGCAATTCATGCTCGGCGCCGGCAGCGCCATGGCCTGCGGCAGCCTCGTTTCGCCGGCGAGCGCCAACGTGCCGGTGCCGTATGACTTCAACGCGACGCCGCCGTTCGATCCGAAGGCCGACTACATCGCCTGGATGGAGAAGAACCGCGGCGAGGCCGCGAACTTCCTCAACATGCGCTGGGACCGCCTGCAGGCGATGTTCAAACGCAAGGACATCTGGGAGCAGCGCAACATCCGCGCCTTCCTGATGACGCCGCGCGAGGAGTTCATTCCGGCCTCGTACCATCCGCGCGCCTACGAGGGCATCTTCGTCAATATCGGCTGGGGCGTGACCATCACCGATCCGCACGCGGTCGCGCGCATGACCAATTCGATGGACCTGCAGATGGGCCAGAAGGTGCTCGAGATCGGCACCGGCTCGGGCTACCAGTCGGCCTATCTGACGCACCTGACCGACAAGATCTTTTCGATCGAGATCGTCAAGCCGCTCGCCGAGCGCACGCGCAAGCTCTACGACGACCTGATCGGCAAGGGCTACACCGAGTACAAGACCATCACCACGCGCCACGGCGACGGCTATTACGGCTGGGAATCCGAGGCGCCGTTCGACCGCATCATCGTCACCTGCGGCATCGACCACATCCCGCCGCCCTTGATGCAGCAGCTCAAGCCGAACGGCATCATGATGATCCCGATCGGCCCGCCCGGCGCCCAGAACGTGCTCAAGGTCGCCAAGACCCAGCAGGCGGACGGCTCGATCCAAGTGGCGCGCACCGACATCTACAACGGCGGCAAGCTGGTGCTGGGTGCCGTTCGCCAAGCTCGAAGGCGATCAGGTCAAGCGCCGGTCGGCCGGGAAATAGCCTGGTCTAAAACGACAAGCCGTCCGCATGGAACGGACGGCAGGGGAAACGCCATGAACCGTCGCCGGCTCCTGCTTGGGGGCGCGAGCGCAGCCGCCGTCGTGGTTGCGCCGCGGGTTGCGCGTGCCCAGGCCTATCCGGCGCGGCCGGTGCGCATGGTGGTCGGCTTTCCGCCGGGCGGCTCGGCCGACATCGTCACGCGGCTGATCGCGCAGGCGCTCAGCGAGCGGATGGGCCAGAGCTTCGTGGTCGACAACAAGCCCGGCGCCGGCAGCAATATCGGCACGGAAGCTGTCGCGCGCGCCGAGCCCGACGGCTACACGCTGCTCGGCGTGAGCGTGTCGAACGCGATCAATCCGACGCTCTACAGCAAGCTCAACTACGACCAGATCCGCGATTTCGAGCCGGTCGCCAGCATCGACGTGGTGCCGAACGTCATGGACGTCAACCCGGACCTGCCGGTCAGGACGGTTCCCGAGTTCATCGCCTACGCCAAGGCCAATCCCGGCAAGATCAGCATGGGCTCCGGCGGCATCGGCTCCTCGCCGCACGTGGCGGGCGAGCTGTTCAAGATGATGACCGGCGTCGACATGCTGCACGTGCCGTATCGCGGGGTGGCGCCGGCGACCACCGATCTGCTCGGCGGGCGGCTGCAGGTGCTGTTCGACACGCTGCCGGCTTCGATCGCGAACATCCGCGCCGGCAAGCTCCGCGCGCTCGCGGTCACCTCGAAGAAGCGCTCCGACGCGCTGCCGGACGTGCCGGCGCTGAACGAATTCGTGCCGGGCTACGAGGCGGATTCGTTCCACGGCGTCGCGGCGCCGAAGGGAACGCCGCGCGACATCGTCGATGAAGCTCAATGCCGAGATCAACGCGGCGGTGACCGAGCCGAAGCTCAAGGCGCGGCTTGCCGATCTCGGCGCCGAGGTGTTCACCGGCAGCCCTGAGGATTTCGGCCGCTACCTGGCGCAGGAAATCGAGAAGTGGGGCAGGGTGGTGAAGTTTTCCGGCGCGAAGCAGGATTGATCCGCTCTCGACGCCGCGACGCGAGCGATCTCGCGGGTTCGCGCCTTCGGCGCGCCCCGGAATGACAAGCCTTAATTTCCCGCCGCCTGCATGAAGCGATGCTTGATCGCGAGCCCGTCGCGGCTCGGGATGATGCGCTTCTGATCGTCGGCGTCGACCTTGGCGTGGATGAAGAGCGGGCCGTCGCCGGAATGCAGCAGCGCGCGCAGTTCGTCGGCGCGATCCAGCGTCGAGACCGCCTCGACCCGCAGCCGGCAGGCCTTCGCGGCCGCCGCGAGATCGATGCCGGCGCTGGTATGGCTCGGCTGCATGCCGCTGGCGCTGTAGTGGCCGTTGTCGAGCACCACGATCGAGAGGTTCTTCGGCTGCTTGACGCCGATGGTGGCGAGGCTGCCCAGCGCCATCAGCATGTCGCCGTCGCCGGTGATGACCGCGACGCGCCGGTCCGGCTTCGCCATGGCGAGCCCGAGCCCGACCATCGCGGTCGAACCCATCGCGCTCCAGATGTAGAAATTACGCGGATCGTCGCCGACCGCGGCGACGTCATAGGTGGCCGAGCCGATCCCGGTGACGACCAGAAGGGGACCGCGATCAGCCAACAGCCGGGCGACGAACTTGCGGCGGTCCATGGTCAGTGACCCTTGTGGCCGCGATCGACCATCCGCTGCCCGAGCAGGATCGCGATCTGCAGGTTGCCGCCGCCGAACGCCATGCGGCAGGCCGAGTCCACCATCGGCTCGACATCGGCCTCATGCTCGACCCGGTAGGTCTGGAAGCCCGCAAGCTTGAGCGTCGGCTCGGTGATCGAGCCCATCGGCACCTGCCACGGATTGAAATCGTTGAATTCGCCGCGCATGGTCACCAGGATCACGCAGGGCACCGCGCAGTTCTTCAAGAGCGAAAACGCGTTGATGCAGTTGCCGACCCCGCTCGACTGCATCATCAGCGCGGTGCGCTCGCCGCCGAGCGTCGCGCCGAGCGCCAGCGCCGGTCCCTCGGCCTCCGTGGTCAGGAGCACGTCGTTGATCTCGTTGTCCTGGCAGCACAGCTCGATCAGGCGCGTCAGCCCGCCGTCCGGAACGTAGCCGACCTGGCGGATGCCGTGCCGCTTGAACACGGCGTGGATGCGTTCGGGCCAGTCGGCGAGCGCGGCAGCGTGGGCGGATTGTTCGACCAAGGGCGTCTCCCTGCGGGGCCGCATGTTCCTCAGTTCGGCGCGCCGGTCAATGGCCGGGCGAGCGCCTTTCCAATCGCGGTGCCGCTGGCCTAAGCTTGCGGCCGGAGGAGCGATGACTTTACAACGCCGTCGATTTCTGACGCTCGCAGGCCGGCGCCGCCGTGACTCCGATGGTCGCGCGCGTTTCGGCCGCGCAAACCTATCCGGCGCGGCCGATCACCATGATCGTGCCGTATCCGCCGGGCGGGCCGACCGACACGGTCGGGCGCGTGGTGACCGAGCGCATGCGGCCCGAAATCGGCCAGCCGATCGTCGCCGAGAACGTGTCGGGGGCGGGCGGCAGCATCGGGCTCGGCCGGCTCGCGCGCGCGGCGCCCGACGGCTACACCATCGACGTCGGCAACTGGAGCGCGCATGTGGTCAACGGCGCGATCTACAACCTGCCGTACGACCTCAGGACCGATTTTGCGCCGATCGCCTTGCTGGCGACCGCGCCGCAGATCGTGCTGTCGCGCAAGAACCTGCCGGCCGCCGACCTGCAGGGCCTGATCGCCTGGATGAAGGCGAACCGCGGCAAGGTCACGATCGGCACCGCCGGCGTCGGCACGCCGCCGCACGTCTGCGCGGCGTTCTTCCTCAATCTGACCGGCACCGAGGCGCAGCTCGTGCCCTATCGCGGCGGCGCGCCGGCGGTGCAGGACCTGGTGGCGGGCCAGCTCGACATCACCATCTCCGACACCATCAGCTCGGTGCCGCAGATCCGCGCCGGCACGGTCAAGGCCTACGCGATCACCAGCAGCACCCGCATCGCCGCGCTGCCCGACGTTCCGAGCGCCGACGAGGCCGGGCTGCCCGGTTTCCACGTCTCGACCTGGAACGCGCTGTTCGCGCCCAAGGGCACGCCGAAGCCGGTCATCGACAGGCTCAATGCCGCGGCCGTGATCGCGCTCGCCGATCCGGCGGTGCGCGCGCGTTTCGCCGATCTCGGCCAGGACGTCCCGCCGCGCGATCAGCAAACGCCCGAGGCGCTCGGCGCGCTGCTGCAAGCCGACATCGCGAAGTGGTGGCCGATCATCAAGGCCGCCGGCATCAAGGCGGAGTGAGCCGATGGCGGCCCCGAAACCTCCGGCGTTCGAGACGCTGAGCCTGCACGCCGGACAGCATCCCGATCCCACGACCGGCGCGCGCGCGGTGCCGATCTACCAGACCACGTCCTACGTGTTTCAGGACACCGACCACGCGGCGGCGCTGTTCAACCTGGAGCGCGCCGGCCACATCTATACGCGCATCTCCAATCCGACCACGGCGGTGCTGGAGGAGCGGCTGGCCGCGCTGGAGAACGGCGTCGGCGCGGTCTGCACCGCGAGCGGGCAGGCGGCGCTGCATCTCGCCATCGCCACGCTGCTCGGCGCCGGCGATCACATCGTGGCGTCGGCCTCGCTCTATGGCGGCACCATCAACCTGCTCACGCACACCCTGCCGCGCTTCGGCATCACCACGACCTTCGTGAAGCCGCGCGACCTCGACGGCATCCGCGCCGCGATCCGGCCCAAGACGCGGCTGGTCATCGGCGAGACCATCGGCAATCCCGGCCTCGAAGTGCTCGACATCCCGCGAGGTCGCCGAGATCGCGCATGCGGCCGGCGTGCCGCTCCTGATCGACAACACCTTCGCGACGCCGTACCTCTGCCGGCCGGTCGAGCTCGGCGCCGACATCGTGATGCATTCGACCACCAAGTGGATCGGCGGCCACGGCATCGCGATCGGCGGCGTCATCGTCGACGGCGGCCGCTTCGACTGTCAGGCCTCGGGCAAGTTCCCGACCATGACCGAGCCCTATGCCGGCTATCACGGCATCGTCTTCGCCGAGGAGTTCGGGCCGGCCGCCTTCATCATGCGCGCGCGCGCCGAGGGCCTGCGCGATTTCGGCGCCTGTCTCTCGCCGACCAACGCGTTTCACCTGCTGCAAGGCGTCGAGACGCTGGCGATCCGCATGCAGCGGCACATGGAGAACACCGCGGCGGTGCTCGACTTCCTGAGCTCGCACAAGGCGGTCGACTGGGTGGTGCATCCCGGGCTCGCGTCCCATCCCGATCACGAACTGGCCAAGCGGCTGCTGCCGAAAGGCGCGGGCTCGATCGTCAGCTTCGGCATCAAGGGCGGCCGCGAGGCCGGGCGGAAGTTCATCGAGGCGCTGCGGCTCGCCAGCCATCTCGCCAATGTCGGCGACGCCAAGACGCTGGTGATCCATCCGGCCAGCACCACGCACCAGCAGATGGACGCGGCGCAGCTCAAGGCCGCGGGCCTGGGCGAGGAACTGGTGCGGCTCTCGATCGGCATCGAGGCCGCGAGCGACATCATCGAGGATTTCGGCCAGGCGCTGCGCGCCTCGCAGCGGGCGTGAGCGATGCGGCTTTCGGTCAACGGCTCCGACGTCTACGCCGCGACCGGCGGGCGCGCGTTCGATCCAAAGCTGCCGCTCGCCGTGTTCCTGCACGGCGCCGGGCTCGATCATACGGTCTGGGTGCTGCTGGCGCGCTGGTTCGCCCATCACGGCCATGCGGTGCTGGCGCCGGACCTGCCGGGACACGGCCGCTCGGCGGGCGAGCCGCTTGCGTCGATCGGCGCGATGGCGGACTGGACCGCGGCGCTGCTCGAAGCGGCCGGCGCGCGCAATGCGCTGCTGGTCGGCCAGTCCATGGGCTCGCTGATCGCGCTCGAGGCCGCGGCACGTTATCCGGAGCGGGTGTCCGGGCTGGCGCTGATCGGCACCGCCGCCGCGATGCCGGTGTCGCCGGAACTGCTCGCCGCCGCGCAGGCCAACGACCATGCCGCCATCGACATGGTCGACATCTGGGGCCACGGCTTCCGCGCCGGGCTCGGCGGCTCGCTGGCGCCGGGGATGTGGATGCTGGGCGGCGGCCTGCGGCTGCTGGAGCGCGCGCGGCCGGGCGTGCTGTTCAACGATCTGTCCGCCTGCACCGCCTACCGCGACGGGCTCGCCTCCGCCGCCAGGGTGACGGTGCCGGCGACGCTGGTGCTGGGCGAGCGCGACCTGATGACGCCGCTCAAGGCCGGGCTGGAACTGGCGAAGGCGCTGCCGAATGCGCGCGTGGTCACGCTCAAGGGCGCCGGCCACATGCTGATGAGCGAGCGGCCGGACGAGGTGCTGGCGGCAGTGCGCAAGATGGCGGCGTGAACATGATGACTAGTGCCGCGTGCTCGGTCTGCTCTCTCCCCCGCTTGCGGGGGAGAGGTGGAGAGGGGGTGAGCTTGCTTGATTCCCCGTTCATGCCCCCTCCCTAACCCTCCCCCGCAAGCGGGGGAGGGAACGCCGTGGCACCGGCGGTGGACTCCAGGCGCCTCAACGTTCCGACTTCGGCAGCGACCAGGGCGCGAAGATGCGCTGCACGACCCCGATGAGCTGGAAAAAGGCGAGGCTGATCGTCACCAAGACGACCAGCGCGGCAAAGCCCTGGTTGATCTTGAAGAACGAGGTCGAGAACTGGATGAAGTAGCCGAGCCCGCGCTCGGCCGCGACGAATTCGGCCACCACCGCGCCGACCACCGACAGCGTGGTCGAGATCCGCAGCGCGCTGAAGATGTAGGGCACCGCGTAGGGCAGCCGGATGTGCAGCATCTCGCGTGTCCAGCCGGCGCGCAGCGAGCGCGACAATTCGATCAGCTCTTCGGGCGTTGCCATCAGGCCGGCCGTGGTCGTGACGATGATCGGGAAGAACGTGATCAGGAAGGTGATGACGATGCGCGGCAGGTCGGAGGCGCCGAGCGTCACCACGATGATCGGCGCGATCGCGACGATCGGCATCGAGTGCACGACCACGATCATCGGGTAGAGCGTGCGGGTGAGCAGCTTCGAGGAGGCGAGCGCGACCGCGAGCGGGATCGAGATCAGCACCGCCGCGACGTAACCCATCAGTGCGACCCGCAGCGTCGCCCAGATGTGGCCGAACCAGATCGACGGCTCCTGCTGGAACGCGCCCTCGACGATCAGGCTCGGCGGCGGCAGCAGGAACGTCGGCACCTTGAACACGCGGCAGCCGATCTCCCAGATCGCCAGCAGCGCAATGAAGGCGAGGCCCGGCGCATAGCGGTAGGCGAGCGCGCCGATGCGTTTGCCGAAGGTCGGGGAAGCAGCCACGGCATGCCCGGCGGCGGTGTCAGGCGGCATGGCGGGTGAACAACTGGCTGCGGATGCGGTTGGCGAGCGCATGGAACGCCGGGTCCGACAGGGTCTCGAGCGTGCGCGGGCGCGGCAGCGGGACGTCGAGCACCTCGCGCACCGAGCCGGGCCGCGAGGTCATCACGATGATCCGGTCGCTGAGCAGGACCGCTTCCGGGATCGAGTGGGTGATGAACATCACGGTCTTGGGCTTGCTGGTCCAGATGCGCAGCAGTTCGAAGCTCATCTCGTCGCGGGTGAGCGCGTCGAGCGCGGAGAACGGCTCGTCCATCAGCAGGATTTCCGGATCGAGCAGCAGCGCACGCGCGATCGCGACGCGCTGCTGCATGCCGCCCGAGAGTTCGTCGATCTGCTTGTGGGCGAAGTCCTCGAGGCCCGACGAGCGCGGAGCAGGTCGCGCGCCTGCTGGCGTTCGGCGTCGCTCACCCGGCCGTATTTGTGGCGCAGCGGAAACACCACGTTGCCGAGCACGTCGAACCACGGCAGCAGCACCGGCCGCTGGAACACGATGCCGATCTCGTCGCGCGGCTCGGTCACCGTCATGCCGTAGATCTCGACGCGGCCGGCGGTCGGCATGACCAGGCCGGCGGCGAGGCGGAGCAGGGTCGACTTGCCGCAGCCCGACGGCCCGAGCACCGCGACGAACTCGTGCCGGCCGATGTCGAAGCTGAGCTTGTCGAGCGCAACGATGGCGGAGCCGTCGTCCTTGCCGAAGGTGCAGCCGACCTCGGCGAAGCGGATGACGGGCGGGGTGATATTCACGGCTGGGTGACGAAACGGGCGGGGTGTCCGCGCACCGCCGCCGCGTCCTGCGGGCTGACCGTCATTTCGGGATGAACGAGCGGTTGACCGCGGTCTCGGGATCGAAGCTCTCGATCGCCATGTTCTGGGCCTTCGCGGTCCATTCCCAGGTCTTGAACACGCGCTCCTTCTGGAGCGTGCCGATGCCTTCCGCCTTGCTGATCGGATTGTCGATCAGCGGCACGATGGTCATGAACTGCTGCTCGACCAGCGCGGTGTCCATCTCGGGGAAGGTCGCCTTCATGGCGGCCGCGACATCCTTCGGATTGGCGAGCGCCATCTTGATGCCTTCGGCGAACGCGCTGACGAACGGGCGGATCGCCTGCGGGCGCTCGGCCAGCACCTTGTCAGCCACAAAGAGCGAGTAGCCGTAGCCCTCGAAACCGTACTCCGACCACGGAATGATCTTGAGCTTCTTGCCGGTCTCGCCGAGCGCCCGCACGAATGCCGGCGACGCGGTCGACCAGTTGATGGTGCCGTCGACCTGGCCGGTCGCCAGCATCGGCACCAGCGCGGCCGGATCGACCTTGAGCAGCGTCACCTTGCTCTCGTCGACGCCGTTCGCCTTCAGGATCAGCGGCCACACCACGTTCGAGGAGGTGAAGGTCGCGGTCGCGATCTTCTTGCCCTCCAGATCCTTGAGCGTCTTGATGGGTGAGCCTTCGACCGTGAAGATCGCGTCGGGCTGCATGGTGAAGACCGAGAACACCGCGGTGACCGGCACCTTGTTCTGCGCCTTGGCCTGCAGCAGCGCGGCGAAGCCGCCGGAGCCGACCTCGGCGGTGCCGGTGCCGATCCGGGTCAGCACCTCGGTCGAGCCGCGCGCAGTCTGCACGCTGACGTCGAGGCCGGCTTTCGCGAACAGGCCCTTTGCGACGGCATAGAACGGCAGCGCCTTGTCGCCGCCGGGCAGCCAATCGTTCATGTACATCAGTTTTTCGGCGGCGTTGGCCGCGGCGCTCGCGCCGCACAGGAGCACGAGCGCGGCCAATCCGCGCCTGATATGCATGACGGGGCTGTTCATTTGCTTCTCCATCGCTCGCATTGGCCAAGCAAGCGGCGTGCCTGCCTGGATAGCATTGTGCCGCAGGCATTTTGGGCGTTGTTGCTTATTCTGTTGGCATTTTGTCGCAATCGGCAAGGCTAAGTCCACGCCCGTCAACAGCGAGATTCTCTGCCGCGGTTGCTCCCGCCGATGCCTTCGCGCGTCCGGACGGCGAAGCGATCCGCTTGCACGGCGCTTGCATTCACCGGCCGGACGGCGACAATCGCTGTCGCCGCGCGGCCGAGCACGGAGATTCCCCGCATGCACATCTACTCCCCGGCGCATCCGCCCATGACCATTCCGGTCGTCGACCTGACCGGCGCGTTTTCGCCGAGCCCGGCCGATCGGCATGCGGTCGCATCGGCGGTCCATCGCGCCTGCCGGGAGACGGGATTCTTCTACGTCGCCAATCACCGCATACCGCAGGCGCTGATCGACGCGCAGTTTGCCGCGGCCAAGCGCTTCTTCGATCTGCCGATCGAAGAGAAGCAGGCGCTGCACATGAAGCGTTCGCCGACCACGGCCGGCTATGAGCCGGTCGGCGGCCAAATCCTCGACAGCCAGGATGCCAATGCCGAGACCGCGCCGCCCGATCTCAAGGAGAGCTTCTACTGCGCGATGGAACTGCCGGACGATCATCCCTGGGCGGTGCGCGGCATCCGCGGCTTCGGCCACAACCAATGGCCGGCGTCGCTGCCGGAATTCCGCGAGCAGATGCTGGCCTACCGCAAGGCGGTGACCGAACTCGGCGACCGCATTCTGTCGATGCTGGCGCTGTCGCTCGAACTGCCGGCCGACTGGTTCGTGCCGTATTTCGACATGCCGCTCGGGACGCTGCGGCTGATCAAATATCCGCCGCATCCGGCCAACGCCAAGTTCAACCAGATCGGCGCCGGCGCGCACACCGACTGGGGCGGCGTCACCATCCTGGCGCAGGACAATTCCGGCGGTCTCGAAGTGCGCAACGCCGCCGGCGACTGGATCGAGGCGACGCCGATCCCGGGCACGTTCGTGATCAACCTCGGCGACCTGATGGCGCGCTGGACCAACGGCATCTACAATTCGAACATGCATCGCGTGAAGAACAACCGCACCGGCCGCGACCGTTATTCGATTCCGTACTTCTACGGTCCGCGCCCGGATGCGGTGATCGAGCCGATGCCGGGCTGCGTCGACCATGAGCGTCCGCCGCAGTTTGCGGTCTGCACCGCGTCCGAACACTTGAGCGAGATGTTCCGCCGCTCCTACGGCTACGCGCCGCCGGCCGGATGAAACCGAACGAGCGCGGAACGATCCGGCGGCCGGCGCGCAAGATCGCTTGGGCGATGGCCGGCGCGCTGTGCGCGGGCGGCGCCTCATGCTGGGTCTTCATGTCGGGGGATAGGATGTCAGCGAACGCCGAAGGCGCGCCGATCGCGATCGGGGTTGTGCTGCCGTTGACCGGGGATGCCGCGCACTGGGGGATCCCGCCTCGCAACGGGGCCGAACTCGCGGTCGAGGAGGTCAACCGCGCCGGCGGCATCGGCGGGCGCAAGCTGACCTTGACGGTCGAAGACGACCGCAGCCAGCCGGCCGAAGCGGTCGCGGCGTTCAACCGGATCGTTGCAGGCGCGCATGCACCGGCGGTTCTCGGCCCGGTGACCAGCAGCGCCACGCTCGCGGTCGCGCCGCTCGCCGAGGCGCGCCAGACGGTGCTGATCAGCCCGTCGGCGACCAGCCCGAAGGTCACCGACGCCGGCGACTTCGTGTTTCGCGTCATTCCCTCCGGCAGCCTGCGCGCCAAGGTGCTCGCCGAGTACATCTATAACGATCGCGGGCTGCGCAAGCTTGCGGCGCTCTACATCGACAACGAGGGCGGCATCGGCGGCAGCAGCGCCTTCAAGGCGCAGTTCACGCAACTGGGCGGCACGGTGGCGCTCGCCGAGACCTATCCGCCGGGAGCAACCGACGTCCGCGCGCAGCTTGCGAAGATCAAGGCTGCGGGGGTGGACGGCGTGATCGTCGGGTCCTATCCGCCCGACACCGTCGTGGTGATGAAGCAGGCGCGCGAACTCGGACTGACGCTGCCGCTGTTCTTCACCACCGAGTCGCCGCAGAACCCGGAAGTGCTGCGGGAAGCCGGCGAAGCCGCAAACGGCGCGACCTACATTCTTGCCGCCGCCGCGACCGGCGCGGCGCCCGACACCTTCGCGCGCGCCTACGAGGCCAAGTTCAACCACAAGCCGGAAATTTTCGCGGCCGAAGGCTACGACGTCATGCGCCTGATCGCGGCGGCGCTGGCGGCCGCCGGACCCGCGCCGAGCGGTCCGGCGATCCGCGACTTCCTCTACGGCGTGAAGAATTACGCAGGTGCGTCCGGGACGATCACGTTCGACCGGAACGGCGACGTGGTGAAGCCTTACGCCATCATGGCGATCGAGGCCGGAACGCCGAAGACGGTTGTCATCAAGTAGCGACCCGACCCACTACGTCACAGTGACGGCGACCTGATGGACCGCATTGCGGTGGCCCGACATCGGCTGCCGCAGACCGTTCGTCGCTTCCGCGCGGACCATGAGCGACACCGGGCCGCGACGGTCGGGCGACCAGCGCCATGAGAAGCGCTGCCATTGGCGCGCTTGCAGCGGCTCGACCTGCGCATCCGACCACGACGTTCCGCCGTCGGCGCTGATCGCAACCGCGCGGACGCCGCCGTCGGCCCAGGCCCAGCCCCAGACTTCGTGCGCAGGTCGCGCGTCGATGATCGCGTCGGGCGCGGGCGAAACGATCACCGCTTCCGGCGCGACTGCCCAGACCGGCGTCGTTCCGCCGCCGTCGACGGGATCGTTGTACCAGCGGGTGGTGAACGGTCCCGCCGCACGCTCCGCCGCAAGCTCGATCCGCGTCAGCCACTTGACGCTGTTGGTGCCGTAGAAGCCGGGCACCACCAGCCGCGCCGGGAAGCCGTGTTCGGGCGACAACGCTTCGCCGTTCATCTCATAGGCGATCAGCACGTCGGACCGGACCCGCTCGATCGGCAGATCCTTGAGATAGCTCTCGACCGCGACGCCTCCGAACTCGCCGTAGTCCGCGCCGTAAGACCAGACGTACCTCGCCGCCGCCGACGGCGCGCAATCCGCCAGGATGTCCGCAAGGCGCGCGCCGCCCCAGGTGACATTGCAGATCCGTCGCGTCGGCTCGGACGGCTGCAGCGGGCTGCCGGCACACTGATGAAAGCTCGCGATCTCCACCTTCGGATAGCGCAGGAGATCGTCGTACCGCAGCGACAGCGGGCGTTCTGCCAGACCGTCGAGCGTCAGCGACCAGGCGTCGCGATCGAGCCGCGGCACGCCCAGGTGGCAGAGGACGATGACATCGTCCGTGCGCGTGCGCCGCTCGTTGAGCTGATGCGGCGCCAGCGGAATGCGGCGGAAGAAACCGTTCGGGTCGAGGATCGCGCGGCTCACGGCCATGATCTTCCTACACAACGGTGCGCGGCGCGAGCCCTTAACGTGCGCGCCCGCATCGCCTAGGATGGCGGCGCCCGGGACAATGGAGAACGACTCATGCGGACGACGTCGCATCGCCATGCTTTCTCGGGTGGGCTCTGCCGTTGCGGGCAGCACGAGGGCGATCCGCCGCCGGACGCCGATGCCGCGCTCGGCGAGGGGATCGAGCAGGCGCTGCTGCACGGCCTGTTTCCGGAGCCGGTCCTGCGCCGGACCTTGCTCAAGTCGGTCGGCGCCGCGACCCTGCTCGGCGCGCTCGCCAGCGTGCTGCCGCTCGATACGCTCAAGGCGATCGCGCAGGAGCGAAAGCCGCTCGAAAAGACCAAGCTCAATGTCGGTTTTCTGCCGATCACCTGCGCGGCGCCGCTGATCTACGGCGAGCATCTCGGCACAGTATTCCAAGCAAGGGCTCGAGGTCTCGCTGCAGAAGATCGCCGGCATCGGGCTCATTCGCGACAAGATGATCAACGGCGAGCTCGACGTCTCGCAGCAGGTCATGCCGGTGGCGCTGACCATGAGCGCGGGCCTCGGCGGCACCACGCAATCGATCAAGGTGCTGACGATCTGCAACCAGAACGGCAATTCGCTGGTGCTCGCCAACAAGCACAAGGACAACCGCGATCCGAAGAACTGGAAGGGCTTCGTGTTCGCGGTGCCGTTCGAACAGAGCCACCAGGCGATGCAGTTGCGCAATCTGCTCGCGGCGAGCGGCCTCGATCCCGACCAGGACGTGAAGTATCGCGTCATTCCGCCGACCGAATATTTCTCGAGCCTGCGCTCCGGCAACATCGACGGCTTCTTCGGCGGCGAGCCGGGCGGCCAGCGCGCGGTCTACGAAAACGTCGGCTTCATTCATGCGATCTCGCGCGACCTGTGGAGCGGGCATCCGTGCTGCTCGGTGACCGCGCCGGAAAGCTGGATCAAGCAGAACCCCAACACCTTCATGGCGTTCTACCGCGCGATCGTCGCCGCCAGCCTGCACGTCTCCGACAAGGCCAACCGCGCCGGCATGGCGAAGGTGCTGGCCCAGCCGCAGTACCTCAACGCGCCCGAAATCGTCGTCGAGCAGGTCATCACCGGCCGCTACGCCGACGGCCTCGGCAACGTCAAGACGGCGGAAGACCGGGTCGACTACCAGCCGTTCCCGCACTATTCGGCGGCGGTCTGGCTGATGGTGCAGTTGCGGCGCTGGAACATCCTCAAGGAGGACGTCGACTACAAGAAGCTCGCCGAGCAGGTGATGCTGGCGACCGATGCCGCCAAGATCATGCGCGAGCTGGGCGGAAATCCGCCCGAGCCGGTGTTCCGCAAGGAGATCATCCTCGGGCAGGAGTTCGACTCCAGCAAACCCGAGGACTATCTGAAATCGGTGCGCAAGCCGACCTGACTGCGATCCGCGCGGTCTGCCGTCTTCAGAACGGCCCGGGTCCGCGCAACGCGGACCCGTCGCGCGGCGTCAGTCCTCAGCGCTGCACCCACAGGCTCTTCGGCACCACGCAGTGCACGCTCTTGTCGGCCGCCATCATCTCGCCGACGCGGCAATCCATGCTGATGCTGGCGAGCCCATAGGCGTCGAGCCGCGACAGGCCTTTCGCCTTTTGCAGCAGCTCGAGCATGTTCCACGACGCCGTGTCGATCGCCTTGTTCAGATCCGGCCCGCTCGCGCTGGTGACCAGGAACTCCGCGGTCTCGGCGGTCGGGCGCGGCGGCAGCGGCCGCGTGCTCGCCGCATCCTTCGGCACCATGCAGTGCACGCCCTTCTTGATGTCGACGACCTGCGTCACGCGGCAATCGGCGAGGCGCGGCACCAGCGCCGCAGCCTGATCCGCCGGGATCTTGCGCTGCTCGGCGATGAACTTCGCGGTTTCGCTTTTCGCCGCCTCGAGCGCCTTGCCGAGGTCTTCGTCGAAACCCATCGTGATCCAGTCGGTCGGCGTCTCGATGCGCGGCCATTCCAGCTTGCGAGATCTTGTCGACCGTGATCGTGAGATTGATCTCGGTGAAAGCGGTTTCGATCGCGGTGAGGTTCACTTCGCCGTTGCCCTGGGCGGCGTGCGCGTCGCCGGTCCAGACCAGCGCGCCGCGCACGAACACCGGCACGTGCAGCGTCGTGCCTTCGACCAGGTCACGGTTGTCGAGATTGCCGGCGAACGGACCCGGCGGAACCGCGTTGTAGCGTCCGGGCTGCGCGCGCGCGACGCCGAGCGTTCCGGGCGACGGACGCAGCGGAATTTCGATGCCGGGGGCGAATTCGGCGACCTTGCGCTCCCAATCCAGATAGAAATATTTCACCTGGCCGTCGGGAAATTCCTTCGGGAACTGGCCGAACAAGCCGGGCACGTTGAAATTGGCGCCCCACGGCCGCGGCACGATCTTGTTGATCTTGATCTGCAGGACGTCGCCCGGCTCGGCGCCGTTGACGAACACCGGACCGGTGATGGTCATCGGGCCGCGTCCGGGCCAATCGGTGCGCAGCTTCTTGATCTCGTCGATGGTGCGGCCCGGCCACAACTGGCCGTGCGAATGCGCCATGGTTTCGAAAACGACCGTGTCGCCGGAATCGACCGTCAGCCGCGGCAGTTCGGCATTGTCGAACCAGCCCCACTGCGTGGTCTCCAGGGTCGCCGGCAGGACGTGCACCTTGCCCGGCAGCCGCGAGGCCTGCACGAGCATGAGCTTCTGCGCCCCGGACATCGCCTGCTGGGCGATGGCGGCGGCGGTGACAGCGACGGCGAGCGTGCCGGTGACCGCGAAGGCAATCCAACCGGTGGTGATCTTCGGCATGTTTGGCCCCATGAAAATCCGGCGCCCGGACAGTATCGCGCGACCTGTAACCGGTCCAGCCGAGGCCGCGCGCGAAGCAAGACGGCGCGCGAGTGTCCAAAACCGCAGGCTGTGGTCTAGCCGGAGTGCGCCTGTTGCTGCTCGGCCAGCGCGTGCAGCATCGCCAGCGCCTGCGCGACCGATGCCTCGCGCACCTGCGTGCGGCCGATGTCGCCGTACGTCTTGGCCGCGTGCACGAGCTTTCCGCCGCGCGCGGCCGCCGCGAAATGGACGAGGCCGACCGGCTTGCCGGGCGTCGCGCCGCCGGGGCCGGCGATGCCGGTGATCGACACCGCGAGATCGACCGGCGCGTGCGCGAGCGCACCGAGCGCCATCGCCTCCGCCGTCTCCTTGCTGACCGCGCCGTAGCGCGCGAGCGTCGCCGGCGGCACGCCCAGCATGGTCTCCTTGGCGGCATTGCTGTAGGTGACGAAGCCGCGATCGAGAACGTCGGAAGAGCCGGGGATGTCGGTGAGCGCGCCCGCCACCAGCCCGCCGGTGCAGGATTCCGCGGTGGCGAGCGTGAGCTTCTTGCCGCGGCAGAGTTCGATGAGCGCGCGGGCCGCCGCGACGATCGCCGCATCCATCGTCATTCGCTCCAGGGCAGCCGCACGGTGGCGTTGGCGAACGCCGCCATGCCTTCGCCGCGGCCGGTAAAGCCCATCTTCTCGCTGGTGGTGGCCTTCACGCCGACGCGCTCGACCGGAATGCCGGCGATCTCGGCGACCCGCGCGCGGATGGCGTCGCGATGCGGACCGACGCGCGGCGCCTCGCACACCACGGTGATGTCGAGATGCGCGATCCGCCCGCCGCGGGCGCGCACGCGCTCGACCGCGAAGGCGAGAAAGCGGTCGGAGGAGGCGCCCCGCCACTGCGGATCGGTCGGCGGGAAGTGCACGCCGATGTCGCCGTCCGAGAGCGCGCCGAGAATGCCGTCGACCAGCGCGTGCAGCACGACGTCCGCATCCGAATGGCCGGTGAGCCCGCGCTGGTGCGGCATCCGCACGCCGCCGAGCATCACATGGTCGCCGTCGCCGAACTGGTGCACGTCGAAGCCGAAGCCGGTGCGCACGTCGCCGAGCGCGGCGAGCTTGGCGGTTTCGGCGCGCGCGAAATCCTCGTTGGTGGTGAGCTTCACGTTCGCGGTTTCGCCTGCGAAAGTCATGACGGTCATGCCCGCCCATTCGGCGAGCGCCGCATCGTCGGTGAAATCCTCGCGTCCGGCCGCGTGCGCCTTGCGGTGCGCGTCGAGCAGCGCGCCGAACCGGAACGCCTGCGGCGTCTGCACCAGCCGCAACGGCGCGCGGTCGATGGTGCCGGTGACGGCGCCCGCCGCGTCGACCGTCTTGACGGTATCGGCGACCGGCAGCACCGGCACCGCCGCGCCGGACTGGCGCGCGGCCGCGATGGCGCGCGCGATCAGCGCCGGCGAGGCGAACGGCCGCGCGGCATCGTGCACCAGCACGATCTCGGGCGCATGCGAGGCGAGCGCCTCGAGGCCCGCCCGCACCGAACCCTGCCGCGTCGCCGCGCCGAATGACCGGCGCGAGCAACGCGAGACCGGCGGCAGCCGACGCGAACAGCGGCATGTCGTCGGGATGGATCACCGGCTGCACGGCGCCGATGCCGGCATGGCGCGCGAACGCGGCCAGGCTCGGCCGGATCACCGGCTCATTGAGGATCTGACGGTATTGCTTGGGCACGTCGCCACCGGCGCGCAACCCGCGGCCGGCCGCGACGACCACCGCTGCAACCATGGCTGCCATGTTGGTTCGATCCGGGAACGTGACGATGCGCCAAGGGTTTAGCGTGCCATGCCGCGAGCACAAGCCAGAACTGATCGCAAGCCGGTATCCGCGCTTTAATCACAGTTGCAACTTTTTTGCAGTGCAGCACTTGCGCGATGGGCGCATTTGGCTAAACTATATGCAGCTTCAAACATTAGCCTAATTCATGGGCATGGATACTAAGTGTCTCTAGCTCACAACATCTTTTGCCCCTAAGGCGCTGGCCGTCGGCGATATCGTGGTGCCGAACCCGGTCATTCTTGCGCCGATGTCGGGCGTGACCGATGCCCCGTTCCGCCGCCTGGTCGCGACGCTCGGCGCCGGCCTGGTCGTCTCCGAAATGACCGCGAGCCAGGACCTGGTCGAGGCCGACGCCAATGCGGTGCTGCGCGCCGAAGGGCAGGGCGTCGGCGTCCATGTCGTGCAGCTCGCGGGCTGCGAGGCGCGCTGGATGGCGGAAGGCGCCCGCATCGCCGAGGCTTCCGGCGCCGACATCATCGACATCAACATGGGTTGCCCGGCGCGCCACGTGACCGGCGGCGAGTCCGGCTCGGCGCTGATGCGCAATCTCGACCACGCGCTGACCCTGATCGAGGCGACCGTCGGCGCCGTGTCGGTGCCGGTGACGCTGAAGATGCGGCTCGGCTGGGACGATCGTTCGCATCAATGCGCCGGAGCTGGCGCGGCGCGCGCAGGACGCGGGCGTGCGCCTGATCACCGTGCATGGCCGCACGCGCTGCCAGTTCTACAAGGGCCGCGCCGATTGGCGCGCGGTGCGCGCGGTCAAGGAAGCCGTGACCGATCCCGGTCGTCGTCAACGGCGACATCTGCAGCTACGAGGATGCGGTCGCGGCGCTCGCCGCATCGGGCGCCGATGCGGTCATGGTCGGCCGCGCGCGCGCAGGGCCGGCCGTGGCTGCCGGGGCAGATCGCGCGCGATCTGGCGACCGGGCGGCGCGAGACCGCGCCGCGATCGCGAGCGCAGTTCGCGATCATCGCCGCGCTCTACGACGAGATGCTGGCGCATCACGGCGTCAGGATCGGCCGGCGGCATGCGCGCAAGCATCTCGGCTGGGCGCTCGATGCGGCGGCCGAAACCGCCGGCGTGCCGGCGGCGACGCTCAAGCGCATGGCGCGGCCGGGTGCTGACCGCCGACGATCCGAAGGCCGTGCGCGGCCTGCTCGCCGACGCTTTCGCGGCCTTCGGCGAGATCTCCGCCAGCGCGAGGATCGCGGCATGAACCGGCCCGAGCCGATGCCGACGCTTCCGTCCGGCACCGCCGATGCGGTGCTCGATGCGCTGCCGCATCCGGTGCATCATGGTGACGGCGGACGGGCGGATCGCCAACGCCAATGCGGCCGCCGAAGCGTTCTTCGAGGCGTCGCTGCCGCTGCTGCGCCGCCACGCGCTGAGCGAACTGGTGCCGTTCGGCAGCCCGCTGCTGGCGCTGATCGAGCAGGTGCGCACCCGCGGCGCGGCCGTCAACGAATACAAGGTCGATCTCGCCACGCCGCGCAATCCGGGCGAGCGGCTGGTCGACCTGCACGTCGCGCCGGTGCCGGAGCGGCCGGACCATGTGGTGGTCATGCTGCAGGAACGCATCATCGCCGACAAGATGGACCGCCAACTGACCCATCGCAGCGCCGCGCGCTCGGTGACCGCGCTCGCCGCCATGCTGGCGCACGAGATCAAGAATCCGCTGTCCGGCATCCGCGGCGCCGCGCAGCTCCTGGAGCAGTCGGTCGGCGACGACGACCGCACGTTGACGCGGCTGATCTGCGACGAGGCCGACCGCATCGTCAAGCTGGTCGACCGCATGGAGGTGTTCACCGACGAGCGGCCGGTCGAGCGCGAGCCGGTCAACATCCATCGTCGTGCTCGACCACGTGAAGCGGCTCGCGCAATCGGGCTTCGCGCGCCACATCAAGTTCGTCGAGGAATACGACCCGTCGCTGCCGCCGGTGCTGGCCAATCGCGACCAGCTCGATCCAGGTGTTCCTCAACCTGGTGAAGAACGCCGCCGAGGCGATCGGCGAGGGCGCCAGCGACGGCGAAATCCAGCTGACCACCGCGTTCCGGCCGGGCGTGCGGCTGTCGCTGCCCGGGCCAGCAAGGCGCGCGTGTCGCTGCCGCTCGAATTCTGCGTCAAGGACAACGGTCCGGGCGTTCCGGACGACCTCCTGCCGCATCTGTTCGATCCGTTCGTGACCACCAAGCCGACCGGATCTGGCCTCGGTCTTGCACTGGTAGCGAAGATCGTCGGCGATCACGGCGGCATCATCGAGTGCGAATCGCAGCCGAGACGGACCGATTTTTCGCGTGCTGATGCCCATGTTCCTGGGTGACGACGCCGAGCCGGGCGGCGCTACCTGAGGGGACGCTAATGCCTGCTGGAAGCATTCTGGTCGCGGACGACGATGCCGCCATCCGCACCGTGCTCAATCAAGCGCTGTCGCGCGCCGGCTACGAGGTGCGCTCGACCAGCAATGCCGCGACGCTCTGGCGCTGGATCAGCCAGGGCGACGGCGACCTCGTCATCACCGACGTGGTGATGCCGGACGAGAACGCGTTCGACCTCCTGCCGCGCATCAAGAAGCTGCGGCCGGAATCTGCCGGTCATCGTCATGAGCGCGCAGAACACGTTCATGACCGCGATCCGCGCGTCCGAGCGCGGCGCCTACGAGTATCTGCCGAAGCCGTTCGACCTGAAGGAACTGATCGCGATCGTCGGCCGCGCGCTGTCGGAGCCGAAGGAGCGCGCAGCGCCCGGCGGTCAAGCCCGAGGACTTCGACTCGATCCCGCTGGTCGGCCGCTCGCCGGCGATGCAGGAAATCTACCGGGTGCTGGCGCGCCTGATGCAGACCGACCTCACCGTGATGATCACGGGCGAGTCCGGCACCGGCAAGGAACTGGTCGCGCGCGCGCTGCACGACTACGGCAAGCGCCGCAGCGGCCCGTTCGTCGCCATCAACATGGCGGCGATCCCGCGCGATCTGATCGAGTCCGAACTGTTCGGGCACGAGAAGGGCGCCTTCACCGGCGCCAACACGCCGCAGCGTCCGGCCGCTTCGAGCAGGCCGAGGGCGGCACGCTGTTCCTCGACGAGATCGGCGACATGCCGATGGAGGCGCAGACGCGGCTGCTGCGCGTGCTGCAGCAGGGCGAATACACGACCGTCGGCGGCCGCACGCCGATCAAGACCGACGTGCGCATCATCGCCGCCACCAACAAGGACCTGCGCATCCTGATCCAGCAGGGCCTGTTCCGCGAGGACCTGTTCTTCCGCCTCAACGTCGTGCCGCTGCGGCTGCCGCCGCTGCGCGAGCGCATCGAGGACGTGCCCGATCTGATCCGGCACTTCTTCGCGCTGGTCGAGCGCGAGGGCCTGCCCGCGCAAGCAGCTCGACACCGGCGCGCTCGAGCGGCTCAAGCGCTACCGCTGGCCCGGCAACGTGCGCGAACTCGAAAACCTCGCGCGCCGGCTCGCCGCGCTCTATCCGCAGGAGACGATCTCGGCCGCCGTCATCGACGCCGAGCTGTCGCAGCCGACGCTGGTGTCGGCGACCGACGAGCCGCGCTCGGAGGAGGGGCTGTCGGCCGCGGTCGAGCGCCACCTGGCGACCTACTTCGCCAGCTTCGGCGACGACCTGCCGCCGCCCGGGCTCTATCACCGCATGCTGCGCGAGATCGAGCACCCGCTGCTGACGGTGACGCTGGCGGCCACCCGCGGCAATCAGATCCGCGCCGCCGACCTGCTCGGGCGTCAACCGCAACACCCTGCGCAAGAAGATCCGCGACCTCGACATCCAGGTCTTCCGAGGAAGCAGCTAAAACCGCGGGATTCGGCGTCCGAATAGCCACACCGCAAGGCGTCGGATGCCCTGATATTGTCGCAATTCGGCAACATTGTTGTAGAAAAGCATCAGTGTTGGCGAGGGGGATCGCGCCAGGCAGCGCCCAGTGCGCTGCAAACGGAGAGTGGGTTCCGTTGGGGCGAAAGCGTTGATGACGAACGATCGGGCAAGCCGCCTAGCGTCGAGATTGCGCCCGCCGGCACGGTTCCGACCGTCGCCCGGCTGACGCGTGCGCTGGGCGTAGTCGCGGTCGTGCTCGCGCTGCTGTCGGCGCTCGCGACCTTCCTGGTGCTGGCCGGCCTCACGCCGATCCTGCCGACCCACGAGGTCGTCGTCACCCTCCTCATCGTCAACGCCATCACGGTCGCGCTGCTGGTCGGAGTCATCGGGCGCGAGATCTGGCGCGTGCTGCAGGCGCGCCGGCGCGGGCGCGCCGGCGCGCGGCTGCATGTGCGCATCGTCGCACTGTTCTCGCTGATCGCCGCGGTGCCGGCGATCCTGGTGGCGGTGGTCGCGAGCGTCACGCTCGACCGCGGCCTCGACCGGCTGTTCTCGCGCCAGACCCATACGCTGATCGAGAATTCGCTGATCGTCGCGGACGCCTATGTGCGCGAGCACGCGCAGATCGTGCGCGGCGACGCCATCGCCACCGCGATCGAACTCGCGCGCGCCAAGCCGCTGTTCGACCAGAAGCGCGATCAGTTCCGCCAGTTCCTGGCGGTGCAGGCCGCGATCCGCGGACTGCCGGTGGTCATGATGATCGACAAGGATCTCAACATCATCGAGCAGGCGGAATCGCAGGTCAGCCAGAGCTTCAGCACGCCGTCGCGGGAGGTGCTGGCCGCGGTCAACGAGACCGAGCCGCAGATCGCGATGTTCCTCGATGCCAACTACGTCGCGGCCATCATCAAGCTGCGCGGCTACGACAACACCTATCTCTACGTCGCGCGCCTGCTCGATCCGCGGGTGGTGGCGCAACTGCGCGCCACGCAGGAGGGCGTCGCGCAATACGCCGAGCTCGAGGCGCGCCGCGTCGGCGTGCAGATCGCGTTCGCGCTGATGTACACGGTGATCGCGCTGATCGTGCTGCTGTCGGCGGTCTGGATCGGACTCAACTTCGCCAACTACCTGGTCGCGCCGATCCGCCGCCTGATCGGCGCCGCGCAGGTCGTCTCGACCGGCAATCTCTATGTCCAGGTGCCGACGCGCCGCTCCGAGGGCGACCTCGCCCAGCTCGGCGAGACCTTCAACAAGATGACGCAGGAACTGCGCACGCAGCGCGACGACATCGTGCGCGCCCGCGACCTGATCGACAGCCGCCGCCGCTTCACCGAGGCCGTGCTGGCGGGCGCCAGCGCCGGCGTCATCGGCGTCGATGCCGAAGGCCGCATCAGCATCCTCAACCGCTCGGCCGAGCGGCTGATCGGGCGCACCGAGACCGAAGCGCTGGGGCGGCCGCTGGCCGAGATCGTGCCCGAGCTCGTCGAGCTGTTCGCCAACGCGCGCACCGGCCCGCAGCGGCTGGTCCAGGGCCAGGTCACGATCAACCGCAACGGCCGCGAGCGCAATCTGTCGGTGCGCGTGACCAGCGAGCAGTCCGGCGACGCCGAGCGCGGCTATGTGGTCACGCTCGACGACATCACCGAACTGGTGACCGCGCAGCGCACCTCGGCCTGGGCCGACGTCGCGCGCCGCATCGCGCACGAGATCAAGAACCCGCTCACGCCGATCCAGCTCTCGGCCGAGCGGCTGCGCCGCAAATACGCCGGCGTGGTCAGGAGGACGACACGCGATCTTCGAGCAGTGCACCGACACGATCGTGCGCCAGGTCGACGACATCAAGCGCATGGTCGACGAGTTCTCGCGCTTTGCGCGCATGCCGAAGCCGGTGATGGCAGCCGAGGACGTCGCCGACACCGTGCGGCAGGTGGTGTTCCTGCAGCGCGTCGGCAATGCCGACATCGACATCGACGTCGAGATCGCGGAGGATCCGATGCCGGCGCGCTTCGACCGCCGGCTGATCTCGCAGGCGCTCACCAACATCATCAAGAACGCGACCGAGGCGATCGCCGCGGTGCCGCCGGCCGAGCTCGGCCGCGGCCGGATCCAGGTGTCGGCCGAGCGCGACGGCGGCGACATCGTCATCGACGTGGTCGACAACGGCATCGGCCTGCCGAAGGAAAACCGCAGCCGCCTGCTCGAACCCTATGTGACGACGCGCGAGAAGGGCACCGGGCTTGGCCTCGCCATCGTCGGCCGCATTCTGGAGGACCACGGCGGCCGCATCGAGCTCGGCGATGCGTCCGAACGAGTGCCCGGGCAGCGAGGCGCGTGGATGCGGCTGCGCTTCGCGGCGGCGCCGGCCGGCTCAGCAGAGCCGGGGCCGACACACGAAACTGTAGCTCCAAAACTTGCAACAGGTGAGTAGTCATGGCCGCCGATATCCTCATCGTCGACGACGAAGCGGACATCCGCGAACTGGTCGCCGGCATTCTGCAGGACGAGGGCTATGTCACGCGGACCGCGCGCGACAGCGACGACGCGCTGGCGCAGGTGGCGAGCGCGGCGGCCGAACCTGGTGTTCCTCGACATCTGGCTGCAGGGCAGCCGGCTCGACGGCCTGCAACTGCTCGACGCCGTCAAGAAGCAGCACCCCGAGCTGCCGGTGGTGATGATCTCCGGCCACGGCAACATCGAGACCGCGGTCGCCGCCATCAAGCAGGGCGCCTACGACTTCATCGAGAAGCCGTTCAAGGCCGACCGGCTGGTGCTGGTCGCCGAGCGCGCGCTCGAAACCTCGCGCCTCAAGCGCGAGGTCAAGGCAGCTCAAGCAGCTTGTCGCCGTCGAACGCTGGTCGGCCAGTCGCCGTCGATCAACCAGTTGCGCCAGACCGTCGAGAAGGTCGCGCCGACCAACAGCCGCATCCTGATCGTCGGGCCGTCGGGCGCCGGCAAGGAGCTGGCCGCGCGCGCCATCCACAGCAGTCGGCGCGCGCCAACGGCCCGTTCGTCGTCATCAACGCGGCGGCGATGACGCCGGAGCGCATGGAGCTCGAGCTGTTCGGCGTCGAGCAGCCGGCCGACGGCCAGCCGCGCAAGGTCGGCGCGCTCGAGGAGGCGCATGGCGGCACGCTGTTCATCGACGAGATCGCCGACATGCCGCGCGAGACCCAGAACAAGATCCTGCGGGTCCTGGTCGACCAGACCTTCCAGCGCGTCGGCGGCACCGCCAAGGTTCAGGTCGACGTGCGCATCATCTCCTCGACCGGCCGCAACATCGAGGCCGAGATCGCGGCCGGACATTCCGCGAGGATCTCTATCACCGCCTCTCGGTGGTGCCGATCCGGGTGCCGCCGCTGGCCGAGCGGCGCGAGGACATTCCGCGATCTGGTGACCTACTTCATGGAGCAGATTTCGAGCGCCACCGGCCTGCCCAAGCGCCTCATCGGCGAGGACGCCATGGCGGTGCTGCAGTCGCATGACTGGCCGGGCAATGTCCGCCAGCTGCGCAACAACGTCGAGCGGCTGATGATCCTCGCCGGCGGCGATCCCGACGCGGTGATCACCGCCGACATGCTGCCGCAGGACGTCGGCTCGATGGTGCCGTCGATGCCGAACGGCGACGGCGGCGAGCATCTCATGGGCCTGCCGCTGCGCGAGGCGCGCGAGGTGTTCGAGCGCGAATATCTGGTGGCGCAGATCAGCCGCTTCGGCGGCAACATCTCGCGCACCGCCGAATTCGTCGGCATGGAGCGCTCGGCGCTGCACCGCAAGCTCAAGGCGCTCGGGATCGACTGATGTCGCGCATCGCCTATGTGAACGGCCGCTATCTGCCGCGGCGCGACGCCACGGTCCACATCGAGGATCGCGGCTACCAGTTCGCCGACGGCGTCTACGAAGTCTGCGAGGTGAGGGGCGGCCGCCTGGTCGACGAGCGGCGGCACATGGCGCGGCTCGCAGCGCTCGCTCGGCGAGTTGCGCATCGCCATGCCGATGTCGCCGCGGCGCTCGGCGTGGTCCTGCGCGAGACGGTCCGCGCGCAACCGCGTGCGCGACGGCATCGTCTATCTGCAGATCACCCGCGGCGTGGCGCGGCGCGATCATGCCTTTCCGGCCGCCGGCACCGCGCCGAGCCGTGGTGGTCACGGCGCGCAGCCTCGACTTCGCCGGCAACGAACGCACCGCCGCCGAGGGCATCGCGGTCGTCACCGTGCCGGACAACCGCTGGGAGCGGGTCGACATCAAGTCGATCGTCGCTGCTGCCCAATGTGCTGGCCAAGCAGGCCGCGCGCGAGCAGGGCGCCGAGGAGGCCTGGTTCGTCGATCGCGACGGCCGCGTGACCGAAGGCTCCTCGACCAATGCCTGGATCGTCACCCGGGACGGCGAGGTCGTCACCCGGCCGGCCGATAACGGAATCCTGCGCGGCATCACGCGGACCGTGCTGATCGAGGCCATCAAGGCGCAGGGGCTGACGTTCGAGGAGCGGGCCTTCACGGTCGAGGAGGCCTATGGCGCGCGCGAGGCCTTCATCACCTCGGCCAGCCATGATCGTCATGCCGGTCGTCCGCATCGACGGCCGGCCGGTCGGCGACGGCGCGCCGGGCCTGCTGGCGAGCGCGTTGCGGCGCGATTTCCATCGCTACGCCGAGTGGGCCTGACGCGCGGTTTTTGCCCTGCCCAAAGCAGGTGCTGCCCCCAACTTGTGCTTGCACAAAGATTAGCCGTGTTTTGTAATGGCTGCGCCAAGTCCTTGAGGGGTAAACGCCCGAAACCAAGGGCAAAGTGACTTGGCCTTAAGGCTCGTGAACGGGCCCGCGAGCGAAAAGGAACAACGACAATGGCGGCTGAACGCACACAAAATCTGCAAGACACCTTCCTCAATCATGTCCGCAAGAACAAGACACCGCTCACCATCTTTCTGGTGAACGGCGTGAAGCTGCAAGGCGTGGTGACCTGGTTCGATAATTTCTGCGTGCTGCTGCGGCGAGATGGCCACTCGCAACTCGTCTACAAGCACGCCATCTCGACCATCATGCCGGGTCATCCGATCCAGCTGTTCGAAGGGGCCGAGGAGCCGCCGGCCGGGGACAAAGCCTAGTTGGAACCCCGCCGGTTCGACGCGACCAGCGATCGCCCCGGCCCGCCGGCGGGGGCGGCGACGGGCCGCGCGCTCGTCATCGAGCCGCACCTGCGCAGCCGCGCGACGGCAGGCCTCGGCGGCCGCGCGCAAGCGTCGGTGCGATCGCCGGCCGCGAAGCTCGACGAGGCCGTCGGGCTCGCCCGCGCCATCGATCTCGACGTGGTCGAGTCCGGCATCGTGCCGGTCGGCGAGATCCGGCCCGCGACCTTCATCGGCAAGGGCAAGGTCGAGGAGATCGCCGGCCTGGTGAAAACCGCACGAGGCCGGCATCGTGGTGATGGATTGCGCGCTCTCGCCGGTGCAGCAGCGCAATCTGGAGAAGGCCTGGGGCGCCAAGGTGCTCGACCGCACCGGGCTGATCCTGGAGATCTTCGGCCGCCGCGCGCGCACGCGCGAAGGCGCGCTGCAGGTCGAGCTGGCGCATCTCACCTATCAGAAGAGCCGGCTGGTGCGCTCCTGGACCCATCTCGAGCGCCAGCGCGGCGGCTTCGGCTTCCTCGGCGGCCCGGGCGAAACGCCAGATCGAGACCGACCGGCGGCTGATCGAGGAGCGCATCGCCGGCATCGAGCACGAACTCGAGAAGGTCAAGCGCACCCGCAAGCTGCATCGCGAGAGCCGCAAGCGCGTGCCGTATCCGATCGTCGCGCTGGTCGGCTACACCAATGCCGGCAAGTCGACGCTGTTCAACCGCTTGACGCGCGCGAGCGTGCTGTCCGCCGACATGCTGTTCGCCACGCTCGATCCGACCTTGCGCGCGATCGCACTGCCGCAGCGGGCGCAAGGTCATCCTCTCCGACACCGTCGGCTTCATCTCCGACCTGCCGACCATGCTGGTGGCGGCGTTCCGCGCCACGCTCGAAGAGGTCATCGAGGCCGACCTGATCCTGCATGTGCGCGACGTCTCGCACGAGGACACCGAGGCGCAGTCGCACGACGTCGAAGACGTGCTGGGCCAGCTCGGCATCGAGCCGGGAGGCCGCGCCATATCGTCGAGGTCTGGAACAAGATCGACCGGCTCGATGCGGCCGCGCGCGAGCGGCTGGTCAACCTCGCCGAGCGCCAGCCGTCGGAGCGGCGGCCGGTGCTGGTGTCGGCGCTCAGCGGGGAGGGGATCGGCCTGCTGCTCGCCGAGATCGAGGCGCGGCTCGCCATCAGCCGGGTGACGCTCGACCTGCTGCTCGATCCGGCCGACGGCGCGGGCGTGAGCTGGCTCTACCGCCACACCGAAGTGATGGCGAAGGCGATGCGCGACGACGGCCGGCTCGCCGTCACGGTGCGGGCCGATCCGGCCAATGCCGAGCGGGTGCGCGCCAAGTTCGCCGGCGCGCTCGCGCACTAACGGGCGATCGCGTGAGCGCGCGGCACCCTCTCGTCCGTTCGTCCCCGCGCAGGCGGGGACCCAGTCTCGCGAAGAATACTGGGTGCCCGCTTTCGCGGGCATGAGCGGAGTCCTGGCGGTGCTCTTGCTGCCGCATTCCGCCGCCGCCGAACCGCTAACGCTGCGCTACGGCCAGGCCTTTTCCGCCGCGCGCAGCATCTTCGCGCTGCCGGTCGCGATCGCCGACCGCGAAGGCTTCTTCAAGCGGGAAGGGCTCGACCTGAAAATCCTGATTCCGGTGCCCGGCGGCGCCGACCGCCAGATCGACGCGCTGCATAACGACAGCGTCGATCTCACCCACGTGGCGACGCCGTTCCTGATCCGCGCCGCGCTCAACGGCTCCGATGCGGTCGCCATCGCGGCCGAGTTCAACAATCCGATCTACACGCTGGTCGCCAAACCCGAGATCAAGGATTTTGCCGGCCTCAAGGGCAAAGTGATCGGGCTCGCCGACGAAGCCGGCACCATCACCATCTCGATGCGCAAGCTGTTTGCGATGCATGGCCTGCAACGCGGCGAATTCGCGGTGCGCACCATCGAGGGCACCTCCGGGCGGCTCGGCTGCCTGCGGCGCGGCGATTGCGACGCGGTCGTGCTCGGACAGCCGCAGGATCTGCAGGCGGTGGAGCAGGGCTATCGCGCGCTCGGCGCGTCGACCGAGGCGGTGCCCGAACTGCTCTATACGGTCACGGCGGTGCGCCGCTCGTTCGCCGAGCAGAACAAGGAGGCGATGGTGCGCTATGTGCGCGCGCTCGCCGGTGCG
Organism: uncultured Alphaproteobacteria bacterium; assembly: GCA_963749815.1. Taxonomy (GTDB): domain Bacteria; phylum Pseudomonadota; class Alphaproteobacteria; order Rhizobiales; family Xanthobacteraceae; genus VAZQ01. The sequence continues at coordinate 325,934 of CAVVON010000020.1, read as the reverse complement.
TTCCGCTTCATCCGCGACGGCGCCAATCGCGAACGGGTCGTCGCCACGATCACGGCCACCGCCGGCGCGTCGGACGCGATCGCGCGGGCGACGCTCAAGCTGTTCTTCGAGCCCGAGCGCGGCGTGCTGCCGAAGCGGGGCGAGATCGACCTCAAGGGGATGAGCGAGGTGATCGCCCTGATGGCGGAGGCGGGCGCGCTGAAGGCGCCGCTGCCGGCGGCGGAGCGGTTCGTCGATCTGCAATATCTGCGGGCGGCGGGGTTGCAATGATGGCCCGGAGGTTCGGATCATGACACGCTCGGCCGCCGTCCTTCTCGCCATCTTGCCGCGATCGCGATGAGCGTGCCTGCCGGTGCGCAAACGACGCTGCGGTTCGGGCAAATTCCCTCGACCGTGCGCAGCGTCTCCTCGCTCGCCATGTTCATCGCCGAGCGCAACGGAATTCTTTGCGCGCGAGCAAATCATCGTCGAGAAGGTGCTGATACCGGGCGGCACCGACAAGATGGTGGCTGCGCTCGACGAAGGCCGTATCGACCTGACGCAGACCGCCACGCCCTATCTGATCCGCGCCGCGCTCGCCGGGTCGGATGCAATCGCGGTCGCGGCCGAGACCGCCAATCCGATCTACAGCCTGATCGTGAAGCCCGAGATCGCGAGCTTTGCCGACCTCAAGGGCAGGGTGCTCGGCCTCTCCCTCGCGGTCGACACCATCTCGATCTCCATGCGCAAGCTGCTCGCGCTCAAGGGCCTCAAGGACGGCGACTATTCGGTCAAGGAACTGGTCGGAACGCCGGTGCGCTTCGACTGCCTCAAGCAGGGCGCGTGCGACGGCGTGCCGCTTGGCCAGCCGGAGGATTTGCTCGCCGTCGAGCAGGGCTATCGCCGGCTCGGCGTGTCGACCGAGGCGGTGGCAAATTTCCAGTTCCAGGTCGTGGCGGCGCGCCGCGCTTGGGCGTCGGCCAACAAGGACACCGTCGTGCGGTTCGTGCGTGCGCTGGCGAGCGCCTTTCGCTTCATTCGCGCTGACGCCAATCGCGCCGAAGTCGTCAAGGCTACGGTGGAGCTGACCGGATCGTCCGCGGCCATCGCCCGCGAGACGCTCGCGCTCTATCTCGAGCCCGACCGCGGCGTGCTGCCCAAGCAGGCTGAAATCAGTCTGGCGGGGCTTGCGCAAGTCATCGCCTTCATGGCCGAGGCCGGCGTGATCGCGCCGCCGCTGCCGCCGGCGGAGCGGTTCGTCGATCTGCAATATCTGCGCGCCGCCGGGGTCGAGTAGGGCGCCGATCGCCCGGCTCAATACCGCTCGATCTTCTTCAGTTCGACCACGCGGTTCCAGCGCGCGATGTCGCGGGCGATGTAGTCCTGCATCGCTTCCGGCGTGGAGGGCGTCGGCACATTGCCCAGGCCCGCGAGCTTGTCGCGGATTTCCGGCAGCCGGAGCACCTCGCTGAGCTCCCGGTTGAGGCGGTCGACCACCGGCCGCGGAATGCCGGCGGCGCCGGCGAGCCCGAGCCAGGACAGCACCTCGAAATCCGGCAGCGTCTCGGACACGGCCGGAATCCCGGGTTCGAGCTCGAAGCGTCCGCGCGAGGTCAGCGCCAGCCCGCGCAGCGTGCCGGCCTTGATCTGGCCGAGCCCGGCGGTGCCGGTCTCGATCATCAGGTCGAGCCGGCCGCCGAGCAGGTCCTGCAGGATCTGCGAATTGCCGCGGTAGGGAATGGCCTGCATCGCCACGCCGGCCTCGACATTGATGAGTTCGCAGGTGAGATGATGCACGCTGCCGGGCAGGTTAGTGCCGACGGTCACGGTCCTGGTCTTGGCGAGCGCGATCGCGTCGGCAAACGACTTGATCGGCGAATTCGGCGCGGTCGCGACCACCATCGGATAGCCGGAGACCAGCGTGACGAAGGTGAAATCCCTGATCGGGTCGTAGGGCAGCGATTTGGCGACCGCGGCGCGCGCCGAGAACGCGCCGGTCAGCATGCTGTAGAGGTAGCCGTCGGGCTGCGACTTCGCGACGCCGGCCCAGGCGGGCACGCCGGATGTCGCGGAGTTCTCGACCACGATCGCCTGGCCGAGCCGCTCGGCGAGCCGGTCGCCAAGGAGCCGGCTGATGATGTCGGGACTGCCGCCCGCCGGCGTCCCGGTCACGATCCGGACCGGCCGCACCGGCCATTGCTGGGCGAGGGCGGGTGATGCGCTCGCGGCGGCGAGCGTGACGGCAAGGAGCAGGGATGGCAGCTTCATCGGCTAACCCGCGGAGGTTTCGCCGCGCTTGGCGGCGTTCCACAGATCATCCATCTCCTTGAGGGTGGCGTCTTGCGGCGCCTTGCCGCGTGCCGCCAGCGCCTGCTCGATGCTGGCGAAGCGGCGCTCGAACTTGCGGTTGGTGGCGCGCAGCACCGCTTCCGGATCGGCGTCGAGATGCCGCGCCAGATTGACCACCGCGAACAGCAGATCGCCGACCTCGTCGGCGGCCCCGGTATTGTTGCCACGGTCGAGGTCGGCCTCGATCTCGTCCGCCTCCTCGCGGATCTTGGCCAGCACCGCGCGCGGATCGTTCCAGTCGAAGCCGACCCGGCCGGCCTTGGCCTGCAGCTTCAGCGCGCGGGTCAGGGCAGGGAGCGTCACCGGCACGCCGGCGAGCGCGCCTTGCGGCTCGGCGGCATGGCCGTTGGCGGCGCGCGCGGCCTTCTCCGCGCTCTTGATCTCCTCCCACATCCCCTTGACCGCCTCGGGGGTCGCGCCCTGCGCGTCGCCGAACACGTGCGGATGGCGGCGGATCAGCTTCTCGGTGATCGCCTGGACCACGTCGCCGAATTCGAACGCGCCTTGCTCCTGCGCCATGCGGGCGTGGAACACGACCTGCAGCAGGAGATCGCCCAACTCGTCGCGCAGGTCGTCCAGGTCATTGCGCGCGATGGCGTCGGCGACCTCGTAGGCCTCCTCGAGCGTGTAGGGCGCGATGGTCGCGAAATTCTGCTCCAGGTCCCACGGGCAGCCGGTGCCGGGCGTGCGCAGCGCCGCCATGATCTCGATCAGCCGGGCAAGGTCGCGGGACGGGGTCATGCGGGCGGTTCCGAAGGGGTGGGAGCCGCAAACTAGCATGGTCCGGTCCGCGCTTCGCACCGGGCGCAAACGATGGCCCACAAGCAAATGGCCGGGTGCTGTGACCCGGCCATTCGGCGATCGTTAGCGGAGATCCGCTGTCAGTGCCCGGCCTGCTGGGCGGACCGGCTGGCCTCGAACAGGAACCAGCAGCGCTTCTCGGCCTCGTCGATGAAGTTCTCCAACAGGCTCGCGGTCGCCACGTCGTCGTGGTCGTCCGCCACCTTGTGCGCCTTGCGCATCGCCGCGACCTGCGCCTTGTTGTCGTCCATCAGCTCACGCAGCATATCGAGGGCGGACACGTAGCCCTCGTCGTTGTCCTCGACCTTCTGCAGCTTGGCGATATGGCCGATCGACCGGATGGTGGTGCCGCCGATCTTGCGGACGCGCTCGGCCAGGATGTCGACGCTGCCGGCGAGCTGGTCGCCTTGCTCATCGAACAGCAGGTGGTAGTCGCGGAAGTTCGGACCGCTGACGTGCCAATGGAAATTCTTGGTCTTGACGTAGAGCGCGAAAGTGTCGGCCAGGAGTCCATTGAGCGCGGTCGAGATCGCGCGCACGGCTTCGGCCGACAGATCGGTCGGGGTATCGAGCCGCGCGGCGGCCTGGCGGGGCTCGAGCTTTCTCACCTTGTTGTTGCTCACGGAGGAACCTCATCGGATGGGGAGGGAAACGGCTGGCGGCGCCCAGGGGGCGCCGATGCGAAGCATCAATTCGCGGGCCGATCCGAAGTTCCATCCGGAGCCGCATCTGGCTCCGTGATTCGCATAAGAGATATTATGGAATATTTTGATATGGCAGAAATGCCGTGTTTCAGGGCTTTTCGCAATCTCGCAACGGCGCGATGGGTCCTAGCGCTCCCTCCAGCCGGAACGCGATGAAGAAGCGCGGCACCGCGTCCGACGGTCGCGAACTCACCGAGCGGTTCGACCTTGCGGAAGTACGGCGCCAGCCGCTGCGGGTCCCGACAGTACGTGACGAACAGCACCGGCTCGCGCGCCTGCGCGGTGAGCGCGCGGCTCATCTCGAACTTCGGGGTCTCGGACGACGGCCAGGCCAGGATCGTCTGCGGACTGTGGCGGCGATAATAAAGCAGCGCCGCGACGTCGGCGCGTTCCTCGGCCGCAATGGTCGGCGCGCCGATCTTTTCGGCCAGGCCGCCGATCGCCTGGGCATAGGCGTTCCAGCCGAGGGTCCGGGCATATGGGTTCGGCGGCTTGAGCCACGGGACGCTGATCCGGGTGGCGAACGCATCGCCGACCAGGAACAGCGCCTGGACCGCGAGCCCGAGCGCGAGGCTCGCCCACAGCAGCCATTCGAGCCGCCAGCGCAGCAGCAGCGCGGCCGCCAGCACGGTGAGCGAGATCCCGCGAGACGGCCGCCCAGTTGGCATAGGCCGGCGCAACGAAGGCGACCGCGGTGATCGCCGCGAGCGGCGGCAGCGCGAAGGCGAGCAGAACCCGGTCGGTCTGGGTCAGTTGCCGCCAGCAGACCAGGGCGGCGCACCCTGCCCCAAACACCACCGGTCCGAACACGCCGAACTGTGCGCCCAGGAACGCGATCGGGACGCACGAGGCTGACCGGTTGCGGCTCGCTCAACACCACGTCGCCGGTATTGCGCAGCGTCACAAAGCCGTTGAGTGCGTTCCAGATGAGGTTCGGCGCCAGCACCAGGGCGGCGACCGCCAGGCCGAGCCACAGCGCCGGCCGCTTGAGGAGGTCGCGTGCCTCGGGATCGACGATCGCCGCGAGCGCCATCCCGGCCAGGAAATAGGCCACGGCGTATTTCGCCAGCATGCCGAGGCCTAGCGCCACGCCCAGCAGCACGCCCCAGCGCCAGTCGGGCGACGCCCTGAGCCGCATATAGGCGTAGAGCGCGAGCGCCCAGCCGGTCAGCGCCGGGACGTCGGTCGAGACAATCCGGGCCGAGAAGATTGACGCCCGGACCGAGCGCCGTCAGCAACGCCGCCCAGAGGCCGGTGCGGGCGTCGTAGAGCGCCCTCCCCAGCGCGTAGACGACGAGACTGGTGAGGAAATAGAGGATCGGCGCCGGCGCGCGGATACAGGCCTCGCCGTCGCCGCAGACGGCCTCCGCAGCGGCGATCAGCCAGGCCAGCAGCGGCGGCTTGGAGAAATAGCCGAAGGCGAGTTCCCGCGACCAGGACCAGTATTGGGCCTCGTCGACGAACAGGTCGGCCGCCGAATAACGCAGACCGACCAGCCGGACGACCGTGAGAACGGCCAGAAAGCCTGCCAGAACGGCTGCGACCGGCAGCGTTTTCGGCGGGGCAGGCGTGGCCGTCTGGGTCATGCCGGGCCTCAGGCCACGACGGTCATGCCGTCGTATGCAGGCTCAACGTGTGCTGGAAGTTTCGTCCGTATGTCATTGTAATCGATATCGCAATGCAGGTTGGTCAGGATCGCCTTCCGGGGCTTGATGCGCTCCACCCAGGCCAGCGCCTGATCGACCGACAGGTGGCTCGGATGCGGCCGGTAGCGCAGCGCGTCGAGGATCCAGACCTCGATCCCGGCGAGCGCTGCGGCGCTTGTCTCCGGCATGCCCGACAGGTCGCAGGAATAGGCCAGCGCGCCGAACCGGAAGCCGAGCGAGGCGATGTCGCCGTGCTCCTGCAGGAACGGCAGGGCCGTGATCGGCCCGCCCTGCCCGTCGATGGTCACGGCCTTTCCGGCCGCCAGCCGGTGCTCGGCGACGATCGGCGGGTACTCGCTGCCCGGCGGCGACTTGAAGCAGTAGCCGAACCGCCCGTGCAGCGACCGCGAGGTCGCCTCGTCGAGATAGACGTCGATCAGGCGGCGCTGCTTGATGAAATAGGCCCGCAGGTCGTCGATGCCGTGGGTGTGGTCGGCATGCTCGTGGGTGTAGAGCACGCCGTTGAGCCAGTCGGCCTCGGCGTCGAGCAGTTGCTCGCGCAGGTCCGGCGAGGTGTCGACCAGCACCCGGGTCACGCCGGCACCGTTGCGGCGCTCGACCAGCAGCGAGGTCCGCCGCCGGCGGTTCTTCGGGTTAGTCGGGTCGCAGTCGCCCCAGCCGAGCGCCGGCCTGGGGACGCCGCCGGATGAGCCGCAGCCGAGGATCGTGAACTTGAGGGTCATGCCAGGGCGGTCGCCCCAGGACGGACTGCGCCGGCGGCCGGGCGCGGAACCTTGCCGAACAGCCGGAAGAAGTTCTCGGTGGTCTGCCGCGCCATGTCCTCGAACGAGACACCGCGGGTCTCGGCCATGACCTTGGCGGTCTCGACCACATAGGCCGGCTCGTTGCGCTTGCCGCGGAATTTGCCGGGCGCGAGGTAGGGCGCGTCGGTCTCGACGAAGAACCGGTCGCCCGGCAGGCTTTTGACGATCGCCCGCAGATCGTCCGATTTCTTGAACGTGACGATGCCGGTGAACGAGATCGAGAGCCCGAGCGCGATGGCGCGGGCGGCGAGTTCAGCGCCGCCGGTGTAGCAGTGCAGGACGGCCGGGAAGGCGCCCTTCCCCATCTCCTCCGTAAGGATCGCCGCCATGTCGGCGTCGGCGTCACGGGAATGGATCACCAGCGGCAGCTGGGTCGCGCGGGCGGCGGCGATGTGGATGCGGAAGCTTCGCTCCTGCAGATCGCGCGGGCTGTCGTTGTAGTGGTAGTCGAGGCCGGCCTCCCCGATCGCCACCACCTTGGGATGGCGCGCGCGCGCGATCAGGTCCTCGGTGGTGACGTCGGGCTCCTCGCGCGCATTGTTAGGATGCGTGCCGACCGAGCAGTAGACGGCCGGGAACCGCTCGGCGATGGCGATCAGCTCGGCATGCCGCTTGACCCGCGTCGAGATGGTGACGATGCGCGCCACGCCCGCCGCCTCCGCGCGCGCGACGACCGCGTCGAGCTCGGCGGCGAAATCGGGAAAATCGAGGTGGCAGTGGCTGTCGATCAGCATGGGGCTCAATTGGGCGCGTTGGCCTCGGGTTCGACGTAACGCGGGAACACCGGTGCGGGTGCCGGAAGCGTCGCGCCGGGCGCGATCCGGCTGCTCCCCAGCGCCGCGAACTGCCGCTCTTCCGCCGGTATGGCGAGCAGATCGAGCAGCTTTGCGGCCGACGCCGGCATGAACGGCTGCGCCAGGATGCCGACCTGCCGGATCACCTCGGCGGTGACGTAGAGCACGGTGCCCTGCCGCGCCGGATCGGTCTTGGCGAGCGCCCACGGCGCTTCGCCGGCGAAATAGCGGTTGGCGTCGGCCACCACCGCCCAGACCGCGTTGAGCACCTGGTGAAGCTGCTGCGTCTTCATCGCCTCGCGCGCCTTGCCGATCATGGCGTCGGCCGATGCCAACATGGTCTTGTCGTTGTCGGTGAAATCGCCGGGCTTCGGCAGCACGCCGCCGAGCTGGCGCGCCACCATGGTGAGCGAGCGCTGCGCCAGGTTGCCGAGATCATTGGCGAGGTCGGCATTGATGCGGTTGACGATCGCCTCGTGGCTGTAGGCGCCGTCCTGGCCGAACGGCACCTCGCGCAGGAAGAAATAGCGCACCTGGTCGACGCCGTAGGCATCGCACAGCGCGAACGGGTCGATCACGTTGCCGACCGACTTCGACATCTTCTCCCCGCGGTTGAACAGGAAGCCGTGCGAGAAGATCCGCCGCGGCACCTCGACGCCGGCCGACATCAGGAACGCCGGCCAGTAGACCGCATGGAAGCGCACGATGTCCTTGCCGATGACGTGCAGGTCGGCCGGCCAGTAGCGCTTGAACATGGCGCTTTCGGTGTCGGGATAGCCGACCGCCGTGATGTAGTTGGTGAGCGCGTCGACCCACACATACATCACGTGCTTGGGATTGCCCGGCACCTTCACGCCCCAGTCGAAGGTGGTGCGCGAGATCGACAGGTCCTGCAGCCCGCCCTTGACGAAGCTCGTCACCTCGTTGAGGCGCTCCTTCGGCAGCACGTAGTCCGGCCGCTCGTAGAGCTTGAGCAGCTTGTCCTGGTAGGCCGAGAGCTTGAAGAAATAGCTCTCCTCCTCGACCCACTCGACCGGCGTGCCCTGCGGGCCGACGCGGACGCCCTGCTCGTTGAGCCTGGTCTCGTCCTCGGCGTAGTAGGCCTCGTCGCGCACCGAGTACCAGCCGGAATACTTGTCGAGATAGATGTCGCCGTTCGCCTGCATCTTCTCCCAGATGCCGACCGAGGCGGCGTGGTGGCGCGGCTCGGTGGTGCGGATGAAGTCGTCGTTCGACAGGTTGAGCCGCTCGCACCATCGCCTGGAAGCGCTGCACGTTGCGCTCGACCAGTTCGCGCGGCGTGATGCCTTCCTTCGTGGCGGTCTGATGCATCTTGATGCCGTGCTCGTCGGTGCCGGTCAGGAAGAAGACATCGTAGCCGTCGAGCCGCATGAAGCGCGCGATCGCGTCGGTCGCGATCGCCTCGTAGGCATGCCCGATATGCGGCGCTCCGTTGGGATAGGAGATCGCCGTGGTCAGATAATATCGCGGCTTGTCGGCCATCTCGAAGAATACTCAAGCGGATCAGAGACATGGATGGCCGGGAAGGCCCGGCCATGACGAGTCAGCCCCTAGGTATCAATCGGGGGTCGGCGGGGCAAGCTTGGGCCGGGCCGGGGCTGCGTGCCGTCCAAGCGTCGCGGACGCTCAGTACTCGTCGAACATCTTCTGAATCTCGTCGGGATTGCTGGTCCTGGTCAAAGCCAGCTGCAGGAGGATACGGGCCTTCTGCGGGCTCAGGTTGTCGGCCGCGACAAAGCCCGGCTCCTGCCAGTTGTCGTCCTTGATCACGCGGCCGGCCCCGACCCTGGCGCTGCGCACGACCACGACGCCGGCCGTGTCGTGGAGCTGCTTGAGGGCCTTGCGCGCGTTCTGGGTGTGACCGGCGCCGGTGCCGGCGATCACCAGGCCCTTGGCGCCGGCGGCGACCGCCGCCTTGGCGAGGTCGCCGTCATCGCCGGTATGGCTGTAGAGAATGGCGACCTTGGGGAACGTACCGATCTGGCCGACATCGAACTGCGATTGCGCCGTGTGCCGGCGCACCGGCGCGCGGTAGAACACGACCCGGTCCGGATCGGCGTAACCCAGAATGCCGAGCTCGCGCGCCTGGAAGGTTTCGACGCGGTAGGTGTTGGATTTGGTCACATCGCGGGCGGCGTTGATCTCGTCATTGAGCACGACCAGCGTGCCCTTGCCGCGCGAGGCCGGATCGGCGGCGACGCGGATGGCGTTGAGCAGGTTGAGCGGCGCGTCCGAACTCATCGTGCTGAATGGCCGCTGCGCGCCGACGATCACGACCGGCTTGTCGCTGCGGACCGTGAGATTCATGAAATAGGCGGTTTCCTCGATCGTGTTGGTGCCGTGCGTGAACACGACGCCGGCGATGTCGGGATCGTTCAGGCGTGCGCCGAACTTCAGGCTCAGGCTCTTGAGCTCGTCCGGCTGATCGAAATTGAGCAGTTCATCCGACTCCACGCTCACGCGGGCGAATTGCTGCACTTCCGGAATGCGCTCGAGCAATTCCTTGCCGGTGAGCCGCGGCTCGCCGGTGGTCGCGTAGCGGAGAAACTCCAGCCGGTTCTTTGGATTGCGCGGCAAGGTCCCGACGCCGGTGAACAGGTGGACGCGCGCCAGCGCAGGCTTGTCCTGCTGGGCCGATACCGTTCCAGGCGCGGATACCGCTGCTGCTGTGAGAATCATCACCAATAGGCTCCTCATCCCTGCCTCCTGCCGATCATCGGAAGACGTTTCATCCCGCGGCGCTTGTGCATGTCGCCGGCCGCGCTGCCCTGCTACCATGGGTGCCGGTCAACGGCGCCGTCAAGCGTGCCGGCCTGCGGGAGGATGACGTGGTGCGAAGGCTTCTGCTGTGCATCGCGGCGTGCGCCTCGATCTGGGTCGCGGCCGCCGCAGCGGCGCAGGCCCAATCCTGGCCGGCGCGCCCGATCAAGCTGATCGTGCCGACCGGTCCAGGTTCCGCAACCGACATCATGGCGCGGCTGCTCAGCGACGGCGTCGCGCGCGGTCATCGGCCAGCCGGTGGTGGTGGAGAACATCGCGGGGGCATCCGGCATCGTCGCCCACCAGGCCGCCGCCCGCGCTGCGCCCGACGGCTACACCTACCTGTTCACCAACACCTCAGGCGTGGCGATCAACCTGGTGACGTTCAAGCAACTGCCATACGACCCGACGCGCGATTTCACGCCGGTCGCCATGGTGGTCAGCCTCGCGCCGCAGATCGTCTCGGTGAACAGCGCGCTGCCGGTCACGACGCTGCCCGAACTGATCGGCTACGCGCAGGCGAACCGCGGCAAGCTGTCGGTCGGCGCGGACGCGACCGCGGGTGCGGCGATTTTCACCGCACGGCTTCTGAACAAGCGCGCCGACCTCGGATTGGCCGAGGTACCCTATCGCGCGGCCGCGCAGATGGGCCAGGACACCGCGAGCGGTGTCAATCCCGTGATGGTCAGTTCCATCGTGGTCGCCAACCCGTTCGTGCAGTCCGGCAAGGTGCGCCGCATCGCCGTAAGCTCAGGACAGCGTTTTCCCGGGCTCGACGATCTGCCAACCATGGCCGAGACCGTTCCCGGTGTCGTCATCAACGGCTGGTTCGGAGTGCTTGCACCCGCCGGCACGCCGGCCGACAGCATCGGCCGTTTCAACCGGGAAATCGGCGAATTTCTCAAGGGCCACGAGATCCGCGAGCGGCTTCTGACGTTCGGGATGGCGACCGAGGGCGCGGGCACGCCGGAAAGCACCGCGCGATATGTTCGCGCGGAGCAGGAGCGCTGGCGGCAAATGGCGGCAGAGTTGAACATCCAGCCGCAATGAACAGTCCGCGATTCGCGCGGCTCAGCGCACCGTCTCGGCGAGCGTGCCGAAGACGCTGAAGACCAGCGGCTTGCGTTCGAGATTGTATTCGGCCGCGTCGCGCGCCGCCTGGTTGACCTTGTCCCAGGCCTCCGCCACGCGCGCGAGCCGGGCCGGGTCCTGTGTGCCGCCGGCGAGGCGTGCCGACAGCCAGCCGTTCACCGTGTCGACGAAGGCCGCGAGCAGCGCCGCATCGGTGCCGTAGATACGGTCGCCCAGCGCATGCAGCGCGCGTGGATCGATGGCGGGCAGCCGTTCCAGCAGTCGCGACGATGTCGTTGCGCAGTTCGAGCGCATCGCCGTCGAGCAGCGCAAGCGTGTGCGACACGCTGCCTTCGGCGACCGCGGCGGCGGCCTTGATGTCGTCGTCGCCGGGGCTGCGGCCGAGCGCGGCCGCGGCGGCGCGCGCCACATCCTCCGCGCTCAACGGCGCGCAACGCCAGGAACCGGCAGCGCGAGCGGATGGTCGGCAGCACCCGGGCGGCGGAGTGGCTGACCAGCAGCAGCAGCGCGCGCCGCGGCGGCTCCTCCAGAATCTTGAGCAGCGCGTTGGCGCCCTCGGTATTGAGCTCATCGACGGAATCGACGATGGCGACGCGCCAGCCGCCCTCGCCCGCGGTCGAGCCGAAGAACGAGACCGAGCGGCGCACGTCGTCGACGCGGATGTCCTGGAAGAGCTTGCCGGTCTTCTCGTTGATGACCCGCTCCAGGATGAGGAGATCGCCCTGCGCCTGCGCCGCGACCCGCCGCGCCACCGGATGGTCGGCAGCGACCGCGAGCGAGGCGGCCGCCTGGACGTCCTTCGCCGCAGGGTCGGGATGGGCGAGCACGAAACGCGCCATCCGGTAGGCGAGCGTCGCCTTGCCGATCCCGGCCGGCCCGCCGATCAGCCAGGCGTGAGGCAGCCGTCCCGAGCGATAGGCGTCGAGCAGCGTGCGCTCGGCCTCGGCGTGGCCGTAGAGCGCGGCGGTCGCGCGCGGAGGCAGCACTTCGCCGGCATCGTCGTCGGGCTTGCTCACGAGGCTGCGTCCTGCAGCGAGACCGGCGCCATCGCCGGGTGGAGCCGGTCGTTCACGGCCTTCCAGATCCGCTCGGCGACCTTCTGCTTGAGCTCGGTCGAGTTGATGACCACGCAGCGCGAGGATTCCATCATCGCGATCAGGCGATAGGCCTCGCGCAATCCTTCGTGGAACGCCAGTTCCTCCATCTCGAAGCGGTCGACGTCGTCGCCGCCGCGCCGCTTCTTGGCGCGGGCAAGCCCCTCCTCCGCCGGCGCATCGAGAATGAAGGTGAGGTCGGGCATCAGGTCGCCGATGGTGGCGCGCTCCAAGGCGCGGATGAAGGTCGGGTCGACGTGGCCGAGCGCGCCCTGATAGACGCGGGTCGAGTCGATGAAGCGGTCGCAGATCACCCAGGCGCCGCGCGCGAGCGCAGGCTCGATCGTCTCCCTGACGTGGTCGTCGCGCGCCGCCGCGAACAGGATCGCTTCCGCCGCCGGCCCGAGCGGCTTGGCCGCGCCCGAGAGCAGCACATGCCGGATCGCCTCGGCGCCCGGCGAGCCGCCCGGCTCGCGGGTCCGCACGATCGCGATGCCGAGCGTCTTCAGCCGCTCGGCCAGCAGTTTCGAGTGGGTCGACTTGCCCGTGCCCTCGCCGCCCTCGAAGGTGATCAATCGTCCGCGCATTTCGCTCTCAAGCCGCATGGCGCGCGGAGCGACGGAGAGCCGCCGGAGCGCACACAAGCAAAATCGCGACAGGGCCGGCTGGAAGCCTCGGCCGGCCCGATCGCCAAACTCACCGACTATATCCGCTGCAGGCCCGCCCGGAACAGCCCGATTGCCATTTCGGAGGCGGCATCGAAGGCGCGCTGGGTGAGGCTTCCCTTGGCCACGCTGGTCGGCCGCCTTGAGCGGCACCTCCAGCACCAGGAAATCGCCCCGCCACACCTTCAGGGTGCCGATATTCTGGCCCTCATCGACCGGCGCGCGCACCGGGCCGTTGTAGACCACGCGCGCCACGATCCGCTCGCGCGAGCCGCGCGGCACCATCAGCCGCACCGGCCTGCCGTCGGCGGTGACCAGCGGCACGCGGCCCTTCTCGCCGCCATAGAGCTTGGCGTCGGCGATCTCCTGCCCTTCGGCGAACAGCATGCCGGACTGGAAATTGTGGAAGCCCCATTCGAGCAGCTTCTTGCCCTCGTCGGCGCGCTCCTTCTCGCTGCGCAGGCCGTTGACCACCACGATCAGCCGCAAGCCGTTCTGCACCGCCGAGCCGACCAGGCCGTAGCCCGCCTCCTTGGTGAAGCCGGTCTTGAGCCCGTCGGCGCCGGTCGTCGACGCCAGCAACGGGTTGCGGTTGTACTGGCGGATCTTGCCCCAGGTGAATTCCTTCTCGCCGTAATATTTGTAGTAGTCCGGATAGGTCTCGATGATGTGGCGGGCGAGCTTGCCGAGTTCGCGCGAGGTCATCAGCTGCTTGGGATTGGGCAGCCCGTTCGAATTTCCGAAGGTCGATTTCGTCAGGCCGATCTCGCGCGCCCGCTTGGTCATCAGTTCGGCGAAGGCGCCTTCGGTGCCGGCAATCCCTTCCGCCAGCACGATGCAGGCATCGTTGCCGGACTGGATGATGACGCCGTGCAGCAGGTCATCGACCGCCACCATGCTGTTGATCGGCAGGAACATCGCCGAGGTGCGCGAGGGTGCGCCGCCGGTGCGCCAGGCATAGGTGCTGACGCGGAATTCCTTGGTGGGACTGAGCCTGCCCTGCTTGATCTCGTTGAGCACCACCTCGGCGGTCATCAGCTTGGAGAGGCTCGCCGGCGGGATCAGGTCGTCGGCGCCCTTCTCGAACAGCACGCTGCCGCTGTCGGCATCGATCAGGATGGCGTGCGCGGCCGCGGTCTGGAAACCGCCGTCCTTGGTGGGGCCCGCGACCGGATTGGCGGTCTTCGGGCCGCTGATCGGATTGGGCGCCGCATAGGCGGTCGCGACCGCACCGCCACCAGGGCTGCGGCGGCCCAGCGGACGGACGACGAGCGAATGGCTTTGCGTAGCGGGACGGCGATGGTCATGGGTGTCGGCAAGCTGTGCATGGCCACAATCCACGCTCCATACCCTGCCCGCGCTTCCTTACCAAGCGCGGGCGCCAGATAGCAACGGCCGCAAGCGGCGGATTCATGTCCGGCGCAAGCGTTTGCCGCTGTAAATCGCCTTAGTAGAGCCCCCGCCCGCTCATCAGGCCGAGCGCGCCCTCGCGGGGTGCGGCATTTCCCTCGCGCCTGGACGGGACCTCGTCCTCGTCACGGGCCCGCACGGTCGTCCGGACCGGCGCGCGGCTCGGCGGCGAGGCATCGGCGCTGGCGGTGCGGCCTGGCGTGCTTCCAAGCGCATAGGGGCGCTCCGGCGGGACCGGGGTCCTGCCCGCGGCATTGCGAGGCTCCGGGATGAACGGCGCCGCCGCGGCGACCATCACCGATGAGGGCGCGGGCGCAGGCTCGCCCGAGCGCAGCGTAGCGAGCAGCATCTTGTCGTCGCTGCCTTCGACCGGCGCGCGGCCGACATATTCGACCCGCACGCGGGTTACGCCGTGGCCGTAGAAGTCGAGCGCCTTGGCGGTTCCGACCGAGAGATCGATCAGGCGGTTGTGCACGAACGGGCCGCGATTGTTGACCCGCACGATGATCGACTTGCCGTTGGCCAGATTGGTGACGCGGGCATAGCTCGGCAGCGGCATTGTCGTATGGGCGGCCGAATAGCCGTGCATGTTGTAGCGTTCGCCGTTCGCGGTCGGCCCGCCGTGGAAGTCCGGCCCGTACCAGGAGGCGATGCCCTCCGCACGGTAGTTCGGATCTTCCTTCGGATAGTAGGTCTTGCCGTTGATCGTATACGGCTTGCCGACGCTGTAGCGGCCGCCGCCCTTCGGAATGTCGGTATCGCTCGATGCGAATTTGGTGTCGCGGATCGGCGAGGTGCAGTGCGCGAGCATGAGCGCGCCAAGCACCACCGCGCAGGCGCGCGCGATCCGGCCGGCACTCAAGCCCGAGGACAAACGCCCCATCGTCTCCCCACCGCGGCCGCTGCGCCATCGACGCCGCAACCGGCGCGGTTGCGCCGGTGCAAGCGGACGTGACGGGAGCGGACTGCCGCCTAGCGGCCGCGCGCTCAGATCCCCGGCGCGGCCAATCCCCAAGTTCCGCCATTTCGCGCGCCGATCGCGGCAGTATTGCGGCTTCGTTAACGCGGCCCTGAAGGTGGTAAATGGGTGGTATTCGGGGTTTGGTGGTGGGAGCGGGCCAAATGGACCCCCACAAGCGAAAACCCGCCAAGGATTGCTCCCGGCGGGCCCACATCATCAGATCGCGCTGGTACATCCGCAGCTGGCGAATCACGATGACCAGCGAAACCTACGCGCCGATGGTGACTATTTTATGAATCCCGGAGGGGTATTGGCGGAAGGGGTGGGATTCGAACCCACGAGGGGCGTGAACCCCTGCCGGTTTTCAAGACCGGTGCCTTAAACCGCTCGGCCACCCTTCCGGCCGGCTGACTGCATGGGCGAACGGGATCGCGATTGCAAGCACCGGCGAGGCTCTGCTTGCCCGCGCCGCCCGGCTGGGCTAGCCCCCTGCCCATGCCCGTTTCCACCAAGACCGATCCCGGCGCCCCGAAGGTCAGCTTCGTCTCGCTCGGCTGTCCGAAGGCGCTGGTCGATTCAGAGCGCATCATCACGCGGCTGCGGGCGGAAGGCTACGCGCTCACGCGCGAGCACGCCGGCGCCGATCTGGTCATCGTCAACACCTGCGGATTCCTCGACAGCGCGCAGGCGGAGTCGCTGGCCGCGATCGGCGAGGCGCTGAACGAGAACGGCAAGGTCATCGTCACCGGCTGCATGGGCGCCGAGCCCGAGAAGATCACGCAGCGCTATCCCGGCGTGCTGGCCGTCACCGGTCCGCAGCAATACGAGAGCGTGGTCGAGGCGGTGCATCGCGCCGCGCCGCGCCCGCACGATCCGTTCGTCGACCTGGTGCCGCCCGAGGGCGTCAAGCTCACGCCGCGCCACTACGCCTATCTGAAGATTTCCGAGGGCTGCAACAACCGCTGCACCTTCTGCATCATCCCGAAGCTGCGCGGCGATCTGGTGTCGCGGCCGGCGGCCGACGTGCTGCGCGAGGCCGAGCGGCTGGTGGCGGCGGGCGTGAAAGAACTGCTGGTCATCTCGCAGGACACCTCGGCCTACGGCGTCGACATCAAATATGCGGCGAGCGCGTGGAAAGACCGCGAGGTGCGGGCGCGGTTTCTGGACCTCGCACAGGCGCTCGGCGAGCTCGGCGTCTGGGTGCGGCTGCACTACGTCTATCCCTACCCGCACGTCGACGAGGTCATCCCGCTGATGGCCGAAGGCAAGGTGCTGCCCTATCTCGACATCCCGTTCCAGCACGCCAGCCCGGACGTGCTGCGCCGGATGAAGCGGCCGGCGGCGCAGGAAAAGACGCTGGAGCGGATCGCGCGCTGGCGCGCGATCTGTCCCGACCTGACCATCCGCTCGAGCTTCATCGTCGGCTTTCCGGGCGAGACCGAGCAGGACTTTGCGTTCCTGCTCGATTGGCTTGAGGAAGCCCAGACTCGACCGCGTCGGCTGCTTCCGCTACGAGCCGGTGGCGGGCGCGGTGTCGAACGATCTTGCCGCACTGATCCCGAACGACGTGATCGAAGATCGCTGGCAGCGCCTGATGGCGCGCCAGCAGGCGATCTCGGCGCGGCGACTCAAGCGCAAGGCCGGCACACGCCAGCAGGTCATCATCGACGCGGTCGGGCCGATTGCGGGACTTGATCCGGGGATCGCCAAGGGCCGCAGCAAGGGCGATGCGCCGGAGATCGACGGCGCGGTCTACGTAGCGAGCCGGCGGCCGCTGCGCGTCGGCGAGATCGCGACGGTGAAGATCGAGCGCGCCGACGCCTACGACCTGCACGGCACCGTGGTCGGATTTTAGAGCACCTTTCGGATCGCGGCCGTCAACATCGTCAGCTCGTCCGGCGTGATGGTAAAGCTCGGCGTCAGGTAGACGATGTTGCCGAACGGCCGCACGAACACGCCCTGCTCGATAAAACGCGCGCGCAACGCGTCGAGGTCCGCGATCCGTTCGAGTTCGACCACCCCGATCGCCCCCTTCACGCGCACGTCGGTCACCCCGGGCAGCTCTCGGCACGGCGCAAGCTCGCGCGCCATCTGCGCGGAGATCGCCGCCACCTGCGCGAGCCTCGGCTCGCGCTCGAACAGGTCGAGCGAGGCATTGGCGGCGGCGCAGGCGAGCGCATTCGCCATGAAGGTCGGTCCGTGCATCAGCGCATGCAGCGGATCGTCCGACCAGAACGCGTCGAACACCCGCCTGCGCGCCACGGTCGCGGCGAGCGGCAGCGTACCGCCGGTCAGCGCCTTCGACAGCGTGACGATGTCGGGCACCACGCCCGCTTCCTCGCACGCGAACAGGCTGCCGGTGCGGCCGAAGCCGGTGAAGATCTCGTCGAAGATCAGCAGGCATTCGTGCCGGTCGGCCGCCGCCCGCAACCGTCGCAGCACCGCGGCATCGTGGAACAGCATGCCGCCCGCCCCCTGCACCAGCGGCTCGACGACGATCCCGGCGATCTCGTCGGCGCGTGCCGCCAACACGCGGGACAATGCCTCCTCGCCCGCGTCGTCGCGCGGCAGGTCGAGCACGATCTGCTCCGGCAGCAGCCCGCGGAACAGCGCATGCATGCCGTCATCGGGATCGCTCACCGCCATGGCGCCGGCGGTATCGCCGTGATAGCCGCCCCGGAACGCAATGAACTTGGTCCGGCCGCGAATGCCGCGATTGAGCCAGTACTGCAACGCCATCTTGAGCGCCACCTCGACGGCGACCGAGCCGGAATCCGAGAAGAACACGCGATCGAGGTCGCCCGGCAGCAGCGCCGCAAGCCGCCGCGCCAGGGTCAGCGCCTGCTCATGGGCAAGGCCGCCGAACATGACATGCGGCAGGTCGCGAAGCTGACGCTCCACGGCCTCCCGGATGTGCGGATGATTATAGCCGTGGCAGGCGGTCCACCAGGACGCGATGCCGTCGACGAGTTCCCGCCCGTCGGCGAGCACGATCCGGCAGCCCTCGGTGCGCACCACCGGGAGCGGCGGACGCGCCGTCTTCATCTGGGCATAGGGCAGCCAGACATGGGCGAGGCCCGCCTCGTACCAGCCGGGCAAGCTCCCTGATAATTTCTCGGTCATTGGGGCATTTTGCCTCGCGCGGCTGCGACGGTCACGTGCCGGTCACAGACCGCGGCCAACTCCGAGTTTACCCGGCTTGCGCCCGCTGGGTATGTTACCGTCACAATGGGGTGGCGGGCGTGACGGTTTGGGGTCGGTGATGCGTTCCCTTGATGAATTTGCGGCACAAAAACTCGGCGAGCTCGATCGCCGGTCGCTGCGCCGCGCGCTCACCGATACCGCGCGGGTGACCGGCATCTGGGTGCTGCGGAACGGCCGCCGGCTGCTGTCGTTCTCCTGCAACGACTATCTCAATCTGACCCATCACCCGGCCGTCAAGGAGGCGGCGATCCAGGCGCTGCGCCTCTACGGCGTGGGGGCTGGCGCCTCGCGGCTCGTGACCGGCAATCATCCGCTTTACGCCGAACTGGAAAGCCGGCTTGCCCGGCTGAAGCAGACCGAGGCCGCCTGCGTGTTCGGCTCGGGCTATCTCGCCAACATGGGTATCATCCCGGCGCTCGCCGGCCCGGACGATCTCATCCTGATCGACGAACTGGCGCATGCCTGCCTGTGGGCCGGTGCGCGGCTCGCCCGCGCCACGGTGGTGCCCTACCGTCATGCCGATGACCGTCATGTGGCGCGGCTGCTGCTGGAGATGCGGCAGCGCCACCGGCATGCGCTGATCGTCACCGACGGCGTGTTTTCGATGGATGGCGACCTGGCGCCGCTGCCCGCGCTGTCGGCGCTGGCCGAGACCTACGACGCCTGGCTGATGACGGATGACGCGCACGGCCTCGGCGTGATCGGCGGCGGCCGCGGTTCGAACTATGCGACCGGCATGGGCAAGGACATTCCGCTGCAGATGGGCACGCTCTCCAAGGCGATCGGCGGCTATGGCGGCTATCTTTGTGCCTCGGCCGAGGTCATCGACCTGATCCGCAACCGCGCCCGCACCTTGATCTATTCGACCGGGCTGCCGCCCGCGACCGTCGCCGCCGCGATCGCCGCGCTCGATCTGATCGAGAGCGATCCGGCCTACGCGGCGCAGCCGCTGGAGAAGGCCAAGGCGTTCGCGCGCGCCGTCGGGTTGCCGGAGCCGGCCAGCCCGATCGTCCCGCTCGTGCTCGGCGAGGCCGATGCCGCGCTTGAAGCATCGCGCCAGCTCGAGGAGCAAGGCTTCCTGGTGGCGGCGATCCGCCCGCCGACGGTGCCGGCCGGGACGGCGCGGCTGCGCCTCACCTTCACCGCCCAGCACCCGGACGCCGAGATCGAGCGGCTGGCCAGCGTGGTGAAGAACCGCATCCTGGTGCGCGCGACGTGACCGCGATCTTCGTCACTGCAACCGGCACCGACATCGGCAAGACCTTCGTGACCACGCGGCCTGATCGCGCACTACCGCAAGGCCGGGCGCGCGGTCGAAGCGATCAAGCCGGTGGTCAGCGCATTCTCGCCTGAGACGCGCGAGGCAAGCGATCCGGCGCGGCTGCTCGCTGCGCTCGGGCGCGACGCATCGATGGACGAGATCGAACGCATCTCGCCCTGGCGCTTCACCGCGCCGCTTTCGCCGCACCAGGCGGCGAAGCAGGAAGGCCGCGCCATCGACTACAACGCCGTGGTCGAGTTCAGCCGGCGCGCCATGGCGAACCGGCGCGGCACGCTGCTGATCGAGGGCATCGGCGGCATCATGGTGCCGCTCGACGACCGCCACACCGTGCTCGACTGGATGTCGCTCCTGCGGATCCCGATCATCCTGGTCACCGGCACCTATGTCGGCACCATCAGCCACACGCTGACCGCGCTCGAAGTCCTGGCGCGGCGCAATCTCAACGTGGCGGCGGTGGTGGTGAGCGAGAGCGAGGGCAGCGCGGCGACGCTCGGCGACACGCTGGCGACCCTGCACGAGTTCGCCGAAGCCAACGACCTGGTGGGAATCCCGCGGCTCGCGCCGGGTACGCTCGATCATCCGGCGTTCGCAGCGCTGGCCGGGCTGTTCTGACGATCCGCGCTTACCGGCGGGCGCCTGAGGGCTTTTTCGCCGCGGCCGACGGCTGCGTACGCGGCGCATGGGCCGCGCAATACGCATCGACCGCCCGCACCGTTGCGTCGGCGATCAGTGTCTGGCGCTCGGGCGTGCGCATCTGCATCTCTTCGTCGCGATTGATGATCGAGCCGGCCTCCAGCAGCACCGCCGGCATCTTGGTGGTCCGCAGCACGATCAACTGGTCGTAGCGGTAAACTCCGTTTTCGGCATCGACCAGGATGCGCTGCTTGTTGCCCATGAATTTCTCGATGTACTGGCGGGCATATTGCAGCCCGCGCTCGCGCAGCCCCTGGCCGAGCAACTTGGCGAACTGGAGGCTGGCTTCCCGGTCCGGATTGTCCTGGGAGATGAAGACCGAGTGGCCCTTGAAGCGGTCGCTGTACGAGCGCTCCACGCCTTCGAACTCCCATTTCTCCAGGAAATTGTCCGGCACGGAATCGTGGTGGATCGACAGAAACAGGTCGGCCGGGATGCGGTTCGCCTTGGCGACGCGGCCAGCCAGCGCCTTGTACATGGTGCCATCGGTGACCAGCAGCGAGGTCTTGCTGAAGCCCGCACCGATCAGCTTCTGCTCGATCACCTTGGCGAGCGCGAGATTGTAATCGTACTCCATGACGCCGCGCGCGCTGGTGGCGCCCGGGTGCTTCGCGGTGTGGCCGACATCGAGCGCGAGGCGGAATGTTCCGCGCTTGCAGGCGGACTCGCCCTGCTGGGCAGGCGGAATGCTCGCCGTCTCGCTGCGGGCCGGCATTGCCACCGCATACGGCAACGCCGAAGCGATCAGCAAGGCCAAACCGATGCGTCTGAAATCCCTCATGAAACGCGCCTTGATGAAAACAGTCCGCGCCGCCCGGGGGATTCGTATGGTGCGTCTGCGGCGCGATTGCGGCAGTCGTGGAAGCCACCCTGCCCTGGTTACCTCATCCCGGCGAGCCAGCGCGCCAGGGCGGCGCGCTCCGCCTCGGTCATTTCGGTCTCATTGCCGACCGGCATGTTGCGGTCGAGCACGACCTGCTCGACGATCTTGACCGCCCAGGCCTTGGCCTGATCGATCGTCTCCAATGCGACGTTCTTCGGCGGCGCGTCGAAGGCCGGGTGCGTGGGTTTCCGAGCGTGGCACATCACGCAGTGCTTCTGCATGATCGCCATCACTTCGGCGTCGGAGACCTCGGCGGCCCCAGCCGGCCAAACGAACATGGCCGCAGCGAGGATCGCCGCGGCCATGCCGATCTTGCGGTGCATCGGATCGCCGATCAGGGCACCAGGATGGTCGAGCCGGTGGTGTTGCGGCCTTCGAGGTCGATATGCGCCTTGGCGGCGTCCTTGAGCGCGTATTTCTGGTTGATCGGAATCTTCACCGCGCCGCTCGCCACCACCTCGAACAGCTCGTTCGCGGTCTTGAGCAGATCCTCGCGCTTGGCGACGTAGTGGTTGAGCGTCGGCCGCGTCGCAAACAGCGAGCCTTTGGTCTGCAGGATGTTGATGTTGAAGGCCTCGACCTGGCCCGAGGCCGAGCCGAAGCTCGCGAACATGCCGAGCGGCCGCAAGCAATCGAGCGAGGCCGGAAACGTCGCCTTGCCGATGCCGTCATAGACCACCGCGCAGAGCTGGCCGCCGGTGATCTCCTTGACCCGGGCGGCGAAATCCTCGGTGCGATAGAGGATGACGTGGTGGACGCCGTTCTTCTTGGCAAGCTCGCCCTTCTCCTTGCTGCCGACGGTACCGATCACGTTGGCGCCGAGATGGTTCGCCCACTGGCTGGCGATCAGGCCGACGCCGCCCGCGGCCGCGTGGATCAGCACGTTGTCGCCCTTCTGCACCCGGTAGGTCCGCCGCACCAGGTACTGCGTGGTCATGCCCTTGAGCATCATGGCGGCGGCCTGCTCGTAGCTGATCGCGTCCGGCAGCTTCACCGCACGATCGGCCGGCAGCAGGCGCTCCTCCGCATAGGAGCCGAGCCCGACGACGTAGCCGACGCGATCGCCGACCTTGATGTCGCTCACGCCGGGCCCCACCGCGATCACGTCGCCCGCGCCTTCGTTGCCCGACACGAACGGCATCCCGACCGGCGACGGGTACATGCCCATCCGGAAATAGGTGTCGATGAAGTTGACGCCGATGGCGCGGTTCTTGACCTTGACCTGGCCGGGCCCCGGCGCCGGCACCTCGACCTGCTCGTATGTCAGCACTTCGGGGCCGCCCGTCTTGTGCACGCGCACGGCTGCAACCATGGTGTAACTCCTCTTGAGCTTGAGCACGCCTCTTGGAACCCGGGCGGCGGCGGCAATGTTGCGCAGCAGCGCCTGTGGATCAAGCCGTCAGGCGGCCTTGCGTCATCACGCGCCCTGCCCGCCCGGCGGGCGGCGCCGGCGGCGGTTGCGCCGCGCCATCACATTGAAGACCTCGACCGCGCCCGCGAACGCCATGGCGAAATAGATGTAGCCGCGCGGGATGTGAAACTCGAAGCCGTCGGCGACCAGCGCCACCCCGATCAGCACCAGGAAGGCGAGCGCCAGCATCTTGGTGGTCGGGTGCTCGGCGATGAAGGCGCCGACCGGATTGGCGGCCACGAACATCACGATCATCGCGATCACCACCGCCGCCACCATGATCGCCAGCTCGTCGACCATGCCGATCGCCGTGATGATGGAGTCGAGCGAGAATACCAGGTCGATCGCCACCACCTGCGCGACCACCAGCGCGAACGCCTTGGCGGTGCCGGCGGTCTTGCTGTCGCCCCCCTCGCGCGCCTCGACCTCGTTATGAATTTCGTGCGTGGCCTTGGCGATCAGGAACAGCCCGCCGCCGATCAGGATGATGTCGCGCCACGACACGCCCGCGCCGAACAGCGTGAACAACGGGGCGGTGAGGCCCATCAGCCAGGTCAGCGCCGCCAGCATGACCACGCGGAACACGAACGCGAGCGAAAGCCCGATCATCCGCGCGCGCCGCGCCTGCGCGCCGTCGAGCCGCGACGTCAGCACCGCGAGGAAGACGAGATTGTCGATGCCGAGCACGATCTCGAGCACGGTCAGCGTGACCAGCGCCGCCCAGGCATTCGGATCGGTCAGAAGCGACAGCAGTTCCATTCAGCGTTTCTCGGTGAGCCCAACGCCGACGAAATATAAGGCGACCGCGACCAGGCCGCCTGCGACCCATGGTCCTGGGTCCAATCCACTGAAGATCGCCATCAATGCCAGCGCCGACCACAGCGCCAGCGCCGCGACGTTGAGCGCGTACAGCCGCTTGACCCGCATCGGGTGCAGGAACTTGAACGGCACGAACGACAGAACGGCCAGCGCCACGATCAGGACCGCAGCGAGCCACGGCGCGGGCTTGAGCACGAACAGATAGAACGCCACCGCGTTCCACAGCGCCGGGAAGCCGCGGAAATAATAGTCGTCGGTCTTCATCTGCTTGTCGGCGAAATAGATCGCGCCGGTGACGACGATGATCATCCCCGCCGGGACCGCGAACCAGTCCGGCAGCAGACCGCTGGCGGCGATCGCATAGGCCGGCACGAACACATAGGTGGCGAAATCGACCACCAGATCGAGCGTGTCGCCGGACCAGCGCGGCAGCACCTCGGCGACCTTGAGGTAGCGCGCGATCGTGCCGTCGACACCGTCCACGATCAGCGCCAGTCCGAGGCAAACGAACATCGCCGCCCATTGCGCCGCGCACCGCATAGATCAGCGCGCCGAAGGCGAGCGCGGCCCCGAGCGCGGTGAAGATGTGGACCGAAAAGGCGGCTATCCGGCTGGGTTGCTGGGGCAATTTGGGGCTCGTTTCTGCGCGGACTTGACCCGGATGAATATCATATCATTGCCGGAACGACGAAGGCGCACGGCTGCGGGACGCGGATGACCAATCTGACCTCTGAGGCGATCGTTATCGGCGGCGGCCCGGCCGGGCTGACGACGGCGATTGCGCTCGCCTCGGCCGGCGTCGAAACGATCCTGATCGCGCGCACCCCTGCTGCCGATCACCGCACCACCGCGCTGTTTGCCGGTTCCGTCACCGCGCTCGATACGCTGGGTGTCTGGGCGGCCTGCCGGGAGCACGCCGCTCCGCTCAAGACGATGCGGATCGTCGACGATACCGGGCGGCTGTTTCGCGCGCCGGAAGTGCACTTCGACGCAAGCGAAATCGGGCTCGATGCGTTCGGCTACAATATCGAGAACCGTCACCTCGTCGCCGCGCTTGCGGCGCGCGCGCAGCGGCCTTCCCGCTCTGCATCGGATCGAAGCCGATGCCGAGGGGATCGCAATCGCGGAGGACCGGGTCACGGTACGGTTTGCCGGCGGCGAGGCATCCGCGCGCCTGGTCATCGGCGCCGAGGGGCGGCGCTCCCTCACCCGCGTCGCCGCCGGCATCGAGACCGAGAGCCGCAGCTACCCGCAGACCGCGCTGACGCTCAACCTGGCGCACAGCCGCCCGCATCGCGATTGCTCGACCGAGTTCCACACCCCGACCGGCCCGTTCACGCTGGTGCCGCTGCCCGGCCAGCGGTCGAGCCTGGTCTACGTCGCCGATCCGGGCGAGGCCCCGCGGCTCGCCGAACTGTCCGACGCCGAACTGTCGGAGGAGATCGAGCGCCGCTCCCATTCGATCCTGGGCAAGGTTGCTGTCGAACCCGGCCGCGGCGTCTTTCCGCTCACGGTCGAGACCGCGCGGCGCTTTGCCGCCCGCCGCGCCGTGCTGGTCGGGGAAGCCGCCCACGTGATTCCGCCGATCGGCGCGCAGGGGCTCAATCTCGGGCTGCGCGACGCCGCGACGGTGGCCGAGCTTGTCGTCACGGCCGCCCGCGCCGGAGAAGACATCGGCGCGGACGAACTGACCGGCCGCTATGAGCACATGCGGCGCGCCGACGTGGTGAGCCGCGCGCTCGCGGTCGACCTGGTCAATCGCAGCCTGCTCACCGAATTCCTGCCGCTGCATGGCGCGCGCGGCATCGGCCTGTTGATGCTGGAACGGATCGGGCCGTTGCGCCGCGCCGTCATGCGCGAGGGCGTCTCGCCGGCCGCCTCGCAGCCGCGCCTGATGCGCGGCGAGGCGCTGTAGCACGGGCTTCGGCGGGCTGTTATGGTCCGGCCAAGATCATCCAGTCGTCAGCGGAGAACGTCATGCAGGCCGTCAAAGCCGTCGAGCAAACCTCGGTCCGTCAGCGCGTCAGCGACGCCGAATGGCAGGCACGCGTCGAACTCGCCGCCGCCTACCGGCTGGTCGCGCATTACGGCTGGACCCATCTGATCAACAACCACATCTCGGTACGGGTGCCCGGCACCGAGGACCAGTTCCTGATCAATCCCTATGGCCTCCTCTACGAGCAGGTGACCGCCTCGAACCTGGTCAAGATCGACGTCGACGGAAACATCCTCGACGACACGCCCTATCAGGTGAACCGCGCGGGCTTCGTCATTCACAGCGCGATCCATATGGCGCGCAAGGACCTGCACGCCATCCTGCATACCCACACGGTCGCCGGGCAGGCAGTGTCGGCGCTCGACTGCGGACTGCTGATGCTCAATCAGAGCGCGATGCGCTATTACAACCGCATCGGCTACCACGAGTTCGAAGGCGTCGCGGACGATCTCGGCGAGCGCGAACGCATCGTCCACGATCTCGGCGACAACAAGTGCCTGATCATGAAGCACCATGGGCTGCTCACCGCCGGCGCCAATGTCGGCGAGGCGTTCAACCTGATGTACTATCTGGAAAAGAGCTGCGAGACGCAGATGATGGTGCTCGCCTCCAACCAGCCCTACAGCCTGCCGTCGCAGGAATCGTGCGAGAAGTCGGCGCGGATTTTCTGGGGCAACGGCCGCGTGCACGACCGCGACTGGCCGGCGCTGATGATGCTGGCGGACAAGATCGATCCGTCGTTCCGGAATTGAAGCGAAGTCGCTCGACGTCCAACATGAAATCGTTCGGGCATGCCATGGCGGCCGCGCTGACTGTGCGCGGTTCTTGCAGTTGCGGCGCATGTCTCGCCCGCCCGCGCCCAATCCTATCCTTCCCGTGCGGTCGAGATCGTCGTTCCGTTCGCGGCCGGCGGCGGGTCGGAGGTGGTCGCGCGCCTGCTCAGCGAAGGATTGTCGCGGCGGCTTGGCCAGCCGTTCGTCGTGCTCAATCGCCCGGGCGCCAACACCAATGTCGGCACGCTGTCGGTCGTGCGCGCCAAGCCCGACGGACACACGCTCGCCATCGCCAGCGTCGGGCTCGCCGCCAACCCGTCGCTCTATCGCAAGCTTGGCTTCGATCCGCAGAAGGACCTGGAGCCGATCTCGCTCGCGGTAAACTCGCCGACGCTCGCTGGTCGTGCCGCAGACGCTGCCGGTCAATTCGCTGCAGGAGTTCATCGCCTATGCGAAGGCGCGGCCGGGCGAGTTGAACTATGGCTCCTACGGCGCCGGCAGCGGTCCGCATCTCGGCGCTGGATCTGTTCACCGCCATGACCGGCGTGCAGATGGTGCACGTGCCGTATAGCGGCGGCGGGCCGGCCGCCGTCGGGGTCATGACCGGTCAGGTGCAGGCGTTGTTTTCGAGCGTGTTGCCGGTGCTCGGCCTGGTGCGCGGCGAGAAGGTCAAGGTGCTGGCGGTCGCGTCCGCGCGCCGTTTCGAACTGCTGCCCGACGTGCCGACGTTCCTGGAGCAAGGGCTCGACTATCGCGCCGGAACCTGGTTCGGGCTGCTGGCCCCGGCCGGAACGCCCGCGGGCATCGTCGACGCGCTCAATCGCGCGAGCGTCGCGACCCTGCAGGAGGAGAAAGCGCGTACCAAGCTGATCGAGCAAGGCGCCGAGGTGATTGCCAGTACGCCCGCGGAATTCCGCGCCTTCCTCAAGGAGGAGACCGATCGGTTGTCCGCCGTCATCCGCGATGCGAATATCGTCCTCGATTAAGCGGACCGGCGTTCCGCTTTCGTGATATTTGGCGCACGACTTGCATGGCAGGCGAGACGATCCGCCGCCCATAAGGACCTGCTGAATGAAGCTCCCGCGCAACTTCTTCAAGGCGCTCGCCATCGGCGCGCCCGCCCCGCTCGCCGAGCTGCCGGTGCGGCTCGAGCGCATGATCCATTTCGTGCCGCCGCAGATCGAAAAGCTGCGCGCCAAGGTGCCGGAGCTGATCGCGCAGGTGGACGTCGTGCTGGGCAATCTCGAAGACGCGATCCCCGCCGACGCCAAGGAGGCGGCGCGCGCGGGCTTCATCACGATGGCGAAGCAGAACGACTTCGGCGCGACCGGCCTGTGGACGCGCATCAATGCGCTCAACTCGCCCTGGGCGCTCGACGACGTGATCGAGATCGTCGCCGCGATCGGCGACAAGCTCGACGTGGTGATGCTGCCGAAGGTCGAGGGCGCCTGGGACATCCACTATCTCGACCAGTTGCTCGCGCAACTCGAGGCCAGGCACGCGATCAAGAAGCCGATCCTGATCCACGCCATTTTGGAGA
Source organism: uncultured Alphaproteobacteria bacterium (assembly GCA_963749815.1). Classification (GTDB taxonomy): domain Bacteria; phylum Pseudomonadota; class Alphaproteobacteria; order Rhizobiales; family Xanthobacteraceae; genus VAZQ01. The sequence goes on along the minus strand of CAVVON010000020.1, from coordinate 298,233 downwards.
CGGCGCAGGGCGTCAACAATGTCGAGGCGATCGCGGCCGCGTCGCCCCGCATGCACGGCATCAGCCTCGGTCCCGCCGATCTCGCCGCCTCGCGCGCGATGAAGACGACGCGTGTCGGCGGCGGCCACCCCGAATACAAGGTGCTCGCCGATGCGGTGAGCGGCGGCGGCACGCGCGCGGCCTTCCAGCAGGATCTGTGGCACTACACCTTCGCCAAGATGGTGGACGCCTGCGCCGCCGCCGGCATCAAGCCGTTCTACGGGCCGTTCGGCGATTTCGCCGATCCGCAGGCCTGCGAGGCGCAATTCCGCAACGCCTTCCTGATGGGCTGCGTCGGCGCCTGGACGCTTGCATCCGAGCCAGGTGCCGATCGCCAAGCGCGTGTTCTCGCCCGACCCGGCCGAGGTGGCGTTCGCGCAGAAGATCGTCGCCGCCATGCCGGACGGCACCGGCGCGGTCATGATCGACGGCAAGATGCAGGACGACGCCACCTGGAAGCAGGCCAAGGTGCTGCTCGATCTCGCGCGCCTGGTCGCCGCCAAGGACCCGGAGATGGCCCGGCAATACGCGCTTTGACCCTCTGGCGCTGGCCGCAATCCTGGATTATGTCGGCTTGACCATGAACAAGACTCGCAGCGCCAAATTCAAGATCGGCCAGGTGGTCCGCCACCGCGTGTTTCCGTTCCGCGGCGTGATCTTCGACATCGATCCGGAGTTCAACAACACCGAGGAATGGTACAACTCGATCCCGGTCGAGGTGCGCCCGAGCAAGGACCAGCCGTTCTATCACCTGTTCGCCGAGAACGCGGAGAGCGAGTACATCGCCTATGTCTCCGAGCAGAACCTGCTGCCGGATACCTCCGGCGAGCCGGTGCGCCATCCGCAGGTCGCCGAGGTGTTCGAGCAGGACGACGGCGGCGCCTACCGGCCGCGCAATTCGCTGCTGAACTAACCCCCGAAAATGAAAGAGGCGCGCCGGAGCGCGCCTCGATCGATTGCAATTCGAAGCTGACGATCAGCGCGGGGCCGGGCGTCGCCTGCTTGGCTTCGAGTTCCTTGCGGGCCTTCTCGGCGCGCGCCTGCAACTCGTCCTGCAGCTTCTTCTGCTGCTCCTCGAACACCTTCGGATCGGTCGGCGGGCCGTCATAGGCCTTGCCGAAATCGCCGAGCGGGATCACCAGGCTGATCGGCTGGCCGGAGCCGTTGATGCCCTGCACCACGAGGCCCTTGCCGGCCTTGAGCTTGGTGATCAATTCGCCCGAGGCTTCGTAGTCGGCCATGCAGCCGTTGTTGAAGCAAATGACATAAGGCCCGGTCATCGGCTGGCCGTTGATCGACGATCACGCGGGTCCCGGGCGCGAGCGACATGCCGAGCGGCAGCGTCACACGCAACACCTTTTTCGGATCGCCTTCCGGCTCGATCAGGACCGCCGCGACCACCGGCATGCCCGACTCCACCCGGCCGTCCTTGCCGGTGAAGCAGACCTGCTTGGCGCCGGCGTCCTGGCCCTTCAGGCAGAACTTGGTCCAGGGCGAGAACACGAGCTGCGGGTCGGCGGCGGCGTTCGGCGCGGCCTGCTGGGCCGGCGCGGTCTCCGGCGCTTTCGGCGCGGCCTTCGGTGCCGCCTTGGGCGCGGCCTTCGGGGCTGCCGGCGTTGCCGGCGTCTGAGCGAAGGCGCCCGAACCGATCAAGGCAGTAAGCATGGTCGTCGCCAAAGCGATGGCAAACGTGCGTGCGGCCGGCCGAGCCGGCACGAATTCGGACCGTTGATCCATCGGCAAATCCTCTATGCTTACCGCTCGCAAGGCGCCCCTAGGGCCCAGGAACGGTCGCCCCCTCGCTTAGTTGTGTCGGCACCAAATGCGGCAGGAGCGTGACGCGGCGGCCCGGTAGCGGAGCGGCAATTGCAATTCCCCCAAAGCCTTAGGCGGAACCGGCGGGCCTGAGAATTTCTCGAAAATTGGTGATAACGCCGAGCCTTGGCTTTTGAAGCCGCCGCAATAAGCCCAAGGTCATCCCATTCATTTGCAGAATCAATCGTTGGCCAAAGCCCGGGTCGATCCGCCGCCGTGAATGTGCCCTTCCCCGCCCGTCGAGCTGCGCTGTGCTGGCGAACGGCGGCCGGCCTGTTGCTCGCCCTGGCGGTGCTGGCTCACGGATCGTTCGGCGAGGCGCAGACCGCAGAGGCGCGGCACGCAATCGCCATGCATGGCGAGCCGGCGCTGCCGGACGGTTTCAGCCAGATGCCATACGTCAATCCGGCCGCGCCCAAGGGCGGCCGGATCGTGCACGGCGTGCTCGGCACCTTCGACAGTCTCAATCCGCTCATCGTGCGCGGCATCGCGCTCCAGCAGGTGCGCACCTACGTGGTCGAAAGCCTGATGGCGCGCGGCTACGACGAACCGTTCACGCTCTACGGGCTGATCGCCAAATCGGTCGAGACCGACGCGGCCAGGAGCTACGTCACCTTCAAGATCGACCCGGCGGCGCGCTTTTCCGACGGCACGCCGATCACGCCCGACGACGTGATCTTCTCCTGGCAGCTGCTGCGCGACAAAGGCCGGCCCAACTACCGCACCTACTATGCCAAGGTCGTGAAAGCCGAGACGGTCGGCGAGCGCGCGGTCCGCTTCGATCTCACCGGCACCGACGACCGCGAGCTGCCGCTCATTCTCGGCCTGATGCCGGTGCTGGCGAAGCACGCGGTGAAGGCGGAGACATTCGAGGACACCTCGTTCGAGGCGCCGCTGGGCAGCGGACCCTATGTCGTCGCCGCGGTCGATCCGGGCAAGAGCGTGACGTTCAAGCGCAACCCGAACTACTGGGGCCGCGACCTTGCGATCAACCGCGGCCTCTGGAATTTCGACGAGGTCCGGTTCGACTACTACCGCGAGGCCAACTCGCACCTCGAAGCGTTCAAGCGCGGCCTGTACGATTTCCGCGTCGAGTACGATCCGGCGCGTTGGCAGACCGCCTACGATTTCCCGGCGGCGCGCGAAGGCCGCGTGGTCAAGGACAAGTTCCCGACCGGTGTGCCGAAGGTCAGTCCGGTCTTCGTGTTCAACACCCGGCGGCCGGTCTTTTCGGACATCCGTGTGCGCGAGGCGATCGCGCTGCTGTTCGACTTCGAGTGGATCAATCAGTCCTATTTCTTCGGCCTCTATCAGCGCACCGCGAGCTATTTCGAGGGCTCGGAGCTCTCCGCCCGCGGCCGCCCGGCCGACGCGCGCGAGCGGGCGCTGCTCGCCCCCTTCCCGGACGCCGTGCGCGCCGACGTGCTCGACGGCACGTGGCAGCCGCCGGTGAGCGACGGCTCGGGCCGCGACCGCGCCACGCTCAAGCGCGCTCTCGACCTGTTCAAGGCCGCAGGCTACGAGCTGCGCGGCACCGAACTGGTCGAGGCCAAGAGCGGCCGCCGCTTCACGTTCGAGATCATGGTGACGGCGCGCGACGAGGAACGGCTGTCGCTCCTGTTCGTCCAGAGCCTCAAGCGCGCCGGGATCGCCGCGCGGGTACGCTCGGTCGACGCCGTGCAATACGACGGCCGCAAGCTCGCCTACGAATTCGACATGATCGAGAACCGCTGGGACCAATCGCTCTCGCCCGGCAACGAGCAGTCGTTCTACTGGAGCGCGGCCGCGGCCGATGCCAACGGCACCCGCAACTACATGGGGGTCAAGAGTCCGGCGGTCGACGCCATGATCGCCGCGCTGCTCAAGGCCGAGAAGCGCGAGGACTTCGTTTCCGCGGTGCGCGCGCTCGACCGCGTGCTGATCTCGGGTTTCTACACCGTCCCGCTGTTCCATCTGCCCGAGCAATGGATCGCGCGCTGGAACACGGTGACGCATCCGTCGGCGACTTCGCTCTACGGCTATCTTCCCGAGACCTGGTGGCGGGAGCCGAAAGCCCCATGAGGCCTTCCGGTGATCCTCGACGATCCACGCGGCAAGACCGGCGCAGGCCGCATCGGCGGCCGCGCGACGCTCGACGAACTGTTGCGCCGCGCCGCGCAGCGCCGCCCGGACGCGATCGCCCTGATCGATCCGCCCAACCGCGAGAGCCTTCACCGACGGGCCGCCCCGCCGCCTGACCTACGCGCAGGCCGACCGCATGGTGTCGGCCATCGCCGGACGGCTGCGCCGCATCGGGCTGCACACCGACGCCATCGTCGGCATCCAGCTCGCCAACACGGTCGACGGCGTGCTGACGCTGCTCGGCGTCCTGCGGGCGGGCCTGATCGCGATGCCGCTGCCGCTGCTGTGGCGGCGCGCCGAGATGGTGGCCGCGCTGAACCGGGTGAGCGCGAGCGCGCTGATCGTCACGGGGCGCGTCGGCACGACCGATCATTTCGATCTTGCCATGAACGTCGCGGCGGAGATTTTCCCGGTCCGCTATGTCTGCGGCTTTGGACGCCACGCGCCCGACGGGCTGATCCCGTTCGACGATCTCTATGCCGCCGAGAAGCTCGATCCGCTGCCCGCGCTCGAGGCCGAGCGCGGCGGCGAGCCCGGCCCCGGCGCGCATCTGGCCGTCATCACCTGGGACATGAGCGCGGACGGCCTCGTTCCGGTCGGGCGCAATCATGCCGAACTGATCGCCGGCGGCCTCGGCGTGCTGCTCGAGAGCCGCCTGGCGCAGGATGCGGTGGTCCTCTCGCCGCTGATGCTGTCGTCATTCGCCGGATTGGCCACCGCGATGATGCCTTGGCTGCTGCTCGGCGGCACGCTCGCGCTGCACCAGCCGTTCGACGCCGCGACCTTCGCTGATGCAGCGCCAGGTCGTCGCTCCCGACACCGTGGTCCTGCCTGGTCCGCTGATTGCGCAGCTCGCGGAGGCGGGCCACCTGTCCGCGCATGACGGTTTGAAGACCGTGATCGGCGTCTGGCGGGCGCCCGAGCGGCTGTTGCGCGCGCCGGCCTGGCGCGATCCCCGCATCCGCATGATCGACGTGCACGTGTTCGGCGAAACCGGCGTGATCGCGGCGGCCCGCGGCCAAAGCGGCAAGCCGGTCGCCATTCCGTTCGGCCTGGTGTTCGCGCCGCGTGCGCCCAGGGGCACGGTGGTGGTCGCCGACATCGCGCCGACGCCTGCGGGCACCGTCGCACTGCGCGGTCCGATGGTTCCGCGTGTCGCATTTCCGCCGGGCGCCGAGCGCAGCGGGCTCCCCTACTTCAAGGTCACGGCGAGCGGCTATGTCGATACCGGCTTTGCCTGCCACGCCGACAGCCCCGCCATGGTGGTGACCGGGCAGCCGCCCGGCATCGTCAGCATCGGCGGCTACCGGTTCGTGGAGCGCAACCTGCAGGAGCTCGTCGGGCATGCCGAGGCGCTGACCGGCACTCTCACGGTCCTGCCCGACGCGCTGGCGGGCCACCGGCTTTCTGGCGCGGCCACCGACCGCGACGCGGTGCGCGGCACACTCGGCAAGCTCGGGGTCAATCCCCTGCTGACCGGTGCATTCCGCGACCGGACCCGTCCCGCCGCCTGAGCGTAGCGTTGACGCCGCGTTAACAGCACCCGGCCTAGGGTTGCGCCGGTATTGGCTCAACCGGCGCAATCGTCATGGCAATGCTGGGTCCGATGGTGGTGGTCGCCGATGCTCCGGCGCCCGATCTGCTCGACGTGCTGGGCAAGGCCGGCGCGTTCCCGATCGTCGAGACCGGCTGGGCCGATGCACCCGCCGCCATCGCCGAAATCCAGCCGGTCGCGCTCGCCATCGCGGAACCCGGCGCCGCTCCCGACCCGAAGCACAAGCGCGCGTTCCTGCAGAACATCGAAGGCCGCAGCCCGGTCATCCCGGTGCTGGCGCGCGTCGACGAGGACAGCGCGATCGCGTTTCCGTTCGTTCTGCCGGTCGCCGTTGACGAAACCGCGACCCGCCTGCCGATGCGGCTGCGCTCGGCGCTGCGGATCAGGACGCTGCACGCCACGGTGATGCGGCGCGCCCGCGCCGACGGCGCGCCTGCGGTCGCGCTGCCGCTTGCGAATGCGCCCGATCTGCTCGACGACGCGACCGTGCTGTGCGTCGGCCGCGGCAGCTCCTATCCGGCGCTGTCGGTGGCGATCGGCGAGCGCGTCGGACTGATCGGCGCGCTCAGCATCGAGACCGCGGCGCGCTATCTCGCGTCGCGCGATATCGAGGGCGTCGTGATCGGCGAGGGCCTGGGCTCGCGCGTGGTCGAGGCGCTGCTGGTGCTGCTCGCCGAGGATGTGCGCTTCCGCGATCTGCCGATCGGGCTGCTCGACAATGCCGGCGTCGACGACGAGCGGCTGCCCAATCTCATTCGCGTCGCCAGCGACCCGGCGCGGCTGGTGGAGCGGGTGCTGCCGCTGGTGCGGCTGCAAGGCGTTCGAGGGGCGGCTCAACCGCACGCTCAAGTCGCTCGAAACCGAGGGCACCGTCGATCCCGACACCGGGCTCCTCGGCGCGTCCGCGTTCTGGCGCGATCTCGAACGCGCCGTCGAGGAGGCCGAGCAAGGCGGCAGCGCGCTGTCGGTCGCGCGCTTCTCGTTCGAGGGCGTCACCGACCGCCGCTCCATGACCGACGCGGCGCGGCTGCTCAGCCGGCTGGTGCGCAACATCGACTTCGCCTGCCGCGAGCAGGACGGCGCGATCCTGGTCGCCTTCACCGAGACCGACCTGCGCAGCGCGCACGTGGTGGCGCGCCGCCTCGCCAACGTGCTCAAGCACACCATGCTCTCGCCCGGCCGCGACCACCGCACCATCAAGCCGGCGATCACGCTCGCCACCCTCAAGGCGTCGGACAACCTGAGCACCCTGGTCGCGCGGGTCGGCAGCTATCCCAAGGTTGCCGCCGAATAGCGGGACGCCTATATCTGGCGGCGCCCACAAGGAGCCAGCCATGACCGCCCTTCCCATCGATATGGTGTCCGACGTCGTCTGCCCGTGGTGCTTCATCGGCAAGCGGCGGCTGGAGAAAGCGATCGCGCTCAAGCCGGAGATCCCGGTCGAGGTGCGCTTCCACCCGTTCTTCCTCAATCCGTGGGTGCCGCGCGAAGGCATCAGCCGCGAGGAATACCTGGTCACCAAGTTCGGCTCGGTCGAGGGCTACAACAAGAACGCGCAGCGGGTGGCGCAGGCCGCCGCCGCCGAAGGCCTCACGTATTCGTACGACAAGATCAAGCGCCAGCCCAACACGCTCGACTGCCACCGGCTGATCCGCTGGGCGGGCGAGATCGGCAATGCTGCGGCGATGAAGCAGCGGCTGATGGACCTCTATTTCACGCAAGGCGGCGATCTCACCGAGCGCGAGACGCTGGTCAAGGCGGCAGCCGATTGCGGACTCGATGCCGCGCGCGTGCGCGAACTGCTCGCCGGCGAGCAGGACATCGACCGTGTGAGCGCCGACGCCAAGGCCGCGAGCGACGCCGGCATTTCGGGCGTGCCCTGCTTCATCTTCGGCGGCGCGCTCGCGGTTTCGGGCGCGCAATCGCCCGAGCATCTGGCGCAGGCGATCGAGCGCGCGGCGCAGGAATTCGCCAACCGCGAGGCGGCGGAGTAGCGCTCAGAACAGCATGCCGCGGGCGTAGCGCAGCGCCAGCACCAGGATCGCGCTCGCCGCGATCCACGAACCGGCGATGCGCAGGCCGATGCGCTGGCGCGGTCCCGATAGCCGGCTCGCCACGAACGCAATCAGCGTCAGCGCGAGGCAGGCGCCGAGCCAGGTGCCGATGAGCGCGGCGGTCGCGGCGCAGAGCGTGACCGCCTGCGGCGGCGAGTTGAGGCCGATGGCGCCGCCCGCGATCGCCGCAATCGCCGCACGCACCGGCATCGCCAGCGGCAGCGCAGCCGCGGTAAGCATCCCGGTCACCGCGGCGATCGCCAGCACGACACTGTCCGCCGGCGTCTGGCTGATTCCGCGCGCAATCGCGAACAGGCCCAGGCCGAGCGTCGCGGCGAATGCGAGCAGCGGCACCCGGCATCGAGCCTGCGCTCCGATCAGCAGCCCGAGCCCCAGCAGCGCGACCGCATGCGCCGGAACCAGCAGCGGATGCAGCAGGCCCTCGACCAATCCAGCGATCATAGGGCGCCGTTGAGGAAACCCACGCCGGCGAATGCAATCGCGCCGCCGGCGAGCCGCACCGCGATGCGCCCCGCCGGCCATTGCGCCAACTGTCCGAACGCGATGCCGGTGAGGTGCAGGAGCCCGGTCGCGACCACGAAGCCCGCCGAGAAGGCGACGGCATCGGTGCCGGGCGGCAGTTCGGCGCCATGGGCATAGCCGTGGAACACCGCGAAGGCGCCGACCAGCACGGCCGCGATCCACAATGGAGGTCGCGCAGCGAGCGCGACCATCAGTCCGAGCACGATGGCCGAGACTGCGATGCCCGCCTCGACGTAAGGCAGCGGCAGGCCAAGGATGCCGAGCGACACCGCCTGCCGCCATCACCAGCGGAAACACGATCGGCAACAGCCAGATCGCCGGCGCGCCGAGGAACGCGCCCCACAGCCCGACCGCCACCATGGCGACCACGTGATCGGGCCCGAACAGCGGATGCGCGAAACCGCCCAGGAAGCCGCCCGCCGCCGTGCCGGTGTGGGCCGCGGCCGGCGCGACGAGCATCGCCACGAATACGACGGCGAACAATGGGCCGCTTGCCCACGACGCCAAGATACCCTTCGAGATCGCGCGCATCGGGCATTCACGATAGCACCCTGCGCCGTTGGCTCGCCACGGTGTAAGCTGGCGTCCCGCCGCCCGCGACAAGGACCGCCATGGCCACCGTCACCATCGAAGCCTTCGACACCATTCCGCTGCGGCTGCCGTTCGACCATTGGGCGCCGCCGCCGCTGTTCGCCGGCAAGCCGCGCAACGGCGTCGAGATGCTGCTGGTGCGGATCGAGACCAGCAACGGGATCGTCGGCTGGGGCGAAGCCTATGGCGGCGGCTGGGCCGCCAATGTGCTGGCGATCGACACCTGGATCCGGCCGCTGGTCATGGGCCAGGACGCGACCGACCCGGAACTGACCACGCGGCTCGAACGTACGCTGCACAATCTCGGCCGCTCGGGCGCGGTGGTGCAGGCGATCAGCGGCCTCGATCTGGCGCTCTGGGACATTCGCGGCAAGCTCGCAGGCGTACCGGTGTCGACACTCCTCGGCGGGGCAAAGAGGAAGCGCGTCGAGGTCTACGCGTCGCTGCTGCAATACAACAACAAGATCGACGACGTCCGGCGCAACACCGAGCGCGCGCTCAAGCGCGGCTTCCGCCACATCAAGCTGCACGAGCGGACCGCGGAGGCGGTCGCTGCCGCCCGCGAAGTCGCCGGGCCCGATATTCCGATCATGGTCGACACCAATTGCGCCTGGGCGCCCGATCAGGCGACAGCGGCGGTGTCGGCGATGGCGCCGTCGAAGCCGTTCTGGGTCGAGGAACCGATCTGGCCGCCGGAAGACTTCGAGTCGCTCGCGGCGCTGCGGCTCGCCACCGGCATCCCGCTGGCGATGGGCGAGAACGCCACCGGCGTGCTCGATTTCCGCAAGATGGTGGCGGCGGGCGCCGCCGACTACGTGCAGCCGAGCATGGTCAAGATCGGCGGCCTCACCAATTTCTGGCGCATCGCCACCCAGGCGGAGAAGGACGGCGTCACCTGCGTGCCGCACGCGTTCTTCCTCGGGCCGGGCTTCCTCGCGACCTTGCACGTCATCGCCGCCAAGGAGCGCGAGGCGACGCTGGAACGTTTCTTCGCCGACATCCCGTTCACGCCTTACGGAAAGACCGTGCCGGTGGTGGACGGCGTGGTGCACGTGCCCGAGACGCCGGGGCTGGGCGCTGACCCGGAACCAGAACTGATCGAACGGTACCGGATCCGAACCTGAGAAATCCAAAAGCAAGAACAACACAGACAAAATCCTGGAGGAAATCATGACCGCCATCGACCGCCGGGCCCTGCTGCTCGGCACCCTCGCCTGCGCGTCGACGCTTGCGCGTCCGGCCGTCGCGCAGAGCTATCCGCAGCGGCCGGTGAAGATCATCGTGCCGTATGCGCCGGGCGGCGGCACCGACGTGTTCTCGCGGCTGCTCGCGGCGCAGATCGAGCGCGAGTTCGGCCAGCCGCTCATCGTCGACAACCGCGCCGGCGGCGCCAGCATCGTCGGCACCCAGGCGGTCGCGACCGCGCAGCCCGACGGCTACACCATCGGCATGGTCGACAGCGCCTTCGTCACCAATCCGGGCCTGTACAAGGACAAGCTTCCCTACGACACGCGCAAGGACTTCGTGCCGATCTCGCTGCTGTCGCGCACGCAGCTCGTGCTGATCGTGCATCCGTCATCCCCGTACAAGACCGCGCAGGACCTGATCGCGCACGCCAAGGCCAATCCGGGCAAGCTGACCTTCGGCTCGGCCGGCATCGGCACCGGCATCCATTATGCCGGCGAGCAGTTCCGCCAGGTCGCCGGCATCGACATCGTGGTCGTGCCCTACCGCGGCGGCGCGCCGATGGTGACCGATTTTCTCGCCGGCAAGCTCGACTTCACCTTCGGCGCGGTCCCGACCATCCGCGAACACATCTACGCCGGCAAGGCGCGCGCGCTCGGCACGACGCGCGGACGCTCGCCGCAACTGCCCGACGTGCCGAGCATGGAGGAGATCGGGCTCGGCAGCGTCAATTCGACCAGCGAGATGGGCCTGATCGTGCCGGCGGCGACCCCGCCGGAGATCGTGCAGCGGCTCTACCAAATTTCGGTCAACGCGGTGAAAACCGAGCCGTTCCGGACCAACCTGAACGAGCGCGGGTTCTTCCCGATCGGCACGACCACCGACGAATGGCGCGCACACATCGATCAGGAGATCGAAAAGTGGACGAAGATCATCGCCGCCGGCAACATCAAGATCGGAGTAGCGCTCGCTGGCCAGCAGAGCAGCGGCGAACAGACCGGCCTCACGCCGCCTTGGCCGGCTGCGCGAGCTGCACCAGACTGCGCAGGATTTCGGCCGCGCCCTTCAATCGCTCGTCCGGCCGCTCCCAGTCGTCGAAGAACACGACCTTCATGTCGGGGCGCACCCGCGCCGAAGCCCCCTGCTTTCGGATGAAACCGACCAACGCTTCCGGGTTCGCGAACGAGTTGTCGCGGAACGAAATCACCGCGCCCTTGGGGCCGGCCTCCAGGCGCTCGACGTTGGCCTGCCGGCACAGCGCCTTGATGGCGACGATCTTGAGGAGATGCTCGACCTCGAGCGGCAGCTTGCCGAAGCGGTCGACCAGCTCGGCGCCGAACCCCTCGATCTCGCGCTCGTCTTCGAGCTCGGCGAGCCGGCGGTAGAGCGCCAGCCGCACCGGCAGGTCGGCGACGTAGTCCTCCGGGATCATCACCGGCGTGCCGATGGTGATCTGCGGCGACCACTTGTCGGCGACCGGCGCGGTGATGCCGGCCTTGAGCGACGTCACCGCCTCCTCCAGCATCTGCTGGTAGAGTTCGAAGCCGACTTCCTTGATGTGGCCGGACTGCTCCTCGCCGAGCAGGTTGCCCGCGCCGCGGATGTCGAGGTCGTGCGAGGCGAGCTGGAAGCCCGCGCCCAGCGTATCGAGCGACTGCAGCACCTTGAGGCGCTTCTCGGCCTGCGGCGTGATCTTGCGGTTCTCCGGCAGCGTGAACAGCGAGAACGCGCGGATCTTGGAGCGACCGACGCGCCCGCGCAGCTGGTAGAGCTGCGACAGGCCGAAGCGGTCGGCGCGATGCACGATCAGCGTATTGGCGGTCGGAATGTCGAGGCCGGATTCGATGATCGTGGTCGACAGCAAGGTATCGTACTTGCCGTCGTAGAACGCCGACATGATGTCTTCGAGCACACCCGGCGGCATCTGGCCGTGCGCGACCGCGACCTTCATCTCCGGAACGTGCTTGTCGAGATAGTCCTTGACCCCGGCGAGGTCCTCGATGCGCGGGACGACGTAGAACGCCTGGCCGCCGCGGTAGCGCTCGCGCAGCAGCGCCTCGCGCACCGTGACCGGGTCGAACGGCGACACGAAGGTGCGCACCGCCAGCCGGTCGACCGGCGGCGAGGCGATGATCGACAGATCGCGCACGCCCGACAGCGCAAGCTGCAAGGTGCGCGGGATCGGCGTCGCGGTCAGCGTCAGCACGTGCACCTCGGCGCGCAACTGCTTGAGCTTCTCCTTGTGGGCGACGCCGAAATGCTGCTCCTCGTCGACCACCAGCAGGCCGAGGTCCTTGAACTTGATCGCCTTGCCGAGCAGCGCGTGGGTGCCGACGACGATATCGACGGTGCCGTCGGCGATGCCCTTCTTGGCCTTCGCCAGATCGGCGGTAGAGACGAGCCGCGAGGCCTGCGCGATCTGCACCGGAAAGCCGCGGAAGCGCTCGGTGAAGGTCTTGGTGTGCTGGCGCGCCAGCAAGGTGGTCGGCACCACCACCGCGACCTGCTTGCCGCTCATGGCGGTGATGAAGGCCGCGCGCAGCGCCACCTCGGTCTTGCCGAAGCCGACATCGCCGCAGATGAGCCGGTCCATCGGCCGCCCGGCGGCAAGTTCGCGCACCACCACGTCGATCGCCGTCTGCTGGTCGTCGGTCTCCTCGTACGGGAAACCGGCGCAGAACTCGTCGAACGGACCGGGCTCGACCGCGAGCTTCGGGCGCCTCGCGCAACTGCCGCTCGGCCGCGATCCGGATGAGATCGCCGGCGATTTCGAGGATGCGCCGCCGCATGCGCGCCTTGCGCTGCTGCCAGGCGCCGCCGCCGAGACGGTCGAGGTCGACGCTGGTCTCCTCCGAGCCGTAGCGCGACAGCAGTTCCACGTTCTCGACCGGCAGGAACAGCTTGTCGCCGCCCGCATAGTGGATTTCGAGACAGTCATGCGGCGCGCCGGCGGCTTCGATCGCGCGCAAGCCGACGAAACGGCCGATGCCGTGATCGACGTGCACGACGAGATCGCCGGCCGATAGCGCCGTCACTTCGGCGATGAAATTCTCGGCGCGCTTGGCGGCGCGGCGCGGGCGAACCAGGCGGTCGCCGAGAATGTCCTGCTCGCCGATCACGACCGCATCGGCGGATTCAAAGCCGGTCTCCAGGCCGAGCACGGCGAGCGCGACCTCGGGCTTGGGCAGCGCCAGCGCCTGCTGCCAGGACGCGACCGGCGTCAGGTTGGCGAGGCCGTGATCGCGCAGCACGTGGCTCATGCGCTCGCGCGCGCCATCGCTCCAGAGCGCGACGATCGCGCGCTTGCCGGCCGACTGGACGGCTCTGCACGTGTCTGGTGACGGCCTCGAACACGTTCTTGCCGGGCTCGGTGCGTTCGGCGGCGAAATTGTGCCCCTGCCGCGTGCCGACGTCGAAGGCGGTGCCCTGCCCTTCAGGGACCGCAAACGGCGTCATGCGCGCCAGTTCGGCGCGCTCGAGCCGTTCTCGCCATTCGGTCTCGCCGAGGTAAAGGTGCTCGGGCGGCAGCGGCCGGTACGGCGGCGCGCCGTCGCGCTGCGCCAGCGCCTCCTGGCGCGCGTCGAAATAATCCTTGATCTGGCCGAGCCGTTCGTGCGCCGCATCCTCCGCCAGCGGTTCGAGCACGATCGCCGAGCCCGGCAGATAATCGAACAGCGTATCGAGCCGCTCGTGGAACAGCGGCAGCCAGTGCTCCATGCCGGGGTGGCGGCGGCCTTCGGTCACCGCGTGATAGAGCAGATCGTCGGGGGTGGGCGCGCCGAACGCCGCCACGTAGCCGGTGCGGAAACGGCGGATGGTCTCGCTGGTCAGCTGGAATTCGGCGACGGGAACCAGATCGAACGCGCGCAACTGGTCGGTGGTGCGCTGGGTGTCGGGGTCGAAGCTGCGGATCGTCTCGAGCGTGTCGCCGAAGAAATCGAGCCGCACCGGCTCGGGCATGCCCGCGGCGTGGAGGTCGATGATGCCGCCGCGCACGGCGTAGTCGCCGGGCTCGCGCACGGTCGAAACGCGCGAGAAGCCGTTGAGCTCCAGCCAGCCGACGATGCCCTCCATGGCGAGCACGTTGCCGGGCGTGACCGACAGCGACTGCTTCGCCACCTCGCCCTTCGGCGGCACCCGCTGGAGCGCGGCATTGACGCTGGTGAACAGCACGGACGGCCGGTCGCGGCCCTGCAGGCGCGACAGTCGCGACAGCGCGGTCATGCGCTGCGCCACGAAGCCCGCGTGCGGCGAGACGCGGTCGTAGGGCTGGCAGTCCCAGGCCGGGAACTCCGCCGTCACGATATCCGGCGCGAAGAAACCGAGCGCGCGCGACAGCGCCGCCATGCGCGGCCCGTCGCGGCAGATCACCAGCACGCTGGTCGCCGGAGCATTGGCGCGCGCGGCGACCGAGCGCGCGAGGTCGGCGATCACCAGACCTTCGGCGCCGTCGGCGACGTTCGCCAGCGTCAGCGGCCGGCCGGGCTCGAGCAGTTCGGCGGGCGACCTCGCCATCGCTCAGCGCCCCGCCTTGAAATGGAAGTCGCGCACGCGCCGCAGCATCGGCGTGTCGTGCTCGGCAGGAATCGCGCTCACGCCTGTCAGCCAGGCCAGCAGGTCGGTCTCCAGGGCATCCAGAAGGTGCTCGTATTGATCGAGCTCCATGTCGCTCAGCGACGCGATATGCGCGTCGGCGAACCGGCCCATGATCAGATCGGCCTCGCGGGTGCCGCGATGCCAGGAGCGGAACAGGAGCTTGCGCCGGCGCGCGTCCAGCCCCTCGCTCGAAATCGTGCTGCCGGTCATGCCTTATCCAAACGCCGAAAACCCGGACGGGCCGGGCCCAGGAGATATAGCGGCGCAGCGGCGCAATGCCAGCCGTATTTGCGCATTTCAGACGGACCAATTCCGCAGGAGCGAGAAAACGAGACCGCCCGTCCCGTCAGTCGACGATCGCGCCGCTGGCGCGGATCGGCCCGGCCCACTTCTCGATCTCGTCCTGCACGAAGCGTTGCAGGTACTCGGGCGACCGGCGCTCCGGCCCGACGATGACCGCACCCAGGCCCTGCAACTGCTCGCGCACCGAGGGCGTGTCCATCGCCTTGACGGTGGCGTCATGCAGACGGTCCACGATCGCGGCCGGCGTCCCCTTGGGCAGGAACACCGCGGTCCAGCTGTAGGCCTGCGCTTTCGGCAGGCCCTTCTCGACCACGGTCGGCACGTCCGGCAGCACCGCTGCACGCGCGCCGGCGAGCGACGCGATGGCCTTGACGGTGCCGGCCTGGATCTGCGGCACCGCCGTCACGATGATCTCGCACAGAAAATCGATCCGGCCGCCCTGCAGGTCCTGCATCGCCGGACCGGTGCCGCGGTAGGGCACGTGCTGGAAATCGGCGCCGATCGCACTCGCCAGCAGCAGGCAGCCGAGATGCGTCGCCGAGCCCGCGCCGGCGGAGCCGTAGTTCATGCGGCCGGGATTGGCCTTGGCATAGGCGATGAACTCTTCGAGCGTGTTCGCCGGCAAATCCTTGCGCGCGATCAGCACCAGCGGCAGTTCGGCGATCAAGGCGACCGGCGTAAAGTCCTTGACCGCGTCGTACAGCGGCTTGCGGTAGAGCGTCTGGGAATGCGCATGGGTCGCGATGGTGCCGAGCAGCATGGTGTAGCCATCCGGAGCGGCTTTCGCGACGCGCTGGCCGCCGAGCATGGCACCAGCGCCGGGCACGTTCTCGATCACCACGCGCTGGCCGAGCAACTGGCTCATCCGCTCCGCCATGATGCGGCCGAACACGTCGATCGGGCCGCCGGCCGCCGCCGAGACCACCATGCTCATCGGCCGCGACGGGAATTCCTGCGCCGCGAGCGGCCCGCCCGCGCACAGCGTGGCGGCGAGCAAGACGGCGGTGGCGGTCCGGAGCATGGGCGGTGTCCTTTACGTTTCGGTGCTCGACCGGATATCAGCATCAGGCCCGCCGGTGAAGCCAGCCGAAGTTGTGGGCGGCATCTGGCGCCATTCGCGCCGATTGCGGCCTCCTGATAACCTGCCGTCGCATGCGGCCGAACGCGCTCAATCCCCTGTTTGCGGCGATCACCAGCCTCTCCGGCGTCGGGCCGAAGATCGAGAAGCTGTTTCGGCGTCTGCTCGGGCGCGAGGACGTGCCCGCGCGTCGTCGATCTTCTGTTCCACATGCCGGCCGGCGCGATCGACCGGCGGGCGCGGCCGAAACTGCGCGACGTGGTGCCCGACACCGTGGTCACCGTCGCCGTCACGGTCGACCGGCACCGGCCCGCGCCGCCGCACCGGGCGCGCGCGCCCTACCAGATCTATGCCAGCGACGAGACCGGCGACCTGATCCTGACGTTCTTCAACGCACGCCGCGACTTCTTGGAGAAGCTCCTGCCGGTCGGCGAGCGCCGCTACGTGTCGGGCACGGTCGGGCTCTACGATGGCATGCTGCAGATGGTGCATCCGGACCGGGTCGTCTCGGAAGCGGACCTCGCCAAGCTGCCGCTGATCGAGCCGGTCTATCCGCTGACCGAGGGCCTCTCGCTCAATGTGGTGCGCAAGGCCGCCGATGCGGCGCTCGAGCGCATCCCCGATCTGCCGGAATGGCAGGACGAGGCCTGGGTGTCGCGCGAGCGGTTTCCGCCCTTCGCCGAAGCGCTGCGGACGCGTCCACCGGCCGGCCGAACTGGGCGACATCCAGCCGGAGGGGCTCGCCTGGTCGCGGCTCGCCTACGACGAGTTCCTGGCGGGCCAGCTTGCGCTCGCGCTGGTGCGCGCGCACCTGCGCCGTCCGGCCGGCCGCGCGACCGCCGGCAACGGGCACCTGCGCAAGAAGCTGATCGAGGCGCTGCCCTACTCGCTGACGCCCTCGCAGACCCGCGCGGTCGCCGACATCGTCGCCGATCTCGGCAAGCCCGAACGCATGCTGCGGCTGCTGCAAGGCGACGTCGGCTCGGGCAAGACCGTGGTGGCGCTGATGGCCGCCGCCGCCGTGATCGAGGGCGGCCGTCAGGCCGCGCTGATGGCGCCGACCGAGTTGCTCGCGCGGCAGCACTTCAACACCATCGCGCCGCTTGCCGACGCCATCGGCGTGCAGGCCGCGATCCTGACCGGCCGCGAACGCGGCCGCGAACGCAACGAACTGCTCGAACGGCTCGCGCTCGGCGACATTCATATCCTGGTCGGCACGCACGCGCTGTTTCAGGACGAGGTGGAATTCCGCGACCTCGCGCTCGCGGTGGTCGACGAGCAGCACCGCTTCGGCGTGCACCAGCGGCTCGCGCTCGCGCGCAAGGGCGAAGCCGTCGACGTGCTGGTGATGACCGCCACGCCGATCCCGCGCACGCTGGTGCTGACCTATTTCGGCGACATGGACATATCCGAACTGCGCGAGAAGCCGGCCGGGAGGAAGCCGATCGACACCCGCACCATCGCGCTGTCGCGCCTCGACGAAGTGATCGAGGCGGTCGGCCGCGCGCTGGCCGAGGGGCGGCGCGTCTACTGGGTCTGCCCGCTGGTCGAGGAATTGGAGAACACCGACCTCGCCGCCGCCGAGGAACGCTTCGCCGCGCTCAAGCAGCATTTCGGCGCCATGGTCGATCTGGTGCACGGCAAGATGAAGGGCGCCGACAAGGACCGCGCCATGGAGCGCTTCGCCGCCGGCGAGACGCGGCTCCTGGTCGCCACCACGGTGATCGAGGTGGGCGTCGACGTGCCGGAGGCGACCGTGATGGTGATCGAGCACGCCGAACGGTTCGGGCTCGCGCAACTGCACCAGTTGCGCGGCCGCATCGGGCGCGGCGCCGAGCACTCGACCTGCCTGCTGATCTACCGGGCGCCGCTCGGCGAAACCGCCAAGGCCAGGCTCGCGATCATGCGCGAGACCGAAGACGGCTTCCGGATCGCCGAGGAGGACCTCAAGCTGCGCGGCGAAGGCGACCTGCTGGGCACGCGGCAGTCCGGCATGCCGGGCTTCCGGGTCGCGCGGGTGGCGGTGCACGGCAAATATATCGGCGCGGCGCGCGACGACGCGACCCTCATGCTGTCGCGCGATCCGACGCTGGCCAGCCCGCGCGGACAGGCGCTGCGGCACCTGCTCTATCTGTTCGAAAAGGACGAGGCGGTCCGGCTGATCCGGGCCGGATGACCGTCAGGCGGCGGGGCTGCGCAACGGATCGGGACCGTAGTCGTTGTCGCCATCGGTGCCCTTCAAGCAAGCCCAATAGATGAGCAAGAGAATTCCGACGACGGTGAAGGCGATCAGCACCCAATAGCCGGTACGATTGATGTCATGCAGCCGCCGGATCGACACCGCCCAACTCGGCAGCAGCAGCGCCAGATTGGCGACGGATTGCACCGGGCCGAGCGAGCCGCCCGGAAAGACCAGGTAGTCCACGCCAGCCGCGATGGCGCTCACGATGATGCTGAAGAGCGTCCAGTACCAGAATTCCGACCGGCGCGCGCGGCCGGAGGCGCTGCCGTATTTGCGAAAGCCGGCTTGAATAGCTTCGATGAAATTCATTGGGTGAACCGTCCTTGAGCCGACCGACGCCGGCGCGCCTCACTTGTTCTCGCAGCAGCCGATGAATACCACGCGCGGCGTCACCACGATCACGTCATAGGCGTAGATCGGATCGGACATGCCGTTGCTGCACTTCGTCTCTTCGCGCTTCTGCACCACGATCGTGACCGGCTTGCCGTTCTTTTCGGGGGTCATCGCCTCGAACACCTGCACCGCGCTCGGCGGCGCACCGGCGGCGGGCCGCGGCTTGACCGACTTGAGCGTCAATTTGGATTGCCCGGTGACCTTGTTGCCGTCCTGCAGCAGGATGGTGCTGTCGTTGATCGTCAATTGCCAGAACGGCTCGGTTCCGCTGCAGGTGAAGTTCTCGGCATGAGCGATCGCCACCGGCAGACAAACCAGACCAAGCGCCCAAACGAACCGCTTTGTCATCGCACGCACCTCACGCTGATGGGGCGAAGAATATAACCGCTATTTCGCCGGCGCCGTCGGCCGCGGCACCGCCTGCGCGGCGCGCGCGGTCTCGGCGAGCGCCGCGAGCTTTTTCTGCTGATCGCCACTGCCGCCGCCCGGCTGCGCGATGCCAGCCGACATCACCAGCGTCATCGCCTGCTCGACCGATATGTCGAGGTCGATGACAGAGCGCCGCGGCACGTAGAAGAAGAACCCGGTGGTCGGATTGGGCGTGCACGGCATGAAGGCGGCGATGTGCTCGGTCGCGGGCAACCGCGACGCGATGTCCGGGCTCGCGCGGCTGCGACAGGAATACCAGCGACCACATGCCGGGCGAGGGAAATTCGACCAGCCCGCAGCGGCGGAAGCTCGAACCCGACTTCGAGAACAGGGTCTCGAAGATCTGCTTGAGGCTCTTGTAGAGCGGCCGCACCACCGGCATGCGGTTGAGGATGTTTTCGCTCGCCTCGACCAGCTTGCGGCCGACGAAATTCGCGGTGAGAAAGCCGAGCAGCGTCAGCGCGACCAGCGCGACCAGCAGGCCCCAGCCCGGGATCTTGACCGGCAGGTAGGTCTCCGGACGCAGGTCGATCGGAATGAACGGCCGTACGATGCCGTCGACCCAGTTGATGAACCACCAGGTCAGGCTGATGGTGATGTAGATCGGCCCGACCAGGATCAGGCCGGTGAGGAAATAGTTGCGCAAGCGTCCCACCAGGCTGTGGTGACTATGCTTGCTCCCGTCCGCCGTGTCGGCCATCTCCGGCGACAGCGGCACGATTCCTTGATTTCGGTCAGCGTCGCTCATGCGGCTTCGACAAGTCCAAAAGGCCCTGGATAGACGGACGGCCCTCGCGTTCGGGAACGCGGCGCCGGATGCCGCGCCGGTCTACTCCACCGTAACCGATTTGGCGAGGTTGCGCGGCTGGTCGACGTCGGTGCCCATCGCCACGGCCGTATGATAGGCGATCAGCTGCACCGGGATCGCATAGACAAGTGGCGTGACCGTGGCGGGCATATCCGGCAGCACCAGCTTGGCCAGCAGGTCCACCTTGCCCTTGTCGGCGCCGGCCGGGTCGGTGATCAGGATGATTCGGCCATCGCGGGCGGCGACCTCCTGCATGTTCGAGACCGTCTTCTCGAACACCTGGTCGTGCGGCGCGATCACGATCACCGGCA
Source organism: uncultured Alphaproteobacteria bacterium (assembly GCA_963749815.1). GTDB lineage: Bacteria > Pseudomonadota > Alphaproteobacteria > Rhizobiales > Xanthobacteraceae > VAZQ01. The sequence continues at coordinate 278,170 of CAVVON010000020.1, read as the reverse complement.
TGTGTTCGTCGATCAGCGCGATCGGGCCGTGCTTGAGCTCGCCCGCCGCATAGCCTTCGGCGTGGATATAGGAGATTTCCTTGAGCTTGAGCGCGCCCTCGAGCGCGAGCGGGAAGCTCGTGCCGCGGCCGAGGTAGAGCACGTCGTCGCACGATTTCAGCGTGCGGGCGAGCTGCTCGATCTGCGGTTCGAGCTTGAGCGCCTCCGACATCAGGCGCGGCACCTGGATCAGCGCGTCGACCAGCTTGACCTCGTCCTCCGCCGACAGCACGCCGCGGGCGCGCCCGGCGGCGATCGCGAGACAGGCGAGCACGGCCAGCTGGCAGGTGAACGCCTTGGTCGAGGCGACCGCCTTCTCCTGCCCGGCGAGCGTCGGCATCACCACGTCGCTTTCGCGCGCGATCTTCGAGGTCGTGACGTTGACCACCGACAGAATGTGCTGCTTCTGCTCGCGGGCATAACGCAGCGACGCATGCGTGTCGGCGGTCTCGCCCGATTGCGACACGAAGATCGCCAGACCGTTTTCCGGCATCGGCGGATCGCGGTAGCGGAACTCGGATGCGATATCGATCTCGACCGGAAGCCGCGCGAAGCGCTCGAACCAGTACTTGCCGACCAGCCCCGCATAGTAGGCGGTGCCGCAGGCGGAGATGGCGACGCGCTCGAGCGCGCGGAAATCGAACGGCAGCGGCGGCAGCCGCACCTGCTTGGTCGTCATGTCGACATAGCGGGCGAGCGTGTGCCCCACGACCTCGGGCTGCTCGTGGATTTCCTTCGCCATGAAGTGGCGATGGTTGCCCTTGTCGGCGCGGATCGCCGGCCCTTCGAGCCGGTGGACGACGCGCTCGACCCTGCTGCCGCGCAGGTCGCGGATCTCGATGCCGTTGCGGGTGAGCACGGCGGAATCGCCGTCCTCGAGGTAGGCGACCTCGTTGGTGAGCGGCGCCAGCGCCACGGCGTCGGAGCCGAGAAACATCTCGCCCTTGCCGTAGCCGACCGCGAGCGGCGAGCCCTTGCAGGCGCCGATCAAGAGATCGTCCTGGCCGTCGAACAGGAACGCGAGCGCGAACGCGCCGCGCAGCCGCGGCAAAGCCGCCTCGACGGCTTCCTTGGGCGAGCGGCCCTTCTTCATCTCGTCGGTCACCAGATGCGCGACCACCTCGGTGTCGGTGTCGGAGCCGAATTTGGCGCCCTTGGTGACGAGCTCCTCGCGCAGTTCCTGGAAGTTCTCGATGATGCCGTTGTGCACGACCGCGAGCCGGTCGGTCGCATGCGGATGCGCGTTGCTTTCGGTCGGGCGACCGTGCGTCGCCCAGCGCGTATGGCCGATGCCGATCGTGCCCCTGAGCGGCTCGCTGGCGAGCTTGTTCTCCAGATTGTCGAGCTTGCCTTGCGCGCGGCGGCGCGTGAGCTGCCCGTTCTCGAGCGTGGCGATGCCCGCCGAGTCATAGCCGCGGTATTCGAGCTCCTTGAGCGCGTCGACGAGCGAACCCGCGACCGCTTCACGTCCGACTATGCCGACAATTCCGCACATGCGAGCGGCCCCATCCTAATCCACGTCGACCCTGATCATCGCCCCGGAACCGGTGTACGCGCGGTGAACGGCAGCACGGAAATCACAATGGATGTCATCTTTGTGACAATTAAGGCTAATGCGCAGCCCGCGCCGACCTATTCGGCGGCCGGCTTCTTCTTGCCTGCTGCCTTGAGCGCGCGCAAGCGAGCCGCCCAACCTTCCTTAACGGACTGCCGGCCGCGCCCGAGCGCCAGGGCGTCCGCCGGCACGTCGCGGGTAATGACCGAGCCGGAGCCGACATAGGCGCCGTCACCGATCTTGACCGGCGCCACCAGCGACGAATTCGACCCGATGAAGGCGCCCTTGCCGATCTCGGTGTGATACTTGCCGACGCCGTCATAATTGCAGGTGATGGTGCCGGCGCCGACATTGGCTCCTGCCCCGACCGTCGCGTTGCCGATGTAGCTCAGGTGATTGGCTTTGGCGCCGGCCTCGAGCACCGCCTCCTTCACCTCGACGAAATTGCCGACGCGCACGTCCTCGCGCAGCGTCGCGCCCGGCCGCAGCCGCGCAAACGGCCCGACGATCGCGCCCTTGCCGACGTGGGCGCGGTCGAGATGCGAGAACGAGCGAATGGTCGCGTTGTCCTCGACCGTGACGCCCGCGCCGAACACGACGAAGGGCTCCACGGTCACGTCGCGGCCGAACTTGGTGTCCGCCGACAGGAACACCGTCTCCGGCGCGACCAGCGTGACCCCCGCCTCCATCGCCGCCTCGCGCAGCCGCTGCTGCAACGCGGCTTCGGTCTCCGCCAGCTGCGCCCGTGTGTTGATGCCGCGCACGTCGTCCTCCCTGGTCTCGATCACCGCGGTCTTGAGCTTCATCGCCCGAGCGATCGCGATGGCATCTGTCAGATAGTATTCGCCCTTGCGGTTGTCATTGCCGATCCGCTCCAGGATCGCCAGCGCCGACGGCCCGGCAAACGCCATCAGCCCGCCGTTGCAGAGCGTGATCTGGCGTTCGTCCGGCGTCGCATCGAGCTCCTCGCGGATCGCCGCAAGCTCGCCGTCCTGCATGACCAGCCGGCCGTAGCCGGTCGGGTCCTTCGGGCGGAAGCCGAGCACCACGACGGCTGCCCCGTTCGCCAGCGCCTCGCGCATGCGGATGAGCGTCTGCGGGCGGATCAGCGGCGTGTCGCCGAAGATGACCAGGACATCGTCGGGCTTGCGCTCGAGTGCGCGCTTGGCGGCGAGCACCGCATGCGCGGTGCCGTGCCGTTCGGCTTGCACGAAAGACTCGGCGTCCGGCAGCACGCGCTTGGCTTCGGCCACGACCGCATCCGCACCGGGCCCGACCACCACCGCGGCCGAGGTGCCGCCGGCCGCCCGCACTGCCGTCAGCACGTGGGCGAGCAACGATTGCCCTGCGACCGCGTGCAGCACTTTCGGCCGCTGCGAGCGCATGCGGGTGCCCTCGCCGGCAGCGAGCACGATCGCAAGGCAGGTCCGCTCAGCCATCGATTCCCGCTCCCGGAGACGTCTGGGCCGGCGTCCTCATATCCGAGCGCGCGCCGGTGGAAAAGGCGGACGTCGGCTGCACGCCGCCACTAAGACGACACGAGTTGGTGGATTCTGCTAGTGTTTTCAATGGCTGATTCGCCAAGGGGATGCGGTCATGGCGGAGCAAGCACGCATGACGCGACTGAACAAGCCGACACCGGCCATGAATATGCGCGCCTTATGGCGCCTGGCGATCTGGGGCGCGTCCGCGGCGGCGGCCCTCACGCTGGTGGTCGTGGCAAGCTTCAGCGACACCGGCTCGCGCCGGATCGCCACCGCGATGGCTTCGCCGACCGGTAAGGACGATCAGAAAGCGCCGATCCAGGTTGCCGTCCGTTCGGCCGAGCAGGACGCCGAAACGCGCCGCCTAGCGGAGGTCGTGCGTACGCTCACCGCCGACCGTGACCGGCTGGCGGCCCGCCTCGGGGCGGTCGAGCGCAACCTCGAAGACATGACCGGCTCGATCAAGCGCCAGGCAACCGCGCCAGCCAGCGCCGCAGCCGATGCGCCGGTGCGGGAGGCCGCCGTATCGCCGGCGGCGGTACCCGCAGGCAAGCAAGTCGCTCCGCCGGGCGCCGCCGAGCCTCAGCCTGCCGCACCCGAGGCGGCGGTACAGCCCAATCCCGCGCCCGAAGCAGCCGAAACCGTCAAAGCCGAGATGGGCATCGATGTCGGCGGCGCGACCAGTCCCGACGGCCTGCGCGCCTTGTGGACCTCGACCAAAACCAATCACGCCGCCGTGGTCGAAGGGCTGCATCCGGTGGTGGCGACGCGCGAGAACGGGCGCAACAAGAGCAAAGAGATGCGGCTCATTCTTGGGCCCGTCGACTCGCTCGAGGCCGCGACGCAACTGTGCATGACGCTGGCCGCCGCGCGCCGCTACTGCCAGCCGGTGGCGTTCGAAGGCCAGAAACTCGCCGACGCGCCGGAGCGCAAGCCGGCGCCCAAATCGGCCGCGCCCGCGCCGAATACGCGTCTGCCGGCTTTGTTCCGCTAGAGCCGGATTGCAGTCACGCGACGGCGGTCAGCCCGCCATCGCCGTCTCGACCAGCCGCACCCAATACGACGTCCCGACCGGGATCGCCTCGTCGTTGAAATTATATGACGGGTGATGCAGCCCCGCGCTGTCGCCGTTGCCGACGAAGATGAAGGCGCCGGGCCGCGCGTTGAGCATGAACGAGAAATCTTCCGCACCCATCACCGGCGGGGCGTCGGCATCGACCCGTTCGCGCCCGACCACCTCGGCCGCCACGCCGGCGGCGAATGCGGTCTGCTGGGCGTGATTGCGCGTCACCGGATAGTCGCGCTTGTAGACGAGCTTCACCTTGGCGCCGTAGAGCCTGGCGGTGCCTTCGACCACCTCGCGCACCCGCGCCTCGACGATGTCCTGCACCTCCGGCGTGAGGCTGCGCGCGGTGCCGGACAGCCGCGCGGTCTGCGGAATGATGTTGTCGGCGCTGCCGGCCTGGAACTGGCAGATCGACACCACCGCCGCCTCCAGCGGATCGATGTTGCGGGCGACGATCGACTGGATCTGGTTGACGATCTGCGCGCCCACCAGCACGCTGTCGATGCCCTGATGCGGCTTTGCGGCGTGCGAGCCGCGGCCTTCGATATCGATATAGATGCGGTCGGCCGCCGCCATCATCGGGCCGGTCCGGATGGCGAATTCGCCGACCGGCAGGCCCGGGTAGTTGTGCATCCCGTAGACCTCCTGGATGCCGAAACGGTCCATCATGCCGTCCTTGACCATTTCGCGGCCGCCGCCGCCGCCCTCCTCGGCCGGCTGGAAGATCACCACCGCGGTCCCGGCGAAGTTGCGCGTCTCGCTGAGATAGCGCGCGGCGCCGAGCAGCATCGCGGTGTGGCCGTCGTGGCCGCAGGCGTGCATCTTGCCCGGCACCGTCGATTTGTAGGGCAGATCGTTCGCCTCGACGATCGGCAGCGCGTCCATGTCGGCGCGCAAGCCGATCACGCGCGAGCCCGCGCCCTTGCCGCCGCGGATCACACCGACCACGCCGGTGCGGCCGATGCCGGTGACGACCTCGTCGCAGCCGAAGGCCTTGAGCTTGTCAGCGACCGACGCCGCCGTGCGATGCACGTCGAACTGCAATTCCGGATGCGCGTGGATGTCCCGCCGCCACGCGGTGATCTCGCCGTGCAGATCGGCGATGCGGTTGACGATCGGCATTCGATTCCTCCTCGCGCCAGCCCGGCCGCCGACACCATAGGTCGAACCGCCCCGCTTGGACAGACCCTCAGTCCCTCCCCGCTTCGCGGGGCGAGGGAAGAAGCGCGCGAAAAACGCTGGACTTGGGCGCGCCGCTTTGCCATTCGATCAGGCGCAAGGGCCCGTAGCTCAGGGGTAGAGCAACTGACTTTTAATCAGTAGGTCGTTGGTTCGATACCAACCGGGCTCACCAAGAATGCCATCCGGAGGAATGAAGATGGCGCCAACAAACGGACTGCCGATCCTGGTAGCCGGCGGCGGGATCGGCGGGCTGGCGGCGGCCTATGCGCTGGCCCTTAAGGGCTTCGCGGTGCGCGTGCTCGAGCAGGCGCCCGAATTCCGCGAGGTCGGCGCCGGCATCCAGCTCGGCCCCAACATCTTCCGCGCATTGGACAGGCTCGGCCTCAAGGACGCGGTGCTGGCCGACGCGCACATTCCGCCGGCGATGGAAATGCGCTGCGCGCTCACCGGCGAGCGCATCACGTACATTCCGCTCGACGTGCCGGAGTTCCGGGACAGGTTCAAACAGCCTTACGCGGTCATCCACCGCCATGACATTCACGGCGTTTTCATCAACGCGTGCCGCGGGCACAATCTCATCACGCTGGAGAACAACCGCACCGTCGAGGCGTTCGAGGAGGACGGCGACGGCGTCACCGTGACGCTCGCCTCCGGCGAGCGCATCAAGGGCCGTGCGCTGATCGGCTGCGACGGCATGTGGTCGAAGGTGCGCGACAAGATCGTCGGCGACGGCAAGCCCAATGTGTCGGGGCACATCGCCTACCGCGCGGTGCTCAAGCGTGACGAGGTGCCGGACGACCTCTGGCAGCCGGACGTGATCCTGTGGGCCGGCCCGCGCACGCATTTCGTGCACTATCCGCTACGGCGTGGCGAGATCTACAACCTGGTCGCCGTGTTCCATTCCAAACGTTACGTCGAGGGCTGGAACGAAGAGGCCAACCCGGACGAGCTATGGGCGCATTTCAACGGCCAGCGGCCGGAGGTGCTGCGCTTGCTCGAGCGCATCGACACCTGGCGCATGTGGGTGCTGTGCGACCGCGAGCCGGTCAGGGACTGGGCCAAGGGTCATACCGTGCTGCTCGGTGATGCGGCTCATCCGATGCTGCAATATCTCGCGCAGGGCGCCTGCATGGCGACCGAGGACGCGGTTGCGCTGGCGGACAACGCGGCCGCGAAGGCGGACGATCTGCCGGGCGCGTTCAAGGCCTATGTGCAAGCAGCGCTATCTGCGCACCGCGCGGGTGCAGATCATGGCGCGCGTCTATGGCGAATTCTACCACGCGCGCGGTCCGGCCGCCGAATTGCGCAACCAGGTCCTGAGGCCGCGCACGCCCGAGCAGTCGTACGACGGCATCGAGTGGCTCTACGGCGGAGGAGTGTGGATCACCCGTTCCCTCTCCCCGCTTCGCGGGGCGAGGGAAAGGCGCTGGCGCTACGGCCGCCGGCCTGCTACGGCATCCCGGCGACCGCCCGCGCCTCGCCGGTCAGCTCCAGAATGTGCATGCCGGTATTGGCGCGGTCGACCACATAGATGTAGCCGCGGTCGTCGGTCTCGACGTTGTTGCTCTGGATCGCGGTCTTGCAGCGGTCCTGGCCGTCGACCTTGATGCAGCGCTGGCTGGTCGCTTCCGTGATCGGCGGAATGAAATAGCCGACCTCCTTGGGCGAATACGGATCGCGGATGTCGACCGCGCGCACCCCGGCGTTGAACCAGGTCACGACCGCGAGCTTGTTCTTGAACACCGGCGCCGTGCTCTCGTTCGCCGAATGGGCGCCGAAGCGTCCGCCGCGGCTGCAGAAATTGCCCGAGGCCTCGGGCACGTTGAAGTTCGACACCACCATCGGGCGCGACTCGACCGTGGCGTCGACGAACCACGCCATCTGGCGCGTCTCGCGCTCCGTGCATTCGTTTGCCAGCGACTCGTCGACGATCATAATCATGTCGCGCTCGCTGCCGGCCTTGTCCCTGCCGAACTCGGCGATCTTCATCTTGCCGAGCGGGATGACCGAATGCGCGCCATTGAGCGGCGACATCTGCAGCTCGCCGATCACCGGGTAGCGCAGATTGTCCGGCGTCGCTTCCTTCGGGCCCTTGAGCAGCTTCTCGCGGTCGACGATCTGCATCACGCCGCCCTTGTTGGTGCCGTAGGCGAAATAGACGCGGTTGCCCTGCGGCCCGGTCGAGATCATGCCGTGCAGCTCGGTCGGCACCGCGCCGGTCGAGCCTGGCTCCTGACCCGGCAGGCCGTATTCGCGGATCTTCACGGGCTTCGCCGGATCGCTGAGGTCGTAGATGTCGGTCATGCGCCGGATGCGCCAGGTCTCGAGCCCGGAGACCAGATAGGCGATGCCGGTGTCGCACTCCCAATAGCTCTTGTGGGTGTCCTTGCCGCTCGGGATGCTGGCGATCCGTTTCGGATTGGCCGGATCGGCGACGTTCCAGACTTCGTGCGCCTTGCCGCCGAACGTGCGCAGCAGGTAGACCGCGTTCGGATCGCCCTTCGGCAAACTCTTGCCGTCGCAGGCGCGCACCATCTGTCCGCCGCCTTGTTCGCCGAGTCCCTCCAGCCCCGGAATATGCGCGAGATATTTCGGCTGCTTGGGATCGGTCACGTCGATGATCGAGGTGCCGTTGAATTCCGGTTGCTTGGTCATCGGATTGACCGGCTTGGGCGCCGCCTGGGTGCCGCCGTGGTGGCCGATATAGGCGATGTAGCGGTCGCCCTGCTTGTGGATGATCGGCTGGTAGGCGCTGCGCGCCTGCAGGTCGTTGTAGCCGACAAGCCGCATGTTCTTGGCTTCCGGCGCGTCGCCGACCTTGGGCGCCTGCGCCAGCGCGGGCAATGTTACGGCGGTTGCGGCCGCCAGCGCGAGCGACCAGATAGACCGATGCAGCGTCCCCGACATGCGTACCATGGCGCTTCCTTTGACTCTTGATTGGTCCTAGACAGCCGCAAGGTAGTACCAATCCCGGCTTGCCGCCAAGCCGGTCACGCTCCCTCCCCGCGTAAGAACAAGAAAGTCCGCCCGATGGCCGCCGCCGACCCCGAACACCCGACGACCATGAATTCGCTCGTCCGGGGCGCGCTCGGGCGGTGTCCGCGCTGCGGCCGCGGCCCGCTGCTGCACCGCTATCTGAAGATCGTGGAGCGGTGTTCCGCATGCGGCGAACCGTATGGGCACTTCCGCGCCGACGACGCTCCGCCCTGGCTGACGATTTTGCTGGTCGGACATCTCACGGCGCCGTTGTTCCTGCTGATCGAAGAGAATTATCAGCTCAGCACTGCGGTCGAACTGGCCATCCTGCTGCCGTTCATCGTCGGGCTGACGCTCGTGCTGCTGCCGCGCTGCAAGGGCGCTATTCTCGCGGCGATGTGGGTGACCAAGGCGGAAGGCTCCGAGCCGATTTGACCCGCCGCCACCGTGCGGCCGGCAACTCGAAAGAACACGCCGCCGCGGTCGTCCGCGGCGGCGCTTCGCATTCAAGCCGGCAGAGTCTACGCCAGCGCCTTCTTGACCCGGTCCGGCGTGAACGGCGTGTGCCGCAGCCGCACGCCGGTCATGTCGGCAACCGCGGCCGCAATCGCCGGCGCGATGAGCGGCGTCGCCATCTGGCCGGCGCCGGTCGGATGATTGGCGGTCTGGATCACCTCGATGTGCATGGCCGGCACGTCGCTCATGCGCGGCACATGGTAGTCGTAGAAGTTGTTCTGCTCGACCTGACCGTTCTTGACGGTGATGATCTCGGTCAGCGCCACGCCGAGACCGTAGACGATGCTGCTCTCGGTCTGGGCGACGACGTTGTCGGGCTGCACCGCGACGCCGCAGTCGATGGTGCACCAGAAGTTATGCACCTTGATCTTGCCGCTGCCGCGATCGAGCGAGATCTCGGCGACGCCGGCGACCTGCGAGCCGGAATAGTCGAGATAGGCGAAGCCGAGCGCGCGGCCGTCGCGTTTCTTGCCCCAGTCCGCCATCTGCGCCACCCGCTCGACCACCTTGATGGCGCGTGGCGTGTCTTTCAGCAGTTCGAGATGGTAGGCGATCGGGTCTTTGCCCTGCTTGCGCGCGATCTCGTCGACGAACGACTCGGTCGCGAACCGGTTCGCCAGGAACGCGATCCCGCGTAGCGGGTTGGTGCGCACGCCGGTGTCGCGGTAGAGCTGCTCCACCAGTTGATGCGGGACGTCATAACCCTTGAGGTCGGCGCCCGCCATCGCGATGAAGTCCCTGCCGCCCGTCATCTGGTAGCGCACCGGGTCCATGTAGGCTCCGACGCGATCGACGGCGATGCGGTGCTGCCAGGCGGCGAGCTTGCCGGACGGGTCGAACCCCGCCTTCAGGGCGTGCGCCGAGATCGGCCGGAAGCGGCCGTTGTGGACGTCGTCCTCGCGGGTCCACATCACCTTCACCGGCCGGCCCGCCTCCTTCGACAGGAACACGGCGTCGATGATGAAGTCGACGTCGCGATTGCCGCGCCGGCCGAAGCCGCCGCCCATCAGCATGTCGTTGAGCTTGACCTTGTCCTTCGGAATGCCGAGCAGCTTGGCCGGCGCTTCGGTCGCGGTGGTCTGGCTCTGCGTGCCAGCCCAGATCTCGACCGCATCGCCCGCCGGCGACACCGACGCGATGGCGTTCAGCGGCTCCATCTGCGCGTGATAGGCGTAGTCGCAGCGGTATTCCGCCTCGAAGGTGGCGGCGGCCTTCGCCATCACCGCGCGCGGATCGCCGATCTTGCTCCATTCGGTGGCGCCGCGGGCCGGGTTCTTGGCATCGGCGGCGAACCGTTCGATGCCCTTCTCGCTGTCGAAGCCCCAGGCCGTGCCGGTCCGGGTCCAGGTCACGGAGCTCGTCAGCGCCTGGCGCGCCGAGAACGCCGCCCACGGCGTCTCGGCGAGCACGCCGACGCCGTATGGCATGCGCACGATGCGCACGACGCCGGCGATCGCCTTGGCCTTGGTCTCGTCGATCTTGTCAGGGACCGAACCTTCGACCGGCGCCCGCAGCACGCTGGCGTAGAGCATGTTGGGCACCTGCACGTCGATCGCGTAGCGCGCCGTGCCGTTGACCTTGCCCGGCAGCTCGACCCGCGTGACGTCCTTGCCGATCAGCCGGAAGTCCTTGGGGTTCTTCAGCTGCTCCGGCTTGATCTCCGGCGCCTTGTCGGGAAGCTCGGAAATCATCGCGAGGTCGCCGTAGGTGAGGCGGCGTCCGGATTTCGCGTGCACCACCACGCTCGGCTCGGTGGTCAGTTCCTCCACCGGCACGCCCCATTTGCGCGCCGCATTGTCGAGCAGCACCTTGCGCACCTGCGCGCCGAACGTGCGCAGCGGCGTGTAGTAGCTCGTCACCGCGTTGGAGCCGGCGGTGTACATCATGCCCTGGAAGCCCGGATTGCCGTAGATCGCCTCGACCGGCGGCGCCGGCACGACCTTGACCTTCGACCAGTCGGCGTCGAGCTCCTCGGCGATGATCAGCGGCAGCGAGGTCATCGACCCCTGCCCCATCTCGGTCGCGGCCGACATGATGGTGATGGTGCCGTCCTGGGCGATGCTGACCCACGGGCTGAACGCCCGGCCGGTCAGTTCGGATGCGAGCGTCCCGGCGCGCGCCAGCGGTCCGTCGAGCGCGATCGCGAACGACAGTCCCGCCACGCCGATCATAACCTGGCGGCGCGACAGTGCGGACGACTGCTTATCCATTGTGATGTTCTGTGTCATGGCTCAGCCCTCCCGCGACGCGCGTTCGATGGCGCGCACAATGCGCTGGTAGGTGCCGCAGCGGCAGATATTGGTGCTCATGTGCTCGACGATCTCGTCGCGCGTCGGCTTGGGCTTGTTCTTGAGCAGGTCGGCCGCGCTCATGAGCTGGCCGGACTGGCAGTAGCCGCATTGCGGCACCTGCTCGGCGAGCCAGGCCTTCTGCAGCGCGTGGCTGGAATCGGGCGACAGCCCTTCGATCGTGGTCACCGACTTGCCGGCAATGTCGGACAACTGGGTCTGGCAGGAATAGGCGCGCTTGCCGTCGATATGCACCATGCAGGCGCCGCACAGGCCGGTGCCGCAGCCGAACTTGGTGCCGGTGAGCTTGAGGCCTTCCCGGAGCACCCACAGCAACGGCGTATCGGGCGGCGCGTCGGTCGACGCCGCCTTGCCGTTCACGGTGAAGTTGGTAGCCATATGCTTCCTCCCTCGATTGGACGACTGTCGACGGACACCTCCGTCGCGGTCGCCGGTTATCCGAGCGCTGCCTTCACACGGGCAGCATTGAGTGGCAGATCGCGGATGCGCTTGCCGGTCGCATTCGCGAATGCATTGGCGACGGCGGCGACCGCCGGCCCCTGCGAGCCTTCGCCCGAGCCGAGCGGCCGCTCGTTGATGCGGTTGATCAGCTCGACCTCGACCTTGGGCGCGTCCGGCATGGTCAGGATCGGATAGCTCGCCCAGTCCTTGCTGAGGATGCCGGTCTTGTCGAACTTGACCTCTTCCATCAGCGTCCAGCTCACCGACTGCACCACGCCGCCCTCGATCTGCATCGACAGGCCGTCCGGGTTGATCACCAGCCCGGAATCGACCGCCGCCCAGACGCGCGGCACCCGCACCGCGCCGCTCGCCCGGTCGATCTCGATGTCGGCGATGCAGGCGACATAGCAGGCGAGGTTCTTGTACTTGGAGAAGCCGATGCCGCGGCCGCGCGTGCCGTCGCCCTTGCCACCCGGCTTCCAGTTGGCCATGGCGGCGACCTTTTCGATCACCGCCTTGGCGCGCGGATCCTTGAGATGCGCGAGCCGGAACGCCACCGGATCGGCCCCGGCCGCCGCCGCCAGCTCGTCCATGAAGGATTCGAGCGCGAAGATGTTGGCGTAGGCGCCGAGCGTGCGCAGCGCCGATACCCTGACGGGCATATCCTGCACAAAGTGATGGATCACCCGCTGACTTGGGAAGTCGTAGAGCGGGATCGAGTTGCGGTCGCCGCCGCCGGCCGGCTGCGGGATGCCTTGCGGCGGCCCCATCTTCTGCGGCTCGCCGAGATACCAGGCGGCGAGCACGTTGGTGCCGCTGGTCGATTCGGGCCTGGTCGAGTGCGATGTTGCTCCACAGCTCGTATTCCCAGTCGGCGATCTGGCCGTCGCCGCCGAGCGCGGCCTTGGCGCGCATCACCATCGCGGGGCCGTACGGCTCCCACTTGAACTCGTCGTCGCGCATCCATTGCAGCCGCACCGGACGGCCCGGCGCGGCCCGCGCCAGCAGCGCCGCATCGAGCGCGACATCGTCGGCGCCGTTGTGGCCGTAGCAGCCCGAGCCCTCGGTGTGGATGCAGCGGATGTTTTCGCGCGGCAGCTTGAGCGCCTTGACCAATTCGCCGCGCAGCGGGAACACGCCCTGCGAATGCGTCCACACCGTCATCTGGCCGTCCTTGAACTCGGCCACCGCCGCCGACGGCCCGATCGAGCCATGCGACATGTAGGGCTTGGTGTAGGTCGCCTCGACGATGCGCGCGCCGGCGAGCTGCGGCGCCTGCTTGACGCCGATGGTCGCGTCCTTGCTCGGCAGCGACTTGATCACGTCGAAGATTTTTGCCGGATCGGGCAGTTCCGGCCCCGGCGTCCATTTCGCGCTCTTGATCAGCGCATCGCGCGCCTTGATCGCCTGCTCCTCGCGCGTGGCGACGACACCCAGGAACGAGCCGTCGCGTACCACCGCGATCACGCCCGGCATGGCCTTCACGCCGGCCTCGTCGAAGCTTTCGAGCCTGGCGCCATAGCTCGGCGGCCGCACCACCCGGCCATGCACCATGCCGGGCAGGCGAATGTCCTGCACATAGACCGCCCCGCCCGTGACCTTGGCCGGGATGTCGAAGCGCGGAATCGATTTGCCGACGATCGTGTGGCTTGCCGGATTCTTCGGCGCGATTTTGGCAGTCGCCTCGCGCTTGAGATCGGCTTGCGCAGCCAGATCGCCGTAGCTGACCTTGCGGCCGTCGGCGCGCGTGATCGTGCCGTCGGCGACCTTGAGCGTGTCGGCCGCCGCGTCGAGCTGCTTGGCCGCAAGGCCGAGCAGGATCGCGCGCACTTCGGCCGCCGCCATGCGCAGCGCGGTGCCGCTGTTCTCGACCGACTGGCTGCCGGCGGTCTGGCCTTCGTTCGGCGTCCGGCCGGTGTCGCCGGACACCATCGTGATCTGGTGCAGCGGCAGATCGAGCTCTTCGGCCGCGATCTGGCGCAGCGCCGTGAGAATGCCCTGGCCGAGTTCGACCTTGCCGGTGTTCACGGTCGCGGTGCCGTCCGCATTGATGCGGATCCAGGCATCGAGCATCCGGTTGGTCTGCAGGCTGCCGGGGAGCGGCGCCGGCTGCTGGGCGAGAACGCGATGCGGATCGAGCGAGAACGCGACGACGATGGCGCCGAGGCCTGCGGCGAATTGGCGGCGATTGAGAGCGGGACCGTTCATGGTCAGGTCCTCCCGCTCGCCTGCGCCGCGCGCAAGACCGCGCGGACGATGCGGTTGTGCGTGCCGCAGCGGCAGAGATTGCCGGCGAGCCCCGCGCGCACGTCCTGCTCGGTCGGTTTCGGATTGCGGTCGAGCAACTCCTTCGCCGACATGATCATGCCGTTGATGCAGTAGCCGCACTGGGCCGCCTGTTCCTGGATGAAGGCGCTTTGCAGCGGATGCGGCTTGTCGATGGTGCCGAGCCCTTCGAGCGTGGTGATCTCGCTCTTCTCCAGCCCGCCGATCGGCGTGACGCACGAGCGCGTGGCCTTGCCGTCGACCAGCACCGTGCAGGCGCCGCATTGCGCCAGCCCGCAGCCGAACTTGGCGCCGTTGAGCTCGAGGTCGTTGCGCAGCACGTACAGCAGTGGCGTATCGGGCTCGGCCGGGACCGAGCGCACCGCGCCGTTGACTTTCAGGCTGATGGCCAAAGGACGCCTCCCAAATGTGGGCGCTTGCCGCGCCGCTGTTGTTTGGAACCGGTCAATTCTGCGCCGCCCCGGGCGCTTCGTCGAGGCCCTTGTCGGCTGATCGCGGCTTATTGAGCGGCGAGGCCGAGCCGGCGGATCAACTCGCCCTTGAAGGTGTAATCGGCCGCCGTCAGCGCCCGGAATTCCTCGCCGGTCAGGAAGTGCAGCGTCTGGCCGGTTCGCTCCAGCGTGGCCTGCACGACCGGGGTCTTCACCGCCTCGGCACAGGCGCGCTCCAACGCCACGCGGACTTCCACTGGCAGGCCCTTGGGGGCGAAAATGCCGTTGTGTCCGGGCGGCACCGAAGTCGGCACCCCGAGCTCGCGCGCCGTCGGCACGTCCGGGAACGCGGGATGCCGGGCGTCGGCGAACAGCAGCAACGGACGGACGCTGCCGCCGCGCACCGTCACCACCGCGAGCGTGCCGAAATCGATGTCGCCCTTGAGCAGCACCGGCATCAGCGCGCTTTCGCCGCGGAACGGCACGCCCTGGAATTTCACCTTCAACGCGTCGGCCAGGTTCTCGACCGAAAGATGCGGAATGGTGCCGGGCCCGGAATGGCCGTAATTGATCTTGCCCGGGTTCTCGGCGGCGTAAGCCAGCAGCTCGCGCATGGACTTGAACTTCGACTGCGGCGACACCGAAATCGTGAAGGCGTTGTCGAACACGTGGCAGATGTATTCGAACGAGTCGACGCCGTAGCGCACGCCCTTCATCAGATAGGGCGCGTTGGCGATCGGCGTGGTCGGCGAAGCGCCGAGCGTGTAGCCGTCGGGCGCCGCCGACGCGAGCGCATTGAAGCCGATGGTGCCGCTGGCGCCGTCGCGGTTGGAGATCACCGCCTGGGTGCCGAGCAGTTCCGCCATGGTGCTCACGACCGCGCGCCCGATCACGTCGACGCTGCCGCCCGCCGGAAACGGAATGATCACCTCGATCGGCCGCGACGGCCATTTTTGCGCGGGTGCATCGGCTGCGAACAACGCAACCGGCAACGCCGCGACGAGCGCGAGCCTCCAGGTCATGACGTTCCTCCGCTTTGCGGGCGGCGATCAGGTTCGCCGTCTTGTCTTTCGAGGCATCTTGCGCCCGGCCGTGGGCGCCGTCGAGAGTCTCAGGCTAGAGCGCCGGCAGGTCGCCGCGCGCCCAGCCGTCCTTGGCGGTCGCGCGAAATTCGGCAAATTGCCCGGCGGCGATCGCCGCACGCACGCCGGCCATCAGCTCCTGGAAATAGGTGAGGTTGATCGTGCTGAGCAGGATCGCGCCCAGCATCTCGTTCGCCTTCACCAGATGATGCAGATAGGCGCGCGAATAGTCGCGCGCCGCCGGACAGGCGCTGTCCGCATCGAGCGGGCGCGGATCGTCGGCATGGCGCGCGTTCTTCAGGTTGATCGGCCCGAAGCGGGTGAAGGCGAGCCCGTGCCGGCCGTTGCGGGTCGGCAGCACGCAGTCGAACATGTCGATGCCGCGCGCCACCGCCTCGATCAGGTCGTCGGGCGTGCCGACGCCCATGAGATAGCGCGGGCGCTCCGCCGGCAGCACCGGCGCCACGACCTCGATCATCCGCAGCATGACCTCCTGCGGCTCGCCGACCGCGAGCCCGCCGATGGCGTAGCCCTGGAAATCCATGTCGACCAGCGCGCGCGCGCTGGCGACGCGCAGCGCCGCGTCGTCGCCGCCCTGCACGATGCCGAACAAGGCGCGGCCGTCGGCCGCGCCTTCGAACGCGCGCTTGCAGCGCTCCGCCCAGCGCGAGCGAGAGCCGCATCGCGCGCTCGAGCTCGCTCGGCGGCGCCGGCAGCTGCAGGCATTCGTCGAGCTGCATGGCGATGTCGGCGCCGAGCAGGCCTTGGATCTCGATCGCGCGCTCGGGCGTCAGTTCGACCAGCGCGCCGTCGAGATGGGAGCGGAAGGTGACGCCCTTGTCCTCGACCTTGCGCAGTTGCGCGAGCGACATCACCTGGAAGCCGCCGGAATCGGTCAGGATCGCGTGCGGCCAGTTCATGAACTTGTGCAAGCCGCCGAGCGCGGCGATCCGCTCGGCGCCGGGCCGCAGCATCAGGTGGTAGGTGTTGCCGAGCAGGATGTCGGCGCCGCTCGCGCGCACCGCCTCGGGCAACATGCCCTTCACGGTCGCCTGCGTGCCGACCGGCATGAACGCCGGCGTCGCGACCGTGCCGTGCGGCGTCGCGATCTCGCCGCGGCGCGCGGCTGCCGTCGGTCGCGAGCAGGCGGAAGGAGAAGGGTTCGGACATCGCCCGCGGTGGTATCAGGATTGCGCGCGAAACAGCAAGCACGCGTCGCCATACGAATAGAACCGGTAGCCGGCCGCGATCGCATGCGCGTAGGCGCGCTGCATCGTCTCGAGCCCGCAGAACGCCGAGACCAGCATGAACAGGGTCGAGCGCGGCAGATGGAAATTGGTCATCATCACGTCGACGGCGCGAAAGCGATAGCCGGGCGTGATGAACAGCGCGGTGTCGCCCGCGAACGGCGAAAGCATCCCGTCCTCGCCGGCCGCGCTTCTCCAGGAGCCGCAGCGCGGTCGAGCCGACCGCGACGATGCGGCCGCCCGCCCGCCGCACCGCATTGAGCGCGGCCGCGGTCTCCGCGCTCACGCTGCCGGTCTCCGGCATGCATGCGGTGCCCGGCGGTGTCCTCGGCCTTGACCGGCAGGAAGGTCCCCGCCCCCACATGCAGCGTGACCTTGTGCAGGCCGATCCCGCGCTCCGCGAGCCGCGCCATCAGCGCGTCGGTGAAATGCAGGCCGGCGGTCGGCGCGGCGACCGAGCCCTCCATGCGGGCGAACATGGTCTGGTAGTCGGCGCGATCGCGCTCGTCCGGCTCGCGCCGTGAGGCGATGTAGGGCGGCAACGGCATGTCGCCGCGCTCCTCGATCGCCTGGTCGAGCACCGGCCCGTGGAAGGCGAACGAGAAGCGTCACCTCCCCGCCCTCGCCCTTCGCCTCGACCGTCGCGTCGAGCTGGCCGAGGAAGCAGACCTTGCCCTCCTCGCCGAAGCGCACGACGTCGCCGGCCGCGAGCCGCTTCGCCGGCTTGACGAAGGCGCGCCAGCGCGAGCCGTCGAGCCGCTGGTGCAACGTCGCCTCGATCGCGGGCTCGGCGCCGCGGCCGATGCGACGGCCGGACAGCCTGCGCCGGGATCACTTTCGTGTCATTGACGACGATCGCGTCGCCCGGCCGCAGCAGATCGGGCAGATCGCGCACGATGCGGTCGTCGAATTCGCCCGCCGCGCCCGGCTTTACGACCAGCAGCCGCGCCGCATCGCGCGGCGACACCGGCCGCAGCGCGATCCGCTCCGGCGGCAGATCGAAATCGAACAGTTCCGTGCGCATGCCCCTTCTTACAGGGCCGCATGCGCGCGGTCATCGGGCGGTATGTCAGTGCCAGCGGCGGATATGGATCGAGCGCCCGATGTCCATTCCGGCCGGGCGTCGCCGTTTTCGTCGACCACCAGCACCTCGGTCGGCTCGCCCTGCTTGCAGAGCATATGCGCCGCATCGATCGCGAACAGCATCGCCTCGCGTTCGCTCACGTAGGGCCCGTACTCCTCGCCGTCGAACTTGATGTGCCAGGCGTTGTCCTGACACACCACCAGGTACCGCGTGCGCGGAGCGCCGGGAACGAACGGCGGAACCCTCGCGCGATCGTGAATGTGTGCTCGCGCCATTTTTCACCCATCGGTTATTTGCCGTTGCTGACAACGCATATGAACGGGGCATGTTCCCAACATCCGGGTAATCCACTCGCTAAACATTGCGTAAAACCGATGCGCCTGCGCGTCGCGATATGGTCGCGATCGTGTCGCATTCTCTTCGCATCCGCTCTCTAGGGGAGGCATTGCGGCGACGAGATCGCAAGACGAATCGAATGCGAAAGGGAGAGGCCGATGGGCGCCGTCATGATCAAATGTCCGCAGACCGGACGCGACATCGCAACCGGCATGGTCGCGGACCGCGAGCGCTTCCGCACGATGCCGGTGTTCTTCGGCCAGACGCTATTGTCCGCTCTGCCGCACCGAGCACGAATGGTTCGCGCAGGAAGCGTGGGTGTGCGAAGCCGAGCCGCGGCAGCGGCGGAGCGCGGCAGCGTGATGCACATGCGTGCTCGCACGCAGTGCCAGCGCAAGCTCGCGCGATCCTGACGCTTGGAGAGGCCTAGGCGGCGTCCTTCGCCATCGTCGCCTTGACGATCTTGTCGGGATCGCGCACCGGCTCGCCGCGCTTGATCTTGTCGACGTTCTCCATGCCCTCGGTGACCTTGCCCCAGACCGTGTACTGGTTGTCGAGGAAGCGCGCGTCGTCGAACAGATGAAGAACTGGCTGTCGCCGGAATCCGGGTTCTGCGCGCGCGCCATCGAGCACGTGCCGCGCACATGCGGCTCCTTGTTGAACTCGGCCTTGAGCTTCTTGCCGGAGCCGCCGGTGCCGGTGCCCTGCGGGCAGCCGGTCTGCGCCATGAAGCCGTCGATCACGCGATGGAACACGATGCCGTCGTAGAAGCCCTCGCGCACCAGTTCCTTGATGCGCGCGACGTGGCCGGGCGCGAGATCGGGACGCATCTCGATCACCACTTTGCCCTTGGTGGTGTCGAGGATCATGGTGTTGTCGGTGACATCGGTCATGGTTGCTTCACTGTCCTTCTTCGATGCGGTTGTCGATAAATCGGATGGCGATCGGCCGGCCGGCGATGGCGCCGGCAAAGCCGGCCGTCAGCGGCATTGGCGTGCAGCGTTCGAGTGCTTCGGTGATCGCCTTCAGGTAGCGCTCCTTCAGTTCCGGCGGCGTCCCGGGCTTGGTGTAAGTGACCCGCGGCTCGGCCATGAGTTCACCCGATCGCTTGAACGCAAAGCGCACCGACATCTGCATGCCGGCGGGCGTCTCGCCCAAGGGCGGCGGGATCCAGCAGCGGCGGAACGCCGCGAACATCTCGCGGATCGTGTTGACCTCGCCGGTTGCCGCCTCCGGCGCGGCCTGCCCGTCGGTCGCGATGCTCTCGATGGTCAAGCGCAGGTCCTGCCCGATCCAGAATTCATAGTCCAGGATGCACGGCCGGCGCTGATGGACGCTGCAGAATGCGTCCGCCGGCGTGACATCGATCGCCGCTGCGCCCGCTCCGAGCGCCACCGCAGCGGCGATGACGTGAAGGCGGCGCATGCATCCTCTACTTCTCGATCGTCGCCTTCTTGATGTAGTCGAGCTTGTCGAAACTCGCGCGTCAGGTAGGCGTTGCCTTCCGTCTGGATCTTGCCCTGGTTGGGGCCGCGGCCGCTGGGGGCGCCCTCGCCATAGCCGGCGTGGAGCGCGTCGACCACGTTCATGCCGCTGGTGACGCGGCCGAACGGCGAGAAGCCCTGGCCGTCGAGCCCGGCATTGTCGCCGAAATTGATGAACACCTGGGATGTGCGCGAATTCGGGCCCGAGGTCGCGAAGGTGATGTAGCCGCGCTTGTTGCTCTGGGTCACCTTGTCGTCCGGAATGCGCGCGTCGCGCCACGGCGCGGAGACCGCCGGATCGCCGTTGATGCCGAACTGGACCATGAAGCCCGGGATCACCCGGAAGAAGCGGGTGTCGTCGTAGAAGCCGTTCTTCACCAGATTGTAGAACCGGTCGGCGCCGTTCGGCGACCAGGCGCGGTTCACCTCGACCACGAACGCGCCCTTGCTGGTGTCGAACTTCACCTTGTAGGTCGCGGGCGCCTTTTCGGTGAGCGCCGCCGGGTTACCGAGTTTGCTCTGCGCGAGAGCGGCGCGGCGGCGCGGCGAGCGCGCCGATCAACAAGGCCGGGGCGAGCAATCGAAGAACCTGATGCATGGTCACTCCTGCGACGCGTGAGATTGGTCAGCGGCCGGGCTTGAACTTGGCCTTCAGCCGGGCTGCGACGGCCGGCGGCACGAACGGCGTAACGTCGCCGCCCATCGCGGCAATCTGGCGAACCAGTGTGGCGGTGATCGGGCGGACCGTCGGGCGACGCCGGCAGGAACACGGTCTGCACGCCGGGCGCCATGGCGCCGTTCATGCCCGCCATCTCCATCTCGTAGTCGAAGTCGGAGCCGCTGCGCAGCCCCCGGATCAGGATGGTCGCGCCCGCCTGCTGCGCCGCCGCGACCACCAGGCCGGCGAAGGTGGTGCAGACCAGTTCGCAGCCCGCCGCGCGCGCGATCGGACCGCAGGTCTCCTCCAGCATGGCGAGGCGTTCCTCGACGCTGAACATCGGCGTCTTGCCGGGATGCGTGCCGATCGCGACCACCAGCCGTTCGGCGAGCCGCGACGCCTGGCGCACCAGGTCGAGATGACCGTTGGTGACGGGGTCGAACGACCCGGGGAAAAGCGCGGTGCGCGGCATGGGCGGCGGTCTACTCAAAGCTTCGGCCGGCCGCAAGACCTGATAGGATGGATGGCGCGTGACCGAAGGCTTGAATTTGCCGGAATGGGCTTCGACTTTGGTGGCCGAAATGCATGGGATTTTCGCGCACACCCTGCGGAGCATCGCGCCGGCGCTCGCTTTGGCGTCCTTTGTGCTCGTGCTGCTGCCGGAGATCGGCGCGCGCGCGCAAACGCCGCCGACCGATCGGGAGCTTCGCGTCTACGCCGGGCTGCATGACGCCGCCGCGCGCGGCGACGTGGCCGAGATCGAGAAGCTCATTGCCGAGGGCGAGAAGCCCGACATCCAGGACGCCAGCAGCCGCACCCCGCTGCATGTCGCGGTGTTCCGCCATCACCACGAGGCCGCCCGCGCGCTGATCCGGCTCGGCGCCAATCCGAACGCGCTCGATGCGCAGCGCTACGACATCGTCACCATCGCGGCGGTCGACGGCGATCTCGAGATGCTCAAGATCGCGCTCGACGGCGGCGGCAGCCCGAAGAACATCACCAGCCCGTACAACGGCACCGCGCTGATCGCCGCCGCCCACCGCGGCAACGTCGAGGTGGTCAACATCCTGATCGCCGCCAAGGCGCCGCTCAACCACGTCAACAATCTCGGCTGGACCGCGTTGCTCGAGGCGATCGTGCTGGGCAACGGCGCGCAGAACTATTTCGCCATCGTGCAGGCGCTGATCGATGCCGGCTGCGACGTCAACCTGCCCGACCGCAACGGCACCACCGCGCTCGGCCACGCCCGCAACCGCGGCTATTCGCAGATCGCCCGCATTCTGGAACGGGCCGGCGCGCGCTGACCGGCCGTCGCAGCCGACCGGCCGTCCAGCCGTCCGGGATGGCGAAGCTCGCCGGCGTCAGGGCCGAGTGATCTCCGGCTCGA
Organism: uncultured Alphaproteobacteria bacterium; assembly: GCA_963749815.1. Classification (GTDB taxonomy): domain Bacteria; phylum Pseudomonadota; class Alphaproteobacteria; order Rhizobiales; family Xanthobacteraceae; genus VAZQ01. The sequence continues at coordinate 256,607 of CAVVON010000020.1, read as the reverse complement.
CGATTTCGGCGCCCGCGTCCGGCTCCTGCTGCGGTTCCGCCGGTTGGTTTTGGTCGTTCTCGCAGGCCTGACCGATCATCTCGACCAGCCGCTGCAGCCGCTCGGGCGGCTTCGAGTAGAGATAGCACTCGTACATGTCGCGCAACGCCTTGCCGATGGCGGCCATGTCCCCGGTGCCGAGGTGCACGACATTGTTCTTGTCGTCGTTGTTATCGTCCTTGCCGTCTTTCGACATCGTCGCCCTGGCTGTCCCGCTCCCCGAGTGACCGGCTCGCCCTCCGAACCAGAGGCAACGCTCGAACCCGCGAGAGGTTCCAGCCTCTCCTCCTTGGCGGCTGGCGTCCCGTCCGGACGCTTCGTACACTAACGGCAAAACCACAAATTGGGAGGAGCTTGTGACCCGCGCTTGCGCCTATCTGGCGGCGATGGCGGCATTCGGCCTGTGCCTGGCGGCCCCCGCCGCGGTCTTCGCCCAGTCCTATCCGGCGCGCCCGGTGAAAATCATCGTTCCGACCGTCGCCGGCGGCACCGTGGACGTGCTCACCCGGCTCCTGGCCGGCGACCTCTCGGTCCGGCTCGGGCAGAGCTTCTTCGTCGACAACCGCAGCGGCGCCGGCAATACGCTCGGCTCCCGCGAGGCGGCGCGCGCCGATCCCGACGGCTACACGCTCCTCATGAGCAGCGCCTCCGGCCAGGTGATCAGCCCGCTGGTCTACAAGAATATCGACTACGACCCGGTCAAGAGCTTTGCGCCGGTCGCACCGGTGGCGGAAGGCTCGATCATCCTGGTGATCAACCCGGCGGTTCCGATCAAGTCGGTCGCGGAACTCGTGAGCTTCGCCAAGGCCAATCCGGCCAAGCTCAACTACGGCTCCGCCGGCACCGGCTCGCTCCCCCATCTCGCCGGTGAATTGTTCAAGTCGCTGGCCGCCGTCGACCTGGTTCACGTGCCCTATCGCGGCGGCGCATTGACGATCGCCGACGTGATCGCCGGCAACGTGCAGCTCACCTTCGAGGCCGCCAGTCCGCTGCTGCAGCACATCCGCGACGGCCGGCTGCGCGCGCTGCTGGTCATGAGCAAGACGCGGCTTACCGACCTGCCCGACGTGCCGACGGCGGCGGAAGCGGGCTATCCGGCGATGCTGGCGACCACCTGGACCGGCGTGTTCGCGCCGGCCGCGACCGACGGCGCCATCGTCCGCAAGCTCAACGAGGCGATCAACGAGGGTCTGCGCACGCCGGAGCTCAAGGCCGCCCTCGCCAAGGTCGGCAACGTCCCGATCGGCGGCTCGCCCGAGGATCTCGGAAAAATTCTTCAGGCCGAGCACGAGCGCTGGGCGCCGATCGTGAAGGCGCTCAATCTCACGGCCAACTGACCATCCGGGGATCCGTCGCGGTCACGCCGGACGGCGCGCCAGCGACAGCCAGACGCCGCCGCCGATCAGCGCCAGCCCCGAGAGCCGCGCCAAGAGCTTGGCGCGGGCGGGCGCCATGAACCAGGCGCGCCCGAGGCCGGCCGCGACCGCCCAGGCGCAGTCGCTGAGCGCCGCCAGCACGACCGACACCGTGCACATCACCGCCAGTTGACGCCCGGCCGGCAGGGAGGGATCGACGAATTGCGGCAGGAACGCCGTGAAGAACGCAATCGTCTTCGGGTTCGACAGCGCGACCACGACACCGCGCCCGAAATTCGCTCCGCCGCTCGGCGCCGCCACGCCATTGCCGCCGCCGGCGCCGCGCCAGGCCTGGATGCCGAGCCAGATCAGATAGGCCGCGCCGGCCCAGCGCAGCACCTCGAACAGCGTGGCGGCATGCGCCATGACGAAGCTCAAGCCGCCGGCGATCGCCGCAATCAGCAGCGCGTTGCCGAGCGTCGTCCCCGCCACCGTGATGAGCGCCGCGCGGATGCCCTGGCTGGCGCCGGTCGCGATCACCAGCGTGACGATCGGCCCGGGCGTGACCACCAGGATCATGGTGATGAGCAGGAAGGCGGCGAACAGTTCCCAGTTCATGAGCAACTCGCTTTGAGAGAATGCGCCGCTCTCTCCGTTCGTGCCGCGTTCGCGGGGACGAACGGCGGAAGCCTACCCGCCGTTGTCCTCGCCCTCTTCGGAGAGCCGCTCGACCGAGACCACGCGCTCGGCGTCGGCGGTGTCGAACACGATCACGCCCTGCGTGCTGCGTCCGGCGAGCCGGATGCCGTCGACGCGGGTGCGGATCAACTGGCCGCCATTGGTCACCAGCATGATCTGGTCGGCGTCCTCGACCGGGAACGACGCCACCAGCCGGCCGGTCTTGCCGGTCACCGCCATGGCGACGATGCCTTTGCCGCCGCGGCCGGTCGTGCGGTACTCGAACGACGACGTGCGCTTGCCGTAGCCGCTTTCGGAGATCGTCAGCACGAACTGCTCGGCCTCCGACATCTCGACGTAACGCTGCTCGCCCAGCTCGATCGCGTCGTTCGCCGCCGCCTCCGGCGCTTCCTCGGCAACGGTCGCCACATCCTCGGGCTCGCCGCCGCGCCGCACCGCGCTGGCGCGCTTGAGATAGGCCGCGCGCTCGTCGGCGGTGGCGTCGAGGTGGCGCAGGATGGTCATCGAGATCACCTTGTCGCCCTCGCCCATCGAGATGCCGCGCACGCCCATCGAGGAGCGGCCGGCGAACACGCGCACGTCGGTGACCGGGAAGCGGATGCACTGCCCGGCCGCGGTGGTGAGCAGCACGTCGTCGCGCTCGGTGCAGACCTGCACGTCGAGGATGCCCTCGCCCTCGTCGAGCTTCATCGCGATGATGCCGGAGCGGCGCACGTCGACGAAATCGGACAGCTTGTTGCGCCGCACCGTGCCGCGCGTGGTCGAGAACATGACGTCGAGCTCGCCCCACTTGGTCTCGTCCTCGGGCAGCGGCATCACCGTGGTGACCAGCTCGCCCTGCGCCAGCGGCAGAATGTTGATCAGCGCCTTGCCGCGCGCCTGCGGCGCCGCCGACGGCAGCCGCCAGACCTTCTCCTTGTAGACGCGGCCGTGCGAGGAGAAATACAGCACCGGCGCATGGGTCGAGGCGACGAACAGCCGCGTGACGAAATCCTCGTCGCGCGTCTGCATGCCGGAGCGGCCCTTGCCGCCGCGCCGTTGCGCCCGGTAGGTCGAGAGCGGCACGCGCTTGACGTAGCCCATGTGCGAGACGGTGACGACCATGTCCTCGCGCTGGATCAGGTCCTCGTCGTCCATCTCGCCCTGCTCGTCGGCGATGACGGTGCGGCGCGGCGTGGCGAACTTATCCTTCACCGCCTTGAGCTCGTCCTTGACGATGGTCTGGATGCGGGCGCGCGAGCGCAGAATGTCGAGATAGTCGGCGATCTCGGCGGCGAGCTTGTCGAGCTCGACCTTGATCTCGTCGCGGCCGAGCGCCGTGAGGCGCTGCAGCCGCAGGTCGAGGATCGCCTTGGCCTGCTCGGCGGAGAGCTTGGTGGTGCCCTCCTTGCTGACCTTGTGGCGCGGGTCGTCGATCAGCGTGACCATCGTGGCCACGTCCTTGGCCGGCCAGTCGCGCGCCATCAACGCCTCGCGGGCCTCGTTGGCGTCCTTGGAGGCGCGGATCAGCCGGATCATCTCGTCGATATTGGCGACCGCGATCGCCAGTCCGACCAGCACGTGGGCGCGGTCGCGCGCCTTGCCGAGCAGGAACTTGGTGCGCCGGGAGATGACCTCTTCGCGGAAGACCACGAAGGACGACAGCAGGTCCTTGAGGTTCATCACCTGCGGACGGCGGCCGCCGTCGAGCGCCACCATGTTGGCGCCGAAGCTCGATTGCAGCGGCGTGAAGCGGTAGAGCTGGTTGAGCACCACGTCCGGCATCGCGTCGCGCTTGATCTCGACCACGACGCGATAGCCGTCGCGGTCGGATTCATCGCGCAGCGCCGAAATGCCGTCGATCTTCTTGTCGCGCCAGAGCTCGGCGATCCGCTCGACCATGGTGGCCTTGTTCACCTGGTAGGGAATCTCGCTGATGATGATGGCCTCGCGGTCGCCGCGCAGCGTCTCGAACTCGACCTTGCCGCGCATGATGATCGAGCCGCGGCCGGTGTGGTAGGCGGCGCGGATGCCGCCCTTGCCCAGGATGATGCCGCCGGTCGGGAAATCCGGACCGGGCACGATCGCGCTGAGCTCGTCGATGGTGAGCGCCGGATTGTCGATCAGCGCGATCGAAGCGTCGATCACCTCGCCCAGATTGTGCGGCGGGATGTTGGTCGCCATGCCGACCGCGATGCCGCCCGCGCCGTTGACCAGCAGGTTCGGGAAGCGCGCCGGCAGCACCACCGGCTCTTTCTCGTTGCCGTCGTAGTTCGCCTGGAAGTCGACGGTGTCCTTGTCGATGTCGTCGAGCAGTTCCATCGCCGGCTTGGCCAGCCGGCATTCGGTGTACCGCATGGCCGCCGGCGGATCGCCGTCGACCGAGCCGAAATTGCCCTGCCCGTCGATCAGCGGCAGGCGCATGGAGAAATCCTGCGCCATGCGCACCAGCGCGTCGTAGATCGCCTGGTCGCCGTGCGGATGGTATTTGCCCATCACGTCGCCGACCACGCGCGCCGATTTGACGTACTTCTTGTCCGGGGTGTGGCCCTGCTCGTGCATCGAATAGAGGATGCGCCGGTGCACCGGCTTGAGGCCGTCGCGCGCGTCCGGGAGCGCGCGCGCCACGATCACGCTCATGGCGTAATCGAGGTAGCTGCGCTTCATCTCGTCGGTGATCGAAACCGGGCGAATGTCGCTCGGCCCGGGGTCACCGGGTGTCTGGTCGTCGTTGTCTGCCAAGGGGAAATCCTGTGCGGCTAGTGCTTGAAATTCTTAGCTGATTCAGGTTCGCAACGCCACCCTAAAAGGGCTTCTGAAGCGAACTGTTTCCATATGGGAATTCAGTGACTTACGGTCAAGCGGGCCGGGGCGGCATTGCCACCGGCCGGATGCCGTCCTCCCGCCTGTTCGAATGGCCAAGACACGCCCCGGTCAATGCCCGAACGCGACCGCATACATGATGCGGCCCGGCAGGAACGTGAACAGCCCGGCGACCACGAGCGCGCCGCTGAAGATGCCGATCATCGTCGCAGCGATGGCGGGAGACCTGGTGCCGGCGCGCGCGCAGCACCGCGAGCGGCAGCATGATCAGCGTGAAGATCGACAGCAGATGGATCGGGCTCCACGGGCCCCACAGCCGCAGATCGTGAATCCAGAACGAGGTCACACAGACCGCCAGCATCAGCGCGACCCAGATCCAGCCGAGGGTCCGGTGCGGCAAGGTCCCCTTCGGCGCGGCGAGTTGCACGATGCCGAGCGCAAACGCCGCCATGGCGGCGAACGCGTGCAACTGGATGGCCGGAGCGGCGTCGAGCAGCGGCGCAAGAGTCATGGCGAGGCCCGCAATTCGTGCGCGCGAACAGATTGCGCTGCGAGACGATGTCACCACAATGCCGGTTTCCAGATCATCAGCGCATGATGGCGATCACGCCGACAAACGCCGGCCAGCCGAGCGCGAACCAGACGCGGAAGAGATCGTGATACCCCGCCGGCAGCACGGCGCCGCGTTCGGCCGCGTAGGCCGCGATATCGCGCAGCTTGATCTGGATCCAGACCACCGGCAGCCAGCACAGCCCGACCAGCACGTAGAGCACGACCGACGCGACGATCCACGGCGTCAGCAGCGGAATGCCCATGGTCCAGGCCAGCGCCGCGCCCGACACCGGCTGAACCACGACCGCGCTGGCGGTGAACACGGCGTCGGCGATCACCACGATGCGCGCGGTCGCCGCGACGGTCGCGGCGTCGCCGGTGCGATGCGCCATCCACATGAAGAACGCGATGCCGAGCCCGGTGCCGAACAGCACCGCCGCGCCCAGGATGTGGATGAGCTTGAGTGCGAAGATAAGGTCGGTCATCGCGTACCGCGCCAACGCGCCGGATATCCGCGCCGTTCAACGCTCGCTGCGTTGGCGTAGTTTCCGGAACTCGGCTGCCTGTTGCGTCGCGTAGTCCGGCACGCGCCCGTCAAAACGGAATTTCGTCGTCCATGTCGGCGCGCTTGCCGCCGCCGCCGGCCATCGCCGGCTTGCGCTCGCGCGGCGCGGGCCCGCTGGCGCCGAAATCGCTGCCGTTGTCGGAGCCGAGTTCGCCGCCCTGGCCGCCGCGGTCAAGCATGGTGAGGACCGAATTGAAGCCCTGCAGCACCACCTCGGTCGAATATTTCTCGACGCCGTCCTTGTCGGTGTATTTGCGCGTCTGCAGCTGGCCCTCGAGATAAACCTTCATGCCCTTCTTCAGGTACTGCTCGGCCACCCGGCAGAGCCCCTCGCTGAAGATCACCACCCGGTGCCACTCGGTCTTTTCCTTGCGCTCGCCGGTCGCCTTGTCGCGCCAGCTCTCGGACGTCGCGACGCTCAAATTCGCGATCGGACGGCCGTCCTGGGTGCGCCGGATTTCCGGATCGCGCCCGAGATTGCCAATCAGAATGACCTTGTTGACCGAACCTGCCATGACCACCTCCAAACCGAACCGGCGTTGCCGGGCACCCTAAACGCCACGCTGCCTGTCGCGGCAAGCCGGATCGCGGTTTTCCACCGCTCTCATGCCCCGGCCATGTATGTTCTCTCTTTGTTCCTAGCACCGCGGCCTGCCCGGTGCAAGGCATTTCCCACAGAAACCCGCCGCTTTACGCTTGAAAAGCTATGTGAGTGGCTGCGCCGGATTTCTGCACCGGGCGCCCCTGCCCGCGCTGCAGCCAGAGGAACGCGAAGCCGATGATCGGCGCCACGATATCGCTGTAGAGCATGATCCCGGCATTGCCCGGCGCGAAATTGTGATGGACCACCATCTCGCGGATATGGCCGACCGCCGCGCCCCACAGGAAGCACGCCGGCCCGACGATCGCGGCAATCCGCATCTCGCGGCCGCCTCTGAATGCGAGGAAGCCGATCAGCGCGAAGCCGAGGCTGGCGTAGCCCACTTCGGCCTGGAACGGACTGTCGGCCCAGCCGATGAATTTGGCGGCAAGCTCGCCGAAGAACACGTGGAACACGAAGTTGTAGAAGTACGAGACGCCGACCGAGAACAGCAGGAAATACGAGAACAGCGCCTCGACGATGACCTTCGACGTGCGCGGCCCGCGATGAAACGCCAGCGCGATCGCCGACGCGATCAGCCCCAGGACGAAAAAGGTGAGCGTGAAATTGCCCATAACAAAGGCGATGAAGTCCCGCACGATGCGCCTCCCACGATGCCCGGCGGTTGAACGTCCTGGAACTCGCGATCTTTGTCCACAGCCGCCCGCCAGCGGCGCGCTCGAATTCGTCGAGCACATTGGGAACTGAAATGCCGCTCTGCGCCAGCTCGGCGATCGAACCGGCCGAAAACTCCACCGGGAGAAGGTAGTTGCGGCCCTCCACCTGCACGCCGTGGCCGGAGAAGAAGAACACCCCGATCCCGCCATTGGCGACCGCGCTGAGGAAGCGCCGTTTGGCGTCGATGATCTCGCTGGTCTTGCCGTCAACCACACGAATGATCTGGAAGCCGTGTTTCCTCAGTTCTTCGGAAACCGCGACCGCATCGTTGACCGCATTGCTCAGGGGCGGAACGTTCAAATAGGCATTGTTGCCGACGACCAGCGCGACGCGAGGCTGCGCGCAAGCCGGGCTCGCGCCGATCGCGTACAGGGCGCCGAGCAGAACGATGAAGGGGATCAGGCGAGAATGACGCGACTTCAAGCTTGCCATCCGGCGCGGTTCCACGGCGGCTCGCAAAAAGCGTATGGGAGCGGCCGCTCCGACACAAGCCACCGGCGTGCTCGCGCGGCCCGAGCGGCCGTTCCCCCTTTGCGCGACGTTGTCCACAGCTCGGGAGGGACGAGCGCATGCCCATCTTCGCACTGGCGAAACGGCCGCGTTCTCACTACGTTCCGACAGCCTGCCGCGGGCAACGGCTGGCGGCTGCCCTTATTCCCTCGCTGTATCGGCAGAACTGAATGAACGACCTTTTCGACAAGAGCCGCCCGCGCCGCCAAGGATCGTCCCAAGGAGCGTCGACCCCGACCGCGGCCGCGTCATCGCGATCCGCGGCGCGCGCGAGCACAATCTCAAGAACGTCGACGTGGAAATTCCGCGCGACCAGCTGGTGGTGTTCACCGGCCTGTCCGGCTCGGGCAAATCCTCGCTCGCCTTCGACACCATCTATGCCGAGGGCCAGCGCCGCTACGTCGAGTCGCTGTCGGCCTATGCGCGCCAGTTCCTGGAGATGATGCAGAAGCCGGACGTCGACCAGATCGACGGCCTGTCGCCGGCCATCTCGATCGAGCAGAAGACCACCTCGAAGAACCCGCGCTCGACCGTCGGCACCGTCACCGAGATCTACGACTACATGCGGCTGCTGTGGGCGCGCGTCGGCGTGCCCTATTCGCCCGCGACCGGGCTGCCGATCGAGAGCCAGACCGTCAGCCAGATGGTCGACCGGGTGATGGCGCTGCCGGAGGGCACCAGGCTTTATCTGCTGGCGCCGGTGGTGCGCGGCCGCAAGGGCGAGTACCGCAAGGAGCTCGCCGAGTTCATGAAGAAGGGGTTCCAGCGGGTCAAGATCGACGGCAAGTTCTACGAGATCGCCGAGGCCCCTGCCCTCGACAAGAAATTCACCCACGACATCGACGTGGTGGTCGACCGCGTGGTGGTGCGGCCCGACCTATCGACGCGGCTCGCGGATTCGCTGGAGACCGCGCTGCGGCTCGCCGACGGCCTGGCGGTGGTGGAGTTCGCCGACGGCGCCGCGCCGGTGAGCGGCAGCAAGGCCAACAAGCAGCGCAACGAGACCAGCGAGCGCCTCGTCTTCTCGGAGAAATTCGCCTGCCCGGTGTCCGGCTTCACCATTCCGGAGATCGAGCCGCGGCTGTTCTCGTTCAACAATCCGTTCGGCGCCTGCCCGGCCTGCGACGGGCTTGGCGTCGAGCAGCACATCGACGCCGAGCTGGTGATCCCCGACCGCGACAAGACCTTGCGCGACGGCGCGATCGCGCCGTGGGCGAAGTCGTCGTCGCCCTACTACATCCAGACGCTGCAGGCGCTCGGCAAGCACTACAAGTTCACGCTCGACACCAAGTGGAAGGACCTGCCGAAGAAGACCCAGGACGTGATCCTCACCGGCTCCGGCGAGGACGCCATCAAGTTCACCTACGACGACGGCGCGCGCTCCTACCAGACCACCAAGCCGTTCGAGGGCGTGGTCACCAACCTGGAGCGGCGCTGGAAGGAGACCGAGAGCGACTGGGCGCGCGAGGAGATGGCGAAGTATTTCACCGACATCCCGTGCGCGGCCTGCAACGGCTTCCGCCTCAAGCCCGAGGCGCTGTGCGTGAAGGTCGGCGAGACGCACATCGGCGAGGTCGCCGAGCTGTCGGTCAAGCGCGCCGGCGAGTGGTTCACCGAATTGCCCGAGCGGCTGACGCCGAAGCAGAACGAGATCGCGGTGCGCATGCTCAAGGAGATCCGCGAGCGGCTGAAATTCCTGGTCGACGTCGGCCTCGACTACCTCACGCTGGCGCGGGCGTCGCGGCACGCTGTCCGGCGGCGAGAGCCAGCGCATCCGCCTGGCCTCGCAGATCGGCTCGGGCCTGACCGGCGTGCTGTACGTGCTGGACGAGCCCTCGATCGGCCTGCACCAGCGCGACAACGCGCGGCTGCTCGAAACCCTGAAGCGGCTGCGCGACCTCGGCAACACCGTGATCGTGGTCGAGCACGACGAGGACGCCATCCGCACCGCCGACCATCTGCTCGACATCGGCCCGGGCGCCGGCATCCACGGCGGCCACGTGGTCGCGCAGGGCACGCTACGAGGACATCCTGGCCGCGCCCAATTCCTGGACCGGCAAATATCTCTCCGGCGAGCTGGTGGTGCCGATCCACGAGCGCCGGCCAAAGAACCCGCGCCGCGCGCTCAAGGTCGTCAACGCCCGCGGCAACAACCTCAAGAACATCACCGCCGAGATCCCGCTCGGCCTGTTCACCTGCGTCACCGGCGTCTCGGGCGGCGGCAAGTCGACGCTGCTGGTCGACACGCTCTACAAGGCGACCGCGCGCAAGCTCAACGGCGCGAGCGAAGCCCCCGCCCCGCACGACCGCATCGAGGGCCTCGAACACCTCGACAAGGTCATCGACATCGACCAGTCGCCGATCGGCCGCACGCCGCGCTCCAACCCCGCGACCTATACCGGCGCGTTCACGCCGATCCGCGAATGGTTCGCCGGCCTGCCGGAGTCGAAGGCGCGCGGCTACGAGCCGGGCCGCTTCAGCTTCAACGTCAAGGGCGGCCGCTGCGAGGCCTGCGAGGGCGACGGCGTCATCAAGATCGAGATGCACTTCCTGCCGGACGTCTACGTCACCTGCGACGTCTGCAAGGGCAAGCGCTACAACCGCGAGACCCTGGAGGTGCTGTTCAAGAACAAATCGATCGCCGACGTGCTCGACATGACGGTCGAGGAAGGCCTCGACTTCTTCAAGGCGGTGCCGCGCGTGCGCAACGTGCTGGAGCTCTTGCACCGCGTCGGCCTCGACTACATCCACATCGGCCAGCAGGCCACCACGCTGTCGGGCGGCGAGGCGCAGCGCGTCAAGCTCGCCAAGGAACTGTCGCAAGCGCGCCACCGGCCGCACGCTCTACATTCTGGATGAGCCGACCACCGGGCTGCATTTCCACGACGTGGCGAAGCTCCTGGAGGTGCTGCACGAGCTGGTCGAGAGCGGCAACACCGTGGTGGTGATCGAGCACAATCTCGAAGTGATCAAGACCGCCGACTGGATCGTCGACCTCGGCCCCGAAGGCGGCGACGGCGGCGGCGAGATCGTCGCGGCCGGCCCGCCCGAGGACGTGGTCAAGGTGAAGCGGAGCTATACCGGCGCGTTTCTGGCCCCGGTGCTCGGCCGCGGCGGGAAGAAGAAGCGGAGCGTCGAGGCGGCGGAGTAGGCTTCCTTCACCTCGCTCGGATTCGGCCGATGCCGGTGGAATAGCCACTGAGCGATTCATTGCGCACAACGCTTGTCATGGATAATCTATCGGTGACACGTAAGAGCACTCCAAATCTATACTTCGATCGTTGGGGAACGCGATACAGTCGCGCGAAGTCGCGGAAGACTCGGGTCGAACTGTGATCTGAAGACGATACGGGCATGGTCCCACGGTCTGGATCTTTCGTCAGACGATGTGCGCAAACTGGAGCCTATCGGTCGCAGTGCGTGGCGACTTCGACCCGGAAACCGCGGCGACCAAACCTCGACCGAGGCGAGTTCCGTGAAGCATCGGCGACTCGTGTTTCGTCAACTTCAAACCGACTCGCTCGCCGAGTGAAGCCCATAGGGTGGCGTTAGCGCGGCGAATGGCGAACGTAACCGGCGCCGCTGGCTGTCGACTTCGCAAGTGCCTCGCAGAGGGTACAAGCGCTCTCCGCGCCCCCATGCCGCAACGCGGGCGCCGCCACCGCGCACTCGCTAAACCCTAATCCGCCCATGCACGAACGCCACCATGCGCTCGAACATGTCGCCGGTCTGCGACAGGTCCGGCGAATGGCCGGGGTGCTGGCCGCCCGCGAAATATTCGAGCGCGATGTCGCCGCCGGCCTTGCGGTAGGCGGCGACGAAACGCTGCGGCTCGTTGCCGGGGAAGTCGGACTCCACGTCCTTGTAGTCGTGCATCGCGTCGCCGTGGGCCTGGAACCAGACCGCGGGCGGGGTCAGCACCTGTCTCGCCGCGCTCGAGGATGAGCAGCGGGCTGCCCTCCGCCATGGCGGCTTCGCTCCGCCAATAGGTGTCCTGGCGCGCGACGCCGGACGTCGCCCATTCGGGCGGATTGGCGGCGGCGACGACGCGCTTGGCGTGGCGGTAGCGGCTGAACGGATTGATCACCGGCCACGACATCACGACGCAGCGCACGCTCGCGTCGTGCGCGCCCGCCGGCAGCGGGATCGCGGTGTAGCGCGGATCGTGCGGCCGCATCGCGACCAGCATGGCCTGATGGCCGCCGCTCGACTGGCCGGAGAGGCCGACGAGATCGGGCCTGGTCTTGAGCATGCGCGCGTTGAGCTTCGCCCAGCGCACCGCATAATTGATGTCCTGCACCGAGGCCGGATACGGCGCCGCGTTGCCGGAGCGGAAATCGAGCGCGATCGAGACGATGCCGTGCGAGGCCATGGCCTGGTGGCGCAGCTTTTCGGTGAGCCGGTCCTGCGCGCACCAGCCGCCGCCGTGGCACTCGACCAGCGCCGGGAACGGCCCCTCCCCGTGCGGCCTGAACACGCGCGCCAGCAGCGGCTTGTCGCCGTGGCGGAGGTATTCGATGTCCTCCACGTCGAATGTTTGGGTGTTGCCATCGGCAACCTTGGCATCCAGCGTTGCAGTCATGGCGGGCCATCCATTGATGAGGTCGAGTTTCGCCGATACTGGGCCACGCCGGCGAACGCGGCAACCCGCCGGGACATATCCAGATGAGCAGGTAACCCGGATGGAGCGAAGCGAAATCCGGGACCGGCCTCTCCGTCCGCCCCTGCATTCCGCTTATGCTCCATGCGGGCTACAAGCCGGCCGCCATTCACCGCACGCCGGTGCCGCCGCAGCGCTGACACTTCACCACCTTGTCGCCCTTCTTCAGCGTGCCCTTGCCCTCGCAATTCTTGCACTTCGGCTTCTTCTTGATGTTGGGGCCTTTTTCATTGGCCATGACATTCTCCAAATGATGACGGCGCGATTCGTCCTGCCAGCATATCGCGTAGCCCGGATGGAGCGGAGCGAAATCCGGGACTGACGTCTCCGTCTGCGGCACGCGCCTTCGCGCGGCGTCCTCAAGCGCCCAGTCTAAAACCGCCCCACCTCCGAAAGCTCGATGCCGGTGTGCTGGATGATGTATTCGCGGCTGATCGGCGGCCGGCCGGCGTCGAAACCGGCGCGGCGATGGCCGCTCCGGTCCATCTGGAAATACGATCCGAGATGCGCCGCCCAGTCGACCGCCGCCTGCCCGGCCTTGGTCCGTTCGGCCGAGAACGCGGCGACCGCGTCCTCGATGCGATCGTGCGCGGCGAGCGCGGTCGCGAGGCTCGCGGCATCGTCGGCCGCCTTCGAGACGCCCGCCCCGCAATGCGGCCGCGCGACGAACGCCGCATCGCCGATGATCGCGACCCGCCCTTGGCCCATCCGGTCGGATTCCAGATCGTAGATGGCCTGGACGAACATGCCCTCCATGCGGGCGATCACGTCCGCGAACAGCGCCGGCAGCAGGCGCTGCGCGTCCGTCCTTCATGGCGGCGACGAGTTCCGGCCGGACGAGGCCGGGCGGGATGCCGCTCTCGTGGTGGACACCGTCGGTTCCGGTGAACATGTCGCGCAGCGGCGCGCCCGGCGGAACCGGCCGATACCACATGATATTGAAACGGCGCCGGCCGATCTCCACGGCGCCGTCCGGGCCGGCCACGGGGTAGCCGATCAGTTCCTCGCCGTCCGGAAAGCTGAAGTTAAGCGCCGCGAAGCAGCGCGCGATGAAGTCCGCGGTCGCATGGCGCTCCTCCAGCATGCCGCGCCAGGCCAGATAGCCGACGTAGCGCGGTTGAACGTCGGGAGCGAGCGCCCGGCGAACCACGGAGCGCATCCCGTCCGCGCCGATCAGCAGATCGCCCTCGACCCTGGTGCCGTCGTCCAGGATCGCGACGGCGCCGTCGCGGTGTTGCTCGATCCCGGTCACGTTGCGCCCGGCGCGAAAATGCCGCGGAGGAAGGGCATCGCGGAGCAGGTTGTAAAGGAGCGACCACGACGTGCTGTACTGGTCGTAGGAATGGGTGGCAAACGCGGTGCCCGCACGGTCGTAGGCGGCACGCTTGGTGACGCGGATGCCGATATCGGGACGAACCGTGACGCCGGCCCGCCCGAGCGCGGCGAGCAGCGAGCGCTGCGGCACGATCCCTGCGCCACGCGCCTCCAGGCCCTCCCTGGTCCGCTCGAGGACCTCGACCTCCCACCCTTGGCGAACGAGCATGTTACCGGCGAGCATTCCGGCCATCGAACCGCCAACGATAATCGCCTTCGTCATCGCTCCACCTTAACAAACAGGCAGCGATGACGTCACCGCGGATCCGGCGCGCCCTGCCGGTCCGCCGCCGGAAATGCTAAACACCGCGGCGCTGAATCGTCCCCTGTGAGTCGCGTGCGTCCTCGCCCGAAAGGACCCCTCACATGCCCCTCCTCGCCGCCATCGCCGCCAACTGGCAAAAAGCCCTGCCCGTCCTCGCCGCCATCGGCCTGATCGCCTGGTACGCCTGCTTCCGCGACACGCCGACCACCGAGCAGGCGCTGTTCGCCGCGCTGCTCGTCATCTACATGGTGCACCAGATCGAGGAGCACCTGTGGCCGGGCGGCTTCCGGCAATTCACCAATTCGCACGTGTTCAAGAGCGGCAACGACAACTGGCCGGTCGACATCGACGGCGTCGCCCTCATCAACATCGCCTATGTGTGGCTGCCGGTCGGCGCCGCGGCGCTGTTTCCGGACGCGCTGCGCTGGGTCGGGCTCGGCTGGGTCGGGCTGACGCTGGTCAACGGCATCTCGCACATCGTCACCTCGATCCGCTTCCGCGGCTACAATCCGGGGCTCGTCACCTCGATCGTGCTGTTCCTGCCGTTCACGCTCTGGATGCTGGCGCGCGGCCCCTATTCGGGCGCCGAGATCGCCGGCATCGTGGTCGCCGGCGTGCTGCTGCACATCCCGGTCGCCGGCCTGTTCGTGGTGCCGTATTTGCGGCGGCGGCAGCACGCGGCAACGGCCTGAGCCGGTCGGCGCGTGGCGCTACGGCGCCACCGCCGCGCCCGCGCCGAGCCAGCGCTCGACCAGCCGCTGCAAGGTGCCGTCCTCGCGCAAGGCCCGCTGCGCGCGATCGATCGCGTCGCGCAGTTCGGTATTGCCGCGGCGGACCGAAATCCCGAGCAGCTCGCGCGTGATCCCGGTCTGCACCACCTTGAGCTTCGGGCGGTCCCGCACCAGCCAGTGCATCACCGGCGCGAGCTTCATGAAGGCGTCGCAGCCGCCGGTGCTGAGATCGTCGAGCGCCGTCGCGATGTCGTCATAGGCATAGACCCGCACGCGCGCGGCGCGGCCTTCCGCCACCAGCTTCTCGGCGACCGGCTGGCTGGTGTTGCCCTGCTGCACGCCGATCACCAGCCCGCGCAGGTCGTCGGTCGAGCGGACGCCGGGATGGCGCGTCACATCCACCACCAGCGATTGCCCGGACAGCACGTACGGCGCGCAGAAGTCCGCCACCGCCTGCCGCTGCGGCGTGATGGTCGCGCCGGAGGCGATGCAATCGTATTCGCCGGACTGCAGGCCCGCGAAGATGCCGTTGAAGTCGCTGCCGCCGTAGCGCACGAGCTGCCAGGGCCGCTGCAGCGCCTGCGCGATCAGCCGCATCAGGTCGATGTCGAACCCGGCGGGACCGTCCGCGGTCATCAGTTCGAACGGCGGGTCGGGCAGCGCCGCACCGACCCGCAGCGCCATTGGCGCGGCCAGGGCCGGCGGCCCTGCGGCCGCGGCTACAGCGGCGCCGCAAAGCACGGCGCGGCGGCTTATGAGGGCGCGAGTTTGCATGGATTCCCTCCGCGCTCGTCGCGATCATGGTCTAGGTGCAGCGAAACCTATCCTATAGGCTGCCGCTGTTCACGCCCCCGCGTTTCCGCGTAATCTTCCCCGCATGCCCCTCCCCCGCATCGTCGTCGTCCCGCCCACCTTCGCCGAAATCGCCGAGCTGGCCCGCAAGCTCGCGCCGTCCGGCTTCGAGCTCGTCACCGCGCGCAACGAAGCCGCGTCGCTCGAAGCTGCGCTGGCCTCGGCCGAATACCTGGTCTGCTATCCCAATGTGCACACCAGCGACGCCTTCTACCGCGCCGCGCCCAAGCTGAAGCTGTTTCAGCTCCTGTCCGCCGGCTACGACGACGTCGACCTCGAGGCCGCGCGCCGCGCCGGGGTGCCGGTCTGCAACAACGGCGGCGCCAACGCGATTTCGGTCGCCGAGCACGCCATGATGCTGATGCTCACGGTGTCGCGCCGCGTCATCTGGCAGCATGAGAGCGTGTCGGGCGGGCGCTGGCGCGGCAACGGCCCGGCGCCGCGCATGTACGAGATCTTCGACAAGACGCTCGGCATCATCGGGCTCGGCACCATCGGCAAGAAGGTGGCGCGGCTGGCGCGCGCCTTCGGCATGCGGGTGCAGTATTACGACATCGCGCGCTTGACCGAGGACGCCGAAGACGCGCTCGGCGTGCGCTTCCGCCTCAAGAACGAGCTGATCGCCAGCTCCGACATCGTCACCTTGCACGTGCCGCTCAACGCCTCGACCCGCCACATGATCGGCGCGCCCGAACTGGCGCTGATGAAGCCCGAGGCGATCATCGTCAACACCAGCCGCGGCCCGGTGATCGACGAGATCGCGCTCGCCCGCGCGCTCGAAGCCAACAAGCTGTTCGGCGCCGGCCTCGACGTGTTCGACCAGGAGCCGCCGCCGCCCGACAATCCGCTGTTCGCGCTGCGCAACGTGGTGCTGACGTCGCACTTCGCCGGCCCGACCTGGGACAACCAGATCGCGCGGCTGCGCAACGCCTACGACAACGTGCAGCGGGTCCAGCGCGGCGAGAAGCCGCTATGGGTGGTGCCGGAGCTGGCGGACCTGGTGACATGACGCTCGCCGTTCTCACCGTTGACGCCATCGCCACCGAGGCCTTCGCGGCGCTCGGCTCAGGCCGCCAGATCGCGCCGTTCTCGCAGCGCTACCCCGGCTTCGATCTCGACGCCGCCTATGCGGTCACCGCCGCGGTCCGCCGGCTGCGCGAAGCGCGCGGCGAGAAGGTTGTCGGCCGCAAGATCGGCTTCACCAACCGCACCATCTGGGCCGAGTACAACGTGTTCGCGCCGATCTGGGGCTACGTCTACGACCGCACCGTGCACGACCTCGCCGATGCGGGCGACGGCTTTGCGCTCGCGCAGCTCGCCGAGCCGCGCATCGAGCCCGAGATCGTGTTCGGCCTTGGCCGCGTACCCGAGCCAGGCATGCGGCGACGCGCTGCTCGGCTGCATCGACTGGGTCGCGCACGGCTTCGAGATCGTGCAATCGATCTTCCCCGGCTGGACGTTCGCACCCGCCGACACGGTCGCGGCCTACGGCCTGCATGGCGCCCTGCTGATCGGGCCGCGCCAGGCGCCGGCCGCCAGCGGCGGCTGGCTGCACGCGCTGGAGACCTTCGATATCGGCCTTTTCCGCAACGGCGCGCTCGCCGACCGGGGCCGCGCCGCCAACGTCCTCGACGGGCCGCTCCATGCGCTGCGCCACCTGGTGGACCTGCTCGCCCGCGACCGCCTCAACCCGCCGCTCGCGGCCGGTGAGATCGTCACCACCGGCACGCTGACGCGGGCGCTGCCGGTCGTGCCCGGGCGAGACCTGGAGCACCGAATTATCGGGCATTTCGCTGCCCGGGGCGCGGATCCGGTTCGTCTGAGCCCGCCAATCCGGAAGCGCCGCAAAGCCCTTCCCCATTTCGGCCTTTCATTGCACAGATGATGCCGCCGCCGGTTCCGATACCGATCGAAGAGACGATGCCATGCTGAGGTTTGTTCTGCGCCGCCAGGTCCGACGCCATATTGCGCTTGCCGCCACCGCCATCGCGTTGTCCGCCGCCGGCCTAGCGCCCGCTCGCGCGCAGAGCGTCCCGTGCGATTCCTTCATGCGCAATCAGGACGGCTCCTGGACCGCCATGCAGGAGGTGCGCTTCCCGGCCGCCGGCCGCGTGTTCAACGTGCGCGCCGGCAGCGTGCTGCGGCCGGGCGCGGCCGTCATGGGCCTCGACATGGCCGACATCCTCGCCAAGGAATGCGCGAACGTGCCGGTCGGCGCGCCGGCCGCCGCGGTGGCCCCGGCGCCTGCCCCCGCGCTGTCGGAGCAGCCCGCCGCACTGTCGAAGTTCACCGACGCCAACGGCCAGATCGACGTCAACAAGCTCACCTGCGCGCAGCTCGCCGAGACCTCGCAGGCGGACGCCGACTTCCTGCTGCTGTGGCAGAGCGGCTGGTACAACGCGATGGCGAAGCGGCGGATCATCGACCTGCCGCGCGTCAAGGAAGGCATCCGCAACGTGATGCTCTACTGCAAGGCCAACCGCGACAAGCGCGTCACGCAGGCGATGGACATGTATCTCAAGGACGGGCGCTGACCGTCCTCAAGCCTTGATGTGCTTGCGCACGAACGCCGCCATCTGCTCGAAGGCCGCTCCGATCTTCGACAGATCCGGCGAGTGCCCCGCATGGCGATCCATATCGATGTATTCGAGCGCGATCTCGCCGCCGGCCTTGCGATAGGCGGCGACGAAGCGCTGCGGCTCGTTGCCGTCGAATGACGCGTCCTCGTCCTTGTAGTCGTGCAGGATGTCGCCGCGGCCCTGGAACCAGATCGCCGGCGGGGTCAGCACCTTCTCGCCGCGCTCGAGGATGAGGGTCGGATTGCCCTCCGCCATGTTGGCCTCGCTCTTCCAGTAGGAGTCCTGGCGCGGCACGATCGACTTCGGCCATTCCGGCGGATTGGCGGAAGCCGCCGCCCGCTTGGCGTGCCGGTAGCGGCTCAGCGGATTGATCACCGGCCACGACATCACCACGCAGCGCACGCTCGCGTCCTGCGCCGGCGTGCCGGCCGGCAGCGCGATCGCCGCGTAGCGCGGGTCCTTCGGGCGCATCGCCACCAGCATCGCCAGGTGCCCGCCGCTCGACTGCCCCGACAGCCCGATCAGCTCCGGCCTGGTCTTGAGCGCGCGCGCATTGGCCTTGGCCCAGCGCACCGCATAGTTGATGTCCTGCACCGAGGCCGGATACGGATCGGTCGAGCCGGAACGGAAGTCGAGCGCGATCGAGACGATGCCGTTCGAGGCCATCGCTTCGTGCCGCAGCTTTTCGGTGAAACGGTCGCTCAGGCACCAGGCGCCGCCATGACACTCGACCAGCGCCGGGAACGGCCCCTCGCCCTTCGGCTTGTAGATGCGCGCGATCAGCGGCTTGTCGCCGTGGCGGAGATATTCGATCTCCTCGACGTCGAAGGCGTGCGTCTTGGTTTCAAGCGTAGCGGTGGTCATGGGCGGCACCTCGTTGTCAGGGCGAGGCGCCGATCATCGCGCATGCGCGCTGCGGGAGCAATCCCGCGGCCGCGGGCTTAGAACTTGTAGTTCACCGCCAGCCGGGCGATGTGCATGCCGAAGCGCGCGTCGTCGATGATCGTCACCGGCACTGCGGGGAAGCTCATGCTCGTGCTGCGCCTGCCGAGATCGAGATAGAGATATTCGAGCCGGGCGGTCCAGTTCCCGGTCAGCATCACCTCGATGCCGGTGCCGAGGTTCCAGCCGCTGCGGGTCTCATGAAGGCCGTAGTTCGCTGTGGCCGGGCCGGCAGCGGCGGACGCGTCGGTGTCGAGCCGCGCGTAGGTGTAGCCGCCGGTGACATAGACCAACCAGCCGTTCTGCGCGGCGCCGAGCCGGGCGCGCACGGTGCCGAACCACGGAACCTTCTGGCTGTAGGTCGCGGTCAGCGGGAGAACATTGCACAGCCCGCCGGGGCATGGCGCGCTGAGGCCACCGACGATGTTGGCGCCCTGGATGTCGGCTTCCAGGCCGAGGACGGCCATGCCGGCTTGATAGTTGTATCCGGCCTGGATGCCGCCGAAGCCGCCCGCCGGCGTGTTCTTCGCGGTCGCGAATTGGGTGCCGGCGACGCTGAAGTCGCTGCGGCTGAGCCCAATGCCGCCGCCGCCATTGAGGCCGAGATAGAAGCCGTTCCAGCCGGAATACATCGGCGCCTGGAGCGGCGCCTTGAACGGCATGGGCAAGTCGGCTGCGGATGCCGATGCGCTGAGCGCAACAAGCGACGTGGCGGCGGCAAGGAATCGATGCATGGCGTGGTCCCCTTCGCATGTATGAGGCCGCCGTCATGCCTAATAAGACGTAAAGACCGGATCGGTTTTGCGCCGAGTGTTGCCTCGCTGCGTCAGTCGCAAAAAGCAAGACCGCGCGCGGCGCGAAGACGCCGCGGCAGGTCCGTCAGATCGTTCGGAGGGTCAGTGCGCCGTGCGGCGGGGATTGTGCTGCGTCGAGCTGCGTGCCGTGGGCTTGGCGGCGGGCTTGTCCGGCTTGACCGGGCCGACCATCACGTCGGTATCGTCGACGACAGCCGCAACGACCGGCTTGACGATGGGCAGCGATGCAGTCGTGTGGGTGCGGGCAGCGCGAGCGGCGTTCTGTGACTCGACATACGAGCTGAGCGCCCAGAGTCCCACCGTCAGCGCGCATCCGACGGTGAGGAAGTACTTCAAAATGAGCATGGGAACGCGAGCCCTCGAAAAACGACCACTGCGGCCGCGCCCATCCGGCGCGACCGTTCGAGCGTCAGTCCTCGGCGGTCGCCGCGACGATCCCGGCAATGAACAGGCCGAGCGTGCAGGCGATCCAGATCGCCGCAACGGGAATGATGGTGGTCATGGTCGACATCGCAGTCCCCTCTGGCCGCGGCCTATTCGCGGGTTCATGAGATTGGTCGCGCCACGAGGCCAAAAGGTTCATTCTTCCGGTCTGGCCACCATGCGGTGCGACAAATCTGCAACACTTCGAGGCAGGGGGATACCGGGATGGGCCGTCCGCCGGCTAAAGGGCCCCTCCCGACCCCCGAATTGGCCGCCTGGACATCCGGGATGAGAAACTGACAAGCTTCGACGAAACGGCAGCCACGACCATCAAGAGGAAGGATCCCATGCCCGGCCAGACCATCAAGGTCAGCTCCCGCTCCGGCGGCGCATTCGACTGCTACCTCAGCCTGCCGGAGGGCAGCGGGAAGGTTCCGGCCATCGTGCTGGCGTCCGCCGTCCACGGCGTCGACAAGGACATCCGGGATCTCGCCGACGAGTTCGCCTCGCACGGCTATATCGCGGCCGCGCCCGACCTGTTCTGGCGTTCGCTGCCCGGCCCGCTCGCCGGCGACGACAAGCGTGCAGGCGAGCGCTCGCAGCCGCGGCTGGAAAAGATCAAGGCCGGCGAAGCCGACATGGCGGACGTGCTGGCGGACATCCGCAAGCTGCCGCAGCACAACGGCCGCGCCGCCGCGATCGGCTTCTGCTACGGCGGCCCCTACGCCATCCTCGGGCCGAAGCGGCTCGGCTACGACGCCGGCATCTCCTGCCACGGCACCCGCATGATCGACTTCATCCAGGAGCTCGACGGCGTGACCCAGCCGGTCTGCATCATCTGGGGCGATCAGGATCACGCCGCGCCGGCCGAGGTGCTCGACGCCTATCGCACGGTCCCGGCCCGCATGAAGAACGTCGAGGTGCACATCGTCCCGGGCGTGCTGCACGGCTACATGATGCCGTGGAACACCAAGGCGTTCTCGCCGCCGACGCGCGCGTTCTCGATGGGGCGGGCGCTCGCGATCCTCGAGGGACTGCGCGGCGAGGCGCGGCTGCGCCAGGCGTCGTAGATTGGTCGCGCGACGGGGGCGGCTTACTTGCAGCCGCCCGCCGCCTCCTCGACCACTTCGCCCTGCTCGCCGGTGACCGGCTCGGTGTTGCGGTCCTCGGGATGCTCGGGCCCGCCGGTGCCGATGCGCGACAGTGAGCGCGGCCCGAAATACGCGATATAGCCGAGCTCCTTCAGCCGCGCCTGCGCGAGCGCGAGGTTCTGCGGCTGCTTGATGTATTCGATCACGAACACCGGGCGGCCGGCAGCCTTGGCGAGCTTGATGCGTTCGAGCGCGCGCTCGTGCCGCGGCCCGCTGTTGGCGACGTCGTTGCCGCGGTCGCCGAACAACAGATCCTCCTTGGCCTGCGCGTCGATCACCGCACGATAGTCGGCGTGCTCGAGCAGCTCTTCGCCGTTCTGCGGCACGACCAGGAAGCCCGACTTCTGCGCCCTGCCCCAGGCCGCAAGATCCGCGACAAATTTCACCATGTCGGCGGTCGCCTGCGGATTCTCCTTGAGCCAATGGCGGTGGATATCGACCCGATCGAGGAACGCGCCGTCGAAACCCGCGGCGATCATCCGGCCGAGATACGAGCGCGCGGCGCCGAACATCAGGTCGCGCCACGCCGGCACCCAGTACTTCACACGATGATCGCCCTTCCAGCGGCAATTCTCGGTGCCGAGCCAGGCCGGCGGCGACTGCTTCCAGGCCGGCTGCCAGTAGTAGCGGTAGTCCTCCGCCTCGCCGATATTCATGTAGCCGAGCAGCAGCCGGCGCGAGCCGTCCGGCTTGCGCTTGAGCCGCGCCACCTCTCCAGCCGGCAGCGCCAGACCGTCGAGCACGAGCAGGTCGTACGGCGTGCCGGCGAGCGCTCCCGCGCTGATGTTTTGGAGCTGGTAGGCCCAGGTCCGCACCTGCCCGAGCGTTGCGTCCGCGCGCGGCGGTGCGGGCGATTGCGCATGGGCGTTTGCCGCCATGGCCATCGCCATCAATCCGGAAAAAAGAAGTGCGCGCGACGGACGCATGATCGAACCACCCGGACGAGTTACGCGGCCGCCAGCTCTTCGTCCTTCTTGGTCGCGCGTTGCAGCGCCGGCCGTTGCGCCAGCCGCGCCACATAGGCGGTGAACTCGGGGCGCTCCGGCAGCAGCTTGAACAGCATGCCCCACCGCAAGGTCGAGCCGATCACCACGTCGGCGGCGGTGAACTGCTCGCCCATGAGGTAAGGCCCGCCCGCGACCGCCTTCGCGGTCACCTCCATCACGGTGTCGAAATCGCCGTAGCCCAATGCGGCGCGCCGCGCCTCCTCCTTGCGCGGGAAGGCGCGGTCGAGCATCGCCGGCTCGATGCAGCTCGGCCCGAAGAACAGCCATTTGAGATAGACGCCGCGGCGCGGATCGCCGACCGGCACGTTCAGCCGGGCTTTCGGAAATTCATCCGCCAGATAGGTGCAGATCGCCGCCGCCTCGGTGATGACCGCATCGCCATGCTGGAGCGCCGGCACCTTGGCCATCGGATTGATGGCGAGGTAGCCGGGCGCGCGCTGCTCGCCGTTTTTCAGGCTCAGCAGATGGACGTCGTAAGGCTCGCCGACCTCCTCGAGCATCCAGCGCACGATCGACGAGCGTGAGGGAGCGGCGTGATAGAGCGTCAGCTTGGCCATTCGGTATCCCCTGAGGTGTTGCGGCAGTCCGGGCTACGACCGGACGATGGCAATCGCGTGAAGCAAAAATCAAATTCTTGGCAAGGGCCGGCCGCCCGCCGCCGAAGACGGCACCTTCACCCAGGCCTCCCCATCCAGCACGATCTCATCCGCCCACCTTGCAGATGCAGGCAAGCCGCGCCCTGAGCCGTTCCGGGACGAGTTCCGCCACCTCCACGATCACCTCGACCGTATCGCCGATCTTCACCGGCGCGCGGAAATTCAGCGTCTGCGAGATGTAGACCGCGCCAGGCCCCGGGAGCCGCGTGCCGAGCACGGCCGAGATCAGGCTCGCGGTGTAGAGCCCGTGCGCGATGCGCTTCTTGAACTGGGTCTTGGCGGCGAAGTGCTCGGACAGGTGAATCGGGTTGCGATCGCCGGTCACCTGCGCAAAGCCGACCACGTCGGACGACGACACCACCTTCGACAGCCGCTCGGTCATGCCGACCTTGAGGTCCTCGAAATGGAGAATTTGCAGCGCGAGCGTCATCGGCGCGAAGCTCCGTGCGCCCGCGCCGCCGGCTTGCGCGCAATCGCCGCGCTGGCGGCTTCGTGCATCGGCCGGACGATCCGATGTATCATCGCATTTCCTCGTGATGGAGCCGGGTCATGTCGCTACGCTGCAAACTCTCGACCGCATTGTGCCTCGCCCTGGGGGCGTTTGCACTCGCAACGCCGCCCGCGGGCGCGCAAGACTATCCCAACCGGCCGATCAAGATCGTGGTGCCGATCGGCCCCTCCGGCAGCTACGACATCGTCGGCCGCCTGGTCGGCGACCAGTTGAGCAAGCGGCTCGGCCAGAGCGTGGTGGTGGAGAACCGCCCGGGCGGCGGCACCATTGTCGGCACGCAATATGTCGCCGGTTCGCCACCCGACGGCTACACGCTATTGGTCGGCGGCCTGAGCAACATCGTGTTCAACGCCGGGCTCTACCAGAAGCTCGGCTACGACCCGCTCAGCGACCTCGTTCCGGTCGCGCTCGTGTTCAACATCTCCTACACGCTGGTGGCCGCCAAGGAGTTCCCCTACACCACGCCCAAGCAGGTGATCGACGCCGCCCGCAAGGAACCGGGCAAGTTCAAGCTCGCGCATGCCGGCGTCGGCACCGGCCAGCACATCGTCGGCGCGGCGTTCCAGAGCCTCACCGGCACCAAGTTTCTCGAGGTCCCCTACCGCGGCTCCTCGCTCGCTTTCCCCGATCTCCTTTCGGGCCGGGTCGATCTGTTCTTCGATTCGACGCCGGCGACGCTGCCGTACATCAAGGCCGGCCAGGTGAAGGCCATCGGCACGCTCACCGCCAAACGCAATCCGCAGATCCCCGACGTGCCGACCATGACCGAATCCGGCGTGCCGAACCTCGAGATCGATTCCTGGATCGGCCTGTTCGCGCCAGCCAAGACGCCGCCTGCCGCGATCGCGCGGTTGCAGCAGGCGATCGAGCAGTCGCTACCGGAGCTCAAGCCCCGCTTCGAGACCAACGGCGGCGAGCTGATGCAGGTGCCGCCGGCCAAGCTCAAGGACTTCATCAAGGCCGACTACGACAAATGGCTCAAGATCATCCAGGAGGCCGGCATCCGCCTCGATTGAGCCAGTTCACGCCGGCGCCAAGCCGAGTTCGCAGATCCCGGTCACGCGCTGCGGGAAGTCCTCGCCCGCCACCCGCTCGTAGCCGGCGACGCGCAGCGTGCCGTCAGCCGCGCACATCTCGACCGCGATCCGCGTCATCGGGTTGAGCACCGGCGGCTCGACCCAGGCGAGCGGCACGCTCGCGAACCGTCCCCGCCATTCGGCCAGCGCCGCCCGCCGGGCGAGATTTCTCCGGGCGGCCTCCTCGTAGCTTCGCGTCAGGATGTATTCCGAGCTCACCCGCGCCTCCCACGGCGGCGCGCTCTGCGACCAGTCGTTGGCCGCCGACGTATCGTCGCTGCGGCTCGCAAAGCCCTCCTCGGTGCGCTCGATCACGCAGCGCTCGCCCGCCCTGCAGCCGATCAGCGTGAAGATCACCGGCCGCGCCACCGGTACCGTCTCGAGCCGTCGCCTCGCTTCGTCGAAGCTGCGGCAGGTCTCGAAGACTTCGCGCAGGAGATGATCCGGCGGACGGTGACGGATGCCCCACGTGCGCAGCGCGTTCAGCGCGACGTCGGTGGGCCGCAGCCACGCCTTGCGGGTGCGCCGCCAGAGCGGGCCCTGGTTGATCGCGGCGCCGAAGCGGCCCGGCGCCACCGCGGTCAGCACCCCGACATAGCCCGGCCAGGTCACGTTCAGGAACTCGCCCGCGGCGCCCTGCATGCGCACCACCTCGACGCGGCGGCCGATCTCCGGAAACGGCCAGTCGAGCGTGCGCGCAAGCCACGGCGCACCGTCCTCGTCGCGCGCGAGCGATGTGCAGCCCCACTCGTAGCAGCCGTTGAGAAACCAGATGCCCGGCAAGGCCAGAGCGGAGGCCAGTGCCTCGACCTCGTTCACGTAGGGAGACTGCGAGCGCGTGAGCCAGCGCCGGGTCAGCGCGTCCAGCGCCGGCAGCAGCAAACGGGCCGGACCGGGGAGAAAATTGACGCAGCCGTCGCGCAGCGCCTTGGCCCGGGCCGGCTCCGCAATCGCGTGCGGCACCAGCCCGAGCGTCCGGACGTCGGTGACGGGAATGGAGACAAGTTCGGCCATCGGCGCGTTTCACCGCCCAACTGCAATCGGCGGCGCGACCGGGTGCCGCAACCACGCGAAATTACAGATTGGCCGCGAATATGGCATTCAGTAGACTTGAGTCGGAACGACAAGACGGCGACATGGGCTGGAGAGGGTTGTGCACAAGTCGATTGGTCGAGTGCTGGGAATGATCGCGGTTGCCGGCCTGGGCATGACACCGGCGGCCGCGGAGGACGACTTTCCGATCGTCGGTGTCTATACCGAAAACGTCGTCTGCAAGGGCGATGGGTCCGATGCCGCTGCGCCGCGGGTGAAGATCAGCGTGCAGGAAATCGAGTCCTCGGTCTTCGGCCTGTGCGCGATCCAGAGCAAGAAGCGCGAGGGCAAGATCATTTCGGTGCATGTCGAATGCAAAGGTCCCGGCGGCGCGACCATGCTGGGCGACGTCAACTTCACGCTCAAGGACGACAACACCCTCGATTTCGCGGACCAGGACAACACCTACAAGGCCGTCCTCTACAAGTGTCCGTAGCCGGCCGCCGCGACCTTTCGTTGATCGCGAATATGCTCGCCGCGACTGCCGAGCCAGTGGCCGCGGCTGTCTAACCTGAGCGCGCGCGGCGTGGCGCTCGCACCTGAGGACGATCAAATCGTGCCGGCGTCTGCCTTCTCGATTGTCATTCCGACGTTCAATCGCCGCGAAATGCTGTTCGCGGCGATCGCCAGCGTCCGCCGGCAGGAGTGGGAGGCTGTCGAAATCATCGTCGTCGATGGCGGCTCCACCGACGGGACACAGGAAGCGGTCGGCCGGGAGCGCGGGATCCGGCTGATCAGCGAGCCGGATCGCGGCGTCTACGACGCGCTCAATAAGGGCATCGTCACCGCCACCGGCGATGTCGTCGGGCTGCTCAACTCCGACGATCGATACGAGCCGCAGGCCTTTGCGCGGGTCGCGGTGGCTTTCGCCGCGTTCCCGAACATGCATTCGGTGTGCGGCTCCGCCGCCATCGCCAATGGCGAGCGCATCCTCAGGGTCATCAATCGCGACATCGACAAGCGCCTGACGCCGAGAACCGCCTTGATCGGCGACTGCATTCCGAATGCTCGTTTTTTCCGGCGCCCCGCCATGGAAAAAGTCGGGCCATTCAGCCTCGACTACCGCTTCGTCGCCGACCGCGACTGGCTGATCCGCTGGCATGAGGCGGGACTGAAGACCGTCGCTATTCCCGAAACCGTCTATGTCTATGGCCAGCATCCGGATTCGATGACATTCGATGCGGCTGGTCAGCACGATCTCGCCATCCGGGAGGAGCTGCTCAAGCTGGCGCAGCACTGGCGTCGCGATGAACGGGCAAGCGCGGAGACCCGCCATGTCGCGAGAATGCTCGAAGGCCGCGTCCGGGTAGCGCTCGGCCTCGCTGCGATGCGCACCGGCCGGTTCGGCGAAGCCGGGCGATGGCTTTGGCGGGAGGGTGACCGTGCGTCGGCAGCGACGCTGCTCACGATCGCCCGTACCAGCGTCGATTGGGCGGGGTGCCGTCTGACCGGTCAAGGCCGCAAGCGGCCATAGAGCGCACGCAAGCCGAGTTCTAGCCCGGCCGGCAGCTTCGCCCCTGCCGAAGGCATGCTGTGCATTTTCCGCATTGCCGGAGCGGCCCGATCCAACCAGTGTCGAGCCATGAACTGGGATCCGCCGACGGTCGCCCTCGTGGTGCTGACGTTCCTGCTTGCGGGCTTGGTGAAAGGCGTGATCGGCGTCGGCCTGCCGACCATGGCGATCGGCCTCCTGAGCCTGGCGATGGCGCCCGCGCAGGCGGCGGCGATCATGGTCGTGCCTGCGCTCATCACCAATATCTGGCAAGCGGTCGCAGGGCCGAACATCTGGACGCTGACGCGCCGGCTCTGGCCGATGTTCGCGGCCGTGTGCGCCGGCACCTGGCTGGGCGCGGGCCTGGTGGCTCCCGGCGACACCAGCCGCGCCATGCTCGGCCTCGGCAGCCTGCTGATGCTCTACGCCATTGTCGGTCTCAGTCCGGCGCGCTTTTCGGTGCCGGCGCGCGCCGAGCCGTGGCTGGCGCCCGTCGTCGGCGCGTTGACCGGCGTGGCGAGCGCGGCGACCGGCGTGTTCATGGTCCCGGCCATCCCTTATCTGCAGGCGCTGTCGCTCGATCGCGACGACCTGGTGCAGGCGATCGGCCTCTCGGTGCTGGTCTCGAGCCTGGCGCTCGCCGTTCTGCTCGCAAGCGACGGGGTGCTCAAAGCCACGAATGCCGGCGCCTCGCTGCTGGCGCTCGTGCCGGCGCTGGCCGGCATGGCGCTGGGACAGCTGATGCGCACGCGGGTCCGGCCCGAAGTCTTCCGGATGTGCTTCTTCATCGGCCTGCTGCTTGTTGGGCGCACATCTGGCGCTACGCGCGGTGATTTGACCGAACGCGTCGGCGTCACCAGGCTGTCATATCGGGCCTCTTGCGCTAGGATCGCTGATCGGTAACGCCGGGAGACCGATGATGCGTGTGCGGCCGAGGGATGTCGGTATTGCTCTAATCGCGAGCGCCATCGCGTGGCCGGCGCCGGCGCAGGACTATCCGAAAAAGCCGATCGAGCTCGTCGTCCCGTATTCCGCCGGCGGCACCACCGACAATATCGCGCGGCTGATTGCGCAGCGCTTCACCGAAGCGTGGTCGGCAACCGTGGTGGTCAACAGCCGGCCCGGCGGCGGCGGGTCGATCGGCGCCGCCGCCGTCGCCAAGGCGCCGCCCGACGGCCACACGCTGCTGGTCGCCACCATCGGCTTTGCGATCACGCCGGCGATGCAGAAGCTGCCGTTCGATCCGATCAAGGATTTCGCGCCGGTGACCGAGCTTGCATCGCTGCCGCTGATGCTGGTGGTGCACCCGTCGGTGCCGGCGACCAATCTGCGCGAGTTCATCGCGCTGGTGAAGTCGCAGCCGGGCAAATGGGACTATGCGTCGGCCGGTGCCGGCACCTCGCCGCATCTCGCGGGCGAGATGTTCAAGGCGATGGCGGGCGTCGACATGGTGCACGTGCCGTTCAAGGGCAATTCGGACGTCGCCAACGCGCTGCTCGGCGGCCACATCAAGGTCTATTTCAGCCTGGTGCCGGCGTCGCTCCAGCACGTCAAAGCCGGCACCTTGCGCGTGCTGGCGGTCACCACCGAGAAGCGCCTGCCCGATCTGCCCGACGTTCCGACCATCGCCGAGTTCGGTTTTCCGGGCTACGAGATCAGCTCGTGGCAGGGACTGTTTGCACCGGGAGGAACGCCCGCCGATATCGTCGCGAAGATCAACGGCGAGGTCGTGCGCATGCTGCAGACGCCCGACGTGCAGGCCCGCATCTCGCGCGAGGGCGCCGACCCGGTCGGCAGCTCGCCCGCGCAATTTGCCGCCCGCGTGAAGGGCGAGATCGACAAGTGGGCGAAGGTCGTCAAGGCCGCAGGCCTCGCGGCGGCGAACTGACGGCCGATCAGCGCCCCGTGATGACCGGGCGCGGCCTCACGCCCCGAGCTTCGCCGCCAGGTCTTCCAGGCTCGCCGCCGCGTAATCGACCGGCACCTTCGGCGCGGCCTCGCCTTTGCCAGGCCCATGTTCGTTCAAGCGCGCGATGTGCGCGGTGCGCAGCCCGTTCTTGGCGGCGTGGGACAAGTCGTTGCTGTGGGCGGCGACCATCATGCAGTCGCCGGGCGGGAGATCGAACGCCTCGCAGGCGGCGAGATAGACGCGCGGCTTCGGCTTGAAATCGTGCGCCACCTCCGAGCCCAGGATCGCGTCCCAGGGCAGATTGTTGCGGCGCGCGAGGCCGACCATCAGCGAGATGTTGCCGTTGGACACCGGCGCGAGCCAGAATTTTCGCTTGAGCCGCACGAGCCCGGGCGGCACGTCCGGCCAGGCATCGAGCCGGTGCCAGGCCAGATTGAGATGCTGCAGCGTCGCTTCCGGCAGGCCGGCGACGCCGAAGCGCGGCAGGATCTTTTCGAGATTGCGCCGGTGCAGCACGTCGAGCTTGCAGAACGGAATTTTTCCCGAGCGCACCTCGTCCATCGCCGGCTGGTATTCGCCGCGCCAGGCATCCGCGAAAGCCGGCCAATCGAGCGAATGGCCGAGCGGCTTGAGCACGGCCTCGCTCTCGCGCGCGATGCTGGTCCGCCAATCGACCAGCGTGCCGAACACGTCGAAGAACAGCGCTTTCACCATGGGTGTCAGCTCGCGCCTACGACTTCGGCGGCTCCATGCCCTTCGACTTGAGCAGTTCGGCCGCGGCCGGGCCGGTGAACACTTTCAGCAGCGCCTTGGCCGCCTCGTTGTCCTTGGCGGCGGTGCCGAGGCCGGCCGCATAGGTGGTGTAGTTCTGGATCTCGGCCGGCAGCGGCCCGACCAGCGTGACCTCCTTGACCGGAACGATCTCGCTGATCTGGTGGATGCCGAGCTCGGCCTCGCCGCTCTTGATGAGATCGGCGACATAGCCGCCCTTCTTCAGCTTGGCCTTCGGCTTGATCTGGTCGGCGATGCCGAGCTTGTCGAGCAGGCCCGCGACGTAGATGCCGCTCGAGCCGCCGGAGGCCGGATCGATATAGGCGACCGACTTGGCGGCGAGCAGCGCCTGCTTGAACGCCTCGACCGTGCTCACGTCGGGCTTCGGCGCGCCGGCCTTGACCATGACGCCGACGCCGACGCGGGCGAGCGGAACGCCGCTGCCGTCGACGATCTTGCCCTTCTTGGCGAGGTCATTGATCACGCCCGGGGTGATGAAGGCGACGTCGAACGCCTCGCCGCCCTCGATGCGCTTCTGCAGCGCGCCGGCGGTGTCGTTGTCGAGGATCACCTTGTGGCCGGTCTGCCGCTCGAATTCCGGGATCAGCGCCACCACCACCTGCTTGAACGCGCCGGCGGTCAGCACCTTGACCTCGGCCGCCGCCGCGCCGCGCGGCGCTCCCGCGGCCATCAGCACCATCGCCAGTCCCAGTAACGTCAGCTTCATGTCGCCCTCCGTTGGTTGGCGGCATCCTACAGCATGATGCGACTGCGGCATGAAGTGCGCCGCCTCGGATGCGGTCCCAAGGCGCGCGGCCGCTTGCTCCGAACCACACCTCAGCAATGCAATATTTCTTATTGTGCACTGCGACAATGTGCCTTTAGACTTTCAAATCAATGGGTTGATTCGCGTTTGGCAGTGCCGAAGGCCGGCCGAATGCAAATCTACAGCAGGTTTGCGGGGTTTGAGCCCGCGACCGGGAAAGGGAGAACCAAGGGGGCGACGTTGCGTCGATTGCCGGTTAGCCGGGCCGGGACCACGAAAGGACGGAATCCATGGTCGCATGCCTCGCACGGTTTACGCTTGCCTTCTTCGCACTTGTTTTGGTGACACCCGATATCTTCGCGCATGACCATTGGATCCAGCGCGGCGGCCACAAGAACGCCGCCGGCGAATGGTGCTGCGGTGAAGGCGATTGCTTCGTCATTGCTCCCGAGCGCGTGACGCGCGCCTCCGACGGTAGCTTCATGATCTGGAGCGGGCAGACCGCAGCCTTCGGATCGAACAGCGTGGTCGAGGTCGTGCCGGAACAGGAGGCGCAGCCCTCTCCGGACGGCGCCTATTGGCGCTGCAAGCGGCCCGACGGCTCGCGCCGTTGCTTCTTCGCACCGCCGCCCGCGACCTGAGATCAGGCAGGCTCGCTTGCCGGCACGACGGCGGCAACTGCCGCCGGCTTGGGTGTGGCAACGCCCTGCGCGGCCAGACGCCGCCCGACCGCACGCGCGGCCGCAATCGCCAGCACCGCCACCGCGATGCCGGCGGCAATATCGATGAAGTAGTGCCCGCCGTCGATCGGCGTCGACGCCAGCATCGCGCCATTGGCGACGATCGCGATCGGACGCATCCAGCGCACCGGCCACAGCGCCCAGGCGTAAAGCACGGCCGATGACGCGTGGAAGCTCGGGAACGTCACGATGCCCGCAAGCCCGAACAAATCGAGATGGCGCAGCATCCCCTGTCGCACCGGCTCGAGATCGCGCACCTGATCGAGATAAGCGCGCGGCTCGAGATTCACGAGCGTCGCCGGATCGAGCCCGATTTCCTGGTAGACGCCGATCGCCGGCACCAGCGCCGAGACGATCGTGGTGGCGATCAGCGCCAGCGCAAACGCCAGCGTGAACTCGGCGATGCGCGTGAAGCGGTAGGTCGCCGCCAGCACCACCGGAATGGCGAAGATCGGCCAGCGGATCATGGTGTAGCCGTAGCTCAGCCAGGCTGCGAGCAGCGGCCGCTCGTTGACGTAGTTGACATAGCCCGCCCAGTCGAGGCCGAGCGCGCGGTCGATCGCCAGCAAGTTGGCGTCCTGCAGCGGGAAATTGCTCGCCGCCGCCACATAGGTGAGCGGCGACATCACCGCCGTCACCAGCACGACCTGCGCGGTGCCGCCGAGCACGAACATCACCTGCGGATCGCGGCGCTTGTCCGAGCGCGCATTGGCGTGGGCGAAGCCCGCATAGACGGCGACGAAGGCCAGAGAAAAGATCAGGCCCGGCAGATCGATCGAGAACGTCGTGAACGCCACGCTCAACGCCAGCACCGCGCTCATCAGCGCGAGCGGTATCCAATTGAGCAGAAAGAACCGCCACGCGGTCCTAACCTCGGCCGTGTCCTGCGTCATCGTCTCACCTTCTGTGAGATCCGTCCTGGCCGGCATCGTGGTCGGGCGAGGTTAAAATCGCGCCAAAGGTGCGTATCTGCGCGGTTGCGGCAAGGCGCATGGTTACCTCACCGTGAACAACCGGCGGCCAGATCGGATCGCATCGGGCAAGCTTTGCCGGGACATGCGCCGAGGGCGCGTGTTACGCATTCCCGATGCCGGCCTTGATCCTCCCGCTGGTCGAGATCGCCCCGCACATTCCAGCGCGCGGCGCCCTGATCGGCCTCGACCTCGGAACCAAAACCATCGGCGTGGCCGCGAGCGACCCCGACCGCCGGCTCGCGGCCGGCGTCGAGACCGTCGCCCGCAAGACCTTCTCCGCCGATGCCGCGCGGCTCCTTGTGCTGGCGGCGGAACGCAAGGCGGCGGGCTTCGTGCTGGGGCTGCCGATCAACATGGACGGCAGCGAAGGCCCGCGCGCGCAATCGACCCGCGCCTTCGCGCGCAACCTGTCCCGGCTGACCGAGCTGCCGATCGGTTTGTGGGACGAGCGGCTGTCGACCGCCGCGGTCGAACGCGACCTGCTTGCGGCCGATGTCTCGCGCGCCAAGCGCGCCGAGGTGATCGACCAGCACGCCGCCGCCTTCATCCTGCAAGGCGCGCTCGACCGGCTGCAGAACCTCGACGCCGCGCACGCCAAGCGATAGAACGCGACCGCGCAGCCAGACATGTCAGCCTCCTTCGCCGCCCTCCTTCCTGTCGTCCTGCTGATCGCCGCCGGCATCGTGCTGCGGCATACGATCATGCGCGAGGATGAGCAGTGGAAGGGGATCGAGCGCCTCGCCTACTACCTGTTGTTTCCGGCGCTGATCGTCGACACGCTGGCGACCTCGGACCTGTCGCAGGTGCCGGTGCTCGGCGTCGGCGGCTCGCTGTTTCTCGCCATCGTGCTGATGGCGTTCATTTGCCTGGCGCTGCGGCCGCTGATGGCGGCGCGCTTCGGCGTGGATGGGCCGGCCTTCAGCTCGGTGATGCAGGGCGCGACGCGCTGGAACACGTTCGTGGCGCTGGCGCTCGCCGGCGGCCTGTTCGGGACGCCCGCCGTCGCGCTCACCGCCGTCGCCATCGTCGCCATGATCCCGATCCTCAACGTCATCAACGTCTGGACGCACATCCACTACGCGTCGGAGGGGCCGCGCAATGCGCGCACGATCGTCGGCGCGCTGATCGGCAATCCGCTGATCTGGTCATGCGTCATCGGACTTGCGCTCAACATTTTCGGCCTGCCATTGCCCGGACCGGTGCATTCCTTCCTCGATCTGCTCGCGCGCTCCTCGCTGGCCTGCGGCCTGCTCACGGTCGGCGCCGGGCTGCACATCGCCGGGCTGATCCGGCCGGCGCCGGCGATGATGATCGCGACCACGCTCAAGCTGATCGTGATGCCCGCGATAGCGGTCGGTCTCGCCGTGCTGATGGGCGTCACTGGCGTCGCGCTGGTGGTCGTCGCCTGCTCCTCGTCGGTGCCGGCTCCGGCCGGAACCTATGTGCTGGCGCGCCAGATGGGCGGCGACGCACCGCTGATGGCGCAGATCCTGACGTTCGAGACGGTGCTGGCGGTGCTGACAATGCCGATCGTGCTCGCGATCGTAGCCTTGTGGTAGCCTTCATGCGGGCGGCAGGGCCCGCTCCAACAGGCTTGCCGCTTCAAGGGCGCTGAAACTCGCAGTTCCGAACAATGCAGCATGGTTGCCGGCGAGCCGCGTCCGCGCGAACAGCTCGGCCACCGCGGCGGGTGCGCTGTCGCGCAGCGCCGAGGCGGCCGCGAGCAGCGCCAGGCGGCCGACAGCGGCACGCGCGTGTGCTTCGGCATCCCTGCTGGCAAACGTCCGCCGCGATGAAATCCGCAGCCTCGCGCGCGCCCGGCAATCCGGCCGTGTCGCGCGCCAGGTCCTCGAGCACGGCCCGCGCGCCTTCGCCGTCGTGCGCCAGCGAACGCAGCACGTCGAGGCACATGACGTTGCCCGAGCCCTCCCAGATCGCATTGACCGGCGCCTCGCGGTAAAGCCGCGGCAGCACGCTCTCCTCGACATAGCCATTGCCGCCGAGGCACTCCATCGCCTCGTAGATGAAAGCGGGCGCGCTCTTGCAGACCCAGTATTTCACCGCCGGGGTGAGCAGCCGCGCGCGGGCGGCCTCGCGCGCGTCGCGCTCCGCATGATCGAACGACCGGCAGAGCCGCAGCACCAGCGCGGCCGCTGCCTCGACCTCGATCGCCATGTCGGCGAGCACCGTCTGCATCATCGGCTGATCGGCGAGATGTTTCTGGAACACCGTGCGGTGGCGCGCATGGTGCAGCGCCTGCGCCAGCGCCATGCGCATGATGCCCGCCGACGCGATGGCGCAATCGAGCCGCGTGAGCTGCACCATGTTGATGATGGTGCGCACGCCCCTGCCCTCCTCGCCGACCCGCCAGGCGAACGCATCGGCGAACTCGACCTCGGACGACGCGTTCGAGCGGTTGCCGAGCTTGTCCTTCAGCCGTTGGAAATGCAGCCCGTTGACGCCGCCGTCGGGCCGGAAGCGCGGCATCAGAAAGCAGGTCAGCCCGCCCGGCGCCTGCGCCAGCACCAGAAACGCGTCGCACATCGGCGCCGACATGAACCATTTCGACCCGGTGATGCTGTAGCCCGCACCGGCGGACTCGGCGCGCGACGTATTGGTGCGCACGTCGGTGCCGCCCTGCCGCTCGGTCATCCCCATGCCGAGCGTGATGCCGGTCTTCTCCCACCACGGCCGGAACCGCGCGTCGTATTCGCGCGACACGATTTTCGGGATGAGCTTGCTCGCGACCGCCGGCTCGACCCGCAGCGCGCCGACGGCCGCGCGCGTCATGGTGAGCGGGCAGAGGTGGCCGGTCTCGACCTGCGCCGCCATGTAGAAGCGGGCCGCGCGCGTGACCTGCGCCGGCGGTGGCGCAGGCTCGGCGTCACCGGTCCAGGTCGAGGCGTGCAGCCCGGCCGACACGCTCTCGCTCATAAAGCGGTGGTAGGCCGGATGGAACTCGACGGTATCCCGGCGGAATCCGCGGGCGTCGAATGACTTGAGCTTGGGCGGATTTTCGTTCGCCTGCCGGGCGAGGTCGGCCATCTCGGCCGTACCCCACCGCCGCCCGAAGGCGCCGAGCGCTTCGGTTTCGGCCTCGCCGCCGTTCGCATTCACCGCATCGCGCAGCGGCCGGTCGCTGGCGAACAGATCGACATCCACATAGGGCGGCGGTTGATTGAACGATCGGTCGTCGGTCTGCGGCATGGCGGATCCCCGCTCGCGCGCAATGCATAGCCTATTCCAGCAGCCGTTGCAGGCCATCCGCGATATCGGGCTCGACCGGCCGCGCCCGATCGCGCACAATGGCGGCAAAACGATACGAAATTAGGGAGGACGTTATGCTGGCTGCACTGCGTGTCGCCGCCTGTCTGATAACCCTTTTGATCGCGGCCCCAAGCCACGCCCAGACCTACCCAACCGGCAACGTGCGGATCGTCGTGCCCTACCCGCCGGGCGGCCCGACCGACGTGATGGCGC
Source organism: uncultured Alphaproteobacteria bacterium (assembly GCA_963749815.1). Taxonomy (GTDB): domain Bacteria; phylum Pseudomonadota; class Alphaproteobacteria; order Rhizobiales; family Xanthobacteraceae; genus VAZQ01. The sequence goes on along the minus strand of CAVVON010000020.1, from coordinate 220,501 downwards.
GGCTTCTGGCGCAGAAGCTCTCCGAGGCGCTCGGCCAGCAGTTCTTCGTCGAGAACCGCCCGGGCGCGAGCGGCACCACCGGCACCATCGCGGTCGCAAACGCGGCGCCGGACGGTTACACGCTCCTGGTCGGAACGCCGGACTTCCTGCTGCAGCCGATCGTCAAGGCCAAGCCGCCCTACGACGCGCTCAAGCAGTTCACGCCGATCACCCAGGCGGCGGCCTCGACCGAAATGATCGCCGTCAATCCGTCGGTGCCGGCGAAGAACCTGCAGGAACTGATCGCGCTGCTGAGAGCCAACCCGGGCAAGCACCAATACGGCACGCCCGGCGTCGGCACTCCGCCGCACCTCGAAGGCGAGTTCATCTACAAGATCACCTACAAGGTCGACGTGATCCACGTGCCGTTCCAGGGCGCCGCGCCGGCCATCACCTCGACCATCGCCGGACACACCTCGATCGTGCACATGACCGCGCCCTCGGTGGTGCCCCAGCACAAGGACGGCAAGCTGCGGGCGATCGTCACAGCGAGCGCCCGGCGCTCGCCGGCGCTGCCGGACGTGCCGACGCTCGCCGAATCCGGCCTGCCGGGCTTTTCGTCCGACTTCATGATGGTGGTGGTGGCGCCGGCCGGAACGCCGAAGGCGATCGTCGATCTGCTCAACGGCCAGATCGCGAAGATCCTGAAGCTCGATGACGTGAAGGAGCGCCTGGCCACGCTCGGTTTCGAGCCGGTCGGCAGTTCGCCGGAGGAGCTGGCGGCAAAGATCAAGTCGGAAGGCGAGAAATGGATCAAGGTGGTGCGCGAGGCGAACATCAAGATCGATTGATCGCCTTGCACGTTCCGCGCGGACACCGCGAGGGCGGCGGATGAGCCGCGCCCTCGTCCTGCTTGCGGTCTGCGCGGCGCTCGCCGGGCTCGCCGGCGAAAGCCATGCGCAAGCCGCCTACCCGTCGCGGCCGGTGCGCGTCATCGTGCCCTATCCGCCGGGCGGACCGACCGACGTGATCGCGCGGCTGGCCGCGCAGGCGCTCGGCGAGACGCTCGGCCAGCAGTTCGTGGTCGAGAACGTGAGCGGCGCAAGCGGCGTGCGCGGCGCCACGATGGTCGCGGCGGCCGCCGCCGACGGCTACACGCTGATGTTCGTGACCAGCGACCTCGCGATCGCGCCCGCGGTCTCGAGCAAGGTGCAGTACGATCCGGTCAGGAGCTTCGCGCCGATCAGCATCGTTTCGCGCTCGCCGTCGGTCATTCTGGTTCATCCATCGGTGCCGGCGAAAACGCTGCAGGAGCTGATCGCGCTGGTGCGGGCCGATCCCGCCAAATACAGCTTCGCCGGCATGAGCCTCGGCCAGAACCTGCTGGCGAGCGAGAAGATCTTCCGGCTGGCGTTGAAGCTGCCGATCGTGCGCATCCCGTTTCCGGGTGCGGCGCCGATCATCAATTCGACCGTCGCGGGTCACACGCCGGTCGGCTATATCGGCCTGCCGCCGGCGACGCCGTTCATCCGCGACGGCACGCTGCGGGCGCTGGCGGTGACCAGCGCGGTGCGCTCGCCCATCGTTCCCGATGTACCGACGCTTGCGGAAAGCGGCTTCCCGGGCCTGGAATCGGAGCTGGTGATCGGCGTGGTGGCGCCGGCCGGAACGCCGCCGGCGATCGTGGCGCAATTGGCGCGCGAACTGGCGCGGTTCGTGGCGCGGCCGCAGGCACGCGAGCGGCTCACGGCGCTCGGGTTCACGCCGGTCGGCAGCACGCCGGAAGAGTTCGCCGCCGAGATCAAGGCCGACGTGGAAAGATCGGTCGCGATCGTCAAGGAGGCCGGCATCGCGGTCGAATGAGGCGGCGTCGGGCCCGTCATTTCACCGCGAGCGCGCTGTCGATCAACTGCGCACCGTCGGGCACCCGGGCGATGAAGTCCTTGTACGAGCTGGTGCGCGCGACCTGCAGCCAGGCCTGGTAGTCGGCCTCGCTCAACGAAATGGTCTCGACGCCGGCGGCGCCGAGCATCCGGATGAGATAGTCGTCGAGCTTCTTGTAGCCGTCGCTCAGCTCGGCTTCCGCGTCGGTCGCCACCTTGAGCAGTTCGTTCTTCTGGTTGGCGTTGAGCCGGTCGAATGTCGCTTTCGACACCAGGATGGCGTTGTACATGAAGGCCAGCCCATACTCGCCCGCGAGCGTGGTGCACTTTGCAAGCTGCGCCACTTTCAGCGCCTCGACCAACGGCGCCTGGATGGCGTCGGCATTCGATCGAAGAGCGCTCGAGGCGACGAAATCCGCCTGCTCGACCAGCACCGCGCCGGCCGCCTGCCACAACAGGTCGAAGCTGTCGGCTGCCGGTGAAGATCTTGAGCCCCTTGGCGTCGGCCGGTCCGCGAACGCATCCGGTCTTTGACGTGACCGCTTCCGAAATCCAGTTGCCGCCAAGAATGACGACGCCCTTCTCGGCCGACTTGCGCTTGATCTGCGCCATGAAGGCCGAGTTGCTCAGGCGGCGCGCGCGCTCGTAGTTGCGCACCAGGCCCGGCATCAGCGTGGCCTCGAACTCCGGAACCCGGTCGCGCACGACGTGCAGATAGAAGCTGGCAAGATCGAGCTTGCCCGCCGCCATCGCATCCCAGTGATCCGACACCAGGGCCGCCGCGGCGGCGTCATCGAGCTGGATGTCGAGGTTGAGCTTCGCCTCGCGCAGCTTGTCGCCGAACATCCTGACCAGAGAGCTTTCGGAGGTCTTGAGGACGGTCACTGCCGCCGGCGGCGGTTCCGGCGGAGCATCGGTCTTGACGGTGGTCTCGGGCCTGGTCTGCCAAGGCTGCGTTGCAATGAGCGCCGCGGCGCCGGCGGCCAGAACGATGCCCAGCGCGATCATCGCGATCGTGCGCGCGGTGCGGCGCGTCCGGACCGCCGGCGCCGGCGTTGCCGCCACTGCTGCGTCCGAGGCGCCGACCAGCCCGTCCACTGCCTTGATCAGGCGGTCCATGTGCGTGCGAAAATCGCGGCCGCTGTCGACCGGTGCGGCATTGAAGAACGAAAACGCCTTCAGGCTTTCGGGCAGCTCTGCCTCCGCCGGCATGCTTGCGCCGTCGATCAGCACCGGGATGACCGGGACGCCGCGCTCCATCGCGCCCTCGAGCTCGACCCGGACCGGATCGGCCGCATCGGCGATCCGGCTGGCGCCGTCGTCGCGACGGCCGAGCCATTGCGGACCGACGATCGCGATCAGGGCGTCGCACTGCTGCAGAGCCTGTCCGATGTGCCGGCGGAAATCGGTGCCGAACGGGATGGCGTCGATGTCCATGAACACGGCGGCTTCGCCGTAGCGTGCACTCAGCCGGTCAAAAATCCGGCCGGCCATCGCCTGGGAGTCGGAGCGGCGGTAGGAGAGGATGATCTTCGGCATCTGGCATCAGGCAGAAGCCGGAACCGGGCGCGGCCGGCCTGCTCCGCGCGTTCTCCGGCTGGTGATAGCAGATTTCCCGGGCGCTTTCAGCCCGGCCGCCGGGGTCCAAGGGCATCCACAAGGGACGAAGCGCGCAGACGCGCTTTTCCTTGCGGCCGATGAAGGCCGCGCCTATAGAACCGCTTTAATGACCATCACCCCACAATGCTCGTTCGCGCCTGCCGGCGGTCCTCGCTGGCGGCCAAGAGATGGTCGCGCGCGGTCAGGCCTGCACGGCGGCCGTGTCTGACGGAGGGATGAACCGGGTTCCAGATGGCATCTAAAAGCACTCCGCTCACAAGACACATTGTTTCCATCAACGATCTCACGAATCGCGAGATCGAGGCGATTTTCGAAACCGCGGAGTCCTACCTGGAGGCGCAAGGCGATCCAAGACTGCGCTACCGGATCGGCCGCAGCGCCAACACCGCGACGAATTTCATCCTGGCAAGCCTGTTCTACGAGCCGAGCACGCGCACGCGGCTGTCGTTCGAGAGCGCGATGCTGCGGCTCGGCGGGCAGACCATCACCAGCGCCGATCCGGCGACCAGTTCCGCCGCCAAGGGCGAAAGCCTCGCCGACTCGATCCGGGTGATCGCCAACTATGCGGACATCCTGGTGATCCGCCATCCGCGCGACGGCGCCGCGCGCCTCGCCGCCGAATTTTCGCCGATCCCGGTGATCAACGGCGGCGACGGCAGCCACGAGCATCCGACCCAGACGCTTTGCGACCTGTTCACGCTGCGCAAGCGGAACAAGCAGTTGAAGAACATGAAGGTCGCGATCTCCGGCGACCTGAAGGGCAGCCGCACCATCCACTCGTTCGTCTACGCGCTCGCCCGCTTCGGCGCGATCATCGATCCGATGCCGGCGCCGGGGATGGCGCTGCCGCACCATGTCGACCGGCGGCTGCGCGAAGAGTTCCGCATGGTGTCCAAGCGCAAGGACGAAAGCGGATCGTTCGACGCGCTCTACGTCACGCCGGACGAGCCGCATCAGCAGTCGTTGTTCTCCGGCCCCGAGATCGATCTCAACGTCCTGGTGCAGAAGAAGATCGACGCCGTCTACGTGACGCGATTCCAGAAGGAGCGCTGGGTCGAGAAAGAGCAGCCCTACCCCAAGATCGACGCGAAATTCCTGAAAGACGCCAAATATACCGACGCCAGCGTGATGCATCCGCTGCCGCGGGTCGGCGAGCTCGACGCTTCGCTCGATAACGACCGTCGCGCCGTGTATTTCCAGCAGGCGTCGTACGGCGTCCCGGTCCGCATGGCCTTGATCGCGCTGCTGCTCAATGTCGAGAAGAGCAAATCCCTGCAAAAATTTCCGGCTGGATTCGCGAAGCCCGAGCGCTCGATCTATCAGAAGGCGATCGGGACCGGCGTCCATTGCGGCAACGCTAACTGCATCGTGCGCGAGCCTTCCGAGCAGCAATATGCGATGAACAAATTCTACGTCATTCCTAACCCGGCCACCAAGCAGTGCCGGCTGCGCTGCCTCTATTGCGAGAGCGACATCGAAGAGCACGAGACCGAAGATTTCGCCGTCGGCGACATCGCGAAAGGCATTTTCACGAAGGGATTGGGCCAGCTCAGCAAGGCGTCCCAGGAACGGCTCGACCACATCGTGATCTACAAGAGCGCAGCAGAAGCAAGCGAAGCCGGTTTCACCTTCAGGCCGATCGAGCCGAAGGCTCGCGCGAGCTAGGTACGTAGCCGCGCATCGGCCGGTGCTCCGCATCATCGTTGCCGCGTGCACCATCAGCGCATACCATTGCCGCCAGACGGGACTATATCCATGTGGCAGTCGTCGGGCTGGCTCCTTCTTCCGTTCTGCGCGGCGGCTTTCGGCTACCTGTGCGGCTCGATCCCGTTCGGCCTGATCCTCACCCGCTTCGCCGGGACTGAAGACATCCGGACCATCGGCTCCGGTAATATCGGAGCGACCAATGTCTTACGCACCGGTCGCAAAGGGCTGGCGGTCGCGACGCTTCTGGGCGATGCGCTGAAGGGCACATTCGCTGTTCTAGCGGTGCGTTACTTCTTCAGCCTTGATCTCGCACTTTTCGCAGGCGTTGGCGCGTTTCTCGGCCACCTCTTCCCGGTATGGCTCGGCTTCAGAGGCGGCAAAGGCGTCGCGACCTATATCGGGATTCTGTTCGGCATCGCCTGGCCGATCGCGATCGGCTTTTGCCTGCTGTGGCTCGCGGTCGCCGCGCTGACGCGTTATTCGTCGCTGGCCGCGCTCGTCGCGAGTGCCGTTACCCCCGCCGCATTCTGGTTTCTCGACGAACGCCGGGCCGCGCTGCTGTTCGCGTTCCTGACCGTGCTGTTGTGGATCATGCACCGGGCCAACATCGCGCGGCTTATGAACGGGACCGAAGGCAAAATCGGCAAGCGAGCCGCGGCGCCGATCTAGGGAGCCCGGCGACGACGAGCGCATGCGCATCACGACGCTGCTCGGACCGACACCGGTCGTGATCGACGATCTGGTGCGCCCGTCCGGGAGCCCGCCCGCGGTCGTGCGCACGATCCTGCTCGAACTCGAGCTCGCCGGCCGGCTGGAACGGCACGGCGGCGGGCTGGTGTCGCTGATCTGACCGCAACGGAATGGACGGCGCATGGCGAACGACCTAATGCTGAAGGCCTGATGCGCGCGGCAACCTGCCTGGCATGGACGCTGATGCTCGCGCTCGCCGTTGCGCGGGCGCAGGCGCAGCCGGGCGCGCCGAAACCGGCCGATACGGAGTTCGCGACATTCCTGGGCGAGCTCTGGCCGGATGCGCAGGCGAAAGGCATTTCACGCGCGACATTCGACGCCGCCTTTGCCGGGGTCACGCCGGATCCGCGCGTGATCGCCGCGACCGTGCGGCAGCCGGAATACGGCAAGCCGATCGGCGACTATGTCAACGCGATCGTGTCGCCTGCGCGCATCGCAGGCGGCAAGAGCAAGGCCGCCGAATGGACCGCTGCGCTCGCGGCGGTCGAAGAGAAGTTCGGCGTCGACCGCTCATCTGCTGCTGGCGATCTGGGGGCTCGAAACCAACTACGGCGGCGCCAAGGACCGCTGGGACGTGATCCGCTCGCTCGCGACGCTCGCCCAGGCGCGCTACCGCCATCCGTATTTCCGCAACGAGCTGATCACGGCGCTGATGATCGTGCAGCAGGGCCATGTCGCCCGCAAGGACATGCTCGGCTCCTGGGCCGGCGCCATGGGCCAGCCGCAGTTCATGCCGTCGAGCTTCATGGAATATGCGGTCGATGTCTCCGGCGACGGCCGGCGCGACATCTGGAGCAACGTGCCCGACGTGCTCGGCTCGATCGCCAACTACTTCCGCAAGGCCGGCTGGACGCCCGGCACGATCTGGGGCTGCGAAGTGACGGTGCCGAAGGATTTCGACTACCGCCGCAGCCGCGGCTCGTTCGCCGAGTGGTCCGCGCTCGGCCTGCGCCGCGCCGACGAGGCGGCGTTTCCGGAAAGCGGCGACGCCATCCTGTTCTTTCCGAGCAGCGCGCGCGGTCCGGCGTTCCTGGTGACGAGCAATTTCGTCGCGATCAAGCGCTACAACAATTCGGACGTGTACGCGCTGTCGATCGGCCATCTGGCCGACCGCCTGCGCGGCGCCGAGCCGATCCGCGGCACCTGGCCGCCGGACGACCGGCAACTCACCTACGAGGACCGCGTCGCGTTGCAGAAGAAGCTCGTCGAACTCGGCTACAAGGTGCGCAACACCAGCGGCCACTTCGATTTCGACTTGTACGACACGGTCCGCGAGGTCCAGGTCAAGTTCGCGATGCTGCCGGACGGCCACCCGACGGCCGCCCTGCTGCAACGGCTCGGCATCACGACCGTCAGTCCGGCGCGTTGAACGGCCTGCCGCCGCCGGGGTTGCCGCCGTTGAGCTGGCGGTGGGCGCTCTCGGCTTCCAGCCGGGCCATGTCGAGGATGTAGCCGAGCGTGCTCAGCCCATGGTGACGGGCGATGACCGACAGCTCGGCGGCCATGCTGGCGACGTAGCCCGCGGCCGCGGCCGACTTGTCGATTTCGCCAGGCTCGTCCGCCATGCACCGCCGCCTTGAACGCTTCTTGAGGCACAACCGGAAATATACCGGGAGTATATTTCATGCAATAACTATCGTATAAGTTGTAGCATGGTAGCATTGGCCTGACGCCGGTTCCGACGGGGTTTTTGCACGGTCGCGACCGGCCGGAGGCGGCCTCGCCGGCCCGCCCCGATTTGACAGGTGGGGGGTGCATCCCCCATATCGCCGGGCACAGGCCCGTCGATTCAGCCGCCAAGCGCGCCCGAACGTAGCCTCTAAATGACTGGAATTGCATGAATATCGTCGTCGTCGAATCGCCGGCCAAGGCCAAGACGATCAACAAGTATCTGGGCCGCGGCTACGAGGTGCTGGCCTCCTTCGGCCATGTCCGCGACCTGCCGGCCAAGGACGGCTCGGTCGATCCCGAGCACGATTTCCGCATGATCTGGGAGGTCGACGACAAGTCCCAGAAGCGCCTCAACGACATCGCCAGGGCGCGTCAAGGGCGCCGACAAGCTGATCCTGGCCACCGACCCCGACCGCGAGGGCGAGGCGATCTCCTGGCACGTGCTGGAGGTGCTCAAGGAGAAGCAACGCGCTCAAGAAGCAGTCGGTCGAGCGGGTGGTGTTCAACGCCATCACCAAGCAGGCGGTGCTCGAGGCGATGAAGCATCCGCGCAAGATCGACAGCGCGCTGGTCGACGCCTATCTGGCCCGCCGCGCGCTCGACTATCTGGTCGGCTTCACGCTCTCGCCGGTGCTGTGGCGCAAGCTGCCGGGCGCGCGCTCGGCCGGCCGCGTGCAGTCGGTGGCGCTGCGGCTGGTCTGCGACCGCGAGCTCGAGATCGAGAAATTCGTCGCGCGCGAATACTGGTCGCTGGTGGCGACGCTCGCGACGCCGCGCGGCGACACCTTCGAGGCGCGCCTGGTCGGCGCCGACGGCAAGAAGATTCAGCGGCTCGACATCGGCACGGGCGCGGAAGCCGAGGCGTTCAAGCAGGCGCTCGAGAGCGCGCAGCTTCACCGTCGCCACGGTCGAGGCCAAGCCCGGCCGGCGCAATCCGCCGCCGCCCTTCACCACCTCGACCCTGCAGCAGGAGGCGAGCCGCAAGCTCGGCTTCGCGCCCGCGCACACCATGCGGATCGCGCAGCGGCTCTACGAAGGCGTCGACATCGACGGCGAGACCGTCGGCCTCATCACCTATATGCGAACCGACGGCGTGCAGATGGCGCCGGAGGCGATCACCGCCACCCGCAAGCTGATCGGCGGCGACTACGGCGCAGCGCTACGTGCCGGACGCGCCGCGCGACTACCAGACCAAGGCGAAGAACGCGCAGGAAGCGCACGAGGCGATCCGCCCGACCGACCCGGACGCGCCGCCCGGCGCAGGTCGCGCGCCATGCTCGATGCCGATCAGGCCAAGCTCTACGAGCTGATCTGGATGCGCACGGTCGCGAGCCAGATGGAATCCGCCGAGCTCGAGCGCACCACCGTCGACATCGCCGCCAAGGCCGGCGGCCGCACCATCGACCTGCGCGCCACCGGCACGGTCGTGAAGTTCGACGGCTTCCTCACGCTCTATCAGGAGGACCAGGACGACCGACGGCCGATGACGACGAGTCCAAGCGCCTGCCGGAGATGAGCGCCGGCGAGACGCTCGACAAGCGCAAGATCGACGCCAGCCAGCATTTCACCGAGCCGCCGCCGCGCTATTCGGAAGCCTCGCTGGTCAAGCGCATGGAAGAGCTCGGCATCGGCCGGCCCTCGACCTATGCGTCGATCCTGCAGGTGCTCAAGGACCGCGGCTATGTGCGCATCGACAAGAAGCGCCTCGTCCCCGAGGACAAGGGCCGCGTGCTCACCGCGTTCCTGGAAAGCTTCTTCGCGCGCTACGTCGAATACGACTTCACCGCCGACCTCGAAGAGCAGCTCGACCGCATCTCCAACAACGAGATCGCCTGGCGCGAGCTGCTGCGCGACTTCTGGCGCGACTTCACCGCCGCGGTCGGCGACATCAAGGACCTGCGCGTCGCGCAGGTGATCGACGCGCTCGACGAGATGCTCGGGCCGCACCTGTTTCCGCCGCGCGCCGACGGCACCGATCCGCGCAAGTGCCCGACCTGCGAGACCGGGCGGCTGTCGCTCAAGCTCGGCAAGTTCGGCGGCTTCATCGGCTGCTCCAACTATCCGGAATGCCGCTACACCCGCCAGTTCGCGGCCAGCGGCAGCGGCGGCGGCGACCGCAAGAGCTCGGCGAGGATCCCGCGACCGGCCTCGACGTCACGCTGCGAGACCGGCCGCTTCGGCCCCTATCTGCAGCTCGGCGAGGCGACCAAGGACGCAGACGACAACGCCGAGAAGCCCAAGCGCGCCGGCCTGCCGAAAGGCGTGTCGCCGGACGACATCGATCTCGACCGCGCGCTCGGGCTGCTGTCGCTGCCGCGCGAAGTCGGCAAGCATCCGGACGACGGCGAGCCGATCCTGGCCGGCGTCGGCCGCTTCGGTCCCTACGTGCAGCACGGCAAGACCTACGCCAATCTCGAGCCGGCGACGACGTGCTCACCGTCGGGCTCAACCGCGCGGTGACGCTGATCGCCGAGAAGAAGGCCAAGGGCCCGCGCAAGGGCCGCTTCGGCGCCGATCCCGGGCCGGCCGCTCGGCGATCATCCCGACAAGGGCGGCCCGGTCGTGGTCAAGAACGGCCGCTACGGCCCCTATGTCAGCCACGACGGCGTCAACGCCACGCTGCCGTCCGACATGACGCCGGAAACCATCACGCTCGAACAGGCGCTCGGCCTGATCGATGCGCGCGCTGCCCGGGCGGCGGCGGCAAGAAGGCGCCGAAGGCCGCCAAGGGTGCCGCGGCCAAGGCTCCCGCACAGCCGCGCAGCACCGCGCGCAAGACGCCGAAGCCGTCGGCGGCGGCGAAGCCCGCGCCTGCTGCCGCCGCGGCGAAGAAGCCCGCCCGCAAGGCCAAGACCGCCAAGGGCGGCTGACAAGACCAACGGCCCGGTGCTGGCGAAAGCGCCCGGCCGTCCCTATATTGCGGCATAAGCGAGATTTCCTCGCGGACTTTATTGTGAAACGAACGACTCCCCCCCTCCCCTCCAAGGACGACATCCTCGCCTTCATCGGCAAACAGCCCGGCAAGGTCGGCACCCGCGAGATCGCGCGCGCCTTCGGTCTGAAGAACGCCGACCGCGCGGCGCTCAAGCGCATGCTGCGCGAGCTCGCCGACGAAGGCCGCGTCGAGAGCCGGCGCAAGAAGCTGCATCAGCCGGGCACGCTGCCCGCATGTCGTGCTCGCCGACATCACCGGACGCGACCGCGACGGCGAACTGATCGCGGTGCCGACCGAATGGGACGAGGAGCAGCACGGCGCGCCGCCGAAAATCCGCATCCATGCGCCGCGCCGCGCCAAGCCCGGCGAAGCCGGCGGCGTCGGCGACCGCGCCCTGCTGCGCGTCGAGGAGACCGGCGAGGCGGACGACGCCATCCGCCACAGCGGCCGCGTCATCAAGATCATCGACCGCGCCAAGCAGCGCGTGCTCGGCATCTTCCGCGCGCTGCCGGGGGGCGGCGGACGGCTGGTGCCGGTCGACAAGAAGCAGCTCGGCCGCGAGCTCGCGATCCCGCCGGGCGCCGACGGCCGGCGCCGCAGGACGGCGACCTGGTCGCGGTCGAGGTGGCGGCGCGGCAAGAGCGGCTTTGGGCTCGCGACCGCGCGCGTGGCCGAGAAGCTCGGCTCGCTCAAGAGCGAGCGCGCGGTCAGCCTGATCGCCATCCACGCGCACGGCATTCCCAATGTCTTTCCGGCGGCCGTGATCGACGAGGCGGAAGCCGCGCGAGCCGGCCAAGCTCGCCGGCCGCGAGGACTGGCGCGACTCCCGCTGGTCACCATCGATCCGGCCGACGCCAAGGATCACGACGACGCCGTGCATGCGACCGCCGATCCCGATCCCGGCAATCGCGGCGGCTTCATCCTCAACGTCGCCATCGCCGACGTCGCCCACTACGTGCGGCCGGGCTCGGCGCTCGACCGCGAGGCGCTGATCCGCGGCAACTCGGTCTATTTCCCCGACCGCGTCGTGCCGATGCTGCCGGAGCGCATCTCCAACGATCTGTGCTCGCTGCGGCCGAACGAGGACCGCGCCGCGCTGGCGGTGCGCATGGTGATCGGCGCCGACGGCCGCAAGCGCTCGCACACGTTCCACCGCGTGCTGATGCGCTCGGCGGCGAAGCTGAGCTACCAGCAGGCGCAGGCCGCGATCGACGGCTGGCCCGACGACACCACCGGGCCGCTGCTCGGGCCGGTGCTCGAACCGCTCTATGCGGCCTATCGCGCGCTCAAGCGCGCGCGCGAGGAGCGCGCGCCGCTCGATCTCGACCTGCCCGAGCGCAAGATCGTGCTGACCGCCCACAGCACCGTCGACCGCGTCGTCACGCCGGAGCGGCTCGATGCCCACCGGCTGATCGAGGAATTCATGATCCTCGCCAATGTCGCGGCGGCCGAAACGCTGGAGCGCGCGCATGTGCCGCTGATCTATCGCGTGCACGACGAGCCCGACATGGAGCGGGTCAATGCGCTGCGCGAATTCCTGCAAACGCTCGACATCTCGCTGCCCGAAGGGCGGCGTGCTGCGGCCGCAGCAGTTCAACCAGCATCCTGGCGCGCGTCAAAGGCCGCGACGGCGAGAAGCCTGGTCAACGAGGTGGTGCTGCGCACCCAGGCGCAGGCCGAATACGCGGCGGAGAACTACGGCCATTTCGGCCTCAACCTGCGCCGCTATGCGCATTTCACCTCGCCGATCCGCCGCTATGCCGACCTGGTCGTGCACCGCGGCCTGATCCGCGCCCAGAAGCTCGGCGACGACGGGCTGCCGGACCGGCACGACGTCGAACGCTCGGCGAGATCGTCGGCGACCATCTCGGCCACCGAGCGGCGCGCCATGAAGGCCGAGCGCGAGACCTTCGACCGGCTGCTCGCGCATTTTCTCGCCGACCGCATCGGCGCGACCTTCGAGGGCCACATCTCCGGCGTCACCCGCGCCGGCCTGTTCGTCAAGCTCGACGACACCGGCGCCGACGGCTTCATTCCGGCGCGGACCGTCGGCGCCGAATATTTCCGCTATCACGAGGACCGCCATGCGCTGATCGGCGACCGCAGCGGCGAGACCTACCGCCTCGGCGATCGCGTCACGGTCAAGCTGGTCGAGGCGGCGCCGGTTGCCGGCGCGCTGCGCTTCGAGCTTCTGTCCGAGGGCCGCTATGACAGCGCCGGCACGCCGCGGCCGCAGCGCGCCGAGCACAAGCATCCCGCGAGCCGTCCGGCACGCCGGCCGGAGCGCGCCCAGGAAACGGCGCCGATGAGCGACAGGCACGCCGACCACCTCGACCGCATGAACGAATTTGTCGCCAAGATGAACGCGGTGCGAGCGCGACCTCTCGTCCCCCAACGTCCGGCCGAAGATGCCGCCACGCTGATCCTGATCGACCGCTCCGGCGAAGCGCCGAAGGTGCTGCTCGGCAAGCGCCATGCCAGCCACAAATTCATGCCGGGCAAATTCGTGTTTCCCGGCGGCCGGGTCGATCCCGTGGACCGCCGCATGCCGGTCGCGCAGCCGCTCGACCCGCACATGGAAGCAGCGACTGATGCAGCGCGTGCAGCGCCCGAGCGCGGCGAAGGCGCGCGCGTTCGCGCTCGCCGCGATCCGCGAGACCTTCGAGGAGACCGGCCTGCTGCTCGGGGTGCCGGGCGAAGCCCCGGGCAAGGTTCCCGGCGGGCCGTGGACGGACTATGCGCGCGGCGCAAGTTCCTGCCCGATCTCGGCGCGCTGCATTTCGTCGGCCGCGCCATCACGCCGCCGGGCCGCATCCGGCGCTTCGATGCGCGCTTCTTCACCGCGGATGCCAGCGCGATCGCGCATCGCGTCGAGGGCATCACCGGGCCGGACGCCGAGCTGGTCGAGCTGGTCTGGATGCCGCTTGCCGAGGCGCAGCAGCTCGACATGCCGGCGGTCACCGGCGTCATGCTGGAGGAGCTCGAACGAGCGCATCGCCGACGGCTTCGGCCACGACCTGCCGGTGCCGTTCTATCGGCATCCGCGTGGCAGATTCGTGCGCGAAATGCTGTAAGCGCGCCCCAGATGCCCCGGACCCGAAGGCCGTTCCTTGACATTGCGGGCGCAGCCGCTAGGTTCCGGCCGAAATTCGCACGTTACCGAGGATTGCCATGGCGAAGGCCACCACCATCAAGGTCAAGCTCGTGTCGAGCGCCGACACCGGCTTCTATTACGTGACCAGGAAGAACTCGCGCACCATGACCGACAAGCTGGTCAAGAAGAAATACGACCCGGTCGCGAAGAAGCACGTCGAGTTCCGCGAAGCCAAGATCAAGTAACCGACAGACGCGCAGGCGCAAAGAAAAGGGCGCCTCGCGGGCGCCCTTGAGTTTTATTTGCTCAGCTCAGTCTGTGGAAATCAGGAATATCGATCCCGGTAACCGTTGCGATAAGGTGGCCGGTCGGGAGCGGCGTCATGAGGAGGCCACTCGTACCGCCCCCGAACCGGCCGAACCCCACGGACCCAGGAGATGCGGCGGACCTGAGCATTCCGTAGGGTTATCGAAACTAGATAGCGACGATTAACGACATAGAGCGAGCCTCGTCGCCATTGACCGCTCAGGATCAATGCGGCCCGATCGCCGCCGCCCGCAAATTAGCGCAACGGCCGCGGAAATCAACAAGTTAGGTTGTGGATAGCGGCGGCAGAATTCGATCAACCTAAAACATTAGGGTTGACCGTCGACAGCGCCCGTGTCAGGCGGCGTCCGGCACCACCCGGTTGCGGCCGTCGCGCTTGGCGCGATAGAGCGCCTGGTCGGCGCGCTTGAGCACCGTCGCGGCGGTGTCGTTCGCGGCCGAGCGCCGCGATCCCGATCGAAATGGTGACCTCGACCGTGCGCGGCGCCCTGCTGGATCGGAAACGGCTCGCGCGGCGATCCGCCGGCGCAGCCGCTCGGCCACCATGGTGGCGACCGCCATGTCGGTCTCCGGCATCACCACCACGAACTCCTCGCCGCCGTAGCGGCAGGCGAGATCGATGCCGCGGATCGACTTGCGGATGCGGAGGGCGAATTCGCGCAGCACGTCGTCGCCGGCATCGTGGCCGTAGGTGTCGTTGATCGACTTGAAGTAGTCGATGTCGAGCACCAGCACGGTGAGCGGCTTGCCGCGCGCGGCGGCCTGCTCGACCAGCGTGCCGACATGGCTCTCCATGTAGCGGCGGTTGTAGCAGGCCGGTCAGCGCGTCGGTGATCGCCATCTCGATCGACATCTGCACGTTGTCGCGCAGCCGCTCGGTGTAGCGCTTCTTGCGGATCTGCGTGCGCACGCGCGCCAGCAGCTCGTTCTTGTCGATCGGCCGCGTCAGATAGTCGTTGACGCCGATCTCGAGCCCGCGCACCAGACGCGTATTGTTGTCGGCGTCGGCGATCGCCAGGATCGGCACGTTGCGGGTGCGCTCGAGCGAGCGGACCTGGCTGCACAGCCGCAGGCCGTCGAAATTCTCCAGCCCGAGCGAGACGATCATCAGGTCGTAGTTGCCCTCGGCGGCGTGGAACAGCGCCTCGTTCGGATCGGTCTCGATATCGACCGTGTGCTCGCCGGACAGCATCGTCGGCGATGCGCTCGCTCGAGCGCCTGCGGTCGTCGACGATCAGGATGCTTGCCGTTGCGGCCGGTTTCGGCGACCGCCTCGCGCTCGGGGCTTTCGATGCCGATGTCGCGCGAGGTCACCGCGCGCATGCGCAGTTCGTCGGTCATCATCTTGAGCCGCGACAGCGAACGCACGCGCGCGATCAGCGCGACGTCGGACACCGGCTTGGTCAGAAAATCGTCGGCGCCGGCCTCCAGCCCCTTGACCCGGTCGGAGGGCTGGTCGAGCGCCGTCACCATCACGACCGGAATATGGTGCGTGGCGGGATTCGATCTTGAGCCGGCGGCAGACCTCGAAGCCGTCCATGTCCGGCATCATCACGTCGAGCAGCACGATGTCGCATTCGGCGCGCTCGCAGATCGCCAGCGCCTCGGCGCCGCTCATCGCGGTGATGACGTCGAAATACTCGGCCGAAAGCCGCGCCTCCAGCAGCTTGACGTTGGCCGGCACGTCGTCGACGACGAGAATGCGGGCGGTCATCGACGCTTGCTCCTCAGGCATTGCCAAGAAAATGACGGATGGTCTCGATGAACTTGCCGACCGAGATCGGCTTGGACAGATAGGCCTCGCAGCCGCCCTCGCGGATGCGCTCCTCGTCGCCCTTCATCGCGAAGGCCGTGACCGCGACGACCGGAATGCTGCGCAGCTCGGGATCCTCCTTGAGCCACTTGGTCACTTCGAGGCCGGACACCTCGGGCAGCTGGATGTCCATCAGGATCAGATCGGGATGATGCTTGCGCGCGAGATCGAGCGCCTCGATGCCGTTGCGGGTGCCGACGGTCTGATAGCCGTGCGCCTCCAACAGATCGTGGAAGAGCTTCATGTTGAGCTCATTGTCCTCCACGATCATGACGGTCTTGGCCATCCCCGACCTTCCGGCAGCCAGCGCCCAAGCCGAATAGCCCCAGGGGACGGTTGGCTGCATGCCCTGGCATTTCCGCTGGGCACATCGTGAAAAGCTAGTGCCGATTTGTTACGGAAACGCAAACATTGCTGAAGACCACAATCGCCCGCAATTCGTTGAAAATCGAACGAAATCTTGCGGATTCAGAGGCTTGAACAGGCGCCGCGCGGCAAGCGCGGGTCTGCGGTTAAGGCCGCCTTCATCCTGCTCGAAAGCATCGCTTGCGCGCGTGGCGCGCGAGCGGACGAATTGCCTGCGCGTCACCCGTGCGGCGCGGAGGCGACGTCCATGGTCCGCCGGCTGAGCGCAATGTTGAAGGTATAGCCGCCGAACAGATCGACCATGGTCACGAAGATCAGCAGGAAAGCCACCTCCCAGCGCTGCTCGGTGCCGAGCAGATGAGGCTTGCCGAACACCACGATCAGCACGACCGCGAGCGGCACCAGCGACGCCATGGCGTCGACCACGCCGATGAATCGATTCGCCGAGGCCGGCAGGCTGAACGGAATCGAAAGCAACTGGAAGGTCAGATAAAGCGCGGCGAGCCAAGCCAAGTTGAACCCCAACCGCTCCGGGGTGAACAGGCCGACCGTCCCGTCCAGATTCTTGAACGAGCCCGCATACCAGAAGAAGTACACCTCCCATGCCGCCAACGCCAACGCGAACAGAACGCTCATTCCGGCGACGGATAGCGTGGACTTGTGCATAGCTGCTGTCTCCTGGTCAAAGCCGCACCTCCCTACCCGACATTTCGCCCTTGCGTCGAGGGCAATTTCGTTTCCCAATCGGTGGACGAGGCCGCAATGGCGCAGCGATCATGAAACAACGGCGACAATCGGGAGCAGGCCGAAGCGACCAGGACGGCGCGGCAGCCGAGCTTGCGATCGCCGCGCTGACGTTCATCGCCCAGGAGCCGGAGCGGCTCGGGCGATTTCTGGCCCTGAGCGGGATCGGCCCCGAATCGCTGCGCGAGGCGGCGCGCGAGCCGGACTTCCTGCTCGGCGTGCTCGACTATGTCGTCGCCGACGAAGCGCTGCTGGTGGAATTCGCCGGTTACAGCGACGATCGATCCGGCGGATGTCGCGCGCGCCCGCAACGTCCTGGCTGGGGAAACGCCGCAATCCAGCTAGCCGACCGTGCTAGACTGGGCCGCCGTGACCGTCATCCATGAGGCGCGCAAGGCGACCATGCCCGGCTTCTGCCGCGACTGCCGCAACGACGTGCCGGAGCGGACCGCACGGTGCACGGCCTGCGGCTCGCCGCGGCTCCTGCGCCATGCCGAACTCGACACGCTGTCGATCGCGCATGTCGACTGCGATGCCTTCTACGCCACCATCGAGAAGCGCGACGATCCCTCGATCGCCGACAAGCCGGTGATCGTCGGCGGGCGCCAGCGCGGCGTGGTGCTCACCTGCTGCTATGTCGCGCGCACCTATGGCGTCAAATCGGCGATGCCGATGTTCGAAGCGCGCCGGCTGTGTCCGCACGCGACCGTGGTGCGGCCGGACATGGAGAAATACGCGAGCGTCGGCCGGCAGGTGCGCGAGATCATGCGCGACGCTCACGCCGCTGGTCGAGCCGGTCTCGATCGACGAGGCGTTCATGGACCTGTCCGGGACCGCGCGGCTGCACGGCATGGTCGCCCGCCAAGTCGCTCGCCGGCTTCGCCGCCGAGGTCGAAAAGCGACCTCGGCATCACGGTGTCGATCGGGCTCGTCCTGCAACAAGTTCCTGGCCAAGATCGCCTCCGACCTCGACAAGCCGCGCGGCTTCGCGGTGCTCGGCGGCGGCGAGGCGGCGGCCTTCCTGGCGCCCAGGCCGGTCACGCTGATCTTCGGCGTCGGCAAGATGGCGCAGCAGCGGCTCGCCCGCGACGGCCTGCGCACCATCGGCGACCTGCAGCGCGCCGGCGAGGAAAGCCTCGTGCGCCGCTACGGCGCGGAAGGCGCGCGGCTCTACCGGCTGGCGCACGGCCTCGACGACCGACCGCAAAGTCTCGCCCGAGCGCGACGCCAAGAGCATCTCGGCGGAAACCACCTTCGACCGCGACATCGCCGACTTCCGCCCGCTCGAGCTGCGGCTCTGGCGGCTGTGCGAGAAGGTGTCGGCCCGCCTCAAGCACAACGAGCTCGCCGGCGCGACGGTGACGCTCAAGCTCAAGACCGCCGATTTCCGCATCCGCACGCGCGCGCAATCGCTCAGCCATCCGACCCAGCTCGCCGCGCGCATTTTTGGCGCCGGGCGCGAACTGCTCGCGCGCGAAACCGACGGCACGCGCTTTCGCCTGATCGGAATCGGTCTTTCCGCGCTGACGCCCGCCGACGGCGCCGACCGCGGCGATCTGCTCGACCGGCGCACCGCCGAAGCCGAAGCGCGCGATCGACCGGCTGCGCGAACGATTCGGCGACGAAGCCGTGGTCAAGGGGCTCGCGTTCGACGACGGCGAAGACGACGACTGATCGAAACGCTCACGGACAGGGCTTGCTGTCCCTGATCTCCAGCGTGGTCAGCTCGCCCGCAATGGCGAAATCGTTGTAGTCGAGCACCAGCGCGCGCGAGATGCCGTTCTCGTACATCTCGAATTTGATCGAATAGATCGGCGTCGTTTCGCCGCCGCCGCTCTTTGCGCGATCGAAATAGCTCACGGTGACCGGCCAGCGCTTCATGCCGGCGAGCGCCTGTTGTCCGGCAGCCGCGTCGGTCGGCGCACGCTCGTCCGGCATGATCACGCGGCCGATGACGGTCAGCGTGTCGTAGACCTTCTGGCCGGCGTCCGAGCCGTCGTACACCGGCGCCTCGAGGATGGTCTTGTCGGCGCGCGCGGCCGCAATGATGCGGCGCATGTGGTCGGTCGGGAACGCCATGACGGCTTCCAGATCGAAGGTCTTTTCCTCGGGCTTGGTCAGCGACACCACGACCTTGCCCGGCCCGCGCTCGGCCTTGCCGTCGACCGTGTCGCCCGGCTGCATGTTGAGAAAGTTCTGCGACTTGAAGATGAAGCTCTTGGCGGCGCCGTCTTCCCAGGTGGTGGTGCGCAGGTCGCTCAGCGCGGTCTTGCCCTCGCCGTTGTCGAGCTCGGACACCTGGCGGAACTGCAGCACATAGCCCTCGCAGGCGCTGCCCGAAAAATCGTAGAGAATCCGCCCGCGGGCATCGACCGCCGAAGTGCCCTTGGAGCGGGCGAGCTTGAGCTCGTAGACCGCGCGATGGGATGCAAATTCCGGCGTGAGCGCGGCCGCCTGCCCTGCGCCCACGCCGTTCATCAAAACGGCCGCGGCGAGAATGCCGGCAGCCGCAGAAAGCTTGATCTGGCCGAGGATCGTCATTGCGTCTGGTCTCCTCGCCGCCCACTTGCGGCGCAAATTAGGACTATGGCGGTCACACCGCAACTCCGGCGGCCACGCCGGAACAAGCACATCCCGTGCCGCTTGCAAGCGCGCACCCGATGGGCGAAGACAGCGTTCCTACTGGCATGAAGCGTCAGTCAATTCAGACCGCTCGACGAAGGGCATGGAGCACATCATGGCTGGAATGGTTGAAAAGAAACTTGCGGAAATCGGGATCACGCTGCCGACCCCGGCGACACCGGTAGCCAACTACATCCCGTTCGTCCGCAGCGGCGCGCTCCTGTTCGTGTCCGGCCAAATCTGTCTCGACGCTACCGGCAAACTGGTCGCCAAGGGCAAGCTCGGCGGTGGCGTATCAGTCGAGGACGGCCAAAAAGCGGCACGCGCCTGCGCCGCCAACCTGCTCGCCCACGTGAAATCCGCGGTCGGCGACCTCGACAAGGTGGTGCGGGTGGTGCGGCTCAGCGGGTTCGTCAATTCGGCGCCCACCTTCCTGGAAGGGCCGAAGGTGCTCAACGGCGCCTCCGACGTCATGGTCGCGGCATTCGGCGACAAGGGCCGCCATGCCCGCACCACGGTCGGCGTCGCGGTGCTGCCGAACGACGCCGCGGTCGAGGTCGAGGGCATCTTCGAGGTGTCCTGACGGGACGCCGATGCCAAGCCTTGACTGGCTGACGGCACGCCCGATCGCGCACCGCGGCCTGCACGATGCCCAAAACGGCGTCATCGAAAATACGCCATCGGCCTTCACGGCCGCGATCGCCGGGCGTTACGGCATCGAATGCGACCTGCAGATCAGCGCCGACGGCGAGGCCATGGTGCATCACGACGAGGCACTCGGGCGGCTGACCGAAGGCGATGCGCGGCTCGATGCCATGACCGCCGCCGGCCTCAAGCAGGTCGCGTTCAAGGCGACGCGCGACCGCATGCTGACGCTCGGCGACCTGTGCGACCTGGTGGCGGGCCGGGTGACGCTTGGTGATCGAACTGAAAAGCCGGTTCGACGGCGACCGGCGGCTCGTTCAGCGCGCCGCCCGCGTGCTTGCGGGCTATCGCGGACCGGTGGCCGTCATGTCGTTCGATCCGGCGCAGATCGCGGCGATTCGGATGGCCGCGCCCTCGCTCACGCGCGGCATGGTGGCGGAGAGCCACTACCGCGATCACGACTGGGACATGCTGCCGGCTGCGACCAAGCGGGCGCTCGGCTATTTCACGCACGCGCTGCGCACGCGGCCGCAGTTCATCGCCTATTGGGTCAAGGACCTGCCGGCCGCGATTCCGGCGATTGCGCGCAAGCTCTGCGGCCTGCCGCTGCTGACCTGGACGGTGCGCAGCGCCGATGACCGGCAGCGCGCGGCACGCTATGCAGACCAGATGATCTTCGAGGGCTTCCGGCCATAAAGGCGCCATTGACGGCACAAAGGTTGCACGACCACATCAATGGCCGCGATCGAACTCACGCTCCGGATTGCCAAGGCACTCACCGACATCCCAGCCGGTGACTGGGACGCCTGCGCCAATCCGGATCTGGCGGCCGCGGGAACCGAAACTCCGGTCTCCGAAAGAGAATACAACCCATTCATTTCGCACGACTTTCTGTCGTCGCTCGAGCTCTCGGATTCGGTCCGGCCGCGCGCCGGCTGGGAGCCGATGCACCTCTTGGCGGAGGACAAAGACGGCCGCCTGATGGGCGCCGTGCCCTGCTACGCGAAATCGCATTCGCGCGGCGAATACGTGTTCGACCACGGCTGGGCCGAAGCGTTCGAGCGGGCCGGCGGGCAGTACTATCCAAAACTCCAGGTCGCGGTGCCGTTCACGCCGGCGACCGGCCGCCGCCTGCTGGTGCGGCCGGGCGACCAGGCCGAAGCGGTGCGCGGCGCGCTCGCCGGCGCACTGATGGACGTGTGCAAGCGCGCCGAATGCTCATCGGCCCACGTGACCTTCCTGACCGAGCCGGAATGGCAGCTGCTCGGCGAGCGCGGCTTTCTCAAGCGCACGCACCAGCAGTTCCACTGGGAGAATGCAGGCTACGCGACCTTCGACGACTTTCTGGGCGCCCTCTCCTCGCGCAAGCGCAAGGTCATCCGCCGCGAGCGCGAAGATGCGCTCAGCAACGGCATCACCGTGCATTGGCTGACCGGTCCGGATCTGACCGAAAGCGTGTGGGATACCTTCTTCGAGTTCTACATGGAGACGGGCTCGCGCAAATGGGGCCGGCCCTATCTGACGCGGCAGTTCTATTCGATCGTCGCCGGCAAGATGCGCGACCGCATCCTGCTGGTGATGGCCAAGCGCAACGGCCGCTGGATCGCCGGCGCGATCAACTTCATCGGCTCGCATGCGCTCTACGGCCGGCACTGGGGCTGCGTCGAGCAGCACCCGTTCCTGCATTTCGAGCTCTGCTACTACCAGGCGATCCAATACGCCATCGAGCATAAGATCCCGCGCGTCGAAGCCGGCGCGCAGGGCGAGCACAAGGTCTCGCGCGGCTACCTGCCGGTTGCGACCTATTCGGCGCACTACATCGTCAATCCGTCGCTGCGCCGCGCGATCGACGATTTCCTCAAGCACGAGCGCGCCTATGTGACGGCCGCCAACGAGGAACTCGCAGAGGCCGGTCCATTCCGCAAAGGATGAGCGGCGTTAACCATAAAGCGCGGCACGGAACTCTGTGGCCGCGTCGTCACATTGCGGCACAATCGGTTCGTGCCCGCTTGACGGGCGGCTATCGCGATGCCGGCGAGATATGATAATGTTCCTGTCGTGAGAGCGAGTGTTGCTCTCGATTGTGCCAGAGTGAGTGCGATGCGTTGTATGTCTTGCGGCGCGGTGATGCACCTGATCCAGGTCCATCCCGCGGACGATTCAATGGGTCCGGGTTTCGAGCACCACACCTTCGAGTGCTCGGGCTGCAAGGACGTCGAGCGGCGCCTGCTGTTCACCTCGCCGAGCGCGCCGAAAGCGGAGCCTATTCCGGTCAATCCCGCAGCTGCAAGTTCGGTCGCCGCCGCCCGCGGCGGAGAGACGGAATCCGATCACGCGCTGCTGCGGAACGCGTGGGAGATGCTGCGCGGCGGCTGGCGCAAGAGCCCCTGATCGCCGGCGCCGACCCGGCTTGACCTGCCCTCGCCTGCCTGCAATCGAAGGGGGTGCGAGGGAGATGCCGATGGCCGCCTACGACCCCAACAATATCTTCGCCAAGATTCTGCGCGGCGAACTGCCGTGTCACAAGATATACGAGGACGACAAGGCGCTGGCCTTCCTCGACATCATGCCGCGCGCGCCCGGACACGCGCTGGTGCTGCCGAAGGCGCCCGCGCGCAACCTGCTCGACGTCGCGCCGGACGACCTCGCTCACGTCATCAAGGTGGCGCAGAAGATCGCCAAGGTCAGCGTGGACGTGTTCGGCGCCGACGGCGTCACCATCCAGCAGTTCAACGAAAGCGCCGGCGGCCAGGTGGTGTTCCACCTGCACGTCCACGTCATCCCGCGCAAGGAGGGCATCGCGATGAAGCCGCCCGCCACCGTCAAGGAAGCGCCGGACGTGCTCGCCGAGCAGGCAAAGACGCTCGCCGCGGCGCTGCGCTGAGACTGCTTCACTTTCGCCCTCCGCGCACCGCGCGGTTTGGCCAACGGCACCGCGTCACGGTGGCCATTGCCGTCCCGGCGCGAAACTTGCAAGCTATTGGACAGGCGGAGGTTCCGCCAATCTTTCCGATGGAGGGCGATGATGCGTAAGTGGTTTGGAGCTTTGGCGTTCGCGTCGATCCTGTCGGTGGCGGCGCATGCGGTCGGTCCGCAGCCGGCGCCCTTGTCCCCGCCGGTCGACGTCACCTTCGGCTACCAGAAGGTCGGACACCTGGCGCCGATCGTCTCGCTCGCTGACGAACTCAAGAAGCTCGGCATCAATCTGAAGCTCGTCGAATTCGTCCGCTATGCCGACGCCCGCACCGCCCTGCTGGCGGGCTCGCTCGACATCGCGACGGTCGGCCCCGCCGACCTCGCCATTGCGCTGTCGCAGGGATCGACCAACGTGATGGGCCTGATGGGCGTCGGCAGCTCGCCGAAATACGTCATCGGCCGCAACGGCGTGAAGCTCGACAGCTGGGACGACATCAAGGGCAAGAAGATCGCAATCGCGCCGGGCTCGGCGGTCTGGTTCCAGTTCGCCGCCACGCTGATCGAGAAGGGCATCCCCTACAACAGCTTCCAGGCGGTCAACATCCAGGGCGGCGGCGCCAACTTCGACCAGGCGCTGCAGAAGGGCGAGATCGACGCCATCGTCACCTGGGAGCCGTTCGAATCCATTCCGGTGATGGAAGGCTACGGCTTCTTCGCGAAAAATCTCGAATACGGCTCGTCCAAGGCGGTCGGGCCCGAGCTCGGCTTCGTCATGACGACCAAGGACATGGCGGAGAAGAAGCGCGCCGTGGTCGAGCGGATCGTCTGGGCCTATCTGAAGATCCAGGAAGAGCTGGCGGCCTCGCCGCAGAAATTCGCCGAAGCCTACGCCAAGCTGACCGGCCTCGACCTCAAGGTCTCGGCCGAGGCATCGAAGGCGATCAAGCTCGGCGCCGCGGTGTCGCCCGAGCAGATCAAGGCGCAGGCCAAGGCGTTCGCCGATCTGGGCGTCATCCAGAAGGACGTCTCGGGCGAGATCGCCAACTACTGGGACGGCTCGTTCGTCGCGAACGCGATGAAGAAATGAAACTGGCGAACGGTCTTCCTCTGGACAGTCGTGCCGGAAAGATCGCGCTAGGGCTGCTCCTGCCGCTGCTGGTGATCGGCCTGTGGCAGGCGGCCGGGCCCGACCGGCTCATTGTTCGGCGGGGTGCTGCCGACGCCGGACCGGGTCTGGCAGGCGTGGAAGACCTGGGCGTTCGGCCCGGCCGGAATGGGCCTCAACCCCTACAGCGGGACCTGGCTCGACAACGCGTTGTTCTCCACCGAGCGCGTCGCCAAGGGCTTCGGCCTCGCCATCCTGGTCGGGGTACCGCTCGGCATCGCGATCGGCTGGTGGCGGCTCGCGGCCGGCGCGTTCGATCCGACCATCCAGGTGCTGCGGCCGATCCCGATCACCGCGTGGCTGCCGTTCTCGATCGCGGTGTTCGGCATCCGCGACCTGGGCTCGGTGTTCCTGATCGCGCTCGGCGCGTTCTATCCGATCGTGATCAACACCACGCAGGGCGCGCGCGGCATCGACAAGAACTGGATCCGCGCCGCCATGATGATGGGAGCAAAGCCGCTCGACATCCTCACCCGCGTGGTCTTGCCGGGCTCGCTGCCGTCGATCTTCACCGGCTTGCGCGTCGGGCTCGGCATCGGCTGGACGGCGGTGATCGTGTCCGAAATGGTCGCGGTGAAATCCGGCCTCGGCTACGTGCTGTGGGACGCCTACTACGTCGGACGGATGGACGTGGTGATCGCCGACATGGCGTCGATCGGCCTGCTCGGCTTCCTCAGCGACCGGCTGATCATCGCGATCGAGAACTGGGTGCTGGGCTGGCATCGCCTGCAATCGTTCCAGGCCTAGCCGATGGGCACCGTATCGTTCCGCACCACCTCGAAGACGTTTCCGGGCAAGGTCGCCGGTGCACGCGCTCGAGGACGTCACGCTCGACATCGAGGACGGCGAGTTCGTGGCGCTGCTCGGCCCTTCGGGCTGCGGCAAGTCGACCCTGCTCAACCTGCTCGCCGGCTTCGAGACCCGCACCAGCGGCGACGTCGCGTTCGACGGCGCGCCGATCGACAAGCCCGGCCCCGACCGCGGCGTCGTATTTCAGGAAGCCTCGCTGTTTCCCTGGCTGACGGTCTGGGACAACATCACGTTCGGCCCGCGCGTGCAGGGGCTGCGGCGCGACCAGTACGAATCCAAGGCGCGCGCCATGCTCAAGCTGGTCGGGCTCGAGTCGTTCGCCGACGCGTTGCCGGCGCAACTGTCCGGCGGCATGCGCCAGCGGGTCGGTATCGCCCGCGTCCTGGTCATGAATCCCAAGGCGCTGCTGATGGACGAGCCATTCGGTGCATTGGACGCCCAGACCCGGCTCGCCATGCAGCAACTGCTGCTCGACGTCTGGCAGACGCTCGGCACCACCGTGCTGTTCGTCACCCACGACATCGACGAGGCGATCCTCCTGGCCGACCGCATCTGCATCATGTCGGCGCGGCCCGGCAAGATCACGCGCGAGATCGCCGTGAGCCTCGCCCGGCCGCGCTCGATCGAAAGCCTGACGACGCCCGCTTTCGCGGCCTACAAGGCCGAGATCATGGCGGAAATGAAGGTCGCGCACGCGCGCTGACGCCGGGGCGAAACGCCGCGGCAGCGCACCGCTTCACGCGGCACCCCTGCCTTGCCGGACGCCCGCACATGCGCGAAAACTCCCGCCTGCATCAGGGGCGCACGAGAAACCCGCTTCGAGGAAACATCCACATGGATCGCCGCCAGTTCGTCATCGGAACCGCCGCCGCTTCGCTCGCCGGCCCGGCGCTCGCGCAGGAGGCCTATCCGTCGCGCGCCGTCACCATCGTCAACGCGTTCCCGCCCGGAGGCATCAACGACATCGCGACCCGGCCGCTGGCCGCCGCCTTGGAGCCGCTCCTGAAGCAGCCGGTCGTGGTCGAGACCAAGGCCGGCGCCGCGGGCCAGGTCGGCGCGCAGGTCGGGGCCTCCGCCAAGCCTGACGGCTATACGCTGCTGTCGCACAACAACGGCATTTCCGGTTACGCCGAGGTCGACAAGCTGTTCGGCCGCCCGGTCAAGACCTCGCGCGCCGACTTCATCCCGCTCGCGCGCCTGCTCGCCGATCCGGTGCTGCTTCTGGTCAATGACCAGCAGCCCTACAAGACGCTGAAGGAGTTCATCGACGACGTCAGGGCGAAGCCGGACGCGCTGGTGTTCAGCTCCGGCGGGCTCTACGGCGCGAGCCATCTGCCGCTGGCGTATCTGGAGAAGGCGACCGGCCCGCTCAAGCTGCGCCATCTGCCGACCAACGGCGGCGGCCCGGCCATCGTCGCGATCCTCGGCAACAATGCCCAGGTCACGACGCAATCGGTGTCGGCCACGCTGCCGCACATCAAGGCCGGCAAGCTGCGCCCGCTGGCGAGCTTCGGCGCCAAGCGCTCGAAGTCGCTGCCCGACGTGCCGACGCTCAAGGAGCTCGGCTACGACGTCGAATACTATTTGTGGGTGGGGATATTCGCACCGAAAGGCCTGCCGCCCGCAATCGCGACCACGCTGCGCGAGACCATCGGCAAGGCCGTGCAGACCGATCAATTCAAGACCGCGCTCGCCAATGCCGGCCAGGAGCTCGACTATCTCGACGGACCGGATTTCCAGAAATTCTGGGACATCGACGGCAAGCGGACCGACGAAGCCGTGATCGCAATCGGCCGGCAGTGAATGGCCGGCGGCCGTCACCCCCGGTAGAGGTAGGCCCCCAGCAGCAGCACGGCTTCGCCGGCCACCACGCCGGCGAACACGGAGCGGCGCACGATCAGAAACGCGATCAGCCCGCAGGCGATCGCACCCAGCCGGATTGCGAGCGGCACCTCCGCCAGCGCACCGGGCGGGAACAGCACGATCTTCGCGATCACCCCCGCCAGCACCGCGGTCGCGACCGCGCGCGCCCACAAAAACAGCTCGGACTCCTCGTCGACCCCGCGCACCGCCACCAAGCCGAGCGCACGCCAGATCTCGTTGGGCAGGAAGCCCACCAGCAGCAGCAGCGCGTAGGCGGCAAGCTCGCTCGTCCCGCTCATCGCAGCGCCTCGCGCAGGCGATGGATCGCGTAAGCCACGCTGCCCGCGCCCAGGCCGGTCCAGAGCACGTCGAGCCCGACCTGCTGCCACGCCAGCAGCGGGCCGATCGACCGAGCCCGAGCCCGAGCGCCACCCAATCCATCAGCAGCCGGCAGTTGCGCGTGGTCGAGATCAGGAACGACATCGGCGTGATGAACAGCATCGCCGCGCTCAAGAGCGGCGGCAGCGAGGTCGCGAGGAAGAAGCCGATCACGGTGCCGAGATGGGCCGCCATCATGAAGGTGAACCCGAGCCCATTCGCAAACGCGATGCGGTGCTCGCGCGGCATTGCGGGCAGGAGCCGCAGTGCCTCGATCCACATGCTGACGGCCGTCAGGTGCGCGGGCAGCAGCAACGCGCGCGTCGGCGTGTCCGGCCGGCGCATCATCGGGAGCAGCGACATCACCATCGGCATCAGCCGCACGCTGCTGAGCCCGACCGCGATCGCCACTTCGAGCGGCGCCGCCCCGACGCCGAGCGACGAGATCAGGATCACCTGCGCCGGGCCGGCCCAGACCAGGAAGGTCGAAGCGATGACCCACCAGACGCTGAAGCCCAGGTCATGCGCCAGCGCGGCGATCCCCACATAGGTGCCGATCAGCACCACACGCCATGACGGACCGGCACGCCGCGAGACAGCCGGAGAAAAACAGGGCGGTCGCGGAGGATGACGGCGGGCCGGCGGCAGGAGCCATGGCGCGACGCTGTCCCATACCGCTGCGGCCGGCGCAACGCCCGATTGGTCAGATCAGCTCCGCCGAGCCGTCGCCCCGGATCGCCGCGATGTAGCGCTTGACCGAGCGGCGGATCGCGTCCTTGCCGCCCTGCGGGGTGACGCGGTCGAACCAGGCGCCGTAGAGCACGTCGAAGGCGTAGGGCTCGAGCATGTCGCCGATGCGCTGGACCGCCGGCGCCGACATCGGGATCTGGTTGGGATAGCTGCGCATGAAGGTCACGAACTTGCGGTCGGGAACGAGCTGCACGACGTCGCCGGTGAGGAGCGCACCGCGCCCTCCCCCGCCCGCCGGCCAGTGCAGCACGGTGCCGCCGGCGAAATGACCGCCGCAGCGGATGAGCGTGATCCCGCCCGGCAGCGCCAGCGTATCGCCGTCCCACAGCTTGATCGAAGAATCCGGCCGCATGATCCATTGCCGGTCGGCGGCATGCAGATGGATCGGGCGCGCCGAAAGCGTGGCTCCACTCCACCATCGTGCCGTAGTAATGCGGATGCGAGATCGCGATGCCGGCGAGGCCGCCCAGCGCCTTGACGATTTCGATGGTGGCGGCGTCGAGGAGCGTGATGCAGTCCCACAGATAGTTGCCGGCGGGCGTGCGGATCAGCAGCGCGCGCTGGCCGATGGCGAACTGCGGGACCGAGCCGATGCCGATCAGGTTCGGCTCGTATTGGCGGTAGCTGTTGAGGTGCCGGCGCGTGAGCGCGTCGAGCGTGGTCCAGCTCTGCCCCGACGGCGGGACGTACTGCCGCTCATCGAGACAGATCGGGCAGCCCGGCGGCTCCGTCTCGGACGGCGTGAATTGGGTGCCGCAGGTATTGCAGATGAACGCCGGCATCAAACGGCCCTCCGCGCTCATCATGCCGCGATCGGCCCGGCAATCCAAGCCGTGAGCAGCGCTAGCCTAGTTGTCGAACTTCAAATTCGCGGCCTTGACGACGCCGCTGTAAAGCTTGGTCTCAGCCGCGATCAAGTCCGCCAGATCCGCCGGCGAATTGGCAATCGGAACGGACGACAACACCGCGAGCCGCTCCCGCACGTCGGGAAGCTGCGCGTACCAGGCGATCGCGCGCCCGAGGCGCTCCACGATCGGCGCCGGCGTGCCGGCAGGCGCGAATATCGCAACCCAGCCGGTGACCACCATGCCGTCGACGCCCGCCTCCGCCAAAGTCGGCACGTCGGGAAGCTCCGGCAGCCGCGCCGCCGACGTCACCGCGATCGCGCGGACCAGGCCGGATTTCGCCGCCTGCGTGCTGGCGACCGCATCCGCGATGGCGAACGTGGTCTGTCCGGACATCACGCTCACCACCGATTCGCTGCTGGCCTTGTAAGGCACCGTCACGCCGGGCATTCCGGTTTTGATTTTCAGCAGTTCCGCCGCCAGCGTCGTGGTCGTCGTCGAGGTTGCGTAGTTGGCCTTGTCGGGATTTGCCTTGGCCCAGGCGACCAGGTCCTGGACCGTCTTTGCCGGGTGCGACGGCGGCACGACCAGCAGAAAGGCCGTCGACATGATCATCGACACCGGCATGAAGTCGCGCTGCGGCGAAAAGGACAGATTCGGATAGATCGCCGGCGAAACCGACATCTGCGAGGTGCTTCCGGCCAGCAGCGTGTAGCCATCCGCGGGACGCCTTGGCGACGTATTCCGCCGCCAGCCTGCCGCCGACCCCGGTCTTGTTTTCGATCACCACCGGCTGCCCGAGGCGCTCCGAGAGCTTCTCGGCGACGAGCCGCGCGGCAATGTCGATGCCCCCGCCAGCGGCAACGCCGGCGACGATCCGGATCGGCTTGTTGGGATAGCCGGCGGCGAGGTCGGCCTGCGACCATGCGGGATTCGCAGCCGCTGCCGCGGCAATCGCCACGGCAGCCGCAGCCCGGACGATCGCGATCATCCTCGTCGCCCTCGTCCCGCCGCTCGACGGGAACTCACGCCTTGACCAGCGGCACCTTCGGCACCGAGCCGCGGCGCGGCGGATCGTCGTCACCGCCCTTCGGCCCCGGCGGCTTGCGCTTGCGCCGACGGCGGCCGGCGCTTCGGCTTGGCGCCGATCGGCGCCGGGATCTTCTCCGGCTTCGGCGTCACCGGGCCGTCGAGATACTCGAAGGCGAGCTTGTCGAGGCCGGACTCATCGTCCTTGGTCAGGATCACGCGCACGTGGCCGCCGGCCTTGAGCTTGCCGAACAGCACCTCGTCGGCGAGCGGCTTCTTGATCGTCTCCTGGATCAGGCGGGCCATCGGCCGCGCGCCCATCTGCTCGTCGTAGCCGTGGACGATCAGCCACTTGGTGGCGTCGTCGGACAGCTCGATGGTGACGTCGCGGTCGCCGAGCTGAGCCTCGAGCTGGAGCACGAACTTCTCGACCACCTTGGCGATGATCTCCTGCGACAGGTGGCCGAAGGTGATGATCGCGTCGAGCCGGTTGCGGAACTCCGGCGCGAACATGCGGTTGATCGCCTCCATGTCGTCGCCCTCACGCTTGTTGCGCGTGAAGCCGTAGGCCGCCTTGGCGAGGTCGGCCGCGCCCGCGTTCGTGGTCATGATCAGGATCACGTTGCGGAAGTCGACCTGCTTGCCGTTGTGGTCGGTGAGCTTGCCGTGATCCATGATCTGCAGGAGCACGTTGAACAGGTCGGGATGCGCCTTCTCGATCTCGTCGAGCAGCAGCACCGAATGCGGATGCTGGTCGATGCTGTCGGTCAGGAGGCCGCCCTGGTCGAAGCCGACATAGCCGGGCGGTGCGCCGACCAGCCGCGACACGGTGTGGCGCTCCATGTATTCCGACATGTCGAAGCGGATCAGCTCGATGCCCATCGCGGAGGCGAGCTGCTTGGCCACCTCGGTCTTGCCGACGCCGGTCGGGCCCGAGAACAGGTAGCAGCCGATCGGCTTTTCGGGCTCGCGCAAGCCTGCGCGCGCGAGCTTGATCGAGGCCGAGAGCGCCGCGATCGCCTTGTCCTGCCCGTACACCACCTGCTTGAGCGCCTGGTCGAGGTGCTGCAGCACGACCGCATCGTCCTTCGAGACGGTCTTTGGCGGAATCCGCGCCATGGTGGCGATCGTGGTCTCGATCTCCTTGATGCCGATGGTCTTCTTGCGCTTGTTCTCCGGCAGCAGCATCTGCGCCGCGCCCGAACTCGTCGATCACGTCGATCGCCTTGTCGGGCAGCTTGCGGTCGTGGATGTAGCGCGCGGACAGTTCGACCGCCGCCTTGATCGCGTCGTTGGTGTATTTGAGCTTGTGGTATTCCTCGAAATAGGGCTTGAGGCCCTTGAGAATGCCGATGGCGTCCTCGACCGTCGGCTCGTTGACGTCGATCTTCTGGAAGCGGCGCACCAGCGCGCGATCCTTCTCGAAATACTGGCGGTATTCCTTGTAGGTCGTCGACCCGATGCAGCGCACGGTGCCGGACGCCAGCGCCGGCTTGAGCAGGTTGGACGCATCCATCGCGCCGCCCGAGGTGGCCCCCGCCCCGATCACGGTGTGGATCTCGTCGATGAACATGATCGCGCCCGGATAGGCCTCGATCTCCTTGATCACCTGCTTGAGCCGCTCTTCGAAGTCGCCGCGGTAGCGCGTACCGGCCAGCAGCGTGCCCATGTCGAGCGAGAACACGGTCGCATTCTTGAGCACTTCCGGCACTTCGCCGTGCACGATGCGGCGCGCCAGCCCTTCGGCGATCGCGGTCTTGCCGACGCCGGCATCGCCGACATAGAGCGGATTGTTCTTTTGCCGGCGGCAGAGCACCTGGATGGTGCGGTTGATCTCGGATTCGCGGCCGATCAGCGGATCGATCTTGCCCTCGCGCGCCTTCTTGTTGAGGTTCACGCAATAGGCCTCGAGCGCGTCGCCCTTCTTCTTGGTCTCGTCGCCGCTGCCCTTCGAATCGTTCTCCTCTTCGGAGCCGCGCACCGGGCGCGCTTCCGACATGCCGGGCCGCTTGGCGATGCCGTGGCTGATGTAGTTGACCGCGTCGTAGCGGGTCATGTCCTGCTCCTGCAGGAAATAGGCGGCGTGGCTCTCGCGCTCGGCGAAGATCGCGACCAGCACGTTGGCGCCGGTCACCTCTTCGCGGCCGGACGACTGCACGTGGATGACGGCGCGCTGGATCACCCGCTGGAACCCGGCGGTCGGCTTGGAATCCTCGTGCGCGTCGCTCACCAGGTTTTCCAGCTCGCTTTCGAGATAGGCGGTGAGGCTGCGGCGCAGCTTGTCGAGATCGACATTGCAGGCCCGCATCACCGCGGCCGCGTCCTGGTCGTCGAGCAGCGCGAGCAGCAGGTGTTCGAGCGTGGCGTATTCGTGGTGACGCTCGTTTGCGAGCGCCAGCGCCCGGTGAAGGGATTGTTCGAGATTGCGCGAAAACGTTGGCATATTTGTCCTTCGTCCCCTGTCTGATCCCTATATGGGTCCGGCGCTACTTTTTTTCCATGACGCACTGCAAAGGATGCTGGTGTTTGCGCGCGAAGTCCATCACCTGGGTGACCTTGGTCTCGGCCACCTCGTAGGTGTAGACGCCGCATTCCCCGATGCCGTGCTGGTGCACGTGCATCATGATCCGGTGGGCGGCCTCCGCATCCTTGTTGAAGAAGCGTTCGAGGACGTGGACCACGAATTCCATGGGCGTGTAGTCGTCGTTCAGAAGCAGCACCCGATAGAAGCGACGGCCGCTTGGTCTGCGGCTTGGTCTTGGTGATGACGGCGGTGCCCGGAGCGCCCGGTTCCCGCCGCTTGTTGTCGTCGCCGGCAAGGCGCGGCGCGGGCACTGTGGTGCCGGCCTTGGTGCCGGCCTTGGGGGTCACTGCGTTACGGTCTTGGCCCATGTGTTTTTCGTAGCAAGATGTATGCCCGAGCCGCCCCGTTGATAGGGCAGCCCTGTTACCATCATAGGAAGACCTCGCGGGCGAGGTCCAGAGCATCCTACGCATTGCAATTGCTGGAGAATTTTCGGCGGCCCCGCAAATTCGCCGGCTTTGCGGCCGGCCAGGGTTAAACGGTCGCGACTCAATTGCGGACAATTCGCGGCAAATTCGACTGAAACCTGCGGATTCTCTCTCACAAAGTTTCAAAGACTGCCCGGCATCATCCGGGAACTTCCAACGGGAGTTCCGCAGGCGGAGGTCTGGCCATGGCATTTGTGCGCTTTCTGAGGGACCGCAAGGGCGGCGTCGCGCCGATGCTGGCGCTCGGCATCGTCCCGCTTGTGACCGGAATCGGCGCCGCCGTCGACTACAGCCGCGCCAACAATGTGCGCACCGCGATGCAGAATGCCGCGGATGCAACCGCGCTGATGCTGGCCAAGAACGCCTCGAGCATGTCGGCGGGCCAGTTGCAGACCGCCGCGACGTCCTTCTTCATCGCCAATTTCAGCCGTCCGGAAGCGCAGAACGCCCAGGTCACCGCGACCTACACGCAGGGCCAGACCGGCTTCACCATCAAGATCGACGGCACCGCCACCGTCGCCACCACGTTCATGGGCATGCTGGGGGTCTCGCAGATCCCGCTGGCGACCACGACCTCGGTCAACTGGAACAACGCCAAGCTGCGCGTGGCGCTGGTGCTCGACAACACCGGCTCGATGTCGAGCGCCGGCAAGATCACCGCGCTCAAGACCGCCTCGCACAACCTGCTCACCCAATTGCAGAACGCCGCGGTCAACAACGGCGACGTCTACGTCTCGATCATTCCCTTCAGCAAGGACGTCAATGCCGGCGCCAGCAACTACAATCAGTCCTGGATCGACTGGACCGACTGGGACGAGGTCAACGGCACCTGCAGCAACAGCACGTACACGACCAAGACCTCGTGCCAATCGCACAACAAGACCTGGACGGTCAAAAACCACAATACCTGGAACGGCTGCGTCACCGACCGCGACCAGAACTACGACACGGTGAACACCGCGCCGTCGACCGGCAGCACCAAGTTCCCGGCCGAGCAATACAGCTCCTGCCCTGCCTCGGTGATGGGGCTGAGCTACGACTGGACGTCGCTCAACGCCAAGATCGACACCATGACGCCGGCCGGCAACACCAACCAGGCGATCGGCCTGCAATGGGGCTGGCAATCGCTGTCGGCGGCGCCGTTCACGGTCCCGGCGAAAGATCCGAACTACCAGTACAAGGAGATCATCATCCTCCTGACCGACGGCCTGAACACCCAGGATCGCTGGTACACCAGCCAGTCCGCGATCGACGCCCGGCAGTCGATCGCCTGCACCAACATGAAGGCCGCCGGCCTCACCGTCTACACCGTGCAGGTCAACACCGGCGGCGATCCGACCTCGAGCCTGCTGCAAACCTGCGCAAGCGACATCAACAAGTTCTTCCTGCTGACGTCGTCGAACCAGATCGTCACCACCTTCAATACCATCGGCACCAGCCTGCAACAGCTTTACCTGTCGAAGTGAGCGCCGCGGCGCCCGAAGGAGCGAAGCACATGACACGCGCTCGGTGGATCCGGTTCTGGACGGACGAGGCGGGAGCGACCTCGATCGAATACGCCCTCATCGCCGCCGGCATCGCGGTCGCCATCGTCGCGGCGGTGCAGGCTCTCGGAACCAACGTCACGGCGCTGTTCACGTCGGTGCAGTCGGCGTTTCAGTGAGCTGGCTGGATCGCCGACGTTGCGGCGTTCCCTTCGGCAACTTCCAGCAAGCGCCCATTCGGCGCAACAAGGGGCGCAACCGCGCAGCGGAGAACGCCCTCGGCTACCCCGCTCCGGCGCTTGTTCTCGCTTCGTTAACGGATCGCTACGCGACCAGCCGCTTTTTTCGCTCAAAATTTAGCGTTCATTCGATTTGACTCTTGAATGCGCAAAAAAGTCCAAACCGTTACTCGATCTTAATCGCAATCCTCGGCCGCCCCTTACCGGCGATTCACTTATAGATCCTACGACTGGCGCTCACATGTTCAGCAATGGTGAGCGCTATGGGCGTCCTCTCCCGTCTCAAATCGTTTTCCGCGAATCTCCGTAAATTCGTCGCGGCCGACCGCGGCAATGTCGTGATCACGTTCGCCCTGGCGACCGTTCCAATCGTCGGCTTCGTCGGCGCCGCCGTCGACTACAGTCGCGCCAACTCGGATAAGGCGGCGATGCAGGCCGCGGTCGATGCGACCGCGCTGATGCTGTCGAAGACAGCTTCGACGCCTTACAACGGCACAGATCACAGACCAAGGCCACCGCCTATTTCAACGCGCTATTCAATCGCACCGACGTGACCGGCATTCAGATCACGCCGACCTATACGACGACAGGTGGTTCGCAAATCGTCGTGACAGGGACCGGCAACGGTCGCAACGACCTTTCTGAAGGCGCTGGGCCGAAGCTCGGTCGGTATCAACGTGTCGTCGACCGTCAAATGGGGCAACTCCCGCCTGCGCGTCGCGCTCGTGCTCGACAACACCGGATCGATGGCAGACGACGGCAAGATCGACGGCGCTCAAGACCGCGACCAAGAACCTGCTGACGCAGCTGCAGTCCGCCGCCACCAACCAACGGCGACGTCTATGTCTCGATCATTCCGTTCGCCAAGGACGTCAACGTCGATCCGGTCAACTACAGCCAGAACTGGATCGACTGGACGGACTGGAACGACAACAACGGCACCTGCAAGAACTACTCCGGGCTGGAGCCAGCCGCAGGACAAGAGCACCTGCTCAAGCAAGGGCGGCTCCTGGACGCCGGACAATCACAATACCTGGAACGGCTGCGTCACCGACCGCGGCGACTTCGGCGCGCCCGAATTCGGGAAACTACGACACCAACGTCGTCGCGCCGACGGCCGGCACCACGGCGACGCTGTTCTCGGCCGAGCAGTACGACTCCTGCCCCAGGCCATCGATGGCGCTGAACTACAATTGGTCGGCGATGACGACCCTGGTCAACAACATGTCGCCCGGACGGCAATACCAACCAGGCGATCGGTCTCGCGCACGGCTGGATGTCGCTGGTCGGCGGCGGCCCCTATCCGACGCCTCCGGCGATGGACCCGAACTACACGTACCAAAAGGTCATCATCCTGCTGACCGACGGTCTGAACACGCAGGATCGCTGGTACACCAGCCAGAGTTCGATCGACGCGCGCCAGCAGCTGACCTGCAACAACATCAAGGCGGCCGGCATCACGCTCTACACCATCCAGGTCAATACCGGCGGCGATCCGACCTCGACGCTGCTGCAGAACTGCGCGAGCGACACCGAGCAAGTTCTTCCTGCTGACGTCGGCGAACGCAATCGTCACGACCTTCAATCAGATCGGGACCGCCCTCTCGAACCTGCGGGTCGCCGCAATAGACCGCAGCCGGCGACTCGTCCGACACAAAAACAAAGCCCGGCCGATCGGCCGGGCTTTTTCATTCGCAGCGAAGTCTGAATTACTTGGAGAACGCCGGCGCCTTGCCGAGCTGGCTCTCGACCGGCTTGTACATCTCGCGCGCCAGGTCGCTGTAGAGCTCGCCGAGCTTGGTCGCTTCGGCCACGAAGCCCTCGTAGGCGCTCTTCACGAAGTCGCTCTGGATCTCCACCGCCTTCTCGATCGACTTGGCGCCCAGAAGCTTCTCGGTCGCCGCCGTGCTCTGCTCGAAGGAACGCTTCGCGTAGTCGGCAATTTCGACCGAAATCGCCTGCCAGCCCTTGGAAACCGCGCCGAACGACTTCATCGTCGCATCCATATTGTCCTTACCGAACTGCTGGAGTTCGTCGATATTCTTGACCATGTCTGTCTCTCCCGGCATCGCCGATTATGTGCGCGCTATGCACTTTCGCCGGCTCCGCAGCCAGCGGATTGAAATATATTGCACTGCACAATTATGTCAAGCCTTATTTTGCGATGCAATATGACCCAAGGTAACCACTTTATTTAACGGAATTGCAAGCGGCCTCCCCTAGCGTCGACCATTGTGCTGTTGCGGCTTGACGGGCGTCCGCACGCCGGTTGAGGCCCAGAACGGGGACGGGACGGCGCCAAAAAGGCCGAACAAATTTCAGAAAAGTGCCTTTTTTGCCACGTCCAATCGGTCCACCTCGGCACACAGGGGTGTCGGCGCTCTCGCTTGTTTCGGGCGCCTAAGGGAACGAGGACGGGGGAATAACCATGCTGCGGATCCAGACCGAAGCCCATCAAGGGCTTCGATGGGGTGTGTTCAGCGTTGCGTCGATCGTTGCATTCCTAGCACTGTCAAGCGGTCCTGTTGCGGCTGCGCCGTATTCCGACATTGTCGTCGACGCCAACACCGGCGCGGTGCTGCACTCGACCAACCCTGACGCCAAGCGTCATCCCGCCTCGCTCACCAAGATCATGACGCTCTATCTGCTGTTCGAGCAGTTGGAAGCCGGCAAGCTCAAGCTCGACTCCGCACTGAAGGTGTCCGAGAGCGCCGCCGGACAATCGCCGACCAAGCTCGGCCTGCGCGCCGGCACGACCATTCAGGTCGAGGACGCCATCAAGGGCATCGTCACCCGCTCGGCCAACGACGCGGCCGTGGTGGTCGCCGAAGCGATCGCCGGCGACGAGGAAGACTTCGCCGAACTGATGACGAAAAAGGCGCACGCGCTCGGCATGACCAACACGGTCTACAAGAACGCCTCGGGCCTGCCCGACGACGATCAGATCACCACCGCGCGCGACCAGTCGATGCTCGGGCGCGCCATCCAGGAGCGGTTCCCGAGCTATTACAAGTATCTTCCAGACCCGCTCGTTCAGCTTCCGCGGCCAGTCGATCGCCAACCACAATCGCCTGCTCGGCCGCGTCGACGGTGTCGACGGCATCAAGACCGGCTACATCCGCGCGTCCGGCTTCAACCTCGTGACCTCCGTGCACCGCGGCAATCGCTATGTCGTCGCGGTCGTGTTGGGCGGCGCCAGCGCCGGCGCCCGCGATGCGCGCATGCGCGACCTGATCGGTTCGAAAATCACCCTCGCGTCGGTCAAGCGCACCGCGCCGATGGTGGCCGAGGCCGCGGTCGACAAGCCCGAGCCGAAGGCCGAACCCAAGGCGGTCGCGAAGGTCGAGGCGAAGATCGAACCGAAGGTCGCCGCAAGGTCGAGCCGAAGGTCGAGGCCAAGCCTGCCAAGGTCGCCGCCAAGGTCGAACCGAAGGTCGAGGCCAAGCCCGAAACCAAGGACCAGCACCGCTTCGCGGTCGCGAGCGCGACCTCGACGCCGGTGAAGCTCGCCCAGCCCGCCGCCAAGACCGCAGCGCCGACCGAGCCGCTCCGCCCAGTGCCGGTGCGCACCGTCACCGTCCGCCCGGGCGCCACGCAAACCGCAGGCCTCGCCCCGGTCAATCTCTCGGTCCCGCCGGAAACGGATGACGCCGCTGCTCCGGTCGCTGCCGCTGCTCCGGTCGCTGCCGCCGTGCCGGCTGCGGCCCCTGCTCCGGCGGCGCCTGCCGCACCGGCTGCCGTCACCGCTCCGGCCGCGCCTGCCGCACCAAAGGTGGCGGCCGTGGCTGCTCCGAAGCCTCCCGCCGCACCGGTTGCCGCCAAGGTCGAGGCGATCATCCCGCCTCCCCCGGGCGCCAAGCCCGGCGTGCTCGGCGTTCTGCCGGCTCGTAGCGCGGAAGCGTCGATGCCGGCCACCGGCTATGCGCCCGCTTCGGTCACGACGGCTGCCAAGCCGCAGGTCGCCCGCAGCGGCTGGATGATCCAGGTCGGCGCCTTTGGGGCCGAACAGGAAGCCAAGCAGCGGCTCTCGGCGCTGCAGACCAAGGCCGGAAAAGTGCTCGGCGGTACCGATCCGTTCACCGAATCCGTGGAGAAAGGTGACAAGACTTACTATCGGGCGCGCTTCGCCGGGCTCGACAAGGACCAGGCGGAAGCGGCCTGCAAGGCGCTCAAGCGTAACGACGTCGAATGCGTCACGATCAAGAACTAACGGCCGGCTGACCGGCGGGAAACTGCGTCAAAGGGACGGGAGCCGCGCGTGATGTGTTGCGTTGTGGAGTACATCAGCGATGGCGGCGGAGAAGAACGTCCTTGGCTTCATTGACGCGGGCCGCAAGATACGTCGACCCCCCTTGGTCGGGATGCAGTTTCTTCATCAGCGAGCGGTGGGCGCGGCCGATATCCTCGGCGCTCGCCCCCGGCTGCACGCCAAGGATCTGATAGGCCTCCTCTTCCGTCATTT
The DNA here is from genome assembly GCA_963749815.1 of uncultured Alphaproteobacteria bacterium. Taxonomy (GTDB): domain Bacteria; phylum Pseudomonadota; class Alphaproteobacteria; order Rhizobiales; family Xanthobacteraceae; genus VAZQ01. The sequence continues at coordinate 181,392 of CAVVON010000020.1, read as the reverse complement.
TGCCGCTCGACCACGCGCGCCCCGGCCCCGTTGCCGCATCAGCCTGCGCGTGCTCACGCCAGCCGGGCTCCCGGCGGTCAAGATACGCCATCAGTAGCGCGCGGCTCTCCTCGTCGATCTCGGCAAGCAGCCGACCAGCGTCGGCACGTCGAGCGCATCGAGGGTGACGCCTTCGTGCGGGCCGGCAAGAATGCGCCCGCGCATCGCGCCGGTGTCGTGATCGAGTTCCATCTCGACGAAGGCCGAGCGCACCCGCGACACCTGCCCGGCGCTCTTCTGGGTGCGCTGCGCCGAAGCCCGCCAGTGCCAGGGCAGCCAGCCGAGCAGGCCGAGCCCGGTGAGCCCGAGCGGAATCGCGATGTCGATGCTGGCCGCGCAGCCGCCAGAAAGCCCGCGAGCGCCAGCGCGCCGATGCCGCCGCCGGTCTTGATCGCCACCGCCAGCGTGTGCGGGTCTGACGCTGCGAATAAAGCGTGCAGCGCGCCAAGCACGAGCGCCAGCACGACGATGCCGAAGAACGAGCGACATCGCTATCTCATCTGCTCGATGCAGCTTGACCGCGCCGGCCTCGCGCCGCGCCGACAGATCGGCGAGCGCCCGCATGCCGCCGGCCGCATAGGCGGCGGCCGCGCGCAGCAGTTCGCCGAGCTCGTGCGCCGCGCCCGGGATCGAAGCGGCAATAGGCGCCGCGCGTCAGGCGCGCGATCTCGCGGAAGGCCTGCTCGGCGATCGGATCGTCGCCCTCCTGGAACATGAAGGCCGGCACGCCGAGCAGGCCGAGCTCGCCGGCGCCGTGGCAGAGATCGTCGAGGCTCTCCTCCATGGCGTCGCCGACGAAGACCAGCGCCTGCACCTTCTTGGTCTGCGTCTCGCGCCGGCGTGGGCGATGACCTTGCCGATCTGGGTGTGGCCGCCGCGGCAGTCGATGCCGCGACATCAGCTCGCGCGAGCCGTTCGGCCTGCGAGACCCAGCGCGAGGCCCGGCACTCGCCGAAGCCGCGGTAATAGACCAGCTGGACGTCGAGGCCGCCGATCGCGGCGGCCTCGCGAAACATGTCGGCCTGCAGCTGGCAGGCGGTGTCCCAGGTCGGCTGCCGGCTCATGGTGGCGTCGAGCGCGAAGATCAGCCGGCCGCGCTGGCCCGGCGCGGTCGCGGGCCCGAGGCCTTCGCACCTGCGCCAGGAACGCGTCGATCTCGGCGCGAGCGGACGGCCGGCGCCGGCTCGGCGTCGCGGCGATCGGTCGTGCCGGTCAGCGGCGGTCGTTGGCCATGGTGCTATGGGTCTTCGCGCGGATGCTCCGCGCCGGCCCATAAGGTGGCGATAACCGGCGGCTGGCGCAATGGCCGCGCGCGGCACGGCTCAGTCGTCGAGGATGTCGTGCGACTTCGAGCGGCTTGTCGTGCGCGGCGAACCATTCGGCGCGCGCCGCCGCCCGGCGCTGGCCGCGCTCGTCGAGCGGCAGCTTGAGCGCCTCGATCAGGCTCATGACCTCCTGCGCGGGCGGTGACGTGGGACGAGGCTCGGGCGCGTGCCGAGCGTCGCCTCGTCGAGGTTGTCGAGCGCGGTCAGGCCGCGCGGGAAGAACTCGCGATAGATCACGCGCTCGGCGAAGCCCTCGGCGCAGCGGAAGCCGAGCCGCGTGCCGAGCTCGGCGAGGCCCTCGCCCGACCAGGCGCTTGTTGCGCGAGCCGAGCATCGACAGCCGGTTGCGCACCACGATCCAGTCCATGCGCGAGCCGTCGATCAGGCGGCGCTGGCGGCGCGCCTCGCGCACCATCTCGGCATAGTGGCTCTCGCCGGTCACCGCGAAGCTGGTCGGGATCGACGGTGCCGAGCACGTCGAAATCGACGAAGCTGTCGTTGAGCGGCGTGATCAGCGTGTCGGCCATCGAATGGGCGAGCCGCGTCAGATAGCTGTCGGTGCCCGGCGTATCGACGACGACGAAATCGTGCGATCTGCTCGACCGCGGTGATGGCCTCGGCGAAGCCGGCGAACTCGATCGCCTCGTTCTCGTCGAGCCGCAGCGTCGAGCCGCGCGCGACGCAGAAATGCACCGGCACCTTGAGATCGATGCGCGCGCGCCGCGCCCAGGCGCGCCGGTTCTCGATGTAGTGGGTGAAGCTCTTCTGGCGCGAGTCGAGGTCGATCGTCGCGACCCGCTGCCCGACATTCATCAGCGCGACCGCGACGTGCATCGCCGTGGTCGATTTGCCCGAGCCGCCCTTTTCGTTGCCGAGCACGACGACGTGCGCGGACGCGGTTTGTCGCGTACTCGCCTCGACCAACATGACGCCTACCTCACGATGGCGCTCATTCCTATCCGCGCGACGGCGACGGATCAAGGATTTCAACGCTGCGGTTGCTTTAATCATTAATTAAGCAAGTTCTCCCGGCGCAACGGCTTTGCTAGTTTCGCCGGCGCCGGTCCTAACCAACAGAAGTCGCACCATGGCCCGCACGCCTGCGCGTCGTCCGCACCCTCCCCGCGCTTCGCGCCGCGCGTCGCGCGCTTGCGCCGCAAGGGCGGCAAGATCGCGCTGGTGCCGACCATGGGCGCGCTGCATGCCGGCCATATCGCGCTGGTGCGGCAGGCGCGCCGCCGCGCGCGCCGCGTCATCGTCTCGATCTTCGTCAATCCGGCGCAGTTCGCCCCGCACGAGGATTTGGCGACCTATCCGCGCACCTTCGATGCCGATGTCGCGGCGCTCGGCAAGGCCGGGCGACCGATCTGGTCTGGGCGCCCACGGCCGCCGCGATGTATCCGCCGGGTTTTGCGACCCGCGTCGTGCCGGAGGGGCCGGCGACGGCCGGGCTCGAGGACGCGTTCCGCCCGCATTTCTTCGCCGGCGTCGCGACCGTGGTCGCCAAGCTGCTGATCCAGTGCACGCCCGACTTCGCGATGTTCGGCGAGAAGGACTACCAGCAGCTCAAGGTGGTCACCCGCATGGCCGGACCTCGATCTGCCGGTGAAGATCGTCGGCGTTCCGACCGTGCGCGAGAAGGACGGCCTCGCGATGTCGTCGCGCAACGCCTACCTGTCGGCAGCCGAGCGCGCGGCCGCGCCGGCGCTCCACCGGGTGCTCAAGGATTGCGCCGCCAGGATCGCGCGCGGCGAACTGCTGGCGCGCGTGCTCGACGAAGGCAGCGCGGCGATCGAGCAGGCTGGCTTCACGCTCGACTATCTCGAAGCGCGCCACGCCGGCACGCTCAGGCCGGTCGAGAGCGGCAAGGACGGGCCGATCCGGCTCCTGGTCGCCGCGCGCATCGGCAAGACGCGGCTGATCGACAATATCGCGGTGTGACCGCGGCGGCGCCGGACGCCACCGCGCAGGCGCTCGTTACTTCTTGACCTTCAGCGGGTCCTTGACGTCCGGGAACGTGGCGAACTCGGTGTTCCACAATTCACCGTTGATCCGCTCGACTTTGCGGATGTAGATCGGCTGGATGATGTCGCGGGTTTCCGGGTCGATCGACATGATGCCGCGCGGGCTCTCCCACTTCATGCCCTTCATCGCCGTGACCAACGCATCACCGTCGGTGTTGCCGCCGGTCTTCTTGAGCGCCTCGTAGATCAGGTGCATGCCGTCATAGCCGCCGAGCGACACGAAGTTCGGGCGGAAATTGTGCAGCTTCTTGAACTCCGCGACGTATTTCTTGTTCAGCGCCGAGTCGTGCGACGCCGAATAGTCGTGCGCCGTCACGATGCCGATCATCTGGTCGCCCATATTGTTGAGCTCGTCGTCGTCGGTGAGGTCGCCCGGCCCGATGATCTTGATGCCGGAATTGGCCAGCCCGCGCTCGGCGAACTGCTTGGCGAACACGGCCGCCTGCGTCCCCGGGAAATAGATGAACGCGGTGTCCGGATTGATGTCGCGGATGCGCTGCAGGAACGGCGCGAAGTCGGGATTGGCGAGCGGAATGCGGATCGACTCGACGATCTGCCCGCCGAGCTCGGTGAAGCGCTGCTTGAACGCGATTTCGGCCTCGGTGCCCGGCGCCCATTCGTTGACCAGCGTGACCGCGCGCTTGCTGCCGTTCTTGGCCGCCCATTCGCCCATGATCCAGGACGACTGCGCCAGGATGAAGCTCGTGCGCACGAAATACGGCGAGCCGCTGGTGGTCACCGAAGCGCCGGAGATCATCACCACGGTCGGCATTCTGGCTTGCGTCACGAGCTGTCCGTAGGACAGCACGGTCGGCGTGATGCCGCCGGCGACGATCTGCACCTTGTCGCGGACGATGAACTCCTGGACGATGCGGCGCGCGTTGTCGGCGACGCCGGCGTCGTCGCGCACGATCAGCTCGATCTTCTTGCCCGCGACCGTGTCGCCGTGCTGCTGCATGTAGAGCCTGGCGCCGGCAAGCGACTGGCGGCCGGCGGCGGCGAAGCCCGCACCGGTCAGCGAAAAGCTCACGCCGATCTTGATCGTGTCCTGGGCGCCGGCGCTGCCCGCGGTCGACGCGACGATGCTCGCCGCCGCAAGCGCAATCGTGAAGTGTCTCCGACGCATGATTTCTCCTCCCGGGTCGCGATAGCCGGTTTCTTGTCGGCCGGCCTGTCCACGGACCCTAGCACATCGCTGGAGAACGGTGACAGCCGCGGACCGCGACCATGAGCCGCTTACAGGAGGCCCAGTTCCCGCAATTCGCGGCGCATCGCTTCGGGCATGTTGCGCGCGCCCGGCGCGGCGCGATCGAGATCGCGCGGCGCATCCTTGGGCTCGAGATAGCGCCAGCCCTGAAAGGCGCGCCACGGCCGCGGCTCGACCAGGGTGAGCTTGGGCTCGAGCACCAGCTGGCAGCGCCCGACCCCTTGCTTGTCGACGTAGGGCACGACGTCCTTCAGCCGCTGCCGGCACATCACCTGGCCGCGGATCACCCAATAGAGCGAGCCGCCATCGGTGAGGTCGTCCGCTCGCTTGGGCGCCATGCGGGTGCGGTGGATGTGCTCGCGCGAGAGGCCCTTCTTGCGGCGCTCCTTCTGCTTCTCGCGGATCCAGTCTTCGAGGTCCTTGACCGAGTTGCAGCCGACGCAAAGCTTGATGAGATGCAAAGTCACGGTCGGCGCGGGCCTCGGCTGAAGCATGGGGGCTGGAGGGCCAAATCATAGCGCGCCCCGCAAAGGCGATGCTATCGCGCCGGCGATTTATCCTCAGGCAGCTATTGCGGGGCCGGCGCAATCGGCAATGGCGCGGCCGGCGCGACGCTGGCATTGGCCGGCGGACGCGCCGGCGGCAGCGGCTTGCGCGCGGACTTGGCCTCGGCCGAACCGGTGGTGTCCTGATGCCCCGCTCCGCCGGGCTCCGCATTCATGATGCTGACCGGCGGGATCGACGACGCCGATGGAAAGAACAGATTGTTGGGACTGCGCACGCCGGCGACCGGACCCGATGCGGGCGTGGCGCCCGCCTGCGGCGGCGTGGTCGCGCTGGCGACCGGATGACCGCCGTCGCCCGACCAGCCGCCCGCATGGCGCAGGACGGCGGTGGCGAAGGTCTGCGCAGCGATATTGGCGCTGACCCGGGTTGTGTCATCGAGCAGCGCGAAGGCCGCGCATTGCTCCGCCGTGCAGCCGTCGCGGGTCATCAGAACGTGCGCGACGATCCCGAAGCGGTCGCCCTCGGTGGCGCGGCGCATCTGCGCGAACGCGGAACTCGCGTCGGTACGGCGTGCATAGTCGCGGCCATCCGAGAGCAGCACCAGCTTCGCCGAAACGTACGATACCGCGGCCGCGACCGTTTCCGGACTTGCGAACAGGGCCTTCTCGCAAGCGGCTTCGATCGTTTCGCCCGCAAGCCCATCGAGACACGAGAGCGCCGAGCCTGGCGCCATCGCGCGCGTCATGAGATCGAATGCGCGAGCCTCGATGGCGCGCTGTTCGCCGAGGCGCTCCTGCCGCGCCCATTGCTCAAGCGCGAACCAGCCGGCAATCAGGGCGGCGACCACCACCCCGAGGCGAAACACCGCCGCCACAGCCGACCAGACACGCCACTCGAACACGCCCATCCCCTCAGACCCAACTTGCGCCAAATCCGCGCGCGGCTCTCGCGCTCAGGAATTATCGCGCAGACCAACGCCCGAAGCCACCCTTGCGGGTGGTTCTGGACGGTAGATCGCTACCTATGATGTCGGGATGAGGCGGGATCGTGGCTTGGCCGAGCCGCTTGCCGATTCCGGCAGCGCGGCTCGGAAGCTATGACAATCGCTCAGCGGGACCGGTCGAGCTGGCTTTCCTTGGCCACGCGCTCGAACGCTTCGGTCGGGCTTTTGATGCGATACTGGTAATCTTCGCCGTCGGAGGGGAGGAGCTTTACGACCTGATAGCTGCTGTTGACGGCCATGTGGCCGAGCAGCTTCGAGGTGTAAAAGACGGTCTGGCCGATCGCAAACTTGTGCTCGTTGAACGAGCTTCTCTTGAACTCGAACGACACGGTTCAACTCCTTTCATAGACCAACGTTTCCCCCTTTCCCCACGGGTAGACGGCAGTTTCCCCGAACCGCCGCAATATAACAGCAATTCTGCCTTGCGGCGGAAAAAATCGGCCGACCTGTCATGTCATTTGCAGCTATCTGGCGCGCCGTTCGGGCTGGATGGATAGCTGTTTTGGATCAATAGCTTATCGGGAGAATTCGGCAAGACCGGCGGCAGCCGCGCAGAAACCGGAACTTTTCGTCGCTGGCGGACCGCCCTGCTCCGCTGCTATGCAGCGATGAGACGACGCTGCCGACCATCCCTGGCCGGCGGCCGGGCGGCACGGGCAATCACATTCGCGCCGCGTTGATGGCCTACCGGGCAGCCACGAATGCCCATACGGAGATTATTGCTATGCGACTTTTCCTCGGACTCATTCTCGGCATCGCGCTCACCGTCGGCGGCGCCTATGTGACGGATTCGACCGCAGCCGCCGGCGCCAAGATGGTGAATTGGGACGTCGTCGGTAAGAATTTCGAATCCATCACCACGTTCGCCCGCGAAAGCTTCAAGAAGATCACCGGCTGAGCGCGGACCGCGCGCAGAAACAAAAGGGGCGGCTCGCGGCCGCCCCTCGCTTTGCTTTTAGGTCCGGCTCGATTGCGAGCTAGGCGCGCACTTCCTGGCGCTGGAACACCACGTAACCGGCCACGAACAGCAGCATCGCGCCGGCGATCAGGCCGACGATCTGCGGCCACACGATCAGCACGCTCTGCACCAGCGGGATCGGCGCATCCGGCACCGCGCCGCGCTCGATCATCATCAGTCCGAGCGAGGCCAGCATCGATTGCTGGGTCGAGCGGACCGAGGGATCGAGCACCACCGCAACCACCTCGCTGAACAGCGCGCTCGGCGACAGCCGGGCGACCGCCTGGCGCGTCTCGAGCACGCCCAGCACGTCGTTGGCGCCGGTGATCGCGTCCGCGATCGCGGGCGAGAACAGCGGCCACAGGATGGTGAAGAACAGCCACAGGCCGAGCGACACCAGCGCGGCGGTCGCCGCCGAGCGGAAGATCGTCGACATCAGCAGCGCCAGCGCCAGCCAGACGCCGGCATAGGCGATCGTGATGACCAGGAAGATCAGCGCGCGCGCCATCTCCTCGGCGTTGGGCGGAATGCCGAGGCCCAGCAGCCCAAGCCCGATCACCATCAGCCAGAGCACGATCAGCATCACCGACAGCGTGAACAGCCCGGCCAGGAATTTCCCGAACAGCAGCGCGTCGCGATAGATCGGCTGGGAGAGGATGCGCGAGAGCGTGCGCCGGTTGTGCTCGCCGTTGACCGCATCGAAGCCGAGCCCGATCGCCACCAGCGGCACCAGGAAGGACAGCAGCGAGACCAGCGGCAGGAACCCGCCCGAGCGTGTGAACAAACGGAGGAACAGGTACGGATCCTCCGCAGTCACGTCCTTGATCTGGTCGATCGCGCCACGCACGACCGCGACCGCGGTCCCGACGATCAGCACGACCAGGACGACCACCAGGATGCTGGTGAAGTGGTCCGCCACCTCTTTGAGGGTGACGACCCCCACTCCATGCAAAGCCGAACCTTCACGCCGCGGCATTGCGCTCTCCTGCGTGGGTTTCGAAATAGCGCGCGTAGATCGCCTCGAGGCTGGGCTCCTCGACCGACAGACGAAGAAGCCGTCCGCCCGAATTGACCACGGCCGCGGCCGCCTCCGGACGCACGTCGCGCTCCGACATCATGCGCCAGCGGTTTGAGCCGGCGGCCTCGACCTTCTGCACGCCCGGCACCGCGGCCAGCCGCTCGCCCAGGCCCTGCCCTTCCGCCTCGACCTCGACGCGGAAGCCGCCGCCCAGCACCTGCCGGCCGAGATCCGGCACCGTGCCGATCAACGCGATGTCGCCCTGATTGAACAGCGCCACCCGGTCGCACACGCTCTGCACGCGCTCGAGCAGGTGGGACGACAGCAGCACGGTCACGCCGCGGTGCTTGAGCTCGCGGATGATCGCGAGCAGCTCGGTGGTCGCCTGCGGATCGAGCCCGGAGGTCGGCTCGTCGAGGATCGCGATCTCGGCATCCTTGATCAGGATCTCGGCGAGCGCCAGACGCTGCCGCATGCCGCGCGAGAAGGTGCCGACGCGCGCGTTGATCACGTCGCCGAGACCGACATGCGCCAGCGAGGCCTTGATCGACTTTTCGCGCTCGACCGGATCGAGCCCGATCAGCCGGGCGGTGTAGCGCAGGTTCTCGGCGGCGGAGAGATTGTCGTAGAAGCCGACCGCGTCGGGCATGTATCCGACCCGGCGCTTGACCGCGAGCGGCTCGCGCGCCGGATCGTATCCGAGCACGCGCGCGGTCCCGCTGGTGATGTCGCTCAGGCCGAGCAGCATCAGGATGGTCGTGGTCTTGCCGGCGCCGTTCGGGCCGAGCAGCCCGAAGATCTCGCCGCGCGCGACGGAGAACGACACGCCTTTGACGACGGTCGTCTTGCCGTAGCGCTTGGTGAGATCGCTGACCTCGATGACGTTGTCGCTCATCGCCGGCCGAACCAGACTACCGCGCCGATCATGACCAGCAACGCGCCGCCGATGATGGCAAGCCCGACGATGCCCCAGAGCGTGGAGGTGGTGACCGCGACGCGGAAGGTCTGCGAGGCGGACTCGCCCCGCGCGGCCGCCCGCACCGAGGTGACGTAGTCGCCGGCGACCGCCTTGTCGGTCGGCGTGACCATCGCCTGCACTTCCTTGTTCTCGTTCGGCGCGATCTTGTCGACGGCCTTCGGCTCGAAGGTGATCTTCCAGCCGGGAGGCGCCGTGCCGGAGAGTTCGATCTGCTCGGCCGCGGCGGTGCCCGAGTTGGTCAGAATGACCGGGATCGTCGTCTCCTTGCCGGCGACCGCCTTTGCGCTCAGCACGCCTTCGCGGCCGGCGATGTCGATCTTGGGCTGGCCGGTGATATCGATCACGAGGTCGGTCGTGACCGACGTATCTTCGGCCGAAACCTTGGCGACGATCTTGTACTTGCCGGCCGCGACCGTGTTCGGCGGCTTGATCTTGAGCTTGACGTCCTTCGACTGGCCGGCGTCGAGCGGGAGCGCGTTGAGCTCCTGGCTGCCGTACTGCTCGGTGAAGGTGGCGTCGAAGAACTGCGGCGCGGTCGCCGTGAGGTTGACGGTGACCTTCTTGCCGCTCTCGTTCTTGATCCCGAGCTGGAACTCGAAGTTCGACTTCGAGGTTCCGCGCAGTTCGGGGAGTTGCGGAGTGACCGTGAGCTTGGCCGGCAAGTCGGTGGCGAGCTTCACCTCGATCGGCAGCGTGGCCGTGATCGCCCCGCCCTTGGCGGTGATGGTCAGGTTGGTCGTGCCGACCGGCGCGTCCTTGGGAACGTCGAGGCGCAGTTCGAGCGAGACGCTGCCGTTGGTCGCCGGCAGCGCGGCCGCGACCGGCTGGCCGCCGCCCCAGAGCGCATAGCTCCAGCCGGTCGGGACGCCCGCGACCGACAGATCGAGCCGCTCGGGCGGCATGTTGTAGTTCTGCAGCTTGAGATTGATCGTCGAGGTCGTACCCGGGCGAACGGTGACGGCCGGATAGTCGCTCAGAAGAAAGAGCCCTTTGACGTCGTTCTTGGCTTCTTCTGCCGATCCCAGCGTCGCGAACGACACCAGGAGCGACAACACAGCCGAACAGAGGGCGATAACACGATATCGCATTGTGACAGCTCCAGACTGTAAAGCAGGTGATCCCGCTGTTAATGGCCCCTTCCCGGCGGCACCAAACGAGTGAGGGGTGCTACGAGATGGCGCGTATTTTTTTCGTCTCCGCGCCGGAATCAATACCCATCCGCGACATTTTTGAGGCCGGAGCGGTGGGTGTCCGGGCGCGCTGGCGCTGTCATACCCGCAGAACGGTAGGCCAGTCCACCTCATCCTCGGGCAGGACCCAGGTCTCCCTGAGCGCCGCCGAGCGCCATTCGGCCCAGGCCGGCAGCGCCATGACCGCATCCATATAGGCCTTTGCCGCAGCGCCAACCGCCACATCGTAGGTGTGAAACCGGGATACGACCGGCGCGAACATGGCGTCGACCGCGCCGAAGGCGCCGAACAGGAAGGGCCCGCCGGAACGCTTGCGACAATCTGTCCAGATCACTTCAATGCGAGCAACGTTGGCCTGCGTCTCCGGCTTGAGCTCGAGCCGCTTGACCGGACGCCACATGTTCATCGGCAGTTGCCGGCGCAGCGGCACGAAACCGGCATGCATTTCGGCCGCGAGCGCACGCGCCTCGGCCCGCGCCTGCGGATCGTCCGGCCACAGCTTCGCCTTCGGAAATTTCTCGGCGAGATATTCCAGGATGGCGAGCGACTCCCACACATGCACCGTGCCGTCGGCCAGCGCCGGCACCTTGCCGGTGCCGGAAATCCTGGTGACGCGCGCCTTGAAGTCCGGCGCGTTGAGGGACACCACCTCCTCCTCGAACGGGATGCCGGCAACCTTCAAGGCGATCCAGGGGCGGAACGACCAGGACGAATAGTTCTTGTTGCCGATGACGAGCTTCAGCGTCATGGGGCCTTCGGCTTCTCGGCCGGCAAGTCGATCGGCCCGCCCGATTGCTTCCAGGCGCCGAAGCCGCCGCCGACATGCGCGACCGGCTTCAAGCCCATCTGCTTGGCGGTCAGCGTCGCGAGCGCCGAGCGCTGACCGGCCGCGCAGAAGAACACGAACTTCTTGTCCTCGGCGAACACCGGCTTGTGATACTTGCTCTCCGGGTCGACCCAGAATTCCAGCATCCCGCGCGGACAGTGGAACGCGCCGGGCACGCGCCCGTCGCGGTTGAGTTCGCGGATGTCGCGGATATCCACGAACACGACGTTACCGCTTCCGTGGAGCTTGATGGCGTCCGCAGCCGAGAGCGTCTCGACCTCCCGCTCTGCGGCTTCGACCAGGGCATGGACGTGCATCGTGATGTGTTGCGGCATCGGTTCCGACCTGTTGAGGGCCGCGATGGTGGCAGAGGGAGCGCGGTCCTTGCAACAGGCAGCACCGGCGTGTGGAGCCGCAACTTGCGCGATACAACCGCCGCCCTGCCGTCTAACCTCTGTCATCCGGCGAATCGAATTGACCGAAAGGGACCCCTGCCATGGCCCCGCTCCTGTCCCCGCTCGATCTGGCCGCGCTCGGTTTCTTCATCGCCGCATGGGTCGTCTATGCCGTCGTGGTCGAGCACACGCGCCACGGCGAGAATGGCCTCAATGCCCGCATGAACCGCTATCGCGCGATCTGGATGCGGCGCATTCTTGCCCGGGAGATGCGCATGGTCGACATGCAGATCATGGCGTCGCTGCAGAACGGAACGGCCTTTTTCGCGTCGACCTCGCTGATCGCGGTCGGCGGCGCGCTCGCGGTTCTGCGCTCGACCGACGAGATCATCTCGATGGTCTCGACGCTGCCGCTCGCGCTCGAGACGACGCGGGCGCTGTGGGAGGCCAAGACGATCGGCCTCGTCGTCATCTTCGCCTACGCCTTCTTCAAGTTCGGCTGGTCCTACCGGCTGTTCAACTACGTGGTGATCCTGGTCGGCGCCATGCCGTTTGCGTCGGAGAAGGACACCGCCGAAGCCAATGCCCATGTCGAACGAACCGCGCGGGTGTTCGAATCCGCCGGCCGCCATTTCAACCGCGGGCAGCGTGCGATCTTCTTCGCGCTGGGCTATCTGGGATGGTTCATCGGCCCGGTCGCGCTGATGATCGCGACCGCGGCGGTGCTGATTGCGATGTGGCGCCGGCAGTTCGCATCGGTCGAACTGCGCGCGCTCGAAACCGGCTAGGACGGCGCGGCTCGCTCCGGCCGGTCAGGTCAGACCGAGCGTCAGCGTCATCGCGGTGACGGCTGCGACCGCCACCAGCGCGCAGATCGCCGCAAGCGCGGTCGCGAGTATCCGAAGCGTGCGGTCGCGCCGCGTACGGAAGGCGACGACGCGAGGCATTGGCATAGGCATGGCTGGCCGGACGTCGGCGGACATCGCGCAGTTCCTCGATTTGTCGGAGCTGCTTCGTGCTTACGAAGCGCCTCGAATCATTGATCTATGTTTATGATACTGGTTCATTTCGACACACCGACAAAATCTGTACGCAGAAAGCACGTAGTTCGAACACAATCGATCGAAGTGTTGCAATTTTGCCGCGAAAGACGGGGCGCCGCTAGGGCGCCCGATCCTGCGGCCCCGGAAACAGCTCCGCCGACTGACCGGTGAGCCAATAAACGGCGAGCCCGACCCATTCGCGGACCGCGGTGTCGGTGCGGCGGATGCCGTCGCCGAGCGTGAAGAACGGCCGCAGCGCATCGATCTTGCCGCGCGTGCGCCAGTCGACCGGAAAGGCCTCGACCGCAAAGCCCTCCTGCCGGAATATCCCGATCGCGCGCGGCATGTGATAGGCGGACGTGACCAGCAGCCAGGTGTCGCCCGGCTTGGGCTCCGCCAGCTTCTTGGAAAAGACCGCGTTCTCGACGGTGTTGCGCGACTGGTCCTCGGCGATGATGCGCTCGCGGGCAATCCCGAACGTTTCGAACAGCCGCAGCGCGAATTCGGCCTCGGTGCCGTCGCGGAACAGCAACGCGCCGCTGCCGCCCGAGAAGACGATGCGCGCGTTCGGATAGCGCCGCGCCAGGTCGGCCACCACCGTCAGGCGCTCGGCCGACTCGTTGAGCACGACCTCGTTGCGCGCCGCCGACACGTCGGTGCTGACCGCGCCGCCCAGCACGACGATGCCGTCGGGCGCCGCCGACGCCCGAAATCCCACGGCGGGAAACGCTGCTCCAACGGAATGATCAGCGCATTGCCGAGCGGCGAAAGCCCGATCACCGCCAGGAGCACGATGCTGGCCGCCATCAGCCGCCGCCCGGCCCGCACAAAACGCGTGGGCAAGAGCAGCAGGCCCAACAGCCCGATGGAGATCACCAGATTGGACGGGATGGCGAAGAAGCCGAGAACCTTCGAGAGGACAAAGAACATCGGGCTTCCGAGCCTCTTGCGTCATTCCGGGGTCGGCCGAAGGCCGAAACCCGGATATCGGCTTATCGCTTCGTTTTCTTCCACGCCTCGTAGCGGGCCTTGGCCTCCTCGTTCATCGGATAGAGGCCGGGCAGCTTCGCCCCGCGCTCGACCTCGCCGACGATGTAGGTCTCCATGCGCTCGTGCTCGGCGCCCTCCTCGGCCACGAACGCGAGCAGGCTCTGCGGGATCACCACCGCGCCGTCGTCGTCGCAGACGATGGTGTCGCCCGGAAAGATCGCGCAGCCGCCGCAGGCGATCGGCTCCTCCCAGCCCACGAAGGTGAGCCCGTTGACCGAGGCCGGCGCCGCCGTGCCCGCGCACCAGGTCGGCAGCTTCGAGGCAATCACGCCGGCCTTGTCGCGGATCACCCCGTCGGTGACCAGCGCGGTGACGCCGCGCTTCATCATCCGCATGGTGAGAATGTCGCCGAAGATGCCGGCGGTCATGACGCCCATCGCGTCGGCGACCGCGATGCAGCCTTCAGGCATCGCCTCGATCGCGCCGCGGGTCGAGATCGGCTTCGACCAGCTTTCCGGCGTGGCGAGATCCTCGCGCACCGGCACGAAGCGCAGCGTGAAGGCCGGCCCGATCAACCGCGGCCCGCCCTCGGCCAGCGGCTTCGGCCCATTGAGCCAGCAGCGCCGGATGCCCTTCTTCAGCAGCATCGTGGTGATGGTGGCGGTGGTGACGCCGCGCAGGGCGTCGTAGTGCGCTTGTGCCATGGTTTCCTCGGTCTTTCAGTCCCTCGCGGCGACCTTGCCCGGCTCATAGGCCTGCTGGCGGGCGAGCAGTGCCGAGGTCGCAGCCTTCGCAATAGCGGCGATCCTTATAGTCGATCCAGTTGTGCGCGAAGATGTTCTCGGACGGGATGCCGTAGCGCTCCTGCAGGAACCGCACCAGGATCAGCCAGGCCTTGACCTGCTCCGGCGTGACCGGCTTGGCGACATCCGGGTAGTTGCCGACGAACTCGACGCCGACCGAATTGGTCTTGATCACGATTTTGTGGGTTCTGCTGTTGTCGATGTATTTGTTGTCGTTGCGGTTGGCGCCGTCGCCGTGGGTCGGAATCTGGTGCTCGGCGGTCGCCCAATAGATCGTGCCGTCGGTCTCCACCCAGAGCATCACGCCGCGCTTGGTCGGATTGGCGTGCTGCGCCAGCGCCGAGGAACGCGCCGCACCCGGCGGGCCCTCGGTCTGGTGCGCAATGATGTGCTTCCATGTGTTGGACTGAGCCAGCGGGCCGAGCGGATTGATGTAGACGATGCTGAGCCCGGGAATTTGCGGCCGGCCGGCGGATTTGGCGGCCTCGGCGAAGGTCGGCGGCGGCAGCCCCTCCTTCAGGATCGCGAGCTGGCGGGCGATCGCCGCATCGGCCGCTTTCAACTCTGCCTCGCTGACCGCGCCGATGCCGTCCGGGCGGCCTGCCAGCTCGCGCGCGGCGTTCTCGCGCATGGACTTGAACTCGCTCGACGCCTCGAACCCGCCCGCGATCAGGCGTGCCGCCAGTTCGACGCGCGGCACGTCCACGCGGCCAGCCTGGACGCCCGCAATGAACTGTCCGGCTTCGGACGCCGGCGCGGCGGCCGGCTCGTGTCGCGGGCTGCGAGCGCGCGCGCTCGGCTTTGGCCTTCGTCTGTGCCGGTTCGCTGCGAGCCGGGCCGGTCACGCACAGTGACGCAGCCAGAACGCCGAACGCAAAGCGAGCAAACAACCGCCCTGCCCTCAATCCCATTTCGGCGATCCCGAATAGGAATAATCGACCAGACGGCCGCTGCGGCTGGCGAGCCCCGCGATCTCCTTCATCTCCTCGGGCGACAGTTCGAAATCGAAGATCGTGGCGTTCTCGGTCAAGCCGCTCGATCTTGCTGGTGCGCGGGATGACGACAATGTTCTGCTGGACCAGGTAGCGCAGCGAGACTTGCGCCGCGCTCTTGCCGTGCGCCTTGCCGATGCGCTCGATCGTCTCGTCACCTTTCACGTTGCCGCGCGCGATCGGGCTGTAGGCGACCACCGCGAGGCCGTGCGCCCGGCAGGCCGCGATCACCTTGCTCTGGTCGAGGAACGGCTGCACCTCGATCTGATTGCAGACCAGCGGCTCCTTCGACAGCTTCACCGCCTCCTCGATCATCGCCACCGTGAAATTCGAGATGCCGATATGACGCGCGAGCCCCGCCTGCTTGACCTTGCACAGCGCGCCCAGCGTTTCGGCGAGCGGAATGTTCGGGTTCGGCCAGTGCAGCAGCAGCAGATCGACCTCCGGCAGCCGCAGCTTCACCAGGCTATCCTTGGCGGAGCGCTCGAGCTCGCGCGGCGCGAAATGCGACGGCCAGACCTTGGTGGTGACGAACACCTCGCCGCGCTTGACGCCCGACGCGCGCAACCCCTCCCCGACCTCGCGCTCGTTGTCGTACATCTCCGCCGTATCGACGTGGCGGTAGCCGAGCCGCAGCGCCTGCTCGACGATGCGGGCGCAGGTCCGCCCGCGCAGATCCCAGGTGCCGAGCCCGATCAGCGGTATTGCGGCGCCGTTGGCTTCGACCGCTTGCATCAGCTATCCCATTTCGGCGCGTGCGGCGGATTGACCACGCGGCCATCCGGCCGCGCGAGCGTGGCGATCTCCGCCATCTCCGCATCGCTGAGCTTGAAATCGAACACCGCGAGATTGGCGGCAAGATGGTCGGGATTGGCGGTACGCGGGATCGGAATGATGCCCTGCTGCACCAGATAACGCAGCGACACCTGCGACGCGCTCTTGCCGTGCGCCTTGCCGATCCGTTCGAGCGTGTCGTTGCCGGGAATCTTGCCGCGGGCGATCGGGCAATAGGCGGTCACCGACATGCCGTGCTTGCGGCTCGCCGCCAGCACCTTGGTCTGGTCGAGGAACGGATGCACTTCGATCTGATGGTTGACCAGCGGCTCGGTCGCGGCCTTCACCGCCTCGTCGAGCATCGCGACGGTGAAATTCGCCACGCCGACATGCTTGGCGAGCCCCTTGCGCTTGAACGTGCACAAGCGTCGCGATGCTTTGCGCAACCGGAATCTGCGGGCTCGCCCAGTGGATCAGCAGCAGATCGACCGACGGAAATCCCAGCGTCTTGAGGCTCTCGTCGACGGCGCGCTCGAACTCGTTCAGGCGGTTCCAGTAGATCTTGGTGGTCAGGAACACGTCCTCGCGCTTGACGCCCGAGGCGCGGATGCCCTCGCCGACCTCGCGCTCATTGCCGTAGTTCTGCGCCGTGTCGATGTTGCGGTAGCCGAGCTTGAGCGCGGTCTTGACGGCCTCGACGCAAACCGCGTCCTTGAGCGTCATGGTGCCGAGGCCGACGGCTGGAATTTTCACGCCCTTGGCTTCGACGACGTCCATTGCGTTCTCCTTGCGGGTGGACCTGAGACAGCGCCCGGCTGCGGTTCCCTTCGGTAACGGCAGGGCTGATATTGTGCAATGCGTGCGCGAGCCAGCCGCCAGATTAGAATAATTCAATAATTGCACAATGCACTTGCGCTGCCGCATTCGATGGCTTTGATGATCTTAAGAAATCTCCTGTACGAGAAAGCGATGCGTGGATTGGTCCTTGCGTTGACGATGGCGGCGACGGCGCTGGCGCTCCCGAGTGCGGGCTGCGACGCAGGAGTTTGCCCTGACCATCCGCGACCACAAGTTCGAGCCGGAGGAAATCCGGGTACCGGCCAACAAGCGGGTGTCGATCATCGTCAACAACGAGGACGCCACGCCCGAGGAGTTCGACAGCACCGCACTCAAGGTCGAGAAAGTCATCCCCGGCAAGTCCAAGGGGCTCGTTCGCATCGGCCCGCTCGCTCCCGGCCGCTACGAATTCATCGGCGAGTTCCACGCCGAGACCGCCAAGGGCGTCGTGATCGCGGAATAGCAGCATGCTCGGCGCACTGGTCATCGTCTTTCGCGAAGTGATCGAAGCCGGCCTGATCGTCGGCATCGTGCTGGCGGTGACGCGCGGCGTGCCGCAACGCGGGTCGTGGATCGCCGGCGGCGTGCTCGCCGGCATCGCGGGCGCCGGCGTCATCGCGCTGTTTGCGGAGCGCATCTCGAATGCGTTCGAGGGTTCCGGACAGGAACTGCTGAACGCCTGCGTGCTCGGCGTCGCGGTCGCGATGCTGATGTGGCACAACGCCTGGATGGCGCGCCACGGCCGCGAGATGGCGGCGGATATGGCAGCGCTCGGCAAGGACGTGAGCGCCGGCGAGCGCCCGATGGCTGCGCTCGCCTGCGTCGTCGGACTGGCGACGCTGCGCGAGGGCTCGGAAATCGTGCTGTTCCTCTATGGCATCGTCGCGACCGGCACGTCGGGCGCGTCGCTGCTCACCGGCGGCGTTCTGGGACTGGCCGCGGGCGCGGCCTTCACCGCCCTCACCTATTACGGGCTGCTGGCGATCCCGCCGCGCTACATCTTCGCGGTCACCGGCGTGCTGATCGCGCTGCTCGCGGCCGGCATGGCGGCGCAGGCGGTGCAGTTCCTGGATGCGGCCGGCCTGATCAACGTGCTCGGCCAGCGGATGTGGGACAGTTCCAGCTGGCTGCCGCAGAACAGCCTGATCGGCAAGCTGCTGCACACGCTGATCGGCTACAACGACCGGCCGACGGAATTGCAGATCATCGCCTATGTGGCGACGCTCATCGTCATGGCTTTGCTGATGCGGATTGCGGCGCCGCCGCGCGCCGAGCGCGTCCCGGCCTGATCGCGGATCAATCTCTCGGCTTGCTGCTCAGCACCGCGAACGCGACGTCGGGCGCGCGCTCGATCACCTTGAGCAGCGCGCGGGCCGGACCGCGCGGCGAGCGCTTGCCCTGCTCCCAGTTGCGCACGGTCTCGATCGGCACACCGATGCGGGCGGCAAACTCGACCTGGGTGAGCTTGGTCCGGGCACGCACGCCCTTGGCATAGGCCGCGTCGGCATCGCCGCTGGCCTCGGCAACCGCCACGGCGGCCTGCTCAGGTACCGGGCCGGTGCGGCGGCAACGCCCTGGCCGGCAATCGCCCGCTCGCTTCCGTCGGCAAGGATTTCGACGACCCGGCCGTCGGCCTTCAGTCTGACCCGCATCATGGTGGCCATAGGCCTATGTGATTCCCTCTGATTGTCCAAACGCTTGCTGCCAGACCAGCGAAATCGCTCCGTGACCGGCCAAGCTCTGCGCCATCAGCCGCCGGCTGCCAGGCCAAGCCGGGCCGGCGCAGCGGCTCCCTCCGGCATCACCGCCGCCTTCGCCAACAGCCGGTCGATCTCCTCGCGCGGTCGTCGGCTTGCAGAACAGATAGCCCTGCATCTCGTTGCAGCCGGCGAGCCGCAGCAGCACGCGCTGCTCCTCGGTCTCCACCCCCTCGATGACCACGCTCATGCCGAGCGCGCGCCCGAGCGCGACCATCGCCTGGATGATCACGCCGGCATTGGCCGACTGGCTCGAGCGAGGTGACGAAGCCGCGATCGATCTTGAGCTTGTCGAACGGCAGCTGCTGCAGGTAGCTCAGGTTCGAATAGCCCGAGCCGAAATCGTCGAGCGCGAGCCGCACGCCGAGGCCGCGCAGCTCGTGGAGCCGCGCCTTGCGTCTCGTCGGGATCGTCGATCAGCACGCCTTCGGTCACTTCCAGCACGAGGCGCGAGGGCTCGAAGCCGCTGTCCGCGATCACCGAAGCGACCAGATCGACGAAGTCGCGGTCCCGCACCTGCAGCGGTGACAGGTTGACGCTGACATAGAGGCTCGGCCAGCGCTCGGCGTCGGCGACCGCGCGCCGCAGCACGAATTCGCCGAGCCGGTCCATCAGCCCGGCCTCTTCGGCGATCGGGACGAACACCGACGGCGGGATCGGCCCGCGGGTCGGATGGTTCCAGCGCAACAGCGCCTCGACGCCGGCGATCGCGCCGTTGTCGGCCTGCACGATCGGCTGGTAGTGCAGTTCGAACGCGCGGGCGGCGAGCGAGCGGGCGATCTCGCGCTTGATGAAGCGCCGCTCCTGCAGTTCCGCCTCCATCTCCGGCATGAACACGGTGACGCTGCCGCGCCCGCGCCGCTTCGCCGCGCGCAGCGCCAGGTCGGCGCGCCGCGTGAGCTCCTCGCGGGTCGTGCCGTCGCGGGGGGCGACCGCGAAGCCGATGCTGGCCGCTACATGAATTGCCTGGTTGGCCCAGATCGGGCGCGCCACGATCTGGCGCAGGCTGTGCGCCATCTGCAGCACCGCATCCGGGTCGACCGCGCGCAGCACCACCGCGAATTCGTCGCTGCCGAGCCGGCCGACGATGGTCTGCTGCGGCGCAGCCTGCGCCAAACGCTGGCCTATTTCGGTCAGCACCTCGTCGCCGCCGGCATGACCGAGCATGTCGTTGACGTCGTCGAAGCCATCGAGATCGATCGCCAGGAACGCAATCGTCTCGTCGCTTTGCGGGCGGCGAGCGCCTCGTCGAACAATTCGAAGAAATAGTTGTGGTTGGGCAGGCCGGTGAGCGCATCCTCGCATTCGAGCTTCTGGACCTGCCGCTCGCTCATGGCGAGCTTGCCGCCCAGGCGGCTCAGCTGCCACATCGTCAGCGCCGCAAAACCCAACAGCCCCAATGCGATAAGCGCCGCGAACGGCAGCAGCCGGTGCATCATCGCGGTCGCCGGCCGCTCCCGTTCCCAGCTGAACCAGCCGAGAATGCGGCCGTTGCGGTCGAGCATCGACTGCATCTCGCGGCCATTATCGGTGACGAGTTCGGTGTCGAAGCGCAGGTTCTTCAACCCCGAGGCGGCCTCGATAACCGTCAAGAAACGGGCTTGTTCGACACCGAGCCCGGGCGAAGCCTTCTGCGACCGCCTCGATCGCCGCGGTCAGCGCCTGGCGGCGCGACGCCTCGAGCGCATCGTCGGACTGGCGGGCGAGCACGTAGCCGAGACCGGCGCAAACCACCAGTCGCCGCCATCAGCACCAGCGCCAGCGGCGCGATCACGCGCAGCACCACAGGCTCCGCGCGCGTCATGCGCGCGGGCCGTGCCGGATGCTGACCCGACCACGCCCTGAATGTCTGCAACAGCCGGTCCTTCGCGGCCCGGCCGTCCTGCTCACCACGATTCACCGGTCGCTCCGGCTGATCCACCGGTGCCGAATTTAGGGCGTTAGGGTTAACGGGAGGTCATGACGGGCGGCGTTCTTTCGTGACAAATCCACGAAGAAAGCCCGCTATTTGAGCCCGAACCACAGGGTCGCGATGCCCAGGAACGAGAAAAAGCCGACCACGTCCGTCACCGTGGTCACGAACACCCCCGAGGAGACCGCCGGATCCGCCCGGAAGCGCTGCAAAGCGAGCGGCACCAAGATGCCGCCCAGCGCGCCCGCCACCAGGTTGCAGAGCATGGCGAGCCCGATGACGATGCCGAGGTCGGTCATCTTGAACCAGGCGGCAGCGGCGACGCCGGTGATGACCGCGAACGCCAGCCCATTGACCAGGCCAACCAGCAGCTCGCGGGTGACGATACGCGGCGCATTGGCGGCGGAAAGCTCGCGGGTGGCGAGCGCGCGCACCGCGACCGTCATGGTCTGCGTCGCCGCATTGCCGCCCTGGCTCGCGACGATCGGCGCCAGCACCGCGAGCGCGACCATCTTCTGCAATTCCCCTTCGAACAGCCCGAGCACCGAGGACGCCAGGAACGCCGTCGCCAGATTGACCAGCAGCCAATTGAAGCGGCCGCGCGCGATGGTCATGACGGAATCGGACAGCTCTTCCTCGCGCCGCACGCCGCCGAGCGCCTTGATGTCCTCTTCGGCCTCCTCCTCGATCACGTCGACGATGTCGTCGAAGGTGATCACGCCGACCAGGCGCTTGTCGCCGTCGACCACCGGCGCCGACACCAGGTCGTAACGCTCGAACTGGCGCGCCACGTCCTCCTGGTCGTCGGTGACGCGCACCGGATGCAATTCGTCCTCGAGCAGCTCGGCGATCGGCACCGGGCGCTTGGTGCGCAGCAGGCGATCGAGCGCGACCGCGCCCTCGAGCTTGCCGTCGGCGCCGACCACATAGAGCTCCCAGAAACGGTCGGGCAGATCGGGCGTCTCGCGCATGTAGTCGATGGTCTGGCCGACGGTCCAGTTCGGCCCGACCGCGATGAACTCGGTCTGCATCCGCCGGCCGGCGGAGTTTTCCGGGAAGTCGAGACTGCGCTTGAGCGACACCCGCTCGGGGGCCGGAAGCTGATCGAGGATCTCGGTCTGCTCGTCCTTCGGCAGGTCTTCCAGGATGGTGACGGCATCGTCGGAATCGAGCTCGCGCACGCCCTCGGCGACGGTCGCGGTCGGCAGCTCTTCGAGGATCTCCTCGCGGACCGCATCGTCGACCTCGGTCAGCGCCGTGAAGTCGAAATCGTGGCCCATCAATGCAATGAGGCGCGGGCGCAGCTCCGGATCGAGCGCCTCGATCAGGTCGCCGGCATCGGCCTCGTGCAGATCGCCGACCAGCTCGCGCAGCATCGCGGAGTCCGCCGCTGCGATCGCCCGCGCGACGCGCTCGACGTAGTCCTCGCGCACCGCCCCGTCGTCGCCGCGCAGCGGCGGCAAGGGGGCGGCCATCACGGTCATGTCCTTGCCTTCGACCATGCCGAGCCTGGGTTTGGTATTCGTCGCCGGAGTGATTGGGCTTGTACGCCCCACCTTCCGTGCTGGCAATCAGGAACGCCCCGCCGCGACGCGATCTTCGCACGACCGCCGCCGGAAGACGCGCCGCGCGGTTTCGCGCAGCGACGTGATTGTTGATGCGCACCTGTACGTTGACGACTTAGCCATCCGTGCACGAACCGTGCGCCGACGCTATCGCCGGCTACTTGACGGGGCCGATGCGGGCGTGCTGGTTTTCAGAAGGGCTAGGATGGATATTTGATCCATGAGATGTCCCGAATTCCATTTCCGCATGTGTTGCTTGCTTGCGGCGATGGTCCTTCACCTCACCGGCGGCATTCGAAGCGCCAATTCGCAGCCCGCTTCGCGAGCGACGACTACACCGCCCGCATCCAGCCGATCTTCGACAATCGCTGCGTCGCCTGCCACAGTTGCTACAATGCCCCTTGCCAACTCAACCTGCAGAGCTACTCGGGCCTGGCGCGCGGCGCCACCAAGCTCAACGTCTACGACCGCTCCCGCCTCAAGAGCGTTGCCCCCTCCCGCCTCGACATCGATGGCCGCAGCGTCTCCGATTGGCGCGCCAGGAACTTCTTTGAAGTGGCGGGTGGCACACGATCCCGTCCGCACGCTGCTGATGCAATTGTTGAGTGTCAGGGCCGGACATCCGACCCTGCAGCCGAAAAAGCCGGTCGAAGACAGCAATTTCTGTCCGGCCGACAGCGATCAAGGCGCGCTGGTCGCACAGAGCACGCCCGAGATCGGCATGCCTTACGGGCTGCCGCCGCTGTCGCAATCGGAGATCGGAATCCTCAGCGAGTGGACGGCGCGCGGCGCGCCGGGCCCGTCGGACGCGAGCCTGGCGATCCGGCGCATGGTGCCGCCCGAACTGCAAACCCAAGTGCGCGCCTGGGAGGCCTTCCTCAACGGCCCCACGTCGCGCGAGCAGCTCGTGGCTCGTTATCTCTACGAGCATCTGTTCCTGGCGCATCTCTATTTCGCCTCCGAGCCGACCTCCCGGCGCCCGGCATTCTTCCGCTTGGTGCGCTCGCGTACGCCGTGCGAGGCAGGCGTCGACGAGATCGCGACGCGGCGGCCGAACGACGATCCGGGGCCCGGTGACTTCCACTACTGCCTGCGACGGTTCGACCTCACGATCGTCGACAAGACCCACATCCCCTATGACCTCTCGCCGGCAGAAGCTCGAACGGGTCCGCCGAACATTCCTTGAGCCACAGTGGGACGTGAAGACCCTGCCGGGCTACAGCGAGGAGACGGCCGGCAACCCGTTCGCCACGTTCGCCGACATCCCCGTGCGTGCGCGCTACCAGTTCCTGCTCGACGACGCGGAGTACGAAATCGCCACCTTCATCAAGGGTCCGGTGTGCAACGGCAGCGTCGCAGTCAACTCGATCCAGGAGCAGTTCTTCGTCTTCTTCCTGAGACCCGATGCCGACAACATGGTGATGTCGGCGAAGTATGCAAAGCAGGCCGAGGACAAGCTGATCCTGCCCGGCGTGTGGGGCAGCGACGTGCCGGTCCTCGACAGCGTTCCGTTCTTGCGGCGCCTCGATCGCGCAGCGCGAGGCTTACCGCAAGCTCAGGGCCGACAGCGCACGCAAGCTGCGCCCGGCCGGCTACCGGCTCGAGGACATCTGGAACGGCGACGGCCGCAACCCAAACGCGCTGCTGACCGTATTCCGGCACTTCGACACCGCCGTGGTCACGCAAGGCGCCGCGGGCGATCTGCCGAAAACGGTGTTCGTCCTCGACTACCCGCTACTCGAGCGCCTGGTCTACAATCTCGTGGTCAACTACGACGTGTTCGGCAACGTTGGCCACCAGGCGCTGACCCGGCTCTACATGGACATGATCCGGATGGAAGCGGAGGAGCTGTTTCTCGACTTCCTGCCGCCGTCGCAGCGGGCCGGCCTGCGCAACTCGTGGTATCGCGGTGGCCTGCTCACCGATCTCAAGCTCCGCTACGTGTTCCCGCTCGTCAACAGCTCGGCGCCGACCGGCGTCGTCTACCGCAACGAGGCCAGAGCGAAAACCGAGCTTGTCGAGCGGGTGATCAACGAGCATCTGCCCCCGCAGGTGCGCGGCCGGCCCGACGCGCTCAACTGGAAGACCTTGCGGTTGCCCCAGGGCGGGGCGGCGCCAGCACTCACCGCGCCAGAGCAGGCGCTGCGCCGGATTGCGTCGGTCAAGGCCGCCAACGCCACGCCGTTCGCTCGCTTCTTTCCGGATCTCGCCGTCGCGCTGGTGCGCGGCGAGGACGGCGGCGCGCGGCTCTACAGCCTTGTGCACAACCGCGAACACGCCAACATCTCGTGGATGCTCGGAGAGTCGCAGCGCTTCGCTCCGCAGGAGGACTCGCTGACGGTGCGGGCCGGCGTGCTGGGCGCTACCCCAACATGTTCTTCGTGGTGCCGGAGACCGAGATCGAGGGGTTTTCCAGAGCCGTCGCCCAGATCAAGTCGGCGGCCGACTACGAGCGGCTGGTCGACACCTTCGGCGTGCGGCGGTCGAACGAAAAATTCTGGTCGGTCTACGACGCGATCAACTCAGCCCACCTCGCCAGCGATCCCGCCCGCTCGGGCACCCTGGATCTCACGCGCTACGCGCTCGAGGAGAAATAGCCGAGGCCGCGCATCCGGCCAGCAGCGACGCGCGCTCCCGGAAACCCGGAGCCGATCCCGCCGCACGCGCTCCTGCAATCGTCATACGCAATGGTCTGCGCGTCGGCGTCGCAATTGGCCGCGTTGACAAGACGCGCCGCCCGCTGGTCTGCTGACATCCGGTCACGCCACGACGGGAGATCGAACGATGAGCCAGTCCTTCAACAAGCCGTTCGCGGCGCCCACCGTCGACCGGCTTGCCGTCCGCGTCGTCGTCGACTCGCGCTACGAGCGCTTCCTGCCCAAGATGACGCACCCGTTCGTCACCATCGAGAATGTCGGCCAGGTGCCGCGCCGCCAGATGACCTCGCTCGCCTGCGAATGGGGACTGTCGCTGCACCTCGAATCCAAGCGCGCCGGCGCGACCGCGCAGTACATGCTCGATTTCGGCTATACGCCCGAGATCGTGCTGCGCAACGCCGATCTGCTCGACATCGACCCGGGCAAGATCGACGGCTTGATCCTCAGTCACGCGCACCGCGACCACTTCGGCGGGCTCACCGGCTTTTTGATGCAGCACCGCGCGCGCATGCGCGGCGATCTGTGTTTCTACAACGGCGGCGAAGAGGGCTTCCGCGAGAAATTCCTGGGCGATCCGAAGGACCCGATTTCGTGGGGCTCGGTCGACCGGCAGATGCTGAAGGCGCAATACGTCACGCCGGTGTGCTGCCACGAGCCGCACGATCTCTCCGCGCACGCCTTCACCACCGGCTATATCGAGCGCAATTCGTTCGAACAGGTGAGCGGCGGCTCGATGGTCTACGAGTACGACCATTTCACCGAGGCCGAGCGGCGCGGCAAGCTGCTCAAGGACACCCATCCGGACGAGCATGCCACCTGCTACGTCGTGCAAGGCCGCGGCCTGGTGGTGATCAGTTCGTGCGGGCATGTCGGGCTGATCAACACCATCAAGCAGGCGATGGCGGTCTCCGGCGTCGCGAAGCTGCACGCCGTCATCGGCGGATTCCACCTCGTCACCGCGCCGCCGGAATACATCGAGCGCACCGTGACCGAACTGGCGGCGCTCACGCCCGACGTCGTGATCCCGATGCACTGCTCCGGCATCGACTTCATCGAGAGCATGCGCCGGCGCATGCCGGAACAGCTCGTCACCACCAATGTCGGCACGCGCTTCACGTTCGGCGCATAGGCGCGGTCCGAACGTGGCCGTGGCCGCTGCCATTCCGCTCTCCCGCTACGCGCTGCGGCCGCCGCAATCGGCGAGCGACTGGGCCGCCTACCATGCGATCCGCCGCGACGCGATCTTCGCCCCGCTGCTGCCGGGGCATAGCCTATGACGAGCGCGACCCGGACGAGTTCATGCCGGGCAACCTGCCGCATCTTCTCATCTGCGACGGCGAGATCGTCGGCACCGTGCGCATCGACCTGATCGACGCGCGGCAGGCGGGGCTGCGCCTGATCGGCATCCGGGCCGACCGGCAGCGCCGCGGGCACGGCGCGGCGCTATTGCGGCTGTCGGAAGACGCCGCGCGCGGCTTCGGGCGCACCGACGTGGTGATCAACGCGCACCCGACCTCGCTCGCGTTCTATCTGGCCAACGGCTACGCGGAAGGCGACTGGGCCGACAAGGGCCGGTGCACCCGGACCTGATCCGGGTTGGCAAGCGCGTGGGCTAGAGCTCGCGTCGTGGTGTAGACTCGACAGCCGCAGCGCCGCGTGTACCCGCGGCGCAAAGCCGTCCGATCTTTGCGGAGAAGCACACGACATGGCAGGCAGGCTGATCCTGACCGGCGACGTCAACCTGGTGAACGTCACGGACGCCACCGTTCCGTTCCGGCACGTCGCCGCCGAGTTGCATTCCGCGGACGTCGTGTTCGGCAACCTGGAATGCTGCCTGCATCTGCCGCCGCAGCGCTCGCACGCCAACGAAGGTTTCTTCGCCGATCCGAAGATCGGCGGCGAGGCGCTGCGGCTGTCCGGCATCCACGCCGTGGGCATCGCCAACAACGTCAACTACGGCGCGGCCAACATCGCCGCCTCGATTGCGAGGCTCGACCAGATCGGCGTGCTGCATACCGGCGCCGGCCCCAATCTCGCCGCCGCCCGCGCGCCCGTCATCGTCGCGCGCAATGGCCTGCGCGTCGGCGTCGTGCAGCGCAGCTCGGTCTACTGGCCGACCGATCACGAGGCGCAGGCCGACTCGCCCGGCATCGCGGTGATCCGCGGCCACACCGCCTATCATGTGCCGATGGGCCGGATCGCGCCCGGCATGCCGCCGCCGAACCGGCCGGGCGTGCCGCCGCTGATCGTGACCTGGGCGGACGCCGACTATCTCGCCGAGTTCCGCAAGGACATCGCGGCGCTGCGCCCGCAGGCCGACATCGTGGTCGCATCCTGCCATTGGGGCCTCGGGCGCGAACCGCTGCAATACATGACCGACATCGCGCACGCCGCGATCGACGCCGGCGCCGATGTCGTCATGGGGCACGGGCCGCACTATTCGCTGCCGGTCGAGATCTACAAGGGCCGGCCGATCTTCTACGGGCTCGGCAATCTCACGTTCAACACCGGCCATCTCGGCCGCAAGCATGCCGGCTGGATCGGCATGCTGGTCGAGATGACGTTCGAGCGCGGCGCGGTCGCGGGCTGCAGCTTCCGCTTCGTGCGCAGCAATGCCAACGACGAGTCGTTCCTGTGCCGCCTCGCCGACGAGGCCGAGACGCTCGCCGACCTCGGCGCGCGCAGCGGCAAGCTCGGCGCGAGCTTCAAGCCGGAGGGCGACCGGGTGCGGGTCGTGCCATGAGACTTCGCCGCCGGCAGTTTCTGCATCTCGCCGCGGGCGCGGCTGCGCTGCCGGCCGCCGCGCGCTTCGCCCGGGCGCAAAGCTATCCGTCGCGGCCGGTGCGCTGGATCGTCGGATTCGCGCCCGGCGGCGGCAACGACATCGTCGCGCGGCTGATGGGGCAATGGCTGCAGGAGCGGCTCGGCCAGCCGTTCGTGATCGACAACCGGCCGGGCGCCGGCACCAACATCGCCACCGAGGCGGTCGTGAATGCGCCGCCCGATGGCTACACGATCCTGCTGGCCGGCATTCCGAACGCCAGCAACGCGGCGCTCTACGGCAAGCTCAAGTTCGATTTCATCCGCGACATCGTGCCGGTCGTCGGCATCGTCCGCATCCCCAATGTGGTGCTGGTCAATCCGTCCGTGCCGGCGCGGACGATCCCTGAGTTCATCGCCTACGCCAAAGCCAATCCAGGCAAGGTCAACATGGCGTCGGCCGGAACCGGCAGCGGCACGCACCTCTCCGGGGAATTGTTCAAGATGCTGGCCGGCGTCGACCTGGTCCATGTGCCGTTCCGCGGCAACGGACCGGCCGTGACGGCGCTGCTCGGCGGACAGGTGGATGTCCTGTTCGGCTCGCTGCCCTCCTCGATCGAATACATCACAGCCGGCAAGCTGCGCGGGCTCGCCGTAACCAGCGCGATGCGCTCGCAGGCACAGCCGGACCTGCCGACCGTCGGCGAATTCGTCCCGGGCTACGAGGTGAGCGCCTGGTTCGGCGTCGGCCTGCCGAAGGGCGCGCCGCCCGACGTCATCGACATCCTCAACCGGGAGATCAACGCAGGCCTCGCCGATCCCAGGATGAAGCTGCGCTTCGCCGAACTCGGCGGCATTGCGATTGGAGGCTCGGCGGCCGATTTTGCAACGCTCATTGCGGACGAAACCGAGAAATGGGCGAAGGTGATCCGGGCGGGCAATATCAAGCCGGAATAGCCGGCGGCGCCGTTCCCGGGCGCCGCAAGGCTCCCGTACCCCGGCCGCAACACGCCTGCCGAATTTGTTCCAGGCCTAGCAAAAGCGCCACAGTCTGGCCCGCTCCGCCTTGTTATGGTCCGGCCGTGCTTCGTGTCGGGTGCGTATCCTCGCGTCACCCTTTCGCCTTCGAGCAACCTGCATGCGCGCGAAAATCATCGCCATGGCCGCCGGATTTGCCGCGATCGCCGCGGCCTCCCCGGCGTTCGCGCAAAATGCCTGCTGGACGGCGGCCGATCTCGCCTATCGCACCGGCGACGAGCAGGTGCGCAAGGGCGCCAAGAATGCGCACATTCCGCCGCCCCGGCGCGCGCTCGCCGATTTCACGCCGCTGCCGCAGCGCGGCGTGGTGCGCCGCGTGAAGCTGCCGCCCGGAAAAAAGCTCGTCGCGCTCACCTTCGACCTGTGCGAGCAGCCGTCCGAGATCGCCGGCTACCAGGGCGGCATCGTCGATTTCCTGCGCAAGAACCGCATCAGGGCGACCTTCTTCGCCGGCGGCAAATGGATGCTGTCGCATCGCGAGCGCACCCAGCAGCTGATGACCGATCCGCTGTTCGAGACCGCCAACCATTCCTGGGAGCACCGCAACCTGCGCAATCTCAGCGGCACGGCGCTGACCGACGAGATCAAGAACGCGCAGCTCGCCTACGAGCAGGTGCGCGAGGAACTCGAAGCCAAGCAGTGCGTCGCGCCGGGCACGCGCACGCCGGCGTCGGAACGGGCGCCCAAGCGGCTCGGCTATTTCCGCTTTCCGTTCGGCGCGTGCAGCCCGCAGGCGCTCGACGAGGTCGCCGGCATGGGCCTGTTGCCGATCCAGTGGGACGTGTCGTCGGGCGATCCGGCCCGCGCCGTGACCGCCGCCGAAATCACGCAGAACGTGGTCGAGAGCGTGCGGCCCGGCTCGATCGTGCTGTTCCACGCCAACGGCCGCGGCTATCACACCGACGAGGCCGTGCCCGGCATCGTCGCGGCGCTGAAGGCCAAGGGCTACGAATTCGTGACGGTGACCGAACTGATGGCCGCGGGCGAGCCGGTGATGAGTCCGATCTGCTACGACCACACGCCAGGCGACGTCGAACGCTCGCGCTTCCCGCAAGGCGTGGCCGCCAATCGCGGCCAGCCGGGCGCCGAGCAGCCGACCGGCAGCGTGCCGCGCCCGCCGCTCAGCCTATTTCCCTGGACGCGGTAGCGCGCGCACTCATCGACACGATGGTTCGGCGATCGCTGGCTGATGTCCGCTTTGGTATGCCTCGTCAACGACGTTGGTTGAGCGGCCGGCACACCTGTTCACAAAACTGTTATTGCGACCTGTCGCGCTGCGCCTCCCTCAACTGGAAATTGGTCGCAACCGCGCTTAAATTCAGGGCGTCTCGCGCCTGTTGCCGTCCGATCGGCGGAGCAACTGCAAGGTCGCCAGGAGAAATTTACATGACCATCGTCGTACTCAACCGCCGCAACCTCCTCGCCGCTGGCGGCTCCGTCCTGGCAACCGGGGTTTCCGGGCTCCTGTTGCCCGCCCGCGCGCAAGGCCTCGCACCGACCCCTTCGATGTCGGGCGGGTCCAACAACTACCGCAAAGGCGCGCCGATCGTGGATCGGATCGGCAAGGGTGGCTTCTGGATGAGCGGCACCGTACGCCGCGCAGGCGACGGGGCTCCGCTTGCCGGGCAGCGCATCCAGATCTGGGCGCACACGACCGAAGGGCAGGAGCACGAGCCGCAAAGTCACGGCGCCACGCTCACCGACAAGGACGGTAAGTTCCGTCTCGAGATGCCGCAGATCATTCCCATCTTCGGCCAGCCGCATGGTCACCTCGCCTATGACAGCGGTGAATTCAAAACCGTCTTTCTCCGTCCCGTGATGCGCAGCGCCAAAGACAAGAGCCTGGAGGCGCACTTCGTCCTTCAGCCGGCCTGACCGAGTCGGGAACACAGGAATGAGATTGGCCCGGGTGACCCTGATCTGGGCCGCTCCTTGCAGCCGCCATTTTCGTGCCGATCGCCGCCGCAGCGGCGAGCCCTCTGCTCGAATGGCGCGGTCCGGTCTACATAGCGGCCGGGTTCGCGGGGATTATCGCACTGGGTCTCGTGCTCGTTCAGCCTTTGCTGATTGGCGGATACCTGCCGGGACTGTCGGCTTATCGTGGACGGCGTACACATCACTGGATCGGAGGCGCGCTGGTCGTGGCGGTGGTGATCCACGTCGCGGGCCTTTGGATCACCAGTCCGCCGGACATGATCGACGCCCTTCTCTTCACATCGCCGACGCCGTTCTCCCCCTTCGGTGTGATCGCCATGTGGGCAATCTTCGCCGTCGCGCTTTTGGCGGCACTCCGCCGGCGATTGCGGACCGCGAACGTGGCGCATCGCTCATATGTCTCTCGCGGTGGTCATCGTCGTAGGAAGTGTGGTCCACGGCATGCTGATCGAGGGGACGATGGAGACGATGTCGAAGGCGGCCCTTTGCGCGCTGGTCCTCGCGGCGACCATAAAAGTCATGGCTGACCTGCGGGTGTGGAGAAAGCGGGCGACGTCGCGCGGAGAGAGCCTTCCGCGACGGTAACCTAAGCGGAATAGACCCCAGCGCGTTGGCCTCGCTCCTGCCGCACAATTACGCTGCAAGATGGCGATGAACCTCCGATCAATCCTGTCCGTCGCCCTGATGCTGGCGCTCACCGCAAGCGCGGCCCACGCCGCCGCCCCCTGCCCCGGCAATCCCGACGCGCTCGGGACCGAACGCGTGCTTACCGTCGATCCGGCGGCGACGCCGCGCGTCGGCCGCAAGCATTTCCCGCAGACGCTGCCGCTCGCGCCGAAAGAAGTCGTGCTGACCTTCGACGACGGCCCGCAGCCCGGCTCGACCGCGCGCGTGCTCGATGCGCTCAAGCACGAATGCGTGCGCGTCTCGTTCTTCCTGCTCGGGCGCAATGCGCTGGCGCACAAGGAGCTTGCCCGCCGCGAGCTGGCCGAAGGCCACACGGTCGCGCACCACACCTATGCGCACCCGCTGCTCAACAAGATGCCGGTCGCCGACGCGGAAGCCGAGATCGACCGCGGGTTCACCGGCGTCGACACCGCGCTCTACGGCAAAGGCAGCGCCATACCGACGACGCCGTTCTTCCGCTTCCCGGGCTTTGCGTCCTCGCCGGCGCTGCTGGAGCGGCTGGAGCGCCGCAAGATCGCGGTGTTCGGGGCCGACCTGTGGGCGAGCGACTGGAATCCGATGACGCCCGAGAAGGAGCTTCGCCTCGTGATGGAGCGAATCGAAGCGACTCACGGCGGCATCGTTCTGTTCCACGACACCAAGGCGCAGACCGCCGCCATGCTGCCGGCGTTCCTGCGCGCGCTCAAAACCGGCGGCTATCGGGTCGTTCACACGGTGCCGGCCGCGCGTCCTGTGGGCGCCGCGGCGGCGCAATGATGGCAGTACGATGGCACCGTGGCTTCGCCGACACAGATCGAACTATTCCGGCAAAATCCACGCGATTAAGCGGCCATTAATTTGCCTCCTCGTAGTGTTTGGCTACAGTGGAAACGTTAACCATCTTTCGGGGTCCCGGGCGTATCTCCGGGGTTGTCCAGCAGTCGGGGGACTCTAGGGGCATGCGCGCTATCGCCGCAGCAATCGCGGCTGCATCTTTCATCGCAGTGGGAACAGCCGGCGCCGCCGAATGTCCTCCCGGCGCGATGGGAGTGAGCCGCACCATCGTCGTCGACCCGACCGAGCATTCTCGGCTGGGCAGCCAGCAATATTCGGAATCGCTTCCGCTGCGCGACAAGGAAGTCGTGCTGACGTTCGATGACGGTCCGCTGCCGCCCTACACCACCCGCGTGCTCGAGACGATGGCGCACGAGTGCGTCAAGGCGACCTTCTTCATCGTCGGGCGCATGGCGCGCGGCTATCCCTCGCTGGTCCGGCGCATCTACGCCGAAGGCCACACGGTGGCGAACCACAGCCAGAACCATCCGTTCACGTTCCACAAGATGACGGTGGAGCAGGCGCAGGTCGAGATCGAGGACGGCTTCAACTCCATCCGCACCGCGATGGGCCCGAACGCCAAGTCGGTGGCGCCGTTCTTCCGGATTCCCGGCCTGCTGCGGCAGAGCTCGGTCGAGCAGTATCTGACCAATCACAACGTCATGACCTGGAGCGTCGACGTCGTCGCCGACGACTGGACGCATATCCCGGCCGCCGAGATCGCGCGCCGCGCCGTCAGCCGGCTCGAGGCGCACCGCAAGGGCATCCTGCTGCTGCACGACATCCAGCCGGCGACCGCGCTCGGCCTTCCCGGAGATCCTGGCCGAGCTCAAGGCCAAGGGCTTCAAGATCGTGCACGTGGTGCCGGCGACCGCCGAGCGTCCGAAGACCGCGACGCTGCCCGAGCAGTGGATCGCCCGCTCGCCGTCCCCGGAGATGAAGGTGTGGCCGCGCCTGGTGAACGTCGGCGTGGCGGAGCGCGAGCCCGAGCTCGAAGTGCCGAGCCCGAAGAATTTCGGCCTCTCCGACGATCCGAATGCCGCCGTGAAGGTCGCGCTGGTCAAGAGCTTCGATCGCCCGGCGGTGCGCGAAGGCGAGATTCCGCTGCCGCCGGTCACGCCGTGGCCGCGCCAGCTCTACTCGGTGCAGATCGGCGGGCAGGCCTCGCTGCCGATCCCGGCCGCGCAGAACTTCAAATATGCGCGCGTGTTCCAGATGCCGGGCAGCGAGCGCACGCGCAAGCCGGCGACGCAGGTCGCGTCCAAGCCGAAGGATCCGAACCAGCCGTCGACCACGGGCACCGCCTCGTCGGAGACGACCAGCACCACCAGCAAGCCGCGCACGACCGGCCACCAGTTCTCGGTGGTGCGCCCGCCGCTGCAGCTGCAGCTGTTCGGGCGCTGAGCTTCGGCCGCCAAGACGATTTCGACGAAAGAGCACGCCGGGTCAGAGACCCGGCGTTGCGCTATCCGATTGCCGCTGACCCTATTGCAAACACTGGTGCGGTCGAGAGGACTTCGAACCTCCACGGGTTGCCCCGCTAGCACCTCAAGCTAGTGCGTCTACCAATTCCGCCACGACCGCTTAGGGAACGAACGCGGTTGGGCCGCGTCAGAAAGCGCGAGGGATGTAACAAATCAATCCGGGGGGAACAAGGGCGGCTTGGCCGCCTTCCGGAGCGTTTCGGGCCGGATTTAAGGCCCGTCAGCGCATATCCGGCAGCCGCGGCGTCAGTTCCTTGACTTCGACCGCGATGCGGTTTCCGCTGACCACCACCGTGCCCTTGGCGACCGGAAAATTGTTGGCCAGGATCGCGACCTCGTCGTCCTCGGACGCGTCCAGCTCGATGATGGCGCCGCGGCCGAGCCGCAGCACCTGATGCACCGGCATGGTCGTGGTGCCGAGCACCACCTGGATGTCGAGGTCAACCTTGTCGAGCGTGGGCACGTTCGGGAATCCCTGGGCCAAGTAAATGGAACACGTCCAACTCAACACGGTATGGTTACGGGGTGGTTAACGCGCGCGACCAATTGACGGCCGGTTTCGGCCCCGGTTCCCCGCCGGTGGAATGGCGCGTGAGCGAGGGGCTCGTGGCGTACGAGGCCGCGGTCGCGCAGATGAGCGCGCGCGCCGCCGCGATCGCGGACGGCGCTGCGCCGGAGCTTGTCTGGCTGCTGGAGCACCCGCC
The DNA here is from genome assembly GCA_963749815.1 of uncultured Alphaproteobacteria bacterium. Taxonomy (GTDB): domain Bacteria; phylum Pseudomonadota; class Alphaproteobacteria; order Rhizobiales; family Xanthobacteraceae; genus VAZQ01. The sequence goes on along the minus strand of CAVVON010000020.1, from coordinate 147,170 downwards.
GCTCTACACCGCCGGCACCAGCGCCCGGCCGGACGAGCTGATCGCGGCGCGCTTCCCGGTGCATCAGACCGGGCGCGGCGGGCAGTTCACCTATCACGGGCCCGGCCAGCGCGTGGCCTATCTGATGCTCGACCTCAAGCGGCGCGGCCCGGACGTGCGCCGCTACGTGGCGACGCTCGAGGAATGGATCATCCGCACGCTCGCCGCCTTCAACGTCCGCGGCGAGCGGCGCGAGGATCGCGTCGGCGTCTGGGTGCGCCGGCCCGAGAAGGGCGAAGGCCGCGAGGACAAGATCGCCGCCATCGGCATCCGCGTGCAGCGCTGGGTGACGCTGCACGGCATCGCGCTCAACGTCGACTGCGATCTCGCGCCACTATTCCGGCATCGTGCCGTGCGGCGTCAGCGAGCCGCGCTACGGCGTGACCAGCCTCGCCGATCTCGGCCTGCCGGTGACGCATGGCGGAGGTCGACATGATCCTGCGGCGCGAATTCGAGCCGCTGTTCGGCAAGCCCTACGTCGCGTCGGCAGCAGCGAGAACGTCTCGCCGGATCGCCGCAGCGCCAGCGCCCCGGCGTCCGCCTCGCGCTGATCGAGCGCATCGACGTGCGCCGGCAACGGTCCGCGGCGGCAGGCCTCGATCATCGCATCGACCGCCTCGGCCGGTCCGGCGAACACCGCTTCGACCGAGCCGTCGCGCCGGTTGCGCACCCAGCCCGCCAGGGACCGTGCGCGCGCCGCCTGCTCGGTCCACACGCGGTAGCCGACGCCCTGCACGCGGCCGCGGATGACGACGTGGCGGATCGCGGTCATCCGAGTTCTCCGGTGCCTTTGGTGCGCGCGCCGCGCCAGGCCGAGGGCGACCAGCGCGCGAGCGAGCGGATATAGGCGTCCGGGAAGCCCCAATCGCGCGCCGCCGCGGCGACGATCGCGATGTAGCCCGGGCGCGGCACCCCCTGCCCGCGCCGCGGCGCGACGTAGGTCAGCGCGGCCTGGCGGCGCGCGCCGTAGCGGACCGCAATGGTGCGGCGGATGTAGAGACCGGAATCGAGGCTCTCGTAGGCGTTGAGCGCCGCCAGATCGCGCGGCGTGAGCCGCCACAGCACGCCATGCAGCAGCGCGCCCGGCCGCCGGCGCGATCGAGCCATAGCCGTCGGGCGTGATCACGAAGCGCCAACCGGGCAGCGTCGCGGTGCCGAGCGCGCGCGCCGCCGGACAGCGCGCCTGCATCAGCTCCCGGCTCATGTTCGAGCCATAGGCGAAGTAGAGCGTCATGGCGTGGCGGGTGCGGCGGCCGGCGTATCGTTGGCGCGCGGCCGCGTCCCGGTCCAGACCGAGAAGCCGAGCGCAATCGCGATCGGCATCAGGATCAGCGCCAGCATCGCCAGCGTGAGAAAGTAGAAGAACCCGAGGCTCGGCTGGCCGGTGAGCGCCGCAAACAGCAGCAGAACGATCCACAGGTCGGCAAAGCTCGCGCCCGGCGTGTCGGTGGCGACCGCGTCGGTGCCGGAGCCCAGGATCGGCTCGAGCAGCAGCATCAGCAGAACCAGCGCCAGCGCGTACAGGACGGCGATCGCGAGCGCCGATCCGCTCGGATGCCCGGCGTCGCGCAGCCGCTTGGCATGGAGCGCGAACCAGGCCCAGATCAGCGGCGCCTGCGCGAGCGCGAACAGCCAGACGCCCCAGCGCGCCGTGACGGACGGCGAGATCAGCGCCTGCGACAGGAAGCTCAGCACATAGACGGCGACGGCGCCCAGCGCGAACGGCCGCGGCGCGATCCTGCCGGAAGCGGAGAAGAACAGGGCGAGCGATTCCATCCGCCAGGAGGGTGCCATGCCGGCGCGCCGAATTCATCCGCGATCGAGCAGGCGCGGCGGCGCTCCGCCCTCATCCTGAGGGCGCCGAAGGCGCGTCTCGAAGGATGGGGGCGGCCCCAACGGGGCCTCGTGCTTCGAGACGCGCTGCTCCGCAGCGCTCCTCAGCATGAGGGTCGTGGAGTGAACGGTCCCTGACTTCTAGGCGAATTCCAAGATGATCTGGTCGACCGCGAGGCTGTCGCCGGGCCTGGCCTTGATCGACTTCACCACGCCGTCGCGCTCGGCGCGCAGCACGTTTTCCATCTTCATGGCTTCGACCACCGCCAGCGTCTCGCCGGCCTTGACCTCCTGGCCCTCGACCACCGCGATCGCGCGCACCAGGCCCGGCATCGGGCAGCGCAGCGCCTTGCCGCTGTCGGCCGCCTTCTTGACCGGCATCAGGCGCGCGGCCTGCGCCTCGCGCTCGGTATAGACATAGGCGCGCGCCTCGACGCCGCGGTGCGCGAGATCGAAGCCGTTCAGCACCGGCCGCACCTGCACCTGAACCGGCCGCCCGTCGATGGTGCCGGACCAGAGCGGATCGCCCGGCCGCCAGTGCGAGGCGACCATGATGCCGGCCGGCGTCGATGCGCACCGCAAATGCGTCGCCCTCGCGCGCGATGTCGAGCACGATCTCGCGCTGGCCGAGCCTGACGACGCGCTGGCGCTCGCGCGTGACCGCCCGCCCCGCGGCCTGGCCGGAAATGCGGCGCTTGCGCTCGCCGAGCACGTGATCGATCGCGGCGGCGACCGCCGCGAGCACGCGCGCCACCGCGCCCGCCGGCGCGACCGGCTGAAAGCCGCCCGGAAACTCCTCGGCGATGAAGCCGGTCGAGAGCCGCCCCGCCTGCCAGCGCTCATGCGCCATCAGCGCGGCGAGGAACGGAATGTTGTGGCGGATGCCGTCGATGGTGAAGGCGTCGAGCGCATCGGACTGCGCGGCGATCGCCTGCTGGCGGGTCGGCGCATGGGTGACCAGCTTGGCGATCATCGGATCGTAGTAGAGCGAAATCTCGCCGCCCTCGGTCACGCCGGTATCGTTGCGCACCGTGATCCCGCCCGCGCTCGCTTCCGCCGGCGGCCGGTAGCGGACCAGCCGTCCGATCGAGGGCAGGAAGTTGCGGTACGGGTCCTCGGCATAGATGCGGGTCTCGACCGCCCAGCCGTCGAGCTTGATGTCGCTTTGCTTGAACTTGAGCGGCTCGCCGGCGGCGACGCGGATCATCTGCTCGACCAGGTCGATGCCGGTGACCAGTTCGGTCACCGGATGCTCGACCTGCAGCCGCGTGTTCATCTCGAGGAAATAGAAGCTCTTGTCCTGCCCGGCGACGAACTCGACGGTGCCGGCGGAGTCGTAGCCCACCGCCTTGGCGAGCGCGACCGCCTGCTCGCCCATCTTGCGCCGCGTCGCCTCGTCGAGCAGCGGCGACGGCGCCTCCTCGACGACCTTCTGGTTGCGGCGCTGGATCGAGCATTCGCGCTCGCCCAGATAGATGACGTTGCCGTGCTTGTCGCCCAGCACCTGGATCTCGATGTGGCGCGGGTCGACGATGAATTTCTCGATGAAGACGCGGTCGTCGCCGAACGAGGATTTGGCCTCCGAGCGCGCGCGCGCAAAACCTTCCGCCACCTCGGCGCGCGACTGCGCGATCCGCATGCCCTTGCCGCCGCCGCCGGCGGAAGCCTTGATCATCACCGGGTAGCCGATCTCGTCGGCGATCTTCACCGCCTGCGTCTCGTCGGCGATCACGCCGAGATGGCCGGGCACGGTCGAGACCTTGGCGGCGGCGGCCGCCTTCTTGCTCTCGATCTTGTCGCCCATGGCGGCGATCGCCTTCGGGTTGGGCCCGATGAAGACGATGCCGGCCTCGGCCAGCGCTCTCGGAAAGGCTTCGCGCTCGGACAGAAAGCCGTAGCCCGGATGCACCGCCTCGGCGCCGCTGGTCTTGCAGGCCGCGACGATCTTGTCGATCAGGAGATAGCTCTCGGCCGCGGGCGGCGGGCCGATCGCCACCGCGTGATCGGCCATCTCGACATGGAGCGCGTCGCGGTCGGCCTCGGAATAGACCGCGACCGTCTCGATACCCATGCGGCGCGCGGTCTTGATGATCCGGCAGGCGATCTCGCCGCGATTGGCGATCAGGATGCGCTTGAACATGCCGCCAAAGGACCCCGCAACCGGCTTTAATGGCTTTGCGGCGTCGCAGCAAAAAAGTCAATCGCCCCGGACCTGCCAGGGCAGAATGCCGATGAAGGATGGGGATGCGGCTAGTTCAAGACCCGCGGCGCCTGGCGCGGGCCGCGGACATGGCTGGCGATCCAGGCCAGCACGAAGGCGTCGGCATTGCCGGACTTGCGAACCGCCGCCCACTGGGCCCGGCGCGCCGCGGCCGGAGCCGGCCGCGACACGATCGGCGAGCGCGCGACCGCCGCGAGCAGCGCTCGCAGCAGGGCCGGCCCGTCCGATAGTCGCGACCACACCGCGGTCATGACGCTCTCCTGGTCCCTTGGCCTGGGACTTTCTCGATTTACTCGGCGAGGAACCCCTCGCCCTGACGCAATCGAAGATTTTGCGGTTCCCTACTGGGAGTTGGTCGCTGGAACCGACGATCCGGTTCGACTCGCGCGACAGCACGCCGCAGGTCCGTGAGACCCGAACGGTATGGCGAAGATTGGGCGGTGCGGCCAAAACTGCCGCGGTCACACGGAATTGTTCGATTTGTTCCGTCGCGCGCGTGATCGCATAGTGACTTACCGCATTAATCTATCGCAACGAGCTGCCGTAACGCGCACGCGATCAAGAAAAATCATCATGGCGACCAGCCCGGGAATTCATCACGTCACCGCGATCTGCGGCGATCCGAAACAAAACCGCGCCTTCTATTCCGGCAAGCTCGGCCTGCGCATGGTGAAACAGACCGTCAACTTCGACGATCCCACAACATGGCACCTCTACTACGGCGACGAGAGCGGCCATCCGGGAACGGCGCTGACGTTCTTCGCCTGGGGCGATGCGCCGAAGGGCAGAAACGGCTTGGGGATGGCGGTCGAGACCGCGTTCGTTGTTCCGGAACGCTCGTTCGGCTACTGGACCGCGCGGCTGATCGAACTCGACATCCCGCACGAGGCGCCCGAGAAACGATTCGGCGAGACCGTGGTGCGTTTCACCGATCCCGACGGCATGCGGCTCGCTCTGGTTGCGGTCAAGGGCGCGGACGCCCTGCCCGGCTGGCCGGACGGACCGGTGCCGGCCGAACACGCGGTGCGCGGCTTTCACGGTGTCACGCTGCTGGTCGGCCCCGCCGAGCCGACCGCAAACGTGCTGACCGGCGCGTTCGGCTTCAAGCCGGCCGCGCGCGACGGCAGCCTGCAACGCTTCGTCTCCTCGGGCGCGACGGTCGGCACGGTCGTCGACGTGCGCAGCGCGGAAGGATTTTTGGGTGGCCGGCAAGGTGTCGGCTCGGTCCATCACGTCGCGTTCCGCGCGCCCGATGAAAATGCACAGACCGAGCTGGCCAAAGCCGTGAAGGCGCAGGGCCTGGCGCCGACCGGCCAGATCGACCGGCAGTATTTCCGCTCGGTCTACTTCCGCGAGCCGGGCGGCATCCTGTTCGAGATCGCAACCGACGCACCGGGCTTCACCGCCGACGAGCCGCTCGACAAGCTCGGCAGCGAGCTCAAGCTGCCGCCCTGGCAGGAGGCGCAGCGCGCCCGGATCGTCGCGGCGCTGCCGCCGCTCACCTGACGGCGACGGAATGCTCTTTCATCCCGCGTCGAGGCCGCGGCGGATTTCTTCTCCCGCGGCCGCACCGCGCGACGAAAATCGTGCTTTCAAGGGGAAGGCTGGCTACGCCTGCGGCTTACGCATTATATACACGCCATCGATTTCGATCACCCGCACGACGGAGACGAGCAATGGCCCTTGCGATCAACGATACCGCCCCCGATTTCGAAGCGCAGACGACCGAGGGAAAAATCCGTTTCCACGACTGGATCGGCGACAAATGGGCGGTGCTGTTCTCGCACCCCAAGGACTTCACCCCGGTCTGCACCACCGAGCTCGGCTACATGGCCAAGATCAAGCCGGAATTCGACAAGCGCGGCGTCAAGATCATCGGCCTGTCGGTCGATCCGGTCGACAAGCATGCGGGCTGGGCGGCCGACATCAAGGAGACGCAGGGCTTTGCGCCGAACTATCCGATGATCGGCGACACCGATTTCAACGTCTCGAAGCTCTACGGCATGCTGCCCGCGGCGGTGTCCGGCGATCCGAGCAAGCGCACCGCCGCCGACAACCAGACGGTGCGCAACGTCTTCATCATCGGCCCGGACAAGAAGATCAAGCTGATCCTGGTCTATCCGATGACGGTCGGGCGCAACTTCGACGAGGTGCTGCGCGTCATCGACTCGCTCCAGCTCAACGCCAAGCACAAGGTGGCGACGCCGGTGAACTGGAAGAACGGCGAGGACGTCATCATCGCCGGCTCGGTCACCGACGACGACGCCAAGAAGCTGTTCCCGCAGGGCTGGAAGTCGCCGAAGCCGTATATCCGGATCGTGCCGCAGCCGCGATCGTAACGCGGTTCGAACCAACATCTGTCGCCGGGGCGCGGTGCGAGCCGCGCCCCGTTTCGTTTGCCGGGCGAGGCGGATCGGTTGCAAAATCCGCCGCAGCGCGGCAGCGTGCGGCGGAACGCCGAACCAGATACGGGAGCTGAGCGATGGATGTGCGGGCCGCGGTCGCAATGGAGGCCGGCAAGCCGCTGCGAGGTGATGACGGTGCAGCTCGACGGCCCGAAGGCCGGCGAGGTGCTGGTCGAGATCAAGGCGACCGGCATCTGCCACACCGACGAGTTCACGCTGTCGGGCGCCGACCCGGAGGGGCTGTTTCCCGCGATCCTCGGCCACGAGGGCGCGGGCATCGTGGTCGACGTCGGCGCCGGGCGTCACCTCGGTGAAGAAGGGCGACCACGTCATCCCGCTCTACACGCCGGAATGCCGGCAGTGCCCGTCGTGCCTGTCGCGCAAGACCAACCTGTGCACCGCGATCCGCGGCACCCAGGGCCAAGGCGTGATGCCGGACGGCACCTCGCGCTTCTCGCTCGACGGCAAGAAGCTGCACCACTACATGGGCTGCTCGACCTTCGCCAATTTCACCGTGCTGCCGGAGATCGCGGTCGCGAAAATCCGCGACGACGCGCCGTTCGACAAGGTCTGCTACATCGGCTGCGGCGTCACCACCGGCATCGGCGCGGTGATCAACACCGCCAAGGTCGAGCCGGGCGCCAAGGCGATCGTGTTCGGGCTGGGCGGCATCGGCCTCAACGTGATCCAGGGCCTGCGGCTCGTCGGCGCCGACATGATCATCGGCGTCGACACTCAACAACGACAAGAAGGCCTGGGGCGAGCGCTTCGGCATGACGCATTTCGTCAATCCGAAGGAGATCGGCGGCGACCTCGTGCCCTATCTCGTCAACATGACCAAGAGCGGCGCCGACCAGATCGGCGGCGCCGACTACACCTTCGAATGCGTCGGCAACGTCAACCTGATGCGGGCCGCGCTCGAAAGCTGCCACCGCGGCTGGGGCGAAAGCATCATCATCGGCGTCGCCGGCTCGGGCCAGGAGATCGCGACGCGGCCGTTCCAGCTGGTCACCGGCCGGGTCTGGAAGGGCACCGCCTTCGGCGGCGCGCGCGGGCGCACCGACGTGCCGAAGATCGTCGACTGGTACATGCAGGGCAAGATCGAGATCGACCCGATGATCACCCACGTGATGCCGCTCGCCGACATCAACAAGGCGTTCGACCTGATGCATCAGGGCAAGAGCATCCGCAGTGTCGTGACGTATTGAGCCTGGGTCGCTTTCGCGGGGACGACAGTCAGTGCGTTACCAGCGCCGCGCGGCGCTGCTGCAGGAAGCGCCGCACGGCCGGATCGCGCTCCAGGCCGATCGCGCGCTGATAGGCCTCGTCGGCCGCGCCGATCTCGCCCGCACCCGAAAGCAGGCCGGCGCGCGCCGCCCAATACGGCTGATAGTTCGCGAGCCGCGCATCGTCCGCGACCTCCGCAAGCGCGGCGAGGCCGGCGGCGGGGCCGCGGGCTTCGCCGATCGCAACGGCGCGGTTGATCGCGACCACCGGCGAAGGCGAGATCGCCGCCAAGGCGTCGTAGAGCCGCTCGATCGCCTCCCAGTCGGCCCGGCCGGCGATCCGCCGCACCACATGCGCCGACTGGATCGCCGCTTCGAGCTGATAGCGCCCGATCACGCCGAGCGTGCTCGCGCGCAACAGCAAGGCCTCCGCCTCCTCGATCAGCGCGGTATCCCACAGCGCCGGCCGCTGCTCGGCGAGCGGCACGTAATCGCCAACAGCATCGCGGCGGGCGCCGCGGCGCGCCTCGGCGTGCAGCATCAGCGCCAGCAGGCCGAGCGCCTCGGGATCGTCCGGCAGCAGCGAGACGATGAGCCGGCCGAGCCAGATGCCCTCCTCCGCCAGATCGCGGCGGCGCGTCTCGGTCCCGGCCGGATCGGCCCAGCCCTCGGCGAAGGTGGCGTAGACCGCCTCCAGCACCGCATCGAGACGCTCGCGCAGCTCGGAACGCTCCGGCACGCGGAACGGAATGCCCGCCTCCTTGATCTTGCTCTTCGCCCGCACCAGCCGCTGGCTCATGGTCGCCGGCGCCACCAGGAACGCCGAGGCGATGCTGGCGGCGTCGAAGCCGAGCACGGTCTGCAGGATCAGCGGCGCGCGGATCGCCGGATCGATCGCCGGATGCGCGCAGGCGAACATCAGCGCCAAGCGGTCGTCTGGGACATGCGTCTCGCGCTCGCTCACGGCTGCAAGCTCCTCCGCGATCAGGCTGAGATGACCGGCGGCGCCCTCGCCGCTGCGATGGCGGCGGCCGGCGTCGATCAACCGGCGGCGCGCGGCCGTCATCAGCCACGCCTCCGGACGCTCCGGGATGCCGTTCCTGGGCCAATCGGTGAGCGCCGCCGCAAACGCGTCCGCAAGCGCATCCTCCGCGCCCGCGACGTCACGGGTACGCGCCGCCAGGAACGCGACCAGCTTGCCGTAGCTGCGGCGCGCCACCGCCTCGGCGGCGGCGCGGGCAGGCTCGTCGGCTGGCGGCATGGGCGGGGCCCTACATGGCCCAGATCGGGCGGACCTCGACCGCGCCATGGCTCGCCCCGGGGCAGCGGGCCGCCCAGGACAGGGCCGCATCGAGGTCGGCGACGTCGATGATGAAATAGCCGCCGAGCTGCTCCTTGGTCTCCGCATAGGGCCCGTCGAGCACCTGGGTCTTGCCGTCGGCGATCCGCACGGTCGTCGCCGCGCTCGGCCCCCTGCAGGCGGTCCATGCCGGCGTCGACGCCGGCCTTCTTGAGCGCCTCCACGTAGGCGCCGTAGGCCGCGAGCGTCTGCTCCATCTGGGCCTTGCTGGCGGCCCGCATGCCCGCCTCGTCCGAGTAGACCAACAGCATGTATTTCATCGGGAATCTCCTTTGCCGGTGCTGGCGGCAAGATTTGCCGCTACCCCCATGACGTCCGGCCCGGCCCGGATTCGACAGGGATCGGCGAAAATCAGCCGGGCGGCGAATTGCGGCGGCAAAGCGGCTGTTCCACAGCCTTAACGAATTGCCAATAACACTGGGCCAAATTTTCGCCTGATGGCCGTGTGATTCACCGGCCTGAGAGTGTTTCGGGGTTGCGGGGGTTTCGGGGTTGATCCGTCGTCTGGCGTTTCTGCTGGTGGTGCCGTTGGTGCTGGCGAGCGTGTCGGCGCGCGCGGACTATCGCATCGCGCGCGACTATGGCGGCCTGGTCGACGAGTACAAGGCCAAGTACAGCGCGATCCGCGACCGCGGCGAGCGCGTCATCATCGACGGCGTCTGCAATTCCGCCTGCACCCTGGTGCTCGGCATCGTCCCGCTCAATCGCATCTGCGTGACGCCGCGCGCCTCGCTCGGCTTCCACCTCGCCTACTACGACAAGCGGCTGACCTTCGGCGTCAAGGTGACGAGCTACGCCGGCACCGCCGATCTCATGTCGTACTATCCGGAGACGGTGAAGGAGTGGATCGCGCGCAAGGGCGGGCTCACCAACGACATGAAGAAGGTCAAGAACGGCCCCGAGCTGTGGGCCATCCTCGATCCCTGCCCGGAAGAGTGAGCGCCGCTTCGCCGCGCCACCACCTGCTAATGCAAGCTCGGGCCCTTGAGGAAGCGATTGCGGTCGCCTGACATGACGCGCGCCTCGAAGGTGCGGCCGTCGCGATAGAGCGTCAGCGGCACCTCGACGCCGGCCTTGCCCTGCGCCCACACGGTGCGGAAGAAGCCCGCGAGGTCGTGCACCTCGTTGCCGGCGACCGCCAGCACGATATCGCCGGCGCGCAGATTGGCCTTGCGCGACGGTCCGCCGTTGGAGATGCGCGCGACCACGATCTTGTCGTCGATCTCGGTGGCGTTGAGGCCGAGCCACGGCCGCGGCGGACGATTGGGCCGGCCCATGGTCATCAGGTCGTCGAAGATCGGCTTGAGGATGTCGATCGGCACGATCATGTTGAGCGGCTCGGGCTGTCCGCCCTCGCGCATCACCTGCTGCACCTGCAGCGAGCCGATGCCGAGCAGCTCGCCGCCCTTGCCGATCATGGCGGTGCCGCCCCAGAACGGATGCGCCGGCATGGTGAAGATCGCCTCGTCGAGCACGTATTCCCAGTTGCCGGCGAATTCCTGCTTGGCGGCGATGCGCGCGACGATCGAATGCTTGCGGCCGCCGGCGCCCGCGACCACGACGGGATCGCCGACCTTGGCGGTGGTCGAATGGCCGAGCGGCAGCCCCGGCAGGTCGAGCCTGGCCAGCGCCTGGACCAGGCCGAAACCGGTCTCCTGGTCGTAGGCCAGCACCGTGCCGGGCACCGCGCGGCCGTCGAACAGGTGCAGCCAGACCGATTCCGCCTCGGTGATCAGGTAGCCGATGGTCAGCACGATGCCGTCGCGGATCAGCACCCCGTTGCCGGTGCGCTCGGTGCCGAGCGTCTCGGCGGTGAAGGCGTCGGAGGGAACGATCGCGCGCAGCCCGACCATGGCGCCGAGCGCGCGGTCGAGATCATAGCCGTAGTTCTCGGGCTTGGGCTGAACGGCGGCAGGCAGTTCCCAGTCGCTCGACGATGATGGCATCCACGGTCTCCTTGGCCGACGCGACGTGCGTCGCTTGCAGGAATCGACCCATGATCGGTTGAACAATTATCGCGCGTTTTTGGCGCGGTTGGAAGCGGGCCCGGCCCGGTTCGGGAATGCTGGAAATGAAATGGCGCGCTCGGAGGGATTCGAACCCCCGACCCCCAGATTCGAAGTCTGGTGCTCTATCCAGCTGAGCTACGAGCGCGCGATGCCGGCGGCGGGCTTGCGCGCAATCCACATAGCATCCCGCCGCCGGAGCGCAAACGCCCCGGCCGGCGAGCGGCGGACGGTGCCGAAAACTACTGGCAGCCCATCGCGTGTTCCTGGGCCTGGATCTGGCTGATCTGGGCCCGGTCGGAGGCCGTCAGCGGAACGGCGTCCTCGTTCTGATAGATGCAACCGGCGTTGCCGAAATAGTTGATGGCGCGCTGGGTCTTGAAGCAGTAGCCGTGCGCCTTGTAGATCGAGTTGCGGGCCACCCACAGCTGATCGCAGGTCTGTCCGGGCGGCGGCACCGGCGCAAAGCCCTTGGCGCCCGACACGCAGCAATTCGACGGCGTCGGCGGCGGCGCCGGGTTCTTCAGATAGCACCTGGCCTGCGGCCCCACCACGCCGGGATTGACGTAGGTCCAGGCGCGGCAGTTGGCGTCGCCGATGCAGGCCTGCTGACAGAGCGACGGCTGCGGGCCCGGCAGATCGAAGCCGAAGTAATCGGAGCCGAAGCGGTCGGTGTTGGGCTCGAACGACGTGGCAGGCTCGGCGTTCGCCGCGACCGCAAGAACGCACGCGAATGCGGCCGCCATTGCACCGTTCAAAAATCTCGACATTGAATTCGTCATGACCAGCTCCACGATGGCAAATTCCATCCCAGGCGGAGCATACAACCGGCCACCGAATTTGGAAACGATGCCATTCGGCAATCGGCGGTGTCGCGCGCCAGCGGACATGTTATCAACCGCGCATCCATGACCGGGGAATGACACATGGCTTTCACACCCGCACCGTTCAACAAGCTTTTGGGCGTGAAGGTGCTGCATCATTCGGCCGAACGCACCGAAGCCGAGATCACCGTGCGCGAGGAGCTGCTCAATCGCCGCGGCGTGATGCACGGTGGCGCCGTGATGGCGGTGGGCGACACGCTCGGCGGCATGACCGCGAGCATCAGCCTGGGCGACGGCGGCCGCACCGCCACCATCGAGAGCAAGACCAACTTCTTCGCCGGCATTCCCAAGGGCGACACGGTGCGCGCGGTCTGCACGCCGCTGCACCGCGGGCGCACCACCATCGTGCTGGAGACCCGCATCACGCGCGGCGACGGCAAGCTCGCCGCGATCGTCACCCAGACGCAGCTGGTCTTCGATCCCGAAGGCATAGTCGAGGGCGCGTCCGGCTCAAACCGCCAAAGGAGTCGCGGGTGATGTCGAGCGCCTCGCGCGTGACGGTGACCTGCCCGTCCGTGGCCAGGCGGATCAGGTTGACGGTGCCGGCATATTCCGGCGAGCCGGAATAGTAGGCGGCGACCGGCCCGCTGCCGACCTTGACCGGCCGGTTCCAGTGGCCGAGCGCCACATAGTCGGCGCCGGTGGCGTTGAGCTCGGCGTCGCCGATCAGCCACGACGCGCGCGGATGCACGCTGCGGTCGGGCTCCGGCACGTAGTGGCCGTGCGCCACCGCGATCTGCCAGCGCGTGCGCCGCGGCCGGATTGTTTCGAACGGGATCATGTCGCCGTAGTCGCGATGCGGCGCGCCCCCAGACTTCGAGCGCAAGCGCGTCGAACAGCACCGACTCCTCGTGCCGGATCCCGATGACGTGCAGGTTCGCCAGGTTCGCGAGCGCGCCGTGATGATAGACCGCGTCCTCGACCGCCGGATCGTGGTTGCCGGGCAGCACGATCACCGGCAGGCCGGAGGCCGAAATCACCGCGGCGGTCTGGTCGAGCAGTTCCGGCGGCAGCCGATGGCAGTCGAAGGTATCGCCGGCCAGCACCACCGCGTCGGCGCCCTGCCCGCGCGCCAGCGCCAGCACCGAGGCGAGGCCTGCGGTGCCGTCGCCGCCATGCATGCGCGCGGTATAGTCGTGATCGATATGCAGATCGGAGCTGTGGACGACGATCAGGTCGCGGGCCGTCATGATCACTCGACTTTAGCGCCGGAGGCTTTCACCACCTCCGCCCATTTCGGAATTTCGGATCTGATGTAGGCGCGCAACTCGTCCGGCGTGCTGTTGACGATATCGACGCCGAGGTCGGCGAACGCCTTCTGGTTCGCCGCGTCGTTCAGGGTCTCGCGGATGGCGTGGCTGAGCCTGGCGGTCACGTCCTTCGGCAATCCTGCCGGCGCGACGATGGCGTGCCAGGTCGCGGCGTCAAAGCCCGGATAGCCGCTCTCGGCGATGGTCGGCGTCTCCGGCAGCGCCGGCGTGCGCTTGAGCGTCGAGATGGCGATCGCCCGGATCGCGCCGCTCTGGATGTGCGGCAGCAGCGGCGACGGCGGATTGAACGCGCTCGGCACGTGGCCGCCGATCACGCTCTGCAGCGCCGGCCCGGTGCCGCGGAACGGCACGTGGGTGTAGTCGAAGCCGGCCTTGATCTTGAGCAGTTCGCCCGCGAGATGCGCGGGCGTGCCGATGCCGCCCGAACCGAACGACAGCTTGCCGGGATTGGCCTTGCCGTAGGCGACGAACTCGGTGAGCGTTTTGGCCGGCACCGAGGGATGCGTGTAGAGCACGTTGGTCTGCTCGCCGACCAGGCTGATCGGCTCGAAATCCTTTTCCGGATCGTAGCCGAGGTTCTTGTAGAGGCTCACATTGATGGCCAGCGAGGAACCGGTAGCGAGCAGCAGCGTGTAGCCGTCGGGCGCGGCGCGCGCGACCGCGGTCGCGGCGATCCCGCCGCCGGCGCCGGTGCGGTTCTCGATCACCAGCGGCTGCTTGAGGATCTCCTCCATCCGCCGCGTCAGAATGCGCGCCATCACGTCGCTCGGCCCGCCCGGCGCGAAGCCGATGATCAGCGTGACCGGCCGCGCCGGATAGTCGGCGGCGCGCGCGGCGGGCGCTGGCACAACGACGCGATGGCGGCGGCGACGACGAGTGCCTTGCGCATGGCCGATCCTCCCGGCTTTATCGTTGCCTGGATCATCCCGCAGTTCATTGCGTGCGTCAAAGCAGGGCCGAGCGGCGACGGCAAAAATGCCGCAAGCGGACGACGTCAGCCGAACAGCACCCCGTAGAGTCCGAGCCCGAGCGTGGCGCCCAGCACGGCTTCGATGGTGTTGAACTGCATGCCGGTGATGGCGTGTTCGATCTGCGGATAAATCAGCCAGCCGATCGGCAGCATGGCGGTGACCACCACGGCCACGCAGAGCAATTTCTTCATCAATGGACCTTGGATCATAAAGCTGCCCTCCTCCCAGGACGGCGCGAGCTTAGGCGACGGCGCCAGCGACCGCAAAGGGGTTCCGGCGGCGTGCTCCGGCACAATACCGTCCGGCCGCTTGACCGCGCATCCTCCAGGCTCCGAAATGCCGGCCTGGCCGCCCCATCAGGAAAGGAATGCCATGCCCGACCATCCCCTGCCGCCGTTCGCCCGAAGCCTCGGCATGACGCTCACGCAACTCGATACCGACGGCGCGCGCGGCGAACTGCTGGTCGACGAGCCGCGCTCCAACAGCATCGGCATTCTGCATGGCGGCGCGATCATGACGTTCGGCGACACGCTCGGCGCGCTCTCGACCATCGTCAACCTGCCGGCCGGGATGATGACCTCGACGCTCGAGAGCAAGACCAACTTTCTCGCGCCCATCCGCCTCGGCGAGCGGGCCTACGCGACCTGCACGCCACTGCATCTCGGCAGCACCACGATGGTGTGGCAGACCGCGATCCGGCGCACCGACGGCAAGCTCGCCGCGATCGTGACGCAGACGCAACTGGTGTTTCCGGTGCGGTAGATTTCTGTCAGGCGAGCAGGATCGCCGTTCTCCCCTCCCCCTTGTGGGGAGGGGCCGGGGGTGGGGTCTCGGACTCCAAAAGACCCCACCCCGACGCGCTGCGCGCGTCGACCCTCCCCACAAGGGGGAGGGTAAGCGTCGGCAACAACCGTGGGCCTGCTATCGCACCGGCGCGCCGATCGCCACCGGCCGCACCGGCGAGCCGGAGGCGCCCTGCGTGCGCAACGGCAAAATGATCGTGCACGACACCCACACCTTGTCGGCCGCCAGCGCACCGAGGTTGGCGTTCTGGATGTTGTGAATGCCGGCCTCCACCAGGTTCTGGTGATGGATCGCGAACGGCAGGTCGGGCGGCGTGCCGGGCGCCGGCGGCGCTTTGCCTTGCAGCATGCCCTCGGCGACCGCGTCGGTGAACGGATTGTCGAGCGCGACCAGCACGACCTGCTTGTCCTGGGCGAGCTTGGCGCCGTCATAGGCGAGGCCCGGACCCTTGGTGTAGTAGAATTTCTCGGTGTCGGGGTCTTTCCAGTTGTCGCCCCAGCCGGTGTAGATGTAGAGCACGTCGCCCGGCTGCAGGCCGCGGCTTTCAAGCCCCTGCGCCTTCAACATTCCTTCGATATCTGCGGCGGTGACGATCGCGCCCGGCTCCAACGCCTTGCCCTTGCCGAGATAGGTCTTGGCGTCGAGCAGCACGCCGGTGGTGACGATCGGCGGCACCTTGTCGATGCCGAGCTTCTGCAACGGCGAATCCGGCGTCGGCTTGACGTCGCTCTGCTTGAAGCCGCCGTAATAGGACGCGCCGCCCGACGGAAACGGCTGCTTGCCGTCCCACGGCTCGGGCAGCACCGAGAAATGCCCGAGCGCGTCCATCTGCGTGCCCTGCTGGCCGGGATCGCCGCTGACCACCTCGTCGGTGTTGAAGGCATGCCGCGTGCCCGGAATGCCGACGGTCGGCTTGGCGTTCTCGCGCAACGGCACCGCGAACGGCGATTGCGGCATGGTGTTCGAGCGCACGAACGACAACTCGTAGACCTTGGCATTGGGATTGGCGAGATGCGGCGCGCAGCGCGCCCAGGTCGCGGGGCCGAGCGTGTTCGCCATCCCGATCTCGTCGCCGGCCGGCCACGGCGGGCGGCTCTGCGCGTTCGCCGTAACGGCTGCGGCGAGCAGCGCGGAAACGGACGTCAATGTGCGGAAAACATATCTCATGGTCGCCTCCAATATTGTCCAGCGCGCCCGGCAATGTTGACCATTATCGCGCTTTCGCCGAGCATCGCCCAGTACCCCCGCCGCACGCGGGAGAGCGGAGGATAACGCGATGCCAAAGACACCGGACTACTTCGCCGGCAAGACCATCGTCATCACCGGCGCGGGCAGCGGCATCGGGCGCGCGACCGCGCTGATCTTCGCGCGCGAAGGCGCCAACGTGGTCTGCACCGACCTCAACGAGGCGGGCGCCAAGGAAACGGCGGCGCAAGTCAATGCCAAAGGCAGCCAGGCGCTTGCGCTCAAGGTCGACGTGACCCGGCGCGCCGAGGTCGAGGACATGGCGAAACGCGCGATCGACGCCTTCGGCAGCGTGGCGTTCCTGTTCAACTCGGCCGGTGCCGCCATTCGCCGCGCCAAATTCCTGGAGATCGACGACGCGCTCCTGGACAAGACCTTCGACCTCAACCTCAAGGGCACGTTCTATCCGATGCAGGCGCTGATCCCGCACATGGTCAAGAACAAGCACGGCGTCATCGTCAACATGGCGAGCATGGCGGCGCGCCGCGGCGGGCCGGGCTCGTCGGTGCACTACGCCGCCGCGAAGGGCGCGGTGGTGTCGATGACCATGGGCGTGGCGCGCGAATTCGCCACCCAGGGCATCCGCGCGCTGTCGATCTCGCCGGGACCGGTGAAGACGCCCTTCCAGGACGCGGCGGCGACCAGCCCGGAACTCTACAAGAAATTTCTGGAGGACGTGCCGATGGGCCGCTTCGGCGAGCCCGAGGAGATCGGCGAGCTGGTGCTGTTCATGTGCTCGGACGCCTGCGGATTTATGACCGCCGACACGGTGTTCGTGAACGGCGGCGGCGGGTGGCGGTGAGCACGTCTGTAGGGTGGGCAAAGGCGCGGGACGCGCCATGCCCACGCGAGTGACCAAACTGCAGCAACGATGGAAAGACGTGAGCACGCTTCGCTTTGCCCGCCCTACCCTCGGCTCGCGGATCGCCGAAAAACCTCGATGAACCGGTCGACGTCCTCCTCGTCGTTGTAGACGTGCGGGCTGATGCGCATGCGGCCGAGCCGCGGCGCGACGTGGACGTTCTCGGCGGCGAGCCGCTCGATCAGCTTCGGCGGCATCCCGCCGGGGAAGCCGAGACTCAGAATATGCGGCGCGCGCACCCGCGCGTCCGGGATGTCGGCCGCGGCGCCGCGCAGGCCTTCGGCGAGCCGGCCGGTCAGCATGGCGAGCCGCTCGACGATCGCGGCCCGCCCCCACTGCGCCATCATCTCCATGCCGATCGACGCCATCTCCATGGAGATGAAATGATCGCGCTCGCCCATGTCGAAGCGGCGCGCGTCGGCCACGTAATTGGTGTCGGCGAAGTAGACGTCCTGCTCGGCGCGCACGGCGCGGCGCCCCGAGCTCGTCTGTTCGAGCGGAATGCCGTCCTGCCGGCGCCTGGCGACATAGAGGAAGGCGCGCGCGTAGGGGCCGAGCAGCCATTTGTAGGTCGGGAACACCATGAAATCCGGATCGAGCGTGCGCACGTCGAGATCGAGCACGCCGGCGCTGTGCGTGGCGTCGACGAGCAAGCGCCGCGCCCTGCCGGCGCAGCGCCGGCGCGACGCGGCGCGAGATCGACCATGCCGCCGTCCGACCAATGCACCGACGAGATCGAGGCGAGCGCGAGCGGCGCGGCGCCGGGCCGCTCGATCGCGGCGATGAGCGCGGCGGTCCAGTCGCCGTCCGGCCGCGCGCACGGTCTCGACCGTGAAGCCGCCGCGGGCGCGCGCGTGATCCATTCCAGCACGGCGGAGGAATGATCGTCCGCGAGCACGAGCACGCGCGCGCCGGCCGGCAGCGCGCCCTGCCCGTGCAGGATCTTGGCGGCGGTCGCGACGCCGTAGCCGACCGAGGAGATCAGCGCCACGTCCTGCGGCTCGGCATCGATCAGCGCGGCCGCGGCCTTGCGGGTGCGCTCGTATTGCCCAAGGGCGAAATCGTGATCGAGCAGCCAGGGGCGGCCCTTGTTGCCGACCGCCGCCCGGCCGGCTTCCAGCGTTGCGAGCGGCAGCGGACTGTAGGACGCGGCGTTGAGGTAGCAGACCTCGCGCGGGATATCGAACAGCGCGCGCTGGGAGGGGAGCATGCAAACTCCGTCGAGAGACTTCGCTTGAACCGGACGACTTTAGCGACCGTCGCGTTCTTCCGCGAGCGTGAAGACCTCGCGCATGCGCGGAATGCCGGGCCAGACACGGTCGAACTCCGCGATCAGCGCCTTCATCTCGGCGGAACCCATGATGCGGTCCGCCGCGGCCTTGTCGGGAAGCTGATAGGTCGCCTGATGCACGGCCGGATCGGTTTCGCTCCAGCACCGCCAGCCTTTCTCGGCTTTGAACGCCGCCATCGCATCTGCGAGATGCTCGCGGTGGTACCAGTCATCGAAGGCGGCGCGCTTTTCGGCATCGGCGACGGTGGCACGCACCACGAAGAAGCATTTGGGCATTGGTGGCTCCGTATCCTATCGTAGCCCTGCATGGGCGGGAGCAGGATAGGACATCACATGCGCGATCAGCAGCCGCAATCGACAGTCGAGCTTCGATTACGTGGTGATCGGCACCGGCGCGGCGGGTTCGATCGTCGCCGCCCGGCTGTCGGAAGACCCCGGCGTCACCATCTGCGCGCTGGAATCGGGTCCGCCCGACCGGCACCCGTACATCCACATTCCGGCAGGCTTCATCAAGATCATGTTCAATGAAGCCTACACGTGGCAGTTCAAGACCGAGCCGTCGCCCGGCGTGAACGGACGCTCGGTCATCGTCCCGGTCGGCCGCACCGTCGGCGGATCGAGTTCGATCAATGGCATGATCATCAACCGCGGCCAGGCGGACGATTTCAACAGCTGGGCGCAGCGCGGCAATACCGGCTGGGGCTACGCCGACCTCCTGCCCTACTTCAAGCGGTTCGAGCGCCGCATCGGCGACGGCGACGACACCTATCGCGGCCGCGACGGTAACATTCCGGTCACCGACCTCGACTGGCAGCACGAGATCACCGACGCGTTCATCGCCGGCGCGGTCGGCCTCGGCATTCCGCGCAACAAGGACTACAACGGCGCATCGCAGCCCGGCGTCGGCTACCTGCAGCGCTGCATCCATAGGGGTCTGCGCCGCAGCGCGGGCCGCACCTATCTGCTGCCGGCGCTGAAGAAGTCCGGGCGGATCGACCTGCGCACCCATGCGCGCGCCTTCAAGATCGTGTTCGAGGGCAAGAAAGCTGTCGGCGTGCGCTATGTCGACGAGCGCAGCCGGGCCGTCCACGAGGTGCGGGCCCGCAAGGAGGTGATCGTCTGCGGCGGCACGGTCAACTCGCCGCGGCTCCTGCAACTCTCCGGCGTCGGCAGCGCGAGCCTGCTGCAAAGCCTCGGCGTCGAGGTCGTGCACGACCTGCCGGCGGTCGGCGAAAATTTCCGCGACCACTGCTCGGTGCGGCTGGTCGCGCGGGCGAAGAACGCGCGCACCATCAACGAAATCACCCGCGGACCGGCGCTGGTCGGCCAGGTGCTGCGCTGGCTCGCCGGCCGGCCGAGCGTGATCGGCGTCAGCCCATCGCTCGCCTATTGCTTCTGGAAGTCCGATCCGGCGATCAGCGGCGCCGACCTCCAGGTCGTGTTCTCGCCGGCGAGCTACAAGGAAGGCTTCGTCGGCATGCTCGACGACTTCCCGGGCATGAGCTGCGGCGTCTGGCAGCACCGTCCCGAGAGCATCGGCTATGTCCGCGCCAAGTCGACCGACATCTTCGTCGATCCGGCGATCCAGCCGAACTACCTGTCGCACGAGGCCGACCAGCGCGCACTGGTGGGCGGCATCAAGCTGGCCCGGCGGCTGTTGCAGACGCCGGAGCTGGCGCGGTTCGTCGACACCGAGACATTCCCGGGCCCGGGCATCCGCAGCGACGACGAAATCCTGCACTGGGCGCGCCAGTTCGGCGGCACGGTCTGGCACCTGATCGGCACCTGCCGGATGGGGCCCGCGAGCGACAAGTCGAGCGTGGTGAGCGATCAACTCAAGGTGCACGGCTTGCAGAACCTGCGCGTGGTCGATGCCTCGGTGATGCCGAGCATGCCGTCGGCGAACACGTATTCGTCGACCATGGTGATCGCCGAGAAGGCGTCCGACATGATCCGCGGCAGGAAGGCGCCGACGGCGGTCAAGCTGGCGAGTTAGAGTCGCTTGTAGCCCGCATGAGCGAAGCGAAATGCGGGATGAGACTCGCCGCACGATCGATCCCGGATTTCGCTTCGCTCATCCGGGTTACCTGCTGCACAAATGAGACCGCGCGGGCACGGCGCGTGATGCGCCGTTGCCCACCCTGCGCTTGCGGCGGCCTCGGCCTAACGCTTTCTTCTTCCTTGCCGATTTCTTTTTCGCGGCGGATCTCAAGGTCTTCGGATGGCCGACCTTGATGCGCTTGATGATCTTGCCGCCGAACAGGATATCGACCTCGTCGTACCGATCGCCCGATGTCGCACGCGTGAACAGAACGGATTTGTAAAACACGATCTGCCCGCCGAAACCGCCGCTCGACACGATGGTCAGGTCGAGCAGAAGAATCCGCGGATTGAAGCCTTGCGGGACGTGCAAGCTCAGCTTCGGCGTCAGGTTGGTCGCCGTGACTTCGACGTCTCCGGTGACGACGATCCGGTAATGGCGCCCGACGAGGTCCGGTAATTCGTTGGCTTTCCAGTTACGGGTATTTGGAGTTCCTGCCATGCCACTCCCCTTGGTTGAGGTTCGGACACGGCAATATACCCGGTTGTAGTGTGGTTAGCCAGCCTTACACCGGCAGGTTGTCGTGCTTCCTGCGCCGGCATCTCCACCCGCTTGCCCTTCAGCATCGCCAGCGCCCGGGCGATCCGCGCGCGCGTGGCGTGCGGCATGATCACGTCGTCGATATAGCCGCGCTCGGCGGCGACGAACGGCGACAGGAAGCGGTCCTCGTAGTCCTTGGTGCGCGCGGCGATCTTGCCGGCGTCGCCGATGTCGGCGCGGAAGATGATCTCGACCGCGCCCTTGGCGCCCATCACGGCGATCTGCGCGGTCGGCCAGGCGTAGTTGACGTCGCCGCCGACGTGCTTTGACGCCATCACGTCATAGGCGCCGCCGAACGCCTTGCGGGTGATCACCGTCACCAGCGGCACGCTGCACTGGCTGTAGGCGAACAGCAGCTTGGCGCCGTGCTTGATCAGCCCGCCGTATTCCTGGTTGGTGCCCGGCAGGAAGCCCGGCACGTCCACGAACGTCACGATCGGGATGTCGAAGGCGTCGCAGAAGCGCACGAAGCGCGCGGCCTTGCGCGAGGCGTCGCTGTCGAGCACGCCGGCCAGCACCATCGGCTGGTTGGCGACGAAGCCCACCGTGCGGCCGGAGATGCGGCCGAAGCCGGTGACGATGTTGCGCGCATAGGCCGCCTGCAGCTCGAAGAAGTCGCCCTCGTCGACGACCTTCAGGATCAGCTCCTTGATGTCGTAGGGCTTGTTCGGATTGTCGGGCACCAGCGTATCGAGCGACTTCTCCTCGCGCTCCATCTCGTCTTGCGTCGGCCATTCCGGCACGCCGGTCTCGTTGTTGGCCGGCAGGAAATCGATCAGGCGGCGCATCTGCAGGAGACACTCGACGTCGTTGTCGAAGGCGCCGTCGGAGATGCCCGACTTGGTGGTGTGCACCGACGCGCCGCCGAGCTCCTCGGCGGTGACCACCTCGTTGGTCACGGTCTTCACCACGTCCGGACCGGTGACGAACATGTAGCTCGTGTCGCGCACCATGAAGATGAAGTCGGTCATCGCCGGCGAATAGACGTCGCCGCCCGCGCACGGCCCCATGATGACGCTGATCTGCGGGATCACGCCGGACGAGATCACGTTGCGCTTGAACACCTCGCCGTAACCGCCGAGCGAGGCGACGCCCTCCTGGATGCGGGCGCCGCCGGCGTCGAACAGGCCGATGATCGGCGCCCGCGCCTTGAGCGCCATGTCCTGGATCTTGACGATCTTCTGGGCGTGGGTCTCGCTGAGCGAGCCGCCGAACACGGTGAAGTCCTTGGCGAAGGCGAACACGGTGCGGCCGTTGACCGTGCCCCAGCCGGTGACCACGCCGTCGCCCGGGATCTTCGATTTCTCCATGCCGAATTCGTGCGAGCGGTGCTCGACGAACATGTCGAACTCCTCGAACGAGCCCTTGTCCATGAGGAGTTCGAGGCGCTCGCGGGCGGTCAGCTTGCCGCGCTTGTGCTGCGCCTCGGTGCGGGCCTTGCCGCCGCCTTCGCGCGCCCGCGCGCGCCGCTCGTCGAGTTTGTCGAGGATGTCTTTCATGGCCCCTGCCCGCCTTCGCCGATGGGCTTGTCTTAACACGGCCAAGGGCGCGGCCGAAGCACGACGGCTGGGCACCGCTTGCCGCGCCCACAGGCAGGCTCAGGCCTTGGCCTGGCCGGAGCGGCTCAGCGTCCACAGCCCGAACGCCGCCGCGAGCGTGATCAGCCCGGCGATCAGGACGCTGACCGGCGTCGCGCCGAGGCGCTCGAACCACTGGGTGTAGAAGTGGATTGCGCCGAATACCGCGACGATCATGACCGTCCAGCGCCGGTTGGCCCGCACCGCCCAGATGCCGGTCGCGATCAGGGCGGCCGCCCAGGCCAAAGCGAAAACTTCGCTCGGGATCGCGACATCGCGCATCTGCGCGCCGCGCATCCAGTTCAGGCGGTCGCCCCACAGCGATCCGATCCAGAAGCCGAAATTGACCAGGAACAGCGAGGTGCGCGCCGCCATCAAGGCCAGGTTCTCGTAGACCGCCGGCAGGCGGAGCGAGGCCTGATAGGCCGCGAGCGCCAGCAATGCGAACAGCACGATGGTGATTGCCGGCTCCTGAATGCCGAGAAAATAGGTGGCGTGGATGTAGCCGGTGCGCGCGCCAACGCAGGACGAGAGCGCCAGCACCGCCGCCGCGATCAGGAGCCCGCTGCGCGCCGCGATGCCGGCCGCGACGAACGCGACCGTCACCGCCAGGAAGGAGAGGACCGAGCCATCCCCGATCCAGACGATGCCGCCCGCGAACATCAGCGCGCCCGCCAGCACGCAAATGGTGCCGAGCATCTGCCACTGCGGGAGGCGCGCGAGGATGATCGCAAGCCCGGCGCCCGCGACAATTGCGCCGATCGCGATGGCGGTCGCCGGCGCTGCCACCAGCGCAATCGAAGCACCGGCGACCGCGATCACACCGAAGCCGATCAGGATGTTGAACGCGAGCGAGCCGGTGCCTTCCACCGCGAACGCCGACAGCCTGTCGAATTCGGCCTGCGTGATCTTGCCATCCTGCAGGAGCTTGCTGAGATCGAGCGTGACCTTCATCGAATTGTCCTCCGCGGCCGCGGAAGTATAACGCGGTGTTAGGCGATGGCAGGCCCTTTCAGGTCGCGGGCTGCCGCTCGGTCGAGGCGATGAAAATGCCGGCGCCGACCGCGATGAGGCCGGCGATCAGGTTGAACCCGAACGGCTCGCCCAGCACCAGGGCAGCGCCGATCGAGGCGGCGAGCGGATTGACCGTCATGGTGTTGGCGACGCGCGTGGGCGTGGTGCGCTCAAGCGCGAAAATCCAGAGATAGAAGGCCGCGGCCCCGCCGCCCAGCGCCAGGTAGACGACCGCAAACCACTGGCCCGGACCGAAAGCGGCGACCGGCGCAAAGCCGTGGCTTGCGCCCGCGAGCGCCATCAGCGTCAGGCCGCCCACCCCCATGCAGGCGGTGACGAAGCCGAGCGGGCTCGACCGCGCGATGAACGGCCGCGACCAGACGTTATAGAGCGCCATGAAGAGCGTGCCGCCGATCATGATCAGGTCGCCGCGCCAGGCGCCGGGCGGCGAGTTTTCGAGCCCGGTCAGCAGCGCGAGCGCCACACCGCCCATGGCGATGAGCACGCCCACGGTCTTGCGCATGGTCAGCGGCTCGGCGCCGATAAGCGCCGCCACCACCATGGTGAGCAGCGGCAAGGTCGAGAGCGCGAGCGTGCCGCGCGCCACCGTCGTGTAGGCAAGCGCGAAATTGTAGACGATGAAGAACAGCGCAAAGAACATCAGCCCGAGCAGCGCCACGCCCCGCCAGTCGCCGCGCGCCGGCCAGCGCTTCACGGCCAGGAGCGCCAGCGGCAGCAGGCAGAGAAACCCGCCGCCGAAGCGAAACGCCGCGATCGTCACCGGATCGATCCCGCCGACCACGTACCGCGTCGCCACCGCGGCCAGTCCGCCGAGCGTGCTGGAGAGGACGGCAGCCGAAACGCCGATGCGATCGTTGGCGGTGGTCATCCCGGCCTGCAGGAATCGGAGGCGATGCGAACCAGATTATGTTCTCTTTTTGTTCCAGCGCAATGGAAGGCGTCGCGGTTTGCTGTTTCGACGCGAGCGCGAACGGCGCGGCCGGCAGGGTTCGCGTCGCGCGGGGACCAACGAAGTTGGTCGCCATCGCATGACGGCGGCAGCAGGGCTTGCCCGCGCGTCAGTCGCACCGGCGCCCCGCATCCGCATGTCCAAGTGCCGCAGGCGCGCACGCTGCAGCTCTCACAAAAACGCCCAATGTCGCCGTTAACCACGTCCTCGGCTGGTTTCACCCGAATGGCGTTTGGGAGTAAGCTTGTCGGCGGGACGCCTTCCTCAGCGTAGTGTTCATCGAGGGGAGCAGATCATGACCCAAGCTTTGCGCCGCATGCTCGGCGCCCTGCTGATTGCCGCCGGCACCTTGGCGATCGTGCCCGCCGTCGCGCAGTTCGCACCCGACCCGCAGGACGCCACACCCGATACGTCCAAAGGCAAGAAGAACACGCCCGCCGTGCGCGCCGGTCCGGAGATCAACGGCCACTGGGTTGGCGAACTCACGCAGGTCGGCAACACGACGCCCTACAAGTTCGAGATCATGATCTCGCCGCGTGGGCTCGACACGAAGTATCCCGATCTCAATTGCGCCGGCAAGCTCACCCGCGTCGGCCAGTCGAAGTCCTACGTGTTCTTCGTCGAAGTGATCGGCCAGGGCCATGTCGACAAGGGCGGCCGCTGCCCGGACGGCACCATCACGGTGGCGCGCTCGGCCGACAAGCTCGCGGTCGGCTGGTTCGGCAGCGTGAAGGAGACCACCATCGTCGCCTTCGGCAATCTGACGAAGAAGTAGCCCTGGCTCAGGCCTCGCGCAGGACCACGCACGCGGCCTGCATCTCGGTATAGCGGAAGGCGCGGCGCTCGAGCGCGAGCGCGTCCTGTCCCCAGAACTCCATGTTCCAGTCCTCGTCGACATGCGCGGCGGCCCAGGCCTCGGGCGCCCGCAGCCGGCCGTGCAGCACGCCGAGCGCGATCAGCGCCGATCCGGTGAGCGTGGTGATGGTGTGCAGCGCGCCGAGCCGCCAGCAGTCGCCGGGACCGGCCGGGATTGCCGCGCGCGCGGCCGCGAGCGCGGCCTCCGGCTGCGCGACGAACGCCATGCCTTGCGTCACCGCAAAGCGCGCGCCGAGCGCCGCCTCCGCCCATTCCAGCACCGGGTCCCAGGCCTTGGCCTGGCGCGCCACCAGTCCGTCCGGATTGGCGGCGCGGTAGCAGACCAGATCCGAGCCGAGATATTTGGCGACCTCGGCCGCCACCGCGGCCATGCTGTCGGCAACGCCGTCGATGATCGTGTTGGCGAGCCGCGTGAGCGGCATGCGGGCGGGATCGATGATTTCGCTCTGGGCGGCCCATTCGGCCGCGAGCGCCTCGGCGAGCGCGCTCGTGGGCGCCGCGAGCTGGCGGCGCGCCGGCGTCATCACGGAACGGCCGTCGAGCAGGATCGCGAAGCCGGCCTCGCCTTCGGCCACCTCCGCGCGCTCGTAGAACCGGCGCCGCATTGGCGGCCGCATGGCGCGGCGCGTCGCCTCGACCGGGTCGAGCGGTTCGTCCGGGAATATGTCGTCGAACAGGTCACGCATGCGTTTCGGCGGGCAACATATTGTGAATGAGTGCTCCGCAACAGCGGCGATGAGTTCCATGCTGCATTGCGGCGTGAGCGCGCGTCCTCGCACTGCGGCGCCCCGGCTCCCTGCTCGATCCGCAAACAGCATAAAATACTAGTTATTTCAATATCTTAGATGATTACGATCCGATCGACCACAGAAACTTTATTCCAGCCCGCCACCCTATGGCCGCGATGCGCCGATAGCCCCACCTGCGGCGCGCAAGGCGCTGACATGACGAATGTCTCGGTGGAATTTCGAAGGTTGCTAAACTAGTATCCGCGCCGGATTCGGCAGCCTAACAAGCCGAACCGCGGAGGGAAGACCGGCCGACGCTTGCTCGCGCAGGGTTCTCAGGGTGCGGCAAAGCGTGCGTGCAGAGGAGTTGATGAAACCTACCGACATTGCGGCGCCGGACTACTTCCACAAGGTCGTGGACTGCCAGTGGGCCTGTCCGGCACACACGCCGGTTCCCGAATACATCCGATTGATCGCGGCGGGTCGCTACAGCGACGCCTACATGATCAATTGGAAGTCGAACGTGTTTCCGGGCATCCTCGGGCGCACCTGCGACCGGCCGTGCGAGCCGGCCTGCCGGCGCGGCCGGGTCGAGAAGGAGCCGGTCGCGATCTGCCGCCTCAAGCGCGTCGCCGCCGACTTCAAGGACGACATCCGCGACCGCCTGCCGAAGCCGGCGATCCAGAAGAACGGCAAGCGCATCGCGCTGGTCGGCGGCGGCCCCGCCTCGCTCACGGTCGCGCGCGACCTCGCGCCGCTCGGCTATCACTGCGTCGTGTTCGACCAGGACCCGAAGGCGGGCGGCATGATCCGCACGCAGATCCCGCGCTTCCGCCTGCCCGAATCGGTCATCGACGAGGAGTGCGACTACATCCTCGACCTCGGCGTCGAGTTCGTCGGCGGCAAGCGCATCGACAGCCTGAAGGCGCTGCTCGCCGAAGGCTGGGACGCGATCTTCGTCGGCTCCGGCGCGCCGCGCGGGCGCGACCTCGACATTCCCGGCCGCAAGGAAGCCGCGGCCAACATCCACATCGGCATCGACTGGCTGTCGTCCGTCTCGTTCGGCCACATCACCAAGATCGGCAAGCGCGTCATCGTGCTCGGCGGCGGCAACACCGCGATGGACTGCTGCCGCTCCTCGCGCCGGCTCGGCGGCGAGGACGTGCAAGGTGGTCGTGCGCTCCGGCTTCGAGGAGATGAAGGCGTCCCCCTGGGAAAAGGAGGACGCCATGCACGAGGACATCCCGATCCTCAATTACCTCGTGCCGAAGGAATTCACCCACGAGAACGGCAAGCTGACCGGCGTCGTGTTCGAGAAGGTGAAGGCGGAGCGCGACGACAAGGGCCGCCGCAACCTGGTGCCGACCGGCGAGCCGGACCAGCATTTCCCGTGCGACGACGTGCTGGTCGCGGTCGGCCAGGAGAACGCCTTCCCCTGGATCGAGCGCGACATCGGCATCGAGTTCGACAAGTGGGACATGCCCAAGGTCGACCCGAAGACCATGCGCGTCGACCAACCCGAAGGTGTTCTTCGGCGGCGACGCGCGCGTTCGGGCCGAAGAACATCATCTGGGCGGTCGCGCACGGCCACGAGGCCGCGGTGTCGATCGACAAGCTGTGCTCGGGCGAGGACGTCAACGACCGGCCGCTGCCGATGGTCGAGATCGTCAGCCAGAAGATGGGCATCCACGAGTGGAGCTACGACAACGACATCGCGCCGGACAAGCGCTACCGCGTGCCGCTGCGCGACAAGGTGGTGGCGCTGCGCGACATCAAGGCGGAGGTCGAGCTCGGCTACGACGTCGAAGCTCGCGCTCGAAGGAGGCGCATCGCTGCCTCAACTGCGACGTGCAGACGGTGTTCACCTCGCAGCTCTGCATCGAGTGCGACGCCTGCGTCGACATCTGCCCGATGGACTGCATCACCTTCACGCCGAACGGCGAGGAAGCCGAGCTGCGCACGCGGCTGCAGGCGCCGGCCCCGAACCTCACCCAGGACCTCTACGTCGCCGACGACCTCAAGACCGGCCGCGTCATGGTGAAGGACGAGGACGTCTGCCTGCACTGCGGCCTGTGCGCCGAGCGCTGCCCGACCGGCGCCTGGGACATGAAGAAATATCTCATCGACATGACTCACGCGGATGACCAATGCCGAGTACGACACCAATCAGCAGCGTAAACGACTTCGTCGTCCGCTTCGCCAACGTCAACGGCTCGGGCTCGGCGAGCGCCAACGAGCTGTTCGCGCGCGCGATCCTGCGCATGGGCGTGCCGGTGCGCGCCGCGCAACATCTTCCCGTCCAACATCCAGGGCCTGCCGACCTGGTACGAGGTGCGCATCTCGGAGGCCGGCCATCTCGGCGCCCGCGGCGGCATCGACCTGATGGTGGCGATGAACCCGCAGACCTGGGACAAGGACGTCGCCTCGATCGAGCCCGGCGGCTATCTGCTCTACGATTCCACCAAGCCGATGCCGGCGTCGAAGTTCCGCGACGACATCACCGTCATCGGCGTGCCGCTGACCGCGATCTGCAACCGCGAATACACCGACCCGCGCCAGCGCCAGCTGTTCAAGAACATCATCTATGTCGGCGCGCTCTCCGCGCTGCTCGACATGGACGTCGCCGAGATCGAGAAGCTGATCGGCGAGCAGTTCAAGGGCAAGGACAAGCTGATCGACGCCAACATCCACGCGCTGCATCTCGGCCGCGACTGGGCGCTGGTGAACCTGGAATGCCCGATCGGCGCTGCGGCTCAAGCGCGCCGACAAGGTCGGCGACCGCATCTTCATCGAGGGCAACTCCGCGGCCGCGCTCGGCGCGGTCTATGGCGGCGCCACGGTCTGCGCCTGGTATCCGATCACGCCGTCGTCCTCGCTCGCCGAGGCCTTCACCGCGCACTGCAAGCGGCTGCGCGTCGATCCCGAGACCAAGAAGAACAAGTTCGCCATCGTCCAGGCCGAGGACGAACTCGCCTCGATCGGCATGGTGATCGGCGCGGCCTGGAACGGCGCGCGCGCCTTCACCGCCACCTCCGGCCCCGGCATCTCGCTGATGCAGGAGTTCCTCGGCCTCGCCTATTTCGCCGAAATCCCGGCCGTGATGTTCGACGTGCAGCGCGCCGGCCCCTCGACCGGCATGCCGACCCGCACCCAGCAATGCGACATCACTGTCCTGCGCCTATGCCTCGCACGGCGACACCAAGCACGTGCTGCTGTTCCCGGAGGATCCGGCCGAAGCGTTCGAGTTCGGCGCGCAGGCCTTCGATCTCGCCGACCGGCTGCAGACGCCGATCTTCGTCATGCTCGACCTCGACATCGGCATGAACCACCGCCTGTGCCGGCCGCTCAAGTGGGACGACACGCGCAAATACGACCGCGGCAAGGTGATGACCGCGGCCGATCTCGAGGCCGGCAAGGACTTCGGCCGCTATCTCGACGTCGACGGCGACGGCATTCCGTACCGCACCTATCCCGGCACGCATCCGACCAAGGGCTCGTTCTTCACCCGCGGCACCTCGCGCGACCGCTATGCGCGCTACACCGAGGAAGGCGCGCCCTACGCCGACAACATGCAGCGGCTGCTGCGCAAGTTCGAGACCGCCAAGAGCCTGGTGCCGCGGCCGGTGCGCCGCAACGCCGACAAGCCGACGAAATACGGCGTGATCTATTACGGCTCGACCTCGCCGGCGATGGACGAGGCGATCGGCATGCTCGAGGCCAGGGGCAAGTCGCTCGACATGCTGCGCGTGCGCGCCTTCCCGTTCCATCAGGACGTGCGCCGACTTCATCGCCGACCATGACTTCGTGTTCGTGGTCGAGCAGAACCGCGACGCGCAGCTGCGCTCGCTGATCATCAACGAATGCGGCATCGACCCGGTGCGGCTCGTGCCGATCCTGCACTACGACGGCACGCCGATCACCGCGCGCTTCATCGCGCGCGCGATCGGCGACCACCTCGACGCGCTGAAGGTGACGCCGCTGCGGAAAGTCGTGTCATGACCTACATCGCCAAGCCGAAATTCCATCACCCGGCGCTGCCGAAGAACGCGCTCGGCTTCACCCATCGCGACTACGAGGGCTAGATCTCGACGCTGTGCGCCGGCTGCGGCCATGACTCGATCACCGCCGCGATCATCGAGGCCTGCTTCGAGCTGTCGATCGAGCCGCACCGGGTGGCGAAGATTTCCGGCATCGGCTGCTCGTCGAAGACGCCGACTATTTCCTCGGCGCCTCGCACGGCTTCAACTCGGTGCACGGCCGCATGCCGTCGGTGCTGACCGGCGCCAATCTCGCCAACCGCGACCTGATCTATCTCGGCGTCTCGGGCGACGGCGACTCCGCCTCGATCGGGCTCGGCCAGTTCGCCCACGCCATGCGGCGCGGCGTCAACATGGTCTACATCGTCGAGAACAACGGCGTGTACGGCCTGACCAAGGGTCAGTTCTCCGCCACCGCCGACCGCGGCTCGAAGACCAAGCGCGGCGTGGTCAACACCGACACGTCGATCGATCTCGTCGCCATGGCGCTGCAGCTCGGCGCGACCTTCGTGGCGCGCTCGTTCTCCGGCGACAAGGAGCAGCTCGTGCCGCTCATCAAGGCGGCGATCGAGCACAAGGGCGCGGCCTTCATCGACGTGATCTCGCCCTGCGTCGCCTTCAACAATCACGCCGGCTCGACCAAGAGCTTCGACTATGTGCGCGAGCACAACGAGGCGGTGAACCGGCTCGACTTCATCACCGGCCGCGCGCCGATCACGGTCGACTACGAGCCGGGCACGGTCGAGATGGTCGAGCAGCACGACGGCTCGACGCTCGTGCTCAAGAAGGTCGCCGCCGACTACGACGCGCACGACCGGCTCGGCGCCATGAGCTTCCTGCAGCAGCACGCCGCCGAGGGCCAGGTCGTGACCGGGCTGCTCTATGTCGACCGCGAGCCGGAGGACCTGCACCACCATTTCAACACGGTCGACGCGCCGCTCAACTCGCTCGCCGAGAAGGAGCTGTGCCCGGGCTCGGCGGCGCTGGACAAGATCAACGCCAGCCTGCGGTAGGGGATCAAACGCCGGGAAGCGTTGGCGCGGCGGGTTCCTCCGCTTCCTCGTCCCCGATCACGCGCAAACTGCGCACCGTTAGCTCGTCAATCTCGACCTTACCGAAGCGCGCTCTTTTCACGGCGAGGGCGCCGATTGCCATGCTGGCGACCGCCACCGCGCCGATGGCCAAGGCACCCAGTGCGAGCGCGCCCACGGCCGCTGCGGGAATTCGCAGCGCGGGTAGTCTGCGGGCGGGTCGTGCGAGCGCGCGCATAATGATCTCCGTTCATGGCGGCGTGACGCGTGAGATTACACCTTTGGCGCATCCGGCGCTTCCCCTCACTCATGCTGCCGGTGCTGCAGCCACGGTTTCTCGGCGACCGCCCGCTTCACCGCGTCCATCATATCCGGCGGCGGGCCTTCCGCCTTCGTGGACAGCGGCTTGCCGGTCTCGAGCACGCTCTTGAGCGCTCGACAGGATCTTCGGCCAGCCCATGCGCCCGCCCGCGAGGATCGCCTCCGGCACGTCCCACGAGTGCGACTCCGTCATCGTCAGCTTCACGCTCTCGCCCGACGGCTCGATGTCGTAGGTGACGAGGCATTCGGGCAGTTCGCCGAACTCCTTCATGCCCTCGACCAGCCACGTGCAGGAGAGCCGCCGCGGCGGCGACCAGTCGACCACCTGCGCCGCGGATGTGCACGCGGCCGTCCGGGTAGCGCAGCAGGAACGTGCCGCCCGCCCTCGGCTCGACCTCGACCGCGAAGCCGAAGAAATAACTGCTGGGTGAAGGCCGGATCGGTCAGCGCCTGCCACACCTTCTCCGGCGTCGCCGCGATGTAGGTGACGTAGACCGTCTTCGGCTTGAACTTGCTGACGTCGACCATGGCTGACTACACCTCGAAACGCGACGTCGCCGGTCTCGAGCAGCGACTTGAGGTTCGACAGGACTTTCGGCCAGCCGCCGGACACCGCCTCGATGAACTTGGTGCCCTCGCCTTCGAGCTCATGATTGATCGTGAGCTTCACCGCCTTGCCGCCAAAGTCCGGATAGTAGTCGGCCATCTCGATCTCCATCGTGCAGCGCGACCAGCCCTCGGCCTTGAGCTCCGGCTTGAACTCGTTGCGCCAGCGAATGACCAGTCGTTCGCGGCGGATCGGCCTCCAGGATTTCGCCGATGTCGGCGGTGCGGCCATCCTCGAATTTGAGGCGCCACGACGAGCCCGGCTTCCAGTCGCTTTCGGCGGTGATGCCGAACCAGAATTTCCTGATCGTTTGCGGATCGGTCAGCGCCGCCCACAGCTTCTCCGGCGTGGTGCGAATGTAGGTGACGTACACGAACTTCGGCTTGCTCATCGCTCTCCTGCCTCCAGGTCTTTCTTCAGGTCGCTCAGCGCCTGCAGGCGGGAGCGTTCGAATTTCCCGATCCAGCGCTCGGCGATCTCGTGGATCGGCACCGGATTGAGGTAGTGCAGCTTCTCGCGCCCGCGCCGCACGGTGGCGACGAGGTTCGCCTCCTCCAGGATCGCCAGATGCTTGCTCACCGCCTGGCGCGTCATGGCAAGGCGGACGCAAAGTTCGCCCAGCGTCTGGCCGTTCTCCGCCCGCAGCCGGTCGAGCAGTTCGCGCCGGCTCGCATCGGCCAGCGCCTTGAACACCGCATCCATGGCGACAATATGCAACCATTTAGTTGCCTGTCAAGCGGCAGAAGATTGGCTTCGGCGACGCGATCGTCAATCGGCGATCAGTTCGCGTTGGTGCAGGCGCGGGTGAAGGCGTCGAGGTCGGCGCCGCGCAGCCCGGCGCCGCTGCCCTGCTGCAGGCAGTTGCGGGTGCGGTCGCCGTAGGTATTGAGCTGCGGCGGCTTGTAGGTGCCTTGCGGCGGGCTCTGCGGAGAGCGGCCCGTTGATGACCGGCGGCTGCGGGGGCGGCGGCAGCGGGGCCGGGATGCGGTTCTGCAGGTAGGGGTCGGGCACGCCGGGCGGAAGCTGCGCCTTCGCGGCTGTGGCCGCGCAGGCGAGGATGCACAAGGCGATGAGGGCGACACGGCGCATGCCCTCAACATAGGCATTCCGCCGGGCAATCCAATGACCGAACCGGCAGCCGGCCAGCCCTACTCTTCCGGCGCGTCCTCGATCGGA
The DNA here is from genome assembly GCA_963749815.1 of uncultured Alphaproteobacteria bacterium. Classification (GTDB taxonomy): domain Bacteria; phylum Pseudomonadota; class Alphaproteobacteria; order Rhizobiales; family Xanthobacteraceae; genus VAZQ01. Next base: position 113,774 of record CAVVON010000020.1, on the reverse strand, counting down.
TCGTAGCGCTTGGCGTCGAGCCCGAGCAGGTTCCACGACTGCTGCATGTGCGGCGGCAGCGGCGCGGTGACGTCGATCGTGCCGCCGCGCGGATGCGGCACCGCGATGCGGCGCGCCAGCAGATGCAGCCGGTTCTGCATGCCGCCGGGCAGCTCCCAGTTCTCCTTGGAGAAATATTTCGGATCGCCGACGATCGGATGGCCGATATGCGCCATGTGCGCGCGCAGCTGATGGGTGCGGCCGGTCACCGGCTTGAGCGAGAGCCAGGCGAGCTTGCGCGCCGAGGTCTCGACCACCGCGTAATAGGTCACCGCGTGGCTCGCGCCCTCCTCGCCATGCTGGGCGATGCGCATGAAGCTGTCGTCCTCGCGCTCCTCCTTGGCGAGGAAGGTCGAGATGCGGCCCTGCTTGCGGCTTCGGCACGCCGGCGACCAGCGCCCAGTAGATCTTGCGCGCCGAGCGCGAGCGGAAGGTCTTGGCGAGCGCGGCGGCGGCAAAGCGCGTCTTGGCGACCAGCAGGCAGCCGGCGGTGTCCTTGTCGAGCCGGTGCACCAGGCGCGGGCGCTGGCCGTGGGCGTCGCGCAGCACGTCGAGCATGCCGTCGAGATGGCGCGTGGTGCCGGAGCCGCCCTGCACCGCGAGCCCCATCGGCTTGTTGAGCACCAGCACGTCGGCGTCCTCGTACAGCGTGATCGATTTGAGGAAGGCGCGGGTCTTCGCCGACGCCTCGCCCTCGGGCGTCAGCGGCCGCGGCTGGTCGAGCCGCAGCGGCGGGATGCGCACCGCCTGCCCGGCCTGCAGCCGGTCCTTCGGCTGCGCGCGCTTGCCGTTCACGCGCAGCTCGCCTTTGCGGATGATGCGCTGGATGTGGGAGAACGACAGTCCCGGGAAACCGCGCCTCGAGAAAGCGATCGACCCGCATGCCGGATTCGTCGGCGGTCACCGCGACGGTCTGGACGGTGTTCGTCGCCGCGCCGGCGGCGCTTGCGAGCGCGCGTTTGGGTTTTGCCTGCACGCTCATGGACACCGCCTCAACTCTTCCGGCCGCGCGCGGCCCCATTCGAACACCAGCCGGTCGCCGCGCACCTGGAGCCTGATCGGCACGCTATTGCTGAACGTCCCCTCGCCCCAGCACTGTGCGCTGACATGCCAGGCGTCGCGCACCAGATAGCTCGTGCCGATGGCGCAGTACCCGCCCGGCCAGGAGAACGACAGCGGCGCGACCGTGACGCGGCGACGCCAGCGGCGCCTTCGCTGGTGCAGGCGCTCGGGTCGGCGGCCCAGCGGCCGTCGTATGGCGGGCCGGCGAGCGCCGGCGTCGCCACCACGGCGAACACGATGACCGTTCTTACGCAAGCCATCATGCGCCGCCGCGCTCCTTGCGCAGCTTCGCCCAATAGTCCAGCCGCTTCCTGATCTCGCGCTCGAAGCCGCGCTCGGGCGGATCGTAGAATTGCTGCCGGCCGAGCGCTTCCGGGAAGTAGTCCTGGCCGGAAAACGCCTCGGGCGCGTCGTGGTCGTAGTCGTAGCCCGTGCCGTAGTCCTCCTGTTTCATCAGCTTGGTCGGCGCGTTGAGGATGTGCTTGGGCGGCAGCAGCGAGCCCGCCTCCTTGGCGGTGCGCATCGCCGCGCCATAGGCCACGTAGGCGGCGTTCGATTTCGGCGCGGTCGCGACATAGATCACGGCCTGCGCGATCGCGAGCTCGCCCTCGGGCGAGCCGAGAAAATCGTAGGCGTCCTTGGCGGCATTGCAGATCACCAGCGCCTGCGGATCGGCAAGCCCGATGTCCTCGACCGCCATGCGCACCACGCGGCGCGCGAGATAGAGCGGGTCCTCGCCGGCATCGAGCATGCGGCAGAGATAGTAGAGCGCGGCGTCGGGATCGGAGCCGCGCACCGACTTGTGCAGCGCCGAGATCAGATTGTAGTGGCCGTCCTGCTTCTTGTCGTAGATCGGCGCGCGGCGCTGCACCACCTCCTGCAGCTTGGCGGCATCGAAGATCTCGTCCTTGCGCGCCGCGCGCCAGACTTCCTCGGCCAGCGTCAGCGAGGCGCGGCCGTCGCCGTCGGCCATGCGGACGAGCGAGGCGCGCGCCTCGTCGTCGAGCGGCAGCTTCCTGCCTTCGATCGCCTCGGCGCGCGCCAGCAGCTTCTCGATCGCCGCCGCATCGAGCGATTTGAACACCAGCACGCGCGCGCGCGACAGCAGCGGCGCGATCAGCTCGAAGGACGGGATTTTCGGTGGTGGCGCCGACCAGCACGATGGTGCCGTCCTCCATCACCGGCAGGAACGAGTCCTGCTGCGCGCGGTTGAAGCGATGGATCTCGTCGACGAACAGCAGCGTCCCCTGCCCGGTCTCGCGCCGCGCGCGCGCCTGCGTCGAACACCTTCTTGAGGTCGGCGACGCCGGAGAAGATCGCGGAAATCTGCTCGAAATGCAGCTCGGTCGCGTCGGCCAGCAGCCGCGCCACCGTGGTCTTGCCGGTGCCGGGCGGGCCCCAGAAGATCAGCGAGCCGAGCGTGCGGGTCGCGAGCATGCGCGTGAGCGCGCCGTCGGGACCGAGCAGATGATCCTGCCCGACCACCTCGGCGAGCTTGGTCGGCCGCAGCTTGTCGGCGAGCGGGCGCGGCGCGTCGCGGTCGAGGCCGGCGGCCGCGAACAGGCTGGGCGCGCGGGCGGAGCGTTTGGCCATGCCCGAAAGTGGGGCGTTTCGCCCCGCTCCGCAAGCGCCTAGCCGCGCAGTTCCACCGACATCTGCTGGCCGCCGCGCATGATGGTGATGCGCCAGACCCGGCTGCGCTGGCCGGTCGCGCGCTCGAGATCGCGTGGTCTTGCCGATCTTCGCGTTGTTGACGGAGACCACCATGTCGCCGTGCTGGAAGCCGAGCTGCTGCGCCGGCGAGCCGTTGGCGACCTCGAGGATCACCACGCCCTCGGCCGCGGGATCGAGCCGCAACTCGTCGGCGAGCGCCGGCGACAGGTTGGAGACCTTCGCGCCCTGGAACGGCGAGCGCGTACCGATGACGAGTTCCTCGTGCGGCGTGTCGGGCGCGGTTTCGAGCGCGACGGTGACCGGTCGCCTCCTTGGCCGGCGCGCAGATAGCCGAGCTGCGCGGTGCCGCCGAGCGATTTGGTGGCGAAGCGGTAGTCGAAGGCGTTCGGGTCGTCGACCGCCTGGCCGTCGATCGCGATGATGAGGTCGCCGGCCTTGCAGGCCCGGCGCGCGCGGCCGGGCTGCCCGGCGTCACGCTCGCGACCAGCGCGCCGGACGGCCGCTTGAGGCCGAGGCTTTCGGCGATCTCCGGCGTCACCGCCTGCAGCTGCGCGCCGAGCCACGGCCGCTTCACCGACGTGCCGCCGGTCCTGGCCGACGCGACCACCACCTTGCACCATGTTGGCGGGAATGGCGAAGCCGATGCCCTGCGAGCCGCCCGAGCGCGAGAAGATCGCGGTATTGATGCCGACGAGCTTGCCGGCGAGGTCGACCAGCGCGCCGCCGGAATTGCCCGGATTGATCGCGGCGTCGGTCTGGATGAAGAACTGATAGTCGGTGATGCCGACCTGGGTGCGCGCCAGCGCCGAGACGATGCCGTGCGTCACGGTCTGGCCGACGCCGAACGGATTGCCGATCGCGAGCACCACGTCGCCGACCTGCGAGCGCATCGGAATTGGCGAACTCGAGCGCCGGGAAGTGCTCGTTCGGCGTCCTTGAGGCGCAGCACCGCGAGATCGGTGCGCTGATCCTTCAGCACGATCTCGGCCTCGAACTCGCGCTTGTCGGCGAGCGAGACCTTCACCTGGTCGGCGCCCTCGATCACGTGGTTGTTGGTGACCACGAGGCCCGTGGCATCGACCAGCACGCCGGAGCCGAGCGAGCGCTGCACCTGCTCGCCGCATCCCCGGTCCGCCCGGACCGCCGAAGAAGCGGCGGAAGATCGGATCGTCGATGAGCGGGTTGCGGTTGGCCATCGACACGGTCTTGGCGGCATAGACGTTGACGACCGCGGGCGCGGCGCGCTGGACCACCGGCGCATAGGACAGCCGCAGCTCGGCCGGCGAGGCCGGCACGCGCCGGTCCTGGGCGGACGCGCCGGACGGCGACGCTGAGCGAGCGCCAGAAGGGCCAGCGCGGCGGGCAAATTCAGTCGCAAAAGCATCGGCCTATCCCCGGACCTGAGTGTGGCCAGATATAGGCGAAAGGCTGCGGCAAATGAAGGGCAAGGCGCCCGCCGGCCCGGGCATTTTCCCCTGGCCCCGCGGGCCGCGGGTGAGGCTACAATGGCCCGCCTCACCCGCATCGCAATGGACCAAGCCGCTTGGATCGAGACCCTGCCGAAGCGACCGCGCTGCCCGCGACCGCAAGCGCGGTAACCGCCGCGATCTACCTCGTCGCCTTCGTCACCGGCGCGATCGTGATGAGCTTCGAGATGCTGGGCTCGCGCTATCTCAATCCCTATTTCGGCAGCGGCATCTATACCTGGGCGGCGCTGATCTCGACCGTGCTGATCGCGCTGACGATCGGCTACTTCCTCGGCGGCTGCGCTGGCCGACCGCACCGCCTCGCTCGCGGTGCTGGCGGCGACCGTGCTGGTCGGGCTCGGCCTATCTGCTGGTGCTGCCGAGCTTCGCCGAGCCGGTGCTCGAATTCGTGCTGGCCGACGATCGACGACGTCCGCGACCGGCAGCCTCGCTGGCGGCGCTCGCCATCATGTTCTTTCCGGTGACGCTGCTCGGCATGTATTCGCCGTTCGCGATCCGGCTGCTGCTGCGCTCGGCGCTCACGCTCCGGCCGCGTGTCGGGCACGGTCTACGGCGTCTCGACCGCGGGCTCGATCGTCGGCACGCTCGGCACCACGTTCTTCCTGATCCCGGCGATCGGCTCGCGCGCGATCACGCTGGCGCTTGGCGCGGCCGGCGTGCTGGGCGGGCTGCTCCTGTTCGCGCTGGCGACGAACGGAGCGCCGCGGCGCGCGCTGCTCGCGCTCGCGGTGCTGGCGCTGGCGCTTGCGGCGCCGGCGAGCCGCGCCGAACCGGTGATCGACGAAGCGGCCCGCGCCGCCATGCTGGCGCGCGCGGACGGGCGGATCGCCCATATCGAGACCGAGTACAACGACATCTTCGTCACCAAGCGCGGCGCGACAGCTCACCATGTCGTTCCAGCTCAAGGGCTGGGACTACACCGAATCCGTGGTCAACCTCACCGACCCCGACGAGATGCCGATCCGCTACACCCAGGTGATGACGCTCGCGGCCGCCTATCCGGCCGGAACCCAAGAACATCCTGATGATCGGGCTCGGCGGCGGCTCGATCTCGACCTATCTCGGCCGCCACCTGCCGGACGCCACCATCACCACGATCGAGATCGACCCCGGCGTGATCGGCGCCGCCAAGAACTATTTCGGCGTGATCGAGACGCCGCGCATGCGCTACCGCGACAGCGACGGGCGCGTCTTTCTCAACCGCCACAGCGAGACCTACGACCTGATCCTGGTCGACGCCTATCGCGGCGGCTATGTGCCGTTCCACCTGCTGACCAGGGAATTCTACGCGCTGGTCGAAGCAGCGGCTGGCGCCCGGCGGCGCGGTCGCCTTCAACGTGCACGACGGCACCAAGCTCTACGCCTCGACGGTGCGGACGCTCGCCGACGTGTTCCCGGCGCTCGACCTCTACCCCACCGGCCTGGGCGAGGTGATCGCGGTCGCGTCCGCGGCGCCGGTCGGCCGGGACACGCTGACCGCGCGCGCGGCCGCGCTGCAGGAGCGGCATCGCTTCCGCTATCCGCTGCCGGAGATGCTCAAGCGCCTGGTCAAGCCGCCGGCGGCCGCGGCCAAGGCCGATCTCATCACCGACGATTTCGCGCCGGTCGACGTCTATGACGTCATGGGCGAGCGCGTGCGCACCAAGAAATGAGCAGGGCGCAACGCGATCACGGTACGCCCTCAACGTCAGGTCGTGGCCGCCGCTTACTCCTTCGCCGGCACGCGTGCGCAGATAGGCGACGAGAGCGTTGAGATCGCCGTCGGTCATGGTGGCGTAGAGCGGGAAGCCCATCGGCGGCTTGAGCTTGGTGCCGTCCTTGCGCTCGCCGTGCGTGATCGCCTTCTTGATCTCCGCGTCGGTCCAGTCGCCGATGCCCTTGCTCTTGCTCGACGTGATGTTGCGCGAGACCGAAACGCCCCACGGGCCTTTGAATTCCTCGCCGCCCTTGCCGAGCTGGTTCACGAAATCGTGGCGGCCGTTCACCATCGGCGTGTGGCACTCCATGCAGTGCGCGATGGTCGCGAGGTAGAAGCCGCGCTTCACCGGCGTGTCGAGGTCGGCCGCGGTCATCTGCTTCTCGGCGCCGGGCGGAATGTCGGCGTGCTGCGCGGTCTTGTAGACCGGTGTCTGCACCTTGTTGCTGACGGCAGTCACCGATTTGACGTAGGCGACGACGGCGTCGAGGTCGGCGGTGGTGAACACCTTGTAGAAGCCGTACGGCATGATCGGCGCGAGCTGGACGCCGTCCGGCCGCACGCCCTCCGTGATCGCGCGTCTTGATCGCGGCGTCGCTCCAATTGCCGATGCCGGTCTCCTTGTCCGGGCGTGATGTTGGCGCCCTTGACCTTGAACATCGGCGTGTCCCATTCCTGCGGACCGCCCGAAAGCTGCTTGTCCATAGCGAACACGCCGCCCGGCCCGCGCGGGGTGTGGCAGTTGCCGCAAGTCAGCAAGCCGTTGACCAGGTATTTGCCGCGCTCGAGCGGGGTCTGTGCCTGGGTGAGCGACGTTGTCGCAAGCAATAGCGTCAGTCCGACCAGCCCGATGCGGCCCATGCGTCTATCTCCCTCGTGAGCTTCGAATTCGCCCGGCGCCAAGATAGCCGGTTCCGTGGTCCCGCCCAAGACAAACTGGAATTATCCCAAAGCGTGCCGCCCACTCGGCTGTGCCGCTATTTCGCGCCGGCCGCCGCCAGGATTTGCACGATCGTCACAAAACCGCGCCGCCGCGCGTGCGCCAGCGGCGTGACCCCATCGCGATCGGCCAGACCGGTCTTGGCGCCGGCCGCGACCAGCAGGCGGACGATCTCCACGTAGGTCGGCCCGCCGTCGCCGAGGATCACGGCTTCCAGCAGCGCGGTCCAGCCGAGCTTGTTGACGTGGTCGATGTCGATCGCGGTCGCGAGCAGGATCTTTACGGCGTCGATATGGCCGTGGTGCGCCGCCGGGATCAGCGCGGTGCCGCCATAGCGGTTGACGCTTTTCAGGTCGGCGCCGGCCGCCAGGTCATTTTCAGGATTTCGGTGCGGCCCTCGGCGCCGGCATAGAGAAACGGCGAATCCTCGATCGCATCCTTGGCATTGACGTCGGCGCCGGCGGCGATCAGCACGCGGGCGACCTCGACGTGGTTGCCGTGGGTGGCGGCGAGGAGCGCCGTCCGGCCGCGATCGTCGCGCGCCGTGACGCTGGCGCCCTGCGCGAGCAGGCCGCGCACCGCGGCGAGGTCGCCTCGCCCGGCGGCCGCGATCAAGGCCTGGTCGTCGGCGGGGCCGCTCAAGGCCGGACCGGCGCCCGCGATCGCCGCAAGCCCCGCCAGCACGCCCCGGCGCGACACCGCACGCTGCGCTGTGCTTCGATCCAAGGCCGCGCTCCGACCATAAAAAAGGCGGCGCCGGGCGCCGCCTTTCGATGCTTGCAAGCCGTTCGCGTCATGCCGTTGCGGGCACGGCCTCCTCGCTCGCAGGCCTCGCCTGCACCGGGCCGGAATCCTTGCCCTTGGCCTCGACGTCGCGGTCGACGAACTCGATCACCGCCACCGGGGCGGAGTCGCCGTAGCGGAAGCCGGCCTTGAGCACGCGGGTGTAGCCGCCGTTGCGGTCCTTGTAGCGCGGGCCGATCACGTCGAACAATTTCTTGACCATGGCGACGTCGCGCATCTGCGGCGATCGCCTGGCGGCGGGCGTGCAGATCGCCGCGCTTGCCGAGCGTGACCAGCTTCTCGACGATCGGGCGCAGATCCTTGGCCTTGGGCAGCGTGGTGATGATCTGCTCGTGCTTGATCAGAGCGGCGCACATGTTGCCGAACATGGCGCGGCGGTGCTCAGCAGTGCGGTTGAGCTTCCGATGGGCATTGCCGTGACGCATCGCCTTGTTCTCCTGTCAGGTACTCTCTCGGCGTCATGCCCGGCCTCGAGCCGGGCATCCGACGCCGGAACGCGAAGCTCAGTAGTGGTCCTCGAACCGCTTGGCGAGTTCGTCGATGTTGTCCGGCGGCCAGCCCGGCACTTCCATGCCGAGGTGGAGCCCCATCTGGGCCAGCACTTCCTTGATCTCGTTGAGCGACTTGCGGCCGAAATTCGGGGTCCGCAGCATCTCGGCCTCGGTCTTCTGAACGAGGTCGCCGATATAGACGATGTTGTCGTTCTTGAGACAGTTGGCCGAACGCACCGACAGCTCGAGCTCGTCGACCTTCTTGAGGAAGGCCGGATTGAACGCGAGATCCGGGATCGCCTCCTGGACCACGCCGGGCTTCGCCGGCTCCTCGAAGTTGACGAATACGCCGAGCTGCTCCTGCAGGATGCGCGCCGCATAGGCGACCGCATCGTCCGGCGTAACCGCGCCGTTGGTCTCGATCGTCATCGTCAGCTTGTCATAGTCGAGGATCTGGCCCTCGCGGGTGTTCTCGACCTTGTAGGAGACCTTGCGCACCGGCGAGAACAGGCTGTCGACCGGGATCAGCCCGATCGGCGCGTCTTCCGGACGGTTGCGCTCGGTCGGCACGTAGCCCTTGCCGGTGTTGACCGTGAACTCCATGCGGATCTCGGCGCCCTCGTCCAGCGTGCAGAGCACCAAGTCCGGATTGAGGATGACGATGTCGCCGACGGTCTGAATGTCGCCGGCGGTGACCACGCCCGGGCCCTGCTTCTTCACCACCATGCGCTTGGGGCCATCGCCCTGCATCTTGATGGCGATGTCCTTGATGTTGAGCACGATGTCGGTCACGTCCTCGCGGACGCCCGGGATCGACGAGAACTCGTGCAGCACGCCGTCGATATGCACCGACTGGACCGCCGCACCCTGCAGCGACGACAGCAGCACGCGCCGCAGCGCGTTGCCGAGCGTCACGCCGAAGCCGCGCTCGAGCGGCTCGGCCACCACCGTCGCCTCGCGCTTGGGATCGGCGCCCGCGGTGACGTTGAGCTTGTTGGGTCGGATCAGTTCCTGCCAGTTCTTCTGGATCGTCACATTGGCACCCATCGTGTTGAGCGGCGCGGCGGCCGGCCGCGCAGTCCACTCCGCCCCGTGGGAAGGTTCGGCGGCGGCAGGCTCGTCAGCCCGCCGGAAAATCACATCATCGGTCATACTCGGCGCCTCTTGCGTGGACGGCAGCCGTTATGCGGGATCGGCGTGACGTCGCGGATGGAAGTGATGGTGAACCCCGCCGACTGCAGCGCCCGCAGCGCCGATTCGCGACCCGACCCCGGCCCCGCCACCTCGACTTCGAGGGTGCGCATGCCATGCTCCTGCGCCTTCTTGGCGACGTCCTCGCCGGCGACCTGCGCGGCATAGGGCGTCGACTTGCGCGAGCCTTTGAAGCCCATGGTCCCCGACGACGACCAGGCGATGGTGTTGCCCTGCGCGTCGGTAATGGTGATCATGGTGTTGTTGAACGACGCATTCACGTGTGCGACGCCGGAGGCGATGTTCTTGCGTTCGCGCCGGCGTACGCGGGTGGCTTCCTTACCCATTCTCGATCCTTCGTTCGGGGCCAGGCGCGGCGGCGCCTGGGCCAAAGTTCATTTTGCTGCCACGCCGCCCGGCATCACCGCGGCTGGTGTAACGCGACTCGGTCCCGGCGTTACTTTTTCTTGCCGGCGATCGCCTTGGCCGGTCCCTTGCGGGTACGGGCGTTGGTGTGGGTGCGCTGGCCACGAACCGGCAGTCCGCGCCGATGCCGCAACCCACGATAGCAGCCGAGATCCATCAGCCGCTTGATGTTCATGCCGGTCTCGCGCCGCAACTCGCCCTCGACCAGATAGTCGCGGTCGATCATTTCGCGAATCTGCAGCACTTCCTGGTCGGTCAGTTGGGACACCCGGCGCTCCTGCGGAATCCCGACTTTCGTCACGATTTCATTGGCATTTTTCTGCCCGATGCCGTGGATATATTGGAGCGCGATAATGACGCGCTTGTTGGTCGGAAGATTAACGCCGGCGATGCGGGCCACGGTCATTCACTCCTGTTGCCGGGGTCATGCGACGGCCGGCGGATTGCAGTCCTGTCAAGCTCTCAAACGGTAACGCGACACCCTCCCCGCCTCCCGGGGCCCGGCATCGTTCGACTTCGACCTGGATACCGGGGTTATTAATGGATTCAACGTCGTTTCGTCAACCTCTGCGGGCGCTTGCTTTTGGTCGTGGCAGCTTTGCGTGAAGCGGTCTTTTTCGGGCTTTTGGCCGGCGATTTACCCTTGGCGGCCTTAACCTTGGCGGCGGCTTTTTTGCCCTTGGCCGGCTTGGAAGCGGCCTTTTTCCCGGCCGGCTTGGCCGCAGGGGCCTTTCCGGCCGGCTTGGCGGCCACCGCGGCCTTTTTGGCTGGCGATTTCCGGGGCTGCAGCGCCGCGTCGATGGAGCGCGCCACCTCCTCGATCGGCGCCATGCCGTCGACCGTGCGCAACTGATTTTGCAGTTGATAATAGGCGATCAGCGGCGCGGTCTGGCCCCGGTAGGCCAACAGCCGCCGGTGCAGCACGTCCGGATTGTCGTCCGGGCGCAGCTTTTCGCCCCGCGCAGTCATCTCGGCGACCCGCTTTTCGATTCGCTTGACGCAGGATGCCCTCGTCGACCTTGAGCTCGATCACGGCGTCGAGCTTGAGGCCCTTCTCGGCGAGCATGCGGTCGAGCGCGTGCGCCTGCGGCACCGTGCGCGGGAAGCCGTCGAGGATGAAGCCCTTGTAGGCGTCGGGCTCGTCGATGCGGTTGGAGACGATCTCCACCACCACGTCGTCGGGAACCAATTCGCCGCGCGCCATGATGTCCTTGGCGCGCAGGCCGACCGGCGTCCCGGCGCTGACGGCCGCGCGCAACATGTCGCCGGTGGAAAGCTGCACGAGCCCATGCTTGGCGACGAGACGCTGGGCTTGTGTGCCTTTGCCGGCCCCCGGCGGGCCAAGCAGAATCAATCTCATCTACGCCGCCCCCGCAGCTTCGAACGCTTGATCAGACCTTCGTACTGATGCGCAAACAGGTAGCCCTGGATCTGCGCCACCGTATCCATGGTGACGCTGACCACGATCAGCAGCGAGGTGCCGCCGAAATAGAACGGCACCGCCGCATAGGAGATCAGGATTTCCGGCAGCAGACAGACCAGCGCGAGATAGCCCGCGCCGATCACGGTGATGCGCGACAGCACGTAGTCGATGTATTCGGCCGTGCGCTCGCCCGGACGGATGCCGGGGATGAAGCCGCCGTGCTTCTTCAGGTTGTCCGCGGTCTCGGTCGGGTTGAACACCACCGCGGTGTAGAAGAACGCGAAGAACACGATCAGCGCGATGTACAGGATCAGGAACAGCGGCCGCCCGTGGCCGAGCTGCGTGGTGAGGGTCTGAAACCAGTCAGGACCGCCGCCGGCATTGAGATTGGCGACCGTGGTCGGCAACAGCAGCAGCGACGAGGCGAAGATCGGCGGAATCACGCCCGACGTATTGAGCTTGAGCGGCAGGTGCGAGGCCTGGCCCTCGAACATGCGGTTGCCGACCTGGCGCTTGGGATACTGGATCAGCAGCCGGCGTTGCGCGCGCTCCATGAATACGATGAAGGCGATCACCACCACCACCATGACCAGCACCAGCAGGATCAGGCCGGTCGACAGCGCGCCCTGCCGGCCGAGCTCCAAGGTGCCGAAGATCGCCGACGGCAGTTCCGCCACGATGCCGGACAGGATGATCAGCGAGATGCCGTTGCCGATGCCGCGCGAGGTCACCTGCTCGCCGAGCCACATCAGGAACATGGTGCCGCCGGTGAGCGTGATGACCGTGGAGATCCGGAAGAACAGGCCCGGATCGCTCACCACGTTGCCGGCCCCTTCGAGGCCGACCGCGATGCCGTAGGACTGGAACGCCGCCAGGATCACGGTGAGATACCGCGTGTACTGGTTCATCACCTTGCGGCCCGACTCGCCCTCTTTCTTGAGCTGCTCGAGCGTGGGCGAGACCGTCGTCATCAGCTGGATGATGATCGAGGCCGAGATGTACGGCATGATGTTGAGCGCGAAGATCGCCATGCGGTGAATGCCGCCGCCGGCGAACATGTTGAACATGCCGAGGATGCCCCCGGCCTGCTGCTTGAACACCTGATCCCAGATCTGCGGATCGATCCCGGGGAGCGGAATGTAGGTGCCGAACCGATAGACCAGCAGCGCGCCGAGCGTGAACCAGATGCGTTTCTTGAGTTCTTCGGCCTTGGCCAACGCCGAAAAATTGAGGTTGGCGGCCAGTTGTTCTGCTGCAGAAACCATGCGCTGAAGCTCCCGTCCCGCCCCCTGTCAGTCGCCTGCCCTATATGGGGATCGGATCGCCGTTTCCTATGGGGTCAGGCGGCCGCTTCGCCGGTCTCGCGCGGTGGTGCCAAAATCGTGACAGTGCCGCCGGCCTTCTCGACCGCCGCCACCGCCGACTTCGACGCGCCCCAGACCGAGAACGCGACCTTGGCCTTGATCTCGCCGGAGCCGAGGAGCCGCACCCCGTCCTTGGCGCGGCGCAGCAGGCCCGCCTTGACCAGGGCCGCGGCGTCGACCGTGGCGCCGGCGTCCAGCAGCTTGGCGTCGATCGCCGCCTGCACCCGGCCGAGATTGACCTCGTTCAACTTGAGCGCGAACGGCGTGTTCTTGAAGCCGCGCTTCGGCAGCCGCCGGTGCAGCGGCATCTGGCCGCCTTCGAAGCCCTTGATGCGCACGCCCGAGCGCGCGGTCTGGCCCTTGCCGCCGCGGCCGCCGGTCTTGCCGGAGCCGGAGCCGATGCCGCGTCCGATGCGATGGCGCTTCTTGCGCGCGCCCGGCCGGTCGGAAAGCTCGTGCAGTTTCATGACCCAGTCCTCATCCTCTCCCTCGTCATGTCCGGCCTCGGGCCGGGCATCTCGTCCTGGGAACGTCGTGCCACTGAACGGGATCGCCGGGACAAGCCCGGCGATGACGGACGTTGCCGTTACTTCTCGTCCACCACCCGCACCAGGTGCTTCACCTTGTCGATCATGCCGCGCGTCGACGGCGTGTCCGGCAACTCGGCGACGCGGCCGATGCGATTCAGCCCGAGCCCGACCAGCGTCTCGCGCTGGTCGTGGTGACGGCGGATCGGACTGCCGGTCTGCTGCACCTTGATCGATTTGCCAGTCTTGCTCATGTCGGTCTTCCAGAATGCCTCGTGGATCAGTCGGTCGCGGGCTCGCCCTCGCCGCCGACGTCGCGGCGGCGGGCCTGCAGCGCCGACACCTTGACGTTGCGGCGCGCGGCGACCGAGCGCGGCGAATCCTGGTGCTTGAGCGCATCGAAGGTCGCCCGCACCATGTTGTAGGGGTTCGACGAGCCGATCGACTTCGCCACCACGTCCTGCATGCCGAGCGTCTCGAACACGGCGCGCATCGGGCCGCCGGCGATGATGCCGGTGCCGGGAGGCGCCGCGCGCAGGAACACCTTGCCGGCGCCGTGGCGGCCGGCCACGTCGTGATGCAGCGTGCGGCCCTCGCGCAGCGGCACGCGGATCAGGTTGCGCTTGGCGGCGTCGGTGGCCTTGCGGATCGCCTCCGGCACCTCGCGCGCCTTGCCATGGCCGAAGCCGACCCGGCCCTTCTCGTCGCCGACGACGACCAGCGCGGCAAAGCCGAAGCGGCGGCCGCCCTTCACGACCTTCGCCACGCGATTGATGTGGACGAGCTTGTCGGTGAACTCGCTGTCCTCGCGCTCGCGATTGCGGTCTCGTCCGCCTCTATGGTCTCGCTCAGCCATGCTGTGTCATCCAGTTCAGAAGTTGAGCCCGCCCTCGCGGGCGGCGTCGGCGAGCGCCTTGATGCGCCCGTGGTAGAGGTAGCCGCCGCGGTCGAAGACCACGTCCTTGACGCCCTTGGCGGCCGCGCGCTCGGCGATCAGCTTGCCGACCGCCTTGGCGGCGTCCTTGTTGGCGCCGGTCTTGAGGCTGCCGCGCATGTCCTTCTCGATCGAGGAGGCGGCCGCGAGCGTCTCGCCCTTCTCGTCGTCGATCACCTGCGCGTAGATATGCTTCGAGGATCGAAACACCGTCAGCCGCGCGCGGTCGCCCGCGGCACGGCGGATATGGCGGCGGACCTTCGCGGTCCGGCGCGCGGTTCGATCAGCTACGGTCGCCATCGGCCGCTCCCATTACTTCTTCTTGCCTTCCTTGCGGAAGATGAACTCGTCGGAATACTTCACGCCCTTGCCCTTGTAGGGCTCGGGCTTGCGGAACGAGCGGATTTCGGCCGCCACCTGGCCGACCTTCTGCCCGTCGATACCCGATGACCACGATCTCGGTCGGCTTCGGCAGCGTGATCGTGATGCCCTCGGGGATCGGAAACGCGATGTCGTGGGCATAGCCGAGCTGGAGCTGCAGCGTCTTGCCCTGCAGCGCCGCGCGATAGCCGACGCCGTTGATCTCCAGCCGCCGCTCGTAGCCCTTGGTGACGCCTTCGACCGCGCGCTCGACCAGCGCCCGGTAGGTGCCCCACATGGCGCGCGCACGCTTGGTCTCGAAACGCGGGTCGACCGTCACGCCGCCGCCCTCGACCTTGGCCGAGACGTCGTCATGCAGCGCGACCGAAAGCGTCCCCTTCGGGCCCTTCACGCTGACCATCTGGCCCTGCACGTTGGCGGTGACGCCCGACGGCAGGGAGACCGGCTTTTTTCCGACACGAGACATGGACTTGATCCGTTGTTGTCCGCCTAGAACACCGTGCAGAGGATTTCGCCGCCGACATTGGCGTCGCGCGCCGCATGGTCGGCCATCACGCCCTTCGGCGTCGAAACGATCGCGACGCCGAGCCCGTTGTTGATGCGCGGCAGCGCCTTGACCGAGGCATAGACCCGCCGCCCCGGCTTCGACACCCGGGCGATCTCGCGGATCACCGGCGCGCCGTCGAAATATTTCAGCTCGATCTCGATCTCCGCGCGCCCGTCCTTGTGCTCGATCGAGGAATAGCCGCGGATGTAGCCTTCGCTCTGGAGCACGTCGAGCACGCTGACGCGCAGCCGCGAGGCCGGCGTCGAAACCTTCGGCTTGTTGCGCATCTGCGCATTGTGGATGCGCGCGATCATATCGCCGAGCGGATCGGTCATTGGCATCGATCGGCCCTCCTTACCAGCTCGACTTCAACAGACCGGGGATCATGCCCTTCGATCCGAGGTCGCGCAGCGCGATGCGGGAAATCTTGTGCTTGCGATAGAACGCGCGCGGCCGGCCGGTGATCTCGCAACGGTTGCGGATCCGGGTCGCGGACGAATTGCGCGGCAGCTCGGCAAGCTTGAGCGAGGCGGCGAAACGCTCCTCCATCGGCTTGTCCTTGTCGCGCGCAATCGCCTTGAGCCTGGCGCGCCGGCCGGAATACTTCTTGGTCAACCGGCGCCGCCGGTTGTTCTTCTCGATCGAACTCTTCTTCGCCATCTAGGTCTCCTGGCTTTCCGCGTTTGAAGGCTTTGGTCCGAGCATGATCCTCTCCGAAAACCGGTATCCGCCTTTCGGGATCACGCTCCTGCCCTCACTGCCGGAACGGGAAGTTGAATGCGGTGAGCAGCGCGCGCGCCTCGTTGTCGGTCTTCGCGCTGGTGCAAACCGTGATGTCCATGCCCCAGATATCGGCTGCCTTGTCGTAGTCGATCTCGGGGAAAATGATGTGTTCCTTGATGCCGATGGTGTAGTTGCCGCGGCCGTCGAAGCTCTTCGGGATTGAGCCCGCGGAAATCGCGCACGCGCGGCAGCGCGATGTTCACCAGCCGGTCGACGAACTCGTACATCCGCTTCTTGCGCAGCGTGACCTTGCAGCCGATCGCCTGGCCGTCGCGCAGCTTGTAGGTCGCGATCGACTTGCGCGCCTTGGTGATGACCGGCTTCTGGCCGGCGATCAGGCTGAGATCGGAGGCCGCCTGGTCGACCTTCTTGCGGTCGTTGACGCCCTCGCCGATGCCCATGTTGATGACGATCTTCTCGATCACCGGCACCTGCATCGGATTGCTGTACTTGAACTCGTCCGCCAGCTTCTTGCGGACCTGCTCGTCGAAATAGGTTCGCAGCCGAGGCGTGACCTTCTCCTCGGGCGTCCTGACCTTCGGCGCGCCCTTGTCGGCGGCCTCGCCCTTGGCGGCCTTGCCGCCCTTGTCGCTCTTCTCGGCCTTCGCCGCCGCCGGCGCCTTGTCGCCCTTTTCGGGGCGCGGAGCCTTGTCGGCCTTGTCGGGCCGCTTGCGCCTTGTCCTTGGCCTTGTCTTCGGTGTCAGCCATCGATCTCGACTCCCGAGCGTTTGGCGACGCGCACCTTGCGGCGATTGTCGCCCTCGCCAATGAATTTGAAGCCCACGCGCGTCGCCTTGCCGTCCTTCGGATCGGCGACCGCCAGATTGGACAGGTGGACCGGCGCCTCCTTGGAGATGATGCCGCCCTCCTGCTGCGCCGACTGCTTCTGATGGCGCTTGACCAGGTTGACGCCGCGCACCAGCGCCCGCGCCTCGTCCGGACGCACCTCGATGACCTCGCCGGTGCGGCCCTTGTCGCGCCCGGTGAGCACGACCACCTTGTCGCCCTTGCGGATTTTGGCCGCCATCACAGCACCTCCGGCGCGAGCGAGATGATCTTCATGTGGTTCTTGGCGCGCAGTTCGCGCGGCACCGGCCCGAAGATGCGCGTGCCGACCGGCTCGTTCTGCGGATTCATCAGCACCGCGGCGTTGCGGTCGAAGCGGATGACCGAGCCGTCGGCGCGCTTGATGTCCTTGCGGATGCGCACCACCACGGCCTTCATCACCTCGCCCTTCTTGACGCGGCCGCGCGGGATCGCCTCCTTCACCGACACGACGATGACGTCGCCGATGGTGGCGTATTTGCGCTTCGAGCCGCCGAGCACCTTGATGCACATGACGCGACGCGCGCCGGAATTGTCCGCCACGTCGAGGTTCGTTTGCATCTGGATCATGATGCTACCCTCATGTTCTTTCTGCGCGCGCGGCGCTTACACGACCTTCTTCTTGTCGCCTTCGATCACTTCCCAGCGCTTCAGCTTGGACAGCGGCCGACGCTCTTCGATCTTCACGAGGTCGCCCACGTGGTATTCGTTCTTCTCGTCGTGCGCGTAGTACTTCTTCGAGCTCCGCACGGTCTTCTTCATCACCGGGTGCGTGTAGCGGCGCTCGACGCGCACGACCACGGTCTTGTCCTGCTTGTCGCTGACCACGACGCCCTGGAGGGTGCGCTTCGGCATTGTTCTTTACTCCGCCTTGGCTTTCGAGCGCGTGGCGCGCTTGGCTTTGGGTTTGGCCGCAGGCTTGTCCGCCGGCGCGGCCTTGGCCGCGGGCGCGCCCGGGCGCTTCTGCGTCGCAACCGTCTTCAGGCGCGCGATGTCGCGGCGCACTTCCCGCACGCGCGCGGTGTTGGCGAGCTGGCCGGTCGCGCGCTGGAAACGCAGGTTGAACTGCTCCTTCTTGAGCTCGAGCACCTTGGTGTCGAGCTGGTCGGCCGACAGGATGCGCGAGATCGCCGGGCTTGAGGCTCATATCGGTCTCCTACTCCGCGATGCGCGCGACGAAGCGCGTCTTGATCGGCAGCTTGGCGGCGGCGAGCGTGAGCGCCTCGCGCGCCACCGTTTCCGAGATGCCGTCGACCTCGAACAGGATGCGGCCGGGCTTGACCCGCACCACCCACAATTCCGGCGTGCCCTTGCCCGAGCCCATGCGCACCTCGAGCGGCTTCTTCGACACCGGCACATCCGGGAACACCCGGATCCAGACCTGGCCGGCGCGCTTCATGTGACGCGTGAGCGCGCGCCGCGCCGCCTCGATCTGGCGCGCGGTGACGCGCTCCGGCTCGAGCGCCTTGAGCGCATATTGACCGAAGGCCAGATCGAAGCCGGAGGTCGCAATGCCCTTGATCCGGCCCTTGTGCGCCTTGCGGAACTTGGTGCGCATCGGTTGCAGCATGACTGACGCCCTTAGCTTCTATCGGCCTGACGAGTTCAGTTCGGTTCGCGGCGCGGACGTCCCGCGTCGCCTTCGGCGAGTTTCTTGTCCTGCGCCATCGGGTCGTGCTCCATGATCTCGCCCTTGAAGATCCAGACCTTCACGCCGCAGGTGCCGTAGGTGGTGAACGCGGTGGCGACGCCGTAGTCGACGTCGGCGCGCAGCGTATGCAGCGGCACGCGGCCCTCGCGGTACCACTCCATGCGCGCGATTTCGGCGCCGCCCAGGCGGCCCGAGCAGTTGATGCGGATGCCGCCGGCGCCGAGACGCATCGCCGACTGCACGGCGCGCTTCATGGCGCGGCGGAAGGCGACGCGGCGCTCGAGCTGCTGCGCGATCAATTCGGCGACCAGCTGCGCGTCGAGCTCGGGCTTGCGGATTTCGATGATGTTGATGACCACGTCGCTGTCGGTCAGCTTGGCGACGGTCTTGCGCAGCTTCTCGATGTCGGCGCCCTTCTTGCCGATCACCACGCCCGGCCGCGCCGAATGGATGGTGACGCGGCACTTCTTGTGCGGCCGCTCGATCACGATCTTCGACACCGCCGCCTGCTTGAGGGCTTCGTTGAGCTCCTTGCGGATCTCCATGTCCTCGTGCAGCAGCTTGCCGTACTCGTTCTTGCCGGCGTACCAGCGCGAATCCCAGGTACGGTTGATGCCGAGCCGCAAACCTATCGGATTGACCTTTTGGCCCATCGGTAACTCCTCAGGAAGCCGCCGCCTCGACCTGACGCACGACGATCGTCAGGTGAGAGAACGGCTTGAAAATTCGGCCGACACGGCCGCGGCCGCGCGGCGTGTGTCGCTTGATCACCAGCCCCTTGCCGACATGCGCCTCGGCGACGACGAGATCGTCGACGTCGAGCTGATGATTGTTCTCGGCGTTGGCGATCGCCGATTCCAGGCACTTGCGCACGTCGCGCGCGATGCGCTTGCGCGAGAATTCGAGGTCGGCGAGCGCGCTCGCCACCTTCTTGCCGCGGATCAGCTGCGCGACGAGATTGAGCTTCTGCGGCGATACCCGCAGCATGCGCGAGACCGCCTTGGCCTCGCTGTCAGACAGAACGCGCTCGCGCTTTTTCTTGCCCATCATCGATCCCCTTGCATCACGAGGATGCCGCCGGCGCGGCTGCGGGCGCCGCAGCCGGCGCGCTATCGCCGCCCGAGCGCTTGGCCTTGCGGTCGGAGGAGTGGCCGTAGAACGTGCGGGTCGGCGCGAACTCGCCGAACTTGTGGCCGACCATCTCCTCGGTGACCATGACCGGGATGTGCTTCTGGCCGTTGTAGACGCCGAAGGTCAGCCCGACGAACTGCGGCAGGATGGTCGAGCGCCGGCTCCAGATCCTGATCATGTCGTGCCGGCCGGACGAGCGAGCGGCATCCGCCTTCTTGAGCAGATAGCCGTCGACGAACGGGCCCTTCCAGATCGAACGCGCCATGGTGCGGTCCTCGCCTATTTCTTCCGCGCGTGGCGGCTGATCATGATGAATTTGGTGGTCGACTTGTTCTTGCGGGTCTTCTTGCCCTTGGTCGGGAAGCCCCACGGGGTCGTCCACTGCTTGCCGCCGTTGGTGCGGCCGCCGTGCGGATGGTCGACCGGGTTCATCGAGATGCCGCGGTTGTGCGGGCATGCGCCCCTTCCAGCGCTGGCGGCCGGCCTTGCCGATCGTGGTGTTCATCTCGTCCGGATTCGACACCGCGCCGACCGTCGCCATGCAGCGGCCGTGCACCAGGCGCTGCTCGGTCGAATTGAGCCGCAGGATCACGTATTCGCCGTCGCGCCCGACGATCTGCGCGTAGGCGCCGGCGGAGCGCGCGATCTGCCCGCCCTTGCCGATCTTGAGCTCGATGTTGTGCACGATGGTGCCGACCGGGATGTTGCCGACCGGCATGGCGTTGCCCGGCTTCACGTCGACGTGCTCGCCCGCCACGACCATGTCGCCGGGCGACAGCCGCTGCGGCGCCAGGATGTAGGCGAGATCGCCGTCGTCGTACTTGATCAGCGCGATGAAGGCGGTGCGGTTGGGATCGTATTCGATGCGCTCGACCTTCGCCGGCAGGTCGAACTTGCGGCGCTTGAAGTCGATCGTCCGGTACGCCTTCTTGTGCCCGCCGCCGCGGAAGCGCGACGTGATGCGGCCGTTATTGTTGCGCCCGCCGGTCGAGCTCTTGCCCTCGGTCAGCGACTTGACCGGCTCGCCGCGGTAGAGCGCCGAGCGATCCACCAGGACCAGCTGGCGCTGGCTCGGCGTGACGGGATTGTAGGTCTTGAGTGCCATCGTCCCGCTCTCCTCAGAGACCCGTGGTCACGTCGATGCGGTGACCCTCTTCGAGGGTCACGATCGCGCGCTTGACGTCCGACTGCACGCCCAACCGGCCGCGCGCAGCCTTGACCTTGCCGATCCGGATATTGGTGTTGACGCTCTTGACCTTGACGTCGAACAGCTTCTCCACCGCTTCCTTGATCTGCGGCTTGGTCGCGTGCATGGCGACCTTGAACATCACCTGGTTGCGCTCGGACGCGACCGTCGCCTTCTCGGTGATGACCGGCGACAGGATGACGTCGTAGTGGCGCGGATCGCTGGTGGTCATTTGAATCGCGCCTCCAGCGCCTCGAGTGCGGCCTTGGTCAGCACCAGCGTGTGCCGCCGCAGGATGTCGTAGACGTTGATGCCCTGCACCGGCAGCACGTCGATGTTCGGGATGTTGCGCGCGGCCTGGGCGAAGCCCGCATCGACCGCCGCCCCGTCGATGATCAGCGCGGAGGTGAGGCCGAGCGTGTCGAAATGTTTCGCCAGCGCGCTGGTCTTGGCTTCTTTCATGCTCGCGTTTTCGAGCACGATGATGCCGCCGTCCTTGGCCTTGGCGGAGAGCGCATGCTTGAGCGCGAGCGCGCGTACCTTCTTCGGCAGGCCGATCTCATGGCTGCGCGGGGTCGGGCCGAACGAACGGCCGCCGCCGCGGAACAGGTTCACCCGCGCGGAGCCGTGACGCGCACTGCCGGTGCCCTTCTGCTTGTACATCTTCTTGCCGGTGCGATGGATCTCGCCGCGCTCCTTCACGTCGTGGGTGCCGGCGCGGCGCTTGGCGAGCTGCCAGACCACGCAGCGCTGGATCAGGTCCTTCCGCGGCGTGAGGCCGAAGATCGTATCCGGCAGTTGCACCGAGCCCGAAGACTTGCCGTCGAGCGACATGACTTTCAGTTCCATGTCACGCGCCCTCCTGCTGGGCCGGCTGGTCCGCGGCGGGCGCCGCCGCCGCCACCTCGGCCGCTTCCGGCAGCTTGAACTTGCCGGGCTTGGGCGCGTCCTTCGGCAGCGACTTCTTGATCGCGTCGCGGACGGTGATCCAGTTGCCCTTGGGGCCGGGCACCGCGCCCTCGACATAGACGAGGCCGCGGTCGACGTCGGTCTGCACCACTTTGAGATTGAGCGTGGTGACCCGCTCGACGCCGAGGTGGCCGGGCATCTTCTTGTTCTTGAAGGTCTTGCCGGGGTCCTGACGGCCGCCGGTCGAACCGATCGAGCGATGCGAGATCGACACGCCGTGCGAGGCGCGCAGGCCCGCGAAATTCCACCGCTTCATGCCGCCGGCAAAGCCCTTGCCGATCGTGGTGCCGGTGACGTCGACGAACTGGCCCACCACGAAATGGTCGGCCGTGATCTCGGCGCCGACCGGGATGAGCTCTTTTTCCTCGACCCGGAACTCGGCCAGCTTGCGCTTGGGCTCGACCTTGGCGACGGCGAAGTGGCCGCGGTCGGCCTTGGTCAGCGTCTTCGGCTTGCGGGTGCCGGAGCCGAGCTGCACGGCGACGTAGCCGTTCTTGTCCTTGGTGCGGTGCGCGATCACTTGGCAATTGCCAAGCCGCAGCACCGTCACCGGCACGTGCTCGCCGCCGTCCGTAAAGACGCGGGTCATCCCGACCTTCTGTGCGATCACCCCGGAGCGCATTGGCGTTGTCCTCGTCTCTCTATTCCACTCAGAGCTTGATCTCGACGTCGACGCCGGCGGCGAGATCGAGCTTCATCAGCGCGTCCACCGTCTGCGGCGTCGGATCGACGATGTCGAGCAGGCGCTTGTGGGTGCGCATCTCGAACTGCTCGCGGCTCTTCTTGTCGACGTGCGGCGAACGGTTGACCGTGAATTTCTCGATCCTGGTCGGCAGCGGGATCGGCCCACGCACCTGCGCACCCGTGCGCTTGGCGGTGGCCACGATCTCACGCGTCGACGTATCGAGGATACGGTGGTCGAACGCCTTGAGCCGGATTCTGATATTCTGGCCGTTCATCGACGATTGCTCCACGGCAGAGGGGCGCAAAGCGCCCCCCGTTGCCCTTCCCTTACTCGGTGATGCTGACCACCACGCCGGCGCCGACGGTCTTGCCGCCCTCGCGGATGGCGAAGCGCTGCTTCTCCTCCATGGCGATCGGCGTGATCAGCTCGACGTCCATGGTGGCGTTGTCGCCCGGCATGATCATCTCGGTGCCCTCCGGCAGCGTGCACTGCCCGGTCACGTCGGTGGTCCGGAAGTAGAACTGCGGCCGGTAGTTGTTGAAGAACGGCGTGTGACGGCCGCCCTCCTCCTTGGTCAGGATGTAGGCCTCGGCCTTGAACTTCTTGTGCGGCTTGACCGAGCCCGGCTTGCACAGAACCTGCCCGCGCTCGACCTCTTCCTTGGCCACGCCGCGCAGCAGACAGCCGACATTGTCGCCCGCCACGCCCTCGTCGAGCAGCTTGCGGAACATCTCGACCCCGGTCACCACCGACTTCTTGGTGTCCTTGAGCCCGACGATCTCGACTTCCTCGCCGACCTTGATCTTGCCGCGCTCGATGCGGCCGGTCACCACCGTGCCGCGGCCCGAGATCGAGAACACGTCTTCGATCGGCATCAGGAACGGCTGGTCGATCGGACGCTCCGGCAGCGGCACCTCCTTGTCCAGCGCCTCGTACAGCCGCATGATCGCCTCGTCGGCGAACTCGCCCTTCTCGCCGTTGAGCGCCTTGATGGCCGCGCCGCGGATCACCGAAACCTTGTCGCCCGGGAACTGGTACTTGGTCAGAAGCTCGCGCACCTCGAGCTCGACCAGATCGAGCAGCTCCGGGTCGTCCACCACGTCGACCTTGTTGAGGAACACCACGATGTAGGGCACGCCGACCTGGCGCGCCAACAGGATGTGCTCGCGGGTCTGCGGCATCGGGCCGTCGGCCGCCGACACCACCAGGATGGCGCCGTCCATCTGCGCCGCGCCGGTGATCATGTTCTTGACGTAGTCGGCATGGCCCGGGCAGTCGACGTGCGCGTAATGCCGGTTCGCCGTCGAATACTCGACGTGGCTGGTCGCAATCGTCAAAATCTTGGTCGGGTCGCGCCGGCCCTGGCTCTCGGACGCCTTCGCGACCTGGTCATACGACACCATCGTCTTCGACCAGCCCTTGTCCAGCGACACCTTCGTCAGCGCCGCCGTCAACGTCGTCTTGCCATGATCGACGTGCCCGATCGTCCCGACGTTGCAATGCGGCTTCTCGCGGTTGAATTTCTCTTTGGCCATGGAACCCTCCGTGTCCTTCTTCAGTCTTGGGCTTGGTCGTTATGCGAACTTCGCTTTGATCTCCTCGGCGACGGCCGAGGGGACCTGCTCGTAGTGGTCGAACTGCATGGTGAACGTGGCGCGGCCCTGGCTCATGGAGCGCAGGTTGCTCACGTAGCCGAACATGTTGGCGAGCGGCACCATCGCGAGCACGACGTTGGCGTTGCCGCGCCGGTCCTGCCCGTGAATCTGGCCGCGCCGCGAGTTGAGGTCGCCGATGACGGAGCCGGTGTAGTCCTCCGGCGTCACCACCTCGACCTTCATGATCGGCTCGAGCAGCACCGGCCCGCCCTTCTGCAGGGCATCGCGCAGCGCCATGCGCGACGCGATTTCGAACGCCAGCGCCGACGAATCGACGTCGTGATACCTGCCGTCGATCAACGTCACCTTGAGATCGACCACCGGGAAGCCCGCGAGCACGCCCGAGCCGAGGACCGATTCGAGACCCTTCTCGACGCCCGGGATGTATTCCTTCGGCACCGCGCCGCCGATGACCTCGTTCTCGAACTCGAACCCGCCGCCGGGCGGCAGCGGCTCGGCCACGATCTTGACCTGCGCGAACTGGCCGGTGCCGCCGGTCTGCTTCTTGTGCTGGTAGTCGACCGTGACCGACTTGGTGATCCGCTCGCGATAAGCGACCTGCGGCGCGCCGATATTGGCCTCGACCTTGTAGGTGCGCTTGAGGATGTCGACCTTGATGTCGAGATGCAGCTCGCCCATCCCGCGCAGAATGGTCTGGCCGGACTCCTGGTCGGTATTGACGCGGAACGAGGGATCCTCGGCGACCAGCTTGGCGAGCGCGACGCCGAGCTTCTCCTGGTCGGCCTTCGACTTCGGCTCGATCGCGATCTCGATCACCGGGTCGGGGAATTCCATCTTCTCCAGGATCACCGACTTCTGCGAGTCGCACAGCGTGTCGCCGGTGCGCACCTCCTTGAGGCCCGCGAGCGCGACGATGTCGCCGGCAAACGCTTCCTTGATGTCCTCGCGGTTGTTGGCGTGCATCAGCAGCATGCGGCCGATGCGCTCCTTGCGGTCCTTGGTCGAGTTGATCACCCCGGTGCCGCTCTCGAGCCGGCCGGAATAGATGCGGCAGAACGTGATGGTGCCGACGAACGGGTCGTCCATGATCTTGAACGCCAGCATGGCGAGCGGCTCGCTGTCGGACGGATTGCGCACGACCTCGTTGCCCTTGCTGTCGATGCCCTTGATCGGGGGCACGTCGAGCGGCGACGGCAGATAGTCGACGACCGCATCGAGCAGCGGCTGGACGCCCTTGTTCTTGAAGGCGGAGCCCGCCAGCACCGGGAAGAACGCGCCGGTGATCACCGCCTTGCGGATCAGCTTCTTGAGGGTCGCCTCGTCGGGCTCCTTGCCCTCGAGATACGCGGTCGTCGCATCGTCATCGAGCTCGACCGCGGCTTCGATCAGCTTCTCGCGGTATTCCTTGGCCTTCTCGGCCATGTCGGCGGGGATGTCGACGTCGTGATACTTGGCGCCGAGCGCCTCGTCGTCCCAGATCACGCCCTTCATGCGCACGAGATCGACGATGCCCTTGAAATTCTGCTCCGCGCCGATCGGCAGCTGGATCGCGATCGGCTTGGCGCCGAGCCGCTCAACGATATCCTTCAGGCACTGGTAAAAATCCGCGCCGATCTTGTCCATCTTGTTGGCGAAGACGATGCGCGGAACCTTGTACTTGTCGCCCTGCCGCCAGACCGTCTCGGTCTGCGGCTCGACGCCCTGGTTCGAATCGAGCACGCATACCGCGCCGTCGAGCACGCGCAGCGAGCGCTCGACTTCGATGGTGAAGTCGACGTGGCCGGGCGTGTCGATGATGTTCAGGCGCTTGCCGTTCCAGAACGCGGTGGTCGCCGCCGACGTGATGGTGATGCCGCGCTCCTGCTCCTGCTCCATGAAATCCATGGTCGCGGCGCCGTCGTGCACCTCGCCGATTTTGTGGCTCTTGCCGGTGTAATAGAGGATCCGCTCAGTCGTGGTGGTCTTCCCGGCATCGATGTGAGCCATGATGCCGAAATTGCGGTAGTCCTCGATTTTGTGGGCGCGAGGCATGTTATTTCGATCCTTGCTTTCTTTTCCCTGCCCTCACCAGCGATAGTGCGAGAACGCGCGATTGGCTTCCGCCATGCGGTGGGTGTCCTCGCGCTTCTTCACGGCGTTTCCTCGATTGTTGGATGCGTCGAGCAACTCGGCCGAGAGCCGCTCCGTCATCGTCTTTTCGTTGCGCTCGCGCGCGGCAATGATGATCCAGCGGATGCCCAGCGCCTGCCGGCGCGACGTGCGCACCTCGACCGGCACCTGGTAGGTCGCGCCGCCGACGCGGCGGGAGCGCACCTCGATCGACGGCATCACGTTGTCGAGCGCCTGCTGGAACACCGTGAGCGGCGACTGCTTGGTCTTGCCCTCGATGATGTCGAGCGCGCCGTAGACGATCGATTCGGCGACCGACTTCTTGCCGGCGTACATGATCGAGTTCATGAATTTGCTGACCACGATGTTGTTGAACTTCGGGTCCGGGTTGATCTCGCGCTTCTCGGCACTGTGACGGCGGGACATCGCTCTGCTCTCTGTCTCTCTGAACGTAAAACGGCCCGCTTACTTGGGCCGTTTTGCTCCGTATTTCGAACGCCGCTGCTTGCGGTTCTTGACGCCTTGCGTGTCGAGCACACCGCGCAGGATGTGATAGCGCACGCCCGGCAGATCCTTGACGCGGCCGCCGCGGATCATCACGACCGAGTGCTCCTGCAGGTTATGGCCCTCGCCCGGGATGTAGCCGATCACCTCGAAGCCGTTGGTCAGACGCACCTTTGCGACCTTGCGCAGCGCCGAGTTCGGCTTCTTCGGGGTCGTCGTATAGACGCGGGTGCAGACGCCGCGCTTCTGCGGCGACTGCTGCAGCGCCGGCACCTTTTTCTTCGCGTGCTGCACGACCCGCGGCTTGCGGATCAGCTGGTTGATGGTCGGCATCGCGCCCGTCATCCTTACGTTTGATCGCGTCGAACCGACGCGCAGAATTCATCGCAACGCGCAAAACGGAGGAGCACCATCCCGCTTTCCCGGCGCGGTGGGGCTCATCCGTTCGACAGAGGACCGCGAGGTTTTCAGGCCCCACGGTCGTGCACTTCTCATCTGACAGTCGTCAGAGGCAGCGTTTGAGCTTCATTCCTCGAGGCTTGAGGCGACCATCCGCAGCCGAAAGAGATCAATCGTCTCAATGGTTTAGCGGGTTTCGGGCGCGCCGTTCCGAGCAAGCGAAGCTCACCGCCTGCCGAAAAGTGGGCGGTATGTATCGGTGGGGGGCCATGAAGTCAAGGCAGAAAGGGCCGAAAAATCGGGGTTTCTCGGCGGTTCGAGCGTCCCTATTCGGGGTCGAAATGCCCTCGAATAGACGCCGAACTGGCACCGCGCCGGCGCCGCGCTCGGCGTCGAACTTGACGATGGCACGTACTCATAGTCCGGCCCGGTCAGCGAGGCCCGCCGGCTCCGGCCCGGCTACTTTCCCACGTTCGGATCGAGCGCCCTGGCACTGGCGATATCGGCGTCGCCGCCCGCGGTGTCGCCTTTCTTCTGCTTCGCCTGGCCGCGGTAATAGAGCGCGAGCGCAAGCTTCGGATCGAGCCGGATCGCTTCGGTGAAGTCGGCAATCGCGTGATCGTAGTCCTGCTTCCCGCTCATGTAGGCCAGACCGCGGTCACGGAATGCGAGCACATACTTCGGATCGAGCCGGATAACTTCAGTGTAGTCCGAGATCGCCCGATCGTAGTCCTTTTTCCAAACACGATACGCAACGCCACGGCTGAAATAGGCGTCGCGAAACTTGGGATCGAGCCGGATCGCCTCGGTATAGTCGGCGATCGCTCGGTCAGTATCTTTCAGGTCGTACAGGTATGTTTGGCCGCGAAGGTAAAAGGACTGGACGACCTTCGGATCGAGCCGGATCGCTTCGGTGAAGTCGGCAACCGCGTGAGTGGGGTCGCGCTTGCCGTTCCGATACACAACGCCGCGCCTGAAGTAGGCGTCGCGAGAATTGGGATCGAGCCGGATCGCTTCGGTCTGGTCGGTGATCGCAAGGTCGTATTGTTTGCTGTCGAAATATGCAACGCCGCGGGCACTGAAGCTGTCGGCAATCTTAGGATCGAGCTGGATCGCCTGGGTGTAGTCGGCAATGGCCCGGTCATAGTCCCGCTTGCCGAAATGATACGTCGTGCCGCGATTGAAATAGGCATCGCGGTACTTTGGATCGATCCGGATCGCCTCGGTATATTCGACGATCGCCTGATCGTAGTCTTTCTTGGCGAAGGCGGCCTTGCCGCGGTCATTGGCTGCCACGGCCGCCTTGGTGTCGACCGTTACGATTTCCGGCGCACTCGGCGGCAGCGGCTCGACCGAAAACGGCCCGATTGCGATGACCCGGCAGTTGCGATCCTGCCGGTTGCAGTCCGCCAACGCGCTGGCGATGCCGTCCTGTTCTTTCGACGCTCTCAAGCCCAGTCCGGCACGCCCGTTGCTGCCGACCGCGACCACATTCCATCCGCTGGTCGCGTTGACGAGGCGGCGCGCCACGTCGGCTCTCAGTTCGGGCGCGATGGCGGTATTGCTGCCGGCCCGGAAAATGTCAGTGGCCTTCATCGTTGCCGGAATCGGAACCACGAAGACATCGTCAACCGCGACCACCAGGCAAGGCGCACCGGATATGTAGCCGCACCACTCCAACGTTCGCCGAACCGCTTCGTCGGTATTCACAGTATTCGATGCCGCAGTACGGAAGTAGTAGTTTCCCGGAGTGATGGATATGGCTTTCGGATTCCGCCAGGACGGCAAGCTCTTCTCGAGCCAAGGCTTTTGGGAGTCCAGGATCAGCGGGATGTCCTTGGCGACCAGTGGCTTTTCGATGGAAGGATCCCGAACGACCCAGGGCTCCGGCGGCAGCGGCGGCCGTCCACCCGTGAAAACCACCGTATTGCCCACGGCGTAAAGCTGGCAGTATTTCGCATCCGACCCCGACGCCCTCTTGCAGGCTTCCAGGGCAACGGACTTGGCGGTTTCGTCGTCCTTCTGCCCGGTGATGAAACTGCTGCGGTTGCTGATGGCAAGCGCCTTATGATCCGGCGCGGACAGATAGGTGCTGCGAAGCGCAGCGCGCTCGTTATCGGAAATGAACGGCACTGTTTCCGGCACGAGCGCTTCGGCTTGCTTCGGCGGCGGTTGCGGCGGGCTCGGCGGAGCCGCCGGGCCGACTGCATGGTTCTGGTAGAACCAGCCGCCTCCAGCCAGAAGAGCAGCGACGATGCCGGCGCCAAGCGTCGGAATGAGCCAGGCCGTTCGCTTCGGCTTTTCGGCAATCGCACCATCGGTTTCGCCCGATGTTTGAACCGTCTCGTTCTCCGGCGCTGGACGATCGGCCACCGGCACAAACGCCTGGCGCACGGCTCCATCCGGAGCGCTGCGGGGCGAAGCGTCGACCTGCAAGATCGCCTTGACGGTTTCGGCAAGCTGATGGAAATGCTTTTCGACCGGCGCGGTCAGGGCGTCGAGCCAATGGATCGCGCCGAGAAAATATTCCATGGACTTGGTCGGCGCGATCTCCTCGATGCGCACCGGGACGATCGTAACACCCTTGGATACGGCCCGTTCGATCTCGCGATGAATTCTGACCCAGTCGTTCGCGCTCGACGAAAAAATCAGAACCATCACGCGGCATTGGTCGATGGCCTCGACGATGGCGGCGCCGTACTCCCCGCCGGCCCTGATATCGCGTGGCGCGATCCAACAGCGCACGCCGGCGCCTTCCAGCACCGCGCAGGCGGCGTCCGCGGCTATCTTGTCCTTGCTCGAATAGCTGATGAACGCGTCGAAGGGCATCGTGTTCTCACGTGTAGCCGAGCGAGCTCGTGCACTTGATTGATGGCTCCGCGGCAGCCGACATATGCTTTAGATTGCCCTTCGAGTTCGACGAAAGCAAGGTGGGGCGCTGAAGGATCGTTCAGCTTCGGTGCAATCTGGTCAGATTACTTCGCTACGCTGCGCCAACCTCGGCGACACGCCATGCGGTCGCCTGCAAACCGTAGACTTAGCGACTTGGGCAATGAGAACACGCATCCGCCGGCGCGCGCTCGATCCTTACTTGCGCTCGATCAGTCCGGCGATCGCCTTGACCTGGTTGCGGGCATAGACCGGCAGCCCGGCGCTGATCGACTGGCCCGAATTGAACGAGCTCTTGCCGGCCAGCACCTGCGCCGGCACCAGATTCCGCAGCACCGGGACGTTGACGTATTCCTTCTTCTTGCCGAGCAGGCTCGATTCCACCGCCAGCGCCATGAACACCGTCACCAGCGTCTGCTTGGCGTCGGTCGGATGGCCCTGGAACACCGCCAGGAGCTTGCCGAACTGCATCACCTGGTTGACGTAGTAGATGTTCTGCTCGAGCGCGCCGACCGCCGGCGTGTCGAGCCCGGTCAGCGCCGCCAGCCCCATCTCGGTGACCTCGGCCGGCGGCCGCAGGGTCAGTTCGCTCTCGAATTCGAGAAAATCGGGAATCTGCTTGGAGCCTTCGCGCAGCTTGTTGGCGATCTGGATGCCGAGCGGCAGCCTGCCCTCGAACTGATAGCGCGAGCGGATGCAGATCGTGTCGGTGCGGGCTTCGCACCAGCGGCGCAGCGGATGCTGGTTGTGCACGGCGCGCGGATCCTTCGGCGAGATCGCCTCGGCCGCGGTGATGAGCTTGTGCTTGACCGCCGGATCGATGCGCTCGACGAACGACAGGTTGACCAGGCTTGCGAGATCGACCGAGCCGGGCGCGCGCGCCAGCGGAAAGCGCGCGGCCGCGACGTACATGTAGAGCTTCTCCTTGAAGCGCTTCTTCACGCCGTCGAGGGTGACCTCCAAGGTCGGCTCGCTGTAGCTCGGATAGGGCGACAGGAACTGCTTCTGGATGGGCTTCGCCTGCGCCCAGTCCTCGAACCGGATCAGGCCCACCTCGGGGTCGATCACGTCGTCGCTCGGCTTGTCGATGAAGATGATCGATTTCGGCTTGAGCTGCTCGACCGCGAGCTTGGCGATCGTGGTGACGTCCTCGATCTTGAAGTCCTGCGCGCCGGCGCCGGCAGGCGGCAGCACCGCCAGCAGCGCCGTGGCGGCGGAAACGGCAAGCGTCCTCAGGCTCCGCATCATCGCTCGCTTTTCACCACCGCCGGCCGAAATAGCCCGGGTCGACGCGCTGCGGCGTCTGCCGTTCGCGCGAATAGTATTGCTGTTGCTGCTCCTGGCGCTGGCCGTAGTAGTACTGCTGCGGCGACTGCACGTAACCGCGATTGTAGCGATCGTCCTGATAGTAGTTGCCGCGCTGGTCATAGTAGCCACGCTGATCGTAGTAACCCCGATCGCTGTAATAGCCGCGTTGGCGCTGATTCGGATAGCCGAAGAACGGGTTCGGATTGACCCCGTAGCCACGGTCGTCGGAGTCGCGCTCCCGATAGGAATAGCCGCTCTCGCGGGACACCAATTGATACTGCGTGTCGGCGATCTGGCCGGTGCGGTCGATCCGGAAGCACTCGGTCAGTCCCCTGCCCGCGCGCTCCGAGGTGATTTCGCCCGACTCGACATCGACCGATTTGCACGCCATCTGCTTCTTCGCTTCCGCCGAGGGCGGCGCCAGCGCGGTCCTCGGCGCGTGCTGCGCCCACACCGCCTGGATGATCGGCTCGAAGATCGGCACCGCCAGCCCGCCGCCGGTCGCGCCGCCGCCCAAGGTCTGCCGCTTGCCGGTGGCGTTGTCGTAACCCACCCACACCGCCACCGTGACATCGTTGGTGAAGCCGACGAACCAGGCGTCGTTCTCGTTGTCGGTGGTGCCGGTCTTGCCGGCGACAAACGGCGCCAGCGACGCGATCGAGCGCGCGGTCCCGCGCGACAGCACGCCCTGCATCATGGTCTTGAGCTGATAGAACGCGACCCGGTCGGCCGAGCCGATCGTGACCGCCGACTTCGGATCGTGGCGATAGACGATCAGGCCGTTGCGCTCGACGGTCTCGACCACATGGGGCGACGGCCGCAGGCCTTCGTTGGCGATCGCGGCGTAGAACGCCGCCAGATCGATCGGGCGAACCGGCTGCGCGCCCAGGACGAACGGGTAGTAGCGCACGCATTCGCGGTAGATCTGCGCCTCGGCGGCCAGCGCACAGAGCCGGTCGAGGCTCGCCTGCGGCGTATCGGCGATGCCGCCGTCGAGCAGATGCACGGTCGCGAGATTGCGCGAGTTCTCGAGCGCGCGCCGCAGCGTCATCGTGCCGCCGCCGCCGCCGTCGTAGTTCTTCGGCGACCAGTAGTCCTGTTCGCGCACGCGCCCGGTGCCGATCGGCGGCAGCGTGATCGAATCGTCGCTGACATAGGTGTTGGGCTGCAGGCCGCGCGAGAGCGCGGCGAGATAGGACAGCGGCTTGATCGAGGAGCCGGGCTGGCGCTGCGCCTGCGTCACGCGGTTGAGCTGGCTCAGCGGATAGGAAAAGCCGCCGGTCATGGCGAGGATGCGGCCGGTCTTGTTCTCCAGCACCACCACCGCGCCCTGCACGCCCGGGCGGATCCGCAGCTCCGCGCGCGCGGTCGATTGCCTTTCGCCTTGGGGTTGCCCTCGTTCACCTTGACCATGACGACGTCGTAGAGCTTGAGCTTGTTCACGATCGCGCCGTTGTCGACCGAGAGCGGCATGATGCGGCCGTCGGCGAGGCCGACGCGCAACGCCTCGCCCTTCTTGCCGGTCGGCTTCTCGACCACCAGCGCGGGCGTCCAGTGCACGTCGTAAAGCGGCAACCGCGCGGTCGCGATCGCGCGCTGCCACGACGGCCGCTTGTCGACGGTCTTCTTGTCGGCGTCGATGCGCTCGATCATCTTGGCCAGATTGGTCTCGGCCGCAACGAACCGCAGGCGCCCCGAATTGCGCTCGTAGCGCCAGAGGCCCTCCTGCAGGGTTTCCTCGACGGTGCGCTGCAATTGCACATTGATGGTGGAGCGCACGGTGTAGGAATTGGCCGTGATGCCCTCGATCCCGGCCAGCGACTTGGCCTCGCGGGCGACCTGATCGACGAAGTGGAAGCCGAGGTCGCGGCGCGGCCGCTCGTAGGGGATCATGTCCGGGAGCGCGGCCAGCACCTTGGTGCGCTCGTCGGCGGTGATGATGTTCTCCTCCTGCATCCGGGACACGACGTAGCCCAGACGCTCGCGGGCGCGCTCGGGATGGCGGTCGGGATTGTAGTAGTTCGGGCCCTTGGTCAGGCCCGCGAGCAGCGCGCCCTCGGCGAGCGCCAGATCCTTGGCGGACTTTCCGAAATAGCTGCGCGCCGCCAACTCGATGCCCCACGAGCCGCGGCCCAGATAGGTCGAGTTGAGATAGAGCTCCAGAATCTCCGCCTTGCTGAGCGCGCGCTCGAGCCGCGTGGCGACGATCATCTCCCGGATCTTGCGCTCGTAGGTGAGGTCCTCGCCGACCAGGAGGTTCTTCACCACCTGCTGGGTGATGGTCGAGCCGCCCTGCGGCCGGCCGGAATTCGCCAGGTTGCCGATGAAGGCGCGGATCAACCCGCGCTCGTCGATGCCCTTGTGGGTGAAGAAG
This sequence comes from uncultured Alphaproteobacteria bacterium, assembly GCA_963749815.1. Taxonomy (GTDB): domain Bacteria; phylum Pseudomonadota; class Alphaproteobacteria; order Rhizobiales; family Xanthobacteraceae; genus VAZQ01. The sequence continues at coordinate 80,359 of CAVVON010000020.1, read as the reverse complement.
CGCTTGTCCTCGGCCGCGATGAAGGCCTTCTGGACGTAGGGTGGAATGTCGGCGACCGGCACCCAGACGCGCCGCTGGTTCTCCTCGAACACCTCGGCGAAGCGGTGGCCCTTGTTGTCGAGCACGACGCTCGCGCCCGGCAGCTTCAGGCCCTTGAGGCGCGTGTGATCGGGCAGATCGGCGGCCGCCTTGTTGTAGAAGTCGATGACGTCGCCGAGATCGACCGCCGGCGTCGGAACCGTCTCGTTCTTGCAGAACTGCTTGTAGGCGGTGAGCAGGTCGCCGAAGTTGAGGCCGCGGAACGCCTTGACGTCGCCGGTCATCGCCTGCGGATCGTCCATCGCGGTGGCGATCAGGTCGTCGAGATTGATCGACTCGATGTCGAAGGCCTTGCGGATATGGCCGCAGCCCGCGCCCAGGATGCGCGCCACCTCCGGCTGGTCGGTCGCACGGTCGAACTTGGTCTTGACCGCCTCGGGGGCGGTCGTGACCTGACTGAAGGCCAATGCCGTGGCGAAAATCTTGACGAGAATCGTTTCCATCGGCTGGCGCGCACGCTCGCTTCACGTGAGAAAGAGAGAGGATAGGCCCCGGGCTTGAAGCTTCGACAACAAAAAGGGCTTTTTGGAGTGACCGGCTCCCTGACTCCCGCGAATTTAGCCGCGGCTCCCGCACCTGCCCGAATCTGCGGGTGAATCACCGCGCCAAGGTGCCTCGAAGTCCTTACCCGAGGGGAAATATCTTATTGAAATTGTGTTAAGATTCGTCCGCTTCGGGAGCCGGGCACGGCCGTCGCGGAGCGGTTCGCCCGTTGCATTTTGGGCGACACGACAGCCGCCGCGCCGCCGAAAAGCGAGGGGGCCGCCCGAAGGCGGCCCCCTGTTTTGCTCGAAGCGTGCGTTCCGGCCCTACTCGGCGGCCGGCAGTTGCACGGGTTCGGCCGCCTGGGCCTGTGCGGCCTTGTCGGCGGCGGCCTTGGCGGCCGCCTCCTTCTCGCGCTCCTCGAGGATGAGCGCATCGCGCTTGCCCGCGACCTCGCGCAGCTGGTTCATCATGGCGCCGGTTCCCGCCGGGATCAGGCGGCCGACGATGACGTTCTCCTTGAGGCCTTCGAGCGTGTCGACCTTGCCGTTGACGGCGGCCTCGGTGAGCACGCGGGTGGTCTCCTGGAACGACGCCGCCGAGATGAAGGAGCGCGTCTGCAGCGAGGCCTTGGTGATGCCGAGCAGCACCGGGATGCCCGCTCGCCGGCTTCTTGCCCTCCTCCACCGCCTTGACGTTGATCTCGTCCATCTCGATCTTGTCGATCTGCTCGCCCTGGATCAGCTCGGTCTCGCCGGCGTCGTCGATCTCGACCTTCTGCAGCATCTGGCGAACGATCACCTCGATGTGCTTGTCGTTGATGTGCACGCCCTGCAACCGGTAGACCTCCTGGATCTCGTTGACGCAGGAAGTTCGCGAGCTCTTCGACGCCCTTGATCGCCAGGATGTCGTGCGGAGCGGGATTGCCCTCGACGATGTAGTCGCCCTTCTCGACGACGTCGCCGTCCTGCAGATGGATGTGCTTGCCCTTCGCGATCAGGTACTCCCGCGGCTCCTCGCTCTTGTCGGCCGGCTCGATGATGATGCGGCGCTTGTTCTTGTAGTCCTTGCCGAACCGGATCGTGCCCGAGGTCTCCGCGATGATCGCGGCTTCCTTCGGCCGGCGCGCCTCGAACAGCTCCGCCACCCGCGGCAGACCGCCGGTGATGTCGCGGGTCTTGGCGCTTTCGGTCGGGATACGCGCGACCACGTCGCCCGCCCTCACGTGGCCGCCCGGATCGACCGAGATGATCGCGTCGACGGCGAGCAGGTAGCGGCTTGCCAGCGACCTTGCCGGCCTTGTCCTTGATCACGATCGTCGGACGCAGGTCGGCCTGGTTGCGGCTCGAGCCGATGCGCCAGTCGATGACCACGCGCTTGGCGATGCCGGTCGACTCGTCGAGCGTTTCCGACATCGACTGACCCTCGACCAGGTCCTCGAAGCCGATCGTGCCCTCGACCTCGGTGAGGATCGGCCGGGTGTACGGATCCCACTCGGCGATGCGCTGGCCGCGCTTGATCTGCACGCCGTCATCGACCAGCACCCGCGCTCCGTACTGGATGCGGTGGGTGGCACGCTCGGTGCCATCCGGATCGAGCACGGCAACGATCATGTTGCGCACCATCGCGACGGTCTGGCCGTCGGAGTTCTTCACGATGTTCTTGTTCTTGATCTTGATCTTGCCGTCGAAGTTCGACTCGATGAACGACTGCTCGGAGATCTGAGCGGCGCCGCCGATGTGGAACGTGCGCATGGTGAGCTGGGTGCCCGGCTCGCCGATCGACTGGGCGGCGATGACGCCCACCGCCTCGCCCATGTTGACCGGCGTGCCGCGGGCGAGATCGCGCCCGTAGCACATGGCGCAGCAGCCGTTGGTGGTCTCGCAGGTCAGCACCGAGCGGATGCGCAGTTCCTGCACGCCGGCCGTGACGATCGCGTCGACCTCCGGCTCGCCGAGCAGCGTGCCCTTCTTGACGATGACGTTCTTGTGGTTGCTCGGATCGCGCACGTCCTCGGCCGTGGTGCGGCCGAGGATGCGGGTGGCGAGCGAGGCCACGACCGTGCCGGCGTCGATGATGGCGCGCACCTTGATGCCGAGATCGGTGCCGCAATCGACCGTCGTGATGATGCAGTCCTGCGCCACGTCGACGAGGCGCCGCGTCAGATAGCCGGAGTTGGCGGTCTTGAGCGCGGTGTCGGCGAGGCCCTTGCGGGCGCCGTGGGTCGAGTTGAAGTACTCGAGCACCGACAGCCCTTCCTTGAAGTTCGAGATGATCGGGCTCTCGATGATCTCGCCCGACGGCTTGGCCATCAGGCCGCGCATGCCGGCGAGCTGGCGCATCTGCGCGGGCGAGCCGCGCGCGCCGGAGTGCGCCATCATGTAGATCGAGTTGACCTGCGCGTCGCGGCCGGTCTTCTCGTCCTTCTTCACCGACGAGATCTCCTGCATCATCGCCTCGGCGATCTCGTCCGTGGTCTTCGACCAGGCGTCGACCACCTTGTTGTACTTCTCGCCCTGGGTGATCAGGCCGTCGTTGTACTGCTGCTCGAACTCCTTCACCGCCTCGCGGGTGCGGTCGATGATCTTCCACTTCGAACCGGGCACCACCATGTCGTCCTTGCCGAACGAGATGCCGGCCTTGAACGCGTGGTGGAAGCCGAGCGCCATGATGCGGTCGCAGAAGATCACCGTCTCCTTCTGGCCGCAGTGGCGGTAGACCTGATCGATCATCCCGGAGATTTCGCGCTTGGTCATGAGCTTGTTCACGACGTCGAACGAAATCTTCGGGCTCTTCGGCAGCACGTTGCCGAGAATGACGCGGCCGGGCGTGGTCTCGAACCAGTAGCGCGTGGTCACGCCGTTCTCGTCGGTGCCGTACCAGCGGTACTTGATCTTGGTGTGCAGATCGACGGCCTTGGCATTGAGCGCGTGCTCGATCTCGGACATGTTGCCGAACACCCGCAGGTTCTTCTGCTTCGCGTCGGGCTCGCGCAGGATCGAAAGGTAGTAGAGGCCGAGCACGATGTCCTGCGACGGCACGATGATCGGCGAGCCGTTGGCGGGGTGCAGGATGTTGTTGGTCGACATCATCAGCACGCGCGCTTCGAGCTGCGCCTCGAGCGACAGCGGGACGTGCACGGCCATCTGGTCGCCGTCGAAGTCGGCGTTGAAGGCCGCGCAGACCAGCGGATGCAGCTGGATCGCCTTGCCCTCGATCAGCACCGGCTCGAACGCCTGGATGCCCAGGCGATGCAGCGTCGGCGCGCGGTTGAGCAGCACCGGATGCTCGCGGATCACCTCGTCGAGGATGTCCCAGACCTCCGGCTTCTCCTTCTCGACCAGCTTCTTGGCCTGCTTCACCGTGGTGGACAGGCCCTTGGCGTCGAGCCGCGAATAGATGAACGGCTTGAACAGCTCGAGCGCCATCTTCTTCGGCAGGCCGCACTGGTGCAGCTTGAGCTCGGGCCCGACCACGATCACCGAGCGGCCGGAATAGTCGACGCGCTTGCCGAGCAGGTTCTGGCGGAACCGGCCCTGCTTGCCCTTGAGCATGTCGGCGAGCGACTTCAGCGGACGCTTGTTGGCGCCGGTGATGACGCGGCCGCGGCGGCCGTTGTCGAACAGCGCATCGACCGCTTCCTGAAGCATGCGCTTCTCGTTGCGGATGATGATGTCCGGCGCGCGCAGCTCGATCAGCCGCTTCAGGCGGTTGTTGCGGTTGATGACGCGGCGATAGAGGTCGTTGAGGTCGGAGGTGGCGAAGCGGCCGCCATCCAACGGCACCAGCGGCCGCAGGTCCGGCGGGATCACCGGCACCTGCGTCAGGATCATCCATTCCGGCTTGTTGCCGGACTGCTGGAACGCCTCGACGATCTTGAGCCGCTTGGCGAGCTTCTTCTTCTTGGCGTCGGAATCCGAGCCCGCGATCTCGGCGCGCAGGTCGGCCTGCATCTTGTCGAGATCGAGCGCCTTGAGCATCTCGCGGATCGCTTCCGCGCCGATCATGGCGGTGAAGCTGTCGCCGCCGTAGGTCTCCTGCGCCTTGAGGTACTCGTCCTCCGACAGCAACTGCCGGTCCTCGAGCGGGGTCAGGCCCGGCTCGAGCACGACGTAGTATTCGAAGTACAGAATCCGCTCGAGATCCTTGAGCGTCATGTCGAGCAGGAGCCCGATGCGCGACGGCAGCGACTTGAGGAACCAGATATGCGCGACCGGCGCGGCGAGCTCGATATGGCCCATGCGCTCGCGCCGCACGCGCGACAGCGTCACCTCGACCGAGCACTTCTCGCAGATGATGCCCTTGTACTTCATGCGCTTGTACTTGCCGCACAAGCACTCGTAATCCTTGATCGGCCCGAAGATGCGCGCGCAGAACAGGCCGTCGCGCTCGGGCTTGAAGGTGCGGTAGTTGATGGTCTCCGGCTTCTTGATCTCGCCGTACGACCAGGACAGAATCTTCTCCGGGCTCGCGATCGAAATCCGGATCTGGTCGAAGACCTGAGCCGGCACCTGCGGGCTGAAGAGATTCATCAATTCTTGGTTCATCGCATTCTCCGCTTGGAGTTTGTCGGCCGGGCCGACTGCGTCTAGATTTCGCTGCTCATCTCTCAGTGCGTCATCGCCGGGCTTGTCCCGGCGATCCCGCTTAGGAAGGCACTGCGCCCCTAAGCGGGATGCGCGGGTCAAGCCCGCGCATGACGGTGTGCGTTACTCGGCCGCCTCGGCAGCGCCGTCGCGTCCCTGCTTCGAATTGTGCAGGTCGACGTTGAGGCTGAGCGAGCGCATCTCCTTGACCAGCACGTTGAACGATTCCGGGATACCGGCCTCGAACGTGTCGTCGCCGCGCACGATCGCCTCGTAGACCTTGGTGCGGCCGGCGACGTCGTCCGACTTCACCGTCAGCATCTCCTGCAGCGTGTAGGCGGCGCCGTAAGCCTCGAGCGCCCACACCTCCATTTCGCCGAAGCGCTGGCCGCCGAACTGCGCCTTGCCGCCCAGCGGCTGCTGGGTGACGAGCGAGTACGGACCGATCGAACGCGCGTGGATCTTGTCGTCGACCAGGTGATGGAGCTTGAGCATGTAGATGTAGCCCACCGTCACCTTACGATCGAACGATTCGCCGGTGCGCCCATCGTGCAGCGTGACCTGCCCGGAATGGTCGAGGCCGGCGAGATCGAGCATGTCCTCGATGTCTTTCTCCTTGGCGCCGTCGAACACCGGCGTGGCAATCGGCACGCCGTGGCGCAGATTGTTGCCGAGCTCGACCAGGTCCTTCTCGCCAAGCGACTTGATGGTCTCGTCGTCGCCGTAGACCTTCTTGAGAATGTCCTTCAGCGGCCTGGTGTCGTGCTTGCGCGTTGTAGACGTCGACCGCCTGGCCGATCTTGAGCCCGAGGCCGGCGCAGGCCCAGCCGAGATGCGTCTCCAGGATCTGGCCGACGTTCATGCGCTAGGGCACGCCGAGCGGATTGAGCACGATGTCGACATGGGTGCCGTCCGGCAGGAACGGCATGTCCTCGATCGGCACGATCCGCGACACCACGCCCTTGTTGCCGTGGCGGCCGGCCATCTTGTCGCCGGGCTGGATCTTGCGCTTCACCGCGACGAAGACCTTGACCATCTTCATCACGCCGGGCGGCAGCTCGTCGCCGCGCTGCAGCTTCTCGACCTTGTCGAGGAAGCGCTGTTCGAGGCCCTTCTTCGACTCGTCGTACTGCTTGCGGATGGCCTCGATCTCGGCCATCAGCTTGTCGTTCGGCGAGGCGAACTGCCACCACTGCGAGCGCGGATACTCGTCGAGCACCGCGCGGGTGATCTTGCTAGTCCTTCTTGAAGCCCTTCGGGCCGGCGATGCCCTGGCGGTCTTCCAGCATCTCGGCCAGACGGCCGTAGACGTTGCGGTCGAGGATCGCCTGCTCGTCGTCGCGGTCCTTGGCGAGCCGCTCGATCTCCTCACGCTCGATCGCGAGCGCGCGCTCGTCCTTCTCGACGCCGTGGCGGTTGAACACCCGCACCTCGACGACCGTGCCCTGCACGCCCGGCGGGACGCGCAGCGAGGTGTCGCGCACGTCCGAGGCCTTCTCGCCGAAGATCGCGCGCAGAAGCTTCTCTTCCGGCGTCATCGGGCTTTCGCCCTTGGGCGTGATCTTGCCGCACAGGATGTCGCCGGCGCGGACCTCCGCGCCGATATAGACGATGCCGGCCTCGTCGAGGTTCTTGAGCGCCTCTTCCGACACGTTCGGGATGTCGCGGGTGATTTCTTCCGGCCCGAGCTTGGTGTCGCGCGCCATGACTTCGAATTCCTCGATGTGGATCGAGGAGAAGACGTCGTCCTTGACGATGCGCTCGGAGAGCAGGATCGAGTCCTCGAAGTTGTAGCCGTTCCACGGCATGAACGCGACCAGCACGTTCCGGCCGAGCGCGAGCTCGCCGAGCTCGGTCGAGGGACCGTCGGCGATGATGTCGCCCTTGCTTGCACCTGATCGCCCACCTTCACCAGCGGACGCTGGTTGATGCAGGTGTTCTGGTTGGAGCGCTGGAACTTCATCAGCCGGTAGATGTCGACGCCCGGCTTGGTCGGGTCGGCCTCCTCGGTCGCGCGGACGACGATACGGGTGGCGTCGACCTGGTCGACGACGCCGGTGCGCCGCGCGCCGATCGCGGCGCCCGAGTCGCGCGCCACCGTGCCTTCCATGCCGGTGCCGACGAACGGCGCCTCGGCGCGAACCAGCGGCACCGCCTGGCGCTGCATGTTCGAGCCCATCAGCGCGCGGTTGGCGTCGTCGTTCTCCAGGAACGGAATGAGCGCGGCGGCCACCGACACGAGCTGCTTCGGCGACACGTCCATGAAGTCGACCTTGTCGGGCGGCAGCGGCTGCACGTCGCCGGCATGCCGGCACACCACCAGGTCCTCGGTGAAGCGCCCGCGATTGTCGATCGGCGCGTTCGCCTGCGCGACCGTGTAGCGGCTCTCCTCCATCGCCGAGAGATAGATCACCTCGTCGGTGACGCGGCCGTCCTTCACCTTGCGATACGGCGTCTCGACGAAGCCGTACTTGTTCACCCGCGCATAGGTCGCGAGCGAGTTGATCAGGCCGATGTTCGGGCCTTCCGGCGTCTCGATCGGGCAGATGCGGCCGTAGTGCGTCGGGTGCACGTCGCGCACCTCGAAGCCGGCGCGCTCGCGGGTGAGACCGCCCGGCCCGAGCGCCGAGAGACGCCGCTTGTGCGTGATCTCGGACAGCGGGTTGGTCTGGTCCATGAACTGCGAGAGCTGCGAGGAGCCGAAGAACTCGCGCACCGCCGCCGCCGCCGGCTTGGCGTTGATCAGGTCCTGCGGCATGACGGTGTCGATATCGACCGACGACATGCGCTCCTTGATCGCGCGCTCCATGCGCAGGAGGCCGATGCGGTACTGGTTCTCCATCAGCTCGCCGACCGAGCGCACCCGGCGGTTGCCGAGATGGTCGATGTCGTCGATCTCGCCCTTGCCGTCGCGCAGGTCGACCAGCGTCTTGACCACCGAGAGGATGTCTTCCTTGCGCAGCACCCGCATGGTGTCGGGCGCATCGAGGTCGAGGCGCATGTTCATCTTGACGCGGCCGACCGCCGAGAGGTCGTAGCGCTCGTCGTCGAAGAACAGCGACTTGAACATCGCCTGCGGCGGTGTCGACCGTCGGCGGCTCGCCCGGACGCATCACGCGGTAGATGTCGAACAGCGCGTCCTCGCGCGTCATGTTCTTGTCGACCGTGAGCGTGTTGCGGATGTAGGCGCCGACATTGACGTGGTCGATGTCGAGCAGCGGCAGCTCCTTGTAGCCGGCCTCGATCAGCGCCTTGAGGTTCTTCTCGGTGATCTCCTCGCCGGCCTCGACGTAGATCTCGCCGGTCTTCGGGTTGACGAGGTCCTCGGCGATGTAGTGGCCGATCAGTTCCGGGTCGGACATGCGCAGCGCCTTGAGGCCCTTCTCCGCGAGCTGGCGGGCCGAGCGCACGGTCAGCTTCTTGCCGGCCTCGAGCACCACCTTGCCGCTGTCGGCGTCGACCAGATCGTTGATCGCCTTGTAGCCGCGGAAGCGGTTGGCATCGAACGGCACGCGCCAGCCGTCCTTCTGCCGCTTGTAGGGAATCTTGCGGTAGAAGGTGTTGAGGATTTCCTCGGCGTCCATGCCGAGCGCATACAGCAGCGACGTCACCGGAATCTTGCGGCGGCGGTCGATGCGCGCATAGACGATGTCCTTGGCGTCGAACTCGATGTCGAGCCAGGAGCCGCGATACGGAATGATGCGCGCGGCGAACAGCAGCTTGCCGGACGAGTGGGTCTTGCCCTTGTCGTGATCGAAGAACACGCCGGGCGAGCGGTGCATCTGCGAGACGATGACGCGCTCGGTGCCGTTGACGATGAAGGTGCCGTTGTTGGTCATGAGCGGAATGTCGCCCATGTAGACATCCTGCTCCTTGATGTCCTTGACCGACTTGGCGCCGGTCTCCTCGTCGACATCGAACACGATCAGGCGCAGCGTCACCTTGAGCGGCGCGGCATAGGTCATGCCGCGCTGGCGGCACTCGTCGACGTCGTACTTCGGCGCTTCGAACTCGTACTTGACGAATTCGAGCATCGAGGAGTTGGAGAAGTCCGAGATCGGAAACACCGACTTGAAGACGGCCTGCAGGCCCTCGTCGGGCCGGCCGCCTTCGGGCTCCTTCACCAGCAGGAATTGATCATAGGATGCCTTCTGAACCTCGATGAGGTTCGGCATCTCTGCGACTTCCTGAATTTTTCCGAAAAATTTCCGAACGCGCTTGCGACCAATAAACGTCTGCGCTGCCATATCTCTCTGTCTCTCTGTCGAACCGCCGGGGCCGGGACGACTCTCCGGAAGGCCGCAATCCATCGCGACCGTCAGGACAGGCGTCGGGCCCTGTTTCTATGCGATTCGGCTAGCGCCGAACCGTCGGATTTCTGCTGTTGCCAGCGGAAATATGGGCAGTTCCGGGGAATTGCGCCCCCGGAACCGCCGAAGCTTCGATCACACTTACTTGAGTTCCACCTTGGCGCCGACCTTCTCGAGGGTGGCCTTGATCTTCTCGGCCTCGTCCTTGGTCACGCCTTCCTTGACCGCCTTCGGCGCCGCCTCGACCAGGTCCTTGGCCTCCTTGAGGCCGAGCCCGGTGAGCGCGCGCACCTCCTTGATCACCTCGATCTTCTTGTCGCCGATCGCGGTCAGCATGACGGTGAACTCGGTCTTCTCCTCGACCGCCGCGGCAGCGGCGCCAGGAGCCGCGGCGACGGCAACCGCAGCCGCGGCCGACACGCCCCACTTCTCTTCCAGCATCTTCGCGAGTTCGGCCGCCTCGAGCACCGTGAGGCTCGAAAGGTCGTCGACGATTTTCTGCAGATCAGCCATTTCGGTTACGTCCTATCGGTTCGAAACCAGTTGAGATTGCGTGGGTCTCACGCCGCTTCGCTCTTTCGAGGCATAGGCCTGGAGCACGCGGGCGACCTTCGCGGCCGGCGCATTGACGACCTGCGCGATCTTGGTCGCCGGCGCCTGAATCAGGCCGACGATCTTCGCACGCAGCTCATCGAGCGACGGCAGCGACGCGAGCGCCTTGACGCCGTTCGGGTCGAGCGCGGTCTTGCCCATCGCTCCGCCCAGGATCACGAACTTCTCGTGCGCCTTGGCGAAGTCGGTGGCGACCTTCGGCGCAGCAATCGGATCGCCCGAATAGGCGATCACGGTCGGCCCCTTCAGCAGGGGCACGATCGACGGCTGCGTCGGTGCCTTCGAGAGCGATCTTGGCGAGACGGTTCTTCGCGACCTTCACGGTGGCGCCCGACTGCTTCATCTGCTTGCGCAGATTCTGCATCTGGGCGACCGTGAGGCCCGAATAGTGAGCCACCACCACGACATTGGTGCCCTTGAGGACACCGTTGAGCGAGGTGATGAACTCCTTCTTGGCCGCTCGATCCACTGCAAGCTCTTTCCGGTTGGCGGCCCGCACTCGGTGCGGGACCTGCCGGTTGCGACCTGCCGTCCGAACCCAAGGGTCGTCAGACGATCCCGGGCAGGACGACGCTCCTCAAGTCCTGCCCCCCGGGCGCGGCTCTACAGCCACGCCGGGTCATCGAGGTTCGAACCGGTCGCGGGGCTTTTGGCCCCAAAACGGTCTTTCCCCGTCTGTGCAGGCTGTTGGATTAAGCCGGTCACCCGGCGCCTGCAGTCTCGGACAGGATCGACTTCCGGAAACCGCCGGAAGCCTTTGGCGCCAAAAGAAAACCGTGTCCGGTCCCGGCTCCGTTCTGAAAGATCCCGCAGGATGTCCAAAAGGAGAAAGGTCCTAACCACCACGATTTTGATAAGACGCGCATAGGCGCGCCGACACACCGGGCCGGCACGCCCACGCCGGGTATTTAGAGGCTCGGACCCGCTTTGCCAAGCGGAATCGCAAAAAATGCTCGCGCTTTGCCCGGTCAGGGCTTGGCAGCAGACTGCGGGATCCCGTTGTTGACGACCTTCTCCCAGCCCTGGTCTGGGTTGAAGGCCGCGATCCCCGAGGCAATCCGGGCCGTATTGAGCCCGAGGTCCTTCTCGTAGACCACCCCGTCCTGGTTCACCATGAAGGTCTTGATGCCGGAATTGTCGTACTCGGCCGGATAGGCGATCAGCGCGAAGCCGCCGATCATGTTGCCCTTGACGATGTAGTCCAACGCCCCATCCGGCGCCGCCGGCCCCTGCCGGGTGAGGACCTTGTAGTAGTAGCCGTGGAACGGGATGCGCTGCTGGCCCGGCCGGTAGCCGTCGAGCGCGGCGCGCGCCGCGAACTCGCCGAGCGGGCTTTCGGGTTCGCCCTGCGCGGCCGGCCAGTACAGGCCGTCCTTCTTGCCCGGACGGCTGACGATGCGCTGGGCGTAGGCATTGGCGCCGCCGAAATTCTTCTCGGCATATTCCTGCTGGGCGTCGACATAGGCGAGCATCGGCCTGGATCGATGCTCAGTTCGTTGCGGCCGATACGCCGGAACAGGATCTCGTCGCGGCCGGCCTCGGTATCGAAACGCCAGGTCTCGTTGCGGCGCACCAGCGGGATCGGGAACGGCCAGTCGTCGTCGCCGAGCACCAGCGTCGCCTTGTCGTCGCCGTCCTTCGTCGATGCCGTGCTTGGCGTCGTAAGCCTCGACGAAGCGCTTACGGTTGTTCGCGTCGGCGACCGGATCGCCGGACGAGATGATGTCATCGCCGTCCGGACCGAGCACGCGCAACAGCGCGCGGATGTCGGCCGCCTTGGCGGCGGTCGCCAGCGCATCGGCCGCGGCCTCCGGCGACGGGAAGAACTGCTGCGCGGAGGCGCTGCCAGCCAAGACGAACAGCAAACCGAGCGCTGCGACGAAGTTGGTCAGTGCCCGTGCGAGCGAAATGGTTCGAGAGCCTCCACGATGATTGTTGTGTCATGGCGTCCTCACGCGGTCAGCGTCCGCCGGTGGCCGACAGGAACCGCGACCAGCCGCCGCCGCCACCACCACGGCCTCCGCCGCCGCCCGCCTGACGGTGTCCGCCGCCGCCGCCACTATGGCTCCGCCGCGCGCCTGACCCGAACCGCTGCGCTGCATGCATTAGCTGGCGCCGATCGGCTGCGCCTGCCGCCGCGCCCGAACTGCCGCGGTCGAAGGCGTTGTCGCGCGGCTTCTGCACCGCCGCGGGCTGGCGATTTCCGCCGCCGCCTGGCCGCACACCGTCACCGCCGCCAGGACGGTTGCCCGCACCCGAACCCGGACGGTCGCCCGCGCCGGGGCGATCTCCGGCACCGGGTCGGTCGCCAACGCGATCGCCGGCGCCCGCTCCGGGACGATCTCCGACATTCTGCCCGGTCCGGCCCGGATCGAGCACGCGCTCACCGTCCTTGCCGCGGAAATCGAGCCGCTCCTGCCTGCCGGCCTGGATGTTGTTCTTCGCGTATTTCTGCCGGACCGCATCGTTGTTGTAGCGCACGCCGAGACGATGATCGGCGTTGTGCTCCCACTCTCTGCGAAGTTCGCGGTGGTGCGGTTGAAGTGGTTGATGTTGACGTTGCGATTGGAGACCACGTTGATGTTGTGGCGGCCCCAATTGCAGTTGCCCCAGACCGCGTGGCCGGATCGCAATGGCGCCGCCGAAAGCGATTCCGGTTGCGAGCCGCACGGCCCAGGATGTAACCGGCCGGCGGCGGCGAAATAGTACGGCGGATAGTCTGGATAGGGCCAGTCGCCGTAGACCACCGACGGCTCGTAGTACGGCACGTAGAGCTCGGTCTGCGAACCCGGCTCGATGGTGATGTACTGGGTTCCGCCGTCACCCTGACCGGTGCTCACCGTCTGCTGCGGGGTGGTCTCCAGCTTGTTGTTGGCCTTGGCGCGCTGCCGCAGCCGCTGCACCGCGTCCATGACATCGGGCTGCTGTGCGAGCACCGCATCGCCGAGCTTCTGGCGTCCAGTCGAGCTTGTCGTTCATCATCGCGAGCACGGTCGGCACCGCGACCAGCGACTTGACGCTGTCGTCCCAGCTCTCCTTGGCGAGCGCGGCTTTCAGCGGATCGCCCTTGAGGTTGCGATTGTTCTTCGCAAAGCGGTCGGCCTGCACCACCTCCAGCGGATAGGTCGACGCGATCAAGACCTGGGCCAGCAACGGGTCGGGATAGAGCGCGATCGGCGCGACCAGCTGGTCGATCTGCCCCGCGGACAGAGGCTGCTGGGCGGGCGCGGATGCCGGCGGTGTCGTCTGCGCCATCGCGCCATGCGACAGCGTCCAGGACAGCGCCAGCATGATCAGCCGCATCGGCCATGCCGACATGGTGACCTCCCTTGACCTTAGCGCACAGTATTCCTGTGCCTTTAGAGCGCTTCGTTCGTGCCCGGCTTGATCCACCGCAAATTGGACCGGCGAACCACGACGGGACCATCGCAGCGGCCACATCGGAATTCAACCGGCTGTGAGCATGACTGCCGATCACGGAGCAATTGAGACAAACACCGTCATTGATACGACTCCGTATTGCTGCGCGGTCGCGGTAAGATGGTAAGAAACCAAAATCGCCGACGGGAGGCAACGCAATGCCGGCAGACCGCATCCTGACCACGCATGTCGGCAGCCTGGTGCGGCCGCCGAAGCTGGTCGAATTCCTGAAGAAAATCGAGGCCGGCGAGGCCTACGACAAGGCGGGCTACGAGGCGTGCCTGACCGAGTCGATCGGCGAGGTCGTCCAGGCGCAGGTCGACGCCGGCATCGACATCGTCAGCGACGGCGAGTTCAGCAAGGGCCGCAACTGGGCGTTCTACGTGCACGACCGGCTGAGCGGCTTGTCGGCGCGCGCGGCGACGCCCGAAGAGCTCAAGGATCCGATGGCGTCGGCGGGCGGCGGCCAGGACCGGGTGGCGTTTCCGGAATTCTATGCCGAGTATGACCGCGCCTCGGGGCTCGGCGCGCGGCTCGGCCGGCGCTTCGTCGTCAACGGGCCGCTCACCTATTCCGACGTGCAGGTGAAGCGCGACATCGCCAACCTCAAGGCGGCGGCCGCCAAGGCCAAGGCGAACGGCGCGTTCCTGCCGGTGGTGGCGCCGGCGAGCGCGCTGCCCGGCGCCAAGAACGAGCACTATCCGGACGAGCAGAGCCTGTTCTTCGCGCTCGCCGACTGCCTGCACCAGGAATACCAGGCGATCGTCGACGCCGGCCTCTACGTGCAGATCGACGACGCGTTCCTGCCCTACATGCACGAGAAGATGGTGCCGCCGATGTCGGAGGCGCAGTACCGCGCCTGGGCGCAGATGCGGATCGACGCGCTCAACCATGCGCTGCGCGGCATCCCGCCGGAGAAGTCGCGCTATCACATCTGCTGGGGCAGCTGGAACGGCCCGCACGCCTTCGACGTGCCGCTCAAGAGCATCATCGATCTGCTGCTGCAGGTGAATGTCGGCCACTACAGCTTCGAGGCCGCCAACCCGCGCCACGAGCACGAATGGACGGTGTGGCAGACCGCCAAGCTGCCGGCCGGAAAGGTGCTGATCCCCGGCGTCATCAGCCACGCCACCAACATCGTCGAGCATCCCGAACTGGTCGCGCAGCGCATTGTGCGGCTGGCCAAGATCGTCGGGCGCGAGCACGTCATGGGCGGCACCGACTGCGGCTTCGCGCAGAGCCCGTTCGCGCAGCGCGTCCACCCCTCGATCATGTGGGCGAAGCTGCGCTCGCTCGCGGAAGGCGCCAGGATCGCGACCCGCGAATTGTGGGGCCGGCGCGACGCGGCGTGACCGCGCAAGCAACAAGAGGTTCGCGTGTCTGAACTCATCGTCAAATCAGCCGACCGTCTCGCCGGCAGCGGGACGCGCTTCGCCTATGCGGTCAAGGCGGGGCCGTGGATCTTCCTCAACGGCCATGAGGCGTTCGATTTCGAGCATGGGCTCGCTCCCGAGGTCGAGGGTCCGCCGGGGCATCGGCTAAGCGGCCGCCCGCCGCTGCGGCGCGAGGCCGACACCATCCTCAAGCGGATGCGCGCGATCCTGCGCGAGTTCGGCTCCGACCTGCCGAACACGGTGCGCACCGACCAGTACTACACCCATGGCCAGGCCACGCACGCCTATCACCTGGCGCGCTTTGCCGAGTTCGGCAGCTACATCGCGCCCAGCACCTCGATCATCATGGAGCGATGCTTCACGGCGGCGACCCACATCCACATGTCCTCGATCGCGGTCGTCCCCGGTCCCGGCTGGGACATCCAGAAAGTCACCTTGCCGGGCGAGAAGATCACCGCCTCCGGCTACCATCCCGCGGTGGTGGTCAACGATTTCGTCTTCGTCGCCGGCAACATGGCGCTGCAGTCGAACGGCGAACTCGGTCCCGGCGTGAAGATGGCCGCGGCGCGCAACTGGGGCGGCGAAAGCGCCTTCCGCCGCCAGGCGCACTACGTGATCAAGGAACGGCTGGAGCCTTCGCTGAAGGCCGCCGGATCGTCGCTCGAACACAGCCTCAAGGCGCAGGTCTATATCCGCGGCGTCGAGCACTTTCCGGATTTCATGGACGTGTGGTCGCAATACTTCCGTGCGATTCCCTGCGCGGTGACGCTGGTGCCGGCGAAGGATTACGCCACCACCGAGAGCATGCTGGAAATCAACCTGATCGCGCTCAAGACCGGCGCAACGCGCAAGAAGCAGGTGGTGTCGGTCGACGTTCCGGACGGCGCGGCGTACGGGCCGTGCGTGCGCGCAGGCGAACTGGTGTTTGCCTCAGGGCTGATGCCCGTCGGCAGTGACGGCCAGGTGCCCGCCGCCGGCCAGTCGGCCGCGTTCGACGCGATCGGGCTCGCGGGCTACGCGCAGGGCGCGCTGGTGCACGGCTACGCCGAGGCGGTGTGCAAGGCCGTCGGCGTCACCATGGCGAACGTGGTGCGCGCGCAGTATTTCCTGACCGACATCCGCGATTTCGCCGGCGTCGCGGCGGCGTGGAAAGATCAGGTCGGCACGCCGCACCCGCTCGCAGCCGTGCAAACGCCGGCACCGTTGCCGGTCGATGGCGCGGGCCTGGTGGCGGATTTCTGGATCTACGCGCCGTAGCCGCGAACGCGGTAGTCATCGCTGCGCCCTCTCCCCTCCGGGGGAGAGGGCAGCCCGGTGCAGCGACAAACGAGAAATGGGTGAGGGGGCGCTTTCTGAAACGCCCCTCACCCATTCTTTCTCTGCGGGCAGATCTCGCCGCCCTCTCCCCCGGAGGGGAGAGGGCACGAATACGCGCACCTTGCTCTCGGATACGCCGAGAACGAGTTGGCTTACGAGTTCGCCGAGGTTCCGCCCGAGCCGAGCACCGAACCAGGTTCGAGCTTCACGCCCGGGCCCATGGTCGACGAGATCGCGATCTTGTTGATGAAGGTGCCCTTGGCGCCCGCGGGCTTGGCCTTCTGCACCGCGTCGGCGAACGCCTTGATGTTCGCAACGAGCTTGTCGGCCGAGAACGAGGCCTTGCCGACGCCGGCCTGCACGATGCCGGCCTTCTCGACGCGGAACTCGACCGAGCCGCCCTTGGCGCCCCTGCACCGCGCCGGCCACGTCCATGGTGACGGTGCCGACCTTCGGGTTCGGCATCATGCCGCGCGGGCCCAGCACCTTGCCGAGCCGGCCGACCAGCGGCATCAGATCGGGCGTGGCGATGCAGCGGTCGAAGTCGATATTGCCGCCCTGCACCTTCTCGACCAGATCCTCCGCGCCGACCACGTCGGCGCCGGCGGCCTTGGCCTCGTCGGCCTTGGCGCCGCGCGCGAACACGCCGACGCGCACGCTGCGGCCGGTCCCGGCCGGCAGGCTGACCACGCCGCGGACCATCTGGTCGGCGTGACGCGGATCGACGCCGAGATTCATCGCGATCTCGATGGTCTCGTCGAACTTCGCCTTGGCGCGCTCCTTGACCATCTTCACCGCCTCTTCGAGCGGATAGGCCTTGTCGCGATCGACGCCTTCACGGATTGCGGTGGTGCGTTTGCCTTTTGCCATGTCCGTTACTCCCCGACCGTGATGCCCATGGAGCGGGCGGAGCCTTCCACCATCTTCATGGCGGATTCGATGCTTTCGCAGTTCAGGTCCTTCATCTTGCGCTGCGCGATCTCCTTGACCTGCGCCTTGGTCACGGAGCCCGCCATGTCGCGGCCCGGGGTCTTGGAGCCGGACTCGAGCTTGGCCGCCTTCTTGAGGAAGAACGACATCGGCGGCGTCTTCATCTCGAAGGTGAAGGAGCGGTCGGCGTAGACCGTGATCACGACCGGGATCGGCGTGCCCTTCTCCTCCTTGGCGGTCTGCGCGTTGAACTGCTTGCAGAACTCCATGATGGCGAGGCCGCGCTGGCCGAGCGCCGGACCGATCGGGGGCGACGGATTGGCCGCTCCCGCCGGCACCTGCAATTTGATGTAGCCGGTGATCTTCTTTGCCATTCAACTTACTCCTGTCGTTGGCCCTTGGGGCCGGTTCAGGGTTCGTGGTGCGGATCCAGGCGGTTGGCGGCCGCCGTCACCTCCCACGCTCTCTCCTCCGTTAGGCCGGCTTGGCGCCGGCGCTGACGGAAACCTACAATTTCTCCACCTGCGCGAATTCGAGCTCGACCGGGGTCGCGCGGCCGAAGATCGAGACCGCGACCTTCAGGCGCGAGCGCGCCTCGTCGATCTCCTCCACGGTGCCGTTGAAGGAGGCGAACGGGCCGTCCGACACGCGCACCTGCTCGCCGACCTCGAACGAGACGGACGAGCGCGGATGCTCGCTGCCGGTCTCGACCTGCTGGATGATGCGGGAGGCCTCGGCCTCCGAGATCGGCATCGGCTTGTTGTCGGCGCCGAGGAAGCCCGTGACCTTCGGCGTGTTCTTGATCAGATGGTAGGCGTCGTCGGTCAGCTCCATCTTCACCAGCACGTAGCCGGGGAAGAACTTGCGCTCGGTGTCGACCTTCTGGCCGCGGCGCACCTCGATGACCTTCTCCTTCGGCACCATGATCTCTTCGAAGAACTGGTCGAGATGGCGCTGCTTGGCCTGCTCGCGGATCGAATCCGCGACCTTCTGCTCGAAATTCGAATAGGTCTGGACGATGTACCAGCGCTTGCTCATGGTCGCCGTTCCGGTGAGTTCCATCTAGCTGCCCACTCCGAGCACCAAAGTCACGACCTTCTGCAAGACCATGTCGGCCAGCAGAAAGAAGATCGACGCGATCGTCACCATGACGAACACCATGGCCGTGGTAATGGCGGTTTCCCGCCGAGTCGGCCAGGTGACCTTCTGCGCCTCGGTGTTGACTTCCTGCAAGAACTTGATCGGACGGATTGCCATGATTGATCTGCCGTCGCTCCCGGCGCTTCCTTTAAGTCGTTGAAACGTTTGAACTTCGGCGGCCGACCTGGTTACGCCTGGCAGGAGTGGAGGGACTCGAACCCCCAACCCCCGGTTTTGGAGACCGGTGCTCTAGCCAATTGAGCTACACTCCTCCGGAAGCGCTTGCGGCGCGCCTCAGGCCCGCCGCAGGGTTGTAAATGCATGATCGGGCTTGCCTTTGCAAGCCCGGCCATGGCCGCCTACTCCGTGATCGACACCACCACGCCGGCGCCGACGGTCTTGCCGCCCTCGCGGATGGCGAAGCGCTGCTTCTCCTCCATGGCGATCGGCGTGATCAGCTCGACATCCATGGTGGCATTGTCGCCCGGCATGATCATCTCGGTGCCCTCCGGCAGCGTGCACTGCCCGGTCACGTCGGTGGTCCGGAAGTAGAACTGCGGCCGGTAGTTGTTGAAGAACGGCGTGTGACGGCCGCCCTCCTCCTTGGTCAGGATGTAGGCCTCGGCCTTGAACTTCTTGTGCGGCTTGACCGAGCCCGGCTTGCACAGAACCTGGCCGCGCTCGACCTCTTCCTTGGCCACGCCGCGCAGCAGGCAGCCGACGTTGTCGCCCGCCACGCCCTCGTCGAGCAGCTTGCGGAACATCTCGACCCCGGTCACCACCGACTTCTTGGTGTCCTTGAGCCCGACGATCTCGACTTCCTCGCCGACCTTGATCTTGCCGCGCTCGATGCGGCCGGTCACCACCGTGCCGCGGCCCGAGATCGAGAACACGTCTTCGATCGGCATCAGGAACGGCTGGTCGATCGGACGCTCCGGCAGCGGCACCTCCTTGTCCAGCGCCTCGTAGAGCTTCAGGATCGCCTCGTCGGCCGAGCGGCCCTTCTCGCCGTTGAGCGCCTTGATGGCCGCGCCGCGGATCACCGAAACCTTGTCGCCCGGGAACTGGTACTTGGTCAGAAGCTCGCGCACCTCGAGCTCGACCAGATCGAGCAGCTCCGGGTCGTCCACCACGTCGACCTTGTTGAGGAACACCACGATGTAGGGCACGCCGACCTGGCGCGCCAACAGGATGTGCTCGCGGGTCTGCGGCATCGGGCCGTCGGCCGCCGACACCACCAGGATCGCGCCGTCCATCTGCGCCGCGCCGGTGATCATGTTCTTGACGTAGTCGGCGTGGCCCGGGCAGTCGACGTGCGCGTAATGCCGGTTCGCCGTCGAATACTCGACGTGGCTGGTCGCGATCGTCAAAATCTTGGTCGGGTCGCGCCGGCCCTGGCTCTCGGACGCCTTCGCGACCTGGTCATACGACACCATCGTCTTCGACCAGCCCTTGTCCAGCGACACCTTGGTCAGCGCCGCCGTCAACGTCGTCTTGCCATGATCGACGTGCCCGATCGTCCCGACGTTGCAATGCGGCTTCTCGCGGTTGAATTTCTCTTTGGCCATTCTCGTTGTTCTCTCTGGATCTCTTGCCGCGCGCCCGGCTGCGGCGCGCAGACCGTTTCAGGGTTCGTGCTCTAGATAAGGACGCCTGGCGCGCGTTCCAGTGGCGGAAAGCACACAGGCCGCCGGTCAGGGCTTGGAGCGGGTGAAGGGAATCGAACCCTCGTCATCAGCTTGGAAGGCTGTTGCTCTACCATTGAGCTACACCCGCACGCCGCCTAAACACCGCCCGCCATGGCCAAAGCTTCGGCGGGCTGCCTTCGCGACCAGGGCTGGCTTGCCAGCCGAAGCTGCGAAGCAGCGGAGGCTGGTGGGGGAGGTAGGAACTCGAACCTACGAAGGCGTAAGCCAGCGGATTTACAGTCCGCCCCCTTTGCCACTCGGGACACTCCCCCGCTCACAGCCGAACGCGCACCCCGGGACAGGCATTCTGCCCCCGGACGGCAGGGCGGTTTTATGGGGAGCGCGCTTGGCGGTGTCAACCGCACCTATTGCCCTCGCCTGGCCAGCATCTTAAGCGGACCGGACGATCAGGACTGGTTGAGCATGTACATGGTGCAGAGATTGGTGCCGAGCCCGCCGTCGTCGCGGCGGGATGCGCCAATCGTCAGCACCGGACGCTTGCCGCGGAAGTCGTAGCCGCAGGCGGCGCTCATGGTGTGGGTCCGGATCTCGACCTCCCCGGTGACGTCGCCCTTGATCGGGCGGAGCACCTTGACGGTGGTGATCTGCTCGTTGCCGTTGCCGGTCATGCGAACGGCAACGACTTCGCCCTCGAACACGATCGGCGTCGCCTCGATCGCGCTCTCCACCGACAGCTTCCGGCAGGAACAGGCGGACGCCGGTTCGGCAAACGCCGAAAGCACCAAGGCCGAGAGGCCTATGGCAATCACGGCTGAATGAATGTTCATTGGAGCGTCTCAGCGTCCGGCGCCGCCCGACACCGAGAATGATAGGGATGCAATGCAGCAGCATTTTGACTTCGCGCGGCCGTTCCGTGACGGTGTGCGATCGCGATCGGCTGGTTCGGCTAGGAGCGCGCATGCGCAAGGATGGCGACAAGCGCCGGCACTTCGGCGGCGGCAAGCGGGAACGGTCGGGCTTCCGTCCGGCGCCGCGCGCGCGTGACGATGTTGCGATCCTCTATGGCTGGCACACCGTGAAGGCGGCGCTCGACAATCCCGAACGCCGCATCCGGCGGCTGCTGGCGACCGAGAACGCGGCGCGCCGCCTCGCCGAAGAAGGCACGCGGCTGCCGCTCGAACCCGAGATCGTGCGGCCCGACGCGATCGTCGCGCTCGCCGGCCACGAGGCCGTGCACAACGGGCTCTATGCCGAGGCCGATCCCCTGCCCTCGCCGGAGATCGAGGACGTCGAAGGGACGGGCACCGTGCTGGTGTTCGACCAGATCACCGACCCGCACAATGTCGGCGCGATCCTGCGCACGGCGGCGGGCTTCGAGGTGTCGGCGGTGGTGACCACGGCGCGGCACAGCCCGGAGGCGACCGGCGTGCTCGCCAAGGCGGCGTCGGGCGCGCTCGAATACGTGCCGATCGTGACCGTGCAGAACCTCGCGCGCGCGCTGACCGAGCTGAAGGACCGCGGCTACCTGGTGGTGGGATTGGACAGCACCGGCGACGCCGATCTCGGCGAAGTCGCGATGCGCGCGCCGCTGGCGCTCGTGCTCGGCGCCGAAGGCAAAGGGCTGCGGCAACTGACGCGCGCGACCTGCGATCAGGTGGCGCGGCTCGATCTGCCGGGCCGGATCAAGAGCCTCAACGTGTCGAACGCGGCCGCGCTTGCGCTCTACGTCGCGAGCAAGCGGCTGGCGGCAAAGGCGTGACGCGGGTGCGTCACTTGTAAGCCGGATAGGCCCTTCACGTGCGCGCGCGCCGGCTTGGCATAGACCATGCGGAAGCGCGGACCGTGATGGCCGTAAGCGTGCTGCGGATAGAAGCTGCCGCTGTAGAAGCCGCGATATCCGGGCCCGTGGGTATCGGCCGGAACGAAACCGACCGGCGGAAAGTGACGCGGCACGACCTGGTCGTTCTCGATGAAATTGCGCTGGGTCACGTAGGATCCCGGCCCCGAATAGACCGGGCCCTGGTTGACCACCAGCATTTCCACCGATGGCGCGACCGCCTGCGGCACCAGGACCGGCTGGCACCCGCACGGGCTCGCGATATCCGGGCAGCAGCCCGCGGAGGCGGCGGTCGTGGCGCTCAGCATGGCGAGAGCGCCGATTGCAAGAAGGCGGAGCGGGTATTGAAACATGATGCTTCCTCGCATGATCCAGTTTGATAGGCCGGCCCTTCAGCGACCGGGACGGTGCGGCCCCTGCGGCCGCTGATTGCGACGGAACCTCCGGTCGTCCCGGTCGCGATCGCGGTCCCAGTTGCGATCCCAGTTGCGGCCGTTGCGGCCGTCCACCACGACCCCTTCGATCGGAAACCCGGTCTGCGGATCGAGTGTCGCCGGGATCGGATCGGACGCGGCGCCCCAGCTGCGGTGGTAGGTTGCTCGCGGGTTTTTGCGGCACGCGATGGCGCGGTTCGATCTCGAGCCGGCCATAGCCCGGCCGCTGCCCGTCACCCGGGAAGTAGGACCCGTGGTAGTACGGCATGGGCCGCACGCGCGGGCCGCCGACGATCACGGGATTGACCTGACCCGGACGATCGAGACCGAAGTCGCCCTCGACCACGGTGTAGGACGCGTCATAGCCGAGCGGATTGACGATCACCGGCACGTCGTTCCGGCCCGGGATCACGAATGACGGCGCCTCGGCGGCAACGGCCGGCACCGCGCAGGCGATCGACACGAGCAGGACAATACTGAAGGTGGGAAGACCCACGCGCACAACCGGCTCCCGGCGATAGACATCGGGCAGCCTATGGCGGCGCGCGGTTGCGGGCCGTTAAAACGGGCGCGTTAATTGACGAATAGCCTTAACGGTTCGCTAACGAGCCCCGGGCGGCCGTCGGAATGCATTCGCCGGCGCGCGCTACTTGAGCATCTCCATCGCATGCTTGAGGCTTTCGCGCATGCGGTTGAACGACACCGACAGCGAGGAGATCTCGTCCGACCCCGGCTTGACGTAGGTCTCGACGCCCTCCTCGCCGAGGCTGACGCGATCGG
The DNA here is from genome assembly GCA_963749815.1 of uncultured Alphaproteobacteria bacterium. Lineage (GTDB taxonomy): Bacteria > Pseudomonadota > Alphaproteobacteria > Rhizobiales > Xanthobacteraceae > VAZQ01. The sequence goes on along the minus strand of CAVVON010000020.1, from coordinate 57,368 downwards.
CGATTGCCGACACCTTCTTGACCGGAGCGATCACCAGGTAGTGCAGCAGCACGTTGAGCACGACGAAGATCAGCGCGAACACGGCAACCAGGATGACCAGGAACTTCACATAGGCTTCGCGCGCGAGCTTGAGCGGAACCTCCATGGGCACGGTCAGGATCTGCGCGCCGATGGTCTCGTTGAGCTTCCAGCCAAAGCCGTTCGCCGATCCATAGGTCCGCGTCAGCGCGGCGGGCGCCGCCGACGGCGTGCTGTGGCAAGTCAGGCAGGCCTCGGCGCCGATCGCGATCGGGCGCGCCAGGTTGAGCGTCGGCCCGACCGGCGTGTCGCGTTCGACCACGAGTTCGTGCCGCGACTGTTCGTTGCGGAACAGATTGATGATGTCGGCTTCCCAATCCTGCGCGCGGTTCGAGAGATTGGTCGGATTGAGGGCGGGCTCGCGATAGGTGTAGCCCGCGAATTCGGCCTGCACGTCCTTGAAGTTCTTCTGCGCCGCATAGGCCGGCACGGTCTCGGCGACGAACTTGCCGCCATGCTCCATGGGCAGCAGCGGCACGAGCTCCCGCGCCGTATAGGTGCGGATGGCGTTGGCCGCTGGTCATCATCAGGCGGGCGTGCTGCAGGACCTGCTCGCGCGCGTTGTCGTTGAACACGCGATTGAGCACGAGGGCGGCCACCAGGAAGCCGACGGCGAACGCCGCCATGATCACGAGGTTGAACTTGGCTCGCAGCCCCATGAGGTTGAATTTGGCGGTCAGCGCCATCGTGCGGGCTCCTTCCAGTGACGCCGCGCCGGCCCGGGCGAGCCGGCCTGCGCGAAGCGGACTACTGTCGTTCTATGATCGGCGTTCTTATATCATGTGCCGCATGCGCGCGAGGGCGCGTCGCGATGGCACGGCATGGAACCTTCTCCGGCGCTTGTTTTTCTTGCCAGCGGGCCGGCAACGCCGTTAGCCTCGTGGCATACACCAAAATCCCGGATTTTGCTGTTGATCGCACGTCAACCGTGATTTGAATGGCCGTCGTGACTCCTCCCGCTTCCGCGTCGCACGTCTTCATCTGCTTCTCATCGAAGGATGAGGCGATCGCGCGCGACGTGGTTCGCTCGCTGGAAGATCAGGGCCTCACCTGCTGGATATCGGTCCGCGACGTCCCGCCCGGCCAGAACTACCAGGAGACGATCGTCGCGGCGGTGGAGAGCGCCGGGGGGCTGGTGTTCCTGTTCTCCGAGAACTCCAGCGCGTCGGGCGAGACCAAGAAGGAGCTCTCGCTTGCGGCCGCCGCCAACGTGCCGGTGTTTCCGCTGCGGCTTGCGCCGATCCTGCCGACCGGCGCGCTGCGTTACGAGCTCGCCACCCGCCAGTGGATCGACCTGTTCGAGGACCGCAAGCAGGCGCTGAGCAAGCTCGCCAGCACGATCAGCCGGAGCCTGAGTGGACCCGCCTCCGACCAGGCCGCGCACGACCTGCCGTCCGGGGAAGCGCCCTCGCGCCGCGACAGCCCGATCCAGACGGCTCCGGAGCCGCCCGCACCGGCGAAAAAGCGTACGCGCAAACGCGCGCCGATCGTGGCCGCCGATAGCGACGAGTTCGAAGCCGTGCGCGCGCTGCTGGCGCGCCATATCGGTCCGATTGCGAAAGTGTTCGTGCAGAAGGCGTCGAGCGAGGCCGACAGCCTGGACGCGTTCTGCGAACGGCTTGCGTCGCACGTGCCCGCGCCGGCCGACCGCGCGGCCTTCCTGCAGGCCGTCAAGTCGCGGCTCGCCACCGCGCGCTAGCCGGGCGGCGTGACGACCGACGCTGCGACGCGATCAGCGGCGCCGAGCGCGAACCCGACGAACGGCTTGCTGCGGCTGCGGCAAAGCGCTCGCGATGTGCCCGATGAACAGCGCGGGCAACACGATGGCCGTGAGAACGATGACAGTGAACATTCCCGCCTCCCCCGAGGTTGAATGCGACGAGAATTCTATCACACACTTGGGCGAAATTTTGCTACCGTCCGCCTCGACACCTTTTTCAGTTCGGCTGTGGCTTTTGCGCATCACCGGCCGGGCAATACGGATTGCCGGGTTAGCTCAGTGGTAGAGCAGCGGTTTTGTAAACCGTTGGTCGGGAGTTCAAATCTCTCACCCGGCACCAGCGCTTGCACGAACGAAAGCCGGGCGATGACGTCGGTCACCGCCCGGCTGCCGCATCATTCGAAAGCAACGATCAGTGACCGGCCTTGAGCCGATCGGCCGCGTGACCGAACGCGTCCGCGAGCGTATGCAGGGCCTGCGCACGGCCCAGCGAATTGCGCACCGGATCGGTCAGCTTGTCGGGACTAAGTGGCTCAGGCAATTCGGCAATATGCGCCGTAATGTCGAGCCTGCTCTCGACCTTGGAGAGAAACACCACGCCGCTGCCGTTGAGCTGCCGCGCCTGCTCCTCCGCCTGTTCGACGAGCTTATCGACCTCGCTCTTGAGATCGATCGGTTGTCTGCACTGATACTGCGTGGCGATCATCTGGCATCGCCAAACCCACTGCTCCACCAATCCTCCAAGAACCGCCGCGTTCATGGATCCCCTCCATGGTGTGCAACTAGCCGAATCGGCTAGCCTGTGGAAATCTTAGCAGACGCCTTTTGGATGTAACGTTTTTTGCAAATGAGCCGCGTGACGCGAATCGCGAAATACAATCGTCACAGGTATTCGTAACTGCGCGAATCGTATTGGCGCGCTCGCAATACCAACGCGCTTGCCTGATGCACGACTCAACTGCTCGGCGCGCGCGCCGATTCGCGATCGGGATGCTGTGCGGGCGCAGGCGCGGCGGCGGCTACTGCTTCGGAATGCCGGCCTTCTCGATCACCGCCGCCCATTTCTTGATGTCGGCCGCGAGTCGCTCTTTGAGCTCGGCGGGCGTGCTGGCCTGCGCCTCGATGCCGAGATCGGCGTATTTCTGCTTCAAGTCCGGCAGCGCCACGATCTCGTGGATCGCCTTGTTGAGCGTGTCGATGATCGCCGGCGGCGTGGCGAGCGGTGCGAAGATGCCGTTCCACGACGTCACCTCGTAGCCCGGCACGCCGGCCTCGGCGACGGTCGGCACGTCCGGCAGGAACGGCGAGCGCTTGGTGCCGGTCACGGCCAGCGGCCTGAGCTTCTTGTCCGCCATCGAGCCCTTCAGCGGCGCGAAGAAGTCGACCATGATCTGCATGTCGTTGCGCAGCGCCGCGACGATCACGTCCGGCGTCGAGCGGTACGGCACGAGCTGGACGTTGAGATTGGCCAGCGCCTTGAACAGCTCGGCCGCGAGATTCTGCGTTCCGCCGACATTGATGGTGCCGACGTTGAGCTTGCCGGGCTCCGCGCGCGCCTTGGCGATGAAGTCCTGCATCGTCTTGAACTCGGAATTGGCGTTGGTGCAGAACACCAGCTCGAACGCGCCGATGGTCGAGATGCAGGCGAATTCCTTCACCGGATCGAACGGCAGCTGATTGTAGATCGCGGCGCTGATCGCGGTGCCGTTGGTCACCAGCCCGATGGTGTAGCCGTCGGCCGGCTGCGACAGCACGGCGCGCGCCGCCGCGATGCCGCCCGGGCCTGGCATGTTCTCGATCACGAAGCGCTGGCCGAGCTTGTCGCCGAGCTTCTCGGCGGCGAGCCGCGCGGTGATGTCGGCGACGCCGGCCGGACCGAACGGCAGAATGAAGCGGACCGGACGGCTCGGATAGGTGCCCTGCGCGCGCACGAGCTGCGGCAGCGCGAGCGCGCCCGCGCCGCCCAATGCGATCTTGGAAAAACGCCCGGCGCGTGATGCGGTTCTTGACCATGTCCGCCTTCCCTCTTGCGATTGTCCGGCTCCCCGCGGGAACCCTCGAATTCGGCGCCGATGAAGCATGCGCGGGCGCTTGCGCGCAACACGATCAATCGTCACACCTGATCCGCGCGTTTGCGCGTCGTCACGCCTTTTCCTCGATCACGCTGGCGCGCACGTCGTCCTCGATCAGCCGCCAGATGTGGTCGACGTAACGCACGAATTCCGGCGTGCGCTTGATCGACAGCGCGCGCGGGCGCGGCAGCTCGATCTTGACGTTCTCCAGCAGCCGGCCCGGCCGGCGCGCGAACACCCACACGCGGTCGGAGAGAAACACCGACTCGTCGATCTGGTGGGTGACGAACAGCACGGTCTTGCGGCCGGCCTCCCAGATGCGCAGCAGCTCGGTCTGCATGATCTCGCGGGTCTGCGCGTCGAGCGAGGAGAACGGCTCGTCCATCAGCAGGATTTCCGGATCGATGGCGAGCGCGCGGGCGAGATTGACGCGCTGGCGCATGCCGCCGGAGAGCTGGCGCGGGTGATAGTGCTCGAAGCCTTCGAGCCCGACGAGCTTGAGCAGCTCCATGGTGCGCGCGCGGTCCGCCGGTCCGACCTGGCCCGCGATCTCGCGGCCGATGATGGCGTTGGCGAACACCGTGCGCCACGGCAGCAGGCTGTCGGTCTGGAACACGAAGCCGCGGTCGCCGCCCGGCCGCTTCACGACGCGCCCGTCGAGCAGCACCTCGCCGGTGGTCGCCGTCTCCAGGCCGGCGACGATGCGCAGGAACGTGGTCTTGCCGCAGCCCGACGGCCCGACCAGCGAGATGAACTCGCCGCGCTCGACCGCCAGGTTGATGTCGGACAGCGCCTCAAGATCGCCGAAGGTCTTGCCGAGATGCTGGATCGCGAGCTTCGGCGCCATGGTCAGTCCTTGGTCCACGGCACGAGCTTGCCTTCGAGCCAGGTGAAGCCCGCGGTCATCACGATGCCGGCGACCGCCAGCACCACCACGCCGGCGAACAGTTCCGGCATGTTGAAGGCGTCGGCCGAGGCGCTGATCAGCCGGCCCAAGCCGGCGCGCGAGCCGAACAGCTCGGCGACCACCACGCCGATCAATCCGCGGCCGATGCCGAGCTTGAGGCCGGCCAGAATGAACGGCACCGCCGACGGCAGCGACACCTTGAAGAAGATCTGCCGCTCGCTGGCGCCGAACGAGCGCAGCATCTCGATCAGCCGATCGCTGGTGGTGCGCAGCCCGGCCTCGGTATTGATGGTGACGGGAAACAGCACCAGGAAGATCACCACCAGCACCTTCGACCAGATGCCGATGCCGAGCCAGAGAATGAACAGCGGCGCGAGCGCGATGGTGGGCGTGGCGTAGAGCCCGGAAATCCACGGCTGCAGCGCGCGCTTGGCGACCGCGCTCGACGCCATGGCAAAGCCGAGGCCGATGCCGATGACGCTGGCGATCACATAGCCGAGCGCGAACTCGATGGCGCTGATGGAGAGGTGCTTCCACAGCTCGCCGCTCCGGGCGAGCGCGACGATGGCGGCGAGGATCTGAGACGGGGCCGCCAGAAACAGCGCGTTGGCGACCAGGACGCGGCTGATCAGCTCCCACAGCAGCAGGCCGCCGGCGACCGACAGGATGCCGGCGAAATAGAGCCGCGAGCCGCCGTCGCCCCTCGCCCGCTTGCTGCACCGCCACCCCCTGCCCCGGCCGGAGTTCAATCGCTGAGTTGCGTCACGCCGGTCAACACGAAGCGCTCGACTTCGACCGAGCCTTCGACATCGCCGAGTTCCTTCAGCACCTTGAGCAGCGCGCTCATCTTGGTCCTTGATATCTTGCCCTCGATCTCGAAAATCTCCTTGTCGCGCAGGAAGTCATAGGACTTGGCAACCACGTCCGCCTTGAGCTTGCTCGCCTCGACCATGATCTTGATCGCCTCGTCGCGATTCTTCGGATCGGCGAACCACGCCATGCTCCGGGAATGGACCTTGAGAATCTTGTCGAGCGACGCCTTGTGCGACGCCGCCCAGGCGCGGCCGACCACCCCGCCGGCAAACGGCAACTCCTTGGCGTAGTCGACGGTGAGGCCGAGACTGTTGAAGCCCGCAGCCTCGGCGTAGAAGTTGAACGGCGGCAGCAGGATCGCGGCATCGACCGCGCCGCCGGTCAGCGCCGAGAAGCGCGCCGACGTCGCGCCCGCGAACACGGTGTCGTAGTCGCTGGGCTTGACGCCGTTCGGAATCAGCATCCGTTCGAGATAGATGCGGGTGATGTCCTTCGGCCCGCCGATGGAAATCGTCTTGCCCTTGAGGTCGGTCCACTTCTTGATGGCCGGCTTGGACAGCAGCGCATAGGGCGGCACCTGCATCTCGATCCGGGCGATCGCGATCGGGCTGCCTTTGTCGATGGCGCGGATCGGATCGGCCAGTCCCGTCGACAGCGCGAGGTCGAGCGAGCCTGCGGTGAGCTGCTGCACCAGGTTGGCGCTCGACTGGATGAAGACGAGATCGGGCTTGATGTCCTCGGCCGCGTAATAGCCCTTGGCGATCCCGATATAGATCGGCCAGTGCGTCGCCGAGACCGCGCCGACGAGGCCGACCGTCACGGTCTCCGCCTTGGCCGGCGCGAGCGAGAGGCCTGCCGCGATCAGCAACGAACCGGCCAGCACGCGCAGCGATCGTCCCATGATCTGCTCCTTCAGCGCGCGACTTGCGCGAGATAATGCCGTGCAATTTCCGCGCCGGTCGCCTTCCACACCCGCTCGTGGCCGCAGATATAGGCGAGCGCCTTCTCGAACGCGCCGATGCGGTGCGGCACGCCGGTGAGATAGGGGTGCAGCGCGATCGCCATCACCCGGCCCGACTGCGCGCCCTCGCGGTAGAGCACGTCGAACTGCGCGCAGATCATGTCGTGGAATTCGTTCGCGGTGCGGTGGAATTTCTCGAATGCCGGTTTGTCGTTGATCTCGTGGCTGTAGGGGATCGAAACGAGCCGCCGGCCGCCGTCGAGGCTCATGACGTAGGGCTGGTCGTCATTGGTCCAGTCGCAGACATATTCGCAGCCTTCCGCCGCCAGGAGATCGGGCGTGTTCCAGGTCTCCTGCAGGCCGGAGCCGAGCCAGCCGACCGGGCGCTTGCCGGTCGCCTTGGCGATGGTCGCGAACGTGCGCTGGATGATGCCCGCCTCCTCGCCCGGCGGCGCCTCGTTGAGGCGGCGGGTATTGCTTTCGCAGTGCCCCATCCATTCCCAGCCGCGCTTCTGCCCCTCCTCGATGATTTCCGGGTGATACGCGCAGAGGTCGCTGTTGAGCGCGACAGTGCCGCGGACCCCGTAACGGTCGAGCACGTCCATCAGCCGGAAGACGCCGACGCGGTTGCCGTAGTCGCGCGACGACCAGGTCGGGATGTCCGGCACCGGCGCGCCGGTGCCGCCGGAGCCCGCCGGCACTTTTTCGGCGAGCGAGAAGAACTCGATGTTCGGAATGACCCAGAGCGCGACCTGCGCGCCGTCCGGCCAGGTGAGCCTCGGCCGGCGGATGATCGGCGAATAGGGAAACGGGCCGTAGGCGGCGGGCTTCACCGTCAGCTCGCCTTCTTCACCGCATATTCCCGTGAGATGGCCGACCACCTGGTCGACGTGCATCACGTCGCAATATTTGTGGTGCATGTCGAACAGGTTGATCTTGTGCGAGAGGATGGCCGCGGTCGTAGCAGCATTCCTCCACCAGCACGACGTGATAGCCGTGCGAATAGGCATCGACCGCGGTGGCGCGCACGCAGCCGGACGTGCTCTCGCCGCAGATGATCAGCGTCTGCACGCCGAGCTGGGTCAGATGCGCGGGGAGCGGCGTGCCGAAGAACACGCTGGCGCGCTGCTTGGTCAGCACCACGTCGCCCGGCTGCGGCTTGAAGTCGGCGCGGATCGCGAAATCGGACGGATCGACCGGCGGCTTGTTGCGCTTGGTCGCGGTGACGAAGCTCGGACGGCTTTCGGCGCGGGTGTCGCCGGTCGAATAGAAGACCGGCAGGCCGGCCGCACGCGCGGCCGCGAACAGCCGCTTGGTCGGCTCGATCGCCGCATGGGCGTATTCGCCGCAGGAATTCGGGAAGGTCTTGGCGAGCTTCGCCGGCGGCTCGGCGCCGCCGCGATAGACGAGCTCGTAGAGATCGACCGCGAGCAGCGCCGCATTCGGCCCGACGAAGGTCTTGCGCTTGTAGGCGGCATAGACCTCGAGCACGTCCGGCGTGATGACGTCCTTCCAGCAATGGTCCTCGAATTCGTCGATCATGGTGTCCATGCTCCCATCGCGACCGCCGGTTGCGCCCGCAGATTTTTTCCGCGCCGAAGTCGGCAAGCCTAGCGGGGAGTGGAGGCCTTGTACATTTTGATCTACGCTTCCGGGACCGGTCGCTACTGCGACAGGTGAACACATCGGAGGATGCCCTGGCGCGGATGCTTACCAGACGGTCGATGATCGTCGGCGCGTCACTGGCAGCGGTCAACCCGTCCCGGCCGCGTGCAGAACCGTCCGGCCCGATCCGGATCGTTGTGCCGTTCGCTGCCGGTGGCTCGGTCGACGTGATCGCGCGCCTGGTGCAGCCTGGCCTTCAGCAGCGGCTCGGCACCACTGTCATCGTCGACAACCGGCCGGGCGCTTCAGGCGCCGCGGGCGCCGCTGCGGTCGCCAAGGCTCCGCCGGACGGCAGCACATGGCTGTTTTGCTTCGACAGTCAGGTGCTCAACTCGCTGATCATGCCGAACCTGGCGTTCGACGCCGAGAAGGACTTCGACCCGGTTCTGCTGATCGGCACCGGGCCGCATGTGCTGTGCGCCAACCCCTCGCGCCCCTACACGACATTTGCCGAGCTGGTCGCGGCCGCGAAGGCCAAGCCCGACACCATTACCTGCGGCACCGGCGGCAGCGGCGGACTGACGCATCTCACCGCTCTTCTGCTCGCCAAGCTTGCCGGCATCCGGCTCGTCTACGTGTCCTATCGCGGCGGCGGGCCGGCGCTCGCCGATGCCGTCGCCGGCCATGTCGACCTCGTTTCCGGCACGATGGCGCAGGTGGCCGTTCAACTGCAGGGCGGCGGCGTGCGGCCCCTTCTGCAGACCGGCCCGGCGCGATTGCCCAGTCTCCAGAGCGTACCGACGGCGATCGAATACGGCTTTGCGGGGTTTCAGGCCATGACCTGGTGGGGCGCGTTCGCTCCGGCGGGGACGCCGCCGGCCGCGATCGGTCGCTTCGGCGCCGCGCTCGCGGCGACCTTGCGCGATCCGCCCGTCATGACGCGTCTCACGGACACGCTGCAGGTCACGCCCCTGCTGGCGGGACCGGAGGACCTGCGCCGTTTCTTCCGTGCGCAATTGGAGCTGTGGGGCCCGGTGGTGCGCGAGCATGGCATCAAGGCGGAGTGACGGTTGCGGTCGGCCGATCAAAGAGCGGATGGCATGATCTCGCGCCGGCAATTGTGCGCATCGGCCGCAACGCTCGCGCTGATGAGCAGACCAGTCCGCGCACAGGCCTGGCCGAGCAAGCCGGTCCGCGTCTTCGTCGGCTTCGCGGCCGGCGGCAATTCCGACCTGGTAGCGCGGCTGATCGGCGCCCGGCTGGCGGAGCGGCTCGGCCAGCCGTTCGTGATCGAGAACCGCGCCGGCGCCAACGGCACGCTTGCCGCCGAAGCGACCGCGCGCGCCGCGCCCGACGGCTACACGCTGTTCATGGCCTCGCTGCCGCACATCGCGATCGCGCCCGCGGTCGGCAAGCTCGCCTACGATCCGGTCAGGGACTTCGCTGCGATCAGCAATGTCGGCACCAATCCGTTCGTGCTGTGCGTGCACCCGCGTCTTCCGGCAAAGACGCTCGCCGAGTTCGAGGCGCAGGTGCGGCGCGAGCCGGGCAAGATCGCCTATGCGTCGGGCGGGACCGCGAGCCTCACGCATCTGTCGATGGCGCTCTATCTCAAGCGCGCCGGCCTCGACATGATCCACGTGCCCTACAAGGGCGGCGGACCGGCGACCACCGATTTCCTGGCCGGCCACGTCATGGCCTATTTCAGCAATCTCTCCGGCATCAGCCAGCATGCGCAGGCCGGCACGGTCCGGGCGCTCGCGATCTCCGACGACAAGCGCCATCCGCAGCTTCCCGACGTGCCGACCATGATCGAGCTCGGCTACGCCGGCTTCCGCACCCTGACCTGGAACGGGCTGGTGGCGCCCACCGGCACGCCGAAAGACATCATCGACAAGCTCGCCCGCGAGACCGCAGCCATCGTCAGGGAACCTGCCGTGATCGAGCGGCTGCAAAGCTACGGCGTCGATCCGCTCGGCGACCGGCCCGATGAGTTCGCCGCGACGATCGCGGCCGACATCGCGTTATGGGCGGAGGCGGTGAAGGTCGCGGGGGTGGCCGCCCCATAATATGAGCCGCCCACGCGGTGCGCGGGCGGCCCGGCGTTGCGGTTACTTGGTGATCATCGCCATCTTCGCACCCGACGAATCGAAGCGGACGCCCGCCTTGAGCAGGAACGTGCGCCCCGGCAGCGGATACGCGTTGTAGACGCCGAGCGTGGACGCGCTCGCGACCGCGTAGTCGAAGTACAGGACATTGAACAGGTTCTGCGCCGAGAGTGCCCAGAAGAACTTGTCCACTTCGCCGCCGATCCGCAGATCGACGGTCGTGCGTCCCGGTATCTTGGGCTGCACGTTGCGCTGATCGTTGTCCATGAAGCGTTCGCCGACGTAGCGCACGACCCCGTCGAACACGAGGTAGTTCTGCCAGATGTTCCAGACGGCACCGACGTTGCCCATCCACTGCGGCACCAGCGGGATATCGTTGCCGGCGAACAGGCCCTCGCGGAAGGTCGCGTGGGTATAGGTGAGCGCACCCTTGAAGCGCAGGTCGTCCGACACCCGGTAGAACCCGATGGTCTCGCTGCCCCACCGGCGGGTCGGATCGAGATTGGTATCGGCGCCGAGTGGCGGAAACGGGATGAAGTAGAGCTCGTTGGTCAGCCGCATGTCGTAGACGCTCGACTGCATCGTGAGCGGGCCGTGGTTGAACCGCACGCCGATTTCGGCGTCGTTCGATGTCTGCGTCTTCAGATTGAAGTCGACCGGAAACGCCGAAACGCCGACACGCTCGTCCACCGTCGGAGTCCGGAACGCGTGCGCCAGCCGGCCGAAGAACGCGACGTCTTTGGTCAGCCGATGCTCGATGCCGGCATGCAGCGCATGCTGGACCTCGGTGGTGTCGAGCGGGATCGCCTCCGGCCCCATCGGGAACAATTGCGGCGCGTTCGGATCGTACCGATCTTGCGCGGTCAGCCGATTCATCTGCAAGCGGGCGCCGATCCCGAGATCGGTGTTGGGGGTCACCGCCATCGTCTGCTGTCCATAGACCGCGAGGCTCGACTGCGCGAGCGTGTAGCGGTGATAGGGCGAGGCACCGGCCTGCAGACTGCGGTCCTGGTTGAAGTCGGCGTAGTAGTAGTCAACGCCGATCGTCGCCCTGGTCGGCACGCCGAATATGATCTGCTTGGCGTTGATGCGCGGCGTGATCGACCAGGTGGTCAGCTTGGCGTCGATGTAATTCGACGGGTCCGGGGCCGAGGGATCGACGAAGTTCCCGAAGAACCCGGCCTGCTGCGCCTTGTGCCGGACACCGCCGTCGACCACCACCTCGACCGCGTTGGTGGCCTGCCAGGTGAAGCCGGTGGTGGCGTTGATGCCCTGCTTGTTGGCGTAGTCGTACGGCGTCAGCGCGCCGCGGCGGTCGGTGACGAGTTCGTTGATTCCGAGGATCGGATTGACCCGCCGCACGCCGGGCAGCCCGAGGCGCTGATCGTCGCCGGACAGGTTCACGAACGCGGTGAAGTCGCGCACGGTGTAGCGGACTTCGCCGGTGCCGTTGAACTGCTTGAGCTCGTTGTTGCGCCGATAGCCGTCGGACTGCACGTTGTTGATGAATGCAGCCGTCGACCATGGCCCGGACGAACCGCCGCCCGAAAGCGCGCCTTCGCGCTGGTTGAACGAGCCGAAGCCGCCTTCGATCCGCGCCCACGGCGGCACGCCCGCCGCCGTCTTGGTGACGATATTGATGACGCCGCCGACGGCATTGTCGCCGTAAAGCACCGCGGCGCTGTTGCCGCGGGTGATCTCGATGCGCTCGATCGAGTCCCGCGGCAACGTGCTGAGATCGACGCCGGCGAGGTCGATGTCGGTGATGCGCCGGCCGTTGATCATGATCAGCGTATTCTGCGGCCCGGTAACGCCGAAGCCGCGCAGGTCCACCGAGGTGCCGCGCCCCGTTGACGCCGCCGAACAGGCTCGACGTGTTGATCCCCGCCTCCCGCGACAGCACCTCCTGGATGGTCATGCCGGGCGAACGGGCGATGTCCTGCGCGGTGATGACGGTCGAGGAAGCGCCGGTAATCATGGTGCCGACCAGGATGCCGGAGCCGTCGAGGTTGGTCGGAGTCGGAAAGGCCGGCTGGGTCGCCGGTTGGGTAACCGGCTGCGCATCGACCGCCGCGGTCGCGGGCGCCGATTGCGACTGCTGCTGAGGCTGCGGCGTGGGCGCGCTCGGCGCCGGCCTCGACTGTGTGACCAGTCGGGTCGCATTGACGTTGACGTCGTCGAGCGAAATCGCGGCGTCTTGTGCGTGTGCCGCGGTGAGGTTGAGAACCGCGACGCCGGCAAGCAGCACGGCGCGCAGTTGGCTTCGTGAGGTCGTTCCCATGACTCAAGCGTCCTTCGTTTGCGGTGCCGCAATGCAGCGGGCACCCGGTGACAGGGCCCGACACGAAGGACGCATGAACGCTGTACTTCCGAACTCGCCCGCCGAATACGCTACGCCGACGGCCGAACACACGGCCGCACATCACTCATACTGAAGTCGTGGGAGAGATTCTCTCACGGCCTCCGCATCGGTATTGTCACCGCTGCGAACAGCCGCTCCGTGTGGTGCTCCCCGCCCACCGGTTGGGTGACTGCGCTGGCAGGTCTCCTGGCTCGCGGGTCGTTGCCTGTCGTCCAGCCTTCCCAGTTTCCCAGTGGCCGACGCGGACGAAGGCTCGCCGCTTACAGTTGCGGGGGCAGCCACGGCTTCAACTGCTTGCGCAGCCGATCCGTGTTCCCTCTTACCTCCCCGGTGCGACCCGAGGAACCAACACGATCATAGGATTCCTCGTACGCCTGCGAGGGTCAAGGATGGAACGGCGTGTGTGACGCCGGCGGCTGCGCATTCACGACGGCTGTTGCCGTGCCGCTACAGAACTGTCCGCAGAGACCTGCTTAAGTAGTACCGGCTTGCGGGCCTTGGGGGGCACCGCAAGCCGGCTGCCGCTACCCAAGCCGGTACGCATACTGCCAGCTACGCGATACTCAGACTGTCAGTACAAACCCGGCTGGGGTGCGGACCCCGGAAAATACGCGGCGCTCTTGTCGGGAACGGGCTTCTTGATCTTGCCCTTCGCCTGCTTGGTCTTGTTGACCTTGCCGGTGAGCTTCTTCGACTTGACGTGCTTGGTGGCGAGCTGTTTGTGCTTGCCGACCTTCTTGATGTTCTTGGGTTTGCTCTTGGTGCCGGCGGGCGCGGTGGTCTCGACCGAGGTCGGCGTCGCCGCGACCGCGAGCACCGGCGCGACCGCGATGGCGGCAGCCGCCAAGGCAATGGCAATCGTACGCAACATGACAATGTCCCCTATCGTTCCGCTCGGCGTCGAGCGAAAGCCCCGTGGCTTTGACGATAGGTCGAGACAGCTTAACGCCTGCTAAACCAATTGCGGTTTCACGCCGAAATGGCGACGCTTTTCGCGCGCCGCAAGCGCACCGCGTTCACGTTGCCGGTATCGTCGTGTCGAAAGCGCGGCAATTCGGTGATGCCGCGGCTTCCCCTCAGTCCTCGGCTGGCGGAGCGGTTTCGGCCAGCAACCATTCGAGATAGTCCTTGTCGACGCTCTCGATCGGCAGCACCAGGATCGCCGGCGTGGTGTAGGAATGCATCGTCTTGACCGCCGCGCGGACCGCCTCGGCGAGCGAGGCCCGGGTCTTGATGATCATCACCACCTCTTCGCCGCGCTCGAGCGCGCCCTGCCAGCGGTAGAGGGAAATCATGCCCGGCAGGATGTTCACGCAGGCGCATAGGCGCTGCTCGACCAGCGCACGGCCCGCCTGCTCCGCCTCGACAGTCGAGGGATAAGTCGTATAGACGAAGACCACGCGTTCCATGCTTCTCCCTCGCCGGAGGCGGCCCATAGGACGGCCGCTATTCGAACTCAGACACTGACCGGTCGCAACAGCGCCATGAGCTCCCACGACTACAAACGCATCGCCTTCGTCGCGAGCTCGGTCAGCGAGGCCCAGGACGCGCGCGAGCGGCTCGCCAAGCGCTATGGCGATGCGGCGCCGGCCGACGCCGACGTGATCGTCACGCTCGGCGGCGACGGCCACATGCTGCAGACCCTGCACAGCTTCATGCATGCCGGCAAGCCGATCTACGGCATGCATCGCGGCACCGTCGGCTTCCTGATGAACGAGTTCCAGCTCGACGGACTGCCCGAGCGCCTCGCCGCCGCGCAGACCACCGTGATCCATCCGTTGCTCATGCACGCCCGCGACGCCGACGGCAACGAGCACGAATTTCATGCCTTCAACGAGGTGTCGCTGTTCCGCCAGACCTATCAGGCGGCGCGGCTGCGCATCCTGGTGGACGGCGAGCAGCGGCTGGCGGAACTGGTCGCCGACGGCGTGCTGGTCGCCACGCCCGCCGGCTCGACCGCCTACAACCTCTCGGCGCAGGGACCGATCATCCCGATCACCGCACCGCTGATGGCGATCACGCCGATCAGCCCGTTCCGGCCGCGGCGCTGGCGCGGCGCGCTCCTGCCCGACAGCGCGCGGGTGCGGATCGAGGTGCTGGACCCGGTCAAGCGGCCGGTCGCGGCGGTCGCCGACCACGACGAGGTGCGCTCGTGTCGGCGTCGTCGACATCAAGATGGATCACACGATCGCGATGCAGATGCTGTTCGATCCGCACCACAGCCTCGACGAGCGCATCCTGCGCGAACAGTTCGGGTATTGAGCCGCCGCGCCGATCACGCGAGGCGGCTTGCTTCAGCGGCTACCCACTTCCTGGCCGATCTGCGCACCGAGCTCGGATTGCTTGCGGGTGGTGCCGTGCCCGGCCGCTATCATTGCTCCGGTGATGCCGTACTTTCGCAGCGCCGCACCAACCGAGAGCGTGCCCGGCGTGCGGTCGAACGGCGCCCGGATCGACAGGATGTCGGTCACGTAGACGATGTTCGATTGCGGCAGATGGACCATCAGCATGCCCTTCACATGCGGATTGTCGACGTTGTAGAGGCGGATTTCGTCGGTCTCGTCCTTCAGGACGTCGCTGATCCGCGACCTCCTCGACCTTGGCGGCGCTCGGCTTCTTCTGCAATTCGTCCGGCACGAGCGTGTGCGGCCGGCGCGCCAGCGCCTCGAAATAAGCCTTGCCGGGCGCCGGAACGATCACGGTCGCGCCCTCCGCGATGAAGGTGCGCGTGCCGCCCGAGTGATCCATGTGATGGTGCGTCAGCACGAGATAGCGCACCGGCTTGCCGGGATACTTGGCCTTGGCCGCGTCGATCACCCAGCGCGACTGCAGTTCGCCATAGGGCGCATCGACCACCACGAGATGATCCTTCATGGCGACGATCAGGTTGTTGGCGGTGCCGCCCTGGACGTGCTGCACGTTCGGCGCGAGCTCGACCAGCTTCAATCCGCCGCCCGCGGGATAGATGACGGCGTCGCTGTCGAGGAAGGTCCCGAGCAGCAGGCGCTTGATCACCCAGCTGTACGGAATGCCGCCGGTCGCGGGCGGCTTGGCCGCGGTCTTGACGTTGTCGGGAATGGCAAACAAGCCGCTCCCAATCGCCGGATTGGCGACCAGTTCCTTGTAGGTGACCTTGCCGATCTCCACGCCGTTCCACTGATAGGACAGCGTGTGCGCGATCTTGACGCCGCCGACGGTCTTCCAATCGCCGAACACGACGTCGAAATTCGAGTCGCCCTCGACGTTGTCGTCCTCGCGGGTGCGGATCGCCGCCGGCAGCTTGGTCGTGGGATCGAGCAGGATGATGAAGTTGCTGTTGCCGTGCTCGTAGCCGATGGCGAGCATCGCCCGCTTGTTCAGGAGTTCATTGGCGAGCGGCCGCACGCCGCGTTGCGCCTCCATCACCTGGAGCATCAGCAGCGGCGAAATCCGCTCGAGCTCGCGCAGCGCGGTCGCGACGCGGATACCGGACATCGGGCGGCTCTCGCCCTTGTCGTCGATCACGTAGCCGAGCGTCGGCAATACGACCTCGGTGAAGCGATCGCGGCGCGGGAACGGATATTTCTTGTCGCGGTCCCAGGTGCTGCGGGCCTGCCCATTCGCGAGGTCCCAGACCATCTCGATGGTCGAATTGCCGAGGAACCGCGGCTCGCCGCCCGGAACCAGGGTCTGGCCGACGTCCCAATGGGCCGCATCCGCCTTGAGCCAGACGAGCTTGAGCGCCCGCAGCGCCGGCGCTCCGCCCTGGGCGGCGACCGCCTGGGCGATCAGTTCCTTATGCTGCGCGTGCGCGGTTTGAGGCTGGCCCAATGCCAGCAACAAGGCCACAGACAATGCCAAAGCCAACTTCATCGCATCCCTCCCTGCCCGATCGCCGCGAATGATTGATTTTGACGTTGCGGCATTCGCGCCGGCGGCGATCGCGGCGATGATACGCAATCGGTGACGGACCGGAAAGGCAGGCAGGCGGACGGGCGGCGCGGCTTGGGCGCGCGCCCGGCTAACGGTGCATAAGGCCGCCGTCGGCGAGGAGATCGGGAGCCATCGGCCAGAGGCTCGCGCGCCGCTGAACATGCTGCTCGATCACCGCATTGGTCACCGCGCGCGCCGCATAGCCCGCGCCGGCGACGACACGCATCGAGGGCCCGAAGCTTCGGGCGGCGCTGGCGCCGATGAAATACAGACCCGGCACGGTCGAGACGAAGCCCGCACCCAGAACCGGCGAGCCGTCGGTCGTTGCGACCCGCTGCAGAAGCTCGCGCGGCAGCATGCGCAATTTGGCGATGTCGGGTTTGTACCCGGTGGCGAGCAGGACGTGGTCGTAGGCCCGTCGCTCGCCGTCGATGGTGACGCCGACCTGGTTGCCCTTGATGGCGACGCTCTGGACGGCGCCGCCGGCGCGCACGCGCACCTCGGCGAGCCGCGGCTTGAGCCAGTCGGCGGCGGCCGGCCGCAGCGTGCGCCCATTGACCCAGCGGCGGATCCCGTCCGGCGCACCGTGCAGGACAGCGGGCGCTTCGCTCAGCCAGCGCAACGACGGGGTCTCCGCGGCATCGAGCCAGCGGATGTCGCCACGGCAGATCAATTCGACGTCGCTGCCCGCCTCCCGCAACAGCGCCGCCGACTCGCAGGCGCCCTGCCCGCGGCCAACGACTGCGACGCGCGCTCCGCGCCAGCGATCGAGCCGCGCATGTTCGCAGCTGTGGCTGACCAGTTCGGACGGCAGCCCGGCAAACGGCGCCGGCCGGAATTCCTGCTGCGCGAGGCCGGTGGCGACCACCACGCGCTGGGCGCGGATCGGCTCGCCGTCCTCCAGCACGAGGCAAAAGCCGCGGCCGGTGTCCTCGACACGGATCACGTTGCGAGGATCGGCGTCGGGCACCGCCTGGCGCTGGAACCATTCGCCGTACGCCACGAAGCGATCGAGCGGGAGCCGGTCGGCGACCGGGCCGAAGCCGTGCTGACGCGCGAACAGATCGAGCGTGAATCGTTTCTGCGGATCCGGGATATGGGTCGCGCTCGAGGGCGAGAGAAGCTTCATGCCCTGCGGCATCTGATGACGCCACGAAGCCACCGGCTTGCCGAACACTCGCGTCGCGATCTTGGCGTCGCGCAGATGCGCGGCGAGCGCCAGCCCGTAAGGTCCGGCGCCGATCACGGCAACATCGCAGTCGTCTCTGGAAATCGCTACGTTCATGGCATGGCCTCGCCCGTTCGCAGGATGGTGGCGACGCTTGAACACGCATCTGTCGGATGCCGGATTCACCGCCGCCGGACCTGTTTGAATGAATTCGCCGAATAAGCGAAGCGACAGCTCGAATTAGTCTTACCTCCTAGGCTTAATTGGCGGCGCCGGCCGCCGATTGCCGCGAGCACGGCAGGCCGGAGCAACATCCTTAACCCTCCCTTAACAGGACAGCGGTAGGTTGCGCCGGATGGGGACCGCGCGGCGTCATCCCCCGGGTAGCGTCATGATCCGCATCGATTTCAACAAGCTGCGCTTTCTCGTCATCGACGACAACGCGCACATGCGGCGCATCCTGCGCACGCTGCTGCACGGCTTCGGCGCGCGCGACGTCTACGAGGCCGAAGACGGCGCGTCCGGGCTCGAAGCCTTCACCCATTACATGCCCGACATCGTCATCACCGACTGGGCGATGCCGATCTTCGACGGGCTCGAACTGGCGCAGATGATCCGGCAGCCGGGCGCCAACGCCAATCCCTATGTGCCGATCATCATGCTGACCGGCCACTCCGAGAAGAAGCGCGTGATCGGCCGCGCGCGATGCCGGCATCACCGAATTCATGGCCAAGCCGATCTCGGCCAAGGCGCTCTACCAGCGCATCCTCAACGTCGTCGCCAATCCGCGGCCCGTTCATCAAGACCAAGACCTATTTCGGTCCGGACCGGCGCCGCAACGTCAACGCCGAACTATGTCGGACCGGAGCGCCGCAAGGGCGGCAAGGCCGACGT
The DNA here is from genome assembly GCA_963749815.1 of uncultured Alphaproteobacteria bacterium. Lineage (GTDB taxonomy): Bacteria > Pseudomonadota > Alphaproteobacteria > Rhizobiales > Xanthobacteraceae > VAZQ01. The sequence continues at coordinate 38,768 of CAVVON010000020.1, read as the reverse complement.
CATCCGCCAGACAGCCGTTGCTCGACAAAGCCAAGATCAGCAGGCTGAGACGCCAGGAGACAGCATGATGTCGCAAGCAAAGAACGAAAAGCCCGTCGGTCGCGACCTATCGCGCGATCACGAGGTCATCACGCCGCCGAACAAGCTGCGCAAGGCGGTCGCCGACCGTCGCGGCTGGCGATCCCGACGACGATCCGGTGGCGCGCGCCGAAGCGGCGCTCGCGCAGCTTGTCGGGCGAGTTCTCGACCTGGATGGACGACGAATGCGACCGGCTCGACGCCGCGCGGCGCGAGGTCAAGGCCAAGGGCTTCAGCAAGGCGACGCACGAGGCGCTGTTCCACGCCGCCCACGACATCAAGGGCGAGGCGGCGACCTTCGGCTTTCCGGCAGTCGCTGCGCCGGCCGACAGCCTGTGCCGGCTGATCGAGCACACGCCCGACATGGCGCGCATTCCGCTGACGCTGGTCGACCAGCACGTCGACGCGGTGCGCGCCATCATCCGCGAAAGCGCGCCGGCCCGACATCGCCAGCGATCGCCGACGCGCTGACCCGGCGGCTGCGCGAGGTGACCGACGAATTTCTCGCCCACGAGAACCGCGACCGGCCGGACTACCTGGAAGAGATTCTGGCGCCGCCGCTCGCGCCGGGCGACAGCGGCTGAGCAGCTTCGATCCGCGAAAAGCGGCCATTTCGCGAAGCCGATCGTGCTCGATCGTAACTGGATCAGGCTCCGCTTTCGCGCCGAGCGGATGATCACGCGGCTACGCCGCCGCGCGATCGGCCGTCGTCCGACCGACTCGATCGTCGGCGCCGGCGACCAGTTCGTCGCAGAACAGCCGCGCCTCCTCGCGCGCCGCCTCGGCCGCGAAGCGGCGCAACAGCATCAGCAGCGGCTCGATGTCGCCGATGCGCTGCGTCGGCGCAGCGCGTCAGCACGCGCTCGACCATGCGCCGCTTGAGCCGCGTCGCGCCGCCCGGATCGCCGACGAAGCCGCCCTCGCGCATCGCCTCGATCGCCTCGCGGAAGGCCGGATAGGTCGACGCCGGCAGGCCGGCCTTGTCGAACAGCGCGCGGAAGCCCGCGGTGCCGCTTGTCGTGCACGAAGGCGCTCACCCGCGCGATCGGCATGCCGGACAGCTCGGCCAGCGCCTCCTCGAACATTTCGACATTGCCGGACAGCAGCGCGCGCAGCACCAGGCCGGCGTTGAGCTGGCCGCTCTCGCGCAGATGCCGGATCAGCGGCCGGATCTCGCTGTCGGTCGAGGACGCCGCCAGCGTGACCGTCGCCTTCTCGCAGGCTTCCTTGGCGACGCGCTGCGCGCGGTCCTTCGTCGAGCCAGGCGCGCGAGGCGACGAAGCCGGCGAGCGTCTCGGAAAGCTTGGCGACCAGCGCCTGCCGGGTCGGCGCCGGCAGATCGTCGCGCACCAGCATGGCCTCGCGGATGGCGGCGAGATGGCCGTGCGCGCGACGATGCGGTCGAGCGAGAACGGCGCGATCTCGGCGCCGTCGTTTTCGATCAGCACCAGACAGGCCTCGGCGGAACCGACCTCGGCGAGCGCGGCCGACACCGAGCACGGCAGCTTGGCGCGGTTGGCGATCGCGGCCTGCGCCTGCGGCCGTCCGGTGGCGACCGCGTCGACCAGATCGGCATCGACCAGCAGCGGCGAATGCTCGAGCACCCACGACGCGACTTCCGGCTGATCGGCGGCGAGCCCGAGGATCACCGCGGGCGGCGCGTTCTCGCTGAACGCGAGCGCGCGCGAGAGCGCCTCGCGCACCAGCGGCGAGGGATCGTCGAGCAGCATGATCAGCGCGCCTTCGGCGGCGGCGCGATCGTCTGGCGACAGATCGGAATAGAGATAGGCGCGCGCGAGCGCGCTGGTCGCATCGGCCCGCTCGGCGGCAGGCGCGGTGCGCATCCATTGCAGGAATTGACGAACGATCATGTTTGAACCGACACCAGCTGTTGCGATTTCGCCTGTGGCGGCCGGCGGTTGGCGCCGGATGATTCAAATTAGCGCACGAGCCTTAATAAAGCGTTCACCATAAATCTTTGCGAAGGTTACCGGTTCGTTAACGCCGCGAGCGGCGGCCCGGCGGCGTCAGATGCGGCCGTCACGGCGGCTGGGCGCGGCCTGGGTCAGATCGCGGAACAGATCGCGCAATGCGCCGGCATTCGGTGGCGGCTGCGCCGGTCCGCTCGGCGGTTGCGCCGGCGCGGCGGCGGACTGCGCGGCGCCCGGCGCATCGGCGGGCGAGGCCAGCGGCGTGGTCCACAGGCTCGTGACCAGCGGCGACACCGGCTCGTTGCGTGCGCCCGCGTGAAACAGCGAGCCGAAGATGCTGTTCGTGCGTTCGGCACGCGGCACCGCGGTGCGCTCGGGCAGCGACGGCTCCTGCGTTTGGCCATCCGCGGCGGTCGCGCTCTCGGGCGAATACGCCATGACGTTGGTCGTGCGCGGCGGCGAGAACACGACCTCGCTCGGCGCGGCGCGAAACGGCTTGGGCGCGGCGACGTTGGGGATCGGCGCAGGCGGACGTCCCGGCGCATCGGCAAGCTGAACGGCGGCGGGCGATACCGGCGCTGCAATCTGGACGGCCGGCGCCGATGCCGGCGTGCCCGCGCGCGCATCCTGATAGCGCCTGGTCAACTCGGCGCAGACGCCGGCAATGCTGCGCGCACTGCCTTGCCGGTCGTAGAAGATCGAACGGTTGGCGCGCGCCGCCTCGGGGAAGATGCCCGCCGCGTTGGCGGTCGGATTGCTGGCGGCGAGATTGATCGCCTTGGCGCCGGCATAGGGCCCGAAGAAATGCCCGATGTAGAGTTCGCCCTCGGTCGGCTTGCGGCCGATGCGCTGCGACAGCACGGCCTGATTCTGCTGGGTGAAGGCGCCGCCCATCAGCGCGTTGGCGGTCGGGTCCTTGCGCAGTTGCATGATCTCGCGCCGCAACGCGGGATCGGCCACCTCGTAGCGGCCGGATGCGGTCTTGGTGATGGCAGAGGCATAGTTGCCGTAGCCGAACGCCGGGCCCGCCTGCTTCATCGTTCCGAGCCAGGTCTGTTCGAGAAACTGGAACAAGCCGGTCGCGCTCGATGTCCGCATGGTGAGATTGGGGTCGAGATCGGATTCGACCTTGGCGGTGGCCAGAAGATAGTTGAAATTGACCCCGGTCGCCTTGGCGGCGGTGCGGATGGCTCCGGTGACGGCTGCTTGCTTGGCGCCGACCTCTTGGACCGACATGGGTTCGACCGCCGTGGCTCCCCGCCCCGCGCTTATGCGAGCTTTGGGCGTGCGAGAGTCTTAACGATTATGGTAAACGAGGTGTTAACGAGTTCCGTCGGGAGGACAGCAATGGCTCAGGAAACGGCGACCCGCCACAAGCGCGGCGGCATGTATTTCGAGGATTTCGAGCTCGGCCGCCGCTACGAGCATCCGCTCACCCGCACGGTGACGCAGATGGACAACATGCTGTTCTCCAACATGACCCTTAACCCGCAGCCGCTGCACATCGACCGGCATTTCTGCGAGCAGGAGACCGAGTGGGGCCAGCCGCTGATGAACTCGCTGTTCACGCTCGGCCTGATGATCGGCATCCAGGTCTCCGACATGACCGTCGGCACCACCATCGCCAATCTCGGCATGACCGAGGTGAAATTCCCGCATCCGCTGTTCGAAGGCGACACCGTGCACTGCACCACCGAGGTGATCGGCAAGCGCGCAGTCGAGCTCGCGGCCCGGCGCCGGCATCGTCGAATTCCACCACCGCGCCTTCAATCAGAACAACAAGCTGGTCGCCGAGTGCCAGCGCCAGGTGTTCATGCGCATGCGGCCGAAGTAATGCGTTCGCTGCTCTTCGTCCCGGCCGACGGCGGCAAGAAGCTCGACAAGGCGATGGCGAGCGGCGCCGACGCCGTGATCGTCGATCTGGAAGACTCGATTTCGGTGGCGGGCAAGGCCGCGGCGCGCAAGAGCGCGGCGGATTTCGTGAAGCATGCGGTCGAAGGAGGCCAAGCGCCCTCGCCTGCTGGTGCGCATCAACGACCTGCGCACCGGCCTCGCCGACGACGATCTCGACGCCATCGTGGCCGCGAAGCCCGACGCGATCATGCTGCCGAAGGCGGAAGGCGGCGCCGACGTCATTCACGCGCACGCCAAGCTGTCGGCGCGCGAGGCGATCGCCGGCCTGCCCGAGAGCCACATCAAGATCGTGGCGATCGCGACCGAGACCGCGGCGGCGATCTTTCTCTGCCGGCACCTTCCGGGGCTCGAGCACGCGGCTCGAAGGCCTGACCTGGGGCGCGGAAGACCTCTCGGTCGAACTCGGCGCCGAGGTCAACCGCGACGCGGTCGGGCGCTTTCTGTCGCCCTATCTGCTGGCGCGCGCGCTCTGCCTCGCCGGCGCGGCGGCGGCGCACGTGCAGGCGATCGACACCATTTCGACCGAGTTCCGCAACATCGCGGCGGTGCGGCGCGAGACCGAGGAAGCGCGCCGCGACGGCTTCACCGGCAAGATGGCGATCCATCCCGCGCAGGTGCCGGTGATCAACGAGGTGTTCACGCCGACCTCCGGCGCGGTCGCCAAGGCGCGCGCCGTGATCGCGGCCTTCGACGCCAATCCGGGCAAGGGCACGGTCGGCATCGACGGCGTGATGTACGACCGGCCGCACCTCGAGCGCGCGCGGCAGCTGATCGCGCGCGCGACCGCGGCGGGGGTGAGTTAGGCTGACGCTCTACTTCTTGTCCGGATAGACCGCCTTCGGATCGAACGCCTTGCCGGCGTCGCGGAATTCGAGCGTCACCGCGCCGGCTCTTGCCGAGCGGCACCGCGCGATAGAAGCACGAGCGCCGGCCGGTGTGGCAGGCGCCGGGACCGTCCTGCTCGACCTTGATCCAGACCGCGTCCTGGTCGCAGTCGACGCGCATCTCGACGACGCGCTGGACGTGGCCGGAGGTCTCGCCCTTCTTCCACAGCGCCTTGCGCGAGCGGCTGAAGTACCAGGCCTCGCCGGTCTCGATGGTCTTCTGCAGCGCCTGCGCGTTCATGTGCGCGACCATCAGCACTTCGCCCGAACGCGCATCGGTCGCCACGCAGGTCACCAGCCCGTCGGCGTCGAATTTCGGCGCGAACGCGCGGCCTTCCTCGACCTCTTCGGTCGAGCCGCGCGGCGCAAAGGAAACAGGCGTGTCAGCCACGATGAGCCTTGCGTGATGCAGCGCGCTCAGCGTCCGTCACGCACCATGGTGATGAAGCGGACCTGCTCGTCCGGATTGTCCCGGAAGCTGCCAGTGAACTGGGTCGTGATGGTCGAGGAGCCGGGCTTCTGCACGCCGCGCATCGACATGCACATGTGCTCGGCCTCCAGCATGACGGCGACGCCGCGCGGGATTGAGGTGCTCCTCCAGCGCCGCCGCGATCTGCGAGGTCATGTGCTCCTGCGTCTGCAGGCGCCGCGCATAGACCTCGACCAGCCGCGCGAGCTTGGAGAGCCCGACCACGCGGTCGACCGGCTTGTAGGCGATGTGCGCCTTGCCGGTGAACGGCATCATGTGATGCTCGCAATGCGAGTTGAAGCCGATGTCGCGCACCAGCACGAAATCGTCGTAGCGGCCGATCTCGCCGAAGGTGCGGTCGAGCACGTCGGCCGGCTTTTCGCCGTAGCCGCGATACAGTTCCTCGTAGGCGTCGATCACGCGGCGCGGCGTATCGAGCAGACCCTCACGGTCCGGATTGTCGCCCGCATAGGCGATCAGCGTGCGCACGGCGGCGTGCGCCTCCTCGCGCGCGGGCTTCGGCACGGCCGCGGGCGCAGGATCGGACAGGGACGATTCGGACAGCGGCGGCTTTGGCCAGGGTTTGACCACGGCATCCATGGCGGTTCTCCGTTCGACCGGCCCTCGATGGAGCCGGGGGTGTCACCGGGTAAGCCGCACCGGCCTCGTGCATTGGCGAGATTTCGCCCATGCGCGGCGGCCGGAAGCCGCATTCCCATATTACATGGCTCCGGCGTGCGGAGCCCGGCCCTCCGATGCTCGCACCGGCAGGCCAGTCCCTATATATTCCTCCGGGCCGCCGCCGCAATCAACCCACCGGCCGGATCAAGCGCCACCCATGCTGAACGACGTCTATAACAGCCGGATTTTGGAGTTGGCGGGCAATATCCCCCGCCTCGGCCGGCTCGATGCGCCCGACGCCAGCGCCACCGCCCACTCCAAGCTGTGCGGGTCGACCGTGACGGTCGACCTGAAGATGGACGGCGATACCGTCACCGACTTCGCCCATGACGTGAAAGCCTGCGCGCTCGGCCAGGCTTCGTCCTCGATCATGGCGCGCCACGTGGTGGGAGCGAAGGCCGACGAACTTCGCGGCCTGCGCGACGCCGTGCGCAAGATGCTGAAGGAGAACGGCCCCCCGCCGGCCGGCCGCTGGGCCGACGTCGCGGTGCTGGAGCCGGTGCGCGACTACAAGGCGCGCCATGCTTCCACCATGCTGACCTTCGACGCTGTGGCGGCCGCGATCGATCAGATCGAGGCGAAGCGGCGCAACGCCGTGGCGGCCGAATAGGTCTCCGCGCGACCGGCGCCGCGGATTTTTGAACCGGGCATCCCGATGAGACTGCGCGTCCTAGCGCTCCTGGCAATCGTGTGGAGTACGGCGCTGCCCGCAAGCGCGGCGCCCGCCCCCGACTGCGCGGCCGAAAGCGCGGCGCTCGACACCGCGCAATCCGACCTGCCGAAGCTCGAATTCGCCTCGCCCGCGGACCGGCCGCCCTACTGCATCACGCTCGAAACCAACATGGCGTTTGCGCAGCGGGTGAAGGCGCACGTCGCGCGCTGCCCGAAGTCGGACTACGCCGCAAAGCTCGCCGAATGGGACAAGACGCGCGCCGACTACGGCAAGCTGTTCAGCCAATACCGCTGCAAGCGGACGCTTTAGGCGTGAGCCGCGCTTATTCGCGCGGCGTGCCGGGCTGTCCGACCGTCGCGATCGCGGTCGGTGGCGCGGGCGGCGTGCGCGCCGGAATGTCCTGCGCGAACAGCCGCTCGACGGTGTTGAGCCGCATGCGCTCGAGTTCCTCGCGCGAGAGCCGGTAGAGCGGCTCCCACGGCGGGACGCGCAGCGCGACCTCGAGCAGGTCGATGGCGCCGCCCATCTCGACGGTGTATTGCGCGAGCCGCCCGATGTCGCGCTGCACGACGTTGAGTTCGTCGGCCGAGTAGCTCGACTCCAGCGCCTGCTTGCGCTTCTTGCCGAGCCAGATCTGGTGCACCAGCACCTGCGCCTGCGGCGGCACGTAGCGCTCCTTGCCGCCGAGCAGCAGGAACGCGCACATCGATTCGCAGCGCGCCTCCGGCGACAGCGTCGCGCGCCGCTCGTCATCGTCGCGCAAGGGCGTGGTCTTGCCGACGGTGGTGGTGATGTCGAGGCGGCGGATGGCGCGGCCGAGCGCGATCGCCCCCAGCACCGAGCCGCCGTCGGAATCGAGCACGATGACCGCGCCCCGCACATTCGGATCCTGCGCGAAGGCATCGAAGTCGCGCGCCGTCTCGCCGGTGATGTAGCCGGTTGCCGAAATCCAGGTACGGCATTGCGTGCCGCAGTTCGGGCCTTCATGACGCCATTCGAACCGCATCGGCCCGCCGGTGGTGTCTTCCACCAGACCAAGCGGACCGCCGATCACCGGCGCGACGCTCGACGCGAGCGCCAGCCCGGCCATTGCCAGTCGGAGCATCCCTGACCCTCATGCAGCGCTTCGTTGACGCTTCTGATCTGGCGTCGTCCGAGGGCGCCCTGTGTCCCAAAGAAGCCTTATTTCTAGGGCGGCAGCGGATTCGGGTCCAGCCCGAAAATGCAGGCCTACCCGGCGGTTTCGGCTGTAGACCTCGCGAAACAGCCGATTCCGATGCTATCCTTGCAGTCGCAGCCTCCCGGAGCGACATGAACCGGCGATGCAGGAACCGGTGCGCAGCATCTTGACGGGGCTCGGCCAGGCGCCGGGGCTGGCTGCGCGCGGCCTGATCGGGGCCTACCGCTACACCTTGTCCGCGCTGGTGGGCGCCCATTGCCGCCACATGCCGACCTGCTCGGTCTATGCCGACGAGGCGATCGGCCGGTTCGGGCTGTGGGCGGGGGGCTGGATGACCTTGGCGCGGCTCTGCCGCTGCCATCCCGGCGGGACCGCCGGGCTCGACTTCGTCGCGCCAGCCGCACCGCCGCACGCGCATTGGTATCTGCCGTGGCGCTATGGCCGATGGCGCGGCACCAATGCGGCCGTGCCGGCAATCCGCGGCAGCGAACCATCGCAATCGCCGATTTGATCCTCGGAGAGGTTGGTCATGACAAGGTCAATCATCGCACTTGCAGGCGTCACCGCCGCGGCGCTTGGCGCCCTCGCGCTTCCGGCTGCGGCCGCCTCGATCTCGCTGGTCAACGCTTCGCCCGCCTCGATCGACAAGTTCTACATCGCGCCCTGCCGCAGCCGCAGCTGGGGCCCCGACCTGACCGGTGCGCGGCGGGTGGCGCCCGGCGGCACCTTCACGATCGACGTTCCGCACGGCTGCTACGACCTCAAGGTCACCACGCACCGCGGCCGCGACTGCATCGTCTCCGGCGCGCGGCTGTACGGCACCAAGGCCTGGACCATCACGCGCTCGCACCTGCGCGCCTGTTCGTAAGGCCGCGACGCAATCCGCGCGCGCGTCCCCCTTATTTCGCCGCGCTCTCGATGCGCTTGAGGCGGCGCTCGGCTTCGACCGATCCCATCTGCGCCGCTTTCTGGTACCAGGCGCGCGCCTGCTCGATGTCGCGCGCGAGCCCCATGACGCGAAGGCCGGTCAGAAAGTCGCCGTCGAAGGTGGCGCCGAGCGCGAGCGCCGCGTCGGCGCTGCCGGCATTGGCGGCGCGCCGCAGCAGCAGCCGCGCAGAAGCGATGTCGCCGCGCGTGAGAAAATCCTGCGCGCGCTTGAGCAGCCCGGCCAACTCGGCGGCGTCGACAGGCGCCGCCTTGGCCGGCGGCTCTTGCTCGCGGTTCGACCAGCGGTCCGCCTTCTTGGCGATCCATTCGAGCGCAAAAATCCTGCTGTCCATCAGGCGGTCGCTCGGCGAGCGCAGATCGGCCCGCGCATCCATCGCGCCCACGAAATCCTGCGGCGCGTAGGCCACGACCCTGCCGAGGTCGGCGGCCGGCAGCCGCCACGCGGTCGGGCCGAGCGGATTTCCGGCCGACAGGCGGGTGCCTTCGCGCAAACCCTGCAACAGGATGGTCTCGCCGTTCGGTTGGCCGTCGAGCTGCACGCCGAGTGCGAGCGGCTCGTTGGCATAGCCGCGCTGGCTTTCCACCAGCAGGCGCGGCTGTGCCGGCTTCGGCGCCGCCGCGGCGATGCTCGATACGCTGGCGTCGCTGCGTTGTCCGGCGCCGGGCGCGGCCAACTCCGATCCGACCAGCCACATCGCGACGAAGATCACGACCGCCGCCACCATCAGCATCAGCCACAACCGGAACAGCCACGATGGCGCGCGCTGCCGCATCGCGATCGGCGGCTCCGGCATGATCGTCGGATCGAGCGAAAGCTGATGCCGGAGCGCAACCGCGGCCAGATCGCCCTCGAACGTCGCGTCGCCCTCGAAGCGTGGCGGCGGCGGATCGATGTTCGGTCCGTCGATGCCCGGCGCCATCGGCGGCGATTCGGTCCGGCGCCTTGGACCGCCGTCCTCCAGCGCGCGCTGCCGCACCCACGGCGGCGCATACATCAGCGACTCGTCAAGCTTGTCCTGCTTGCCATTCCCTACCGGCGCGCTCATGCCATCGCCTCCCCGCTGTTCGATGCCCCCATCGAGCGATTTGCGTTCCGTGCTGGCTCCTATTGCTGGCGCGTCTGACTCCATTTCAGGAATTCCTGGAACAGCCGCTCCCGATCGCCTTCCGACACCGCCCCGCCGCGCGCCGCCAGAAACTCCTTGAAGCCTTCACGCGTTGCCGCGGGCGCCGCCTGCGAAACGGTGTGGTTCTTCTTCAGCCACTCGTCGGCGCCGGCAAACCGCGTCCAGCCGGGCAGCGTCGCGGCGAGATTGGTCTCCCGCCACTTCGGATGCCGCGGCGGTTTCTGGAATTCCGCGAGCTTCGGGAAGAAGTGCTGGACGAACTTGTCGAGCCGCTGATAGCGGTCGGTCCATTTCGGCCAGTTGAACGCGATCATCACCGCGCTGACGGCGACGGTTTCGACCCCGTCGGCGGCCGCGATCATGCCGGGATAGTCCTTGCCGCTCAGCACCGCCGGCAGGTACTCGTCCTGCAACGGCTTGGCGAACGGGATCGGCAGGAAGCGAAACCCGTCGGCCGATTTCAGCCTGGCCATGGCGCCCGCCGGTTTGCCGGCGATCAGCACGGTGGCCGCGATCTCCCCAGACTTGAGCCGCTCGAAGGCGTCCGCCTGCCCCATATTGACCTCTTCGGCCTTGATCTTGAGACGGGCGAAGATGTCGCGCGTGGACAATTGCGTGCCGCTGCCGGCATCGCTGAAGTTCACCTTCTTGCCGGCGAGCTGCTCGATGGTCTCGATGCCGGAATCGGCGCGCACGACGAGGTGCATCTCCTCGTTGAACAGATTGGCGATGTAGACGATCTTGTCGTCCATCGGGCCAATCTCGTTCGAGCGCCGCGCTGCGTTGAGCAGCACCGACTGCGTGATGCCGAGGTCGACCCCCTTGAGAAATCGGACATCGCGCAGGTTCTGTCCGCCGCCCTTGCCGATCACCGGCAGGACGCGGAAGTTGTCGCCGTCGTCGAGCACGGCGGACAGGTCATAGGCGATCGTCAGGTAGGTCGCATTCAGATTCCCCGAGACGATCGCGATCGTGTTGGCATTGATGCGCTCCCCGATGCCGCCGAGATTCGGCTTGTCCGGAACCGGCAGGCACTTCCCCGTTTGGTTTGCGCTTCGGTAGGTGAGATGGAAAAGGCCCCAGCCATCGCCGCGACCAATACGCAAATCACCTGAAGTGGCCGTGACGGCCGCCGCAGACCTCCCCCCATCTCTACCCCCGTCCTTGCGGCCGGGTCTCACTCTACGCAACACACACACAACACGTAGCAGACCCGACGGTTGGTCACGCCTCCTCCGCGGATCCCGCGAGCGTTGAGCTCGCCGCAGGTCGCGCGGACAATTCGAACTCACGGGAAAAATCTGTCTGCGATGTGATCCGAGTTGGGTCATTTGATGCGCGCGCGCAGAACGGTACCGCGATGTGTGTGACATCGCCGACCGCGTGAGGCGCCACTTCGGACGAGGCCGGCAAGGCCTTGAGTCTTTTGAAGCGGCAACACTCTCGCGGCGCGCGACCGCACGGCGTTGCCACACAATCCTCCGCTGTTGCACGGCGCTTTCGCATCGTATAAGTGCTGCCTTCAGTCCGCCAGCGCACTGATCTCGCGGCGGAACTGTGGCTCAATCTCACTTCGACCGATGATGGCCCGAATTCTCACAGCCATACGCTCACGACGGGACGCGCTACCCGAACTGATCCGCACCAGGGCGGTGCCGTCCTGCCCGGCAGCCGGACGTGCCGCACCACAGCGAGCGGATGCCGTCCGGCCACGCTTACCTGCGTTCGTTGGCAGGAGTGAGCAACAGGAGCCAGAGATGGTCGCGCTGACCTTTCCCGACGGCGCGCGTCGGGACTATCCCACCGGCATCACCGGCCTCGACATCGCCAAGGGCATCTCGCCCTCGCTCGCCAAGCGCACGGTCGCGATGGCGCTCGACGGCAGCGTCGCCGACCTCGCCGACCAGATCGAGAAGGACGCCAAGATCGAGTTTCTGTCGCGCGACGACCCGCGCGCGCTGGAACTGATCCGGCACGACTGCCGCGCACGTGCTGGCCGAAGCCGTGCAGTCGCTGTGGCCCGGCACGCAGGTCACCATCGGCCCGGTGATCGAGAACGGCTTCTACTACGACTTCTTCCGCAACCAGCCGTTCACGCCGGAAGACTTCGCCGCGATCGAGAAGAAGATGCGCGAGATCATCGCGCGCGACAAACCCTTCACCAAGGAAGTCTGGTCGCGCGACGAGGCCAAGCAGCGTGTTCCGCGACAAGGGCGAGGCGTTCAAGGTCGAGCTGGTCGACGCCATCCCGGCGGACCAGGAGCTCAAGATCTACAAGCAGGGCGACTGGTTCGACCTCTGCCGCGGCCCGCACATGACCTCGACCGGCAAGATCGGCAACGCCTTCAAGCTGATGAAGGTCGCGGGCGCCTATTGGCGCGGCGATTCAGCAACCGCGAGATGCTGTCCCGCATCTACGGCACCGCCTTCGCCAAGCAGGAGGAGCTCGACGCCTATCTCAAGCAGATCGAGGAGGCCGAGAAGCGCGACCACCGCAAGCTCGGCCGCGAGATGGACCTGTTCCATTTCCAGGAGGAAGGCCCCGGCATCGTGTTCTGGCACGCCGACGGCTGGACCATCTTCCAGGAGATCGTCGCCTACATGCGCCGCCGCCTGAAGGGCGACTACCAGGAGGTCAACGCGCCGCAGCTGCTCGACAAGTCGCTGTGGGAGACGTCCGGCCACTGGGGCTGGTTCCGCGAGAACATGTTCATGGCGCAGTCGGCCGGCGAGGAGACCGAGGACGAGCGCGTGTTCGCGATCAAGCCGATGAACTGCCCCGGCCACATCCAGATCTTCAAGCACGGCCTGCGCTCCTACCGCGAGCTGCCGATCCGCATGGCCGAATTCGGCATCGTGCACCGCTACGAGCCGTCCGGCGCGCTGCACGGCCTGATGCGCGTGCGCGCCTTCACGCAGGACGACGCGCACATCTTCTGCACCGAGGAGCAGATGGCCGACGAGTGCCTCAAGATCAACGACCTGATCCTGTCGACCTACGCCGATTTCGGCTTCGACGAGGTCGTGGTGAAGCTCTCCACCCGGCCGGAGAAGCGCGTCGGCACCGACGAGATGTGGGACCAGGCCGAAGCCATCATGATGCGACGTGCTCAAGCAGATCGAGGAGCGCTCCGGCGGCCGCATCAAGACCGGCATCAATCCGGGCGAAGGCGCGTTCTACGGGCCGAAGTTCGAATACGTGCTGCGCGACGCCATCGGCCGCGACTGGCAGTGCGGCACCACGCAGGTCGACTTCAACCTGCCGGAGCGCTTCGGCGCGTTCTACATCGCCGCCGACGGCTCGAAGACAGACGCCGGTGATGATCCACCGCGCGATCTGCGGCTCGATGGAGCGCTTCCTCGGCGTCCTGCTCGAGCACTATGCCGGCCATCTGCCGCTCTGGCTCGTCGCCGACCCAGGCGGTGGTCGGCGACCATCACGTCGGACGCCGACGACTATGCGCGCGAGGTGGTCAAGGCGGCGACGCGGCGCGGCCTGCGCGTCGAGGCCGACCTGCGCAACGAGAAGATCAACTACAAGGTGCGCGAGCACTCGCTCGCCAAGGTGCCGGTGCTGCTGGTGGTCGGCAAGAAGGAAGCGGCCGAGCGCACCGTCTCGATCCGCCGCCTCGGCAGCGACAAGCAGCAGACCATGCCGCTCGACGCCGCGCTCGCGGCGCTCGCCGACGAGGCGCTGCCGCCGGACCTGCGGCGGATGAAGCAGGCGGCGGCGTAGCGACGCGCCGGCCGGTCCGCATGGCATCCGGCCGGCTTCGCCGGTAGTGTGATGGTCTGGGGAGCGGACGACAGGGCCGACATGGCGCTCTACGACGCCTTCATCTCGTACAGCCATGCCAAGGACAAGCCGATTGCGGCGGCGCTGCAATCGGTGGTGCAGCGGCTCGGCAAGCCCTGGTACCAGCGCCGCGCGCTCCGCGTCTTTCGCGACGACACCAGCCTGTCGGCGACGCCGCACCTGTGGCCGACGATCGAGCAGGCGCTGGCGCAATCGCGATTTCTGGTCCTGCTGGCATCGCCGGAAGCCGCCCGGCTCGCAATGGGTCGGCAAGGAGGTCGCCTACTGGCTCGCGCATAAGGGGCCGGACACGCTGCTGATCGCGCTCACCGACGGCACGCTCGCCTGGGACGAGGCGCAAGGCGATTTCGGCTCCTCGCCTGACACGCCGCTCCCCGCCCCGCTCAAGGGCGCATTCGCCGCCGAGCCGAAATGGGTCGACCTGTCGGCCTATCGCGCCGGCGCCTCGCCGCGCGACACCAAGTTCATGGAGCTCGGCGCCGACTTCGCCGCCGCGATCCGCGGCATCCCGAAGGAGGACCTGCTCTCGCAGGAGATGCGCCAGCAGCGCCGCGCGCTGACGCTGGCCTGGTCGGCGGCCGGCTCGCTGCTGGTGCTGGCGGTGCTGGCCGGCTGGCAATGGCAGGTCGCCAACACCCAGCGCGACCGCGCCGTCAGCGCGCTGACCGCCGCCGCCCGCACCTCCGACACCATGCTGTTCGATCTCGCGCGCGAATTTCGCAGCCGGCCGGGCATGCCGGTCGATCTGGTGCTCAACATCCTCAAGCGGCTGGAGGCGATGCAGGCGCAGCTCGCCGCCTCGGGCGAAACCACCTCCGAACTGCGCCGCCTGCGCGCGCAGGCGCTCGACGAGCTGTCGACCACGCTGGTCGCGCAAGGCGACGCCGAGGGCGCGCTGGCAGCGGCCGAGCGCGGCCGCGCGCATCCTGGAAGCGTTCGTGCGGGAGGACCCGGCGAACGCACGCCACCAGCGCGATCTTGCGCTCGCCATCAACAGCATCGGCGACGCGAAGGTCGCGCTCGGGAGATTCGATCAGGCTCTCGTGGATTTTCAGCGAGCCCAGGCGATCGTCGCCAAGCTCGCGGCCGCGAAGCCCGGCGACACGCAGCTGCAGCGCGATCTGACGATCAGCCTGACCAGAATCGGCGCGCTCTACGCCATCAGCGGAAAGCTGCAGGAGGGCCTCGCGTCGTTTCAACAGGCGGCGGAGATTTTGGAAAAGCTGCTTGTCATCGAGCCGAACAACCGCCTGTGGCAAGCGGACCTGGCGTCGTCAGTGAGCCGCATCGGTCTGGCGCTCTCCAACGGCGGCCAGATCGAAGCGGCGCTGGCGGCCTATCAGCGCAGCCTCACGCTGCGCGAGCAACTGGCTCTGGCCGAGCCGAACAACACCCAGCGCCAGCGTGACGTCTTCAGCACCCAGACCAGGATCGGCGCCCTGCTCGCTGCAGATGGCGCGGCGCGATCAGGCGGAGGCCGCCTACCGCAAGGCGCTCGACGTCATCGAACGGCTCGCCGCCACCGACTTCGGCAACGCGCAGTGGCAGTCCGACCTCGCGTCCGGTTACGAGAACGTCGGCGACATGCAATTCGCCGCCGGGCAGAACGGTCAGGCCCTGCAATATTTCCAGAAAGGGCTCGCGATCCGCGAACGGCTTGCGGTCATCAATCCCGGCAACACAGGCTGGCAATATGGGCTGGCGGTGAACTATCACAAGATCGGTGACGCGTTGCGGGCGTCGGGCCAGCGCGAGGCGGCGCTCGCGATCTACGAGAAGGCGCTGCCCATCGCCCGCGCGCTCGCCAAGATCGACACCGACGAGACCGAATGGCGCCGTCTCCTGGCGGTCGCCACCGTCAAGATCGGCGACGCCGTCATCGACACCGACCGGGCGCGGGCACGCGAGTCCTATCTGGAAAGCCTTGCGATCCGCGAACGGCTGGCAGCGGACGAGCCTGACAATCTGCAGTTCCAGCACGATCTGGCGCTGATCTATGAACGCCTCGGCAACCTTGCGATCTCCGACAATCAAATGAGACGACGGTATCAATCGATTGCAGCAGGCGCTTGCAGTTCGCGAGAAGCTTGCCGGCATGGCGCCCTCCAACGTCGAATGGCTGCTTGAGCTCGCCGTCCTGCTTTACCGCCTGGCTCTGCTCGGCGATGAGCCGCGCCCACGGCTTGAGCGCGCTCTCGAAATCGTTCGGCGGCTGGATGCAGAGGGGAAGTTGAAGCCCGAGCAGAAGGCTTGGCCGGCAGCGGTCGAACAAGCGCTGGCAAATCTGCCGAAATAAGTCCGCCGATGATCGCCTAGCGCGAGATCACCTCGACCTCGCCGTCGACGCCGGTGATCACCTGAACTCGCGCTCGTAGGTGCGGTTGTCGTTGCGGGCGACCGCCCGGTAGTCGCCCTCGGCCAGGATCACGCGCGGGAACGCGCCGATCGATTCCTTGATCACGTCGCCGCCGGGCGTCAGCACCGACCACTGGGTGTTGGCGCGCGCCTCGCCGCCGCGCTCGCTCACGAGCTTGAGCGTGATGATCGCGGCGCGGTGGGTGACGGTCGCGTCGGTGAGCTTGCCGACCTGCACGCGGATGTCGGAGCGCACGATCGCGTTGGCGTCGCCGTAGTTCGAGACGATGTGATAGGTGCCCTCCGGCACCAGCACGACGTCGCCGGTGGCGATCGCTGGCGGCGATCGGGCGCTTGTCGCCCGGCTCGAACTGGCTGCCCTTGTAGAGATCGAACGAAATCTGCCCGTGCGGGATGCGTGGCGTCGCCGACCCGGCCTTCGATGCGCAATCCGCCGGCCGGGATCTCGAACACCTCGCGCACCGGCTCGCCGCGCAACTGCACCGCCTTGGTGACGCTGGCCAGACCGAAGCCGACACTGATCACGTAGCCGCCGGGCGGCAGCATGAAGGTCGGCGTGGCGCCCCTCTCCTCCTTGACCAGCCGCGGCACGCCGTTCTGCTCCGGCTTGTTGGCATAGATGCGCCAGTGCAGCCCGCCGGTGATCAACGGCAGGTCATGACCGAAACGCGCGCTGAGCGCGAGCGTGACATGGCCGGGCGGCGGCACCGACGGCGCGCCCTGGTTGTGAGCCGCGGGAGGATTGGCCGGAGTCGGCGGCAGCGACTGCAGGGTCGGTCCGCGCGGCGCCGGCGGCGTCGGGCGTGCGCGAGATTCTGCGCGGGTCCGGGCGGCGACGGACGGCACGTCGGCGGGCGGGCGCGGAGCGTTGAAGAAAATCTGGGCGTGGCCGCGCCGCCGGCCATGCGGCCAGCAGAAGTCCGATCGCCAATACGAGCTGGCTCCCCGCGACCCATCCTGCGTCCCCGAAGCCCCCATTGTCGCTGATGGTTTTCGGCCGGAAATCACGGCGAAAATCAAGCCAATCCGACGCGGTTTGTCACAGTCTTCGGCGCATGCTAGCGCAACATTTCCGGATCAAAACCATGCCAGACGCCCTAGAACTGCTCAAAACCCGCCGCTCCATCAAGCCGATCGAGCTCGTCGGGCCGCCGCCCATCGGCGGCCGAGATCGATACGCTGCTGACCATCGCCTCGCGGGTGCCCGACCACGGCAAGCTCACGCCCTGGCGCTTCATCGTCTTCGAGGGCGACGCGCGGCTCGCCGCCGGCGACGCGATCGTCGCCGCATTCCGCGCGAAATATCCGGATGCCAAGCCCGAGCAGGTCGGAAGCCGAGCGCAAACGGCTCGCCCGCGCGCCGCTGGTGATCGCGGTGGTGAGCCGCGCCGCTCCGCACGTGAAGATCCCCGAATGGGAGCAGGTGCTCTCGGCCGGCGCCGCCACCATGAGCCTGGTGCTCGCCGCCCACGCGCTCGGCTTTGCGGCCAACTGGATCACCGAATGGTACGCCTATGACCGCGCCGTGCTCGACGCGCTCGGGCTCGCCGAGAACGAGCGCATCGCGGGCTTCGTGCATATCGGCCGCCAGAAGGAGCCGCCCGAAGACCGGCCGCGGCCGCCGCTCGGCGACATCGCCACCCGGTTTGCCAGTCACTGATCGCCTCGCAACGCATCGGGCCAGCCATGTTCTACGAAACCGCCAAGAACGACCACGGCCTGCCGCGCGACCCCTTCAAGGCGATCGTCGCGCCGCGCCCGATCGGCTGGATCACCTCGATGAGCGCCAAGGGCGAGATCAATCTCGCGCCCTACTCGTTCTTCAACGCGGTGTCGGACGAGCCGCCGATCGTGATGTTCTCCAGCGAAGGCCCCAAGGACTCGATCGTCTTCATCGAGGAGACCAAGGAGTTCGTCTGCAACCTCGCGACCTTCGATCTGCGCGACGCGGTGGTGACGACCGGCGTCGAGTTTCCGCGCGGCGTCAACGAGATGAGCGAGGCCGGGCTGGAAGCCGGCGCCGTGCCGGCTGGTGCGCCCGCCGCGCGTGGCGGCATCGCCCTGCGCGCTCGAATGCAAGCTCCTGCAGATCGTCGCCTCACCGAACTCGAGGGCGCCTCGCACCGCATCGTGGTGTTCGGCAAGGTGGTCGGCATCCACATCGACGAGCGCTTCCTCAAGAACGGCCGGCTCGACACCGCCGCGATGCAGCCGATCGCGCGCTGCGGCTATGCCGACTACGCGGTGGTCGACAAGGTGTTCCCGATGTCGCGCAAGCCCGCGACTGCCGCAGGCGGCGGAGTAGCGAGGTCCGCCAGCGCAGAGCGGCCGGCGTCACGCCGTCTGGATGTAGTCGCGCAGCGCGGTCGATTCCTGCTCGATCTCCTTGACGCGGTGCTTGACCACGTCGCCGATCGAGATGACGCCGATCACCCGCTCCTGCTCGATCACCGGCACGTGCCGGAACTTGCCCTGCGTCATCCGTTCCATGATGGCGCCGACCGTGTCGGTGCGCGAGCAGGTGACGACCTTGCGGGTCATCACGGTCGCCAGCGGCTCGTTCAGCGCGCCCGCGCCGCGCTCGGCCAGCACGCGCACGATGTCGCGCTCCGACAGAATGCCGATCACGCGATGGTCGGGGCCGAGCACCACGCAGCGCGCCGATGCGATGGTCGGCGAGCATCTTGACGGCCGCTTCAAGCGTTGCGGTGGGCTCGATGGTGACGACATCGCCGCCCTTGGTCGACAGAATGGTTTCTACGTTCATGGGTCGCCTCCCTTGACCGGCGACAAGCCCGAGACGCGGCGTGCCGGTCATTTTCGACAACGGTCGATTTCGCTTCGTCGTTCCGTCGTGTCAGCCGCTTGCGTGCGGTCGAAGAATTTGTGCACCGCAAAATTTTCGGCGCAGTTTGGCCGCAGCAAGCGCGGCACCGACGCGACTTCGAAAAGTATCCGCCCGAACTCCCGCCGCCGCAAGGTCCGCAGTTCGCAATCGTGCCCAGCGTTAATGATGCGTCTCGCGATCGCCGCCGGTTACCTCGGTACCGCCGGACGGCTCGGTCGGAACCGGATCGAACAGCCTGAACCCGAACAGCCCGATCAGAAAGCCGCCGATATGCGCCTGCCAGGCGACGGCGTGCTCCATGCCGGGCAGCGTGAAGATGCTGAGCCCGAGCATCGCATTGACGCCGAACCACACCAGCAGGAACGCCAGCACGCGCGGATCGCGGAAGCTCTCGGCCAGCGACGCCGACGGCACCCGATAGGCATCCGGATTGTCGGCCCACAGCCCGAGCGGCCCGCCGCGCTGGAACGCAAAGCGCATCGCCGCCGCCATCGCGCCGGAGATCGCCGCCGACGCGCCGATCATCGGCAGCAGTTCGCCGAAATGCGTCGCCAGATGCACGACCGCGCCGCCGACGGCCGTGGCGATGAAGAATGCGAGGAAGCGCCAGGTCCCGAACCGGCGCGCCACCGGCGTGCCGAAGGCCAACAGCCAGATGCAATTGAAGATCAGATGATTGAGATCGCCGTGGATCAGCGAATAGGTCACGAACGTCCAGATGTCGGCGCCCAGTCCGCCCGGCCAGGCGACGCCGGCCAGGACATTGGGGTCATAACGCGCCGGAATGAATGCGAACAGCAGCAGGAATTCGGTGGTCTGCTCCGGCGTCAGCAGCAGCACCAGCACCGCGTGAATAAGCCCGAGCGCGGCGACCATGACGACCACCACCGCCGGGATGTTGAAGACGCGTTCGCGCGCGGGCTGATCGAGCATGGCCGGTCCGACCCGCCACTTAAGCCGGGGCAAGCCGCCCGGCAAGTGCACGCCGGGGATCGGCGGCGACGGTCTTAAGACTAATGCGCGATGCGGCGACGTTTCGCAACCGCGGGCGAGCCGCGGCACGCGCCCTGCTCCCTCTGCCACATCGCCGGGAAAACCCGGCCGCGCTGTCCCGATCAGGGACAGAAGCGCAGGGAGGCAGGGCGACTATGAAACATCGTTCCACGCGCGAGCTGTTCGATTATTGGAATGAGCGCCGCGGCCGCCGCAGCGCCCCCGAGCGCAGCGAGATCGAGCCCTCCGCCATCCGCCGCGTGCTGGCCGACACGTTCATCCTGTCCTTCGACGCCGCACGCGGGTCATCCGTTCCGCATCGCCGGCACGCGGGTCTGCGCCCTGTTCGGCCGCGAGCTCAAGGCGGAGTCGTTCGTCCGGCTCTGGGCGCGCGAGCATGCCGGCTCGATCGGCGAACTCCTTGACGATCGTCGCTCAGGAGTCGGTCGGCGTGGTCGCGGGCGTGAGCGCGACCGGCGCCAACGGCGAACCGCTCGACCTCGAACTGCTGGCCTTGCCGCTGGCGCATCATGGCCGCACCGACACGCGCGTGCTCGGGACGCTGGCGCCGATCGGCGTGCCGTACTGGCTCGGCGTGCATCCGATCGGCCGCCTGGCCCTCGGCTCGCACCGCTATCTCGGCACGACCGCAGCCCCGGCAGCGGCGCGCCCGCTCCCGCTTGCGGCCAACGCCCGCATCAAGCACGGCCTCGTGGTCTACGACGGCGGGCAGGCCTGACCGGTTCGCGCGCCAGCCAGGCTGGCTAACGCGCCATTAACGCCGCGGTGCCTAGTCTGCGTAGAACTGGCACCGTCGCGTAGCGCATATGTCGATTCCGCAGAAAAGACCTGTGATTTTGCCGCTGAGCGAAGAGCGGCGGCGGTTCCAGCGCGTGCAAGGTCAATCTGCTCGGCCGCTACATGCTGGCGGACCGGCGCGAGTTTCCCTGCCAGGTCACCAACATGTCGCCTGGCGGCATGGCGGTGATCGCCCCGGTCAGCCGGCCAGCCCGGCGAGCGGGTGATCGCCTATGTCGATCATGTCGGGCGGCTGGAAGGCGTGATCGCGCGCCTGTTCCAGAACGGCTTCGCCATGACCATCGCGGCGACGCAAGAACAAGCGCGACAAGCTCGCCGCCCAGCTCACCTGGCTCGCCAACCGCCATATCCTCGGCCTGCCGGAAGATCGCCGCCACGGCCGCATCACGCCGCGCAATCCGGTCGGCCGGCTGATCCTGCCGAACGGCGTCAATATCGCGGTGCCGGGTCATCGACATCTCGCAATCGGGCGCCGCCATCGCGACCGACCAGCGGCCGGAGATCGGCGCCCCGGTCACCATCGGCAAGACGCCGGGCCGGGTGGTGCGTCACCTGGAAGACGGCTTCGCGATCGAGTTCATCCGGCTGCAGCATCCGGACTTCCTCGAAGACAACGTCACCGGCGGGTAAACGCGCCGCCGCATTGCGCGCCGCTCCGGCGGCGAAACTGCCCCATCCAAAACCGCTCGCTCGACCGTCCGCGCTCGCCGCTGCACCGGCGGCGCGCCCGCGCGCGGTTAACGGCCGCAGCGCCGAGGGCGCACAAACAGCGATGGCGCCGGCATTGGCGGGTAAATAGCTCGCATTTTAATTAAATTGAGTAATTCGGTATTTTATTCAAATTTGTCCTCAAGTAATAATCGTATTCGTCTTGGTATTTACTTGCGTTGTCGTCAAAATGACTTCCCGGATTTAGCGGCGGTTCAAAGGCTTTGTGAGAAAGTGGCCTCGTCAACAGGGAAGGGGCTACAAAGTGAAGAACAAGTACACCAGTATACTGGGAGCTGCATTTGCCGCTGCTGTGATGGTCGGTGGGCTGACGGCCCCCGCCGCCGGCGAACGGCCGCTGTTCATCTCGGTCGGCATGGGCGCCCGTGCGCCGATCGGCTGGATCGAGTTCTGCGCGGAATACACCCGCGAATGCGACACCAAGCCGCTGGAGGCGCGCGACGTCGTGCTGACCCAGAAGGCCTGGAAGGATCTCAACCGGATCAACAAGTGGGTCAATGAAACGATCAAGCCGATGACCGACATGGATCACTGGGGCGTGGTCGAGCGCTGGAGCTATCCCGACGACGGCTATGGCGACTGCGAGGACTACGTCCTGCTCAAGCGGCGGATGCTGATGCAGGCGGGCTGGCCGCGCCAGGCGCTGCTCATCACCGTCGTGCGCGACAAGCGCGGCGACGGCCACGCGGTGCTCACCGTCAAGACCGACAAGGGCGAATTCATCCTCGACAACCAGCACGAGGACATCCTGCTCTGGTCGGAGACCGGCTACCGCTTCGTCAAGCGCCAGACGCAGACCGATCCGAACGCCTGGGTCGCGCTCGGCGACCCGCGACCTGCCCCCGCTACTGCCACGTCACGCTGAGCTGCTCTCTGTCTGAGAAGGACTACGCGACCCCGGTCACGTCCCCACCCCTCCCCGTCCCCAGACCGGGTTCGCGCGCGGCCGCCTCTCCCCCCGGAGGCCGCCGCACTTTTTTTGGCGCTAGCGTCAGCCACGGCGGCTGAGGGCTAATGCCGCGATAGCGCAATTCGCCGCGCCCTGCGGCCGGCAAGATTTGCTATCGTCCCGCTCATGACCCTGCGCGACCGGTTGCTGCTGGCGGCCATCCTCGGCGGCCTCGCCGTGATGTTCTACGTCACGCACATCTATAAGCCCGAGCGCGTGCGGCCAGGCACGCCCGAGTGGGAGGCCTATATCCGCCAATTCGTGGAAGAGTGCCTGAAGGCGCCGGCGCGCTACGACATTCCGGCCAACCTGCCGCCGGCCGAGCTCGAACCCGCCTGCCGGACCGCGGTCATCCAGGCCGATCGTTTCAATCCATCGGCGCGTCCGCTCAAGCCTTGACGCCTACCCGATCCGCTTCAGGCCCTTGGCGTAGCGCTGGAAGCGCCGCACATAGATGTCCGCGCCGCGCGCGATCTCCGCTGTGACCTTGTCGTCGAGGGTGCGGATCGCGCGCGCCGGCGTGCCGACGATCAGCGAATTGTCCGGAAATTCCTTGCCCTCGGTCACCAGCGCGCCGGCGCCGACCAGGCAGTTGTTCCCGATCTTGACGCCGTTGAGCAGGATCGCGCCCATGCCGATCAGGGTGTTCGAGCCGATCGTGCAGCCGTGCAGCACGACGTTGTGACCGATCACGCAGTTGTCGGCGATGGTGAGCGGGAATCCCGGATCGGTGTGCAGGGTCGCGTTGTCCTGCACCTGCGACCGTTCGCCGATCTCGATCCACTCGTTGTCGCCGCGCAGCACCGCGCCGAACCAGATGCTGGCGTCGGTCAACAGTCGCACCCGCCCGACCACGGTGGCGCTGTCGGCGATCCAGTAGCGGCCGTCGGCCGGCAGCTCCGGCGCCTCTCCGTCAAGCTCGTAAATTCCCATTCCGGCCTCCGTCGAGGCGCGACCTTGCCATGCAACACGCGCATTGGCGAGGCTCGCCCGCCGATGCTGCCCACGCCCAACAACCGCTTCTCGCCGGCGCTTCGGAATGCGATAAAGACGCCCTCGCCTGCGTCCGATCCCGTGCGGAAACTCCCGATGACCACCCTGCCTGTCTCCGAGGCATGGCTGACCCACAGCCTGACCTGGTTCCGGCGCATCCTGCCGGGCCTCGTGCTGTCCGCGCTGGTCGCGGTGGCGGCGGTGACCAGCGCGCCGTGGATCGCCAAGGTGTTTCCGATTCCCGCGATGGTGATCGCGCTGCTGATCGGCATCGCGCTCAAT
Organism: uncultured Alphaproteobacteria bacterium; assembly: GCA_963749815.1. Classification (GTDB taxonomy): domain Bacteria; phylum Pseudomonadota; class Alphaproteobacteria; order Rhizobiales; family Xanthobacteraceae; genus VAZQ01. Next base: position 15,077 of record CAVVON010000020.1, on the reverse strand, counting down.
CCGTTGGCGCAGCGCCAGTGGTTCCAGCCCGGCATCGTGTTCTGCCTCAAGACGCTGCTGCGCTGGGCGGTGGCGCTGCTCGGGCTGCGGATCGCGCTCGGCGACATCGCGGCGCTCGGCTGGGCGACCGCGGCGCTGGTGATCGTCTCGATGGCGCTGACGGTCGTGTCGGGCTTCCTCCTGGCGCGCGCATTCGGTCAACGCGCCGAGTACGGCGCGCTGACCGGCGCCGGCACCGCGGTGTGCGGCGCGTCGGCGACGCTCGCCACCGCGATCGTGCTGCCGGACTACAAGGGCAAGGAGGCCGACGTCGCGTTCGTGGTGGTCGCCGTCAACGCGCTCTCGACCGTCGCGATGGTGGTCTATCCGGTGATCTGCGCCTGGCTCGGGCTCGACCAGCAGCTCACCGGCGTGATGCTCGGCGCGACCATCCACGACGTCGCGCAGGTCGTCGGCGCGGGCTACGCGGTCTCGGAGCCGGTCGGCAACACCGCCGTGATCGTCAAGCTGTTCCGCGTGTTCCTGCTGTTCCCCGTCGTCATCGCCATCGGCTGGTGGTTCGCCGGCGCCAGCGCCGCGTCGGACGCCGGCAAGATTCCGGTCCCGGTGTTCGCACTGGTGTTCGTCGCGCTGTCGGTGCTCAACAGCGTGGCGTCGTCCGTTCCCGCGCTCGCGCCGCTGTTCGCGCAGATCAAGGTCCCGCTGATCGAAGCCTCGACCTGGGGGCTGCTGATCGCGATCTCGGCGCTCGGGCTCGGCACCTCGCTGCCGGCGATCGCCGGGCTCGGCTGGCGTCACATCGCGACCGTGACCGGGACGACCATCGTCATCCTGGCGCTCGTGGTCGCCGGACTGATGCTGCTGCGCTGAGCGCTCAGGCCGCGGCGAACGCCGTAAGCGCCATCAGCACCACCGTTCCCGACATCAGGCTCCAGCCGCCCGCGACGATGGTGGCGATCATCGCCACGCTGAAGCCGCGGCCCTCGATGCGGCAGCCCCGGATGGTGTTGCGCATGATGATGAACGGCGCCGCGAAGGCTATGAACGGCACGGCCGCCAGGGCGCCCGGGTTCGGGCCGCGATTGAGGAGCCGGAAGCTCGCCGGGGAGCCGGTGACAAGCTGATAGGTGCTGGCGATCAGGCCCGCGACCGCAAATCCGATCGCCAAGGCGAAGAAACTCTCGAACTGATCAGGCGTCATGGGCGGGCCTCGCACGATCGGCGCGCCTTGCATCGCAAACAGACGCCCGCCCGGCCAGCGCATCCTTAACTAAGGGTTAACGCGGTTTGGCCACCCTGCGCCTGACCCGCGCGCTCGGCGCATGCCGATTCGCGTCCGACACCGATGAACCCATGACGGACTTCGTCAGCCGCAGCTATCGCCGACCGCAACTGCGCCAGCGCGCCGTGCACAGCCCGCTGCTGTGGCCGCTCACGGTGTTCGGCGGCGCCGCGTTCGCGGCGCTCCTGTTCATCGCCTATGTGCTGTGGCCGCGCTGGCCCGGAGCCACCATCGCGCTCGACGCGCCGGCGCTTCCCGGTCACCGTTCACGGCGTCGCGTTCAACCTGCCGCCGGCGGCCGTGCGCGTGCCGGTGCAGCGCCGGCCGGGCGCGCACGAGCGCGTCGACCTGGTGTTCCTGTGGCCTTCGCTCGAGCCGCCCGATCCGGCGCAGAAGCCGCTGCCGCCGGCGCAGGGCGCTCTGCCCGATCCGGCGCAAACATTGGCGCGGCTGTTCGTCACCATCGCCGGCTCCGGCGCGACGCTCGGCCCCGCCGAGCGCATGCGCACGATCTATCCGCGCTACACCGCCGCCGATCCGGTCGAAGGTCCGGGCGGCCTGGCGCTGCTCGCGTTCCGCGACGGCACGCCCTATCAGGGCGAGGACCTGATCTACGATCCGGCGCCGGACGCGGCCTTCCTGGTTCGCTGCACGCGCAACGGCGCCGGGCCGACGCCGGGCAGCTGCCTCTACGAGCGGCGGATCGAGAAGGTCGACCTGGTGGTGCGCTTTCCGCGCGACTGGCTCGCGGACTGGCGGCAGGTGGCGGGCGGCATCGACAAGCTGATCGCGCGGCTGCGGCCGCGGAGTTAGCGCGCCCGAGCCGGCTATTGCTGGGTCAGTCCCGGCTCGTCGAGATCGAGCGCGAGAATCGGCAATTCGAAATAGGACGAGCGGGCGTCCTTGTCGTCGAAGAACAGCACGCCGATATATTCCTCGCCGACATAGACCTCGGCGGAATCCCGCTTCTTCGGACGCGCGACCACGCGGATGCGCTCGTTGCCGAACTTGTGCTTGAGATAGGCGTCGAGCTTCCTGATGTCGGGCGGCGCCTTGGCGTTGCCGTCGCCGAGCGTGATCTTCATCTCGAAATTATAGGAGCGCTCGTCGTCATCGTCGTCCTCGTCGAGCGCGAGCGAACCGACGTTCTCCTCGCCCACGAAGACATTGGCGGCGTCGGCGCCCTTCGGGATCACGCGAATGTGCGGATTGCCGAACAGGCGCTTGAAATACGCGTCGAGCTTTTTGACTTCCTGAACGTCCACGGCTCACTCTCCTGCGACTGGCGAGAAACGTGGCATGGACGGCCCGCCGAGGCAACCGCTCCGGTCAGGGGTCCAGCTGCGTGAACATCTGATCCATAAAGCGCGACGGTTCGGGGCAGCCGGCTTCGCCGATCACCTTCGCGGGCACGCCTGCGACCGTGGTGTTGTGCGGCACCGGCTTGAGCACGACCGAGCCGGCCGCGACGCGCGCGCAATGACCGATCTCGATGTTGCCGAGAATCTTCGCGCCGGCGCCGATCAGCACGCCGCGGCGGATTTTTGGATGGCGGTCGCCGGCCTCCTTGCCGGTGCCGCCGAGCGTCACGTCCTGCAGGATCGAAACGTCGTCCTCGATCACCGCGGTCTCGCCGACCACCAGGCCGGTGGCGTGATCGAGGAAGATGCCGCGCCCGATCGGCACCGCCGGATTGATGTCGGTCTGGAACACCGCCGACGAGCGGCTCTGCAGGTAGTAGGCGAAATCCTTGCGGCCCTTGCCCCACAGCCAGTGCGCCAGCCGATGGGTCTGGATGGCGTGGAAGCCCTTGAAGTAGAGCACCGGCTCGATGAAGCGATTGGTGGCCGGATCGCGATCGACCGTCGCCACGATGTCGGCGCGGAACGCGGTGCCGATGGCCGGATCGCCTTCGAGCGCATCCGCATAGGCCTGCCGGATCAGCTCGGCCGATACGTCCGGCGCGTCGAGCCGCTCGGTGACGCGGTGGATCACCGCCGCTTCGAGCGTGTCATGATGCAGGATGGTCGAATAGATGAAGGTCGCAAGCTCGGGCTCGCGGCGCACCACCTCTTCGGCTTCGTTGCGGATGCGCGCCCAAACCGGATCGATCTTGTCGAGCGGCGATTGGTGGATTTGGTCTGAAACTGCGCCATGAGCGTCTCCGGTACTGTCCTTCAGATCGCCAAACGTCATTTTAGCATAGCCAGCGGTGCCATGAGCATATAGGGCGCGGCCGCGGCCCCTCCAATAGGGTCAGGGCCGCTCGGCCAGGAACGCCAGCACCCCCTGCTTGAACACCTTGTCGCCGACCGCGAGCATGTGGTCGCGGTCCGGGAATATCGAGCGCCTGCGCGCCCGGAATGAGGGCGGCGAGCTCGCCGCGCCGAGCCCGCGACGAAATCCTTGCTGCCGACGGCGACCAGCAACGGAACCGCGATCCCGGCAACGTCTTCGCGCGTCAAGGTCTGGCGCGAGCCGCGGATGCAGGCGGCGAGCGCCCTGAGATCGGATTTGGTCTGCTCGGCGAAGGCGCGAAAGGTGCGGCCGAACGGATCCTGCACGGCCGCGAGCGAGGGCGCCTCCAGCGCGTCCGCGATCGATGGCGGCAGCGCCGCGCCCTCGACCAGGTTGATGCCGAGCCCGCCGAAGATCGCGCTGCGCACCCGGCCGGGATGCGCCAGCGCCAGGAACGCGGTGATGCGCGCGCCCATCGAGTAGCCCATCACGTCGGCGCGCGGCAGGTCGAGATGGTCGAGCAGCGCGCGCACATCCTCGGCCATCAGCGCGGATGTGATAGGCGGCCGGATCGTAGAGCTTGGTCGGACTGCGCCGTGGCCGCGATTGTCGAGCGCGATCACGCGCCGGCCCGCCCGCGTCAGCGTCGCGACCCAGCCGGGAGCGACCCAGTTCACCTCCTTGGTCGAGGCAAAGCCGTGCACCAGCACGATCGGCTCGCCCTCGCCTTCGTCGAGGAACGCGATCTCGACATCGCCGGACCGGAACGTCTTCGTCATCGCTTCGTCACCGCCGCCAAGGTCCAGATCATGCCGCATTGTTCCCTTAATTTGATTACGCCGGCAAAACGATACCACCCATGCAGGACCGAAGGCACCGCGACACATCCCCGGTATTGATGTAATGTGATCGCGACAATCCTTGATGGCGGTTGGATCGTCGCGTGGTCATTGGAGGAGTAACGATGCGGACTAAATCCTTGATGGCCGGCACGGCCGTTGCAGTCGGCCTGCTGGCGTTCGATGTCTCCCTTCCGTCGCTCACGACGACCGCGCAGGCGGAGCCGAAAAAGGTCGTCCGCAGCACGACAACGACGACGACGCGCAGCCTCTCGGTCAGCGGCGCCGGCGCAAAGTTCCGGACCAGGAACGCGACCACGACGACGTCGAACAAGTTCATCAACAAGAGCGTCAGCAAGACGGTGGTCAACAAGAACACCACGTTCGTCAACCACAGCAATACGACCTTCATTAAGGGTCCCGGTGTCGTGCGCGTCAACGCGTTCCGTCCAGGACCCGGCGCCAAGTTTGTCGTCCTCAATGGCCGGAACTGGCCGATCTATGTCGGTCCGAGACGGATCTGGTGGGGCGGCGGCTGGCGGACCTTCCTGCCGTACTACCGCGCTCGGCGTGGTGCTGATCGGCGGCGGCTATTACTGGGCCAACAGCTACGTCTCGGTCGGCCGGCCGTATTGCAGCGGCCAGACCCCGGACGGCTGCTACCTCAACTGGCAGTATATCGGCTTCGACGGCGGCGACGGCGGCGACTATCAATGCGTGCAGTTCTGCCCGCGTCCGAACGAGCCGCCGCCGGCGCAGGCCGCTGCGCTGGTTACGCCTCCGGAAATGCCCGCCGCAGGCGCCTGCAAGCTCACGATCTTCGCCGAGCCGCAATTCGCGGGCCCGAACTCGCCCGCCAACGAGGATCAGCCGCGCCTCGCCGAGGTCGGCTGGAAGGACCAGATCTCCTCGGTCAAGGTCGACACCGGCACCTGGGATTTCTTCACCGGCGACAATTTCACCGGCGAGAGCATGCGGCTCGCGCCCGGGCCCTATCCGCAGCTCACGCCGGAATGGAACAAGCACATCGGCTCGTTCATGTGCGTGCAGGGAAGCTGAGCGGACGTAGCGAGCGCCGTCACGCCGTCCGGGCGAGCGGCGCAGCGCGGAACGCCGTGAGGCCCGGCCGGGCCGGACGCTCGGTCGCGGCCGGCAGTTCGAGCTGCGGCGCCGGCGGCAATGGCGCGGACTGCGGCACCAGCCTGGGCGCGGACGTGTAGATCACCTCGGGCTCGTCCGCTGCCGGAGCCGCGAGCGCCGTCTCGCGCAATTCCCGCTCGGCCAGTTCGCGCTGCTCGCGCGCGCCTCGCTCGGCCGCGCGCGCCCGGCGCAGCTTGCGCCGCGCACAGGAGCGCTCGGTGGTGCGCTCGGTCCAGCGCTTGAGCGCGGAGACGAAGCCGAACGCGGTGAACAGCGCCCAGAACATCCAGCTCGCCATATTGAACGTGGTCATCGCCAGCACGATGGCGCCGCGGCCGGCGAGCTTGAGGATGGCGCGGGTCTTGCCGCCCTTGGCGGCCGCGAGCCGCGACATGCGCGCCATGTCGCGCGGTCCCTGCGCGATCTTCATGCTGTCGAGCGCGGCCTGCGTGCCGGCCTTGGCCTGCACGCGGCCGACGTCGCCGACCACGCGCACCAGCCCTTGCGCCTTCTCGGCCTTGACCGACTCGCGCGCGGCGCGCGGCGACGTTGGTCGGGTTGACGATGGTGGAGGGACCGAGCGCGCGCTTGAACTTCGACCAGTCCATGACGTCGCGCGCCGTGCGGCTGAGCCAGGTCGCCATATGGCTGCTGATGCGGCCGGTCTTGCGGGCGGCCTTGACCACGGTGAGCCCGACCCGCGCCGGCGCGCCGGCGCCGAGCGTCGCATAGGTTCCCGCCGTGATCGCGATGCCGACGCAGGCGAGCCCGAGGATCAGTCTCGTCGGCCTCCTGCCCGGCCGCGAGCCGCGTGCCCTCGCGCACCGCGTCGCGGATGTCGCCGAACACGAACAGATCGCCGACCGCGGTGCCGGCGAGCCCGATGGCATCCTCCGGCTCGCCGGTAATGAGACCGCGCGCGAAGCTTTCGAGATTGCGCGTGGCGCTGGTCGCGTCAGCCACGGCCTGTTCGACCTTCTTGGCGAGTTCGGCCTCGATCTGCACGTTCTGCGCACGCGCCAGTTCGAGGAAGCTGCCGGCAAGGTCGGCGTCATTGGCCGCGAGCGCGTCCTTGATCTCGCGCTCGGCGACCGACGCGTCGAAGCTCTTGGCGACCGCCCGGTCGGCGATCGCCACCGGATCGTCCGCGATCGCGATCAGCTTTCCGGACTCGATCGCCAGCGGCACGATCGCCAAAGACGCGACCGCCGCGGCCACAGCCACGGCGAGCGGCACTACGATCTTCATTCCGGTCATCGAGCCATCTTCTCCGCGACGCAATTCTATCAGGTCGTGCTGAACAATTGTGCCGACAAGATGCCGCTCTGGGAAAATTAGCCGATTCGTTAATGCGGCCCGGCCGGACCCGCGGCGAGGTCCAAAACCGTTGTCGGTTCCGGGGATTAGGCCGGTCCGGCCCTAGGAATCGGGCATCGGCGCCGGTATGGTGCCGCCGCAAACGGGAGCTTTCCGGTCGCGGCGGCGTTAACGTTTGACGCCGGACGGGCGCGGAGCGGGATGGAAGATGCGACATGGCGGATAGGATCGTTCCCCATTTTCACAATACGCCCGGCGTGCCGGTGATCGAGATCGGCGCGAGCGAGTTCATGTGCGTGGGCGAAAAGCCTCCGCTCGACCATCCCGCACGTCTTCCTCGACATGGGCGACGCCACCGAGATCATCTGCCCGTATTGCTCGACCCTGTTCCGGCACGACCCGGGCCTCGATCCCCATGCGGCGCGGCCGGCGGAATGCGCGCTGGCGGATGACGTGACGGCCTGATCCAGCGCGGCGGAGACGACCGTGGCGCCCTCCTCTCGCACGGTCATGATCGCAGGCGGCGGCATCGGCGGCCTGACCGCGGCGCTCGCCATCGCGCAGCAAGGCTTCCGGGCGGTCGTGTACGACCAGGCCGACCGGCTGGAGGAGATCGGCGCCGGCATCCAGCTTTCGCCCAACGCCTCGCGCGTGCTGATCGCCCTCGGTCTTGGCGACAAGCTCAAGCCGCTGGTGGTCGCGCCGGAAGAGTTGCGGGTGTTCAATGCCCAGAGCGCGCGGCTGCTCGCCCGCTCGCCGCTCGGCGCGTCGATCGAAGCAGCGCCACGGCGCGCCCTACTGGGTCATCCACCGCGGCGATCTCCAGTCGGTGCTGCTGGATGCGGCCCACACGCATCCCGACGTGACGATCCAGCTCGGTACCCGGGTCGAGGACTTCGCGCTCCATGCCAACGGCGTGACCATCGCCACCATCACGGCGACCCAGCCGACCGAGGAGCGCGGCATCGCGCTCGTCGGCGCCGACGGGTTGTGGTCGAAGCTGCGCGAGCGGCTCGGCGACCTTCGTCCGCCGCAGTTCGCCGGCCACACCGCCTGGCGAGCGCTGGTGCCCGCCGACGCCGTGGTGGCGGGCTTGCGCGCGCCCGCCGTCAATCTGTGGCTCGGCCGCAATGCCCATCTGGTCCACTACCCGGTCAGAAACGGCGAACTCGTCAACGTGGTCGCCATCATCCGCGACCCGTGGACCGGGCCGAGCTGGAGCGAGCCGGGCATGCGCGACCAATTGCTCGAACGCTTTCCGGCCGGCATGTGGCCGCCGGCCGTGCGCAGCCTGCTGGCCGTGCCGCACCGCTGGCAGAAGTGGGCGCTGGGCGATCGGCCGCCGCTCTCACGCTGGGGCAAGGGTGCGGTCACGCTGCTGGGCGACGCGGCCCATCCGATGCTGCCCTATCTGGCGCAAGGCGCCGCCATGGCGATCGAGGATGCGGCCGTGCTGGCCGCGTGCATCGGCGAGACGCCCGACGATATCGCCGCCGCCATGCGCCGCTACGAGCGTTCCCGCCGCCGCCGCACCGCGCGTGCCCAACGCGCCGCCCGCCGCAACGGGACGGTCTATCACATGGGCGGCGCCGAAGCCTTCCTGCGCACGATTGCGATGGCGGCGATGGGAGGACAGCGGCTGATCCGGCGCTATGATTGGCTGTATGGTTGGAAGCCGTAACCGCGCGGCCCAAGCCAACGGCTCAAAACGCGGCCCGAGGAATCGCCCCAAGGAATCGTCCCATGTTCGAGACCACCATCGCCGGCAGCCTGCCGAAGCCGCATGGCTCGCCGAGCCCAACAAGCTGTGGCCGCAGTGGCGGCTCGAAGGCGCCGCGCTCGACGACGGCAAGCGCGACGCCACGCTGCTGGCGCTGAAGCTGCAGGAGGACTGCGGCATCGACGTCGTCACCGACGGCGAGCAGTCGCGCCAGCATTTCGTCCACGGCTTCCTGGAATTCGTCGACGGCATCGATTTCAGCCGCAAGGTCGAAATGGGAATCCGCGCCGACCGCTACAAGGCGATGGTGCCGACGGTCGTGAGCGCGCTGAAGCTCAAGGGCCGCGTGCACGCGCGCGAGGCGCAGCTCGCGCGCGCGCACACCACGCGCAAGCTCAAGATCACGCTGCCGGGACCGATGACCATCGTCGACACCATCGCGGACGCCCACTACGGCGACCGCATCAAGATGGCGATGGCGTTCGCCGACGTGCTCAACGCCGAGGCGCGCGCGCTCGCAGGCCGACGGCGTCGACGTGATCCAGTTCGACGAGCCCGCCTTCAACGTCTACATGGACGCGGTCGCCGGCTGGGGCATCGAGGCGCTGCACCGCGCCATCGAGGGCCTCACCTGCACCACCGCCGTGCACATCTGCTACGGCTACGGCATCAAGGCCAATGTCGACTGGAAGGCCACGCTCGGCGGCGAGTGGCGGCAATACGAGACGACGTTTCCCGGCGCTGGCCAGGAGCCGGATCGAACAGGTCTCGGTCGAGTGCGTCAATTCGCGGGTGCCGATGAGCCTGCTCGAAGCTGCTCGACGGCAAGGACGTGCAGGTCGGCGTCATCGACGTCGCGAACGACGCGGTGGAGACGCCCGAGCAGGTCGCGGCCGTGATCGGCGAGGCGATGAAATATGTCGCCAAGGAGCACATCGTCGCCGGCACCAATTGCGGCATGGCGCCGATGCGCTGGGACATCGCCTACGCCAAGCTCGCGGCGCTCGGCAAAGGCGCGGCGCTGGCGCGGAAGAAATTCGGCTAGTCGAGCGCTACCGGTCGCTGCGGCCCAGCACCTCGATCAGCTCGCTGACCTTGCGGCGCTGCTCGCGCTTGTCGCCGCTGGCGATCGCGTGCTCGACGCAATGCGCGACGTGATCCTGCAGGATCTCCTCCTCGGCGCGCCGCAGCGCCGCCCGCACCGCCGAGATCTGGGTGACGATGTCGATGCAGTAGCGGTCGTCCTCGACCATGCGGGCGAGCCCGCGCACCTGGCCCTCGATGCGGCTGAGCCGCTCGCAGGCATGACGTCTTGGCTTCCTGGCGCATGGCCGCTATATACCCCCTAGGGGTATTCGTTCGCAAGCGGCAGGCCGCGATGGACGCATCACGCAGCACAGCCACGACGACGCCACGGCGCGGCGACCGGCGATCGACCCGGTCTGCGGCATGACGGTCGATCCGCACACGACGCCGCACCGGCATACGCACCACGGTCATCCCTATTACTTCTGCTCGGCCGGCTGCCGGACCAAGTTCGCCGCCGATCCGGAGAAATATCTCGGCGGCAGCGCGCAGCGCTGCCGGCGCCGGTGCCGGAAGGCACGATCTACACCTGCCCGATGCATCCGGAGATCCGCCAGATCGGGCCGGGCGCCTGCCCGATCTGCGGCATGGCGCTGGAGCCCGACGATCGCCGGCGCCGACACCGGCCCCAATCCCGAACTCGCCGACATGACGCGGCGGTTCTGGATCGGCGCTCGTGCTGACGCGTGCCGGTGTTCGTGCTGGAGATGGGCGCGCATCTCGTCGGCGCGCACGCCTGGATCGACCCGACGCTGTCGAACTGGATCCAGTTCGCGTTCGCGACGCCGGTGGTGCTGTGGGCCGGCTGGCCGTTCTTCGTGCGCGGCTGGCAGTCGCTGCGTCACGCGCAACCTCAACATGTTCACGCTGATCGCGCTGGGCACCGGCGTCGCCTATGGCTACAGCGTGGTCGCGACGCTCGCGCCCGGCATTTTTCCGCCGGCGTTCCGCGGCCATGGCGGCGCGGTCGCGGTCTATTTCGAGGCCGCCGCCGTCATCACCGTGCTGGTGCTGCTCGGCCAGGTGCTGGAACTGCGCGCGCGCGAGGCGACCTCGGGCGCGATCCGCGCGCTGCTCGATCTCGCGCCCAAGACCGCGCGGCGCGTCGACGCCGATGGCAGCGACGAGGAGGTGCGCGCTCGACGCGGTCGCGGTCGGCGACCGGCTGCGCGTGCGGCCGGGCGAGAAGGTGCCGGTCGACGGCGAGGTCGATCGAAGGCCGCTCCGCGGTCGACGAATCGATGGTGACCGGCGAGTCGATGCCGGTCGACCAAGGCGGCCGGCGACAAGGTCATCGGCGGCACGCTCAACCAGTCGGGCTCGCTTCGTGATGCGCGCCGAGCAAGGTCGGCCGCGACACGCTGCTCGCGCCGATCGTGCAGATGGTCGCGCAGGCGCAGCGCTCGCGCGCGCCGATCCAGCGGCTCGCCGACCAGGTGGCCGGCTGGTTCGTGCCCGCCGTGATCGCGGTCGCCGCTGCTCGCCTTCGCCGCCTGGGCGACGTTCGGCCCGGAGCCGCGCTTCGCCTATGGCCTGGTCGCGGCGGTGAGCGTGCTGATCATCGCCTGCCCGTGCGCGCTCGGCCTCGCCACGCCGATGTCGATCATGGTCGGCGTCGGGCGCGGCGCGCAGGCGGGCGTGCTGATCAAGAACGCCGAGGCGCTGGAGCGCATGGAGAAGGTCGACACGCTGGTGGTCGACAAGACCGGCACGCTGACCGAAGGCAAGCCGAAGGTGGTCGCGATCGTCGCCGGCGCCAGGCTTCGACGAGAACGAACGTGCTGCGGCTTCGCGGCCAGCGTCGAGCGCGCCAGCGAGCATCCGCTGGCGGCGGCGATCGTCGCGGCCGCGGCCGAGCGCAACATCGAGCTGGCGCGCGTCCTCGGCTTCGACTCGCCCGCCGGCAAGGGCGCGATCGGCATGGTCGAGCGCCGCCGCGTCGTGCTCGGCAATGCCAAGTTCCTGGCCGAGCTCGGCATCGCGACCGCACGCGCTCGACGGCGAGGCCGAGCGCCTGCGCGCAGGACGGCGCGACCGCGATCTTCGTCGCGGTCGACGGCAAGGCCGCCGGCGTCATCGCCATCGCCGACCCGGTCAAGGCGACGACGCCGGCGGCGCTCGCGGCGCTGCGCCGGCGACGGCGTGCGCATCGTCATGCTCACCGGCGACAACCGCACCACCGCGCGAGGCGGTCGCGCGCCGCCTCGGCATCGCCGAGGTCGAGGCCGAAGTGCTGCCCGACCAGCAAGAGCCGACGTGGTCGAGCAGCTGCGCCGCGCGGGCCGCGTCGTGGCGATGGCGGGCGACGGCGTCAACGACGCGCCGGCGCTCGCCGCCGCCGATGTCGGCATCGCCATGGGCACCGGCACCGACGTCGCGATCGAAAGCGCCGGCATCACGCTGCTCAAGGGCGATCTCACCGGCATCGTGCGGGCGCGCGCGCTGTCGGCCGCGATCATGCGCAATATCCGCCAGAACCTGTTCTTCGCCTTCATCTACAACGCCGCCGGCGTGCCGATCGCGGCCGGCGTGCTCTATCCGGTGTTCGGCATGCTGCTGTCGCCGGTGATCGCCGCGGCCGCGATGGCGCTGTCGTCGGTGAGCGTGGTCGGCAATGCGCTGCGGCTGCGTCGGGTGGAGCTGTAGGACGACCCCTCCGTTCGTCCGCGCGAAGGCGGGGACCCAGCGCTAAATGCAATTCGTCAAGACTGGGTGCCCGCCTTCGCGGGCACGAACGGAAGACCTCGAGTCAGCGGATCGCGGAGTTGCTGCCCCAGTTCGGCGGCGCGTTGCAGTTCTTGTTGCGCGCGGTCTTCTCCAGGATCTTGAGCTCTTCGGTCGCCGCGACATAGTCGGCGCGGTAGGCGAGCGTGTTGACCACCGTGCCGCCCGCGCTCTGTTCGGCCTTGTCCATCAGCGTCCGCAGATCCTGCTCGCGGCTGGTCCAGATCTTGGTCTGCAGATTGATCTGGTCGCAGGAGTAATAGGTGTATTTGCCGGGATCGGCGAACACCGTGAACGAGCTGTCGCTGAGGCTCGAACATCCGGCCAGCAACATGAGCAGCGCGCCAAGCGGCCAAGCCCGCGGCACGCGCCGCAACCGCGCGGCCCCGCACGCATGTCTATGCTCAACGACCGGGCGCTGCATCTGGCTCGCTGGAACTGCCCTACCCTTCGCACGCAAGCGGTAAATATCTGGTGCTGTAGATGAATTGGCTTTGCCCGGAAATTGCGCCGCCATCAAGGCGCGCGCAAGAGGGGCTCGATTGATGGCTAACCGATCCGCACCAGCGAGCCGCCGTCGACCGGCAGCGCCGCGCCGGTGATGAAGTTCGCCTCGTCGGACGCGAGAAACAGCGCCGCGTTGGCGACGTCCCACGGCGTCCCCATCCGGCCGCGCAGCGGCACCTTGGCGTCACGCGCCGCCGCCACCTCGGCGCGGCTCTTGCCGCTGTGGCGTGCACGGGTATCGACCGCCATCGGCGTGTCCATCAGCCCCGGCAGGATGACGTTGGCGCGGATGCCGTACTCGGCGTTCTGGATCGCCATCTGCTGGGTGAACGCGATCATCGCCGCCTTGGTCGCCTTGTAGGTGACGTAGGGGTACTCCTCCCAGGCCGCGAGCGAGGAGATCGTCAGGATCACGCCCGAGCGTTGCGCGCGCATCACCGGCAGCACGTGCTTCACCGACATCACGCAGCCGCGCAGGTTGATGGTGGTGACGCGGTCGAACGCCTCCTCGGTGATCTGCTCGATCGGCGCGTCGCCGCCGCCGAGGCTGACGCCGACGTTGTAGTGCAGAATGTCGACGCGGCCCCAGCGCTGGCGCGCCGCCTCGACCATCGCGGCGAGCGTCTGCTCCTTGGTGACGTCGGCCTCGTGCGCGACGCACTCGCCTTTGCCCTGCTGCTTCACCATCGACACGGTTTCTTCAGCCGACGAAAGCCGGTTGTCGACCGCCAGCACCTTGGCGCCCTCCTGGGTGAAGCGCAGCACCGTGGCGCGGCCGTTGCCCATGCCCTCGCCCGGCGACTGGCCGGCGCCGACGACGATAGCGACCTTGTCCTTGAGACGCATGAGACACTCTCTCGCAATAATGGTAGGCTTCCGCCGCAGCTTATAGGGACATTCGACCGCAAAGACGAGCCTCGGCCGAGGGAGTACCTCGGCCGTGAGCAAACCGTCCCGGTCGGGAGGAAACGATCATGATCGATCGCCGCACCTTCAGCGCGCTCATCGCCAGCGCCGTTGCAGCCCCTCGAACCGCCTGGAGCCAATCCGTGAATGCCAAGACCGTCTACTACGCGAGCACCGGCCCCGAGCTCGCGCTCTACGAAATCGACTTTACCGACGCCGCGGTGCAGAAGCGCGCCACCTACACGCTGCCCGCCAACGTGCAATATGCCTGGCTGCACCCCTCCAAGCAGTACTTCTACGTCGTGTCGAGCGCGGGCGGTCCCGGCGTGCCGAGCGACAAGAATTTCGCCAACGCGTTCCGCGTCGACCGCGCGACCGGCGCGCTGACCCCGCACGGCGAGCCGCAGCGGCTGCCGTCGCGGCCGATCCACACCAGCGTCGATCGCTCGGGCGAATACCTGCTGTCGGCCTTCAACGATCCGAGCAACGTCACCGTGCATCGCATCAAGGGCGACGGCACGCTCGGGCGATGCCGTCGCGCAGCCGGCGGACCTGCGGCGCGGCATCTATGCGCACCAGATCCTCGCCACGCCCGGCAACCAGACCGCGATCCTGGTCACGCGCGGCAACAATGCCACGCCGGCCAAGCCCGAGGACCCGGGCGCGCTCGAGCTCTACGGTTTCAAGAACGGCGTGTTCAGCAACATGGCGTCGGTCAAGGAAGGCACCGGCCTGGGCTTCGGGCCGCGCCATCTCGACTTCCATCCGACCAAACCGTGGGTCTACGTCTCGATGGAGCGGCAGAACAAGATCTACGCCTACATGCTCGGCGGCGACGGCGCGCTGGCGGCGCATCCCAGTTTCATGAAGGACACGCTCGCCGACATGGCGGGCGCGAAATTCATGCAGCAGCCGGGGCCGATCCACGTGCACCCGAACGGCCGCTTCGTCTACATCACCAACCGCTGCCAGGGCGAGGTCGAGGTCGGCGGCAAGAAGGTGTTCAACGACGGCCTCAACGAGATCGCGGTGTTCGCGATCGACCAGCAGACCGGCGAGCCGACGCGCATCCAGATCATCGACGGCCACGGCATCCATCTGCGCAATTTCGGCATCGACCCGGACGGGCGGCTCCTGATCGCCACCAGCATCCGGCCGATGCCGCTGCGCGATGGCGGAACGCTCACCGCCGGGCTGATGGTCTATCGCGCGGCCGCCGACGGCAAGCTGACGTTCGTGCGCAAGTACGACGTCGACACCGCCAAGGGCCAGCAGTTCTGGAGCGGGATGATGACGCTCGGGTGACGCCAAAAAATTG
>CAVVON010000019.1:0-143336 GCA_963749815.1 uncultured Alphaproteobacteria bacterium | reverse complement strand
GTGTCCTCCCTCGACGATGCCGGACGGGTGCAGGCCGGGCGCTATCCGCCGGTGATTTTTGGTTGTTATGGCGGTCACGCTATCCGGTGCGATGGTCCTGTCAACCCAAGGGGGCGGGTCAGGCGTGCGGCGCGGCGGCTTGCCAAGGTTTCCAAGACCCATCACCATGCCGGCAACATCGATCGCCTCCGAAGCTGGGGCCGATGCCGAACGCAACGGCGCCGGCCGGCATGAGACAATCCCGTGAACGAAATCCATCGTCGCCGACACGACCGCACGCATTTTCGCGGACTTGGCCGATCCCCAGACCGTCAACCGCGCGTCCGGGGACGACTGGAAACCTGCGCTGTGGCATGCGCTTGCGGAAGCCGGCCTGCCGCTCGCCTGGGTCGACGAACAGCATGGCGGCGCCGGCGCGAGCCTCGCGGACGGCTTTGAAATCGTCGGGATTTCGGGTCGATATGCCGCACCGGTTCCACTCGCCGAGACGCTGCTCGCCGGCTGGCTGCTCGCCAAAGGCGGGATTGCGGCGCCGTCCGGCATGATGACGGTCGCGCCCGTCCGGCCGGGCGATCGCGTCACGCTCGATTCGGACGGCACGCTGAGCGGCCGCGCCCGCGCCGTGCCGTTTGCCGCGGACGCGCAACACATCGCGGTGCTGGCGGGGTCTTCGATCGCTCTGGTCGACGCGAAGGCGTGCCGTGTCACCGAGGGCCGCTCGCTCGCGGGCGATGCATCGAATGTCGTGACATTCGATCGTGTCAGACCGTTGCAGATTGCGCCGGTGCCGAAAGATTTCGACCAGACGTCGCTGATGCTGATGGGGGCGGCGGTGCGCAGCGTCGAGAGCGCGGGAGCCCTGGAGGCGATCCTGCAGCTAACGGTGCGCTACGCCAACGAGCGTGTCGCCTTCGAGCGGCCGATCGCCAAATTCCAGGCTGTCCAGCACAATCTGGCGCGGCTTGCGGGCGAGGTTGCGGCTGCGATGACCGCGGCCGGCTCTGCCGCCGATGCGATCGCCAACGCCACGGCCTTCGACGACGGAGTTTTCCTGGAAGCCGCCGCCGCAAAAATCCGCTCCGCCGAGGCCGCCGGGGAGGGGGCTGCGATCGCACATCAGATTCACGGCGCGATCGGCTTCACCAAGGAGCACATCCTGCACCGCTTCACGCTGCGGCTTCTTGGGCTGGCGGGACGACTTCGGCAACGAAAGCCATTGGGCGGCCGCACTCGGCAACCGGATCGCCGCGCGCGGCGCCGACGAGTTCTGGCCGCTGGTCGCTTCGCGCTGACGCACACGAGAACATCCGCCCGCCATGTCCACGACGCTCAGTTTCGATCAGATCCGCCTGCCGCCCGAATGCGAGGCCCTGCGCCAGGAGGTGCGCGCCTTCATCGCCGAGGAGATCGCGGCCGGCACCTTCGATCCGACCGACCCCCGGCAGGGCGATCTGCACAATGCCAGCCTCAGCCGGCGCATCGGGGAGCGCGGCTGGATCGGCATGACCTGGCCGAAGCAGTACGGCGGGCAGGAGCGCAGCTATCTCGAGCGCTACGTCGTCACCGAGGAATTCCGCGCCGCCAACGCGCCCTGCCGCCGGCACTTCGTCGCCGACCGCCAGAGCGGCCCGATCCTGCTCAAATACGCGCCCGAGCACATCAAGATGGACATCCTGCCGCGCGTCTGCCGCGGCGACGTCTGCTTCGTCATCGGCATGAGCGAGCCGGGCTCCGGCTCCGACCTGTTCGCCGCCAAGACCAAGGCGACGAAGACCAACGGCGGCTGGTTGATCAACGGCAGCAAGATCTGGACCAGCAACGCGCACGCGGCCGACTACATGCTCGGCCTGTTCCGCACGTCGCCCGCGACCAAGGAGAACCGCCGCCACGGGTTGACCCAGTTCCTGGTCGACATGAAGACGCCGGGCATCACGGTCAATCCGATCGATCAGCTCACCGGCGAGCGCGACTTCAACGAGGTCGTGTTCCAGGACGCGTTCATGCCGGACGATCACGTGCTGGGCGAGATCGATGGCGCCTGGAAGCAGGCGACCAGCGAGCTCGCCTATGAGCGCAGCGGGCCGGAGCGGTTCCTGGAGACGATCTACGTGCTGGTCGAGCTGATCCGCGCGCTCGGGCCGAAGCCCGACCTGCGCAGCGCCGAGGGGCTGGGCCGGCTGGCCGCCCAGTTGCACACGCTGCGGCGCATGTCGGTGTCGGTCAACGGCATGCTGCAGGCCGGCAAGGAGCCGGTGGTCGAAGGCTCGATCGTCAAGGATCTCGGCACGGTCTGGGAGCAGAAGCTGCCCGCTCGCGTGCGCGAGCTTGCCGCCTTCCTCGATCCGGACGAGAGCAACCGCACCAGCCTGGAGCAGCAGCTCCGGTATGCCACGCTGATCGCGCCCAAGCTCACCATCCAGGGCGGCACCACGGAAATTCTGCGCGGCATCATCGCCCGCGGCCTCGGCTTGCGCTGAGGTTCAGCTGAAGAAGGAAGGCATCGCATGGGTCCGTTCAAGGACATCGGCGTCGAGATCGCGAACTTCGTTGCGCTGGTTGAAATCCGCCGCCCGCCCAACAATTTCTTCGATGCTGCGTTGATCAAGGAACTCGCCGACGCATTCGAGGCGCTTGACCGGGACGGCCAATGCCGCGCTATCGTTCTCGCCTCGCAGGGCAAGGCGTTCTGCGCCGGCGCCAATTTCGGCGACGGCAGCGCGCTCAACCGCGAGGGCCAGCGGCCGGGCGAGGCGGCGCAGCCGGTCCAGCACCTCTACCTGGAAGCGGTGCGCCTGTTCCGCACCAAGAAGCCGATCGTCGGCGCCATTCACGGCGCGGCGGTCGGCGGCGGACTTGGGCTTGCGATGGTGCCGGACTTCCGCGTCGCCTGTCCGGAGGCGCGGTTCTGCGCGAACTTCACCCGGCTCGGCTTCCATCCGGGCTTCGGGCTGACCACGACGCTGTCCGAAGTGATCGGCAAGACCAACGCGGCGATGATGTTCTACACCAGCCGCCGCATCACCGGCGAGGAGGCGCATCGCATGGGACTTGCCGATGTGCTCGTGGCGCAGGATCAGGTACGTGCGGCGGCCATGAAGCTCGCTGCCGAGATCGCCGAGAATTCGCCGCTCGGCCTGATCGCGACGCGCGCCACCATGCGCGCCGGTCTCGCCGATCGCGTCGCCCAGGCGACCGCGCACGAGCTCGAAGAGCAGACGCTTCTGCGCAAGACCGACGACTTCAAGGAGGGCGTCAAGGCGATGTCGGAGCGCCGCGTGCCGAATTTCGCGGGGCGCTAGCTGCGGCCGGCCGCTACTTGAACGGCACCAGGATCAGGGCGCCGAGCTGCTCTTTGGTCAGCGGCGCGGGGATGTATTTGAACGTCACCGCATCCGCCATCGCCAGATCGAGGCCCTCGATGCGGTCGGGCAATACGTTGTTCTTCGGGTAGTAGTCGTCCGGCGCCAGTCTGGCGATATCCTCGGGGATGCGGGCCCACTGCGCGAACGCCTTGATCGCCGCCGGGCCGGAATACATCCAGTCGACCACCTCGCGATAGGCTTGCAGGTAGCGCACGAACACCGCGCGGCGCGACTCGACCGCCGCCGCATTCGCGGTCATGAAGCGCGCCGTCTGGTTTCGCAGTTCCGGCACGTCGCTCGCGCGCATGATCTGCCGGATCTTGCCTTCCTTCAGCAGGTCGACCGCGAACGGCGGTGAGGTCCAGCCGACGTCGATCTGGCCGCTCATCGCCTGGGTGAGTGTGGAGGCCGGGCTGCCGGTCGCCACCGGCTTGTAGGTGACGCCGAACACCTTCTGGAAGGCCTGCACGGCCGCGTAGGTCGAGGAGCCGGCTGTGGAGTAGGCGACGGTCTTGCCGGCCAGGTCCTTCTTGTCCTTGATCGGCGAATCCGCCTTGACGTACCAGGTCAGGTCGTTCGCGCCCGTATGGGTTGCGGCGATCACCCGGATCGGCGCGCCTTTGGCGAACGCGCCGAAGGTATTGAAGGTGCCGACGCCGGTGCCGATGTCGGCGCTACCGGAGATGACCGCCTGCTGGGTTTCGCCGGCGCCCTGGGTGTAGAAAATCTCCAGCACGATGCCGTGCTTCTTGAAGAAGCCGGCCTCCTGGCCGAGCTCCGAGAACGAATTCTCCCAGGTCCCCTTCAGCCCGGCTGCGACACGCAACGTATCCTGCGCGGTGGCGGCGGTGCTCATGCCGCCGAGAATCTACGATCGCCATCAATCCGGGTCTGAAACCGAGCCTGGACATCCATTCTCTCCACACGAGGCCGCTCGCTTTTGCCGATGCACGCATCCGCAAACCATACTAGCCCGAATTGGCATCGCAAGTCCGCGGCGTCCGGCCGCATCGCTGGCCGGACGGTCGCCGCGTGGGACAAACGCCTCGCCGCGCCTCTCAGTTGCTCTCGAGCTTGATGCCCCCCTGGCGGATGACGTCGCTCCAGCGCGCGCTCTCGGCGGCGATATAGGCCGCGAATTCCTCCGGGGTGCTCAGCACAATCCGCAGTCCCTGCTTGCCCAACCGCTCCCGCACCTCCGTCACCTCGAACGCTTTGCGGGCCTCGCCATTGAGCCAATCGACGATCGGGCGCGGGGTGCCGGCGGGCGCCAGCAGGCCGAACCAGGCGCCCCCTTCCAAGGCCGCGAAGCCCAATTCCGCCGAGGTCGGCACATCCGGCAGCACCGGATTGCGCTGCGCTGCCAGAACCGCCAGCGCCCGCACCCGCCCGGCCGCGGCCTGCTCCCGCGTGAGCGCGACGACGTCGAACATCATGTCGACATGTCCGCCGACCACATCCTGCAGCGCAATCGCCGCGCCGCGGTAGTGCACGTGCGTGAGGTTGACGCCGGTGACCTGCCTGAACTGCTCGCCGATGAGATGGCCGCTCGCGCCAATTCCTTGCGTCGCATTGGTCAGGCGATTGGTCTTGCCGTAGGCGATCAACTCCGCCATCGAAGTCACCGGCAAGGCGGTCTTCACGATCAGCACGTTCGGCACCGACACCATCAACGTCACCGGAATCAGGTCCCTTGCGGGGTCGTAGCCGACCTTGGTCAGGTGCGGCAGGATTGCCAGCGTCGAGTGGTTGCCCATCACCAGGGTGTGACCGTCCGCACGCGATTTCGCGACCGCTTCGGTGGCGACGATGCCATTGCCGCCGAGCCGATTTTCGACGATCGCCGTGTGCCCGTTCTCATTGAGCCGCTGCGCCAGGACGCGCGCGGCGAGGTCGCCGAGCCCGCCCGCCGGGACGCCGACAACGATCCGGATCGGTTGCGATGGTGAAATCTGCGCCGCCGCGTCTCCCGCGATGGCGCCGAGGCTGCAGGCGAGGAGGGCCGTCGCGAGGGCGCCGCGCGTCAAATCAGAAATCCCGGTCATGCTGTCGGCTCCATGCTTCGAATGGGCTTTGCGGCAAACGATCTCACCGGTCCGGATTGACCACGATGTTGACGAATCCGCCCGGGCGCTTCGCCACTTCGGCCAGCGCATCGTTCACGCCGTCGAGCGGATAGGCGCGGGTCTCGAGCTTGGTGAGGTCGAGCGCGCCGGCGCCGGCCATCTCGGCCATGAATTGGCTGTCGGCGGTGGTGAACCAGTTCGAACCGCGCAATTGCAGACTCGCGGTCATGAACCGGATCGGGTGAATCGGCAGCGTTTCGGTCAATGCGCCGATATTCACGGCCATTCCGCCGCGTTTGAGGCCCGACAGCGCCGCCTCGGTGTGGCTCGCCGAGGCGCTGCGGCCCGAGCAATCGATCAGAACATCGACGCCGAGGTCGTCAGTTCGGTGTCGAATCCACTCTGGAATCGACGTATCGCCGAGGGCGAGCACGTCGATTCTACTCGGTGAAAGCGCCTTGACCTGCGCCAGCACCTCGCGGTTGCGGCCGAGGCCGAGAATGCGGCTCGCCCCCATCCCGAGCGCCAGCAGCGTCGCGCCGACGCCGAGCGTGCCGGTGACGCCGTTGATCGCGATCCAGCTGCCGGGCCCGACCTGGCCGTGCCGCAGCGCCGCGAACGAGGTGCCGAGATAGCCGAAGCGCGCCGCCTGCTCGAAGGTCACGCGCTGCGGCAGCCGCACCAGCCGCTGCGGCGCGGCGGTGATGTATTCGGAGAAGCCGCCGTGCGGATAGTCCAGCAGCTGCCGGATCGAATGCGGAAAGAAGCCGAAATAGCCCTGGAAGCCGGCGGCGCTGCACAGCAGCGGCTGGCCGGCGCGGCAGTACGCGCACATGTTGCAGGTGAGCCACGGATTGACGTAGACGCGCTCGCCGACGGTGACGCCGGTGACCTCGCTGCCGATCCTGGCGACGATGCCGGCGGCATCGAGCCCGACGCTCGCCGGCAGCGGCGGCAGCTGGTTCCAGAGCGTGCCGGCGAAGATCGCGTTCATGTTGGGAATGACGCCGCACGCCTTCACCTGGACCAGCACGTCGCGCGGGCGCGGCTCGGGCACGTCGACGGTGTCGATCCGCAGCGGCTGGCCCGGCTGGTGCAGGCGCGCGGCGCGCATGGTCGCGGCCATCCTGTTTCCTCCTATCGCGATCGCACCTTAGGACCGAAGCAAGGTGCGCAATCGATCTGGGGCTCGATGTGTTTATGTTGACGCGCTCGCCGGCGCGGCTGCGAGTTCCCTCTTCGCAACCGAGGACCATAAGCGTTAGGCCATGTCGGCTATTGGGGGTAAAGCGACGAATCGATTCGGGCGCCGATAACGGTAGTACGTTTGGATTTAACCGCCGCACTGAGCGCGTTGCTCAATTCTTGAGGCAAACCAGCATTTTCTGTAACAGGCTGGCGGCCCCAGGTCCTTTGCTTGCAAAGCTTGCAAGTTCGTCAGGACTGACGCCGAGTTCGTGTGCGATTCTGGCAACTTCATCCCGACCGCATTGGGTTGACTTATCGGCCAGCCCGGAAGCGTAGCGATAGCGTTGTATCCATTGAGCGATGGCGTCAAGTATCGGTTCTAGCCCGGGATAGCTTGGGTTGTCGGTGGGCTGTCTGCTCATAAAGCCCTCCATCGAAAATTTTGGAAATTTGATCTGTTCCGAACTTGAGCCACATTGATATTGATCAAATCCATCAGCGCCCCGGTCATTAAATTCAAACAACGATTTGATTAACTGGCGAGTGCTATGGTGGCGCTCATGACCATCCAGGGTCTTGGATTTCTCACCCCGGTCAACGTTTTCGCTGCCCCGCGTCGCGCGGGAGATGTTGGGTGAGGCGCCGGATTCGAGCGTGCGTATTGCTCGCCCTCACCCGGCTCGGCTCGCCACGCTGCTCCGCGCAAGCGCGGGGCGAGGGAAGAAGGGTCAGCGTGGCAGGCTGTTCGCGGTGCGCGGGTCGGCGGCCCGCAGCGCCGCCGAGCGGGTCGACCCAGCCCCCAGCCGAAATTGTCGTCGCGTTGCGCCGTGCTGGCGCGAGCCGCTTGGCCGTGGTCTGCAGGATGCGCCGCACGTCCGCCGGCCGCAGCGCCGGGTTGCGCTCCAGCATCAGCGCGACCACGCCGCTGACCTCGGCCGCCGCCACCGAGGTGCCGGTGGTGAGCTGATAGCTGCCGTCGGGCGCCGGCACGATCACGTCGACGCCGGGCGCCGCGATCGCGACGTAGCGTCCGCGGTTGGCGCCGGTGAACAGCTTGTCGTTGACGTCGGTCGCCGTCACCGCGATCACGTTGGGATCGGCGCCCGGATAGAGCGGCGGCGAGGTCGGTCCGGCATTGCCGGCGGCCGCGATCAGCACGATGTTCTTGTCGTAGGCGACCTTGATCGCGCGTTCGAGCGAGCTGTCCTTCGGGCCGGCGAAGCTCATGTTGATGATGCGCGCGCCCTGGGTGGTGGCCCAGTCGATGCCCTTGAGGATCTGGAACGTGGTGCTCTCGGCGGTCGCCGCGCTGGTCGAGAATGCGTGCACGGCGAACAGCCGCGCGCCCGGCGCGATGCCGATCAGCCTGGTGTGCGAGCCGATCGCGCCCGCCATGCCGGTGCCGTGCGGATGCGGCTTCTCCGGCGTGCCGACCGCGCTGAAGCGCCGCGCGATCACGCCGGCGAGATCGGGATGGTTGACGTCGATCTCGGAATCGATCACCGCGATCGTGATGTTGGCGCCCTTGACCGCGCGGTGCACGTCGTCGAGCCGCAGCTTCTGCGCCACGTATTGCGCCTGCTCGGCGGTCTGCCCGGCGCTGCGCGGCGGCGGGCGCGGTGGCGTCCTGCTGCAGCTCGTAGCGGTAGTTCGGCTGCGCGACCGCGATCACCTGCACCGCCGCGAGTGCGCTGATCACCTGCTGATGCGTCTGTCCGGCCGGGAAGCGGAAGCGGTGCGCCGAGGTGCCGGTGGTGTTGCAGAGGTTCTGCGATTCGGCGAGCGTCAGCCCGATCGCCTGCACCGCCTGTTCGAGCTGCGCCGTGCCGACCTCGCAGCGGATCTGCAGCACGACCTCGTTGGCGACGAAGCGCGTCTCCGTGAGCGGCGGGATGTCGATCACGCGCGGCAGGATGCCGGGCTGCTGCCGGGCTGTCCGGGCGTCGCCGCCGGGAACTGCCGGCAGCCGCACGACGCCTTGGGCTGTTGAACGCCGCCGGCGTGGCCGGACCCGGTGAACGGGCTGGTGGCGATCAGGTTGGCGATGACCCCGGCTGCGGCTGGGGCTGAGCTGGACGCTGGGGCGACCGGCAGCGGAGACGACGGCAATGACAGCAGGCCGGTCCTGGAGAATCTCGCAGCCGAAGCGCATCGCAGCTGTTGATGATCGACGGATAAGCCGCCGGCAGCGACGCTCGGGTTGCTAGCGCCGACGAGCGGGGCCGCTGCCGCCGTTGACCGAGCCCGTGGCAATGTTGGTGGCGATCGAGCGTCCCGACCGGGAAGGTCGATGACCGGGCATCTGCCCGACGAAGTTCGGGATTGATGAATGTGCGCATTGACGCCCGCAAAGCTGCCGATGAGGTCGCCTGACCCTCCGGTCACGTTGCCGGCTGCGCGAACGACGGGTCGATCAAACCGAAATTCGCCCCGACAAAT
This sequence comes from uncultured Alphaproteobacteria bacterium, assembly GCA_963749815.1. Lineage (GTDB taxonomy): Bacteria > Pseudomonadota > Alphaproteobacteria > Rhizobiales > Xanthobacteraceae > VAZQ01. Next base: position 134,281 of record CAVVON010000019.1, on the reverse strand, counting down.
CCGCCGATGACATTGTTGGCGCCGGGGCCGGTGACATTTCCGGTCCGCGGTGCTGGAGTTCTGGATCAAGCCGAGGTTGATGCCGACGAAACCGCCGAGGTAGCTGCTCGATGTGCCGCTGACCGGTCCCCGACGCATTCGTCGACCCGAAAATGTTCCTGACGTTGCCGCCGACGAAACCGCCGACGACGCTGTTGGGGCCGGTGCTCGTCACCGATCCGGTAGCGGTGGAGCCGGTTATCGATGCCGGCGCCGTTGTCGTCGTCGAAGCCGCCGACGCCGACCAGCCCGCCGAGGAAGCTGTTACCGCCGCCGCTCACCGCGCCGGTTCGCGTAGGTATTTAGACAATGTGCCTTCGCCTCGATCCGGTCCATGCTCCGCCGCCGAGGCTCGCCAAGCTGTTCGACCGACGGTGACGTTGCCGTTTGCTTGCGAGTTGACGATAAGGCGCGGTCGTTGAAGTAGGCCGATCGCCGTCGCCGTGCAGCCGTGTTGACAGGAGTTCGTCGAACCGTCGAATTGCCGCTGACCAGGCCGCCCGCGTCGCTGTTGTCGCCTGCCTGAACATTTCCGGTGGGCCTGCGAACGACTGGTATCGTGCCGCCGTTGTCGCCGACCAAGCCGCCGACCTGGAGGATTGGCGACGTTCGAGCGCGCCGACATCTGCCGCGCGCGTGCGAGATCGACGATCATGCCCGAGTTGGTGCCCACCAGCCCCCCGAGTGTCGTCGCAGTCGCCGTTGTTGTCGGTGAGTGCCCATGTGCCGGCGCGCGCCGGTGACCGCTCCGGTCGCGAACGCGTTCGTGATGATGCCGTTGCTCTGCGCCGACCAGCCCGCCGCCGGTCCCGTTCGAGCACCGACGTTGACGTCGCCGCTCGCGCACGCAAAGCTTGCCGCCGCACACGTCCGTGAACACGGGCGCGGCTCGTTCCCGCGATCGTTCCGGAATTCTGACCGACCAGGCCGCCTGCGGAAGCAAATTGGCACGAACTGCCGCTGAGCAGTTCTGCCCACTGCGTGAAGGCTGGCGGAGGCGGTGACGTCTCCTGTCGCGTATGACGAAAGGATCTGTCGAGCCTTGCGCGTTCTGTCCGACGAGGCCGCCGACGCCAACAGTTCTTCCGGTCGCCGTGACGTTGCCCGTCGCAAACGAGTTCTGGATGACTGCCAGTCACGACGATGGGCGCCGTCAAATCCGTTCTGGCCGACCAGGCCGCCGCCCAATGCCGTACGCTCCGGCATGTGACGGTTCCGCCCGCGTTCGACGTGGACACCGTCGAACCGCCGACATTGGAGCCGACCAGGCCGCCCGCCGCGTTGAAGCTGCACGAGCCGGGGTTGCATGGAGCCACCGTCACCGACCGTCACATTGACGTTTGCAGATCGAGTTGGTAATCGTGCCGGCGTAGTCGCCTGGGACCGAGCGTCCCGTTTTGCCCGACGAGTCCGCCAGCTTGACGCCGACGATCGAACCGCCGTTCACCTGGCCGGTCGCGGTCACGTTGCTGATCGTGCCGGCGTTCGAGCCGGCGAGCACGCCGACCCATTGGGAGAAGACGCTCGAAGTCATAGCCTGGGTTCGCGCTCACGTTCGCGTTTTTGAAGTTGAGGTTGCTGACGGTACCACCGTTCCCGATAGTGTCGAACAATCCGATGTTCCGGGTAGTCGCGTCGTTTGGCGCGATCGTCAGGTTGCTGATCGTGTTATTTTGACCGATCGAAGGTGCCGGCAAATGCTCCGTGGCCGGGGCCAGTTAAGTTGCCGATCGGCACGAAGCCCGTGCCGTTGTTCCAGTTCGCCGTTCCACTGGCGTCGATGTTGCCGCCGAGCTTGAAGTTTTTGTTGAACATACCGGCGGAGCCGATGCCCTGCACGCCGTAGATGTCCGCCAGCACGTAGGCGATTGCCGCTCGTGCCATCGCCGCCGGTCGCGCGGATGAAGGTGCCGCCGGTGATGCGGAAGTCGTTGGCAGAAACAGGTTGCCGGCGATCCGATCTGAGTTCCACGTGCCGCTCTGAAGCGTGAAGGTGCCCACGTTTACCGGGTCGTAAAAGCTGGCGGGTGATGTTGCTGCCAGCGCTGAGGGTGAGACCGCCGGCGGGCGCATTGATCGCGGCATTGATCAAAATGTTGTTGGTCGCCTGTAATGTCAGCGTGTTGGCCGACGCCCAGGTCAACGCGGAGTTGACCGTGATATTCCCAGCCTGGAGACCACTTCCAGTCGTTGTGATGACGACGTTGCTGCTGCCCAGGAGGCCGGTCAGAGCGGTGTCCTGTATGTTCGATGAGGTTCCGGATGTGGGTCCAGGTCTGGGGATTGCTACCTGAGAAACCGCCATCCACGGATCCCGCAGTGCTGATCGTCACATCGTAGGGGTCGAGCAACAGCGTGCCGGCCCTACCCATTGGCGCGCGCGTGTCGACCGTGCCGGTAAAGCCGAGCTAGCCCGTGGCTCGACGTCTCGACAAACCCGCCGTTGCCGCCGTTCGCCCCGCCGCGCGCCAGGATCGTGCCGGCGAAGGTGGTCTGCGCGTCCGACCACAGCACCACCTTGCCGCCGTTGCCGCTGTTGATCGCCGAGGCGTTGATGGTCGAGGCCGCGTCGACGCTCAGCGTGGTCGCGGTCGGGATCGCGTAGCCTTCGAGCGTGGCGCTCTGGTTGGCGACCAGGCTGGTATTCGGCCTGCCGCCGCCCCAGTCGCCGCCGATCATCACCTTGCCGCCGCCGTCGACGCCCCAGGCGCTGATCGCGGCGTTGACGATCCGGATGTCCTCGCCGGATATGACGATCGTGCCGCCCTTGGTGCCGGTCTTCTTGCCGGAGGCCGAGACCGTGCCGGAGACCCGCACGGTCTGCGCCGGCGCGCCCGCGGTCTTGCTCGATGCCGGTGGCGGCGCCGAGCACGATCATGCCGTTGCGGGTGCCGATCGAGTTGGCCTCGATCACGCCCGAGGTGTTGATGACGCTAGTCGACCACCGCGCGCGCGGTCGCGGCGGTGAGCTCGACCCGGCCGCCATTGGCGCGGATCTTGCCGTCGTTGCTGACCAGCGACGTGAGCGGCTGGCCGGTCGACACGTCGATGACCTTGTTGGCGATCTGGTCGCCGACCGCGAGCGTGATCAGCTTGTCGCCGTAGAAGTCGAGCGTGAAGCTGTTGCCGGCGGCGAGCCCGACGGTGCCGAGCGTGGCGTTGATGGTGCCGGAGTTGCGCACGCCCGGCGCCACCAGCGCGGCGAAGCCGCCGCTGGTCGCCGTGATGGTGCCCTGGTTGACGATCGAGGCGTCGGGGCGGCCGGGGATGCTGAAATTGATCCGCCCGGCCATGAAGTCGGCATCGCGGATGTCGTTGGTGGTGGCGAGGAAGCCCGCCGTGTTCACCACCGAGCCCGGCGCCGAACAGCACGCCGTCGCGGTTGATCACGAACACCCGGCCGTTGGCGGTGAGGGTGCCGAAGATCTGCGAGGGACCCATGCCGCCGGTGACGCGGTTGAGCGCGATCGACGACGAGTTCGGCTGGAAGAACGTGGTGGTCTGGCCGGCGCCGATGTTGAACGTGTTCCAGTTGATGATGGCGTTCTGGCTGCGTCTGGTTGATGACGACGCTGCCGGTGCCCTGGCCGGTGACGCTGGCGGCGCCGCCGACCACGCGCGCGCCCTCCGGCCCGGCGGCGGCCGGCGCGGCTCCCAGCGCCAGGAGCGCGGTGGTGGTCAGCAGCAGATGTCGCAGGTGCGGGTGCATGGCGGTCCTGCTACAGCTTGGCCGTCAGGATGAAGAAGAACCGCGTGCCGTGTGGCCCCTGGGTCTGGGCCTGGACCGGCGCGGCTTGCGTGCCGGTCAGGCCGCCGCCCTGGATGATCCGCGCGACCGTCACGTCGGCGGTGAGGTAGGTCAGCCAGCCCAGACGTAACCCGGCCCCGATCGAGGCCGCATCCACCTCCTTGATCGTTCCGAGATCCGGGGCGTTGTTGTGCAGCCAGCCGTGGTCCCAGAAGCCGTAGAGCTGGGCCAGCGTCAGATCGTTGACGTGATGGGGGATGTCGTAGCGCAGCTCGGCCAGCACGTTGACGCAGCTGTCGGCGACGAACTGCGAGGGGTCGAAGCCGCGGCCGAAGATTCGCCCGCCATAGCCGCACAATTCCGACACCAGCAGCGGGTTGAGGCCGTATTGGCCGAAGGCCGCGGCGAACAGCGACACCCGTTCGAACAGCGCCTGCTGGCGCGACAGCCAGAGCTCGAGCTTGCTGAAATCGACCCGGCCGTTGAGCCGCGAGGCGATGTCGTTGTTGTTGTTCGTGCTGCCGAAGCCGACGAAGCCGTGGCTGGCGGTGAAGCTCATCTGGTTGATGCCGGCGAACCGGTCGGCCCAGTCGGCGTCCGCCCGGGCGCGGATGCCGCGCAGCGCGTCGTGCGTGCTCGGCGGGATGTCGGGCAGGTCGAAGATCGAGGAGCGGTCGTCGGTCGCGAAGGCGAGGCCGGTGACGATCAGGTTGCTCTCGCGCGCGCGGATCACCGGGTAGCTCATGCCGGCTTCGGCATACGCGCTCTTGGTCTTGTACAAGAGCTGCACCAGCTGGAACGTGCCCGGCTTGCCGTAGCCGTAGCTGCCGTTGGCGAACCAGGTGAGGCCCTCGGGCGTGAGCACCTGCCGGTAGGTCGCGCCCTGATATTGCAGCTGGTCGGCCTTGACCGCGCCCGCGTAAGTGAGCGTGAGCGCGTCGTGCATGCGCATGAGGTTGTTGACCGTGGCGCTGGTGAGAAACTCGACCGGGCCGCGCGCCGCGGTGCCGCGATTGTCGACGCGGGCGATCGCGTCGACGCGCTTCTCGGTGACCTCGACCACCATGATGGCGGCGCCGGTCTTCTTCGGATGCGGCTTGAGGCTGTTCTTGAACTTGAGGCCCGGCAGGTCGCCCGCCAGCAGCAGATAGCGCTCGATGGTCCGGATATTGGCGGGCCGCTCGGCCGTGATCTTGTCGGCGTAGTACGAGAAGAAATCGCGATAGCCCGCCAGCACCTCGGGCCATTCGACCCGCTCGACATAGCCCTCGACCACCTGGATCTCGACAACGGCGCCGCCGGGTTTGAGCTGCTGCGGCGGCACGATCGCCCGCGACAGCACGTAGCCGTCCTTGCCGTACTTGGCGGTGATCTGCTGGGCGATCTCGTAGACGGTCTTGACCGTGACGGTCTTGCCGATCAGCTCGGCATAGATCTCCTTGAGCTGCGCGGAGGTGTAGATCGTCGATCCCTTGATGCGCACGCCGCGCAGGATCAACGCGACTTTTTCGGCTCCCGCAGGCGCATCAACGCCCGGTACCGCGATCACCGCGCCGCCGACCGCCGGCAGCGGGACCACCGGCAGCGTGAATCGCTCGCGTTCCCGGCCGGGCAGGTTGCTGGAGGGAATAACCTGTGCAACGGCAGCAAACGAAACACTGACCATCGCCAAGGCTGCCGCAAAGCGGCAAACTTGGGCGAACATTGCACCCCCCCGTCATCCTACCCCGACCGGCCTGTCCCATCCGTCTTGACGATATCGGGGGGTATCATCGTCAGCAATCGCGCGCCGCCCGCGTCATCGCGATTCGCCGCAACTGTGGCGCGGATGCCGCAAATGTGGGGCGCGCGCGGTCCCAACACGGGCGATGACGCGCGCCTCGCCCCCCGCGGCGGCCGATGCTATCGTGCGGACATGGTGGATATCGCGCCATCCGGGCTACGAACCGGCCGCTTCGTCATTTCGCTCGATTTCGAATTGATGTGGGGCGTGCGCGACAAGCGCAGCATCGCCGATTATGGCCGCAACATCCTGGGCGTCCGGCAGGTCGTGCCGGCGCTGCTTGCGCTTTTTGCCGAGCGCAAGATCGCCTGCACCTGGGCGACCGTCGGCATGCTGTTCTTCGCCAAGAAACGCGACCTGCTCGCGGCCTTGCCGGAGCGCCGGCCGCGCTATGCCGATCCGCGGCTTTCGCCCTATGAGCACCTGTCCGAGATCGGCGACAGCGAAGCGACCGACCCGTACTGGTACGGCCTGTCGATGATCGAACGCATCAAGGATTGTCCGCGCCAGGAGATCGGCACGCACACGTTCTCGCACTTCTACTGCCTGGAGGGCGGCGGCGACACGGCGGCGTTCCGCGCCGATCTTGAAGCTGCCCGAGCCGCCGCAGCCAGCCAGAATCTCGCGCTCACCAGCATCGTGTTTCCGCGCAACCAGACTAGTCCGGCTCACCTTGCCGTCTGCCGCGATCTCGGACTGCGGGCGTTCCGCGGCAACGAGCGGATCTGGTTTCACCGGGCCGGCAGCGGCGACGATCAGACGCTGTGGCGGCGCGGTTTCCGGCTGGCCGATACGTTTGTTCCGCTTGGCGGCGCCTACGATCGAGCGCCGGCCGTCGTGGACGGGCTGGTCGACGTAGCGAGCAGCCGTTTCCTGCGGCCGGCGAGCAGCCACCGGCTGCCGGAACAACTGCGCCTCAAGCGCATCACCTCCGCCATGGCGACGGCGGCGGAGCGCAACACGGTGTTCCACCTGTGGTGGCACCCCCACAATTTCGGCGTGGAGACCGAACGCAACCTGGCCTTCCTGCGCGCGATCCTGGATCATTTCCGCGAACTGGAAGACCGCCACGGCATGCGTTCGATGACCATGGCGGAGATCGCAAACGAGGCGCTCGATGGCACCTGCACGGGTCGTCCTGCTCACCAGTGATGGCTTGACCGGACGCATCGCAGCCTCGCGGCTGGTCGAGGCCTTTCCGGACCTGACCGTGATCGTCGAGCAGCCGATCTCGCGGCTGACGCTGTTGCGGGGCCGCCTGCGGCGGCTCGGAGCTGTCCGGGTCGCCGGACAGCTTGGCTTCATGCTGTTTCAGCGGGTTCAACAACGCATGGCGGGGAGGCGCATCGCCGAGCTTGTCGAGGCCGGCCGGTTCAAGACCGAATGGCCGCGCATCGCGATCGTGCGTGTACCATCGGTCAACGCGCCGGAATGCGTGGCGCGGCTACGTGAGGCCGCGCCGCAGGCGATCCTGGTTGTCGGCACCCGCCTGATCGACCGTTCGGTGCTCGCCGCAATCGACGTCCCATTCATCAACTATCACGCCGGCATCACGCCGAAGTACCGGGGCGTGCACGGCGGCTACTGGGCCAAGGCCGAGGACGATCTCGCCAATTTCGGCGTCACGGTGCATCTGGTCGACGCGGGCATCGACACCGGCGCGGTGCTCTACCAGACCCGGCTGAAGCCGGCGGCGAACGACAACTACTCGACCTATCCGTATCTCCAGCTTGCGGCGGCGCTGCCGCTGCTCGAACAGGCCGCGCGCGACGCCGTGGCGGGGACGCTGAAGCCGCAGCGCGTCGATCTGCCGTCGCGGGCGTGGTCGCACCCGACGCTCTGGTCGTATCTGGCGGCGGGCTTGCGGCGCGGCGCGTGGTGACGCCGCTTTTCTGGCCGGCGCCTGCACCGAATTTGGCGTTGGCCGGTGATGGCGCTGCCTCTAAGCTCGCGCGAACGTCCGCGATGAGGATCGGCCGCATGCGAATCCACTCTATTCTTCTGGCGGTGACTGCCGCGATGATTGCGCTCGCGCCGGTCATGCTGCCGGCGCAGGACGGCTATCCGAGCCGGACCATCACGCTGGTGGTGCCGGTTCCGCCCGGCGGCGCTGCGGATTTCATCGCGCGCACGCTCGGGCAGAAGCTTTCGGAGGCGGCCGGCCAGCCCGTCGTCATCAGCAACCGCAGCGGTGCGAGCGGCACCATTGCGGCCGACAACGTCGCGAAGGCCGCGCCCGACGGCTACACGCTGCTGCTCAATTCGATCACCACCCACGGCATCGGCCCGCACCTCTATCCGAGCCTGCCGTACGATCCGGTGAAGGATTTTGCGCCGGTCATGCTGGCCGCGAAGCTGCCGCTGATCATGACGGTCAGCGCGTCGCTGCCGATGCAGTCGGTCGCCGACGTGATCGCCTATGGCAAGGCCAATCCCGGCAAGCTCACGTTCGCATCCTCGGGCAACGGCGGCGCGCCGCATCTGGCCGGCGAACTGTTTTCGAACATTGCCGGCATCAAGATGCTGCACGTGCCGTATCGCGGCAGCGGGCCGGCGGTGATCGACGTCGGGGCGGGGCGGGTCGACATCATGTTCGATGCGGTGCCCTCGCTGCTCGCGCTGATCCAGGCCGGGCAGTTGCGGCCGCTGGCGGCGGCGAGCGCCGAGCGCAATCCGGTGCTGCCGGAGCTTGCGACATTCGGACAGCTCGGCATGGCGGGTCTGGAGGTTTCGCTCTGGTACGGGATCGTCGGACCGGCGGGGCTGCCGGACGCCATCGTCAGGCGGCTCAACAGCGAGTTCGGCAAGATCGCGGCGATGCCGGACGTTCAGGCGGCCTTCGCCAAGCAGGGCGCGATTCCGGGTGGCGGCACGCCGGCCGACTTCGCGGCCTTCATGCGCGAGGAATTGGCGCGCTGGGGCGAGGTGGTGCGCAAGAACGACATCAAGCTGCAATGATCGACCGGCGCCGCGGCGTCATAGCATGCCGAGCAGGCGCGGCAGCCATAGCGACATTTCGGGAATGTAGGTCACCATGACGAGGAAGATCAGCATGGTCAGAAGCCACGGCCATACCGCGACGGTGAGCTCGGTGATGCCCATCTTGGCGATGCCGGACGCGACGTAAAGATTCAGCCCGACCGGCGGGTGGCAGAGCCCGACCTCCATGTTCACCGTCATCAGGATGCCGAGGTGGACCGGGTGGATGCCGAGCCGCACCGCCACCGGGAACAGGATCGGCGCGGTGATCAGCACGATCGAGGACGGCTCCATCACGTTGCCGGCGATCAGCAGCAGGATGTTCACGAACAGCAGGAACTCGATCCAGGTCAGGCCCGACGAGGTGATCCAGTTGGTCATCTGCTGCGGGATCTGCTCGCTGGTCATCAGGAACGAGAACAGCACCGCATTGGTGACGATGTAGAGGATCATCGCGCTCATGTTGGCCGAGCCGAGCAGCACCCGCGGCACGTCGCGCCAGCGTCATGTCGCGATAGACGAAGACCGCGATCACGAAGGCATAGACCGCGCTCATCGCCGCGGCTTCGGTCGGGGTGAATGCGCCGCTGTAGATGCCGCCGAGCACGATCACGATCAGCAGCAGGCCCCAGATCGAGCGCCGGAACGCCGCGAAGCGCTCGGCCCAGGTGGCCTTCGGCATGCGCGGGTAGTCGTTCTTCCAGGCGCGGTAGAACGTGGTCGCGCCCAGCATCGAGGCGAGGATCAGGCCCGGGATCACGCCGGCCATGAACAACTGGCCGACCGAGGCGGAGAGCACGCGCTTGCCTTCCGGGTCGATCGCGATCGAGCCGCCGGTCGCGACCGAATAGATCACCATCACGATCGAGGGCGGGATGAGAATGCCGAGCGCGCCCGAGGTGGTGATGACGCCGGCGCCGAAGCGCTTCGGGAAGCCCTGCTGGACCATCGCCGGCAGGATGATCGCGCCGATCGCCACCACGGTCGCGGGCGACGAGCCGGAGATGGCGGCAAACAGCGCGCAGGCCATCACGCCGGCGAGGCCGAGGCCGCCGTACCAGTGGCCGATCATCGAGGTCGCGAACGCGATCATGCGCCGCGCCACGCCGCCGTGGGTGAGGAAATTGCCGGCCAGGATGAAGAACGGGATCGCCATGATCTCGAAGTTCTCGATCCCGGTGAACAGCTTCAGCGCCACCGCCTCGATCGGCACGTCGGTCATGGTGTAGAGGAAGGTCAGCACCGTGAGGCCGAGCGCGATCGAGATCGGCATGCCGGTCAGCATCAGCGCGATCAGCAGGCCGAAGATGATGGCCGCGGTCATCGGGCGGCCCCGTTCGATGGCGGCGGCGACCCGGCCGGCGACAGGGCGGGCGGCGTGTCGATCTCGATGCCCTCGACCCGGCTCTCGTCATGGTGCGGCAGTTCGCCGGTCTTCCAGTAGTGCCAGGCGACCTGGAGGAAGCGGAAGCACATCAGGTAGGAGCCCGCCGGGATGGCGGAGAACACGATCCAGCGCGGCATCTCCAGATCGGCGGACACCTGGTCGGTCTGGTAGAGCTCCATCACGAACTTCAGGCCCATGGTGCCGATCACGGCGGTGAACAGCACGCCGCACAGGAGCCCGAACAGCACGACCGGCTTGCGGCGCTCGGGCGAGAGCATGTTGACCACCACGTCGACCCCGACGTGGATGCCGGTGCGCACGCCGTAGGCGGCGCCGAACTTCGCCATCCACACGAACATGTAGATGCAAAGCTCCTGCGCCCAGGAGAGATGGATCTTGATGAAATAGGGATAGAGGAACGGGACGCCGGTGCCGTAGCGGTGCACCACCGCGACGAAGATCAACAGCGTCGCGGCCGCCATCAGGCTGGCGATCAGGATTTCCTCGAGCCGGTCGAGGATGCGGAGCAACGCGCGACCCACGCTCATGCAGCAGCTTGCCCGTCGGAGAACGGGCGCCGGCCATCCCGGCGCCCGCAGTCGATGGTGTCAGACTTCGCTAGTGCGTGGTGCCGCCGGCTTCCTTCTGGAACTCGGCGATGATGTCCTTGCCGACGCGGGATTCCATCTCGCCATAGACCGGCTCCAGCGCCTTGTGCCAGGCGGCCTTCTGTTCGGCGGTCAGTTCGACGATCTCGGTCTTGCCGGACTTGCGCATCGCCTCGAGCGCGTCGTCGTTGTCCTGCTGCGCCACGCCGTTCGCGAACGCGGTCGCTTCCGCCATCGCCTTGTCGAGCGCGGCGCGGACATCCGCCGGCAGGCCGTCCCAGAACTTCTTGTTGACGATCACCGCATAGCCGACATAGCCGTGCTGGGACCGCATCGTGTACTTCTGCACCTCGAACATTTTCTGGGTGTATTCGTTCGACGGCGGATTTTCCGTGCCGTCGACGACCCCGGTCGCCAGCGCCTGATAGACCTCCGAGAACGCCATCACCTGCGGGATGGCGCCGAGCGCGCGCATCTGCGCCTCCAGCACCTTGGACGACTGGATGCGCATCTTGAGGCCGCGGAAGTCGGCCGGCATCAAGAGCTTCTTGTTGGCGCTCATGTCCTTGAAGCCGTTGTCCCAGTAGGCGAGGCCGGTGATGCCCTTGGCGCTGAGCAGACCCAGCAGCTTCTTGCCGAGCGGGCCTTCGGTGACTTTGCGCAGCGCCGCCTTGTCGGGAAGGATGTAGGGCAGGTCGAACACCTCGAACTGCCTGACCCCGAGCGGCCCGAACTTGGCGAGCGAGGGCGCCAGCATCTGCACCGAGCCGAGCTGGAGCGCCTGGAGCTCCTCATTGTCCTTGTAGAGCTGCGAGTTCGGGTACACCTCCACCACGACCTTGCCGTTGGTGTACTTCTCCGCCAGCTCCTTGAACTTGAGCGAGCCCTTGCCCTTCGGCGTTTCCGGGGCCACCACGTGGCTGAATTTGATGACGATGGGGGCCTGGGCATCGGCCGGCCCGGCCAGCGCAAGCGCGAGGGCGGCACCCAGGATCACGATCGGACGTTTCATGGCATTTCCCTTCCCCGTTCATTCGGCGAGCCTGCCGAATGATCCTGTTTTGTTGCTGCCACAATAGCGCGAATTGCCGCGCCGGGCCAAACGGCAAAATCAGACGGCCGCAGGCGGTCGTGTAAGGTTCCCGAACGGCCGATAAAGTTGCTAGGACAATCGGGCGAAGGTGAGGGGGAAGTGCGATTGTCTCACGGAAAGGATAGCCGCCGGCTGGTGATCGGGGCCGCCGTCGGGTTCAGCGTCGACCAGGTGCGGATCTTCGTCGAGTCGCTGCGTGCAGTCGGGTTCGACGGCGACGTGGTGATGCTGACCGGTCCGCTGCAATGGCGGCTCAAGCGCTATCTCGCGCGCCATGGCGTTACCACCATGTCGTCGCTCTCGACCCGCAAGCTGCATGGTCCGATCCACGCCTACCGGTTCGAGAAATTCGCCAGGATCGCGGCCGGCGCGGCGGCCCGCTACGACCAGGTGCTGGTGTCCGACACCCGCGACGTGGTGTTCCAGAAGAACCCGTTCGACGGCGTCAATTCCGCCGACTGTCACGCCTATCTCGAGGGCGCGGGCAAGACCATCGCCGAGGAGCCGACCAACCTGCGCTGGGCGAAGATGTTCCTGCCGGCGGACGAGGTCGCAAAAATCGGCGCGTGCCGCGTGAGCTGTTGCGGCGTCGTGCTCGGCGGCGTTGCGGCGATGTCGGACTATCTCCGGCGCCTTGCCGCGTATCTTCACGCGCTGCCGCTTGCGATCCGGCGCGAGGGCGGCGCCGACACCGTCTTCCACAATCGCATGGTGCACCTGACGCACGAGGTTCCGTTCGTGGTGGTCGAGAACAACCTGCATGTCGCCACCATGGGGCTCGAGCCCGCCGAAACCTATGCGGTCGGGCAGGACGGCCTGATCCGGACGGCGTCCGGCCATCTGCCGGCGATCCTGCACCAGTACGATCGTATTCCCCTGCTGAAAGCGGTGGTCGAACGGCGGTTTGCGCGCTGAATTATCGCGTGCGCCACACGAAGGTGCTCGACACGGCATAGTTCCACACCGCGCCGACGATCGAGCCGAGCAGGCCTGCGAGCCACCACACCGGACGATTGGCGTAGAGCCAGACCGCCACGCCGACATTGCTCAGCGAGCCGATCGCGCACAGCAGATAGAACAGCAGCAGCCCGCGCACCGCCGCGCGACCATGCAAGCGCTGGTCGCGATAGGTCAGCTGGTTGTTGAGATAGAAGTTGCTGGTCATGCTGACCAGCATCGCCACGCTCTGCGCGACGGTGAACGAGGCATTGGTCGTCGCCAGCACGGCCTTGAGCGCGACGAGGTGCACGCCAATCCCGGATGCGCCGACCATCAGGAAGCTGATGAAGCGGATCGAAACCAGATCGTGCGTCGCCTTGGCGATCAGCAGACCGGCGAAATCGAGACCGACCTGCGCATCGAGCTTGCTGGTGCCGTGCAGGCGCGTCTGAAACTGGTAGGGCAATTCGCGGATCCGCAGCGGCTGGCGCACCGAGGCCAGAATGTCCGCGAGAATCTTGAAGCCCTGGCTCGACAGCCGCGGCGCGCACTCCTCGATGATGTCGCGGCGCATCATGAAGAAGCCGCTCATCGGGTCGGTCACATCGGTGCGCAGCAGACGCCGTGCGAGCCAGCCGCCGAACCGGCTGGCGAACGCCCGGCGGCGGCCGGACAGGCCCGCCGCCCCGGCGCCGTCGAGATAGCGGCTGCCGATCGCGACATCGGTGCCGCCCGCCCTCAGCAGCGCCAGCATTGCGGGCAGCAGCGCCTCGTCGTGCTGCAGGTCGGCATCGATGATCGCCACATAGGCGGCCTGCGAGGCAAGCGCGCCCTCGATACAGGCGCCGGCCAGTCCCCGGCGGCCGATGCGCCGGATGCAGCGCAGCCGCGGATCGTGCGCGCCGAGCTCGCGGACCGCCGCGAAGGTGCCGTCGGGCGAATTGTCGTCGACGAAGATGGCCTCCCAATCGACCCCGGACAGCGCCTTCGCCAGGCGCTCGGCGAGGATCGGCACATTGGCCCGTTCGTTGAACGTCGGCACCACGACGGTCAGCTCGGGGGCGGTCTGCCCGCCGTCGCGGGAATGCGACGTTGCCGGCTCGATCGGGGTGGTATTCACGTATCCTCCCGCCCTCGGCCTGCTCGCCGCCGGGACGGGCCTTCTTAGGTCAGCGGCCATCCTCGGCACAAGCGCCGCCCCGGCCATGGCCCCATCCAGATCCCGGGCAATTCGGCTTGCTTGGCGATCCCCGCTGCGGCTATTCGTGTGCCGAACACCGAGAGATCATGACCGAACCTTTTGGAGCGCGAACGCCAGGCCGGCTCGACCGCACCGTGATTGCCGCGACGGGCGGCCTGCCGGACAACTGGCTGGGCTTGCGCCTCTCGATCGGGCTGCGGCGCATCGTCATGATGCGGATGGCCGGCGACGAGGGGTTCGACGTGTCACGCTGGGGATTGCGTCTGCGGCTGCATCCGCGCGGCAATGGCTGCGAGAAGGGTGCGCTGTTCGTTCCGCAAATGTACGAGGCGGCCGAGCGCCGCGCGCTGCGCGCGCAGATCGATACCGCGCGCGCGGCCGGACGAGACTTCGTGTTCGTCGACATCGGCGCCAATGTCGGCCTGTTCTCCTTCTTCGTCGCCTCCTGCGCGGGGCCGGGCGCGACGATTCTCGCGATCGAGCCGGAGCCGGAAAATCTCAAGCGCCTGCGCTTCAACCTTGCCGCCAATCCGGGCATTCCGATCCGGGTGCTGCCGCTGGCGCTCGGCGACAAGGAGGAGACGGTCGCGCTCGAGGTGCATCGCACCGACCGGGGCGGCACCCGCACGCGGCCTTTGACCGGCGACGACCGGGCGCGTCACAACGAGGTCGAGTGCCGTCCGCTGCTCGACGTGCTGCGGCAGGAAGGCCTGACCCGGATCGACGCGCTCAAGATCGACGTGGAAGGGGCCGAGGATACGATCCTGCTGCCGTTCTTCCGCGACGCGCCCGCGAGCCTGTGGCCCGATCTCATCATCATGGAGGATGCCCGCGACGCGTGGCGCAGCGATCTTTTTTCCCTCCTGGCCAAATTCGGCTATGCAGTGGCGGCGCGCTCCAAGCTGAACGTCATGCTGCGCCTGCAGCCCAAGGCGGGATGAATGCAACTGCTCGATCAATTCAGGGGGCTCGGCCCGTTTTCGGCTTGGCTTGCAGCATCGCTGGTGCTCGGAGTTGCGCTCTTTGCCGCATGGGACCGGATCGCCAAACGTCGCAGCGCAAGGATCAGCGCGATCTGCGCGGGTGAACGATGACGCCGCGCTGCTCGGTCATCCTGCCGACCTACAACCGCCTTCGAACGCTGCCGCGCGCCGTCGAGAGCGTGATGGCGCAGGACATGCCGGAGTTCGAGCTCATCATCGTCGATGACGCTTCGACCGACGGCACGCGCGATTGGCTCGCGGGCCTGCGCGATCCCCGCATCCGGACCGCGCGCCTGGACCACAATGGCGGACCGAGCGCGGCGCGCAATGCCGGCATCGCGATGGCTTCGGCGCCGGTGCTGGCCTTTCTCGATTCCGACGACGTCTATTTGCCGAACCGCCTGTCGCTGCCGTTGCGCGTGCTCGCGGATGAGCCCGATGTCGTCTGCACGCTGTCGTCGTCGCGCAAGCAGGGCCGCAAGGGCGAGTGGGCGCCGGTGCTCCTGCCCGGCGTCAAGCTCGCCAGCGGCGCATTCGAATGGGCGATGATCTGCGACCTCGTGGGCGTCGAGAGCACCAGCATCACGGTGCGCGCCGCACCGGCGGCCGCGGCCGGAGGCTTCTGCGCCGGTTTGCGGCGGAGCGAGGACCGCGAGTTTCTGATCCGGCTGGCGCGGCTGGGCGCCGTCCGCGTGCTGCCCGACGTCCTGTTCGAGAAGGCCATGTCGGCCGACAGCACCTCCGACGAATGGGCGGTGGCGGGGCGGCACCTCGTCGACTACGTCAAACAGCGCCCGGAATATCTCGGGCGCTACCGGCGGCTCGGCCACTACCTGGCCACCAAGATCCTGGTGGCCAATGTTCGCCGCCGCGACCTCGCCACCGTCGCCGGCGACGTGCGGCGGTTTCGCGCGGCCGGCCTGATCGATGTCGGCCTGCCGCAACTCTGGCGCGACCATCGCGCGGTGCGGCGCTATCGGCGCAAGATGGCGGCCGAGGAGGCCCTTGCATCCCTGGCCGCCCTCCCGGATCATTGGGACAGGGGGCTCGGAACGTAGGCCGCAGGCGGCCTCGCTCCGCATGGGGAAAGGATGGACGACCTTTGTATCGCGGCATTGTCGCCAAGCTCAAAGCCGACCCGGCGCTCGCCAATCTGCATCACTCGCTCGACGTCTATTATTGCGATCAGGCGCGCGACGCCGACATGGATGCGCTCTACCGCCGGTTCCTGAAACCGGGCGATCTGGCCTTCGATATCGGCAGCCATGTCGGCGACCGCATCGGCAGCTTTCGCCGCGCCGGGGCGCGCGTGCTGGCGCTCGAGCCGCAGCCGGACTGCGCACGGGTCATCGCCGCCATCTACGGCGGCGACCCCGGCGTGACGCTGCTTCAATCCGCCTGCGGGCCCCAGGCCGGGCGGCTGGCGCTGCACATCAATTCGGCCAATCCGACCGTGACCACCGCCTCGTCCGAGTTCGTGCGGGCGGCCGAAGGATCGGCCGGCTGGGAAGGGCAAAGCTGGGATCGCGTCCTCGACGTGCCGGTGACGACGCTCGACGCGCTCATTGCCCAATATGGCGTCCCGGCCTTCGTGAAGATCGACGTCGAGGGGTTCGAGGCCGACGTGCTGCGCGGGCTGTCGCAGCCGCTCGCCGCGATGTCGTTCGAGTTCACCACCATCCAGCGCGCGGTTGCGCTCGACTGTCTCGACCGCCTCGAAGCGCTCGGGCCCCATCGCTACGACGTGGCGTTGCGCGAGAGCCAGGCGCTCCAGTTCGGCCGCTGGATCGAGCCTGCCGAGATGCGGCAGTTTCTGCAGGGCGTGCCGCACGACGCCAATTCCGGCGACGTTTATGCCGTCCGCGGCGGCTGAATCTCGTCTAGGATGGACGAAGCGATATTTTTTCAGGATGCGTCCGGACGTGATGGTGCTTTCGCCGCGTAAATGGTGGGACTGGTTTTTCGCTCCGGGCGGCGCGCCCGCGCTGATCCTGCGCCTGTTCTCCGACTACGGCCGGCAGTTTCGCGGCAGCTACGCGATCGCATTCGGCTGCATGGCGGTGGGCGCCGCCTGCACCGCGGCCTCTGCCTATCTGATCGGGCGGGCCGCCAACGAGGCGTACATCGACAGGAATTTCGAAGGCATCGTCGTCATTGCGATCCTGACGGTGGTGCTGTTCGTCGTCAAAGGCCTGACGGCCTACGGCCAGTCGGTCACGCTCGCGCGCATCGCCAACCGCATGATCGCCGCGATCCAGAAGCGGCTGTTCGACAAGCTGATCGAGCAGGATCTGGTCTTTTTCGCCGATCGCCACTCTTCCGAATTCGTGATGCGGATCAATCACGGCGCGGCGAGTGCGGCGGCGGCGCTGAGTGCGGTGACGACGTCGCTCGGCCGCGATCTGCTGTCCCTGATCGGCCTCGGCGCGGTGATGGTCTATCAGGCGCCGATGCTGTCGCTGGTCGCGGTCCTGGTGATGCCGCCGGCCGTCCTGATCCTGCGCAAGCTGATCAAGCGCATGCGCAACATCGCCCTGACCCAGTTCCAGGGCGCCGCGGTGGTGATCGAGGCCCTGCAGGAGACGATCCAGGGGCTGCGCGTCGTCAAGGCGTTCAATCTCGAAGACGAGATGCGCCGGCGGGTGAGCGACAGCATCGACAGCGTCGAGCGCGCCGCCAACAAGCTCGCGCGCGTCTCGAACCGCGGCACGCCGCTGATGGAATCGCTCGGCGGCATCGCCATCGCCGGGGCGATGGTGTACGGCGGCTACGAGGTGCTGGTGCGCAATGCCGCGCCCGGCGAATTCATCTCGTTTATCACCGCGTTCCTGCTCGCCTACGAGCCGGCCAAGCGGCTGGCGCGGCTCAACCTCGACCTGCAGGGCCATCTGGTCGGCGCGCAAATGCTGTTCGAGGTGCTCGACCTGCCTTCGCGGAGCGAAGACGCACGGCCGCCGCTGGCGCTCACGCACGGCCGGGTCGAGTTCGCCAACGTCGGTTTCGGCTACCGGTCCGGCACGCCGGTGCTGCGCAACCTGTCGTTCGCAGCCGAGCCGGGCGCGATTACCGCCCTGGTCGGGCCATCCGGCGGCGGCAAGACCACCGTCTTCAACCTGCTGATGAAGCTCTATCAGCCGCAGACCGGCGCGATCCTGGTCGACGGCCAGAACATCGCCCAGGTTTCCGGCCGTTCGCTGCGCAGCCGCATCGCCTATGTCGGCCAGGACCCGTTTCTGTTCCGCGGCAGCATCCGCGACAACATCGCGCTCGGGCGCGAGGGCGCGACCGACGCCGAAATCGCCGCCGCGGCGCGCGCGGCCTATGCCGGGGACTTCATTGCGGCGCTGCCGGCGGGCTTCGACACCCAGGTCGGCGAACTGGGCGGGCAGCTTTCCGGCGGCCAGCGCCAGCGCATCGCGATCGCGCGCGCGCTGATCCGCGATGCCGCGATCATCCTGCTCGACGAGCCGACGGCCGCGCTCGACAATGAATCCGAATTCGCCGCGCAGCGCGCGATGGCGAAGCTGATCGAGGGGCGAACGACCCTGGTGATCGCGCATCGCCTGCACACCATCACCTCGGCCAAGGTGATCTTCTATCTGGAAGACGGCGAGATCGTCGAATCCGGAAGCCACGACCAGTTGATCGCAGCAGCCGGACGCTACGCGCGCAACTACCGGCTGCTTCTGGCGGAGCAGCCGCCGGCGGCGTGAGGACGCGAAGCCTGGCGGGTTACGCGGCGCCGTGATCGCGCCGTGTCGCGATCAACCGGATCGCACGCGCGGGATGCAGGCGGACGAAATCGTACAGCAGCCGCAGGCGGCGCCGCGGCGACAGGGTGCGGCCCGGCGTCATGACATTCAACAAGGCAAGCTGCGCCAGCCGCCGCTCGTCGTGCGTCAGGCCGAATTCGCCCGATGGCTCGCTCGGCAGGGCAGCGTCGGCGGTGATCGGTGCGTTCGCGTTCGTCGCCAGTTCCAGAAACCGGTACAGCATCGCATCGTCGCGGAAGAATTCGCGTTCGGCCTCGGCGGCGTTCCAGTCCGGCGGCGCAGCGAGGCCGTCGGCGGGGTCGGCGCCGGTCGTCCGGCGGGCATGGGCGGCGCGCCGCGCCAGCCGCGCCGAAAACAACTGCCGCAAATTGTCGCGACGGGTCACGGCGCCGCCGTGCTCCCGATACTGCACCAGCGCTTCCGGAATGTTGGCGATTTGCGTGTGTTCCGCCATGCGCAGCCACAGATCGTAGTCCTCCGCCGCCGCGAAGGCCGCGCGATAGCGTCCGGCGGTCGCGGTCAGCCCGGCCCGCCACATCATCGACGAATGCAGCATGGGATTGCGCCGTTCGAGAACGCGTGCGAGCGCCGCGGGTGCGGTCTCCGGTTGCCGCCTGCCGATGATCGAGCCGTTCGCGTCGATGACGTCGGCCCATGAGCCCACGAGGCCGATCGCCGGATGAGCCTTGAGGAATGCGACCTGGCGTTCCAGGCGCGTCGGGTCGGCGCGGTCGTCGGCGTCGAGCCGGGCGATCAGCTCAGCGCGTGCGGCATCGAGCCCGCGGTTGAGCGCCGCCACCACGCCGGTGGGCGGCTGCGCGATGAGCCGGATGCGCGCGTCGCCTTGCGCCGCCGCCGCGACAATGTGCCCGGTGTCGTCCGTTCGATCCGTCGTCGACGATCAGCAGTTCGAAATCGGCAAGGCTCTGCGCCGCGAGCGAAGCGATCGCCTCGCCGATCCACCGTCCGCCGTCGCGAACCGGCATGATGACCGAAACGCAGGGAGGCATCGAACAACTCTAATTTTTCGGAGTGCGTCGAGGTTCGGCCGTTATAGACAAAGCGCGCGAATGCGTCGATAGTTTCTCCGCCATGCTTGTCGATGCGCCGCGCCGTTTGCTGATCGATGTGTCGACAACGGTACGCTGGAGCGGTCCGCCGGTCGGTATTGTGCGGGTCGAGCGCGAACTCGCTCTCTGGGCGCGCGCCAATCGCTCCGATGCGCTTTTTGTCGTGTTCGATCCGGCCGCGCTCGCCTACCGCGAACTGTCGCGCGAAGCGACCGCGCTGATTTCCGGCTCCGTTACGCTCGACACCTTCGGTCTGCCCGATCCGGCCAATCCCGGCGGGCGCCGCTCCGACCGCATTCCTGAAGGGCTGCGGCCGGCCTACTACTGGATCTTCCAGTTTCGCCGCCGTGCCTTGCGCGGGCTGGAAAGGGTGCGCCTGCAAACCGCCAAGCCGCGGATTGCCGCGCTCTGTGACCGCTTGCAGCGCATGTTGATGAAGGACAAGGACCGCAAGGCCATGATCGGCCCCGACGGCAGTCGTAGGCCCTTGATCCGGATCGACCGTGTCGTCGGCGACATTATTCGGCTCGAAGCCGGCGACACTTTGATCGCCGCGGGGGCCGGCTGGGCCCACTGCAACATCGACGCGTTGGCACAGCGCAAGCAGGAGGCCGGATTTCGGTTCGTGCTGCTGGTGCACGATCTCATTCCGATCCTGTTTCCGCACTATTACAAGCCGCACGATGCGTCGGCATTCGCGAGCTACATGCACAAGGCGATTCCACTGGCCGACCTGATCGTCACCGGCTCGCAACGTGTCGCCGCCGATGTCCGGCGCTACGGCGAGACGGAAGGCCTGAAAGTCGGCGCGATCGCGCTCAGCCCGTTCGGCGCCGACCCGGTGACAAAAAGGGCCGCGGGCGCGCGCTTGCCGGCGGGACTTGCGCCGGACCGGTACGCGTTGCTGGTCTCGACCATCGAGCCGCGCAAGGGTCATGCCCTGATCTACGAGACCTGGCTGCGCCTGCTCGCGGCCGGCGTGCCGCAGGCGGCGGATTTCAAGCTGGTCTTTGTCGGGCGTCCCGGCTGGATGGTCGATGTGCTGCTCGACCGGATCAAGGCCGATCCCAAGGTCGCCGGAAATCTCATGATCTTCGAGAATGCCGACGACGATGACCTCGCCGCGCTCTACGAGGGGGCGGCATTCTGTCTTTATCCAAGCGTCTACGAAGGCTACGGGCTGCCGGTGGTTGAGGCGTTCTTCCACGGCAAGGCGGTGCTGGCCTCGACCGGCGGCGCCGTCCCGGAACTGGTCGGCGCGTTGTCGCCGTGCCTCGATCCCGCCGACGGCGAGGCGTGGTTTCGCACCCTGAAGACCTGGATCGAGGATCCGGCGGTTCGACGGTCCTACGAACGCGCGATCCGGGAGAGATTTCGCCACCCGACCTGGGGCGAGGCGGCTGCGGCGTTCTTCGCGCGCGCCGCGGGCTGAACGAGAAGAGCAATCTGTAGCGGCCTAGCTGACCGCCGTTTGCTTCTTCGTCTCGGCGAGGCGCACGAGGTCGGCGGCGACCTGACCACGGCCGTGATAGAAAAGGCTGTTGCGGCCATACTCCTCCGCCGAGCGCGACCACATCTGCCGCAACCCGGCATCGCGCGCCTGCTGCAGCGCGGCCTCGAACATCGTCTGGCGGAATGGCAAGGGCAGGACCAGGCCGCCTTGCGAGGCATCGACGTGGGCGGCATAGCCGCACGCCGCGGTGGTCACCACCGGCAGCCCGTTCACGATCGCCTCCAGGATGGCCGTGCCGGTCGTATCGTACCGCGCGGGGTGCAGCAGCAGATCGGCCGCAGCCATCAATTCGGGAATGTCCTCGCGGTGTCCGAGCCACTTGATCCGGTCGTGGACGCCGTGCTGCTTGGCCAGGATCAGGCACTTGCGCGCGGCGCGGTCATCGGCGTTGAGGCCGGCGATCATCAGCACGGCTTCGGGAAAATCCACCAGCGCGCGCACGATCCGGTCGAGGCCCTTGGTGTCGGGTTGCACCATGACCGACAGCCAGACCCAATCGTCCTTGCCCAGGCCGATCGCCTGGCGCATGCCCGCCGCCGCCCCGTTTGACCTCAACTCCGGGCGGCGCCGCTCGGGCGCAATCGTCGGGTTGATCAGGTGCAGCCGGTCCGTCGGGGTCTGCCAGACGGCCGCGTATTCACGCAACTGCACGCCGCTCAGCAGGAACACCTGGGTCGCACTGTCGCGGTCGAACGAGGCCCGTTCCAGCGCCGTCAGGGCGCGATAGCGCATCAGCAGGTAGAGCAGGACGTTGCGGTGCATCCGCATCAGGAACGAGGGATCGGCGCAGTAGAGCGCGTCCAACTCCAGCATCTTGTCGAATCCGACCAGCAGGTCGTACTTGCCCTTGGTCGCCTTGAGGACGTCGAGGCCGAACAGCTTTTGCCGGGTGTGGTTGGTCGCGGCGTTGTTCGGCAGGACGACAACGTCGAGGCCGCTGGGCGAACTCGATGTCCCGCG
This sequence comes from uncultured Alphaproteobacteria bacterium, assembly GCA_963749815.1. Classification (GTDB taxonomy): domain Bacteria; phylum Pseudomonadota; class Alphaproteobacteria; order Rhizobiales; family Xanthobacteraceae; genus VAZQ01. The sequence goes on along the minus strand of CAVVON010000019.1, from coordinate 112,205 downwards.
CGCGCGAGGTGAATAGCGTGACCTCGTGCCCCAGTCTCATCACGGCGCGGGCGACGTCGACACAATCCCTCTGCAAGCCCCCACCGGGAAAAAGGCTGACGATAGCGAACGCAAATCTCATACAACCCAGCCTGGTCCGCGACTCGACGCCCTTGCGTGGGCGATCATACCGCCATGCGCTAAGTTCTCAACCTGCCACGAAAAATGAGCATGCACGCTGCGATAGATTATGGGAAATTGACGCGGGCGCGGATAAGGGGGCCTTGGAGTGGCGACGTGGACCATCGGCGGCGTCGCGGTGACGCGCATCGAGGAGCAGATCGGATTTTCGAGCTTCCCGCCCGATCAGTATCTGGTGGGCTTCGATCATGAGTTTCTGGCGCGGCACCGCGCCTGGCTCGTTCCGCATCACTATTCGCCGGAGCACGACCGCTTCATCACCAGCGTGCACTCCTGGCTGATCAGGACCGGCCGGCACACCATCCTGCTCGACTGCTGCGGCGGCAATCATAAGGAGCGGCCGGGCGCGCAGCGCCTGCACCGGCTCGAGACGCCGTTCCTCGAACGGCTGCGGGCGGCCGGCGTGGCGCCGGAGGAGATCGACATGGTGCTCTGCACGCACCTGCATGCGGACCATGTCGGCTGGAACACCATGCTGCGCGACGGCCGCTGGGTGCCGACATTCCCGAACGCCAAGTATCTGTTCTCGCGCACGGAGAACGAGCACGGCGATCCGCGCCGCAATCCCGCCGCCGATGCCGACCCGTGGCGCGGCTCCGCCTATCGCGACAGCGTCCTGCCGGTGATCGAAACCGGGCAGGCCGTCCTGCTCGACGGCGCGCACGCCATCGACGATGCGATGCTGGTCGAGCCCGCGCCGGGGCATACGCCGGGTCATGTCATTCTCAAGCTCGCGGACCGCGATCGGCACGCGCTGTTCTGCGGCGACGTGATGCACCATCCCCTGCAGGTCTATGCGCCGCACTGGAATTCGCGCTTCTGCGAACTGCCGGAGGAAGCGCGCGCGACCCGAAGGCGGGTGCTGGAGCACTGCGCCGACATGCAGGCATTGCTGTTTCCGACCCATTTCGGCGCGCCGCATGTTGCGGCGATCGCGCGGGCCGGGGAGGCGTTTTCGCTGCGGTTCGTCGCCGGCCAGGACGCCTAGCGGTCCTTGACGACGTCTGGGTCAGGACTGCCGCCGGTATGGCCGGTAGAGCGGCGTCCACATCTTTGCCCGCACGCGCGCCTCGAGCGCGCCGCCGCCGGCCGCCTCCGCGACGCCTTCCTTCTCGGCCTGCGCCGCGACCGCGAGCGCGACGCGGAAGGAGACCTGACGCAGATCGTTGATCGGCGGCAGCAGATTGGCGTTCGGATCGAGCCGGGCGGGCGACGCTTCCGCGAGCGCGCGCGCCGCGGCGAGCAGCATGCCGTCGCTGACCCGCCGCGCCTGGGCGACAATCGCGCCGAGACCGAGGCCGGGGAAGACGTAGGCGTTGTTGGTCTGATCGACCGCGCGCGGTGCTCCGTCCTTGCGCATCGGCGGGAACGGGCTGCCCGCGCCGATCACCGCCTTGCCCTCGGTCCAGGCCAGGAGATCGGCCGGCGTCGCCTCGCAGCGCGAGGTCGGGTTCGACAGCGGAAAGATCACCGGCCGCGCGGCCGATTGCGCCATCGCACCGATCACGTGGCGCGAGAACGCGCCGGGCTGGCCCGACACGCCGATCAGCACGGTCGGGCGCGCGTTGCGCATGACGTCGAGCAGGTCGATCCGGTCCGGCCACGTCGTCTGCCATTCGCCGACGGCCGCGCGCGGCTGCAGGAACGGCTGCTGGAACGGCAGGATGTCCGGCATGCCCTCGACCAGCAGGCCCTGGCGATCCACCAGGAAGAAGCGCCGGCGCGCCTCCGGCTCGGGCAGCCCGTCGGCGATCATCGCCTTGAGCAGCAGCGCGCTGATGCCGCAGCCGGCCGAGCCCGCGCCGAACACCGCGATGCGGTGGTCGCGCAGCGGAATCCCGGTGACGTTGACGGCCGAGAGCAGCGCGCCCGCCGCGACCACCGCCGTGCCCTGAATGTCGTCGTTGAAGGTGCAGAGCCGGTCGCGATAGCGGTCGAGCAGCCGCGTGGCGTTGCTGCGGGCGAAATCCTCCCACTGCAGCAGGACATGCGGCCAGCGCGCCGCCACCGCCGACACGAACGCCTCGATGAAATCGTCATAGGCCTGGCCGCGCACGCGCTCGTGGTGCCAGCCGATATAGAGCGGGTCGGACAGGCACTCCGCGTTGTCGGTGCCGACGTCGAGCATGATCGGCAGCGTGGTCTCCGGATGCAGGCCGCCGCAGCCGGTGTAGAGCGCGAGCTTGCCGATCGGGATGCCCATGCCGCCGGCGCCCTGGTCGCCCAGGCCCAGAATGCGCTCGCCGTCGGTGACGACGATCGCCTCGACCTTGTCGAAGTGCCGGTTGGCAAAAATGTCCTTGATCCGGTTCTGCTGCGGGAGGCTCAGGAACAGTCCGCGCGGCTTGCGGAAGATGCGGCTGAACTGCTGGCAGCCGAGCCCCACGGTCGGCGTATAGACGATCGGCAGGATCTCGCTGAGGTTGCGCACCAGCAGCGCGTAGAACAGCACCTCGTTGGTGTCCTGCAGCCCGCGCAGGAACACGTAGCGCGACAGGTCGTTCGGCAACTGCCGCAGCGCCTGCAACCGGCGGCCGACCTGCTCGTCCAGGCTGGCGATGTTCGGCGGCAGCAGGCCGTGCAGCTCGAAGCTGTCCCGCTCCGCGTCGGTGAACGCCGTCCCTTTGTTGAGCAGGGGATCGTTCAGCAGCTCGTAGCCATAGAGGCGCGTGTCGATGAGCGGCCCTTCGGCGGCATCTTGCGTCCGTTCGATGCTCATGCACTTGCCCGGCAGGTTGGCGGCGGTCCCCGGTCATTTATAGACCAAGGCGCATGACCGGCGCACGAAGTTGATGGGGGTATGCGCCGCCGCGGCGCTTCACCGGCTGCGGTCGACGATGACCGCGACCGGCCCGCCGCCGTCGGGGCCCTGGTGCTCGGCGCCGCCCGAGACGTAGATCTCGGCATGGCCGACGAGCCCGGCGAGCGCACCGCAGACGAAGGCGCGGGCGTGCCGCGTGCCGGCGATGTCCGAATCGTCGAGCATGGCGTGGCGATGCCCGCGCAGGCGGCCGTCGTGGCTCGCTTCCGCCTTGGCGAGCATGGCGGTGAGCCGCGTACGGTCGGCGGGCGCGAGCTGGCCCGCGGCCGACAGGCCGAGCCGGGCGAGCGCGCCGCGCACCGGCTCGACGTCGATGGCGTCGTCCATCACCGCGTGGTCGATCGCCAGCGGGCCCGACCAGGCCCGCGACATGCCGAGCACGATGATCTCGTGGCCGAGCAGCTCGATGCCGGCCGAACTGCTGGTGCGGCCGGACCACAGGTCCCAGCGCGTGCCGATATCGGCGTCGGTCAATCTGGCGCGGTCGATCTCGCCGAGCGCGACTGCGGCGCCGAGCGTGCTGGCGGCGCGCGAGAGCCCCATGGATTTGAGCGTGTCGCTGGTCGCGACGGTGACGCCGCGGCCCAGCGCCTCGCCGACGCGCTGCGCGGTGAGCAGCGGGCATTTGAGCTGCACGAAATGGACGTCCGCCAGGTCGGTGATGCCGGCGTCCGCAATCGCGGCGCGCACGCCGGCCGCGACCTGATCGACCTGCTGCAGCCGGCCGAGATGTTCGAACGGCAGGGCGGGCGTATGGGCGCGTCCGATCGCCAGCGCGGGGGAGGGACCGGAACTCCCTTCGGCGCGTTCGAACACCACCCAGTGCGGCGCCATGCCGCCTTCGGTGCCGCCCGACATGACCAGGCAGATTTTGTCCGCGTCGGCTGCCGGCAGATGACGCTTGAACATCACGCTCAGCGCCAGCGTCGCAAAGCCGCGGCTGAAGTCGTTGACGAGGCCATTGCCCTCGGTCTTGCCGAGCACCGCCATGACGCCCTTGGGATCGATGCGGCCGGCCGCGATGGCGGCCTCGATGCCGGACACGTCGTCGGGCGCGGTGGCGGAGATACGATGGACCTTGGCGATCGGCATGGGGGTCGTGCGATCCGAACTAGCAGCAGGGCGCTTCGTTTTCGTAATGGGTCGCGAGCACCGGCGTGAGATCGGCGAGCGCCGCCGAGAACGCCGCATTGTTGGTGAGGCCCGCGCGGAAGCTCGCCATCAGCTCCTTGGTCAGGCCGGGCAGATCGATGCCCAGCACCTTGCCGTCCCGCACCACCGTCCGCCCGGCGACGATCAGCTCGCGCACATGCTCGGCGCGCGCGCGGGCGAACAGCAGGTCGCACGGGTTGAGATCGGGCAGCAGGCGCTCGTAGTCGAGCGCATCCCAGTCGAGCACCAGAATGTCGGCCGGCTGCCCGGCCGCGATCGCGCCGCCATCGTCCTTGTTCATCACCGAGAAGCGGCCGTTGCGCAGCACCATCGTCAGCAGGTCCTTGCGACTGGCCGCGACCTTGAAGCCGGTGCCGTGGTGCAGGAGGTTTGCGAGCCGCAACTCGCGCAGCGCGTCGTCGTCCTCGTCCATGGTGCCGGCGTCGAGGCCGAGCGCGACCCGGCAGCCGCGGCTGAGCATCTCGCGAACCGGCGCGACACCGGAGTGCAAGGTCAGGTTCGAACTCGGATTGGTCGAGATCGTAACGCCGCGCGCGGCGAGGAGATCGAGCTCCTCCGGCCGGGCCCATACGCAGTGCGCGAGCGTGAGCCGCGGGCTGAGCAGTCCGATGCTGTCGAGGAACTTGACGACGCCGTCGGGATATTCGCGGTCCGCCCAAGCCCGCTGGTAGCGGGTTTCGAGCAGATGCATGTGGATCGCGCCGGCCGGTGCGCTTCGACGCGTCGGCAATCGCGGTGAGCAGCTCGTGGCTGCACCACTGCACGCCCTGCGGCCCGTACTGGACCTCGAACATCGGGTTGCCGGCGGCCGCCGCCACCGCTTCGACCAGCGCAAGCTGTTCGGCGACGGGCAGCGGCTGGCGGATCAGCCGCCGCGACACTTCTTCGCGCGCGGCGGGCGAGAGCGCCGCCAGGATCGGCTCCGACGGGCCGTAGACCAGCGGATTGCGGTCGCGCATCGCCATCGCAAAGCCGACGCGCACGCCGACATCGCGAGCGGCGCGCGCGACCTGCGTCACCTCGGTCGGCAGATCGGTCAGGCCCTGCACGCGGGTGTAGTGCACCATCACGGAACCCGAGCCGCCGAGCGCCGTGCGCCCGAGCGACACCGCGCAGGCGAGATAGGGATCGACCGCGGGAATGAGCGCCAGGTAGTTGAGCCACAGCTCGAGCGGCATGCCGGCGGTGCCGATCGACGAGGTGCGCATCGGGCGGGCGTGGTCGTGCGCGTTGGCGAGCGCCGGCAGCGCGAACACCGCCTCCGCCTTGCCGGCGGGCGCCGGCTCGACCGCGGCGATCCGCTCGCCGTCGATGCGGATGGTGCGGCCGGCCGCGACCGAGCCATCGGTGCCGGTCAGCACATGGGCGCAATGAAGTTCACGCATCGCTCGCTCCCGGCCGTTTGCCAACTTCAGTTTCCGACCGCGCCCAGCATACGCTCTGCCTTCGGCGGCAGGAATGCGCGGCTGTAGACCTCGGAGGCCGCCGGCTTGCGCGGCAATTCGAACGACGTGACGATGGCGTCGATCGCCTCGTTCATGCGGGCGTCCTTGACGTCGCCGACGCCGAGTTCGGCCGCTTCCGGCGTCGCGATCAGCGTCTTGGTGACGTAGATCAGGCGCTGCTTCTCGATCGCCTTGTTGATCAGCGCCTCCTTCTTGACGATCAGGTCGATCGCGGCGTCCGGATTGGCGATCGACTCGCGCATCGCCTTGTTGATCGCCCGCACCAGGCCTTTGACCGCCTCCGGCTTCTCCTTGGCGAGCTTCTGCGACACCATCACGCCGTTCGAATACAGATCGAGGCCGGAATCGGCGTAGTAGATCCAGCGGAAGTCCTTCTCGGGATCGAGCTTGAGCGCGACCAGATTCATGTAGCTCGTCGCGGTGAAGATCGCGATCACGTCGACCTGGTTCTGCAGCAGCATCTGCTCCTGCAGGTTGGGCGCGACGTTGAGGACGCCGATGGCGCCGTAGTCGATGCCGTTCTTCTTGGCGAGCAGCGGCAGGAGCTTGAACGAGGCGCCGCCGGGCGGCGTGCCGAGCTTCTTGCCGGTCGAGATCCTTGAAGGTCTTGATCGGGCTGTCGGCCTTGGTCAGCAGCGCGAACGGTGCGCGGCTGTAGATCATGTAGACCATGACCGGCGCGTCGGCGGGCCTGGTCGCGGCGTTCTGGATGATCGCGTTCATGTCGCCGAAGCCCGCGTCATAGGCGCCCGACATGATGCGCGTCACGGTCGCGGCCGAGCCTTCGCCCTGGTCGATGGTGACGTCGAGCTTCTCGGCGGCGAAGTAGCCCTTCTCCTGCGCCCAGTAGTACCAGGCGTGGATGCCCTGCAGCTTCCAGTCGAGCGTGAAGCGGATCTTGGTCGGCTCCTGCGCGGCGGCGCTCGCCGCCGACAGGGCGAGACCGACGGCGACGGCAGCCAGACTGCGGATCAATGACATGCGATGCTCCTGTTGAAGAATTTCAGTCTCACCCGGTCTTGCATCAAATCTCGAACTCAACCCATCGCGAACTCGTTCTTGCGCAGCGCCCAGCCGGTCACCCGCACCTCGATGAACGAGAAGATGACGTAGAGCCCGACGCCCATCGCCGCGAGGATGAGGAGACCGGCGAACACCAGCGGCACGTCGAAGCTCGAACTCGCGATCATCATCAGGTTGCCGATGCCGCGATTGGACGCGACCGTCTCGGCGATCACGGTGCCGACGAATGCCTGCGTCACCGCGACCTTCAGCGAGGCGAAGAAATACGGCATGGCGCGCGGCAGCCCGACATTGGTGAGGATGTCGAGGCGGCTCGCCTTGAGCGCGCGCATCACGTCCTCGAGCTCGGGCTCGGTGGTGGCGAGCCCGGTCGCGACATTGACCACGATCGGGAAGATGCAGAGGATCATGGCGGTCAGCACCGCCGGCACCGTGCCGGCGCCGAACCACAGGACGAAGATCGGCACCACCGCGACCTTCGGAATGCTCGAAAACCCGATCAGCAGCGGATAGGCCACGTCATAGGCGAGCCGCGACGATCCGACGAACGCGCCGAGCAGTACGCCGAAAAGGATGCCGAGCGCGAATCCGACCATGGTGGTGTAGAGGGTCTGCATCGCGTGCGGCATGATCGCCGGCCCGCGCTCCCACAGCGTCGCGAGAATCTGGGTCGGCCGCGGCAGCACGATGTCCTTGATGTGGAACATCAGGCACAGCAGCTCCCATGCGACGAAGAAGCCGATGATGAGCGCGGCCGAGGCGATGCGCCGGCGCAACTGCTGGTTCACGGGGTCGTCTCCTTGGTCGAATGCGTGCCGATGATCAATTCGCGCAGGCGCTGGGTGATGGCGGCGAAATCCGGGTCGTACGACATCTCGATCGTGCGCGGGCGCGGGAACGGCGAGATGCTTTCCTCGATGATGCGGCCCGGCCGCGCCTGCATGACGCAGATGCGGTTGGCGAGGAAGCAGGCCTCCTTGAGGTCGTGGGTGACGAGCACGCACCGTCGGCCGGTGCGTCATCCACAATTCCTGCATGATCCCCCACAGCTCCTCGCGGGTGAACTGATCGAGCGCGCCGAACGGCTCGTCGAGCATCAGGAGTTGCGGCTCGTGGATCAGCGCGCGGCAGAGCGAGGCGCGCTGCATCATGCCGCCGGAGAGCTGCCAGGGATATTTGTCGCTGAAGCCCTTGAGGCCGACCTGCGCCAGCAGGGTCTCGATGCGGTCGGTGAACTCGGTCTTGCGCTTCGACCGGTATTCCTGCCGGAACGGCGGCACGATCTTGAGCGGCAGCATCACGTTTTCGCGCAGCTTGAGCCACGGCAGCAGGGTCGGATTCTGGAACGCCATGCCGACGCGCACCGGCTCGGCGCCGACCTCGCGGCCGCCGACATAGACATAGCCGCGAGGTGGCGTTGATCAGCCCGGTCACCAGCTTGAGGATGGTGGACTTGCCGCAGCCCGACGGTCCGACCAGCGCGACGAAGTCGCCCTTGTCGATCGACAGGTCGGTCTCATCGAGGGCGCGGAGGCGATTTTCGCCGCGGCCGTAGGTGAGCGTCACCTTTTCGAGGCGCACGAAGGCGTCGCTGGGTCTGGCCGCGCTGGCCGGAGCCGTCATTGTTGCGGACGTCATCAGCCTGCACCTGCTTTGCGTTCGGGCGGCCGCACAATGGCGGTCATGGTCTTGTCGGCGTTCTGGACGGCTGCGGGAGGCATGTTCTGGATGGTGTGGACGGAGCGGCCCCAGCCGCGGGTGCCGGGGACGAGCGTGCGGTCCCGCATCACGAAGCGGCCGCGCACCAGCGTGTGGACCGGCAGGCCCTTCACCCGCTTGCCGTTCCACGGCGTGATCTTCGAGCGCGACTGCAGCTTGGCGTCGTCGATGGCCCATGACCGGGCGAGATCGACGATCGCGATATCGGCGTCGGAGCCCGGCTGGATCACGCCCTTGTGCGGATAGAGCCCGAAGGTCTTCGCCGGACTCGCGGCGCTCCAGCGCACGTAGTCGCAGACGCCGTACCGGCCCGCATTCGCCTCGGTGAGCATCAGCGGCATCTGGGTCTCGACGCCGGGGAAGCCGCAATCGACCGTCCAGATGTCGTTGCGGGTCTTCTCCTCGGGCGAGTGCGGTGCGTGGTCGGTCGCGATCAGGTCGATGGTGCCGTCGGCGAGCGCGCGCCACAGCGGCTCCTGGTTGCGCGCCTCGCGCACCGGCGGATTGACCCGGATCACGCCGGAGAACTTGGCGTAGTCGTCGGCCGAGAGCATGAGATAGTGCGGGCAGGTCTCGCCGGTGATGTCGACGCCGCGCGCCTTGGCCTCGCGCAGCGGCCGCAGTTCCTCGGCCGACGAAATGTGCAGGATGTGGATGCGCGCGCCGGTCCATTCGGCGAGGATGGCGGCGCGGCTCACCGCCTCGACCGCGACCACCGCGGGCCGCGACGCGATGTGCGCCAGCGCGTCGGTGCGGCCGGCATTGCGCAGCCGCGTCTCGCGCCGCTCCATGATCGAATTGGTCTCGGCGTGCAGCGAGATGCGCTTGCCGGTCGGCGCCACGACCTCGAAGCATTCCAGCATCGCGCCGGTGGACGGGGAGGGGATCTTGCCGAAGGTGTTGCCCATGTAGCACTTGAAGCCGATCACGCCGCCGGCCACGAGCGCGGGCACGTGCTCGATGGTGTCCTCGCCGAGCAGTCCGTAGAGGCCGAAGTCGACATGCGCCTTCTCGGCCGCCATGCGGTGCTTGGCCGCCAGAATTTCGGCGGTGCCGGTCGGCGGGATGGTGTTGGGCATGTCGAACACGGTGGTGACGCCGCCGAAGGCCGCCGCCGCGGTGCCGCTCTCGAAGTCCTCCTTGTGCGGATAGCCGGGGTCGCGGAAATGCACGTGCACGTCGATCGCGCCGGGCAGCACGTGCATGCCGGTGGCGTCGAGCGTCTCGCGCGCCTGCGGCATCGCCGCCTCGTCGCCGACCGCGACGATCTTGCCGTCCTTGATGGCGACGCAGGCGTCGATGATGGAATCGGGCGACACCACCTTGCCGCCGCGGATCAGGAGATCGGCTGTGCTCATGTCGGCCTCCCTCACAGCATCGCCCAGCCGCCATCGACCGGAAGGTCGATGCCGGTGAGCTGGCGCGAGGCGTCGCTCGCCAGGAACAGGCAGGCATTGGCGACGTCGGCGTCGGTGGTCACGCGCTTGAGCGCATATTCGCTGGCGTGGCGCTCGGCCGCCTCCTCGACGGTGATGCCGAGGCGCTTGGCCATGTCGGCGCAGACCTTGTCGCGGAAGCGCGGGCCGTCGACCATGCCGGGCTCGACGCAGTTGACGTTGATGTTGTACGGGCCGACCTCGAGCGCGAAGCTCTTGGTGATGCCGCGCAGCCCCCATTTCGACGCCGAATAGGCCATGCGGCCGGCGCGCCCGCGCATCCCGAAGGTGCCGCCGACATTGACGATCTTGCCGTAGCGCTGCGCCATCATGGCCGGCAGCACGCCGCGCATGGTGTGGAAGCAGCCGTTCATGTTGAGCGTGACGATGTCGTCGAACTCTTCGGGCGTGGTCTCGACGCCGGTCTTGCCGATCGGACCGGAGCCGCCCGCCACGTTCACCAGGATGTCGATGCGCCCGTAGGTGCGCTTGGCGGCGTCGGCGGCCTGTTCGCATTGCGCGCGCATCGGTGAGATCGCACGGCACCACGATCGCTTCGGCGCCGGCCGCGCGCACGTCCGCGGCGACCGGATCGATCGCCTTGGTGTCGCGGCCAATCAGCGCCAGGCGCGATCCTTCCGCCGCAAAGGCCTTGGTGATGGCCGCACCCATTCCCTTGGCAGGTCCGGTAATCACCGCAACCCGCCCGGTGAGCTTGAGGTCCATGGTCGTTTCCCGGTCTTGCCCGGCCGCGACGCGTTCGCGGCCGGTTTTCGTTGGCGGATCGTCTGCGGCGAGCCGCGGCTAGAACAGCTTGTGCGGCAGGTCGGTGAGCGGCGGCAGGAACGCCGGCGTGAAGATCTCCTCGACCGCGGGCGTGCGCGGCAGCGCATTCGCCTCGACCAGGATGTCGACCGATTTCTTCAGCCGCGCCATGTCGACGTTGCCGAGGCCGATCTTGGCGATCTCGGGGTGGTTCATCTCTTCCCGCATGGTGGCGTCGAGACGCTCGCGCTCGACCGGCACCTTGATCAGCGCCTCGCGCTTGGCGACGGCGGCAACGGCGGCGTCGGGGTCCTTGATCATGTCGACCACGCCCTTGTTGATCGCGCGCACCAGCCCCTTCACGAGCTCCGGCTTCTCCTTCACCATCTTCTTCGAGACGATGATGGCGTTGGAGTAGAGGTCCATGCCGTAGTCGCCGTAGTTGATGTAGCGGATCTGCTTGTCGTCGATGCCGGCGAGCTTGGCGGAGAAGCGGATGGTGTTGACGTAGCCGAACACGCCGTCGACCTGGCCTTGCATCAGAAGCTGCTCGCGCAGGTTCGGCTGGAAGTTGGTGATCTTCACCTTGGCGCAGTCGAACTTGGCGATCTTGCAGAGCGCAGGGAACAGCTTGAGCGCGCCGTCGCCGGCCGCGCCGCCGAGCGTCTTGCCCTCGAAATCCTTCGGCGCCTTGATCGGGCTGTCGGTCTTGACCGCGACCGTGAACGGCGGCTGGTTGAACATCACATAGACCGCGATCGGCGCATCGTCGGGCTTGCGGCCGGCGAGCTCGATCAGCGCGTTGATGTCGCCGAAGCCGACGTCGTAGGTGCCGTTGGCGACCAGCCCGGGCGGCGCGCCCGAGCCGTTGCCCTGGTCGATCGTCATGTCGATGCCTTCGGCTTTGAAGTAGCCGCGGTCGTCGGACAGGAAGAACATGCCCCTGCGGGCCCTGGTATTTCCAGTTGAGCACCATCTTGAGCTTGGTCTGGGCGTCGGCGGGCGTCGCGATGCCGAGCGGGAGGGCAAGGACGGCGGTCGCGGCGAACGCAAGTAGCAATGGTCGAAGGGTCATGGGCACTCCTGTCAGAGGTGTTTCGGCCAGCCAGAAAGCGTCGAGGCTCAAGCGTAAGCCGACATTTGCCTATTTCATGAGCAGATCGACTGCTCCGCGAGCAGTTAAGCCGACGATCCGCAGGCTTGCGACAATGCTGTGCAATCCGCGTGCCTGCACCGACAGGCTAACGCACGCCAGTGCTCACATCTGCCGCTAATTTTTTGCTAGACTGCACTCGAAAAGGCATCGCCCACCGAGTTGCACTGTCCGATGAGGCACTTGCGAGTTCTGCGCTACGTCGATGAGGTCGCGCGCGCCGGTTCGATCCGCAAGGCCGCCGGTCACCTCAACGTCACGTCGTCGGCGCTCAACCGCCGGATCATGGACCTCGAGGAGGAGCTCGGCGCACTGCTGTTCGAGCGCCGGCCGCGCGGCGTGCGCCTCACCGCCGCCGGCGAGGTCTTCGTCGCCTATCTGCGCGAGCAGTCGGACGACGTCGAGCGCATGAAGTCGCAGATCGAGGACCTGAAAGGCCTGCGCCGCGGCACCGTGCGCATCGCCTGCAGCCAGGCGCTGGCGCTGGAATTCCTGCCGCGCGAGATCGCCGAGTTCCGCAAGCGCCATCCTCTGGTGGCGTTCGACGTCAAGGTGCTCGACCACGAACAGGCGATGACGGCGCTCGCCGCCTACGAGGTCGACCTCGTGCTGGTGTTCCGGCCGCCGTTCCTGGCGAGCTTCCAGCCGCTGATGAGCCTGGAGCAGCGCATCGTCGCGGTGATGTCGGCGGATCATCCGCTCGCCGCCCGCAAGACGATCAGGCTGCGCGATTGCGCCGCTCATCCGGTGGCGCTGCCGGAGCGCAGCATCGGCGGCCGTCAGTTGCTCGACGAGGTCACCGCCCGCACCGGGATCGCCTTCAAGATCGCCGCCGAATCGAATTCGTTCGAGTTCCTGCGCGGCCTGGTGATCCACGCCAACCTGATCTCGTTCCAGATTCGCATCGGCACCATGCCGGAGGGCAACAAGCTCGGCCTGATCGCGCGCGAGATCGACGATCGCGACGTGCCGCGCGCCAAGCTCGTGCTCGGGCAGTTGCGCGCGCGCAACCTGCCGATCGCGGCGGCGGTATTTGCCGAGCGCCTGGCGCGCGTGCTCGAAGGCATGCGGGATGAAGGCGCGGTGACGGCCAGTCTGATTCCGAATTGAGCGAGATCTTTCCTCCGTTCATTCCCGCGCAAGCGGGAATCCAGTCCCCTTCGCAAAAAACGCTGGGTCCCCGCTTTCGCGGGGACGAACGGAAAAATTCATGATCGCGATTATCGCGCCGTCGCGATCATCTCGGCCAGCATGTTGGTCAGCGCGCCGTCGGGCTTGGCGATCTCGTCGAGGATGGAGAAGTGGTGGTGCCCCGGCAGTTCGGTCAGCCGGAACGGCAGCCCGCGTTGTTTCCCCGCCTCCGCGAACTCCTTCGATTGCCGCCTCAACTCCGGCAACTCGCGCGCCGCCGACCGCGAGCCACAGCGGCGGGCTGTTGGCCGGCAGCGTCCTGAGCGGGCTCAAAGTCGCGATCTCCTCGGCGCTCAGCGACAGCTTCTCGTTGAGGTAGTTGAGCGAGATCGGCTCGAGATCGAAGATGCCGCTGATCGGGATGCCGCCGCGGATGGCCGGATGACCGGCCACCGCCGCGGTCAGATGTCCGCCCGCCGACCAGCCCGCGACGAAGATCCGGTCGCGGTCGAAACCGAAGTCGCCGGCGTGTTGATGCAGGTAGCTCACCGCCTGGTGCATCTCGGCGACGATGTCGGTCAGCGTCACGTCGGGCGCGAGCGTATAGCCCAGCATCGCCACGTCGATGCCGCGCGCCCGCGGCCCCTCCGAGACGAAGGCGAACATGTCCTTCTCGTTGCTCTGCCAGTAGCCGCCGTGGATGAACACCAGCAGCGGCGCGCTCGCCTTTCCGCTCGGCAGATAGTCGAATCGCTCGCGCGGCCGCGGGCCGTAGGCGACGTCGAGCCGGGCGCCGCTCGCGGCGCGCACCTGCGCGCTCTTCTCCTTCCAGCGCGCGATCCAGTCGGCGCGGTCCGGCGACCGCGGCGCCGTTGTTGTAGGCGGCGTCGAGCGTGGCGCGATCCATGCCGCGATAGATGGCCTGAGTCATTGTCTCCCCCGGTCGATCGTTCGCTCTTGGGCTTCAAGCCGGCTGCAGCGCCTTGGTTGACGCCAGATGGCTGGTGAGGCGGCGCGCGACGTCGCGGCGCACCGCGTTGAACTCGGGCGACGACACGTCGCGCGGCCGCGGCAGCTCGATCCTGATGTCGTTTTCGATCCGGCCCGGCCCCGCGCTCATCACCAGCACGCGGTCGGCGAGCAGCACCGCTTCTTCGACCGAATGCGTGACGAAGATGATGGTGACGCGGGTCCGCGCCCAGATCTGCAGCAGCTCGTGCTGGAGCTGCTCGCGGGTGAGCGCATCGAGCGCGCCGAACGGCTCGTCCATCAGCAGGATGGTGGCGTCGTTGGCGAGCACGCGCGCGATCGCGACGCGCTGCTTCATGCCGCCGGACAATTGGCTCGGGTAGCGGTCGGCGAAGCGTTCGAGCCCGACCAGGCGCATGAACTCGTCGGCGATCGACTTGATCTCGCTGCGCAGCAGGCCGCGCTGGCGCGGGCCGAAGCCGATGTTCTGCCGCACCGTCATCCACGGGAACAGCGCGTAATCCTGGAACACCATGCCGCGGTCGCTGCCCGGGCCGGTGATCGGCTTGCCGAGCACCGAGACCTCGCCGGTGGTCGGCTCCTCGAAGCCCGCGACGATGCGGAGCAGGGTGGACTTGCCGCAGCCCGACGCTCCGATCAGGCAGACGAACTCGCCGTGCGCGATGGTGAGATCGACGCGGGCGAGCGCCTCGATCTCGTCGTCGCCGACGGCGAAGCGCTTGGTGACCCCGCGGACCGTGAGCAGCGGTTCAGCCATGGTGCTGCGGGCTCCAGCTCAGGACGCGGTTGCTGATCATGACGATGATGCGGTCGGTGATGAAGCCGCAGGCGCCGATCACGATCATGCCGGTGACGACGAGGTCGGTGCGCGACAGCGTGCGGCCGTCCATCACCACCGAGCCCAAGCCCGTCGGCACGCCGGTCATCTCGCCGACCACGATCAGAATCCAGGCAAAGCCGTGCGCGATGCGCAGCCCGTTGAAGATCGAGGGCAGCGAAGCCGGAAACACCACCTGGCGGAACATCGCCGAGCCCTTGCAGCCGAGCATGGCGGCGGCCTCGAACAGCCGCACGTCGACCGAGCGCACGCCGAAGATGGTGTTGAGCAGGATCGGATAGAACGCGCCGAGGAACACCAGGAAGATCGCCGCATTCGGCCCGAGCCCGAAGAAGATCATCGACAGCGGCAGCCAGGCCGTGACCGGGATCGGCCGCAGCAGGTTGATGGTCGGGTCGAGCAGTTCGCGCAGGATCTTCATCCGGCCGATCATCAGGCCGAGCGGAATGCCGATCAGCGCGGCGAGAAAGAAGCCGCCGTAGACGCGCTCCATCGATTTCAGCACGTGGGTGAGGATGGTGCCGCTGAAGGCGTCGTCGTAGACCCCGCCGAAGGTGAAGTCGTACATCATCACCGCGACCTGGCGCGGGCTCGGCACCAGCCGCGTGCCGCTGTAGGCGACGGCGAAATGCCAGAGCAGCACCAGCAGGAGCGGGAATCCCAGCGCCAAGCGCGATCGCGCGCAGTTTTTCGAAGACGCGGCGATTGCGCGCAGGCGCGACCGGCGCTTCCGCCTCGGCGCGGGGCGCCGCGTTCGGAAGCGCCGTGACCTGCTCGCTCAAGGCGATCCTCGCTTCGCGGTCACATGAACTGCTTGGCGACGAACTTGTCGACGTCGGGCTGCTGGCGCAACTGCTTGTTCTCGAACATCAGCCGCGCATAGGCCTTGGCGCGCTGGACGAACACGTCGTCGAGCTTCCAGACCAGTTCGACGTTCGGCTGCGCGAGCTCGATCGACTTGCGCTGCTGTCCGAGCTTCTGCGTCGCCAGATCGACCATCTCGCCCGGGTGGCCCATCAGGTAGTCGGCGGCCTTGCGGTGCATGTCGACGATCATCTTGATCCTGTCGGGGTTGTCCTTGATCGACTTGTCGCTGGCGTTGAGGATCATGTTGAGCGGGCCGATCGGCGTCGAATAGGGATATTCCACCAGCATGCCGGTGCCGTTGGCGAGGCTGATGCCGGGCGCCGGGCTCGGCGCCGACATAGGCGTCGACGTCGCCGCGCGCGAGCGCGCCCGCCATGTCGCTGAACTGCAGGCGGATCGGCTGGATGTCCTTGATGGTCATGCCCTCCATGCGCAGCCGCTCGAGGATGACCGCCTCTTGCGTCGAGCCGGGCCAGATCGCGACCTTCTTGCCCTTGAGATCCTTGATCGACTTGATGCCGGTGTTGACGCCGGCCATCACCGCCATGCCGCCGTTGTTGGCGTTGGCGACGATCTTCATCGGCTCGTCGGCGCCGGCGCCGAGCAGGAAGGCGGCGATGCCGTGGATGCAGGTGTCGACCGTGCCGGTGAGCACGGCGTTCTTGCCGTCGGTCGGGCTCTCGAACGGGATCACCTCGACCTTGTAGCCGGCCGGAACGAACTTCTCGTAGTAGTAGACGGTGATGCCGTGGATGAGCTTGAGCGTGCCGACACGCAGCACCTTGTCCTGTGCCTGGGCCGCGGGCGCGCACAGCACGATCGCGAGTGCAGGCAGCAAAGCGGGCAGGAGCCGCGTCAGCGGCCGGAGAGCGGAAATCATGGGACCCCCTTCTGGGTGGCAGGCGTTGTCGATGCGACCCGGCGCGGAAGGCGGAGCTTATCGCATCTCGTCCGTGTCGGGAACCCGCGCTGGCGGTTGTGACCGCGGGCGCGGTCGTCGCATTCGCTGGACAAAATTCAACTACCGCAGGTTGGGGCTGATCTTCCTGATGGTCTCGATCACGTCCGGCGGCGTCGCGTATAGCTGCGCGACCAGCCGCTCCAGGTGCTCGGGCGCGCGGTAGGTCATGTCGAGCTTGATGCGCTGCGCCTCCGCGACCAGGTCCGGGCTGTTGACCGTGTCGGCGATCGCCGTGCGCATGAAGTCGACGCGATCCTTCGGCACGTCCGGCGGAAACAGGTAGGGGCGGCCGAATTCGGTGCTGGAGAACACGAACTGCATCAACTGCCGCTGCTCGGCGGTCTTGGCGTAGTCGTAGATCGACGGCAGGTCCGGAAATTCGGGCAGCGCGGTCTCCTCGGCGCGGAACAGCGCGACGAATTTGCCTTCCTTGAACAGGCGTTCGTGGCTGCGAAACTGCCCGAGCGACGCGCAGGCGCCTTGCACCTCGCCGCGCTCGATCGCGAGCACGATGTCCTGCGCGCCGCGGTAGCCCTCGATCAGCTTGAATTTGGTGCCGAGCACCTTGTTGAGCACGGTCGGCACGATGCTGGTCGACGAGCCGACCCCGACGCTGCCGATGATCAATTCGGTGGTGAAGATGTCGGCGGCGGTCTTGACCGGCGCCTTGTTCGAGGCGACGCAGATGCGGCCGGGAAACGACGTCGCGCCGAGCCAGTTGAAGCGGCGCGGATCGGCCTCGATGTGCGGCAGGCCCATCGCGGCCTGGCTCGGCAGATTGCGCGAGATCGAGCCGATCACGGTGCCGTCCTTGGGCGCGCGGACATACAGGTAGTTCGCCGACGCCAGCGCCGCGGCCTGCGGCATGTTCTGCACCACGATCGACGGCTGGCCGGGCAGGCGCTTGCTCAGGTGCTTGGCCAGCACGCGCGCGCCGATGTCGTAGTCGTTGCCGGCCTCGTAGCCGACGATCAGCTGCAGCTGCCGGCCCTTGTAGAAATCCTCGGCTTTCTGCGCGTGACTTGGACTGCGAGAGCAGGCCAAGAGTGCCGCAACGGCGGCCAGCCTTAGGACGAATAGCGTCCATCTATTCGGCCGCGCGCTTGTGCACCAGGGCGGCGGCCGCCTTGTCGTATTGCTCCTCGCGGGCGAGCAGCGATTTCAGGCCGACCAGCTCGTAATAGTCCTCGAGCGGAATGAGCTGGTCCTGGCAGGGCGCGAGCGAATCTTCGCTCTTGACGCTGCGCAGCACGTCGCGCACCGCCTTCGCCGCCGCGAACAGCGTCACCGACGGGAAGGTCGCCGAGCAGACGCCGGCGTCCTCCATGTCCTTGAAGCTGCGGGTCTTGCGTCCCGCCGCCTGCGACAGCGTCGCCATGTGCGGCCCGGGGATTTCGCGCAGCGCCCGCTTGATCTCCGGAATGGTGTCGAGGCCCATCGGCTTGGCCATGTCGGCGCCGGCCTCCATGAACAGCTGGCAGCGCGCGATCGCCGCGTCGACACCCTCGACGCCGGCGGCGTCGGTGCGCGCGGCGATGAACAGCCCCGGATCGCGCCGCGCGTCGAGCGCGGCCTTCACCTTGGCGAGCATCTGCTCGACCGGCACGATCTGCTTGCCCGGCAGATAGCCGCAGCGGTTCGGAAACACCTGGTCGCTGATGAACAGCCCGGCGACGCCCGCCGCCTCGAACGCGCGCACCATCTGCCGCACATTGTTGACGCCGCCGAAGCCGGTGTCGGCGTCGACATAGACCGGGACCTCGACCGCCGCGCAGATGCGCGCATAGTGGTCGGCGTAATCGCGCATGTTGCACTGGCCCATGTCGGCCTGCGCCAGCATGCTGCCGATGCCGGCATAGCCGCCGGCGACGACCGCCTCGAAGCCTTCCGCCTCGATGATGCGCGCCGACAGCGCGTCATAGGCGCCGGGCATCAGCACCAGCCGCTTGCCGGCCATGATGGCGCGGAGTTTTTGTCTTGCGTTCATGCGCTCTCCCTCCACTCGCTTCGACCTCATCCTGAGGAGCGTCGCGCGAGCGACGCGTCTCGAGGGATGCGGGTCTTGCTGACATCCTGGCCTCGCCCTTCGAGATGCCCTGCGCTTCGAGGGCTCCCAGGGCATGACGATCGACATCGCTTCGCTGACCTGCTATCCCTCGCCGTTTGCAGCCACGGCTGTTCGGCCGCCATGCGCCGTTCGAACGCCATCACCTCGTCGCGGTGCTTCAGCGTCAATCCGATATCGTCGAGGCCTTCGAGAGCCGCGTGCGGTCGGCTGCCGGCATGTCGAAGCTGATGTCCGCTCCGCCCGGCCCGCTGATGCGCTGCGCCTTGAGATCGACCGTGAACGGCGCGGCGCCATTCACCGCCACGACGCGCGCGATGAACGCGTCGGCGTCCTCCGGCGCGAGCACGACCGGCAGCAGCCCGTTCTGCAAACAGTTCTCGCGGTAGATGTCGGCGAAGCTCTTCGCCACGATCACGCGGATATTGTTGGCGAGCATCCCCCAGACCGCGGCCTCGCGCGACGAGCCGGCGCCGAAATTCTGGCCGGACACCAGGATGCCGGGATTGCCGAACTGCGGCCGGTTGAGCACGAAGTCCGGCTCTTCGGCGCGCGTGCGCATGAAGAGCAGTTTCCTGTAGTCCGGCTTGAGGTCGCGCATCGCCTGCACCGGCGCGATCTGGTCGGTGTTGATGTCGTCGGCGATGAGCGGAACCGCGATGCCGGTGTGGGTCGTGAACGGCTGCATCACGCGCTCTCCGGCGAGCAAGCGGCGCACGTCGGCGATGCATCCGGCGATCGCGCTCGCCGCCGCGGTCTCGGGGCTGACGAGATGCGTCCGCACCTTCGGGCCCTGGCGGTTCTCGAAGTTGCGGTTGGTGGTCGACACGATGCGCTCGCCCGGCTCGCCGCGGTCGCCATTGCCGCCGGCGCACATCGAGCAGCCGGATTCGCCCCAGAAGAAACCGGCGTCGCGAAAGACGCGGTCGAGGCCGACGGCCTCGGCCGCGCGCTTCACGCCGGTCGAGCCCGGCACCACCATCGCCACCACGCCCGGCGCGACGCGCCGCCCGCGCACCACGTCGGCGGCGGCCTGCAGGTCGGGCAGGCGGGCGTTGGTGCACGAGCCGATGAAGACGCGATGCACCGGCAGGCCCGCGAGCGCCATGCCGGGCTGCAAGCCCATATAGCCGAGCGCGCTTTCCATCGCAGTGCGGCGGCTCTTGGTCGGCGCTGGCCGGATCGGGCACGCGGCCGGAAATGCCGAGCACCTGGCTCGGGTCGGTGCCCCAGGTGATCTGCGGCTCGAGCGTGCTGCAATCGAGCGTGTGCTCGCGGTCGAACGCGGCGTCCGCGTCGCTCGCGAGCGTGCGCCAGGCGCCGAGCGCGCGATCCCACACCTCGCCCTTGGGCGCATAGGGCCGCCCGGCGATCCATTCGATGGCCGTGTCGTCGGGTGCGACGAAGCCGGAGCGCCCGCCCATCTCGATGTTGAGGTTGCAGAGCGTCATGCGTTGCTCGATCGGCATCGCGCGCGCCGCGCTGCCGGCATACTCGACCACATGCCCGCGCGCGCCGGCGACGCCGAGATCGGCGATGATGCGCAGCGCCACGTCCTTGGCGGTGACGTGCGGGCCGAGCGTGCCGTCGAGGCGGATGCGCATCGACTTCGGCCGCTGCATCGCGATCATCTGGGTGGCGAGGATGTGCGTCATCTCGGTGGTGCCGCAGCCGAAGGCGAGCGCGCCCAGGCCGCCGACCGTGCTGGCGTGGCTGTCCGGGACCGCATGGGTCGCGCCCGGCAGCACCATGCCGAGCTCCGGCGCGACCACGTGGGAGATGCCCTGCTCGGGGTCGTCGATGTCGTAGATCCGGATGCCGTTCTTGGCGCTGCCCGCGCGCATCGCCTTGAGGAACGCCTCGCCCGACGGATTGGTGGCGTCGGTGCGGCCCGGCTTGGTGGCGACGGTGTGGTCCTGCATCGAGAAGGTGAGGTCCGGCCGCCGCACCGGCCGTTCCTGCTTCTCGAGCTGCTCGAAGGCGTGCGGCGCGTGCAGCTCATGCAGGACGTGGCGGTCGATATAGACCAGGTCGCGGCCGTCGGCGCGCCGCGCCACGAGGTGCGCGTCCCAGATTTTGTCGAACAGGGTGCGGGCCATGATGAGATTGCTTCAGGTTCGGCCGGTCGCCGGCCGCGCGGCATCTTGGGCAGGCCGCGCCATGAAGGCAAGCTCACGCCGGCATGGCGCGCATGTGCAGTGCGGCTCGCCGTCCTTTGATCGGCACGCCGCCTGTGATAGCCTTCAAATAACGCGATTTTTCACCGATTCGTCTGGAGCGATCAGCATGGCCGTGCAGCAGGGCGCCTCCGCCGCAATCCGCCGCCTCCCGAACCGCGAAGCCGCTCTGGAAGGCCTCTACCGCGATATCTCCGAGAAGAGCATGTTCCCGTTCTGGGCGACGTCGACCGACGTGGCGCACGACGAGATCAAGCAGCTGATGGGCACGCAGAAGGCGGTGCCTCATCTCTGGAGTTACAAGTCCGACATCGAGCCGATCCTCTACCGCGCCGCCGAACTGGTGAAGATGGACGATTCCGAGCGGCGCTCGCTGATCCTGGTCAATCCGGGCCTGTCGCCGCGGCGCGCGACCGTGAGCACGATGTACACCGCCTATCGCCTCAACGATCCGCACGAGGTGATGCCGCCGCACAAGCATTCGCCGAGCGCGATCCGCTTCGGCCTGACCGGCAAGGGCAACTTCACCGGCGTCGACGGCGAGGACATCACCTTCGGTCCGGGCGACATGGTGCTGACCCCGAACGACACCTGGCACAATCACGGCAATGTCGGCGACGAGCCGGCGGTCAACCTGTCGGTGCTCGATCTGCCGCTGGTCGAGACGCTCAACGCCGTGCATTTCGACCACGACTACACCGAGATGGTCGACGGCAAGCCGGTCAAGAAGAAGCAGCAGACCGCGACGCGTGCCGACCGACTATTCCGGCCGCGCCTACGACCACGGCGGCCTGCGGCCGCGCTTCCTCAAGCACCGGCGCGGCGCGGACGTCTCGTCGCCGATGTACGTCTATCGCTGGGAGATGATGCAGGAGCTGATCGAGCGCTTCAAGGACTGGGACGGCGATCCGCACGAGGCGATCTCGATCGAGTATGTCGATCCGCTGACCGGCGGGCCGGTGTTCAAGACCATGACGTTCTTCGTGCAGATGCTGCGTCCGGGCGAGCGCACGCTGCCGCTGCGGCAGACCGCGAGCCTGCTGGTCGCGCCGTTCGAGGGTCAGGGCCACTCGATCATCGACGGCAAGCGCTTCGACTGGAACCAGTTCGACAACCTCGCGATCCCGGGCGGCTCCTGGTTCGAGCACGTCAACGGCTCCGACAAGCGCGGCGATCCTGTTCGTCGCCAGCGACGAGCCGGCGCTGAAGTGCTTCCACCTGTTCAAGAAGTGGGGGCGCGACAAGGCCGGCGACGTGGTGAAGCTCGGCTAGAGACTTTCGATGCCACGAGTCCCTTCCGTTCGTCCCCGCGAAAGCGGGGACCCAGCGCAAGAAGCCTTAACTCAAGGACTGGATGCCCGCTTTCGCGGGCATGAGCGGAGAAGTAAATGCCGAGTGCGTCGAACACCTCGCTTGTGTCCCATTTCGATTGTCCCGGCGGCGGGCAGGTCTGGGTCGACGGCACCACCCTCTATATCGCGCACATGGAGGCGCCCTACGGCACCACCATCGTCGACGTCGCCGATCCGAAGCGGCCGCGCGAGCTTGCGCACATCGACATTCCGGACGGCTGGCACTCCCACAAGGTGCGCGTCGCCAACGGCATCATGATCGTCAACCACGAGAAGCTCGGCCAGTCGGGCGACGCCTGCGTTCGGCGGCGGGCTCGGCATCTACGACGTGTCGAAGCCCGCCGACCCCGAAGCTCATCACCAAGTGGAAGACACCGGCGGCCGCGGCGTGCACCGCTACGATTTCGACGGCCGCTACGCCTATATCTCGCCGACCGCCGAAGGCTATGTCGGCAACATCGTGATGATCCTCGATCTCAAGGATCCGGCGAAGCCGGCCGAGGTCGGGCGCTGGTGGATTCCGGGCCAGTGGAAGGCCGGCGGCGAGCCCTATCCCTGGGACAACTGGGCGACGCCGCGCTGCCATCATCCGATGCGCATGGGCGACCGGCTCTATGTCAGCTACTGGCATCACGGCTTCTTCATCCTCGACATCTCCGACATGTCGAAGCCGAAGGTGATCGCGCATACCAACACCAGCCCGGCGTTCCCGCATCCGACCCACACCTGCCTGCCGATGCCCAAGCCGCTCAAGGGCCGCAAGATCATGATCGTGGCCGACGAGGACGTGGCGAAGCTTCGGCCCTCGCCGCCCTCCTTCACCTGGATCTACGACATCACCGATCGAGCAATTGCCGGTGCCGATCGCGACCTTCCAGGTGCCGGGCCTCGACCAGGACGGCAGCCCGCAGCCGCCGATGAGCGGCTGCCACCAGCCGTCCGAGCGCTTTACCGGCACGGTGATCCCGTTCGCCTGGTTCGCCCAGGGCCTGCGGCTCGTCGATATCGCCGATCCGTTCGCGCCGAAGGAGGTCGGGCACTACCTGCCCGACCCGCCCGCCGCCGGCAATCGCGTCGTCGTCGAACGACGTCACCATCGACGACCGCGGGCTGATCTATCTGGTCGACCGCATCCGCGGTGTCGACATCATCGAAACCAGCGTAATGGCTTGACGACATGAGCGACCGCAAGGACGTCTACGCGATCGGCAAGAAGAACCCGAACCTGCCGTTTCATCCGGCGGTGCGCGCCGGCGATTTCATCTTCGTCTCCGGCCAGGTGTCGAAGGATGCCGACGGCAACATGCTCATCGGCTCGATCGAAGTGGAAACGAAGGGCACGATCGACGCGATCCGCCGGATCCTGGCGGAGGAGGGGGCCACCCTCGCCGACGTGGTGCGGGTGACGACCTATCTGGCGGATGCCCGCGACTTCGGCCGCTACAACAAGGTGTTCGGCGAGGCCTTCAAGGACGCGACGCTGGCGCGCACCACCGTCGAAGCGCAGGGCCGTGATCGACACCAAGATCGAGATGGATGCGATCGCCTACAAGCCGCGCGCTCGCTGAGACTGAAAGGAGAGACTGCACGTGATCAAATTGCTGGGCCGCCAGACGTCCGGAAACGTCCAGAAGGTCATCTTCTGCCTGGAGGAGATGAAGGTTCCCTACGTGCGCGAGGATTACGGCCGCACCTTCGACGGCAACACGCTGACCGACGCCTACAAGAAGCTCAATCCGAATTCCAAGGTGCCGACCCTGATCGACGGCGACACGGCGATCTGGGAATCGCACACCATCCTGCGGTATCTGGCGGCGGCCTATGCGCCCACGCTGACCGGCGCGACGCCGGCCGAGCGCAGCTATGTCGAGCGCTGGATGGACTGGCTGCTCAGCGCGCTTTACGGGCCGTTCCTGGCGATGTTCCGGGGCGCCTCCAAGCCGCCCGAAGAGCGCGCGCCGGATTTCGCGGCGCAACTCGCCGACATGGTGGCGCAGCTCAAGATTCTCGACGGCCATCTCGCCGGCAAGAACTGGATCGCGCTCGACCGCCTCACCATCGCCGACATGGCGCTGTGCACGATCGTCAAGCGCTGCCTGGAGTTCCCGGTCGAGAAGCCGGCATTTCCCGAGGTCAAGCGCTGGCTCGCCGCGATCGAATCGCGCCCCGCATTCGTCGCAGCGATTACGCCCAAGCCGGCCGTGAAATCGCCCGCCGCTTAACGCTTCGCCGATTCGCATCGGCATCTGCCCGCGCGCCATAAGCGCGCGCTATGCCGCATGGCCGCGGGCGCTGCCCGCTCTCACGCATGTCCGCTTTGCACCACGAAACTCGCGGCCGCAGCGCGAGTTCCATTAGCCCCGCTTATTGCGCCTCGTGTTGTATTGATGGTGATGCGGTAAAATCTTACGAATTTGTTAAGTATATTACTCATGAGATTAACGTTAATACGTCTGATCGGCTCACGAATATTGGTTTAAATTGACGTTTTGCAGTGGATTCATTATTATTAACTGTCGGTAAAAGGGGCTTCTGTCTAACAAAATGCTTGGGTACCGGGTGCTAGCCGCCGGGGACACGGCGCTTGCCGTCGAGTTCGGGGAAGAAATCGATCGCAAAATCAGCACGACCGTTCTGGCGCTTGCACGGCGCCTGAACGCGGCGCGGCTCGTCGGCATCGTCGAGACCGTGCCGACGTTCCGGTCGCTGATGGTCCACTACGATCCGCTGGTGCTGCCGATGGGCGAACTGTCCGCCCACATCGGGGCGCTGATGCAGAATCTCGACACCGCCGAGGCGCCGGGACGAAGCTGGCGTCTGCCGGCCTGCTACGACGAGAGCATGGCGCCCGACCTGCATGAGGTCGCCCAGCGCACCGGGCTGTCGCCCGCGCAGGTGATCGAGCGTCACAGCGCAGTCACCTACCACGTCTACACGCTCGGCTTCCAACCGGGCTTTGCCTATCTCGGCGATGTGCCGCCGGAGCTGGTGCTGCCGCGCCGCGAGATTCCGCGGCCGAAGATTCCTGGGGGCTCGCTCGCCATCGCCGCCAAGATGACCGCCATCTATCCGCTGGAATCTCCCGCCGGCTGGCACCTGATCGGCCGCTCGCCGGTCCCGCTCTGGGAGCCGCCGCCGAAAGCCATCTCGGTGCTGGCGCCGGGCGACAAGGTGACGTTCACGCCGATCTCGCTGCGCGAATACGACGCCTGGCAGGCGCGAGTCATGGAAGGCGCATTCAAGACCGCATTGCTCGGCGACGACGAATGGCCGGGCGACGCCCCGGCCGGGATGGCAGCATGACTCCCGCACTACGCGTTCTCGCGCCCGGCCTTCTCACCACCATCCAGGATGGCGGCCGGCCGGGCTATCAGGGGCTGGGCATTCCGGTCGGCGGTGCGCTCGATCCGGTGTGCTTTCGCGCCGCCAATGCGCTGGTCGGCAATGCGCCCGATACCGGCGCGCTCGAAGTGGCCTATGTCGGCCCGACGCTGGCGGTCGATGCCGACGAGGTGCGTCTTGCCGTCGTGGGCGCGCAGGCCTCGATCGAGATTCTCGCCGACGAATTTGCGACCAGCGGCGAGCGGGTCGAGGGCATGCGCAGCATCTGCCTGCAGCGCGGCCAGGTCCTGCGCATCGGCTCCCTGCACGAGAGCGCAGTGCTCTATATCGCGGTCGAAGGCGGCTTCGATATCGAGCCGGTGTTGGGAAGCCTCTCGACCTGCCTGCGTGCGGGCTTCGGCGGCTGGCAGGGACGCGCGCTGATCGCGGGCGATCGCCTGCCGCTCGTTCGCGATTGCCCGAGCGAACGCGACGACTACGAGTTGGTCGGGCTCGGCCTCGCGCCGCCTGCCCGCTTCCGCGTCATTCTGGGGCCGCAGCGCGATCATTTCTCCGATCGCGCGATCGAGGCGTTCTTCGCCGGCGAGTACACCGTCACCACCGGCTCCGATCGCATGGGCATGCGGCTCGAGGGGCCGGTGCTCGAACACGTGAAGCACTACAGCATCACCTCGGACGGGATCGCGCCCGGCTCGATCCAGGTCACCGGCACCGGCCAGCCGATCGTGCTGCTCGCCGACCGGCAGACCATCGGCGGCTACGCCAAGATCGCGACAGTCATCTCGGCCGACCTGCCGGCGCTGGCACGGCTGCCGATCGGGGCGAAGATCGCCTTCGAGCCGGTTTCCATGGAGGTCGCGGTGGCGGCGCGCCGTGCGCTGTGCGCGCAGCTCGACGGCTTCGACGATCAGGTCATGCCGATCATCCGGGCCGGCGTCGATATCGCACCGCGGCTCCTGGAGAGCAATCTCATCAGCGGCTTTATGGATGCCCGCGGCGGCCTGCTCTAGGCCGCTGCGCGCAAACCGGATTGGTTCATGCAAGCCCATGCGATGAGCAATCCCGCCGAACGCGCGCAGATCGCCGGCAGCGGCGCGGTCGCCCGTCAGCTCGACGATATCCCGCGCGGCATCCTGTACATGATTGCCGCGACGGTGCTGTTCGCGGCCACCGCGGCGCTGGCGAAATGGCTGGTCGCAACCTATCCGGTCGGCGAGGTGATGTTCGGCCGCTCGTTCTTCTCGTTCGTGGTCGCGGCCGTCGTCATTCTGCCGATGACCGGGCTGTCGGTGTTTGCCACCAAGCGGCCGCGCGACCATCTGCTGCGCGGGCTGTCGCAGTCGATTTCGCAGACCTTCTCGGTGCTGGCCTTCAGCCTGATGCCGCTTGCCGGCGCCATTGCGATCAATTTCTCGGCGCCGCTGTGGTCGGCGTTGCTGTCGGTGGTCTGGCTCAAGGAGCGCGCCGGCCCGGCGCGCTGGATGGCGCTGTTCGCCGGGTTCTTCGGCGTGCTCATCGTGGCCAATCCGGGGATGGACTCGCTCACGCTCGGCGCGCTGTTCGCGCTCGGCAATGCCATCATGTACGGCACCGTCACCGTTGCGGTGCGCGGCATGACCGCGACGGAATCGACCTATACCCTGTTGATGTGGCAGCTCGCGATCCTGGCGGTGGCGCACACGTTCCTGCTGGCGTTCGGCTTCCGATGGCCGACGCTGTTCGACGCGGCGCTGTTCCTGCTGAGCGGCATCGCCAACGTGCTCGGGCAGTATCTGTGGACCCGTGCGCTTCTCCTGGCGCCCGCCACGGCGGTATCGCCGTTCTACTACCTGATGCTGGTGTGGGCGCTGGCGATCGGCTTCCTGGTCTGGGGCGACGTGCCGACGATTGCGCTGCTGGCCGGCTCCGGCATCGTTGTCGCCTCCGGGCTCTACCTGCTGTGGCACGAGGCCCAGCGCAAGCCGCAGGCTCAGCCGCTTGCAGGATTGGCAGGGAAGGGGCCCGCGGACGCGGGCCGAGTTGCGGACGCCGCGTGGCGCCCCGACGCTAAGCCGCCAGCGTTTTCGATCTTGCCCAATCGGCGATGACTTCGGGAATCCGTTCCAGCGCGATCGGCGCACTGAACAGGTAGCCCTGCGCCTCGTCGCAACCGAGCGCTTTGAGGAAGTCGCGCTGGCCCGGCGTCTCGACGCCCTCGGCCGTCGTGGTCATGCCGAGCGCGCGCGCGATGCTGACCACCGCCTGCACGATCACGACGTGCTCGGTGCCTTCCGCGAGATCGGAAACGAAGGCGCGATCCACCTTGATCTTGTCGAACGGGAAGCTGCGCAGATAGCTGAGCGACGAATAGCCGGTGCCGAAATCGTCCATGGCGATCCGCACGCCCAGCTCCTTCAGGCGATGCAGGGTCGACAGCGTCTTTTCGCTGTCTTCCATGAAGATGCGCTCGGTGATTTCGAGCTCCAGGCGGTGCGGCGCGAGCTTGGTCTTGGCCAGGACCGATTCGATCAGGCCATACAGGTTGGGCGTCGAGAACTGCACCGGCGAGAGGTTGACCGCGATCTTGAGGTGCTCCGGCCAGCGCGCGGCCTGCTCGCAGGCTTCGATCAGGGCCCAGGTGCCGAGCGGCAGAATGAGGCCGCTGTCTTCCGCGACCGGAATGAACACGGACGGCGGCACCATGCCCTTGATCGGGTGACGCCAGCGCGCCAGCGCCTCGAACCCGGTCACGATGTTTCGCTGCAGGTCGATGATCGGCTGATAGTGCAGCTCCAGATGGTTGTTTTCCAGCGCTTCGCGCAGGTCCATCTCGATCTGCCGGCGGTCGTTGATCTCCTGGTTCATCGACCGGTGATAGAACCGGTGAGTGCCGCGGCCGGTCGCCTTGACGGCGTACAGCGCGAGATCGGCGGCCATGAGCAGGTCGTCGGCATTGTCGCCGTCGGTCGGTCCCATCGCGATACCGATGCTGACGCTCGACTGGATGCGGTGGCCGTCGATTTCGTAGGGCTGGCTGATCACCTCGGTCATCTGGTTGGCGATCGCCTCGAGTGCGGAGCGCGACTTCAGCGCGCTCACCACGACCGCGAATTCATCGCCGCCGAGGCGTGACAGCACGTCGGCGGGCTGCAGCACCTGCTGCAGCCGCCGGGCGACCTCCTGCAACAGCAGGTCGCCGATCCGGTGGCCAAGCGTGTCGTTGACGACCTTGAAGCGGTCGAGATCCAGGAAAAGGACGGCGAATTCCGGTTGCGGCACGCGCCTGCCGGCGGCGGCAGGGTCCCGCTTGCTGAGGCGGTCGAGTGTCGCACGGAAGACGCGGCGGTTGGGCAGGCCCGTCAGCGGGTCCTCCGACGCGAGCCGGGCGACATGCGCCTCCGCTTCCGACCGTTTGGTGACGTCGGTGAAGGTCTGCACGAAGCTGCCGTCGCGGAGGTGGCCGCTGCGCACCTCGATCACGCTCCCGCCGGGCATTTTTCGTTCGCAGATGGTGAAATCCACCGGGGCCACATCCGGTTGCGCGCGACTAGTCCCGTCGCTGGCGTCGTCGGCGGCCGCCGTGTCGCCGGTCTTCTCCATTTGCGCCTGGTATTCCACCAGTTGATCGAAGCGCGGCGGATGCTCGATGAATTTGCGGGGGAGGTGCAACAGCTCGCCGGCACGGCCGTTGATGATCGGAATCTGAAGGTCCTTGGTGACCAGCATGATTCCCTGGCTCATGTTCTCCAGCGTGAGCTGCAGCTGTTCGGCCTTGGCCCGAGCCTTGGTCTCCGTCCGCAGGATTCGTTCCATCGCGGCGAGGATCAGCAAAGTGAGCGCGATGCCGACGGCCGCGTGCAGCTGCAAATTATGCCAGGAGCGCCTGAAGATGTCGGCCTGGCTGACGCTGACGCTCACCCACAGCGGCTGGCCGCGCACCTTGCGGATCGTGACGAACAGGGGTTCGCGCGTGCCGCCATCGATGTCCTCGAACGTGGCGTCGCCGTCGGCCATCATGTGGCGGGAGAGCTTGGTGCCGTTGAGATCCTGGCCGAGCGCGAAGCGTCCGAACGAACTGCCGCCGCTCGAGCGGACGACGCCGTCGGCGCCGATCATCGAAATCGATCCGGACGAGCCGAGATCGATCTTGTCGTAGAAGGAGGTGAAGTGCACCGGATTCATCGAGGCCACCACGACCCCGCCGATGCTGCCGTCGCTCTTGAGGAAGCGTCGCGTGAACTGCACCGACCATGCGCCGCTGGCGCGGCCGACGACGGGCGTGCTGATGTAGAGGTTGTCCTCGGTGCTGTTGAGCTGGACCTTGATGTGCTCGCGGTCGGCGACGCTGATCGCCGGCGTCGCGTCCGAGGTTGCATTCGACCAGCGGATGATGCCCTTGTCGTCCACGATCGCCGCTTGGACGATGATCTCGCTCAGCACGTCTGCCGGCTGGACGATGGAGCGATAGTCGGCCGATCCCGTACGGGTCTCGACCGTGCGCCGCAGGTAGAGCAGGGCCTTGTCGATCTCGCCGATCGACCGCAGCACGTTTTCCTCGAACAGCATCGCGAAGTTGCGATTGGACCGCTCGGCCTCGCGCCGATCGTTGTCGATGCTCTCGAAATATTTTATCGCGATGCCGAGCCATAGCATCGCGATAATGGTCATACCCAGAATGGCGGTGCTCCGCCGTTCCGCCAGCAGTTTCGGCAACTGCAGGATGTGTAAAGTCATCGCCGCCCGTTTCACGATCTATTCGCTGTGGCGCAGCCTAGTTAATCGAAGTTGGAATCCGCTTAAGCTTCGGATCGAGCTAGCGTTCTGGTTAATAAAAACCGACGTGCAAATTACATTCGGCGCACGGGTTTCAGCGCTGTCGCGCCGGTCGCGGGCTCGCGAAAATGCGGGTAATCCGCCAAATATCGACCGCGAAATCGTTGCGCGACCGCAAACGCTGCGGGAGCGCACATCCGCAGTGGGTATCGGATCTGCAACCTGTGGATGTCAGGCGGCGCAAAGGCAGACTTTTCCGCTACCGGAAATTGCGCCCCGGATGGTAAGATTGTGGAAACGACTGCCGCGACCGGGAGGGCCACTGACGGCCCGCCGGTGCGGCATCTGCGCCCACCCGCTCAGGTGCGGGCGTATTTCCCGGTGAGCTGATGGGTGTGGGGCTCCTTGCCGCCCCGGTTCTGGACGTCGAGCCTCGTCTCGCGGCTCCAGGTGCGCTTGAGCTCGTCGCGCACGTTGAAGCGCAGTTTACCTAAACCTTCGGTTTCCAGTTCGACCACGTCGCCGTCCATGAACGAGCTCAACCCGCGGTGGTTGGTTCCGGACGCCAGGATGTCGCCCGGCTCCAGCGTGTGGATCGAGCTCACCCACTCGATGCAGCGCGGGATCTTGTGCGCCATGTCGTCGGTGTTGAAGTTCTGCTTGACCGTGCCGTTGACCGTAAGTTTGACCTGCAGCTTGTGCGGATCGCGGATCTCGTCGGCGGTGACGATGTACGGGCCGATCGGCGCGAACGTGTCGCGCGATTTCATCTGGTAGAACACGTTGCCGGGCGGCGGCAGGCCGCGCGCCGAGCCGTCGACGAAGTTGGTGTAGCCGAACACGTAGTTCATGGCGTCGGCGGCCTTGACGTTCTTGCAGCGCTTGCCGATCACGACCGCGACCTCGGCTTCGCCCTCGAAAATCGTGGCTGGAATGTCCGGCAGCACCATGGTGTCGCCGGGCCCGATGATCGCGCCGGGCGACTTGTGGAAGGCGTTGATCGGAGCGGGCTCGGTGCGGGTGCCGTCCTCCATGTAGTTGACCGCCATGCAGTCGATGTTGATCGGCCGCGGCAGCGGCGGCCGCACGCGCACGCCGGCGACCGCGACGCCGGTGCCGCGCGCGACGGCGGCCTCGAGCTTGGGCCGGTATTCGGCAAACCGCTCGATCAGGCCGTTGATCAGGTCGTGCGGGCCGGTGTGCGGGATGTTCTTCACCTCGGCCGACACATCGACGACGGTATCGCCTTTGAGCACGCCGAGTTTGAAGTCGTCGAAGTACAGGATCTTCATGTTGTTCTCCGGTGAGCGGTTGAAATGGGCAGATTTGGCAGCCGAGCAGCCCTCTAATCGGCGTCGAAACGCTCTCGAAGCCGCGTCGAATTCGGCCTACTCGGGTTTGATTCCGTTGGCCTCGACGATCTTTCCGTAGAGCTCGATCTCGCTTTCGATCCGGGCCTGGAATTCCTCCGGGGTCGAGGGCGCAGCCAGCACGCCGGTGTCGGCGAGCCATTGCTTGACGTCGGGCAGGGCGAGCGCGTGCCGCACCTCGGCGTTGAACTGGTCGATGATCGCCCGCGGCGTCTTCGGCGGCGCCGCAAGTCCGAGCCACGACATCAGCTTGATGCCGGGAACGGTGGCATCCATCGTAGGCACGTCCGGCATCAGCGGGTAGCGCTCGGGCGACGAGACCGCGAGCGCCCGGAGCTGGCCGTTCTTGACGCGCGTGATCGCCGAGGTGGCGGTGTCGAGCATGGCGTCCATGCGGCCGCCGATCACGTCGGTGAACGCCGCGACGGTCCCCCGATAGGGAATTTGCCCCATCGTGATGTCGGCGCGGTTCTCGATCCATTTGGCGAGCAGGTGATAGACGCTGCCGCTGCCGAGGATCGCGAGATTGAGCTTGCCCGGCTCGCGCTTGGCGCGCTCGACCAGATCCTGGAAGCTCGCGATCGGCGAGTTTGGCGCCACCAGCAGGAACATCGGATAGGCGACGGTGGTGGTGACGAACGCCAAGCCGTGGACCGGGTCGTAGGGCAGCGACGCCTTCAGCACCGCGGCCTGGGTGGTGAAGCCGCCGGTCAGCATGGCGAACGTGTAGCCGTCGGGCGCCGACTTGGCGACCGTCTGGTTGGCGACCAGACCGATGCCCTGGGTGATGCTCTCGACCACCACCGGCTGCCCGAGCCGTTCGGTCAGCTTGCTGCCGATCTGGCGCGCCACCAGATCGGGACTGCCGCCGGCCGCGGTCGGGATGATGATGCGGATCGGCCGCGACGGCCAGGCCGGGCTCTGCGCCCGGGCCAGCGAAGGCGCTGCCATTACGGCGGCCGCGCCGCACATGAACGTCCTACGCGAATGCAACATCACGCCGTTTCCATCCCTAAGTCTCGCGTTTGCGCATGCCCGTTTCGGAAAACCGGTATCCACTTTTCCGGGACATGCGCCAAGCGCAGTGATTGTTTTTTGGAACGGCCGCGCGCCGCCCTGTCATGCGGCCGAATTGTTGCGCAAAGCGCGGCCCTCGTCCAGACTGGCGCGTCGCAAGGCTGACCGGAGGCGGCGATTATGAGCGCACAGGAGCGCACCCAGGAGCGGATGTACGACGTTGGCGGCGTGCTTTATCCGCGCCCGTTCAAGGCCCGGCGGCTCGGGCACTTTGCGTTGTGGCATACCGACCTCGAGGCGGCGCGCTCGCTCTATGTCGATGTGCTGGGTTTCCGCCACACCGACCGGATCGTCCGCGACGGCAAGACCGTCGCGGTGTTCACCTCGCACGGCACCGACCATCATTCGTTCGCCGCCATCCACGCCTCGACCGCCGAGGGCGTGCGCAAGGCGCACTACGAGAACGGCGTGTTCGTCAATCAGATCTCGTTCCAGGTCGGCGCGCTCGAGGAGGTCGTGCAGGGGCGCGAGTTTTTCGCCGAGCGGCAAGTCTATATCAGCCGGCTTGGCCGCGATTTTCCGGGCAGCAACTGGGCGGTCTACGTGCTCGATCCGGACGGCCACCGCGTCGAGCTCTACTACGGCATGGAGCAGATCGGCTGGAACCGGCGCAGCAAGCCGACCGCGGCCTATATCGACGCCGTGCGCAACGGATTTTCGCTGCCGCAGCCGTCCGAGATGGACGAGATCACAGCGAGCGAGCAAGGCGGCGTCGCGCTCGATTCCGGCTTCCGGCCGGTCGAGGACTTGCCTCGCGACCATTGCGTCGGCGGCATCATGCTGCCGCGGCCGTTCAAGTTGACCAAGGTCGGACCGGTCAATCTGTTCGTGTCGGACATCGACCGCTCGGAGCGCTTCTACACCGAACTCATGGGGCTCGCGAAGACCGAGGAGGTGAGCTATCGCGGCCACCGCTGCGTCTATCTGCGCTGCGGCACCGAGCATCACACCATCGGGTTGTTTCCGCGCGCGCTGCGTGACGAACTCGCGCTCAACCCGGCCACCACCCTGATGAGCGTCGGCGTGCAGGTTGCGACCTATGCGCAGCTCAAGGCCGCGGTCGCGTTCCTGCGCGACAAGGGGCTGCGTTTCATCGACAGCATCCCGGGCGAGCTGCATCCCGGCATCGACTACGCCGCGCATTTCGTCGGCTTCGACGGCCACTGCATCCTGCTCTATCACGCCATGGAACAGGTCGGCTGGGACGGCCGGCCGCGTCCGGCCGCGCAGCGCCGGCGAGTCGAGAAAGAATGGCCGCAGACGATTGAGGCGCTGCCGGACACGTATGCGGGCGAGATCATGCAGGGGCCGCTGGGGTAGGTGGGGCTATCCCTCCCCCTTCGGGGGAGGGATAAGAACTAACCCTGCAGCGACAGCTTGCCGAGCAGGACGGACAGATCGTCGCTCTGCTCGAGCGTCCACAGCGCCTGCAGGACCGCGTCGGTCCGCTCCTTCGGCCAGCGCTTGCCGATATTGCTGCGGAACTTGCGCTCGACGTCGGCGCGGCTCATCGGCTCGCCGCCGAAGCCCGGAATGGTGTCGACCTGGCGCACGATGCGGCGTCCGTCGTCCAGCGTCGCGGTGATCCGCGTCGGCGGCGCGTTGGCGCCGGACGACGGGAACGCCGGATCGGCCTTCACGGTGATCTTGCGCATGAACGCGAGAATGCGCGGGTCGCGAAGTTTCTCCGGCGCGAAGCTGTCGTGGCCGACGTCGCCGTCGAACATCGCGCGCGCCGCGATATAGGGCAGGCTGTGGTCGGCCGTATCCTTGGAGTCCGGCGTCCATTTCTCCGGATCGGTGCCGGTCTGCTGCAGGCCGCGGCGGGTGGTGGCGATCTCGATTGCGGTGACGCGATCGAGATCGCCGATCTCCTTGGCGATCGCGGCGCCGGCCGGAATCGTGGTCTGGCCGTAGACCACGACCGGGTAGGCCTTCATGCCGCACAGATGGATCCGGAACGGGATGCCGCGCCGGCCGAAGGCATCGACGTCGACGGCGCTCGGCCCCGAGATCAGCTGGAAGAAGCCCTTGTTGCCCTCGAAGATCGGCGCCGGCCCGGTGATGCCGCCGCGCGCCAGCATGGCGGCGAACACCGCGTTGCGGCCGGCTTCGGCGTCGGCAAGCCCCTTCCAGTCGGACAGCGTCTGGGCGCGCGTCTGGCCCATCGGGATGTGGTCGTTGAGCGCGAGGCTCACCGCGTGCGCGAGCCTGTCGGGCGGAAGCTTCATCAGCTTGCCGGCGGCGAGCGCCACGGCCGGCAGGCTGAACACGGTCGCGTCCCAGCCGCGCGCCGACAGATCGAACGCGTCGATCAGCCGGCAGTTGATCTCGTAGGCGAGCACGATCGCGGTGATGAGATCGGCGGCGCTCGCGCGCTCGGCCTCGGCGACCGCGATGCAGGCCGCGATGTTGTCGCTCGGGTGACCGGACGGGTGCCCGACATAGACGTCGTTCAGGTCGTAGTAGCGGAACGCCACGCCGTTTGCGAATGCCGCGTAGTCGGGCGTGGTGCGGCGGCCGGTGCCGATGACGGTCGAGGCGCCGGCGGTGGCCAGCACCATGTCGCGGACCGTCTGTACCGGCCGCTCGTCGAAGGCCGCCAGTCCGCAGCCGAGCGTGTCGATGACGTGCACCTTGGCGCGCTCGATCGTGGCGGCGTCGAGGTCGGCGTAGCGCAGGCCGTCGGCATAGGCGGCGAGCCGGTCGGCGAGCGGGCGGATGGCGGGTTGCACTGGCGCAGCTTGCGCTGGCCAGGTGCGCGGTGCAAGGCCGAGGACACCGAGCGCGCCCAGGCCGGCGACGACATCGCGGCGTCGGATCGCGCGCGTCATGCTTGCTGCTCCGGATCGCCGACGTAGCGCCTGAGCCCGGTCTTGACC
The DNA here is from genome assembly GCA_963749815.1 of uncultured Alphaproteobacteria bacterium. Lineage (GTDB taxonomy): Bacteria > Pseudomonadota > Alphaproteobacteria > Rhizobiales > Xanthobacteraceae > VAZQ01. The sequence continues at coordinate 76,665 of CAVVON010000019.1, read as the reverse complement.
GACCAGGCGGCGCGATTGCCCTCGAGCAGCGGCGCGATCAGGTCGGCGCTGCGCTTGGCGAGCTCTTCGGACTCGCGGCGGAAGCCCGGTGCGATCTTCTCGGCCTCGGCGGCGAGCGCAACTTCGTCGACGGTGACGAGCTTGCCGCCGCGCACCACCGGCCGCCCGCCGACGAACACGGTCTCGACCGCGCGGCCGGCTTCCGCGAACGCGAGCTGCCGGGCGGCGCTGTTGAACGGCACGAACGCCGGCTCGTTGAGATCGAGGAGCATCAGGTCGGCGGCCATGCCGGGCTTCAGCGCGCCGGCCTCGATGCCGCAGGCCTTGGCGCCCGCGAGCGTCGCGGCTTTGAGCGCATAGGCGGCGTTGACCGGATGCGGCTCCGGGCTGGTGATCGCCGGCAGCAGGCACAGCAGCCGCATGGCGATGAAGATGTTCTGCGTCTCGGCGCAACTGTAGTTGTCGCAGCCGAGCGCGACCGGGATGCCGGCGCGATAAAGGTCGAGGATCGGCGCGGCGCCGCTCTTGAGCTTGAGATTGCTCATCGGGTTGTGCACCACGCTCGCCTTGGCCTGGGCCAGCATCGCGATGTCGTCGGCGGAGAGCCAGACGCCGTGCACCAGGTTGAGCCGCTCGTTCATCAGCCCGGCCTTGGCCAGCACGTCGAGCAGCGAGGTCGAGGTCACGCGCGCGGCGGCGGCCTGCGGGCGGGTCTCGTAGACGTGCGTGAACACCGGCAGGTTGTGCTTGTTCGACAGTTCGGCGAGGCCGGCCAGCAATTCCGGCGAGCAGCGCTGCGGGGCGGACGGCGCCAGCGCCCAGGTGGTGAGCGGCCTGGGTTTCATGCCGAGGCGTTCGATCTGTCCGGCGACGAACTTCAGCTCTTCCGCCGCGGGACGGCTGGTGCCGATGAGGCGCTGGCGGATCGACTCCGGCAGCGATTTCGACATCAGCGGCGCGATGTCGAGCGCGGCGCGGTCGCGCGCCGCGATCGCCAGCGAAACCCGGATGCCGGCTTCGGCGTAGGCGGAGAGGATGGTGTCGACGATCGCGTCGTCGGCCGGGTAGACGGTCAGGAAGTCCTGCACCGTGGTGATGCCGTTGCGCAGCATCTCGGCGGCGCCGATCAGGGTGCGGATGCGGATCTCGTGCAGCGAGCGCCGGCCGTAGCTCGCGGCGTTGGTGTGCACCGCCCAGACGTCGAACGGCAGTTCCTCGAACATGCCCTTCAGCAGCACGTCGTGCGAATGATAGTGCGCATTGACGAAACCCGGCACGACGAGCTTGCCGGAGGCATCGACGATTTCGGCGCCGGCGGGCGCCGGGATCGACGGGGCGACGCGCTCGATCTTGCCGTCACTGATCAGGATATCGGCGACGGCGGGCTGGTGGATGTCGCCGTCGTGGTCGTAGACGCGTCCGCCCTTGATCAGAGTGCGCGCCGCCTGAGCATTCTCCGCCATGAATGGCCTTTCGTTGTTCGCTGCGCTTGGGCCGCGCGAGGGATCAAAGACGATAGAACCGCGATGCCGTCCCGGAAAACAAGTCGGTCTTTTCGGCTGCGGACGCGCCCTTCGCCAGAATCTTGCACGCGTTCCAGAACACCGGATAGCTGTACGAGCCCTTGTCGACCGGGAAATTGCTCTCGAACATCCCGCGCGGCGGGCCGAACGCCTCGATGCAGGTCTCGATATAGGGCCGCCATGCCTTGGCCAGCGCTTCGGAGGAGGGCGGTTCGGCCGGCTCGTGGAAGCCGAAGCCGCCGATGCGCATGCCCAGTCCGCCGAGCTTCACATAGACGTTGGGGCAGGCGGCGAGCGCCTTGATCGACCTGGCCCAGCGCGAAAATACCTCGTCGCGCTTGCCGGCGTAGACGCCGATCCCGAGCGGCCCGCCGACGTGATTGAGCACGATCCTGGTGCGGGGAAAGGCGCGGGCAAGGTCGGTAAGCTCGTCGATCTGCGGATGATAGAGCCAGGCGTCGAACGACAGACCCAGACGATCGAGCACCGCAAAGCCTTCGCGGAAGGTCTTGTCGCCGAGCAGCCCCTGCGGCGCCGGGTTGGCCGGGTTGAGCACGGTCGGATCGGCATCCCAGGCGGTGATGTGGCGGATGCCGCGGAAGCGGTCGCCGCCCGCGCGCATCAGCGCGTCGAGCACCGGCTCGACCCGGCCGCCGAGCCGTCAGATCGGCGTGGCCGACGATGCCGGCGCAGACTTTGGTCTTGCCGTAGGTGCCGCTCGCGCTCATGGCGGCGACGCCGTTGACGAACTCGGTCTCGCCGACCGGACGCAGCTCCACCGGGCCGTCGGCGCGGTACATCGAGCGCGCCTGCACGAACACGGTGGCGACGATGTTGTGGCCGCTGCCGGTGTCGGCGAGCAGATCGTCGAGCAGGTAACGCCAGCCGTGCCGGTCCCACAGGTGATGATGCGGGTCGACGATCGGCAGATCGGGCTCGAGGATCGGCTCCTTGCGGCGGTCGAGCCAGTCCTGCCGGACCGGCAGATAGTTGGCGGGAACATTCGCGGGGGTCGCCGACATCGTTGGCCTCTTTTTGCTTTGTCTAATCCGCCCGGGCGCCGGAGAACTTGACGACCTTGCCCCACTTCTCGGTCTCGCCGGCGAGCAGCGTTGCGAAGTCGGCGGGCTTGCCGCCGAGCGCCATCGCGCCCATCTCGGCGAGCCGCGCCTTCATCCTGGGGTCGGCGAGCGCGGCGTTCACTTCCTTGTTGAGCCGGTCGACGATGTCGGCAGGCGTGCCGTTGGGAACGCCGAGGCCGTACCAGGAGCTGCCTTCGTATCCGGGCAAAAAATCCGCCACCGTCGGCAGGTCCGGCAGCGCGTCCGAGCGCGCCGCCGTGGTGACCGCGAGCGCGCGCAGCTTGCCGTCCTTGATGTGCTGGATCGAGCCCGGCATGACGTCGAACATCACCTGCATCTGGCCGGCGAGCAGGTCGACCAGCGCCAGCGCCGCGCCGCGATACGGCACGTGCACCATGTCGACGCCGGCCATCATCTTGAACAGCTCGCCGCAGACGTGCTGCGAGGTGCCGTTGCCGCCGGAGCCGAAATTGAGCTTGCCGGGATTGGCCTTGGCGTAGGCGACGAACTCCGGCACGGTCGTGACCGGCACGGACGGGTGCACCTCCATCACGTTCGGCACCTGCGAAATCGCCACCACCGGCGCGAGATCGCGGATCACGTTGAAGCTGAGGTTCTGGTAGAGCGTGGCGTTGATCGCGCTCGGCACGCCGACCAGCAGGATCATGTAGCCGTCGGCTGGCGCGCGGATCACCGCTTCGGTTGCGAGATTGTTGCCGGCGCCCGGGCGGTTTTCGACCACGAACTGCTGGCCGAGCCGCTCGGACAGCCATTGCGCGATCAGCCGCGCCGTGATGTCGGTGCCGCTGCCAGGCGGAAAGCCGACGACAATCCGTACCGGCCGTGCCGGATAGGCTTGCGCACGCGCGATGCGTGGCATGGCGAGGCCCATGCCGGCGCCCAGGGCAAGATGCAGAAAGCGGCGGCGGGGAAGTTTCATGGACGCTCCTTCCGGATCTTCTTTTTCTGCGCGGATCATCCCACCCGCGCCGTCCGGTGACAACGCCGCTACACCGCGGCGATCGCCTCGATTTCCAGGAGCAGGTTCGGATGCGCCAGCCCGCGCAGGATGCAGAGTGTGCTGCCCGGCGGGTTGCCCTTGAACCAGGTCGCCAGAATATCGCGCGCCTTCGGCACGTCGTGCGGATTGCAGATGTAGATCGTGATCTTGACCACGTCGGAGATCTTGGCGCCGCCCGCTGCCAGCGCCTTGGTGAGGTTGGTCATCACCATCTTGGCCTGGGCCTCGAAATCGTCGGGCGGCAATACCTTGCCGTCGACGTCGGCGGCGACCTGGCCGGCGCAGAATACGAGCTTCTGCGCGCCCTCGGCGGTGACGACGTGCGAATAGTTCGAGAACGGCTTCGACAGGGTGTCGGGGCTTATTCTGGTGATCTTGGCCATCGTTGCTCTCCCGTTGTGGCGTTCGGCGCGGATCGTAGCCGCCGCCGGGAGGATTTCACAGACGCTCACGGCGCCCTATTCGTGACCGGCATTGTCGCGTGGCGGCAAAGCGGGCAAGATCGCGCGCGAGAAGAACACGAGAGAGGAAGCAAGCCCAATGGCGGACAGGCGTATCGTCGATGCCCAGGTTCATCTCTGGAAGGCGGAGAGCCCCGACTGGCAATGGGTCCCGGGCGTCAAGCCGCAACTGCCGGAGCCGTTCACGATCGAGAAGCTCGTTCCGCTGATGGATGAGGCCGGCGTCGAGCGCGTCGTGATCGTGCCGCCGAGCTGGCCCGGCGACCGCAACGACTATGCGCTCGAAGCGGTGAAGCGCTATCCGACCCGCTTCGCCATCATGGGCCGCGTTCCGATGCAAAATCCGCAATCGGCGGCGCTGCTGCCGAAATGGAAAGAGCAGCCCGGCATGAAGGGCGTGCGGGTGACGTTCCTGCGCAACGCCGTGCCCTGGCTCACCGACGGCACCGCGGACTGGCTCTGGGCGGCGGCCGAGAAGGCCGGGCTGCCGGTGATGTGTCTCGCGCCCGGTCGGTCCGCCGACTTCGCGCCGATCGCCGAGCGCCATCCGCAGCTGCAGATCATCATCGACCACATGAACCTGTCGGTCGACATCGCCAACGAGCACAAGGTCGGCGAGGCGATCGCCGCCACCGCGGCGCTCGCCAAGTATCCGAACGTCTCCTGCAAGGTGTCGTCGGCGCCGACCTATTCGCTCGAGTCCTATCCGTTCAAGGACATGTACGAGCCCTTGAAGCGCATCTTCCACGCCTTCGGTCCGCAGCGCTCGTACTGGGGCACCGACATGACCAACTCGTTCGCCAAGGCGACCTACCGCCAGCGCATCGAGCACTTCACCAAGGAGCTGGATTTCCTGTCCGAGAGCGACAAGGACTGGGTGATGGGCAAGGCGATCCTGCAGCGCCTCGGCTGGACCTGACGCGAGGCTACCGGTGGCCGGTGGTGCCCGCCGGCAGGTGCGCCGCCGGCTGCATACCGGCGCCGGGCGGAAGATACGGTATCGGCGGCGCGCCGCCCGGGCCCCAGGGGCCTTCGCTCTGGTCGGCGGTTCCGATGAGCGGCGCGGTCAGATGGTTGAGCTCGCGGTTCGTGACGTAGCCCACGAACCCGAACTTCTCAATCTCGTCCATGATCGACGACGAAAGCTCGATGCCGCGTGGATACTCCACCACCAGCACCGGCTTGCCGGCGGCCTGGACGATCTGCAGGCGCGCGACCGCTTCGGCGATGCTGGTGATGGCATTGCGCTCGCCCAGCGCCAACTCGCCGTAGAGCAGATCTTCGCGGGAAATTCCGTCGATCGCGCGCAGCAGCCGCGGATCCCGGATCAGCTTGTCGCCGTTCTGCGGGATCACCAGAAAGCCGCTCCGCTTGCCGCGCGCATAGGCGCCAAGCTCGGCGATCAGCGTGACCATGTCGGCCGCCGCCGAGGGGCGCCTGCTGGTCCATTGCTCGAATTTGTCGATGCCGTCCAGATAGACGCCGTCGAAACCGGCATCGACGATCCGATCGAGATAGGCGCGCGGCGAGCCGTAGATCAGCGCCCGCCATTCGGGATGCCAGAACTTTACCAGGAAATTGCCGGGCCAGTCGGTGTTCTCGGTGTCGATCCACTCGGGCAGCTTCGCGTACCAATTGTCGTCCCAGTAGTAGCGATACCGCTCGGCCTCGCCGATGCTCAGATAGGCGAAGACGAAGCGGCGCCCGCCGTCGGGCTTCGTCCGCATCAGGTCGATGACCTCGCGCGGATAGGTGGCGGCGCTGTCCTTGGAGAAGCCGTAGTCGACCACCACGAGGTCGAACGGACTATCCTGGATTTGCAGGGGATCGATGTTCTGGAGCTGGTAGGCCCAGTTGCGGACCTTGTTGAGCTGCAGCGGCCCGGCCTGCACGGTGCTCGCGGGCGACGCCAGCGCGACGGCCGCGACCGCAGCCAGACAGAACACGAGCTTGCATAGCAAGCGGCGAGCGAACGGGTCGCGCAAAACCAATCCCCAACGCATCGAGTCGCCGCGGCCGGACGTTACGATTGTTTGATGCGGGTGAGGGGCGCAATCTCAGGAAATGGTTAAGTCAGTCTTTTTGGGCAATCAACGGCGCGCGATCTTTGGCGCTGCCGAAAGGTAAGGGCGCGCAAAAGAGATTAACAACGTGCCGTGCTTCATGCGCCGAAGAAGTTACTGCGCCGCCTTCTGCAGATAGGCGATCAGGTCGGCGCGGCCGGCCGCGTCGGTCAGCCCCGCATAGGGCATGCGGTTGGCGGGCACGACCTGCTGCGGGTCGGCGAGGAACGTGTCGAGTGTTTGCGGCGTCCAGACGATGCCGCTGCGCTTGAGCGCGGGCGAATAACGAAACTCCGCGATCTCCCCGGCCTTGCGGCCGAACAGGCCGTAGAGCGACGGGCCGACATTGTTCACGCCGCGCTCGACCGCGTGGCATGCGGCGCATTCCTCGAAGCGTTTCTCGCCGCGGGCGGCGTCGCCGTCGGCCTGCGCCGCGCCGGAGAGGAGAGCAATCGCCGCCGCGCAGGCGATGACACGCATGGCCGAGCTCATCATGCCTGCACCAGCGGGCCGGGGTTCTTGACGTAGCGCTTGATCGCGTCCGCGGTCCAATAGGCGAGCGCGCCGACCGGGCCGGTCGGATTGTACGAGGCGTTGTGCGGAAACACGTTGGCGCCGACCACGAACAGGTTGTGGCAGTCCCAGCTCTGCAGGTACTTGTTGAGCACGCTCTCGCGCGGGTTCTTGCCCATGATGGTGCCGCCGGTGTTGTGCGTGCTCTGGTAGGGCACCACGGTCCAGCTCGGGCGCGACGACGCCTCGTTGACGTGCGTCGGGTTCATCGACTTGGCGATCGAGTTGACGAGATCGGCGGCGTGCTTGCCCATCTTCTGCTCGTTCTCCTTGTAGTCGAACGTCATGCGCATCAGCGGCTGGCCGAACGCATTGCGATAGGTCGGATCGAGATCGTAGTAGTTGTTGCGGTTCGCCATCACGCTGCCGCTGGCGTTGATGGTCATCGCGGTCTGGTACCATTTGGCGGTGGCGGCCTTCCAGGCCTTGCCCCATTGCGGCGTGCCGCGCGGCACCGGCCGGTAGCCGATCGGCAGCGCCGAGTTGAAGCCGCCGGCCACGTTGTAGCCGCCGACCCAGCCCTGCGGGCCGCGGTCGAAGCCCCAGTTGATGTTGAAGTCGTCGATGGTGGCGTTCGAGCCGCCGGCGCTGATGAACGGGTTGAAGAACTTGCCCTCGAAGAACAGCGTCGCGCCGACGCCGTTCTGGTAGCAGTAGTTCTTGCCGACGACGCCGGTCTGGTCGACCGGGTTGTACGGCTGCCCGATGCCCGACAGCAGCATGATGTGCACGTTGTTGATGGCGTAGGCGCACAAGCAGCACCATGCCGGCCGGCTGCTCGAACTCCTCGCCGTTGAGCACGTTGGTGTAGGTCACGCCGGTGACGCGCTTGCCGGTCGAGTCCTTCAGCACCTTGGTGACCCAGGCATTGGTGCGCAATTCGAAGTTCGGATTGCGCATCGCGATCGGAATCACCGAGTTGAGCGGCGTGCCCTTGGCGTTGGCCTCGCAGCCGAAGCGCTGGCAATAGCCGCAGTACTGGCAGGCGCCGTATTTCGAGCCGTCGGGATTGGTGTAGGCGCGCGACGCGTTTGCCGACGGCCGCAGGAACGGATGATAGCCGAGCTTCTGCGTCGCTTCGGTGAACATCACGCTCGACAGGATCGGCGTCAGCGGCGGCAGCGGGTATTCGCGGGCGCGCGGCGCCTCGAACGGATTGCCGCCTTGCTGGATCTGGCCCTTGATGTTGCCGGCCTTGCCGGAGATCGCCGCGGTGTATTCGAACCGGTCGTAATAGGGCTCGAGCTCGTCGTAGGTGATGCCCCAGTCCTGGATCGTCATGTCGTCGGGGATGAATTTCTTGCCGTAGCGCTCCTCGTACATGGAGCGGACCTTGAACTCCATGTCGGTCCAGCGCCAGGTGTGGCCGCTCCAGTGCGTGCCCGAGCCGCCCACGCCCTCGCCCGGCAGGAACGACCCCAGCCGCCGCATCGGCAGCGCTTCCTGCGAGACGTTGTTGCGGATCGTCAGCGTGTCGCGCGCGGCGTCCTGCATCAGCCCGTGACGCACCACGTAGCGCAGCTCGTCGCGGATGTTGGGCACCGCGAAATCCTTGTCGGTGGAATACAGGCGGCCGCGTTCGAGTGCGACCACCTTCATCCCGGCTTCGGCCAGTTCCTTCGACAGGATACCGCCGGTCCAGCCGAGCCCGACGACGACGACATCGACTTCCTTGAGCTTCGTTGCCATGTGATGCTCCTCAGCTCAGGTCCGCGATGCCGAGGATGTCGGCGGTGTATTTCTTGCCGCGATACTTCTCGACGTTCTCGCGATGCACCGCGACCACGCCGGGGAAGCCGATCAGCTTCCAGCCGGCCTTGTCGCGGTTGCCGCCGTAGATCGGGTCGGCGAACATGCCCTGCATGACGGTCTGATAGACCGTGCCCCAGAACACCCGCACCGGCAGGCCGTCGTCGAACGTGATCTTGGCGGTCGAGAGACCGACCAGCACCTCCTCGCGCTGCTTCTCGTCGAGACGATCGAAGGTCTTGCCGTAGGCCTTGCGGCAATGCGCGTTGGTCGCCGCGATGCCGGCGCGGTAGAGCTGCGCCGGCGTGAGCGGCAACTGGTAGCCCTGGTTCGGGCGTGCCGAGTTTCCACGGCCCCTGCATGTAGAGCCGATCGCCCTGACCCCAGCCGCTCGCGAGCGCGCGGTCGATGAAGACATTGAGGCCGATGTCGGTGCCTTTCGGCGAGAGTTCGTCGGCCGGCACCATGTGGTCGACCAGCGCTTCGACGAACGCGGCCTCCTCGAGGTTGAGGAACGAGTAGGCGGGACTTGCCGGAGGGGTCGCCGCCGGCTGCTGCGCCTGCGCCTCCTGCGGCAGCAGCGCGGGCGCCGTTGTCGCCGCCGCGGCGCCGCCGACGACTGCGCCCTTCAAGAAATCGCGCCGGCCGAAGCCCTGGTCCTTCATGGCATCCTCCCTCGGCCGGGTTTGTCCCCGGCCGTTTGAATTAGACGTGTTCTATGTTCAGCATGACCCTTTCGTCTGGGCCCTTCAAGACGGGTGCTTGCTTATCCCTCCCCGCGAAGCGGGGAGGGTGCCGAGCGAAGCGAGGCGGGTGGGGAGCGTTGCGAAGAGAAAGGTCCCCACCCGGCTGCTCGCCAAGCTCGCAGCCACCCTCCCCCTGCGGGGGAGGGATGAGGCTGCCCGCGCTGCTCAAATCGAATAATCCCTGTATGCTGTCGCGAAATAACAGCCATGCTCTTGAGGGAGGCCGCCGTGACACAACGACCGTTCGAAGGCATCCGGGTGATCGACGTCACCCACGTTCTGGCCGGGCCGTTCGCGGCCTATCAACTGGCGGTGCTCGGCGCCGACGTGATCAAGGTCGATCATCCCGACGACCCCGACCAGAGCCGCATCACCGGCACCGACAAGGCGCTCAACCGCAAGAACATGGGCACCGGCTTTCTGACGCAAGCCTCGAACAAGCGCTCGATCGCGCTCGACCTGAAGCAGGAGAGCGACCGCGAGGTGCTCAAGGCGCTCGTCGCCACCGCGGACGTGTTCGTGGAGAACTACCGGCCGGGCGCGTTCGACGCGCTGGGGCTCGGCTACGAGGATCTGTCGAAGATCAATCCGCGGCTGATCTATGCGTCGTTCTCGGCGTTCGGCCAGAAGGGGCCGCGCGGCCAGCAGACCGCCTACGATCATGTGATCCAGGCGACCTCGGGCATCATGGCGATGACCGGCACGAAAGACGTGCATCCGGTCAAATTCGGTTCGCCGGCGATCGACTATGCCACCGGCATGACCGGGGCGTTCGCGCTGTCGGCGGCGCTGTTCCAGCGCGAGAAGACCGGGCGCGGCCAGCGCATCGACATGGCGATGCTCGACGTCGCGATGATCCTGATGAGCTCGCACATCACCGGCTACACGCGCAACGGCGTGCATCCGAAGCCCCACGGCAACCGCCATCCGCACGCCACCAACGGCGCGTTCCAGACCAAGGACGGCCTGGTGATGCTCGGCGCCAGTAACCTGCGCCAGCAGAAGCGGCTGTGGACGCTGCTCGGGCGCCCCGAGATGATCAAGAAGACCAACGACGAGCGCGACGCCGACCACGCCCGCGAGATCGCGGTGCTGGAGGAGATCATGCTGACCCGCACCGCCGACGAATGGGAGGCGTTCCTGCAGGCGCGTCACGTGCCGGCGGCGCGGGTGCGCACCATGGGCGAGGCGATCGCCGACCCGCAGATCGCGAGCCGCGGCATCGTTCATCGCCACGAACGCGTGCCCGGGATCGAGGGCGGCTTCAGCGTGCCGCTCGCGGCCTTCACCTTCGCGCATGGCGGGCCGCGCATCGATACGCCGCCGCCGATGCTCGGCGAGCACAACGAGGAGATCCTGCACGAGCTCGGGATCGAGCGGCGCGAGCCGGCGCGGGCGAAGGGGTAGCGGTCAGTCGGGCTTGGCGCCCGCGAACTTGACGACCTTGCCCCACTTCTCGGTCTCCTCGGCGAGGAGCTTGCCCCAGTCGGCGGGCTTGCCGGGCAACAGCGTGGCGCCGAGCTCGGCGAACCGGGCCTGCGGCACCGGATCGGCGAGAATCTCGTTCATCGCCTTGTTGACCTTGTCGATCATCTCGGGCGGCGTGCCTTTCGGCATGCCCAACCCGTACCACGCGCTCGCCTCGTAGCCGGGCAGGAAGTCGGCGACCGTGGGCAGGTCGGGCAGCACCTTCGAGCGTTCCGTGCTGGTCACTGCCAGGCCGCGCAGCCGGCCGGACTTCACATGCTCGGCCGAAGTCGGCACGTTGTCGAACATCACATGCACCTGACCGGCGATCAGATCGGTGAGGGCCGGCGCGCCGCCGCGGTAGGGCACGTGCACCATGTTGATGCCGGTGAGCATCTTGAACAGCTCGCCCGACATGTGGATGGTCGAGCCGTTGCCGGACGACGCCATGTTGAGCTTGCCGGGATTGGCCTTGGCGTAGGCGATCAGTTCGGGAATGGTCTTGACCGGCAGCGACGGGGTCACCACCACCACGTTGGGGAAGCGGATGATGCCGGCGACCGGCACGATGTCGCGCAGGAAATCGAAATTGAGCTTGTCGTAGAGCGTCGCGTTGATGGCGTTGGCCGGCGCCACGAGCAGCATCGTATAGCCGTCGGGCGCGGCGCGCACGACCGCCTCGGTCGCGAGGTTGGTGGCGGCGCCGGGGCGGCTTTCGACCACGACCGGCTGGCCGAGCCGCTCGGAGAGCCACTGGCCGGTCAGGCGGGCGGTGATGTCGGCCGAGCCGCCGGGCGGATAGCCGATGATCATCCGCAGCGGCCGCGACGGATAGGCCTGTGCCTGAGCGATCCGCGACACGGCGGGGAGGGCGGCGGCGCCCGCCGCCAGCCGCAAGAAGCGCCTGCGTGCCAGACTCATGGTTTCCTCCTGACTGGACCGGTGCGCCGGTTCTTGCGGCGTCGTTGTCATTTACATATCGCGCCGCGTGCAGTGTTGGAAGGGACCGGGCGGGCCGGTTCCCGTCTTGATCAAAGTGCCGCAGCCTGCCTAATGTCGCCGCACAAGCAACAGGGAGACGTTTGCATGTTGGGTCTGTATTACGCGCCAGGCGCGTGCTCGATGGCGGCGCACATCGTGCTGGAGGAGAGCGGCGAGAAGTACGAGCCGATCAAGGTCGATCTCGCGGGCGGCGAGCAGCGCACCGAGGCTTACCTCAAGATCAATCCGCAGGGCCGCGTGCCGGTGCTGCGTCTCGATACGGGCGAGCCGCTGGCCGAGAACACCGCGATCCTGCCGTATCTCGGCAAGCGCTTCGGCCTGTGGCCGGCGGACGCGACCGGCGAGGCCAAGGCGCTGTCGATGATCGGCTACTTCGCCGGCAGCGTGCATCCGGCGCACGCCCATGTCGGACGGCCGGAGCGGTACACCGCGGATCAGTCCGCCTATCCGGGCATCAAGGAGATGGGGCTGAAGACGTTCCACGGCTACCTGAAGCAGATCGACGGCAAGCTCGCCGGCCGCGAATGGCTCGGCGACAAGTACAGCGTGCTCGATCCCTACGGCTTCGTGTTCTACACCTGGGGCGTGCGCCGCGAACTGCCGATGGCGGAAATGAAGAACTACACCGCGTTCAAGGACCGCATGCTCAAGCGCGAGGCGGTGCAGAAGGTGGCGGCCGACGAGAAGGTGAAGGTTTAAGTCGAACGTTGCGTGACGACGGGCATCCCTTCCCCGAAGGGGGAGGGTCGGGGTGCGGGCGTCTACTGACGAGCGCGATGGCGCCTCCCCACCCGACGCGCTGGCCGCGTCGACCTCCCCCTTCGGGGGAGGGATAAGGCGCGCCGCCTACCGCGGATGCTTGATGAACGTGCCGTTCTGCAGCTCGCTCACCGCCTGCTGCAGCTCGGCCTTGGTGTTCATCACGATCGGCCCGTACCAGGCGACCGGCTCCTCGATCGGTTTCCCGGACACCAGCAGGAACCGGATGCCGTCGCTCGCCGGCCTGCACCGTCACCTCGTCGCCGCGATCGAACACCACCAGCGAGCGGTTGCCGGTCTGCTCGCGCACCAGCGTATCGCCGTTGGCGGTCGCCTTCTCGGTCAGCACGCCGAACGGCTGCGAAGCGCCGCCGAACGTGCCCGAGCCATCGAACACATAGGCGAAGGCGTGCCGGCTCACTTCGACCGGCAAGGTCTTGCGCTTGCCGGGCGGCACGAAGATGTCGAGATAGCGCGGATCGGCGGCGACGCCTTCGACCGGGCCTTTCTTGCCCCAGAAGTCGCCGGTGATGACGCGCACGCGGGTGCCGTCGTCGTCGACGATCTCGGGGATTTCCTTGGCCGGGATGTCCTGGTAGCGCGGGTCGGTCATCTTCAGGTGCGAGGGCAGGTTGGCCCAGAGCTGGAAGCCGTGCATGCGGCCCTGCGGATCGCCCTTGGGCATCTCCTGATGCAGGATGCCTGAGCCGGCGGTCATCCATTGCACGTCGCCGGCGCCCATCTTGCCCTTGTTGCCGAGGCTGTCGCCGTGCTCGACCGTGCCGGCGAGCACATAGGTAATGGTCTCGATGCCGCGGTGCGGATGCCAGGGGAAGCCCTTGAGGTATTCCTCCGGGTTGTCGTTGCGGAAGTCGTCGAGCAGCAGGAACGGGTCGAACTCGCTCGGTCGTGCCGAAGCCGAAGGCGCGGTGCAGCTTGACGCCGGCGCCCTCCATGGTGGGGGTGGATTTCGCGATGCGCTTGACGGGTCGGATGGACATGGGAAGCCCCTCGAATTGGGTGGATTTGTCGGGGGTTATGTGGGGTGTGGAACCCGGTCGTCCAGTCGCGCCGGCGGCCGCGGCATTGCTCCCATGCCCGACAAACGGGAACACGCGTGTGCCTTCTCCCCGGAAGGGACGCGCCGGCACCAAAGGCTAGAGCTTCACCCGCAGCAGCTTGGCGATCTCGCCGACGATGCCGCGGCGGAACAACAGCACGCAGCCGACGAAGATCGCGCCCTGGATCACCGTCACCCATTGATCGAGCGCGTTGAGATAGTTCTGCATGGTGACGATGATGAACGCGCCCACGACCGGCCCGAAGATGGTGCCGAGCCCGCCGACCAGCGTCATCAGCACCACCTCGCCCGACATGGTCCAGTGCACGTCGGTCAGCGAGGCGATCTGGAACGCGATCGCCTTGGTCGAGCCGGCGATGCCGGCGAGGGTGGCGGACAGCACGAAGGCGATCAGCTTGTAGCGGTCGGTCTTGTAGCCGAGCGAAATCGTGCGCTGCTCGTTCTCGCGGATCGCCTTCAGGATCTCGCCGAACGGCGAATGGATGACGCGATAGATGAACAGGAAGCAGACCAGGAAGACGATGAGCACGAACGCATACATCGTCATCTGGTTGGACAGGTCGATGAAGCCGAACAGCTTGCCGCGCGGCACCGACTGGATGCCGTCCTCGCCGCCGGTGAATTTCGCCTGCAGCGCGAAGAAATACATCATCTGCGCGAGCGCCAGCGTGATCATCGCGAAATAGATGCCCTGGCGGCGGATGGCGAGCGCGCCGACGACGATGCCGAGCCCGGCCCCGGCCGCCGTGCCGGCGAGGATCGCGAGCTCCGGCGGCAGGCCCCACACCTTGGCGGCGTGGGCGGATACGTAGCTCGCCCAGCCGAAGAACAGCGCATGGCCGAACGACAGCAGGCCGACATAGCCGATCAGCAGATTGAACGCGCAGGCGAACAGCGCGAAGCACAGCGCCTGCATCAGGAACAGCGGATAGACGTAGAACGGCGCGATCACCAGCGCCGCGACCATCAGCACGAACGCGACCGGCTCGCTCCAATTGTCGAACCGCGTGGCCGGCGCGGTGATCGGCTCGGCTGCCGCCATCTCAGGCTCCCCGTCCGAACAGGCCGGCGGGCCGGATCAGCAGCACGATCGCCATGATGATGAAGATGACGGTGTTGGAGGCCTCCGGGAAGAACACCTTGGTGAGGCCCTCGATGATGCCGAGCCCGAAGCCGGTGACGATGGCGCCCATGATCGAGCCCATGCCGCCGATCACCACCACGGCGAACACCACGATGATCAGATCGGATCCCATCTGCGGGCTGACATTGTAGATCGGCGCCGCCATCACGCCGGCGAGCGCGGCGAGCGCCACGCCGAAACCGTAGGTGAGCGTGATCATGCGCGGCACGTTGATGCCGAAGGCGCGCACCAGGGTCGGGTTCTCGGTCGCCGCGCGCAGGTAAGAGCCGAGCTTGGTGCGCTCGATCACGAACCAGGTGCCGAGACAGACGATGAGCGACAGCACCACCACCCAGGCCCGGTAGATCGGCAGCCGCATGAAGCCGAGATCGACGCCGCCCTGCAGCAGCTCCGGGATGCCGTAGGGCTGGCCGGACGAGCCGAAATAGTTGCGGAACACGCCCTCGAAGATCAGCGCGAGCCCGAAGGTCAGCAGCAGCCCGTAGAGATGGTCGAGCTTGTACAGCCATTGCAGCATCGTGCGCTCGATCACGATGCCGGTGATGCCGACGACGATCGGCGCAATGATCAGGGCCGGCCAGTAGCCGAGGCCATATTGCAGCAGGAAAAACGCCACGAACGCGCCCAGCATGTACTGGGCGCCGTGGGTGAAGTTGATGATGTTGAGCATGCCGAAGATGACGGCGAGCCCCAGACTCAGGACCGCGTAGAACGATCCGTTGATCAGCCCGACGAGGAGCTGAGCGAACAGCGCGGTTGAGGGGATGCCGAAGATTTCGAACATGAAGCCGGACGCTTGATCCCATCATCACCGGAGGCGCGCCGCACAAGCGCGGCGGCCCGATGACGAACCATGATTAGCCGGTCACCAGCGGGCAGCCGCCATCCTTGAGCGGGCGGAACGCCTCCGCCGCCGGGATAGTGACGCGCAGGTGGTAGAAGTCACCCGGATACTTCGATTCATCCGGTTTCTTGACCTCGAACAGGTAGGCCGGATGGATCTTGCGGCCGTCGACGCGAATCGTGCCCTTACCGAACAGCGGATCGTCGGTCGGAAGTTCTTTCATCTTGGCGACAATCGTCTTGCCGTCCGGGCTCCCGCCGAGCGCAAGGCGCGCCTTCAGATAGTGCAACGTGCCCGCATAGACGCCGGCGTGGTTCATGGTCGGCCATTTGCTGCTCGCACCGCGTTCCTGATGCCAGCGTTTGGTCCAGGCGCGCGTCTGATCGTTCATGTCCCAGTAGAAGGTCTCGGTGAACACGAGCCCCTGCGCGGCCGGCAGACCAAGCGCTGCGACGTCGCCCGCGAACACGAGCAGTCCGGCGACCTTCTGTCCGGCCTTGACGATGCCGAACTCGGACGCCTGCTTGATCGAATTGATCGTGTCGCCGCCCGCGTTGGCGAGGCCGATCACCTTCGCCTTGGAGGTCTGCGCCTGCAGCAGGAACGAGGAGAAGTCGTTGGTATTGATCGGATGGCGGACCTTGCCCAACACCTTGCCGCCATTCGCCTCGACAACTGCGGAAGTGTCGCGCTCGAGCGCGTGGCCGAACGCATAGTCGGCGGTCAGGAAGAACCAAGTGTCACCGCCGGTCTTCACGATCGCCTTGCCGGTGCCGTTCGCCAGCATCCAGGTGTCATAGGTCCACTGCACGTTGTTGGCGTTGCACTTCGTGCCCGTGAGGTCCGAAGAGGCCGGGCCAGAGCCAATGAAGACTTTGTTCTTCTGCACCGCCACCTGCGAGATCGCGAGCGCGACGCCCGAGTTCGGTACGTCGGCGATCACGTCGACTTTTTCAACGTCGTACCACTGGTTCGCGATGCTGACGCCGAGGTCAGCCTTGTTCTGGTGATCGCCGGAGATCACCTCGACCTTGACGTTCGGGTGCTCCTTCATGAAGTCCGACGCAGCCATTCGAGCGGCCGCCACCGAACCCGGGCCGGTGTCGTCCGCATAAAGGCTGTTCATGTCCGTCAGGACACCGATCTTGACGTTGATCTGTTGGGCATGCGCCGATCCGCACATCAATGCGGCCGCAACCGCGGCCAGCGCAGATGTCTTCCTCATGGATGCATCTCCCTCGACGGATTTTTTTGTTTTTTTTTGGAAATATCTCGAAGCAACAGGCGGGCCACTCGGGCCCGCCTCGCCGTATCGTCGCTTAGCCGCTGACCAGCGGGCAGCTGCCTTCCTTGAGCGGACGGAAGGCTTCGGCCGCCGGGATGGTCGCCTTCACCTTGTAGAGGTCGCCGGCGTACTTCGACTCCGCCGGGGCCTTCACTTCGAGCAGGTAGGCGTCGTGGATCTTGCGGCCGTCGGCGCGGACCGTGCCCTTGCCGAACAGCGTATCGTCGGTCGGGATCTCCTTCATCTTGGCGACCACGGCCTTGCCGTCGGCGCCGCTCTTGAGCGCGGCGACGGCCTTCAGGTAGTGCAGCGTGCCGGCATAGACGCCGGCCTGCACCATGGTCGGGAACTTGCTCGGCCGTTCCGCCTGCCAGCGCTTGGTCCAGGCGCGGTTGGCGTCGTTCATGTCCCAGTACCAGGTTTCGGTCAGCGTCAGGCCCTGCGCGGTCGGCAGGCCGAGCGCGATCACGTCGGTCGCGAACACCAAGAGGCCGGCGAACTTCTGCCCGCCCTTGGCGATGCCGAACTCGGCGCCGGACTTGATCGAATTGACCGTATCGCCGCCGGCGTTGGCGAGGCCGATGACCTTCGCCTTCGACGTCTGCGCCTGCAGCAGGAACGAGGAGAAGTCGTTGGTGTTGAGCGGGTGGCGCACCTTGCCGAGCACCTTGCCGCCGGCCTTCTCGACCGCGGCGCCGGTATCACGCTCGAGCGCGTGGCCGAACGCGTAGTCCGCGGTGAGGAAGAACCAGGTGTCGCCGCCGGTCTTCACCAGCGCCTTGCCGGTGCCGTTGGCGAGCATCCAGGTGTCGTAGGTCCAGTGCACGGTGTTGGCGTTGCACTTCGGCCCGGTGAGGTCCGAGGCGGCCGCACCCGACACGATGAACACCTTGTTCTTCGTTGCCGCGATCTGGCTGACCGCGAGCGCCACGCCCGAGTTCGGCACGTCGATCACCATGTCGACGTTCTCGGTGTCGAACCAGCGGTTGACGACGTTGGAGCCGATATCGGCCTTGTTCTGGTGATCGGCGCTGACGATCTCGACCTTGACGTTGGGATTGTCCTTGATGAAGTCGGCGACCGCGAGCTTGGCGGCGGCGGTCGAGCCGGGCCCGGCGAGGTCGGCATAGAGGCTCGACATGTCGCTCATCACGCCGATCTTGATGCTGGTCTGCTGAGCCTGCGCGCTGCTGGCGGCAAGCGCGATGGCGAGCGCCGTCAAACTGACAAGAGATTTCATTCCATTCCTCCTTGAGGCTTACTCTTGAGACTTACTTGCGATTCTTGGGACGCGCCGGCGAAACCCGACGCGTTCGCTTACACTCCCAGATAGTCGTGCAGTTTTCCGAGGTTGGCGTCCAGTTCGGAATTGGTGAACGCCTCGACCACCCGGCCGTGCTCCATCACATAGTAGCGGTCGGCGACGGTCTGCGCGAAGCGAAAATTCTGCTCGACCAGGAGGATGGTGAAGCCCTGCGATTTCAGCATGCCGATGGTCTTGCCGATCTGCTGGATGATGACCGGCGCGAGCCCCTCGGTCGGCTCGTCGAGCAGCAGCAGGCGCGCCCCGGTGCGCAGGATGCGGCCGATCGCCAGCATCTGCTGCTCGCCGCCGGAGAGTTTCGTTCCCTGGCTCGACAGCCGCTCCTTGAGATTGGGGAACAATTCGAAAATGCGGTCGAGATCGAGACCGCCGGGCAGCACCTTCGGCGGCAGCAGCAGGTTCTCTTCGACGTTCAGGCTGGCGAAGATGCCGCGCTCTTCCGGGCAGAGCGCGAGCCCGAGCCGCGCGATGCGGTCGCTGGTGAGGCGGATCAGTTC
This sequence comes from uncultured Alphaproteobacteria bacterium, assembly GCA_963749815.1. GTDB lineage: Bacteria > Pseudomonadota > Alphaproteobacteria > Rhizobiales > Xanthobacteraceae > VAZQ01. The sequence continues at coordinate 58,044 of CAVVON010000019.1, read as the reverse complement.
GCGGTCCTCGTAGCGCACCGAGCCGGTGCGCTGGCCGACGATGCCCATGATCGACTTCAAGGTCGTGGTCTTGCCGGCGCCATTGCGTCCGAGCAGCGTCACCACTTCGCCGGCGCGCACGTCGAACGTCACGCCGTGCAGCACATGCGACTCGCCGTACCAGGCCTGCAGGCCCTCGACCGCGAGCAGCGGCTTCACCTTTGGGTCAAGCATGGCCCACCCCGAGATAGGCCTCACGCACCTGCGGGTCGGCCGAGACCGTCGCGTAGTCGCCCTCGGTCAGGATGCGCCCGCGCGTGAGCACGGTGATGCGGTCGGACAGGTCGGCGACGACGCTGAGATTGTGCTCGACCATCAACACGGTGCGTTGTGCCGACACCGCCTTGATCAGCTTGGCGATGCGGTCGATGTCCTCGTGCCCCATGCCGGCCATCGGCTCGTCGAGCAGCAGCATTTCGGGATCGAGCGCCAGCGTGGTGGCGATCTCGAGCGCGCGCTTGCGGCCGTAGGCCAGTTCGGCCGCGGTCGCGTGGGTGAAGGCGGTCAGACCGACGTCCTCGATCAGTCCCTGCGCGCGCGCATTCAAGCTGTCGAGCGTACGCTTGGAGCGCCAGAAGTCGAACGACGATCCGCGCTTGCGCTGGAGTGCGATCCGCACGTTCTCGAGCACGGTCAGATGCGGAAACACCGCCGAGATCTGGAACGAGCGCCCGAGCCCCTGCCGCGCCACGTCGGCGGGATCGAGCGCGGTGATGTCGCGGCCGTTGTAGACGATGCGGCCGCGGGTCGGGCGGAGGAACTTGGTGAGCAGGTTGAAGCAAGTTGTCTTGCCGGCGCCGTTCGGACCGATCAGCGCATGGATCGAGCCGCGCGCGATGCGGAGGTTGACCCCGCTGACGGCGACGAAACCTGCAAATTCCTTGGTGAGTTCCTCGGTCTCGAGGATGAAATCGTCACTCACGACCTGCACTCTGATGCTTGCCGTCACCCTAGCATGGCCGGGGATCGGCCAGAAATAGCCCGGGTTGCCCGGTCCCTATCAATTAGTATCAGGGCGCTGCTGCCGCATAGTGACGATCGGTCACAGCCGCAGCACGCGTTCGGCGTTGCGATGCGCGACCTTGGCGAGGTCCTCGGCGCTGAGCGGCTGGCGTTTGAGAAACTCGACTGCCCCGGTGTTCGACTCGTAGGGCCAGTCGACGGAAAACAGCACGTTGTCGATGCCCATCGCCTGCACCGTGCAGAGGAAGGCGGGGCCGGAAAAATTGCCGCTTAAAGTGACGACCAGGTTTTCGGTTAAATATTGGGCAGGGCTGCGCTTGAGGCCGCGGCGGCCGGCGGCGAGCCTGGTCTGGTCGTTGATGCGGTGGAGCATGAACGGCAGGCCCTCGCCGAGATGGCCGAGGATGAAGGTGAGTTTGGGGAACGCGTCGAACACGCCGGCGAACACCAGCCGAAGAAAGTGCGCGCCGGTGTCGATGCCGAAGCCCCAGGCGGCCAGCGCCAGCTCCGGGTAGCCGTCGAAATAGGCCTTCGTCACCGCGGGATGCGGCACGCTCGGATGCAGATAGATCGGCACGCCGAGCGCCTGCGCGCATTCGAAGATCGGCCAGTATTTCTTGTCGTCGAGGAAGCTGCCCTTGGTGTGGCCGTTGATCATCGCGCCCTTGAAGCCGAGCGTGGTCACTGCGCGGTCGAGTTCCTTGACCGAGGCGGCGGGGTCCGCGGTCGGCAGCGCGGCGAGGCCGGCAAAGCGATTGGGGTGGCGCTTGACCGCCTCGAACAGGAAATCGTTGACCTCGCGTGCGAGCGGGACGGCGGCGCCGGCGTCGAGCGCCTGGCAGCCCGGCTGATTGTGCGAGATCACCTGCAGGTCGATGCCGGCCGCATCCATGGCGGCGATGCGGCTGGCGCCGAGATCGAGCAACTCGGCGACGACGTCGAAGCCGAGGATCTTTTCGCGGTCGCTGCCGCGATGCGCGCCGGGCGGCAGGCTTTGCTCCTCGCGCGGCAGGATGAAGTGTTCTTCGAGCGCGATGATCCGCATGCCTGGTATCCTTCCCGACTTACCCGCGCGCTTGCCGCGCTCTCTGCGCCACGTTACCACTTGAGCCATGTCCGACGCACCCATTGCGAAGATCGAGCTGCATCACGTGGCGCTGCCGACGCGGCGCGAGCACAAATGGACCGGGCTGACCGAGCCGATCGGCGGCTACGTGCTGGTCAAGATGATCGACGCCGCCGGAGCCGCGGGCTGGGGCGAGGCGCCGGCGCTGAAGGACTGGGGCGGCGAGTTCGGCCGCTATTTCGGCGAGAGCCCCGGCACCACCATCGAGGTCATCACGCGCTATCTCGCGCCCGCCGTGCAGGGCCTGGTGCCGGGCGAGATCGGCGAACTGCACGCGCGCATGGACGCGGCGATCAAGGGCTATCCGTACGCCAAGGCGGCGGTCGAGTTCGCGGCCTACGATCTCGCCGGCCGGCAGAGCGGGCTGCCGGTGCACCGGCTGCTCGGCGGCGCGGTGCGCCGGCGCATCCCGGTCACGCATTCGATCGGGCTTCTCGGCTTCGAGGAGGCCGAGCGCGAGGTCGCGCAGGTCGCCAAGGAGGGCATCCGCACCATCAAGATCAAGGTCGGCGTCGATCCCGACCGCGACGTCGAGATGGTGCGGCGCATCCGCGAGACGGTGGGGCCCAGCGTCGCGCTCTGCTGCGACGCCAACCAGGGCTACAAGACGCCGGGCGAGGCGATCAAGACGTTCCGCCGGATGGAGCGCCACGATCTGATCTATTTCGAGCAGCCGGTCGAAGGCATCGAGCGGCTCGCCGAGGTCGCGCGCGCCATCGACGCGCCGGTGATGGCGGACGAGAGCGCCTGGAATTCGCACGATGTGATCCAGATCATCGAGAAGCGCGCCGCGCAGATCGTGTCGATCTACACCACCAAGCCGGGCGGGCTCTATCGCGCCATGGAAGTCGCGGCCGTGGCGCGCGCCGCCGGCATCGTCTGCAACGTCAACGGCTCGGTCGAGACCGGCATCGGCAACCTCGCCAATCTGCAACTCGCGGCGGCTGCGCCCGCGGTGGTGCTGTCGTGCGTGGTGCCGGTGTCGACGCCGGCCGAGGCGCAGTCCGGGCAGGTCGGCGGCATCTACTACAAGGACGATCTCATCGCCGCGCCGATGAAGCTCGTCGACGGCGCGATCGAACTGCCGGCCGGCGCCGGCATGGGCATCGCGGCCGACGAGGCGAAGATCGAGAAGTACGGCGCGAAAAAAGGGTAGGGGCGGGGATGCGCAAGGACGTGATCGCGCGGCAGGCGCGCGCCATGAAGGATGCGGGGCTCGACGCCATCGTGTCGGTGTCGCCGGAGAATTTCGCCTATGTCACCGGATTTCTGTCGCCGACCGCGCCGCTGATGCGCTGGCGCCATGCGATGGCGGTGGTGACGGCGGACGAGACGGTCGCGCTCGCGGTCGTCGACATGGAGTCGAGCACGATCCGCGCGAAGTCGCCGCCCGGCACCGAGATCGCGGTCTGGCGCGAGTTCAAGTTCGACGCCATGCCGGTGCTGGCGGAACTCCTCAAGAAGCATGGCCTCGCCAATGCGCGCATCGGCCTCGAGATGGATTACCTGCCGGCCGGCGATTTCGCCGAGCTGCAGAAGCTCCTGCCGCAGGCGAGCTTCAAGCCGGCGCAGGCGCTGCTGGCGCGGCTGCGCGAGGTCAAGACGCCGGAAGAGATCGGGATTCTCCGCAAGCTCTCGCGCATCGCCGACAAGGCGATCACCGACGCCTATCACTCGGTCAGGGCCGGCTCGACCGAGATGGACCTGGCCGCGGCGCTGACGCGCGGCGTCTACGAGCAGGGCGCCGAATACTTCAAGCTGATGATCGTCGCGACCGGCGAGCGCAGCGTGTTTCCGAATGTCGGCCCGACCGACCGCGTGCTCAAGCGCGGCGATGTCTGCCGGGTGGAGATTTTCCCGATCATCGGCGGCTATCACGCCGGCGTCTGCCGCACCGCTGCGGTCGGCGTCGCGCCGCCGGAGGCCGAGCGCATCTGGGCGAACCTGACCGAGTGCAAATACATGCTGCTCGACGTCATCAAGCCCGGCGCGTCGAGCCGCGCGATCTACGAGCTCTATCTCAAGAAGGTCGGCGAGCTCGGCCTGCCGCCGATCTCGTTCATCGGCCACGGCATCGGGCTGCACCTGCACGAGGACCCGTATCTCGGCCCCGACGACCGCGAGCTCGAAGCCGGCATGGTGCTCGGCATCGAGCCGCTGATCTACGAGACCGGCTTCGGCTTCGGCATGCAGAACAAGGATATGGTGCTGGTGACGCCGGGGGGCTGCGAGCTTTTGTCCGACCATACCAACACCGACAAGCTGATCATGGTGGCGTAGCTTCGCGGCGGAGGAAATAGCCTGCCTAAAGTCGCGTCCCGGAATGCCTGATGAATGGCCTCGCCTTTGCGACGCCGGCTTCCTAAGTAATTCGGGCCGGTCAACCAACGCGAGTTCCTCCATGCGCAGACGCGATGTCCTGGCGCTCGGCCTGTCTTCCGTCTCCGCCGCGGCATTCGGAGCGGCGCCGGCGTCCGCCCAGGGCAAATATCCCGAGCAGGCGATCAAGCTGATCGTGCCGCGCTCCGCCGGCGGCGTGGTCGACGTGGTCGCGCGCTATTGGGGCGAGCAGGTCAAGCCGCAACTCGGTCAGGTGGTGATCGAGAACATCGGCGGCGGCGGCGGCACGATCGCGGCGACCGCGGTGGTGCGCGCCAATCCCGACGGCTACACGCTGCTCGCCGGGACGCCGACCGAGCTGGTCAACAGCCCGATCATCATGGCGCACCCGCCCTACGATCCGGTGAAGGACCTCGCGCCGGTCACCATCATCGCGGTGTCGGTGTCGGCGCTGATGATCCACGAGTCGGTGCCGGCGAAGACGCTGCAGGAGTTCGTCGCCTACGCCAAGGCCAATCCCAACAAGCTGTCGTACGGCTCGGCGGGGACGGGGACCTCGGCGCATCTCTGCGGTGAGCTGTTCAAGCACATCGCCGGGCTGCCCGACATCGTGCACGTACCCTACAAGGGCGCCAATCCGGGGCTGGCGGATTTCTACAGCGGCCACCTGCCGATGTTCGCCGCCAGCATCTCGCCGCAGGTGCTCGCCATGCACCGCCAGGGCAAGATCCGCATTCTGGTTGCCGGCAGCCCGAAGAAGCTCGCCGGCGCGCCCGACATCCCGATCAGTTCCGAGGTCGGCTTCCCGGACCTGATCACGCTGATGTTCATGGGGCTGTTTGCGCCGGCCGGCACGCCGCGGCCGATCCGCGATCAGATCGCGGACGCGACGCGCCAGGTGATGGCAGGCGAGGCGTTCCAGCAGCGGCTGATCCAGGCGGGCTTCGAGCCGGTGCTCGACTCCGGTCCCGACCAGACCGCGAAATTCGTGGCCGAAGAGCACGCGCGCTGGACGCCGGTGCTCAAGGCGGCGGGGCTGAAGCCGGAGTAGCTCGAGCCGCGGGTTGCGGTGTTGGTGTTTGTGCCCGAGCGCCGCGCCTTGACGGCGCAAACGCAACTCTCCTATCGTCCGCGGCTTCCGCTCTCCCCGAACAACAACGGTCCAAATCATGGACGTCAACGACCTCATTCACGCCCAGCTCGTCAAAGCGGGCGTGACGCTGGCCGCGAGCCTGCCGGATGATTGGGTCAACGGTCTCATCCGCCGCGTCGCCAAGGACAACCAGATCCGCCACGTGCCGGTCGGGCGCGAGGCGGAGACGATCGCGATCTGCGCCGGTGCGTTCTTCGGCGGCGTGCGCTCGGTCGCGATCATCGGCAATACCGGCCTGCTCACCTGCACCGGCGAGATGGCGACGCTGTGCCTGCGCCACATGATCCCGGTGTTCTGCATCGTGTCGGGCCGCGGCTCGATCGACGATCACAAGGTCTATCAGGAGGTGCAGGGCCGCCGCACCATCCCGCTGCTGCAGGCCTACGATTACCCCTACAAGGTGATCGACAAGCCGGAAGAGATCGAGGACATCCCGAACGCCTACGAATGGCACCGGCTGCAGAAGCGCCCGTTCGTCCTGTTCCTCACCAAGAAGCTGCTCGGAGTGAAAAACGCATGACGGCGCGCGACAATCGTAGGGTGGGCAAAGGCGCGTCTTCGCGCCATGCCCACGTCTGTTGTCGCTGCATGCGCGGGCACGGCGCGCCAAGAGCCAGCGCGCGCGGATCGACCGTCGTGTCATGCGCGCCTTTGCCCACCCTACGCGGAGCAAACGCATGAAAGCGAACGAATGCATGCAGGTGCTGGCCAGGCACCGCGGCGATGCCATCGTGGTGTGCGCGCTCGGCATGGCGGCGAACGAGTGGTGGGCGGTCACCAAGAGCGAGGACAGCTTCTACATGCACGGCGGCATGGGGCTCGCCTCGACCTTCGCGCTCGGCCTGGCGCTGTCGCTGCCGGAGACGCCGGTCTGGGTGATCAACTCGGACGGCGGCTTGTGCATGAACACCGGCACGCTGCTCACGGAGGCCGGCCAGCAGCCGCGCAACATGAAGCACTTCGTGGTCGACAATCAGTGCTACCAGACCGTCGAAACCATGCCGATGGTCAACCAGGATGGCGCCGACTACACCATGATGGCGCGCGGCGCGGGCTTCCAGCGCGCGGTGACGATCGACAATCTCGCCGAGCTCGACAAGAAGATGCCGGAGATCGTGTCCTCGCCCGGGCCGTATTTCATCCGCCTGCGGGTCGAGGCCGAGCCTCACTACCAGCGCACGCCGCCAGCGAGCTACGAGGGCCCGGAGATGAAATACCGCTTCGGCCGCGCGCTCGAGAAGAAGCTCGGCATCAAGGTGTTCGGCCCGCGCGGCTATTGATCGCAAGGCCGGCCGCACCGGCCATGCTATGGCGTAAGCACGCGCCGAAGACGCGTGCGTAACGACAAAACAAATCGCTTGGGAGGTCGCCATGAAGCTTCCGCGCAGGCAGTTTCTGCATCTGGCAGCCGGTGCGGTCGCCGCGCCGGCGATCTCGCGCGTCGCCTGGGCGCAGGCCTATCCGTCGCGGCCGGTGCGCGTGCTCGTCGGGCAGGCGGCCGGCAGCTCGTCCGACATCACGGCGCGTCTGATCGGGCAGTGGGTCTCGCAGCGGCTCGGCCAGCAGTTCGTCGTCGAGGTACGGCCGGGCGCCGCCGGCAATATCGCGACCGAGGCGGCCGCAAATTCGGCGCCCGACGGCTACACCATCCTGCTGATCAACGCGCAGAACACCATCAACCACGCGCTCTACGACAAGCTGAGCTTCAACTTCCTGCGCGATATCGCGCCGGTCGCCGGCATCGACCGGGTGGCGCTGGTGATGGAAGTTCATCCGTCGTTTCCGGCGAAGACCGTCGCGGAATTCATCGCCTACGCCAAGGCCAATCCGGGCAAGATCAACATGGCGTCGGGCGGCATCGGCGGCCCGCAGCACGTGGCCGGCGAACTATTCAAGTTCATGGCCGGCGTCGACCTCGTCCACGTGCCGTATCGCGGCTCGACGCCGGCGCTGACCGACCTGATCGCCGGTCAGGTGCAGGTCATGTTCGATGTCACGCCGTCGTCGATCCCGCACATCAAGTCCGGAACGCTGCGTCCTCTGGGCGTAACAACCGTGGCCCGGATGGACATCCTGCCGGACGTGCCGCCGATCGCGGATTTCGTGCCCGGCTACGAGGCGAGTGCGTGGGTCGGCTTTGGCGCGCCGCGCAACACGCCGGCCGCCATCGTCGAGACGTTGAACAAGGTCTTCAACGAAGCGATTGCCGACCCCGCGATCCAGGCGAGGCTCGCGGATCTCGGCGCGACCGCGATGCCGCAGAACACGCCGGCGGAATTCGCCAGGCACATCGCGAACGATGCCGACAAGTGGGCCCGCGTCATCAAGGCGTCAGGCATCAGGCCGGAGTGAGGTGCTTGCCGATACCTTGCGGCCGGTGGCAATCGGTAGCAGGCCTGTCTGGCATTCTGGCATGAAATTGGCTTCACGTGCATTCGCGGTCGCGTCGCAGGACTGGCCCGCACGCACCATGACCGAGCGAGACAAGCACATGACACTTTCCCGCCGTCGATTGCTGTGCTCGGCGGTGGCCACGAGCGCGCTGTTTGCTGCGACGGCCTCCGGGTACGGACAGGGATACCCGGCGCGTCCGGTGCGGATCGTGGTCGGGTTTGCGCCGGGCGGGTTTGCCGACATCAACGCGCGCCTGATCGGACAATGGCTGTCCGACCGGCTCGGCCAGCCGTTCGTCATCGAGAACAGGCCCGGCGCCGGCGCCAACCTCGCGACCGAGACGGTCGTGCGTGCGCCGGCAGACGGCTACACGCTGCTGCTGGCGAATTCGTCCGACATGATCAACGCCACGCTCTATCGGAACCTTGCCTTCAATTTCATCCGCGATATTGCGCCGGTTACCGCCATCAGCCGCGTGCCCTACATCATGGCCGTCAACGCGGACCTTCCGGCGAAGTCCGTTCCGGAGTTCATCGCCTACGCGAAAGCCAATCCCGGCAAGGTCAACATGGCGTCGGCCGGAACCGGCGCCGCATCGCACCTCGCCGGCGAATTGTTCAAGATGATGGCTGGGGTCGAATTGGTGCACGTGCCGTATCGCGGCCAGGCGCCGGCGCTGACGGACCTCCTGGGCGGACAGGTTCAGGTGATGTTCATTCCGGCGGCCGGCACGATCGATGCCGTCACCACCGGAAAGCTGCGGGCGCTTGCGGTGACGACTGCCGCTCGCTCGGAGGCGCTCCCTGGCGTGCCGTCGGTGGCGGAGTTCGTGCCGGGTTACGAGTCGAGCGGCTGGAACGGCGTCTGCGCGCCCGGAAACACGCCGCCCGATATCATCGAGAAGCTCAACGGGGCGATCGTCGCCGGTCTTGCCGATCCGAAGCTGAAGGCGCGGATCGCGGAACTGGGCGGCGAACCGCTGCCGATGACGCCCGCCGAGTTCGCCCGCTTCATCGCCGACGACACCGAGAAATGGGCCAAGGTCGTCCGGTTCTCGGGCGCCAAGGCCGACTGACGTCAGGGCATCTTGGCGGTCTCGTCGTAAAGCTCGATCATGTTGCCGTCGGGATCGTAGACGTAGATCGTCAGCCCGTAGATGCCGTCGTGCAGGTCGCGGTCGAACTTGACGTTCGCGGCCTTCAGCCGCTTGGCGATCGCCGGCACGTCCTTGGCCTTGAACGCGATGTGGTCGATCTGCGGCGACTTCTCGACGCCGCCGCTGGTCAGCGCGAGCCCCTGGAGGAACGGCACGAACGGCCGTCCGTCCGGCAGCGGCTTGGCGTTGCGCGGCGTGAAGCCGAGCAGGTCCTTGTAGAAGTGGCGCGAGCGGTCGATGTCGGCGACCTTGAGCAGCATGTGGGCGTAGTCGGTCACGCCGGCGGCGGTTTGGGTCATCGTCTGCGTCGTCATGGTCAGTCCTTCCTCTCGTCGCCCATCACGCCGGCGAGCGCCCAGTCTTCCTTCGGCACCTCTTGAATGATGACGTGCAGGTTGGTCGGCTTGCAGTCGGCGTGCTTGACCATCGCCTCGGTGATCGCCTTGGCGAGCGCGCGCTTCTGCGTGGGCGTGCGTCCGGTCCACATCTGTACGGTCACCACGGGCATGTCACGGCTCCTCTGCCAAAATCTTCTCGATCCGCTCGCGGATGCCGCCCCACTGGCTGCCGCCGACCGTGACCGGCGCGCGGCTGCCGAGCCCGCGGCCCCAGATCGCGGTCAATCCGAGCCGCTTTGCGGCGTCGAAGTCAACACCCCCCGGCGGCGCGGCGAGGTCGACGATCAGCGCGTGCTTGGGGAGCTTCGCGAGCACGTCCTCGCCGATGACGCGCGACGGCACGGTCGAGAACACGAAATCGAGCCTCCCTGCGAGTGCGGGGAGTTCGTCGAGCGTGTGCGGCGCCGCGCCGGCGACGTAGGCGGCCGAGCGCTGGTCGGGACTGCGCGCGGCGACATGGGTGTGCGCGCCGAGCGCCACCAGGTAGCGCGCCAGCACCGCGCCGATGGTGCCCTGGCCGACCACGACCGCCTGCGAATTGTGGATGGTGATGGCGGAGTTCTCGATCACGATCCGCAGCAGGCCCTCGACGATCGCGGGCGTGCGCTGGAGCATCAGGCTCTTGTCCCACTCGTATTCGTGGATCTTGATGCCGAGCGCGTCGCAATGCGCTTTCAGATTCTTGTCGGCCCAGCCGAGGATGACGTGCGCGCGCGGCGCCATGCCGGCCATCATCTCGCGGGTGGGGATGATCGGGGCGGGCGCCGACGGCGCAAACAGCGCGCCGTTCGCCGAGATGCCGGGGATCGGGAACAGTGCGAAGCGCGCGCCCTTGAGCACGGCGGCGGGATCGCTCAGATGCTGCACGCCGGGGATGCCCTGCTCGGGCCAGGGGAAGCCGAGCGCGCGCACCTCGGCGCCGGTCGCGGCGGCGCGGCGCGCGATCTCCTGCTCGCGCTTGTCGCCGCCGAGCATGCCGATTGTGAGCTTGGACCAGTCGATGGGCACTGTTTCCCCCTGCCTTGGAAGGGCATGGTCATACGCAGTCCAGTTCTGTGCCGCAACGGTCTTTCCGTTCGTGCCCGCGAAGGCGGGCACCCAGCTCTTATCTTCGCTGATCAAAACCTGGGTCCCCGCCTTCGCGGGGACGAACGGAGATGCTCGGCTACCGCCGCGCCACGTCGCGCACCACCTCGAGCGCGAGCTTGCGCTCCTCGGCGTGCCGGACACCTCGATGATCGGCTCGTCGAGCCCGACCGCGAGATACTCCGCGAGCCGCTCGCGGCATTCGGCCGGCGTGCCGGCGACCCCGAACACATTGGCGGCCTCGATCGGCAGGAGCTTCACCGCGCCGTCGAAATCGTGCCGGGCGTGCGCCGCCATGATCGCCGCATGGTCGATCGGCAGGTTCGACGGAGGCGATGTTGTCGGCGTGGCCGCGGCTCCTGAAGAGAAATGCGAGCTTGCGCAGCATCGCCGCCTTGGCGGCCATGCCGTCATGCGACACGTTGAAGTTGATGAACGAGCATTTGCGCACCGCCTTGGCGTCGCGGCCTTTCGCGCGCACGCCGGTCTCGGCCAGTTCGAGGCAGCGCCGGGTCGAGGCGAGCGTCAGCCCGGCCGAGAGCAGCACGCCGTCGGCGATTTCGCCCGGCGAGCTTGAGCATCTGCGGGCCGGTCGAGGCGATGTAGACCGGATACTGCCGGCCCTCGATCGAACACCATCTTGGCGCCGCGCAGCTTGTGCAGTTCGCCCTCCTGCGTCACCGGCGCTCCGGCCCACAGCGCGCGCAGCGCCGCGACGTAGTCGCGCATGACGCGGATCGGCTTGACCGGCTCGATGCCGGATTCGCCGAGATTGAGGATGTTGCCGACCGAGACGTTGAGGATGACGCGGCCCGGCGCGAATTCGCCGAGCGTCGAGACCGCCATCGCGACCGGCAGCGGCGGCCAGAGATACGGGCTGATCGCGGTCGGCACCAGCGTGACGCGCTCGGTCACGCTGGCGGCGGCGGCCGCCCAGACGATCGCGTCGCGGTAGCCCATGTGCTGCGCGAACCAGAGGCTCGCCGCGCCCGCATCCTCGGCGGCGCGCGACACCTCCAGCATCTCGGCGGTGGAGCAGAATCCATCGAAGAACACGCCGACCGGCATTGTGCGAATTCCAAATGATCTGGCTGGGTGTCATGCCCGCGAAGACGGGCATCCGGCTTCCCCGCTTTCGCGGAGGACAGGATCGGAGTCACTCGTCGCGCCGATTATGCACATTGCGGCGCGCCGGTGATAGGTTGCCGCCGCAGGCGGAACGGCCGCAACCCACAGGAGCACACATGCCGAAGAAGCAGATCACGTCACCGAAACTGCGCCAGCCGAGCGGGCATTTCTCGCACGCCACCATGATCGAGGCGCGCGGGCGCCTGGTGTTCCTTTCCGGCATGACGGCGCGGCGGGCGGACGGCACCATCGCCGGCATCGGCGACATCGAGGCACAGACTCGTCAGGTCTGCGAGAATCTCAAGGCCGCGGTCGAGGAGGCGGGCGGCACGATGGACGACATCTGCCGGGTCGACGTCTACGTGCGCAACATGGAGCACTTCGACGCGATCCACAAAGTGCGCCGCGAATATTTCAGGCCGCCGGCGCCGGCCTCGACCATGGTCGAGATCTGCAAGATGACGTCGCCCGACTATCTGATCGAGATCAACGCGATCGCAGCGATTGACTGACGCGCGCATCGATCCTTCGCGATGGATGTTCCTTCGCGCGGATTAGCAGGTAGTGGTCCAAGGCGTCCGACAATCTTGCGTTGTGTTTCGATAGAGTGCAGTCTTCGTCGACGTTGCCAAAAATCCGCGGGAGCCGCCATGAATGCACTGAAGCGCCTTTGTCTTTGCGCGGTGCTCCCAGTGCTGCCCGGAATCGCCAGCGCCGCGGACTTGAAGATCGTGGACGTTGCCGCTTCGCAGGTCGATTGCGTTTTTCTGCCCGGCTGCGCCGCCATCAACCCGGAAAACTTTCAGGATCTCATCGACATTCCCGGGATGAACGGGGTCGCCAACCTGCTCTCCCAGACATTTCCCGGAAAACCCGGCACGCCGGCCGCAGGCAAGATCGGCTACCAATACCGGGTGGATATGACGCGGGCCACCGCCACCGCCGATTCCGCCTGCGTCGTCGATCTGCATGTCGATTTCGGCGCGGTGACGCAGCTTCGCTACGAACCCGCCGGCGCGGCCAGCGACGTTTTCGTCATCGCAAAGGGCGGCCTCGGCACGATCGGCTTGGCGTCCGCCGTGCAGTCCGGCAATGTGATCACCTTCACGTTCGAGCAACCGGTCTGCGCCGCCAGCGATTCAGGTGCCGGCCAGGTCAGTTCCGTGTTCGGGTTGGCCGCTTCCGCCGCACCGACGTTCGTCAAGGTCAAAGCCGGGATACCAGGAACGGACCACATCGACGTGAAGGCGATGGTGCCGGCACGCTAGCGCATTGTCCCGCGCTCACTCCGGCTGGAAGTTCATCGCCACGCCGTTGATGCAATAGCGCAGATGCGTGGGCGGCGGGCCGTCGTCGAACACGTGGCCGAGATGGCTGCCGCAACGGCTGCAATGCACCTCGGTGCGGACCATGCCGTAGCTGTTGTCGCTCGTGGTCTCGGTCGAGCCGGGCAGGGGGTCGTTGAAGCTCGGCCAGCCGGTGCCGCTTTCGAATTTCTTCTTCGAGGTGAACAGCGGCTGGTCGCAGCCGGCGCACGTGAAGGTGCCGTGGCGTTTCTCGAAGTTGAGCGCGCAACTGCCCGGCGCCTCGGTGCCGTGGTTACGCATGACGTCGTATTGCTCGGGCGTCAGCCGCTTGCGCCATTCGGCGTCGGTGCGGGTGACGGCGTATTGCCTGGTGTCCATGGTCAGCGGGCTCCGGTTCGGTTCCAGAAAAGTATGCCTCGGTTCGTGGCCGCGGAAGACCCCGAATTGTGCGGACGCCGTCCACAGGCGGGACGTGGACGATCAATGTCAGGTTATTGAGGATAACCGGAAGCGCGAGGTTATCCGCATTCGGGTGCTGTGATATATCGCTTGCTCTGGTCGGGAGGAATTCGGAAGCCGTTGACCGCGTTCGGTTATTTCTCCTACACCGGCACGGGCATGACGGAGGAGGTGCGCAGCCGCGCCGTGGAGCCGTTCTTTACGACCAAAACGGACGGCCTGGGCACCGGGCTCGGGCTGAGCATGGTGCTTGGTTTCGTTCAGCAGTCCGGGGGTCATATCGAGATCGAGAGTGAGCCCGGACGGGGTACGACGATCATCATCCTGCTGCCGAGGGTCGAGACGGTGAACTGGTCGATTGCATCCGATGCCGTGACATCGTCCGCTACGGTCAAGGATAAAACCGTGCTGCTGGTGGAGGACGATCCCGACGTTCGGATCGTGACGGCGGCCCAATTGAAGCAGTTGGGCTACAGGGTCCACGCGGTGGCAAACGGCAACGAGGCGATCAACGTGATCGAGTCGCCGGCCAGTATCGACATTCTGTTGACCGACATCGTGCTGCCCGGCGGGGTCGATGGCGTTGGCCTGGTGAAGGAGGCGATGCGGGCGCGGCCGGGCATGGGCGTGTTGTGCATGTCCGGCTACAGCCCGACGCAGGCGCACCGCAAGTGGCTTCAGGTGCAAAACATCGCGCTGCTGGAGAAGCCGTTCTCCAACAGCCGGCTGGCTCAAGCCTTCCAGGCCGTGCTCGCGGCATAAGGTCGCCGGAAAATTTGGGCACGCCGATCGTCGACCTGCGGAAGGTCGAAACGACGCAACGCGCGGGAGCGACTGTCGGGCCGGCCGCGACGGTTAAACCGTGCGGTCGAGCAGCTCGATCGACACGCCTTCCGGCCCGCGGATGAAGCAGATGCGCACGCCGGGCCGGATGGTGGTCGGCTCGCGCGTGAACTCCACGCCCTTGGCCTTGAGCTCGGCCGCGATCGCGTCGATGCCGGTGACCGCGAGACCGAAATGATCGAGGCCGCGATAGGGCGTGGTGGGCGGCGCGTTGACGCCGTCGCCGGGCGTGACCTGCGCGATGAACACCTTGGCGCCGCCGACCCTGAGATCGATGCGCGGCTTGCCCTGTTCCATGGTGCGGATGATCTCGGCGCCGAGGATTTTTTCGAACCACTGGGCCGTCGTCTCCGGATTGCTGCTGCGGATATGGACGTGGTCCCAGGTGTAGGTCGGCATGGCGGCGTCTCCCATATGGTGTGTGGCGGAAAGTGTTAGCGATGCGGCGGGCCGGCAGCAACCCACGCGTCACGTAGCCGGCACGATCGTGCCGCGGCACTCGCCGAAGCCGATCGGGGCAAAACCATCGCGGCGGCAGTGCGCGCGAGAGGATCAGCGTGTCGCCGTCCTCCAGGAACCGGCGGGTCTCGCCCGACGCGAGCGTCACCGGCGCCCGGCCGCCCTGCGAAATCTCCAGCAGGCTGCCGAGGCTCTGCGCGTCCGGCCCCGAGATCGTGCCGGTGCCGAAGATGTCGCCGGGCCGCAGGTTGCAGCCGTTGGCGGTGTGGTGAGTGACGAGCTGCGCCACCGTCCAGTAGAGATGCCGCGCATTGCTGGCGGACAGCTTGTGCGGCGGAAGCCCTTTTTCCTTCAGGCCCGGCGTCAGCAGCGACACCTCGAGCGTGATGTCGAGCGCGCCCGCCGCCTGGTCGGCGGCGTCGGCGAGATAGGGCAGCGGCGCCGGGTCGCCGTCCGGGCGCGCCGGCTGCGCGATGCGGAACGGCGCCAGCGCCTCGGGCGTGACGACCCACGGCGAGACCGTGGTGAGGAAGCTCTTGCCGAGGAACGGGCCGAGCGGCTGCGCCTCCCAGCCCTGGATGTCGCGTGCCGACCAGTCGTTGAGCAGGCAGAAGCCGGCGATGTGGTTCGGCGCGTCCGCGATCGCGATCGGCGTGCCGAGCGCGTTGCCGGGCCCGACCCAGACGCCCATCTCCAGCTCGAAATCGAGGCTGCGGCTCGCGCCGTAGGTCGGCACGGTCTCGCTCGCCGGCTTGCGCTGGCCGTTCGGACGGCGGACATCGGCGCCGGACGCGACGATCGACGAGGCGCGGCCGTGATAGCCGACCGGCACGTATTTGTAGTTCGGCAGCAGCGGATTGTCGGGCCGGAACAGCTTTCCGGCATTGGTGGCGTGGTGGATGCCGGCGAAGAAGTCGGTGTAGTCGCCGATCGCGGCGGGCACGTCGAGCCGGCAGTCCGCGGCGCGGTGCAGGAGCTTGCCGCGCAGCGTTTCGACCTTGGCGCGGTCGGCACCCTTGGCATCGAGGATGTCGCCGATGCGGCGGCGCAGCGCCTGACGCGCCGTGGGGCCGAGCGCGAAGAATGCATTGAGCGTCGCGCCGGAAGCCGCTTCCGCCGCTTCAGCGGCGGCCGCGTTGGCGGGGCCGTTGAACAGCCCCTCGTCGAGCGCCGCCATCAGGTCGAAAATCTCGTCGCCGATCGCGACGCCGCCGCGCGGCGTCGCCGCCTTTCGGCGCGAACACGCCGAACGGCAGGTTCTGGATCGGAAAGTCGGCGTGGCCGTTCGCGGAGGCGACCCAGCTCGTTCGCCCCGGCGCGTGTGTTTCGTCGGTCATGTTCGGCTTATGGCTCTTTGCGGTTCGGATTGAAGTGCTTGCGCAGGCCCTTCCAGCAGTCGGCGTAGTCGGACTGCAACTCTTTCAGGCCGGCGGCATACTTGGTCGGGCGCTGCGGGTAGCGCGTCTCGAACATGAAGGCCAGCGTGTTGGTGAGCTTGGTTGGTTTGAGCTCGGCGTTGCTGGCATGCTCGAACGCCTGCTCGTCGGGCCCGTGCGGCAGCATGCAGTTGTGCAGCGACATGCCGCCGGGCACGAAGCCTTCCGGCTTGGCGTCGTAGACGCCGTGCACCAGCCCCATGAACTCCGACATCAGGTTGCGGTGATACCAGGGCGGACGGAAGGTGTTCTCCGCCACCGCCCAGCGCTCCGGGAAGATCACGAGATCGATGTTGGCGGTGCCGGGCGTCTCCGACGGCGCGGTCATCACCGTGTAGATCGACGGGTCGGGATGGTCGAACAGCAGCGCGCCGACCGGCGAGAAGCGCCGCAGGTCGTACTTGTAGGGCGCGTAGTTGCCGTGCCAGGCGACCACGTCGAGCGGCGACTGGCCGATCTCGGTGGCGTAAAGCTCGCCGCCCCATTTCACGATAGAGCGTGGACGGCTCCTCCTTGTCCTCGAACGCCGCCACCGGCGTCAGAAAGTCGCGCGAATTGGCGAGGCAGTTGGCGCCGATCGGCCCGCGGTCCGGCAGCATGAAGCCGCCGCCGTAGTTCTCGCAGACATAGGCGCGCGCCGGCCCGTCGATCAGCTCGGCCTTGAAGATCACGCCGCGCTGGATCACCGCGACCTCGCCGGGCTCGATGTCGATGACGCCGAACTCGGTGCGCAGCCGCAGCTTGCCGTGCTGCGCGACGAACAGCATTTCGCCATCGGCATTGAAGAAATATTCGGCGCCCATGGACTGCGTGACGAACAGCATATGGGCCGCCATGCCGGCGCGGGTCTCGGCGTCGCCCGCCGTCGTGATGGTGCGCAGCCCGGTGACGAGGGTGAGAGGCTCGCTCGGGATCGGGATCGGCGACCAGCGCAATTGCCCGATCGGCATGTCGCTTTCCTCGCGCGCGGCGGGCGCGGTGCGAATGAGCCCCTTGTCGATTTTGCGATAGCGCCCGGAATGCTTCACGCCCGGGCGGATGCGGTAGAGCCACGAGCGCTGGTTGGTCGCCTGCGGCGCGGTGAACGGCGAGCCGGAGAGCTGCTCCGCGTAGAGCCCGTAATTGACCTTCTGCGGCGAATTCCGCCCGACCGGCAGCGCGCCCGGCAGCGCCTCGGTCTCGAACGAATTGCCGAAGCCCGACATGTAGCCGGGCCCGCTTGGACGCAGACCGGCGGCAGCTTCGAGCAGCGAAGCGTTCTGCACATTCATGGCGGTCCTCCGTCTCTGGGCCTTGCGCGATATTAGCGCATTGTCGCAGGCAGCCAGAGCGCAATCTGCGGGAAAATCATCAGCAAGATGGTGGTGACGACGATCGACAGCATCAGAATGCTGGTTCCCTTGTACACCTTCATGAGATCGACGTTGCCGGTCGCGCTGACGATGAACGCGATCAGCCCGACCGGCGGAAACACCAATCCCATCGCCACCATCATCATCGACATCACCCCGAACCAGATCGGGTCGAAGCCGAGCGAGGTGATCAGCGGGAACGTGAGCTGCAGCGTCAGCAGCAGCAGCGGGATCTCGTCCATGAACATGCTGATGACGAAATACGCCACCACGATGCCGATCATCACCACCCAGCGGTTGAGGTCCATCTCGGTGACGGCCATGACCACGCTCTGCGGGATGCGGCTGAGCGCCATGTAGTAGCCGAAGATGGTCGCGCCGATCAGGATCAGGAAGATCATCGCCGAGGTGCGGATCGTCGACTTGATGGCGTCGACGGCGCCCGCGAACGTCAGGCGGCCGAAGGCGGCGCCGATCACGGCGGCGAGCAGCGCGCCGAGGGCGCCGACCTCGGTCGGGGTCGCGATGCCGGTGTACAGCATGATCAGCACCAGCAGAATAAGCAGCAGGCTCGGCCAGATGCGAAAAAGGCTGGCCCAGCGCTCCTGGCGGTCGACCCGGTAGGTGGTCGGCGCGTGCTTGGGGCTGATGACCACCCAGAGATAGACCATGACCGCCAGCAGGATGCCGACGATGATGCCGGGCACGATGCCGGCGATCAAAAGCTTGCCGATCGAGGTCTGCGTGGCGATGCCGTAGATCACCATCGCGATGCTCGGCGGAATGAGAATGTCGAGCGTGGCGCCGATGCCGATGGCGCCGGCCGCCAGTTCGTCCGAATAGCCGTGGCGGCGCATCTCCGGCATCGCGATCTTCGACATCACCGAGGCGGCGGCGGTGCTGGCGCCCGACATGGCGCCGAAGATGCCGCAGGCGAACACGGTGGCGATCGCGAGCCCGCCGCGGATGTGCGACAGCCAGTTGGCGGCCGCGGTGTAGAGGTCGCGCGCCAGCCCGCTCGAGGCCGAGAAGAACGCCATCAGGATGAACATCGGGATCGTGGTCAGCGCGTAGTCGGCAACCGTGGTGAACGGCGTGAGGCTGAGGATGCCCATCACCTTGCTGATGTCGTCGGTGACGAGATAGATGCCGAGCATGCCCGCGCCCGCGAGCGCGACCGCAATCGGCACGCCGAGCAGGAGCGCCAGGATCAGGACAGCGAGTGGAAGGATGGCCATGAAAATCCCTTGCGCCGCAACGCGGCGCGGCGGCTACGCGGACGGAGGTGCTTCTTCCTTGAACAGGAACAATTCGCCGGTGCGGACCCGGCGCAGATCGAGGATCATCGCGACCGTGAGGGCCAGAAAGCCCGCCGGAACGAGCCAGTAGGCCGGTCCGACCAGCACCGGCAGCGTGCTCAGCGTGGTGTTGTCGGACAGCGCGCGCACCGCCTGCTGCGTCGTCGCAATCAGGATGATGATGCAGAAAGCGATCGACAGGAGATGCGCCAGGTAGCTGGCGAGCATCTTCCACGCCGGCGGCAGCCGGTCGACCAGGAACGTCACCCGGATGAAGACGCCGCCGCGGAACGCGTAGGACAGGCCGAGGAAGATCGCCGCCACCATCAGGAATTTTTCGGTGATCTCGTAGGCGCCGACGATCGGACGGTTCAGGATATAGCGGCTCAACGCATCCGCCGACGTGAGGCACATCATCAGAAAGGTCGCGAGCACGCCGAGGTAGAGCAGGGCGAGCTCGCAGCGCGCGAACCATTTCTCGATCGTTTTCAGAAGAGCCCCCGTATCCGCCGAGGCCGGAGAAGGAATGGAGCTTCGGCCGCGCCGGCGCGGCCGAAGCCGATGAAAGCTACTTCAGCAGATCGAGCGCGTTGTTGAGGACCTGGCGGGCGTCCTTGTAGCCCTTGCCTTCCATCTTCGTCACCCAGTCGTTCCAGATCGGCTCGCCCGCGACCTTGCTCCAGCGCGCCTGCTCGTCGGCCGGGCACGTTGAAGCGGTTGAGCTCGATGTTGGCAGCCTTGGCCCGCTCGATCACGCCCTGCTCGGCGCTGTCGAAGAAGTTCTTGCCCCAGAATTTCGCGCCGGCAAGCCCGCTGACGCTCATGATCTGGTCGCGCACGTCCTGCGGCAGGCTCTGGAATTTCTGCTTGTTGGCGCAGACCGAGAAATACGACGTGTAGAACGGCGCGATGGTGAGGTTCTTGGCGACTTCGTAGAGCCGGAACGCCACGATCGCTTCCCACGGCGTGGTCGCGGCGTCGACGACGCCCTTGTCGAGCGACTGATAGACGTCCGGCATCGGAATGAGCGTCGGCACCGCGCCCAGCGCCTTGAACATGTCGGTCGGCGGGCCACCGAGGACGCGGACCTTTGCGCCCTTGAAGTCGTCCATGGTCTTGAAGACCTTCTTGCTCGCGGCCACGAGATTGGGCGAGCCCATGTAGAGCACCAGCGGCTGGATATCGCTGAACTCCTTCTGCATGCCCGGCGACTTCTCGTAGAGCTTCCACAGCATCTCGCTGCCCTGTTCGGCCGTCTTGATCGGCAGGAACGGCAGCGAAACCACGTCCGACAGCGGCGTCTGATCGGGCCAGTAGCCCTGCACGCACCAGCCGATATCGGCGATGCCGGTGCGCACGCCCTTCCACATGTCGATGCCCTTGAGCAGGGTCTGGGAGGGGAACACCTCGATCTTGACGCGCCCCTTGGTGGCGTCCTCGACCTGCTTGACCCACGGCTGCAGCGCGTGGGTGGGGCCCCAGCCGGTCGGCGAATTCTGGTCCGCGAAGGTCAGTTTGATCTGTTGGGCCTGGGCTGTTCCGGCGATCGCCAGAACCGCGGCGAGCGCACCGCCCAGGACGAACCGTCTGCTCTCGATCATGCATTCTCTCCCTGTCGATGATGTTTCTTGAATTCGACCGGCCGCGTTGGGCCACTTCCCACGGCAGACTAGCATCTGCGCCGCGTCCGGCAAGGCACGATCAGACGGCGCGCGCCGTGGCAAAAGGCGTGCCCGGCTCGCCCAGATCCCAGAACAGTCCGGCCATCAGGCCAAGCCCCTCGCGCGCGATCGGCGCCAGCAGATGCTCGTCCGGCGCATGCTGCGAGCAGCCGGCGTAGGAATGCGGCACCCAGATGGTCTTGAGGCCGAGCACGTCGATGAAAATGTCGTTCGGCAGCGAGCCGCCGAGGTTCGGCAGGATCGTCGGGCGCGTGCCCGGTGGTGCGCTCGATCGAGCGCGGCGGCCCAGGTCACCCAGGGATCGGCCGGATCGAGCCGGCTCGCCTTGAAGAAGCCGCCCTGGCCGCGCGCGCACCTCGACATTGCCGGAAGCCGTGGCGGTCGAGATGCCGGCGCAGCGCCGGGATGATGTCGTCGGCGTCGGTGCCGACCACGTAGCGCAGCTGGCAATGCGCGCGCGCCTTGCCGGGGATGGCGTTCACCGGCCGCTCGGGCGTGCCGGTGGTGAAGGCCAGCACCTCGAAGCTGTTCCAGCCGAACACGCGCTCGGCCGAGGTGAGGTCCGGCTCGCCCCAGTCATGGTCGATCGCCGGGCCGTCCTCGCCGCCGTCGACCTCGACGCCCTGCAGCACGCGCCGCACCGATTGCGGCAGCGGCGGCCGCCATTCCGGCACCTTGATGCGTGCCGCGCGCATCGGTGATGCAGGCGAGCGCCTGCGCCAGGATGATGCCCGGATTGGCGAGCAGCCCGCCCCAGTTGCCGGAATGGTGACCGCCCTCGCGCAGATCGACGATCAGATCGATCAGGTGGCCGCCGCGCGCGCCGAGGAACAGCGTCGGCCGGTCGGGCGCGATGCGCGGGCCGTCGGAGGCGATCAGCAGGTCGGCCTTCAGGAGACCGTCCTTGTGCTGCTCGCACAGTTCCGCAGGCCGGCCGAGCCGACCTCCTCGCCCATCTCGATCAGGAGCTTGACGTTGAAGCCGAGCTTGCCGCGCTCCGCCAGCACCGCCGCGAGCGCCGCGATGTTGACGCTGTGCTGGCCCTTGTTGTCGGCGGTGCCGCGGCCGTAGAGGCGGTCGCCCTCGACCGTGAGCGACCAGGGCGAGAGGCCCTTGCGCCAGAGATCGTCGAGCCCGCGGATGGTGTCGCCGTGGCCGTAGACCAGCACGGTGACGAGGGCAGGGTCCTCGATCCGCTCGGCCACCAGGAACGGCGGGCCGCCGCTCGTCGGATTGTCGAGCACGCGGCTGGTGAAGCCGAGCGGCGCCAGCGCCGGCGCCATCTCGTCGCGCAGATAGGCCGCGCAGCGCGTCGCGCGATCCGGCTCCTGGCTCGAGCTCGGGATCGCGACGCGCCGGCGCAGGTCGTCGACGAAGCGGCCGTCGTCGAAATAGGCGTGGGCGCGCGCGATTGCAGCAGCACGGGTCATGCGATTGCGAGTTGTCCGTTGCGGCGCGCGTCTCGGCGCGCGGGCTTGAGTCGTCGTAGCGGGCCGCCTACCGTTGCCGATAGTGCAACCGCCGCCGCCACGCGGCAAGCCGTCTGGACGCATGGAGAGCGCGCTTTGTTCAGAGATTTTCCATCTCGACGAATGCGCGACCAACCCGATGGAGCCGGGGCGCGGCGAGCAGATCAAGCTGATCAATCCGTCGCTCGGCACCGAGAAGGTCGACGTGCACCTCAACCGGCTCGTGCCCGGCGGCCCGCGCGGCAAGCGCCACCATCACACCAACGCCGACAACGTCTACATCGTCAAGCGCGGCGAGGGCACGCTCACGGTCGAAGACAAGAGCTACACGATCCGCGAGAACGACGTGGTGTTCATCCCGGCCGGCATGACGCATTCGCTCAGCAATCTCGGCAGCGAGGTGTTCGAGATTTTCGAGATCTACGCGCCGTCGGGCAAGCACATGGATTTCGTGCTGGACGAATGACAGCGCTGGTCGTCGCTGTGCCCTCTCCCCCCGGGGGAGAGGGCAGCGAGGTGATGCCGCGAACGGATTGGGTGAGGGGGCTCTCGAATCCCCCTCACCCGATTGAGCGCTTGGGAATACCGGGCGGCCCTCTCCCCCGGAGGGGAGAGGGCGCAAATACGAGGATCGAGGCTTGGTCGACAAGCGCGGCGTATTGTTCGTCCCGTACAAAGACACGCTCGATCTCCTGAGCGTCGAGGACGCCATGCGGGTGTGCGAGGACGTCTACCGCATGCACGCGCGCGGCAGCGTGGTGTTCTCGAACCCGCAAAGCTTCAAGCTCGACGTCGCCGAGGACCTTCAACAACCACTGGCACGTCAAGTCGGCGTTCCTGAAGGACATGCCGGCGACCGGCGTGCGCATCTACAACTATTACGACGACGGCGCGCGCAACACCGTCGGCGGGCTCGACTGCACGCGCTACATCGTGCTTTCCAATCCGAACACCGGCGAGCCGCTGGCGATCGTCGACGAGCACTGGAGCTACGCCATCCGCAGCGCGGCCGCGGCGGCGATCGCCTGCAAGTGGGTCGGCCCGCGCGCCCCGAAAATCTTAGGCCTGGTCGGCATCGGCACCATGGGCACCAACGCGCTGCGCTGCCTCGCCGGCATGTACAAGTTCGACGAGGTGCGCTGCACCTCGCGGCGTCCGGAGACCCGCGCGGCGTTCGCGGACAAATGGTCGCGCGAGCTCGGCGTCAATGTCGTGCCGAAGGACACGGTCGAAGAGGTGGTGCGCGGCGCCGACATCGCGGTCGGCGGCACCACCTCGGGCGACATCGTCACCCGCGAGCCGTGGCTGAAGCCGGGCTGCACCTTCATCTCGCTGGCGCGGCGCGAGCTCGACCCGGCCGGCTGGTCGAAGCTGGACAAGGTCGTGATCGACAGCTGGGACTTCAACATGCTCCAGCGCGATTTCAGGCGTACGGTCGAGACCGGGCTGTTCGCGCGCGAGCAGCTTCATGCGGAAATTCACGAACTGGTCGCGGGGACGAAGAAGGGCCGCGAACGCGACGACGAGCGCATTCTGATTCACACCACCGGGCTCGTCTCGCAGGACGTGGCGCTGGCGCACTTCTTGTACGAGCAGGCGCTGGCGAAGGGCGCAGGCCTGTGGCTGCCGGCCGCGTAGGGGAAATCTCGCATGCAAGAACGAGACATCAAGGCTCTGCTCGACGCGAAAATCTCGCGCGAGCGCGCCAAGCAGTTGCTGATCGAGCTGGTCAAGGTGCCGAGCCCGCAGACCGAGCTGCTCGAACAGGAGCCGCTGCTGAAGGAATTCATCAAGAGCGCGATCGAGCCGCGCCTGCGCGCGATGGGTTTCACCGACGTGCGCTACGACGCGATGGGCAACCTGATCGCCAAGTACGGCGCGGCCACCAGCGGAAAGTCGCTGATGTTCATCGGCAACGCCATGAACCAGCCGGCCTCGACCATGCCGAACCCCTACAACGGCGACGTGGTCGACGGCGCCAAATACGACCTGCCGGGCGAATGCGTGATGGGCAAGGGCGCGAGCGAGCAGAAGGCCAACCTCGCCGCCATGCTGCACGCCATGGAAACCGTGATCGCCAGCGAGACGCCGATTGCGGGCGAGCTGATCTTCCTCTGCTGCCTGTCGGGCGAGACCGGCAAGCACGACGCCATCAGGAGCGTGATCGAGGGCGCGGGTGTGCGCGCCGACATGGCGGTGCTCGGCGGCACCGGCCTGATGGTCACGCTCGGCAACCGCGGCCGCATCGACGTGTTCGTGACCGTGAAGGGCGCGCCCTGCCATTCGTCGCGGCCGTGGGACGGCAGCAACGCCATCACCGGCGCGACCGAGGCGATCAGGCGGCTGCTCGCGAACGTGAAGGTCGAGGCGAGCCACCCGCAGCTCGGCAAGCAGTCGCTCACCGTCAATCACATCCGCAGCTTTCCCAACTCGACGCACACCGTGCAGGAGCGCTGCGAGTTCACGCTCGACCGGCGACTGCTGCCGGGCGAGGACCCGAACGCGGCGTTCGCCGAGATCGAGCGGATTGCCAAGGAGGTGGAAACATTCAAGGACCCGGTCAGCGGCAAGGGCTACACGGTCGACGTGCGGCTCGGGCCGTTCATGTATCCGTCGCTGGTGACCGACGAAGTCGCCGATCGTGCGGGCGATCCTGCACGCCAGCGAGGTGATGCTGGGCGCGCCGGTGAAGACCTACTACTCGCCGTCGGCGTTCGACCAGGGCTATCTCAACCACGTCGGCATCCCGACCGCCAATTTCGGCGCCGGCGAGCACCAGTGGGCGCACACCGACTACGACATGGCCTCGGTCGAACGCACCGCGGATTCGGCCAAGGTGTATGCGTTCATGATGCTGAGCTATTTGGCGTGATGGCGGTGATCGAGCGATGATCGGACCGGTGCGATGAACTTCGGCGTCACGCTGTCGAACCGCGGCGTCCTGCTCGGCCTGACCACGCCGCGCGATCTTCTGACCCTGGCGGATGCGGTCGAGGCCTCGCCGCACATGGATTCGGTGTGGTGCGGCGACGCGCTGTTCGTCAACCGGCAGGCTCGATGCGCTGACGCTGCTCGCGGCGGTGGCGGGACGCACCGAGCGCGTGCTGATCGGGCCGGCCTGCATGGGCTCGTTCGCGCTGCGCAATCCGCTGGTGTTCGCCTACGAATGGGCGTCGCTCGACGTGCTGTCGAACGGCCGCACGCGCTTGGTCGCCTGCGCCGGCGGCGGCGCGGGTCCGCTGTGGGAGGCGGAGACGGCGGCGCTCGGCATCGCGCCCGGCGAGCGGCGCAAGCGGATGATGGAGAACATCCGCGTGCTGCGGCATCTGTGGACCACGGACAACGCGCCGTTCACGGGCGAGTACACCACGTTCGCCAACGTCACGCTGGAGCCCAAGCCAGTGCAGAGCCCGTGCCCGATCTGGCTCGCCACCAACGCCGAGCGGCTGTCGCACGGCCAGGCCAACTCGGGCGGCTCGGAGCTTGGCGCTCACCCGTGTCGGCAAGTCGGCCGATGGCTGGATGACGCACTCGGTGTCGCCCGAGGGTTTTCAGAGCTCGTGGGAGTTCATTTTGAAGATCGGCCGCGACAACGGCCGCGACATGTCGCGGTTCGACAACGTGCTCTATCACCACATCAACGTGAACGACGACCGCGAAGCGGCGCTCGCCGATTCGAAGACGTTCCTCGATCTCTACTACTCGGCCAACTACACGCGCGAGCGGCTGGAATCCTGGCTGACCTACGGCACGCCGCGCGACTGCATCGCGCATCTCAAGCAGTTCAAGGCCTGCGGCTGCCGGCGCATCACGTTCCGGATTTCGACCATGGGCGATCCGATGGCGCAATTGCGGCGCGTGACCGAAGAGGTGCTGCCGTTCGTGTGACGGCTGCTTCCGAGCGCACGGTTGTGCCCTCTTCCCTTAGGTAGAGGACTGCTCCGTACTTCAGCGGGGTGAGGTCGCAGTCTCGCGACCGCCCCCTCACCCATCTAGTTGCACGCCTCGTGCCCTCTCCCTCGAGGGGAGAGGGCACAATACGCCTACCGGCGCTCGCGGTGACACATCACTCCACCTTGATCCCCGCGCGCTGGGCGGCATCCTTCCAGTTGCGGATCTCGGTCTGGATCAGCGCGCGAAACTCCTCCGGCGTGCCGCCGGCCGCCGTCGTGCCTTGCAGCGCGAGCTTCGCCATCACGTCCGGTTCGCGCAGCACCGGTCACCTCGGCGTTCAGCCGTGCCACGATCTCCTTCGGCGTGCCCGCGGTGGTGAGCAGCCCCAGCCACTGCACCGCCTCGAAACCCGGAAAGCCGGATTCCGCCGCCGTCGGCAGGTCGGGAAATTTCGGATCGCGCGTGAGCCCGCCGGTCGCGATCGGCCGCACCAGCCCGGCCTCGACCTGCGGCAGGATGCCGAGCGGGGAGAGCAGCACGAGCTGCACCTCGCCGGCCGCGACCGCGAGCGCGGCCGGCGCGCCGCCGCGATAGGGAATGTGCTGCAGCTTGATGCCGGCCTGCGCGCTCCACAGCTCAAGCAGCAGATGGGCCTGCGTCGACGCGCCCGACGAGCCGTAGTTCATCTTGCCGGGCTGCGCCTTGGCGAGCGCGACGAATTCCGAGAGCGTGCGCGCCGGCACCTTGGCGTTGACTGCGAAATAGAGCGGGTTCTTGACCAGCACCGTGATCGGCTCGAAGTCGCGCTCCAGGTCGAAGCCGAGCTTGGCGTTGAGCGCGGCGTTGACCGTGAACGTCGTCGGCACGATCAAGAGCGTGTGGCCGTCGGGCGCGGCGCGCGCCACCGCCTCGGTGCCGATCATGGTGCTGGCGCCGGAGCGGTTCTCGACGATCACCGGCTGGCCGAGCGACTTCTCGAGATACGGCTGCAGCAGCCGCGCCAAAATGTCCTGCGCGGCGCCGGCCTGCGTCGGCACCACGATGCGGATCGGCCGGTTTGGATAGGGTTCGGCCGCAGCCGCTCGCAACGCCGGCAAGCAGCAGCAGCGCGGCGAAACGGCCCGGCAAGGCGCATGGCGAACGGCTCCGATTGTGCCGCGACGATAGCGAGGCTGATCGGCGGCCGCAAACAACCGGCCCGCGCGAGCCGCGACATGACTGCGGTGCACTGGAATCATTGCGCGGCGGCGGCTAAGACAGCGGGCGGCTGCCGGTCATGCGCCGGTCCGGGGAGACATCATCATGCAGACGCTCGGCCTCGGCTTCACCTGGGAGCAGCTTTCCGCCGGGCAGCGCTTCCGCACCCTCAACCGCACCATCACCGAGACCGACCTGGTGATGTTCACCGGCGTCACCGGCATGCTGGAGACGATCTTCATCGACCGCACCTTCGGCGACAAGGGCGCGATCGAGGGGCAGTTCGTGCCGGCGGCGCTGACCTACAGCCTGATCGAGGGCCTGATCTGCCAGACCATGATCCAGGGCACAGGGCTCGCGATGCTGGAACTCAAGAAGAAGATTCTCGCGCCGGTGCGGGTCGGCGACACGGTGCACGGCGAGATCGAGGTGACGTCGGTGCGCCCGACCTCGAAGGGCAACCGCGGCATCGTGGCGTCGAGGATCGACGTGAAGAACCAGCACGGCGAGACGGTGATGAGCTACGAGGCGACGCGCATGCTGGCGGGCCGGCAAGATACGACGATAGCGGTGTGAGCGGGACCTTATGAAAATTTCGGTGAGTGAATGAGGATGTCGTTGAGAGCGGATCGCCCGCGCCGCGTGCTCGGTCTGCTCCCTCCCCCGCTTGCGGGGGAGGGGTGGGGAGGGGGTGAGCTTGCACGATTTCCTGTTCATGCCCCCTCCCTAACCCTCCCCCGCAAGCGGGGGAGGGGACGCACGGAGCAAGTGGCGTCGGGACGCTGTGGCGCGGCCGCGGTTTCGTCGAAGGCGATGTCATGCGCGGGCTGAAGGATCGCACCGTTCTCGTCACCGGCGGCGCCAACGGCATCGGCGCGGCGATCGCGCGGCGGCTGGCGGAGGAGGGCTGCGTGGTCGGCATCCTCGATCTCGACGCGGCGGCGGGAGAGAAAGTCGCGGGCGAGATCAGGGCAGCCGGCGGCAAGGCGAGCGTCCACGCCGTCGACATCAGCGACTACGATGCGGTCGCGCGTGCGATCGCGGATTTCGAATCCGCGTCCGGCCCGATCGCCTTCCTGGTCAACAATGCCGGCTGGGACCGCGCGGCGAGCTTCCTCGACACCACGCCGGAGTTCTGGCGCAAGATCGTCGCCATCAATCTCTACGGCCCGCTCAACGTCTCGCACATCGTGCTCAAGGGCATGGCGGCGCGGGGCTTCGGCCGCGTCGTCAACATCGCGTCCGACGCCGGGCGCGTCGGCTCGTCGGGCGAGGCGGTCTATTCCGCCTGCAAGGGCGGCATGATCGCGTTCACCAAGACGGTGGCGCGCGAACTGGTCGGCAAGGGCATCATCCTCAACACGCTCTGCCCTGGCCCGACCGACACCGCGATCCTGCGAAGCTTCCTCGAAGGCCCGGACGGCGCCCGCATCGCCGAAGGCCTCAAGCGCGCCATCCCGATGCGGCGGCTCGGCGTGCCGGAAGACTATCCCGGCCTCGTCGCGTTCCTGCTCTCGGACGATGCCGCCTACATCACCGGCCAGACCATCAGCGTCTCGGGCGGCCTCACCATGCACGGATGACAACCATGGACACCTACAAGGACATCCTGTTCGACGTGCGCGACGGCGTCGCCCGCATCACCATCAACCGGCCGGACAAGTACAACGCGTTCACGGCGCACACCTGCGAGGAGCTGATCGATGCGTTCCGCCGCGCCGGCTGGGACAAGTCGGTGGCGGTGATCGTGCTCACCGGCGCGGGCGACCGCGCCTTCTGCACCGGCGGCCGACCAGAGCGCGCACGAAGGCAGCTACGAGGGCCGCGGCACCATCGGCCTGCCGGTCGACGAATTGCAGTCGCTCATCCGCGACGTGCCCAAGCCGGTGATCGCGCGCGTGCAGGGCTTTGCGATCGGCGGCGGCAACGTGCTGGCGACCCTGTGCGACCTGACCATCGCGTCCGAGAAGGCGGTGTTCGGGCAGGTCGGGCCCAAGGTCGGCTCGGTCGATCCGGGCTTCGGCACCGCCTATCTGGCGCGGCTGATCGGCGAGAAGCGGGCGCGCGAGATCTGGTACCTCTGCCGGCGCTACAGCGCCAAGGAGGCCTACGAGATGGGCCTCGTCAACGCGGTGGTGCCGCCCGACAAATTGGATGAAGAGGTCGACAAGTGGTGCGCCGAGATCAGGGAACGCAGCCCGACCGCGATCGCGATCGCCAAGCGCTCGTTCAACGCCGACACCGAGCAGTTGCGCGGCGTCAGTGCGCTCGGCTTCGAGGCGCTCGCCTTGTTCTACGGCACCGAGGAATTGAAGGAGGGCGGCCGCGCCTTCCGCGAAAAGCGCCCGCCGAAGTTCAGGTGATACTGACGATGATCGGCTCAGCGTCGCCGCTTGCCGCTCGCTCCCTCTCCCGCTTGCGGGAGAGGGGTGAGGAGAGGGCGGGCTTGCTCGGCTTCCCGTGGATGCCCTCTCCCTAACCCTCCCCCGCAAGCGGGGGAGGGGACGCACCGCGTCTGCGGCTCGTCTTGCCAGTCAAAACAGATCAACAAGAAGACGATCAAGCTCATGACCCTGCAACTCAGCCTCGGCATCACGTCCAACCCGCGCACCACGCCGGTCATCGGCGGCGCGATCAAGCCCGACAGCATCGAATTCCTGCCGACCGTGCTGCATCCCTCCGAGCTGTTCTGGCGGCAGCTGCGCTTTTCCGAGTTCGACGTCTCGGAAATGTCGGTGTCGTCGCTGATGATGGCGGTAGCGAAGGGCGACACTCGCTTCGTCGGCATTCCGGTGTTCACCACCCGCAGGTTCTTCCACACCACCACGCTGGTGCGCCGCGACGCCAAGATCGATAAGCCCGCCGATCTCAAGGGCAAGCGGGTCGGCGTGCCGGAATATCAGCAGACCGCGGCGCTGTGGTCGCGCGGCGTGCTGCAGCACGAGTTCGGCGTGCATCCGAAGGACATGGAGTTCTGGATGGAGCGGCCGGCCTCGCGCAGCCACGGCGGCGCGACCGGCTTTCAGCCGCCGCCGGGCGTGACGGTCAACCGCATTCCGGAGGACAAGAGCATCGGCTCGATGATGCTGTCGGGCGAGCTCGACGCGGTGATCTTCTATCTGGTCGATCCGAACCTGATCGACCGCAGCACCGCCGACCTGCACCGGCATCCCGACATCAAGCCGCTGTTTCCCGATCCGTGGGCCGAGGGCGTGCGGTTCTTCCGCAAGACTGGGCTTTATCCGATCAACCACGGCATGGTGATCAAGCGCGAGCTCGCCGAACAGCATCCGTGGGCCATCACCAACATCTTCAAGGCGTTCAATGCGGCCAATGCGCTGGCCGAGCGCCAGCGCATCGAGCACACCGAGTATCACATCGAGACCGGGCTGCTCCCGGCCGAGGCGAAGGCGGCGCTGGCGACGCCGCTGATCACCCACGGCATCGCCGCCAACCGCAAGGTGCTCGAAACCATCGCGCAGTATTCGCTGGAGCAGGGCCTGACGCCGCGGCTGATGAAGCTCGACGAGCTGTTCGCGCCCAGCATGATGGCGACGTAGGAATTTGCCGAGCGGTCAGAACACCGTGCCGTCGGCGGCGATCGGCAGCGGCGGCGCCCCGTCCGGCGGCCGCAGCGAGAGCGCGATCTTGCGCCCCGCGCTCCAGGTGCCGCCCTGCAGCAGATGCGGCAGCGCGAACTCCGCGCCCAGCCCGAGCTTGCCCCGCACCAGCGGCAAGAGCTGGTCCATCAGCGTCACCGTCAGCGCGCGCCATTCGACCACCAGCTCGGACGTGACTTCGTAAGGCTCGTCCGGGTCGGGCTTGTGGCGCGGGCGGATGACGCCGAGATCGATCAGCGAGCCCGCCGTTGCGGTATTCCGGCAGCGCCGTGAGTTCGTCGAGCCCGATCACTGCGAAGCCGGCGTCTGCGAACGGCTCGATCAGCGAATAGGTCAGCCACTGCGAGAGCTTGTGGAACGGCACGATCTGGTCGGGATCGTCGCGCACGGCCGGATGACGGCCGGCGTCGCCGAGCGGATAGCCGTGCAGCGTCAAGCCGGATGGCCAGATCGACGACAGCCCGTCGAGCAGCGTCGCAAGGATCGTCGCAGCTGGAAGGCGCCGGTCGGCGGCGGTCCGCAAGAAATGATCGACGAGATGGCCGGGCCGCGCGGGTGCGCGGCCGAACAGGTCGGGCCGGGCCGCGAGCGCCTCGCCGAGCTGGCGCAGCAGCAGGCTTCGCCGCTCCAATCCGACCAGCGGATTGCCGGCATCGACGTGGAAGTGCCGCGCCAATGTCTCGGCGTCGACCCGGGTCAGTCCGTCGCTGTCGGCGCGCCACGGCTGCCTCGGATCGCCGGAAAATCCGCCGTCGCCGAACATATGGACGCTCGCGACCGCAAGCCCTTCGGAGCGCGTGAAGCGCAGGTGGCTGTCGCGCTCGCGATAGTGCCACTGGATGCCGGCGCCGGCGTCGAGCAGCACGCTCACGGTCGCGAGATCGATGGCGATGCGCGCGCGTTCGATCGGATCGGCCGGCAGCCGTTGCGCCAGCCCGGCCCAGCGGTCGATGTTGCCCGCGGAGAAGTGCCGCCAGCGGCTGTGCGCGGGAATTTTCAGATCGGGATAGGCCTCGCGCGTGACTTCCGCGACGTAGGCCGCGACCTTCTCGAGCTGATCGTGCGCCAGCGAAAAATGCGGCGAGCGGCCGTCCGCGACCCAGTCGTAGACCATGCGGCAGCGCTCGCGCACCGCCGCGGCGGTCAGGAGCTTGGCGAGGTCCGGCGGCGCGTTGTCGTTCAAGGCTGGCGCGCGCACGCTCGTCACTCGCCGAGCTTGCGCCCGACCGTCCCGGCAAAGTCGCGCTTGATCTGATCGCCGGCCAGATAGCCGGCCGCGAGCTTGGCTTCGATCTCGACGCGGGCGTCGGCCGGAATGAGCGAATCCGGGATCGGCACGCGCTCGTCGATCTGGATGCCCTGGCGGATCAGCGCGTCGCACTTCATGTCGCTCATCGAGGCGAAGCGGTGGATGCGGGTGATGCCGAGCCAGTGCAGCACGTCCGGCATCAGCTCCTGGAAGCGCATGTCCTCGACGCCGGCCACGCACACGGTGCGATGGAAATAGCTGTCGGGCCGGTCGCCGCCCTGCTGGCGCTTGCGCGCGTTGTAGACCAGGAACTTGGTGACCTCGCCGAGCGCGCGGCCTTCCTTGCGATTGTAGATCACGAGGCCGACGCCGCCCGCCTGCGCCATCTGGATGCACAGCTCGATGCCGTGCGCGAGATAGGGCCGGCAGGTGCAGATGTCGGAGCCGAACACGTCGGAGCCGTTGCACTCGTCGTGCACCCGGCAGGCAAGCGGCGTGTTGCTGTCGGAGAGCTTTTCCGGGTCGCCGAAGCAATACATGGTCGATGCCGCCGATCGGCGGCAGGAACACCTTCAGGTCCGGACGCTCGACCAGCTCCGGATACATGCCGGCGGTCTGCTCGTGCAGGCCCTGGCGCAGCTCGGTCTCGCTGATGTTGAAGCGCTGCGCGATGCCGGGGAGATACCAGACCGGGTCGATCGCCGCCTTCACCACGCGGATGCCGGTCGTGCCGGTGACGATCTTGCCGTCGATGAGGATGCGTTTGTCGGCGATCGCCTCGCGGATCTCCGGCATGTCGATATTGGCGCGGGTGATCGCGATGGTCGGACGGATGTCGTAGCCGCGCGCGAGATAGTCGCGGAACGCCTCGCCGACGAGATGGCCCCAGGGGTCGAGCGAGACGATCTTCTCGGTGCCGGACCATTGCGGGTAGGGGCCGATGCGATCGGCCGGCGCGGTGTCGGTCAGGTCGGGGATATGGCCGGGCGCCAGCGACTTCGCCGCGATGGCGAGCGCGCGATAGACCGAATAGCCGCCGGCGTGCATGCCGATGGCGTTGCGATGCCTGAGATCGTGCAGCGTCGCGACCACCGGGCCGCGTTCGGCCGCGGTCGGCGCGCCCCAGTTGAGCGGCGGACGCTCGCCCTCGCTCATATGATTCACGGCCATTGGGTGGCCATTTACGCCGAATAGACTTTGATCCATTCACACACCTTTATGCGCGTCGAAACAGACGCGATTCTTGCGCGTCTTTGCGATTTCGGCCCGTCCGCCTGCATCGCGAAAAAACAAGTAGAATAATCGCAACGCGAATCTTACGCAAGTTTTCTTTTCATGTGCGATAGTGATCGGCGATGACAATTCTTTAACAGTCGCGTGACGCGACGCGATCTCGGCCGCGGCGCAGCGCTGTCAGCGCACGCACGCACGACTCTTGATCCAGGTTATATGGGTATGCCGCCCCCTCAACGCGAGGCGCGGGCCTGCGACCGTGCGGAGATCAGAACGGAATATAAATCCGGTCGAATTCCAGGTCCGTATCGACGAACCGCCGGTGCGCCTGGTCGAGGTAAGGCTGCAGCCGCTGCACCCGCTCGGTGATCGCCGCGAAATCCCTGCGGAAGCCCGGCATCACCGCCTCGACCGCGTCGTAGATGTCGTCTTCCTTCATCGTCGTGAGCTTGCGGTCGCGCACCACCACTCTGCCGTCGGCGATCACATGCCGCACGCCGCGCCCGGCCTCGACGTGAACGAGCTGCCGCGCCGCGCTGTTCATCGGCGACCAGCTCGGATCGCTCATGTCGATCAGCGTCAGGTCGGCCTTGTAGCCCGGCGCGATCTTGCCGACGACGTGGCCGAGCCGCGCGCCTTCGGCGCCGGCTTCGGTCGCCGCGCGCAGCGCGTTGGCGGCCTGCGCCGGACCGGGGATCGGGTCGCTGACCGCGGCCAGCAGCGCGAACAGCTTCATCGCCATGAACATGTTCTGCGCGTCCGAGCAGCTGCAATTGTCGCAGCCGAGCCCGATCCGCACATTGGCCTTCTGCAGCTCGCGGATCGGCGCGATGCCGCATTTCATTTTCAGGTTGCCCTGCGGGTTGAGCACCACGCCGGTGCCGGTCTCGCCCAACAGCTCGATCTCGTCGCGGCCGAGCCAGACGCTGTGCGCGAGGTTGAGCCGCGAATCGAGATTGCCCTCCGCGGCGAGCCGCTTGATCAGCGAGCCGTCGTGCTCGGGCAGCGTCAGCCGCGCCTGCAGCGCCATGCCGCGCAACTCGTAGATGTGCGAGTAGACCGGGATATCGTAGCGGCGCGCGATCTCCATGGTGCGCGTCATCAGCGCCGGCGTGCAGCGCTCCGGCGCCGAGGGGCCGAGCGCCCAGTGCCGGCGCGCTCGCGGCGGCGCCTTCAGGCAGGTCGCCTCGAAATGGCCGAGCAGATCGACCTGCCGCTCGGGCTCGGCCGCGGTCGACAGCAGCGAATGCAGCTCCTTCGGGAAAATCTCGCTCCAATACGGAATCGTCTCCAGCCCCCTGCGGTCGGCATATTGCAGGCTGAACACCACGCGGATGCCGATCTCGTCGTAGGCCTGCATCACCGCGTCGAGGTGGCGGTCCTCGAACGGGTAGAGCGTGAGCATGTCCTGGATCGTGGTCATGCCCGAACGCAGGCATTCGAGCGCGCCGAGCAGCGTGCGCGCGCGCACCTCCTCGACCGAGCGCGGCGGATACTGCGGCGGCAGCGCGTAAAGCCGCCACGCCTCGAGCGGCACCTCCTCGAGCGTGCCCTTCGCCAGCACGTCGTGCGAGTGGTAGTGCGCGTTGACGAAGCCCGGCAGCACCAGATGGCCGCGCGCGTCGATCTCTTCGGGCGGCTTGCCGGTGGCCGGCGCGAATGCGGGCGCGATGCCGGCAATGGTGTCGCCCGCGATCGCGACGTCGGCGATGGCGGGATCGTGCCAGTCGCCGCCGGGCAGCATGACGCGCCCGCCGCGGACGATCAGGGTGGTGTTGGGGGGGAGGGGCTGAGGCTGCATGGATCTGATCTGCGTTGGCGTTGAACGACGCTCTCACCCCGTTCGTCCCCGCGAAAGCGGGGACCCAGGACTTTAACCGAGGCGAGAAAGACTGGGTGCCCGCTTTCGCGGGCACGAACGGAGAGGCTGCACTACTATACGACTAGTTCAACGGCATCCGCTCGGCCTGCGGCGGCAGGAAGCGGTCGTCGTAGATCTCGGCCACGTCCGGCGTCCGCGCCAGCGCGAACGCCTTCGCCACCTGCTCGAGGTTCTTCGCCAGGCGGCTGCGGTCATAGGCGCCGATGCCTTCTTTCCGAGTCGTCGGCGTCAGGATCTGGTGCGTCGCGAGCCAGAGGAACCGGCCTTCCTCGATATCCGGCTTGGCGAGCGTGTTGTGCTTCATCAGCGAGGCGATGCCGGCCTTCGGATCGGCCATCGCGTCGCGCCAGCCGCGCGAGGCGGCGCGCACGAACCCGCGCACCGCCTCCGGATTGGCGGCGAGGAACGCCGGATTGGCCAGGAACGCGTTGCCGTACACGTCGAAGCCGAGGTCGCCGTAGGACAGCACGTTGGCGTCCTCGATCGCCATGCCGTTCGCCTTCAGCACCAGCAGCGTCGTGGAATCGAAACCGGTCACCGCATCGACCTGCTTGGTCACCAGCATGGTGTCGCGCAATTGCGGGCTGAACTGCTTGATGGTGATGCGGCTCATGTCGAGATTGTTCAGCGCCGCGACCGCCGCGAAGGTGCGCGAAGGCGCGTCGGCCGGACCCTGGCCGAGCACGCGGCCGTAGAGGTCGGTGAGCTTGGTGATGCCGCTCGACTTGAGCGAGATCACCGAGGAGGGCGTGCGGTTGTGCAGGATGAACACCGCCTTGGGGGCGATCTCGGGCCGGCGCGAAGCGAACTCGGTCAGCGTCGCGATGTCGCCGACGCCGATGTCGGAGGCCTGGCTGGCGGTGCGGGTGATCGCGTCGGCCGAGCCCTTCGAGGGCTCGATCGTCACATCGAGCCCGGCCTCGCGGAAATAGCCGCGCTCGAGTGCGTGGTAGAAACCGGTCGAGCCGCCGTCGGCCGCGAAGTTGAGGACGAGGTTGACCTTGGTGAGGCTCTGCGCGGCGGCTGGCGCATACAGCGTCAGCAGCGAGGCCAGCGCGAGTGCGCATCGTCTTGCAAAGTTCATGGTCGGTCCTCGACTCTTGGTGGTGGGAACCGGCGGTGGTCCGTCCGGTCGCCGTTCACACGAAGCAATCCCAATGCCAGAATTCCGGCTGCGGCTCGAGGTCGCAGCGATTGTGCCCTCTCCCACAAGGCGAGGGGGCAGGAGATGCAACCGCGGTTCCCGCTGCTCGGCTGCGACAGCGCTCCGCAAACGGTAGCAGCTTACGCCACGCGTTTGCCGGCCGCGGTCCGGTCGGCCGGAATGTCGTAGCTCGCCATCAGATTCTCGACCAGCCCGTTGAACTCGCCCCAATTGGTCTCGCGGAACGAGTGGTTGCGCACGATGAACGACGCACCCGAATAGAACTTCTCGTATTGCAGGTGCCGGCCGGCGAACTCCGAGCCGACCATGTCCCAGGCGAGCTTGAACAGCTTCATGCGGGTGACGGCGTCGCCCTGCGGCGTCTGCCAGTAGATCGAGAACTGCTTGGCGAGATCGGGATCGTCCATCACCGAGATGTCGGCCGGCATCTGGAACACGCCGCCGCCGCATAGCGTGCGCAACTCGTCGATGAACGAGCTGTAGTTCTGCGTGCACCAGTCGAGGCCGGCATACATGATGCGCCGGTTGAAGCAGACATAGCCGTCCGGCCAGCTCTCGAAGGCGTTGATCTGGCCGTTGACCAGCCCGCCGATGGTGGCCTCGACCGCCGCCATCTTGCCGAGCGTCTCGCGCACCGCCGGCACCTGGTCGGCCCCGGTCGCCTGCGCGATCTTGCTGCACAGCCCGAGCAGGAGCCGCATCTTCGACCAGTAGCGCACGTTCGACTGGTGGTTGCCGAAGCAGTGGCTCGGCGTCTTGATGTAGACGTCGCGCGACAAGCAGTGCGTCGTCGTGCACGAACACCCGCTCCCACGGCACCTTGACCTCGTCGCACATCACCATGCTGTCGCTCTCGTCGTAGCGCCAGGCCAGCGGCGAATCGAATTCCGAGGTCAGGTTCGCGGCCGCGGGCTTGCGCGACCACAGCGAGAGCCCTTTGACGTTGCATGGGATCGCGCAGGTGATCGCTTCTTTCTTCTGGTCGGGCGCGAGCGGGATGACGTTGCCGATCCAGATTTCGTTGGCATAGAGCGCGCCGGTCGCCAGCATCTTCATGCCGGAGATGACCACGCCGTCGTCCTCCTCGCGCACGACGCGCAGGCTCGGCACCGGGATGCTCTGCTTCTGGTAGAATTCCGGATTGCGCGCCGCCTGCGGCGACACCACCGCGTAGCAGACGTAGGTGTCGTTGTCGCGAATGTGGCGGTAGTACGTCTCCACGTGCTCGGCGAAGGCGTGCGGCTTGGTCAGCGCCGACGGGTTCATCGACATGCCGGCGACGAAAGCGGCAACGTGATCCGGCGAACGCCCGAACATGCCGAAGGTGAAATCGGCGATCCGCTTGTGGCCGAGCATCCGGCGTTGCAGGTCGTCGCGGCTCTTTGGGCGCAGGAAGTAGATGGAATGGCGCTCGCCGGCCTCCTCGTAGCTCATGGTCTCGCGGTTGGCGGGATCCGCCTTCATGTCGTAGATCGCCGCCACCGTCTGCGCCGCCATCCGAAACGCCGGATGCGTGGTGACGTCGTCGACCCGCTCCTTGCCGATATAGACGACACGCCCGTCGCGCAGCGATTCGAGGTGTTCCTTGCCGGTTCGCAGCATGGCCGGTCACTCCTATTGTTGTCGTCGGTCGCGCCTTGCCCTCCGTTCGTCCCCGCGAAAGCGGGGACCCAGCGCCAGACTCATGACAAGTCAAGAACCGGGTGCCCGCCTTCGCGGGCACGAACGGAAAGCGCAGCGTTCCGACGGTTACGGCGCGTACTGGCTCGAGCAGGTTCCAGTTCGTGTCCTGCAGCGAGATCACATAGACCGGCTTGAGCGCATCGCCGTTCGTTCCGAACGAGATCGCGCCTTCGAGCGCCGGGAAGTCCTTCATCTTGCGCAGCGCGTCCTTGATCGCGGTGCGCTCGGCCGCAAGCTTGGCCGGGTCGCCCGTCACCTTCGCCTGCTTCATCGCCTCGGCGTAGAGCAGCACGATGTCGTAGGTGGCGGCGTCGAACTGCGCCGCGGTGCCGCGGTCGAGGCCGGCCGCTTTCGTGCGTTTGGCGAATTCGGCTTGGAACGCCTTGGTGCGATCGTTGAGGTCGGCATAGAACGTGGTCGGGATGGTGGTGCCATCGCCGGCCTTGCCCATCTGCTTGCCGAGCTCGGGGTCGGCGATGGTCGAACCCGCGACCAGGCGGCCCTTGTGCCCCTGCCGGCGCAGTTCCTGGGCCAGCCGCACCGCCGGTTCCGGACCGGAGCCGACGCCGATGAGATCGGTCGGCTGACCGACGAGTTGCGAGACCTGCGCCGCCATGTCGAAGGCCTGGGTCTGGAACGTGACGCTGAGCTTCAC
Source organism: uncultured Alphaproteobacteria bacterium (assembly GCA_963749815.1). Classification (GTDB taxonomy): domain Bacteria; phylum Pseudomonadota; class Alphaproteobacteria; order Rhizobiales; family Xanthobacteraceae; genus VAZQ01. Next base: position 19,378 of record CAVVON010000019.1, on the reverse strand, counting down.
GTCGGTGCCGGACTTTTTCATGATGCCGGGCAGCACCACCTCGCCCATGACCTTGGAGATCACGTCGTCGGTGGCGTAGGCGATCGCCCCGGTGGCGATCGGGAGGTTCTTCTCCTTGAGCGCGCGCACCACGCGCTCGAACATGTAGCCTTCGTCCGAGGTGTTGCGGAATGCATATTGGAACGGCTCGGCGAGCTTGGGCGCGGAAGAAGCCATCGACATGGTGGGCACGCCGGCGCGATCGCCGGCCGGGAACACCACGCGGCATTCGCTGGAACTGAACGGCCCGATCACCGCGATCACCTTGTCGTCTTCGGCAAGCTTGCGCAGGCCGACCACGGCCTGATCGGGCTTGCCGGCGGTATCGAACGAGACGATGCGCAGCTTCTTGCCGGCGATGCCGCCGGCATTGTTGATCTCGTCGATCGCGATCTGCGCCGAGATCTCGTTGGTCTTGGAGAAGGTCGCGTAGGGGCCCGCCGCCGACGGCAGATAGCCGAGCAGGATGTCCTGCGCGGCGGCGCTGCCGGCGGCCAGCGCGCCGAGCGCTGCGGCGAGGCCGATACTCTTCAACGTCGATATCATGGTGTTTCTCCTATCAAGTCGTCCGATTGCCCGATTCCTCGATGCGTCGTTGCCTGATGTTAGCTCAGGTCGTTGGCGTTGTGTGCGGGCTGCGGCGGCTCGCCGCCCCTTTCGATTGGCCCAGATAGGCGTCCTGCAGCGACTGGTCGGACAGGATGCGCTGCGACGGCCCTTCCATTGCGACGCGTCCGAGCTCGAGCACATAGGCCCGGCTCGCAATCTCCAGCGCGCGGTGGGTGTTCTGTTCAACCAGCAGGATGCTCAGGCCGTTCTCGCGATTGAGCTTGCCGATCAGCGCGAATACCTCGTTCGACAGAATCGGGCTCAGCCCCAGCGACGGCTCGTCGAGCATCATCACCTTGGGGCCGGCGAGCAGCCCGCGGCCGATCGCCAGCATCTGCTGCTCGCCGCCGGACAGCACCGAGGCGGCGTGATCGCGCCGCGCCGCAAGATTCGGAAAGCGCTGGTAGATGTCGTCGATCTCGGCGGCGACGGCGCGCGTGTCGCGGCGGTTGAAGGCGCCCATCAGCAGGTTCTCGTGCACCGTCAGCGTCATGACGATGCGGCGCCCCTCCGGCACCAGCACCAGGCCGGAGCGCACGCGGGCGCTGGTCGAGGATTGCGTGATGTCACGGCCGCCGAAAGTGCACGCTGCCGCCCGCCGGCTTGCACCAGACCCATCAGCGCACGCAGCAGCGACGACTTGCCGGCGCCGTTGGCGCCGAGCACGGCCACGATCTCGCCCTCGGCGAGCGCGATCGAGACGCCGCGCACCGCCTGCACGCGCCCGTAGCGCACGTCGAGATCGTGCGCTTCAAGAGCACCGGCGTGCTCCATCTTTTGCGCGACCGGCGCGCCCAGATAGGTCTCTTGCACCAGCACATTGGCGCGGATCTCGTCGGGCGTGCCTTCGGCGATCTTGCGGCCGAAATCGAGCACGATCACGTGCTCGCACAGCGCGCCGATGAAATGCATGTCGTGCTCGACCACCATCAGGGTCAGGCCGCCGTTCGCGCAGACCTTTTCGAGCTGCGCCTGCAGCGCTTCGGTCTCGGCCGGGTTGAGGCCGGCGGCCGGCTCGTCGAGCAGCAGCAGGCGCGGATGCGCCATCAGCGCGCGCACCAGCTCGATGCGCTTCTGCACGCCGTAGGGCAGGCTGCCGACGGTCGAGCGCTCGTATCCGCCGAGGCCGGCCTCGGCGAGCGCGGCGCGCGCCTCCTCGCGCCAGCGGTTGCGCGGCAGGAGATTGACCGGCTGCAGCACGCCCATGACCCCGGCGTTGCGGCAGTGCTGCCCGACCATGACGTTTTCAAGCGTGCTCAGATGCGGCATCAGGCGGATGTTCTGGAAGCTGCGCGCGATGCCGGCGCCGATCCGCCGCCGCGACGGGAACGCGGTGATATCGGCGCCGTCGAGCAGAATGCGGCCGGTATCGACCGGGAACACGCCGGTGATGAGATTGAACGCGGTGGTCTTGCCGGCGCCATTCGGGCCGATGAGCGCGGTGCGGGTGCCGCGCCTGCACCGCGAAGCTCAGATCCTCGATCACCTGCAAGCCGCCGAAATGCTTGCCGATGGAGACGAGCTCGAGGATCGGGCGGCCCGAAGTCATGGCGCGCGCTCCGTCGGCGCGGCGGCGAGATCGTCGGCCGTCTTCGGGCTCCAGCCCAGCAGGCGGCGCACCTGCGCGGCGGTGATCAGGCCGTCCGGCCGCAGCGCCATGATGACGATGATGGCGCCCGCGAACACCACGTAGCGCCAGTTGGCGCTGGCGCGCAGCACTTCGGGCAGGAGCGTGAACACGGCGGCGCCGAGCAGGGGCCGAGCACGGTCTGGGTGCCGCCGAGCAGCACATAGAGCACGATGGTGATGCTGAGCGAGACGTTGAAATACTGCGCCTCGATGAAGCTGAAATGATGCGCGTAGAGGCCGCCGCCGATGCCGGCGATGCCGGAGCCGAGCGCGAAGGCCGCGACCTGGAAGGCGCGCACGTCGATGCCCATGAGGTCGGCGACGCGCTCGTCGTCATGCACGGCGGTGACGGCGATGCCGAAGCGGGTCCCGAACAGCAGCCACACCAGCACGGCGACGGCGGCGGCGAACGCCGCAATGGTCGGCAGCCGGATGAACGCCGTCACCGGATAGCCGGCCGCGCCGCCGACCACTTCGAGATTGAGGATGATCGCCTGCACGATCTGGCCGAGCGCGAAGGTCGCGAGCGCGAGATAGATGCCGCGTGTGCGCAGCACCGGCACCGCCACCGCGAGCGCGATCAGCGCGGCGATGACGCCGGCCGCCGGAATGGCGACGCAGCGGCGTGAGCTTGTAGATGTTGCTGAGATAGGCCGACGCGTACGCGCCGATGGCGGCAAAGCCCGCGAGCCCGAGATTGAGCTGGCCGGCCGCGAGCGGCAGAAAGCCGCCATAGGCCAGCACCACGTTGACCGCGAGCAGCACCAGAACGCCTTCGAGATAGCCGCTCATACGCGGGCCTGCCCGGCGATGGCGCCCGAGAACAGGCCGGTCGGGCGCACGAACAGAATGAGCAGCAGCAGCCCGTAGACCATGATGTCGACGAAGTCGGCGCCGAAATAACCGATCGACAGCACCTCGACCAGCCCGATGATCAATCCGCCGGCGATCGAGCCCCAGATGTTGCCCATGCCGCCGACGATCATCGCCGAGATGCCCTTGAGGCCCACCACCTCGCCCATGAACGGCTGCACCTGGCGGTAGTTGAGCGCGAAGATCACGCCGGCGAGCGCGGCGAACAGCCCGCTCACCACGAACACCAGCGGCACGATGCGGTTGATGTCGACGCCGAGAAGCCGCGCGGTGTCGGAATCTTCGGCGATGGTGCGCAGGCCGCGGCCGAAGCGCGTGTGCGCGAGGATGAGCGTCAGTCCCCAGATCAGGACGATCGAGGCGATCAGCCCGACGAGTTGCGGCAGGCTGATCACAAGCCCGGCGATGCGCAGGTCGGCGCTGCCGAACAGCGCAGGCAGCGTGCGCAGCTCCGAGCCCCAGTAGACGACGGCGAGATGCTCGAACAGCAGCAGGAACGCCATCGAGCTCACGAGCGGAACGAAATGCCCGGCGGAGCGCATCCAGCGCCAGGTGAAGCGCTCGACCACCAGCGAGGCGATGGCGCCGATCGCGAGCGCGCCGGCCGCGGCGATCGGCCAAGGCAGGCCGGCGCGAATGAGCGCCCAGGTCGCCATGCCGCCGATCATGAACAGGCCGGGAATGCTGAAATTGAGAAATTTCAGCACGCCGATGCTGAGCGTCAACGCCACCGCCACCATCGCGTAGATGGAGCCGAGCATCAGGCCGTTGACGATCTGCTGCGAGAGAATGAAGCGTCTCCTCTACGGCATCCGCACGCGCGACGTCCAACGATGAGCGCGCCGCTCGCGGCCATGCTCCCCGTCTCACCTCAATAAATCTTGCCCCGCTCGTACTGCACCGGCCATGCGACGTTCTCCGCCTTGAGCGCCTTGGCGGCGTGCAGCGGCCAGTGCGGATCGGACAGCAGAACACGGCCGAGCACGATCAGGTCGGCGCGGCCGTTGGCGAGGATTTCTTCGGCCATCTCGGGCGCCGAGATCAGCCCGACCGCGCCGCTTGGCATGCCGGCGTCGCGCCGCACCGCCTCGGCGAACGGCACCTGATAGCCCGGATGGATCGGCACGCGCTGCTCGGGGCTCGCGCCGCCGCTGCTGCAATCGATCAGGTCGACATCGCCGCCGGCCTTGAGCAGCGGCAAAGCTCGATCGCCTGCGGCAGGTCCCAACCGCCCGGCACCCAGTCGGTCATGGAGAGGCGCACGAACAGCGGCAGTTCCTTGGGCCATTCGCCGCGCACCGCCGCGATCACCTCCATCAGCAGCCGCGCGCGATTTTCGAGCGGACCGCCGTAGCGGTCGGTGCGCTGGTTGGAGAGCGGCGAGAGGAACTGGTGCAGCAGATAGCCGTGCGCGGCGTGGATCTCGATCAGGCGGAAGCCGGCTTCGCGCGATCGGCGCGCCGCTGCCGCGAACGCGCCGGTCACTTCCGCTATCAGCGCTGCATCCATCTCCTGCGGCACTTGCCAGCCGGTGTTGAACGCGAGCGGCGAGGGACCGATCACCGGCCATTGGCCGCCGCCGGCGCGAAGAGGCGCCGTGCCCTCCCACGGCCGCGACACCGAGCCTTTGCGGCCGGCATGCGCGAGCTGGATCGCCGGCACGCCGCCCTGGCGCTCGATGAAGGCGGCCATGCGCGCCAGCGCATCGCGCTGGGTGTCGTTCCACAGCCCGAGGCAGCCCGGCGTGATACGCCCGCGCGCCTCGACGTGCGTCGCCTCGACACAGACGATGCCGGCGCCGCCGACCGCGCGCGCCGCCATGTTGGCGAAATGCCAGTCGTCGGGCACGCCGTCGATCGCCGAATATTGGCACATCGGCGACACCATCACGCGGTTGCGGCTGGTCACCGAACGCAAGGTCAGCGGCCGGAACAGATGGGGATTGGGATCGCGCTGGAGAACCCGCCGCCTGTCTTCGCCGGCCATCAGAAGATCACCTTGGCTGTCATGGCCTCGTGCGTGACCTCGCCGGTGAACGGCGGAAAGCGCCCGAAATCGTCGCGCGCATCGCGGCGCGCCTGCGATTGCAGCGCCGCGGTCGAGATCGGCCGCGCTGTCGAACGTCATCTGGGCGAGCAGCAGCGAACCCGCGCGTTGCACCGGGAACGGGTCGTTCCATTCGCTGGGCGTATGCAGCGTCAGCCCGCGGATGCCCGGGAACGCTCGCAGCACATCGGCGTGGCGCGTCTCGTAGTAGCGAAGGAATTTTTCGGGGTCGGTGGGTGAGCCGCGATACCGGACGAAGTATGACACCATTTCTCGACGCCCCAGTCTGTTTGCACTGAACGTGACACAGCACCAGAATAGCACAAGCGCATTCTGGCGGCGGCTCTGCCCGGTTGCGCGGCACGCAGCCGCACGCGCGTCAGCCCGCCGCGTCCAGCGCCGTCTGCGGCTCGTGCTCGACCGCTGCGAGATATTGCATGGCGGCCTTCGAGCCCTCGACCAGCAACGCCGCCGACGCGCACAGTGCGGCGAACGCCTTGGCGTCGAGCGCGCCGAAGAACAGGTCGTTGAGCGCCTGCAGCTCGGCCGCGATGCGATCGATCTTGAGCCGGCCGGCGGCGGCGAGGCTCAGCAGCACGCCGCGCCGGTCCTGCGGGTTGGCGCGCTTGTGCACGAATCCGAGCCGCGCCATCTTGCCGGTCTCCGACGCGATGAACGCGCTCGACACGTGCATCGCCTGGGCGAGCGCGCCGACGCTGACGCCGCGCTCGTCCTGCAGATGGGCGATCGCGACCAGCATGCTGTATTGCGCCGCGCTGACGCCGATGCGGCGTCCGAGATGTTCACGCACCACTTCCATGCGGGCCGCAATCGTGAGCAGATCGTTGATCAGCACGCGGAACCGGCGGTCGCTGCCGTTCTGCAGCAGCGACGCCTGGGTCACCGTCGGCGGCAGATGATATACGCCGCCGCCGTCCTGCTTCACTGGCCGGGGCGGATGGCCGTTTCCGCGCCGGGCTTTAGAGATTGACATATCCGGTGTCGCCCAGGAGCGAAGACTCGACCGGAATGTGCAGGCTGTCGTGCACGGTGTTGTAGAACTTCCAGAACCCGACCACGCAGGCGAGCTCGACGATCTGCGGCGGCGTCAGGTGCTTCTTCAGCCGCTGGAGGATCTCGTCCGGCACCGAGGTCGGGTCCTCGGAGGCCGAGCGCACGTAGTCGAAGCAGGCGCGCTCCATGTCGTCCTTCGGCTGCATGTCGCCGGTGATGATGTCCTGCAGCTCCTTCTCGCTGACGCCCCAGCCCTCGAAGCCCGCTTGCGTCGGCTTCTTCAGCATCGCGCAGCTGTGCGCGGTGCAGTAGGCGCAGCCGTTGGTGGCGCAGGCGACCGCCGCGAGCTTGCGCTTGAGCAACTGGTCGAGCGTGGAGGAGGGATCGCGCATGACGTTGCTGTTGAGCTTCCACAGCGTCTCGGCGATCTCCGGCCGGTAGGCGTAGAGCTTGAGCGCGTTCGGCAGGAAGCCCATGCGCTTCTTGTAGGGCTCGACCACCGGCATGAGCCGCGGATCGAAGTTCTCTTCCTTCACGTACGGGATGAAGGGCTCGCCTTCGACGAGGACCTTCGGTTTCGGGGGGGCGATGGCGTCCATGGTGCTTGCTCCTTTGCTTCTCTGGTCGGGTCCGCTCTCTCCCGTGTCATGCCCGCGAAAGCGGGCATCCAGTCTTTGGCCGGACTGGATCGTCCGCTTTCGCGGACGATGACGGCCGGAGCTAGCGGGCGGCGGTGAACGTCACAAATAATCCTCCAGCTTCACCTTGCCCCAGTTCTTCGGCCAGGCGCGCTCGAAGTCGGCCGGGTCGTGCCGCGACTTGATGGTCGCGTCGATGCCCATCTTGCCGACGGTGCGGAACGGATAGTGTCCCTCGAGCGGCTGCGCCGAGGGATCGTAGGGCGAGCCGCGGGTGTTCGCCGACCACGATCACGTCGCGCGCCGGATCGCAGCGCGTCGCGATGGCGTGATAGACGTCGCCGGCATCGTCGAGGTTGGTGTCGGGCGAGACCGCGACCACCAGCTTGGTGTTGAGCCAGGGCGCGCCCATCGCGGTCATCAGCGCGTCGTTGACCATGCCCGGGCGCGGATAATCGAACTGCAGCACGCAGGACAGCGCCGCGCCCCAGGTCGGGAAGCGCACATCCTTGACGTCGAGGCCGATCTCGCTGAGCCGGTTGTACAGCACCGCCTCGTGACAGAGCCGCGGCAGCGGCTGGTGGTCGGTCTCCGGCGTGGTCTGGTGGTTGCGGTAGATCGGCCGGTCCGCCCGCATGGTGATGGCGGTGACCTCGAGCTCCGGCAGGTTTTCGTGATGCGGCAGGTGATACATCGACGGCGAGGTCACATCGCCGACCCTGAACCGGTCCTTCAGGTTGATCTTGGCCTCGACCACGATCTCGGCTTGCGCCGGCACGTTGATGGGAAGCGTCTCGCACGGCACCATCTCGACGTCGCGGTCCATGATGGTGCCGACCATCTCCATCTCGCCCCAGGCATCCATGTGCAGGCCGGAGAAGTTGGCCATGATCTCGTAGGCCGGCGGCACGCCGAACACGAAGGCGATCGGCATCTCGTCCATGCCCATCTCGCGGTACTTGCGCATGATGACGTGCGAATGAGGGGTGGCGAAGCTGATCAGACCGCGGCGCGGGCCCACCGCGTGCGTGCCGGCGTGGCAGGAATTGTAGAAGCCGGTCTCCGGATCGCGGATGATGTTCATCGCGGTGATGTAGGGCGCGTCGTCCTTGTCCTTGTGGTACGGGATCGGCAGTTCGGTCCAATCGGCCTCGTTGTGGAGCTTGATGACCTCCTTCACCGGCCCGGTCTTGACGAACTTGAAGCCGCGCGGCGGCTGCCGCAGCCGGTAGGCGAGCGTGCGCAGATAGTCCTCTCGCTTGACGCCGAGCGCGCGCGCCTGCGAACGGCGGTTCTTCACCAGAATGTCGCACAGCCGGAAGCCCGGCTTCTCGACGATGTTCTCGAACAGGATCGGCTGGTCGCTCTGCGCCGACAGCGCGCCGATGTCGTCCATGTGCACCGGCTTGGTGATGCGGGTGACGATGTCGGCATTGGTGGCGAGATAGCCGCGCAGCGACGCGTCGAGCGGCTTTAAGCCGGCAGGCGGGGGCTGGTGCGAGAGAGCGGCCATTCGCGCTCCATGCGATTTACTTAAGTAACTTTACTAATTTTGCCGAGGCTGTCAACCGTGGCTCATGCATCAGTCCAAGCAAAAGCCCTTGCCGCGCACGAACGCGCCGAAATCGGCACGCGTCGGTACGGCATATTGCCGCGCCTTGTCCTCGGACCAGCCGTAGAACGCCGCCGCGCCGAAGCGGCCGGGATCGCGCTGCCGCCGGTACGCGAACAGCGCGTCGCGGCGGCGGTCGTAGGCGTCGACCTGCGCGGGCAGCGCATCGTCGTTGAACCGGTCGTGGTGCACGGTCGTGTCGAGCGGCAGCCGCGCCGTGACGTGGCCGGCTTCCGCGGGCCAGCCGACGCACATGCCGGCGACCGGGATCACGCGCTCCGGCAGGTCGAGGAGCCGGCTCACGGTCGCCGCATGATCGCGGATCACGCTGATCGGGCAGCAGCCGAGCCCGACCGCTTCCGCCGCGCGCAGGAAATTCGTCATCACGATCGCACTGTCGACGGTCGCATTGAAGAACATGTCGAGATGGTGATTGGGGAACGGCTTCGCCCGCATCTCCGCCACCCGCGGAATGCGCCGCCCGTTGGCGACGAACACCAGGAACACCGGCGCGCTCGCCATCCACGGCATGTCGGGCAGCAGCGCCTCGATCTTTCCGCGCGTCGTCCGGTCGTGGACGATGACGATATCGCCCTGCTGCAGGTCGCTTTTCGACGGCGCCGACAGCGCACACGCGCACAAAAGCCGCAGCAGGTCGGGCGGGATCGGCCGCGGCTCATAGCGGCGGTGGGTGCTGTGGCCGGCGATGCGGGCGAGCTCGTCGAGGCCGGGCAGCGATCGATCGACCGGGATCGTCTCGCCGAACCGCTTTTTCAGCGCGTCCTGGAGCGCAGCCGCCGCATCATCCGCCATGAGTTCCGTCCACGTTGATGTTGCTCAAAGATGCACGGCCCCGCGCTCGCGCGCAGGGCCGCACCAATACAGACCGCGTCGTGCGAAACGATCACGTCCACTTCAGCCGCTCCGAAATCGCGCGGCCCATGATCAAGTCCTTGTCGCTCTCGCTGAGGAAGCTCAGTTCCTCGGTGAAGTGCGTAATGCGCTGGCGATAGCTCGCCTTGGCGTAGGAGTTGGTGAGGTCGGTGCCCCAGTAGCTGCGCTGCGGGCCGTAGGCGTCGATCACCCGCTTGAGAATTCCTGCGACGTCCTTGAACGGATACGGCTCGCGCGACAGCTGAGGCGAGTTCGACACCTTGACGCTGATGTTCGGATATTTGGCGAGCGAGACGCATTGTCCGATCACATCGTCGAGCTTGCCCTCGCGCATCATCGCCGCCGAGGCGTTCATGTGGTCGATGATCAGCTGGAGCTGCGGATACTTCTCGGCGATCGGGCCGAGCGCCAAGGTGCGCCCGGGCGCGAAGAACATGATCGGCAGCCCGGCCTTTTCGGCCACCGGCCAGAACCGGTCCGCCGTGCCGTCGGTCAGCCACGGGATATTCTGGGAGTTGTTGAAGGTCAGCCGCACGCCGACCATGCCCGGCTGTTCCTTCCACTTCGGCAAGAGATCGAGCGCCTTGGGGTCCTGCAGCGGGAAGCGGCCCATGACGCGGAACCGGGTCGGATAGCGCTTCACCGCTTCGAGCGCGTAGTCGTTGCGGTCGCCGGGCCAGGACGGCGGGACGATGACGGCGCGGTCGATGCCGGCCTCGTCCATCATCGAGACCGCCCGTTCGATGGTGAACGGCTCCGGCAGTTGCGGCGTCAGGCCGGGCGTCCACTTCCAGTCGTCGGACGCCGCCTTCCAAAGATGGATCTGCGCGTCGGTGATCCGGCGGCGGTCGACCTGAGCCATCGCCTGGCGCGGGCTTTGCGTCGCAAGCGCCGCACCGGCGCCGAGCGTGGTGGTAACGAAGCTGCGTCGTGACAGCATGGATTGATCCTCCTCAGTTTTCGCTGACGGCATTCATTCGGCGACGCCGTCTGGCTGGCCGATTGTGCGTCTTTGCGGCCTATCGGCACAACGGGGGCAGGGGACCGCATGCCTGCGCTGCGGCGCGCGCGCCGCCTGGCGAGACGAGGGACGTACCGGGCTGGCGTAGCCGCCGCTAGGCCAGCCCGCATTCCTTGAGGAATTCGCACCGTGAGCCGACGCACTGCGTCCGGCTTCTCGATCTGCAGCATGTGGCCGGAGTCGGCGACGAAGCTGTAATTGTAGCCGCCCTCGGCGCCGAGCGCCTGGTTCGCGGGTCCGGTCGGCGGCCCGCTCTTCTTCGGATCGGCGCCGATCAGCTTGACCGGGCCGCCGAACTGCCTCGGCGCGCGGCCAGAGATTCATCGTCAGCGCCTGGTGATAGATGTGCGCCTCGTTCTCGGGCGCGCAGGTGAGCTCATAGCCTCCGCCCGGCGACGGCCGCAGCACCGAGCGCGCCATCAATTCATGCGCACCCTCGACCCAGCCGCGCGTCGCACGGGACTGCACATATTCGTCCGTCAGTTCATCGATCGTCGCGAATGTCCGGCGGCGATTTTTCGCCCAGTCGGTCAGCTTGATCTCGAACGCCTCCATCATCGGATAGAGCTTGTGCGTCGCGCGGCGGCACGTTCGGCGGATCGAACAGGATCAGCGCATCCCAGCGCCAGCCGATCTCGACCGCGTGCTTCATGGCGGTACGGCCGGACATGGAATGGAAGATACCGGCCGTCTTCTTGCGCCCGAGCCGCGTATTCACCTCCTGGATCACCCGTTCGAGGTCGCGCGCGAACTGCTCGTAGGTGTGGTTCGCCGGCGTGACCGGAACGTTCTGCCCGTGGTTGCGGAAATCGAACACCAGAAGGTCGAAAGCCGGGAGCAAATTCTGCCAATAAGGGTAATAGGCGTCCGCCGCGAAGCCGTTGCCGTGGGTGATCAGGAGCCGCGTGCCGTCCGGGTTGCCGTGCCGGCGCATGCGAATCTTGGCGCCGTCGTCGAGCGCGACATCGAACGTCATTTGCGGGGCTGGTATGTCGAAGCGCATTCCAAGGCTCTCGAATTGTGGTCTTGAAGCTGATGGGCGGGACGATTGCTTCCCAGTGCGGCGTTCCGATAGAGTTTATGAAGACGCCCAATGATGCGGTCAACGCTCGGGCGCAGTTTGCATGGGAGGCGACCCAGAGTGCCAAAATTCCTCGGCACGCCGACGCTGCGCAAGGAAGACCCGACGCTGCTGTCGGGGCGCGGCCGCTATGCCGACGACATGCCGGTGCCGGCCGGCACGCTGCACGCGCACGTGGTCCGTTCGCCGCACCCGCATGCCGACATCGTGCGCATCGATACAACCAAGGCCAGCGCGCATGACGGCGTCTGGGCCGTCATCACCGGCGACGACATCCGCAAGCTTTCCGATCCGTTCCTGGTCGCGCTGAAGGTGCCGGTGCATCAGTGGGCGCTGGCGGTCGGCCGGGTGCGCTATGTCGGCGAGGCGGTGGCGCTGGTGGTGGCGGAGAGCCGCTACATCGCCGAGGACGCGGCCGAGCTGGTCGAGATCGAGTACGCGGCGCTTGCCCGCCGTGCTCGATCCGAAGGCCGCGTGCGAAACTCGTCGCCGCTGCTGCACGCCGAGGCCAAGACCAACGAGATTTCGGTCCGCAAGTTCAAGTACGGCGACACCGCGGCGGCCTTCGCGCAGGCCGACCGGCGCGTCGCGCTGACGGTTCCGTTCCACCGCCTCTCGTTCACGCCGATGGAATGCTACGTCGTGGTCGCCTCGCACAATCCGGCCGACGACAGCTACGACGTGCTGGCGAACTTCCAGGGTCCGTTCAGCACGCATCCGGTGATGGCGCGGGCGCTGCGCGTGCCGGGACCGAAGCTGCGGCTGCGCATTCCGCCCGACAGCGGCGGCAGCTTCGGCATCAAGCTTTCGGTCTTTCCCTATGTGGTGCTGACGGCGATCGCGGCGCGCGTCACCGGACGGCCGGTGAAATGGGTCGAGGACCGCGTCGAGCATCTGGTCGCGGCCAGCTCCGGCCCCAATCGCGTCACCGAGATCGAGGCGGCGGTCACCAACGACGGCCGCATCCTCGGGCTGAAACTCGATCAGCTGGAAGACTACGGCGCGTTCCTGCGCGCGCCGATGCCGGGGCCGCTCTACCGCATGCACGGCGCCGTCACCGGCGGCTACGACATTCCGAACGTCGACGTGGTCAACCGCGTCGTGCTCACCAACAAGATGCCGGCGAGCCTGATCCGCGGCTTCGGCGGCCCGCAGCTCTACCTCGCGCTGGAGCGGCTCATCCAGCGCATCGCGGTCGAGCTCGGCCTCGATCATCTCGACGTCATCAAGCGTAACCTCGTTCCGACCGCCAAGTTTCCGTACCGCGCCGCCGCCGGCGCGCTCTACGATTCCGGCGACTATGTCCGCGCGGTCGAGACCGCGGTTGGCGGCGGCCGCCTCGCCGACCTGCAAAAGCGCCGCGCCGCCGCGCGCGCCGCCGGAAAAAAATACGGCATCGGATTCGCGGTCGTGGTCGAGCCCGCGATGTCGAACATGGGCTATCTCTCGACGCTGCTGTCGCCGGAAGCGCGCGACAAGGCCGGCCCGAAGAACGGCGCGTCGTCGATGGTCACCGTCAACATCGACCCGCTCGGCGCGGTCTCGGTCACCGCCGATGTGACGGTGCAGGGGCAGGGGCACGAGACCGTGCTGTCGCAGATCGTCGCCGATCAGCTTGGTCTCAAGCCGGGCGATATCGACGTCACGCTCGAGATGGACACCGCCAAGGACCAGTGGTCGATCGCCGCCGGCACCTATTCGTGCCGCTTCACGCCGGGCACGGCGGTTGCCGCGCACCTGGCGGCCGGGCGCATGGCGGACAAGCTCAAGCAAATCGGTGCCAAGCAGCTCAACGTGCTGCCCGCCGACATCGAGCTCGCCAGTGGCAAGATCAGGAGCAGGAGCAATCCGGACAATGCCGCGCCGTTCGGCCGCATCGCCGGCACCTCGCACTGGTCGCCGGTGATGCTGCCCGAAGGCATGGAGCCGGCGCTGTCCGAAACCGCGGTCTGGTCGCCGCCCGAGCTCGAGCCGCCGTCGAGTGACGACCGCATCAACACGTCGCTGACCTACGGCTTCGTGTTCGACATGTGCGGGATCGAGATCGATCCGGTCACCTACCAGGTGCGCGTCGACCGCTACATCTCGATGCACGACGCCGGACGCGTGCTCAATCCGCTGATCGCCGACGGCCAGATGCGCGGCGCGTTCGCGCAGGGCATCGCGGCCGCGCTGTACGAGGAGTTCGTCTACAACGAGGAGGGTGCGTTCCTCACCGGCACGTTCGCCGATTACCTCGTTCCGACGGTGAGCGAAATCCCGCCGGTCGAGATGCTGCATCAGGAGACGCCGTCGCCGCTGACGCCGCTCGGCGCCAAGGGCCTGGCCGAAGGCAACTGCATGAGCGTGCCGGCCTGCATCGCCAATGCCATTGCCGATGCGCTCGGCGTCAAGGACGTGCAACTGCCGGCGACGCCGCGGCGCATCCATGCGCTGATGGCGGGCGAGGCCACATGAAGCCCCGCCCGTTCGACTACGTGCGCCCCGATACGGTGGACGAGGCGGTGGCGGTGCTGGCCGAGCACGGCGATGCCGCGCGCGTTCTCGCCGGCGGGCAGTCGCTGGTGGCGATGCTCAACCTGCGGCTGGTGATGGCCGACGTGCTGATCGACATCGCCCGCATCTCGGGCCTCGACGCCATCCGCGATACCGGCGACAAAATCGAGATTGGCGCCGCCGTCACGCAGAACAAGCTGATGGCGTGGCCCGGTCTTGCGGCGAAGCTGCCGCTTCTGGCCGCGGCGCTGCCGTTCGTCGGCCATTTCCAGACCCGCAACAAGGGCACGGTCTGCGGCTCGATCGCGCATGCCGACCCGAGCTCGGAGATCCCGCTTGTCGCTGGCGCTCCTTCAAGGCGAGGTCGTGCTGCGCTCGGCCAAGGGCACGCGCGTTCTGCCGGCCGCCGAGTTCCAGCGCGACATGCTCACGACCGCCTGCGAGCCCGACGAGATGATCGCCGCCGTGCGCTTCCCGGTGCATCCGCCGGGCGTCGCGTTCCGCGAGGTGGCGCGCCGGCACGGCGACTTCGCGATCATCGCGGTTGGGGCGGTGATCGAGGACAAGACGACGGTACGGCTCGGCGTCGGCGGCATGGCGGGCAAGCCGATCGTGCGGCGGTTCGCGGCCGGCGGCGCCAAGGACGCGGTCGAAGCGCTGCTCGCGGAACACGAAGGCTACGACGACCTGCACGCTTCGACCGGCATGCGCCGCGACATCCTGCGCAAGCTCGCGCCGCTCGTGATCGCGGAGGCCCAAGCATGCGCCGCGTGAACCGCGACCAGCGCACCCGCATCAGGATCACGCTCAACGGCCGCGCCGTCTCGGCGGAGGCCGAGCCGCGCATGCTGCTGAGCGATTTCCTGCGCCAGTCGCTGGGCGCTACCGGCACCCATGTCGGCTGCGAGCACGGCGTCTGCGGCTGCTGCACCGTGATGATCGACGGCACGGCGGTGCGCTCGTGCCTCACGCTCGCGATCCAGGCCGAGGGCAAAGAGGTGCGCACGGTCGAATCGCTCGCCGGGCCCGACGGCGTGCTCAACAAGCTGCAACAGGCGTTTCAGAACCACCACGCGCTGCAATGCGGCTTCTGCACGCCCGGCATCCTGATGTCGTTCACCGACTATCTCGCGCGCGCGCCGAAGCCGACCGAGGCCGAGCTGCGCGAGGTGCTGAGCGGCCACATCTGCCGCTGCACCGGCTATGCCGGCATCGTCGCGGCGCTGATGGAGGCGGCGGGCGTGGAGAAGGCTCCGGGCGGCAAGGGAGAGTGATGGCCAACGTCTTCGGCAATCACACGCTGGGCATTCCCTACCGGCCGGTCGCCGATCTGCTGGCGGAGTACCGCGCGCGCGATCCGGGCAAGACCGCGATCGTCGATCTCGACGGCGGCTCGTCGATCACCTTCGGCGACCTCGACCGCGTCACCACCGACATCGCCGCCGGTCTCAAGCGGCGCGGCGTGCGCAAAGGCTCGCGCGTCCTGCTCCTCTCCGACGAAAATCTCGAAAAGCTGCTGATCTGGCTCGGCGTCTGGCGGATCGGGGCGGTGGTGTGCCCGATCAACATCGAGATCAACCAGAAACATATGGCGGAGGTCGCCGCCGCGCTCGATCCGGCGCTCATCCTCTATCACAAGGACATCGACTGCGGCGCGCTGGTCGGCGACGCGCGCGCGCCGCGCCTGCGGTTCGGTTCGTGGAATGCGCGCGATCCGCAGGACGAACTGTTCGCAAATCTCACGAGCGGCTCGGCGGCCGATCTGCCCGAGCGCAACAATGCCGACGATCCGGCCTGCATCTTCTGCACCTCCGGCACCACCGCCAGGCCCAAGATCGTGCTCTACGATCACGCCGCTTACTGGCTCAACGGCCTCGACACGCTCGAATTTCTCGGCCTCACCGCAGACGACCGCACGCTCGAATACCGTTCGTTCGGCTGGAATTCGGCGCAGGTGCTGAGCCTGATGCCGTTCCTGCAGAAGGGCCTGACGCTCCACATCGCCAAGAAATTCTCGCACAGCCATTTCTCGGACTGGATCGGGACGCACGGCATTACCTTCGCGGCCGGCGTGCCGACCGTGCTGAACATGCTGCTGAACCGGCCGATCGAGGGCTTCGCCCGGAAAAATCCGACGCTGCGGCTGATGAGCTGCTCGACCGCGCCGCTCACCGCACAGCAGTGGGAGAAATTCGAGGATATGTACGGCGCCAAGCTCCTGCAGCTCTACGGCATGTCGGAGACCGGCTGGGTGTGCGGCAACCGCCATTACACGCGCAAGCTCGGCACCGTCGGGTTGCCGGCGCTGCACCAGGAATTGGAGATCGTCGACGGCGCCGGCAATCCGTGCGCCGGTCGACGTGGAAGGCGAGATCACCGTCGGCGGCCCGCAGATGGCGATCGGCTATATCGCCGGCGACGGCGCGATCGAGCCGGTGCGCGGCAAGCGCATCAAGACCGGCGATCTCGGCATCCGCGACGCCGACGGCTTCATCCGCGTCACCGGCCGCGCCAAGGACATCATCATCCGCGGCGGCGTCAACATCGCGCCGCTGGAGATCGACGAGGTGCTGCTCCGGCACCCGGGCATTCTCGATGCCGCCGCGGTCGGCGTGCCGGACCCGATCTACGGCGAGGAGGTGGTGTGCTACGTGGTCGCCAAGGAGACCAGACCTTTCCGCCGCCAGCGTGCGCGCCCACTGCGAGGCGCATCTGCCGGCCGCCAAGCGCCCGAAGCAGATCGTCATCGTCGCCGACCTACCGAAGAGCGATCGCGGCAAGGTGTTGCGCGACAAGCTGCGCGAGGATTGGAGCGCGCGGAAGGTGACGGCGTAACGGGCGCGGTTTCTTCCCTCGCCCCGCGCAGCGGGGAGAGGGTGGCGAGCGAAGCGAGCCGGGTGAGGGGCGAAGCTTGCGCTGATCGTGCCGTTGCCCCTCACCCCAACCCTCTCCCCGCAAGAGCGGGGAGAGGGAGCGCGCTGCCGTTGCGACTGCGCTGCGCTAAAACTCCTCCAAGATCCGCCCATACCCCAGCACGCGGTCCTCGATCCCGCAGCGCCGCAGCGCGTCCCAATAGCTCACCGCGTTGATCGCCAGCACCGGCTTGCCGAGCCAGTGCTCGGCCTCGGCCGCGATCGCGACCGTCGGCAGCGCGGTGCCGACCTGCAGCAGCGCGTCGACGTCCGGGCCGTCGAGTTCCGCCAGCGCCGCACGGATGTCGGCGGCCGGCACCTGCGCGATCGCGCGCGGCGTCGTGCATTTCAGCCCCTTGAGCCGCACCACCTCGAAACCCGCCTCCTGAAGATACAGCCGCACCATCTCGTCGCCGCGCGGCTGGTGCGGCGTCAGCACGCCGATGCGCTTGGCCCCGAACGCCTTGAGCGCCGCGACCGCCGCGGTCGAGCCCATCGAGATGCCGACCCCGGCGCGCTGCGCGATCTCGCTCTGGAACTTGTCGGCCGCCGCGACGCCGCCCCAGAACGTCTCGAGCGCGATCCCGATGATCAGATGGTCGAGCCCCGCGGTCATGATCTGGTCGACCGCGGTGCCGATGCCCTCGCGCATGTCGTGCATGTGCTCGAAGAACGCCTGCTCGGTGTTGAGCGGCCGCTCCTTGATGGTGACGCGCCCGGTGTGGTTGGTCACGCCGCGCGGCCGCAGCGGATCGCATTCCGGCTGCACGGTGGTGTTGGTCGACGGGACCACGATCCCGATCCGTTTGCGAAATCCGAGTGTATCGGGCACGTCCGCTCCCCATTCCGATGGTGCTGCCGGACTATACGTCGCTTTGTTCCGCCGCAAACAGCCTGATGCATGCGAGGTTTGCAACCTGCGCGGCACGGCCTAACCTGGCACCGAACCTGCATCGCGAGCGCATGACGACCGGAAGGAGCATGCGATGACCACCCGCAGATTGTTTCTCGCCCGCGCTGCCGCGCTGGCATCCATGGGCCTGGCGAGGCCGGCGCGCGCGCAGGCCTGGCCGCAGAAGCCGGTGAAGGTGGTGGTCCCGTTCCCGCCCGGCGGCAACACCGACGGCATCGCGCGCGTGATCGGCCAGCATCTCGGCGAGCGGCTCGGCCAGCAGTTCGTGATCGAGAACAAGGGCGGCGCCATGGGTGCGATCGCCGCCCAGGAGGTCGCGCGTGCGGCGGCCGACGGCTACACGCTGTTCTTTCCGGCGCTGCCGCAGATCGCGATCTTTCCGGCCATGACCAAGGTGACCTACGACCCGGTCAAGGATTTCGCGCCGATCAGCAATGTCGGCACCAATCCGTTCGTGCTGGTGGTGCATCCGAGCGTGCCGGTGCGCACGCTCCAGGAGTTCGTCGATTACGTGCGCGCGCAGCCGGGCAAGCTGGCGCACGGCTCGGGCGGCACCGGCACGCTCAGCCATCTGTCGATGGCGCTGTTCGCCAAGCGCGCCGGGCTCGACATGGTGCATGTCCCGTACAAGGGCGGCGGTCCGGCGATGGCCGATCTGATCGCAGGCCACATCACCATCTATTTCGGCAACCTGTCCGAAATCATTCCGCAGGCCAGGAGCGGCGCGCTGCGAGCGCTGGCGGTGTCGGGCGAGAAGCGCGCGCCGCAGCTTCCCGACGTGCCGACGGTCGCCGAGTCCGGCTATCCGGGCTTCCGCACCATCACCTGGAACGGGCTGATGGCGCCCACCGGGACCCCGAAAGAGATCATCGACAAGCTCGCCGCCGAAGTGGCGCTGGCGGTGAAGCAACCGAACGTGATCGAGCGGCTGGCGTCCTACGGGGTCGAGCCGCTCGGCGACACGCCCGAGCAGTTCGCCGCCACCATCGCGGCCGATATTCCGCTGTGGGCGGAGGCGGTGAAGATTTCGGGCGCCGCGATGCAGTAAGCTCGCGCGATGCCGGGACGCGCGCGCTTGCAGGAGTGGACGTCGCTCGATGCCGGGCAGCGCCTGCGCGCGGCCCAGCCGGCGGCCGAGCGCGCTGGCGCGCTCAACCCCGGCCTGAACGCTTTTGTCTCGCTGATGCCCGGCCAAACCGGCTCGCAGACCGGGCCGCTGGCCGGCATGCCGTACGCGGCCAAGGACCTGTTCGCGGCGCGCGAACGGCTTCCGACCTGCGGCCTCGACCACGGCGTCGATCTCGGCTTTGCCGGCGATGCCGAGGTGTCTGACAACGCCTCGACCGGGCCGGCGCGGTCCGCATCGGCTTCTGCGCCATGACGGCGCTCGCCTACGAACCGTCCGGCCACAACGTCCATCAGCCGCAACCGCGCAATCCGTGGAACGCGGATTTCATCCCGGGCGGCTCGTCATCCGGCTCGGCGGTCGCGGTGGCGAGCGGCATGGCGGCGGTTGCGCTCGGCACCGACACCGGCGGCTCGGTACGCATCCCGGCGCAGGCCTGCGGCGTGACGGCGTGGAAGCCGACGGCCGGCGTCGT